>CAXXSG010000001.1:0-248671 GCA_963665915.2 Desulfuromonadales bacterium
TATCCCGGAGCCTGGGCAACCTACTTTGGATGGTTCAGCTGTATTATCTTCACAGTCATGACTGGTCTCATGATTGCCGCCCGTATCTTCAAAATTAAACTTGGTGGCGGATAAGTTTGATTGAAAAAAATGCGCCGGGAAATTTTCCCGGCGCATTTTTTCTTCCCTTAAACCTCAAGCTTGTCCAGTCCTAAGGGGTCGTTTCCAGGACGACCCCTTTTTTTCAGCCACCTCTGCACTTGTATAAAATTCATTCAATTCCGCCGTTACGGCGCGATAGATTCGCCTTTCTAAATTGTCTCACCAAAACACCAAAGGAGAAAACTTTCATGATGAAAAAGATGTTTGTTTCCGGCCTGACCACCCTCTTTATCCTTCTTGTCACCATCAGCCTCTCTTTCGCTGAAGCCGCTCCGCAACAAGTTATTGATCTTGCCAACGCGAAACTTGCCGCTATCGGAACCGATGCGGTCCTGGTGGATGCCGTTAAAGCCGAAAACGCCAAAGGTAAATCCATGGCCGACATCGAAGCGATGGACACCAAATGGAAAGGCGATGCCGGCGTTGCCGACTACATGAAAGACATCATGGATTCCGCTGCAGGAAAACGCCTTGCTGAACTTCGCGACAGCGAACCGTACCTGGTGGAACTCTTCCTTATGGACAACCAGGGGGCCAACGTTGCCATGAGTGACAAAACCTCTGACTACTGGCAGGGAGACGAAGCAAAATTCAAGAAATCTTATAACGGCGGCCAGGGTGCTGTATTTGTCGATGACGTGGAATTCGACAAAAGCGCACAGGCTTATCTGGTTCAGGTTTCCGTTCCTGTCAAAGATGGGGACACGGTCATCGGCGCCATTACCTTCGGCGTAGATGTCGAAAAGGTTAAATAATCATATTAATCAAGAGTTTAATTTAAAAAGCGCCGGGGAAGTCCCCCCGGCGCTTTTTTTCCTTTATTCTCAAGCCTATATCAAACCGAGAGGCCCTCCCCAGAACGGCCTCTTTTTTTATTTGAACAACTATTTCAGCCGGTTTGAAGCACCCTTCACTCCCATGCTAGAATAGAGTGAAACTCAGAGGAAGGGAGGCCATATGACACACAATTCCGGATTAAGCAAACACACTAACCGCCTCATCAGCGAAAAAAGTCCCTATCTCCTCCAACATGCCCACAACCCTGTCGATTGGTATCCGTGGGGTGAGGAGGCCTTTGGCAGGGCAGCTTTGGAAGACAAACCGGTTTTTCTCTCCATCGGCTACTCCACCTGCCACTGGTGCCACGTGATGGAAAAGGAATCCTTTGAGGATGATGACGTCGCATCTGTAATTAATGAACACTTTATCCCGATCAAGGTCGACCGTGAAGAGCGCCCCGACATCGACAATACCTACATGAATGTCTGTCAAATGTTGACAGGTGGGGGCGGATGGCCTTTAAGCATCTTTTTGACTCCCCAAAAAAAACCCATTTATACCGCAACTTACATTCCAAAGAACAATAAACATGGAAACCCTGGAATTATTTTCCTGCTGCAGAAAATCTCGGAAGCCTGGAAGGAAAAACGGAGTGAAATAGAGGAAAGTGGCGACAGCCTGATCGATAACCTGCAACGGATTGAGAGTATGCCGCGTGAGGAAATGCCTGTTAATGACGAGCCCCTGAGCACCGCTCTTCACTATTTCAAAGAAAGCTACGATTCCGGCCGGGAGGCTTCGGGCAAGCACCTAAGTTTCCCATGGCCCATAATTTTCTCCTTCTTTTTCGACTCTGGGATCGTTTTGCAGATGGAGAGGCCAAAACCATGACACTGGAAACACTCAGGGCTATCCGTAAGGGAGGAATTTATGACCAGCTTGGAGGTGGAGTTCACCGTTATTCCGTGGACAGGGAGTGGCTTGTGCCTCACTTTGAAAAAATGTTGTACGATCAGGCCCTATTGACACTTGCAGCGGTCGAAGCTTTTCAGGTCAGCCATGACCACTTCTTTTCCGAAATGGCGGAAGATATTCTCAACTACGTCCTGAAAAACCTCACCCACTCGAAGGGAGGCTTCTTCTGCGGCGAGGATGCCGATTCGGAAGGGCGCGAGGGGACCTTTTATATCTGGGATAAAAAGGAAATCCTGCAAATTCTCGGAGAAAAATTTGGAGATATTTTCTGTCAAATTCACGGGGTCACGGAAAAAGGAAACTTTGAGGGGAGCAACATTCTCCATCAACCCAAATCTCAGAAGGAGATAGCTAAAGTATCCGGGTTATCACACAGAGAATTGAAGGTGGGCCTTCAGGAGGCGCGCCAGACACTTCTGAGTCTTCGTGATAAAAGGGAACACCCGTTTCTCGATGATAAAATCCTCAGTGGCTGGAATGGCTTGGTCATTGCCGCCTTGTGCCGGGCCGGCTCAACCCTTGAAAACCAATCCATGATTCAAGCTGCCCGGAGAAGCGCCGATTTTATTCTTGCAAATCTTTATGATGAAAAAAAGAAGCGCCTGCTACGCCGCTGGCGCAAGGACGATGCGGCCATTCCCGCTTTTCTTGAGGATTACAGCTTTTTCTGTTGGGGCCTGACCGAACTGTACATGAGCAGCTTCGACAGCCACTATCTGCGGAAGGCTTTGCAACTGACGGCTGAGATGGAAGAGCTTTTCAACGATGGGAATAATGGGCTTTACGACACCGCGGCAGACGCCGAGTTCATCCTGACCAGAGGGAAAAATAGCCAGGATACGGCCCTGCCGTCGGGATCTTCGGTAGCTGTCCTGAATCTGGTTCGCCTCGGTCGCCTGAGTGGAGACCTGGACATGGTGGCCCGTGGGGAAAAACACCTGGCCGCTCTCTACTCGGAATATTTTCACCAGCCCGTCGCCTACACATTCCTTCTGACGGCTCTCGACTCTGTCCTGGGACCTTCCCATGAACTTGTCATCGCAACTTCAAAAGAAGAATCCTCCGCCGAAAATCTTCTCAACGGCTTCTTCAGAGGCTTTTTCCCGCGCACAGTCCTCCATAGCTACGCGCCCGATAACCAGAACCTGGCTGATATCGCCCCCCTTGTCCGCGGGAAAACCGCTATCAATGGCCTGCCCACGGCCTATGTCTGTTCTAATAGCGGCTGCCAGCCGCCAACAACGGAACTGAAAGAGATGCTGCGCTTGCTGGAAAGTATTTGAGGCGTTGATTTCCAGGGATATTCATATGGAAATGGACGAATGTGGACTAACATTGTGCTAGTGTCCCGTTTGGTTAGTCGTTTCAATGAATTCTGAGAGATTTTGGTTGTTACCAAGGCGCACCGACGCAGGCCTAGCGGGGCCTAAGCCGAGAAGGTGGAACGCTGGCAACAACCAAAAGGGCCAGATTGGTGAAAACGATTAACCGCACGGGACACTATATCTTCTAAGGGGCAGGAACATCGATTTTCCTGGTATATCCCCGGACATCTCCTAGGTCGAGGACGTTTTCGACAATACCTCTCCAAGGGCGTCCATTTTGATCCAAACAAGCATAGATATGCCCTCCGCCGGTATCAAAAACATCCGCATCCACTGTAACCTTTAAAAGCGGGCGGCAGGATTTGAAAAAATCACGACCCGATTTGCTTGCAGGCGAGGCGACCTCAATCATGATATCCGAATTCCCGCCGCGGGCAAAGGTCGGCAAAATCAGTGGCTCCTGGGTCATTGTCCTGCCATACACACCTCTTCGCAAGTTATACAAAGTGGTCAGAATATCCGCAGGTGGATTGTCCCCTGTCATGACAAAAGATTCTCGCTTGCTCTCCTTGCCATCCCTGAAGCGAATATAATCAATTTTTTTCTCTATATAATCAAATGCATAGCTTTTTTTCCAGATGCGGATTTTTTCCCCTTTCCCTTTAATTTTCAGGGACTCGTATTTTAAGGTCCGAAATCTGTCATTTTCCTCCAGTTCCATGGTAGATACGTACTTCTGGCGGCGATAACCGGTCAGCCAGGCAGCTACCCCGAGAGTTCTGGCCTCCAGAGCGGCTTTAAAGGTACCCTCCTGATCCCCCCTTTCAAAAGACAAGTGGGCTTCGGCCAACTGATCGAACCATAAAAAACCAATATCATATACCAGGCTTTCCCCGACCAGAGCGCTAATATCCCTGACCGGCAGAGAGACTTCCCCCGTATAGGCACGGCCTGGAAACATCCCCATCAAAAAAACAAGCACACCAAGGACGAATATTTCCAACTTCTTCTGCACCTGTGAACCTTTCATCGGAAAAGGACTCCAATAAACAGGAGATATCCTCCCAGGAGAATCAGTCCTCTCGCCCGGGACAGGAATAATTTGGGCAGGACCAAAGGAACAAGACCTATGCTGAAAAACAGCATTATCGGAAATTCAAACCGGAGGAGGGACGGATCGACAGCAATTGGGCGAATCATGGGGCATAGCCCCAGAACAAACAAAACATTAAAAATGTTGCTCCCGATGACGTTGCCAATACTGATTTCCGCCTCCCCCTTCCATGCGCTTACCATAGAGGCAGCCAACTCTGGAAGACTGGTGCCCAGGGCAACGACGCTCATGCCGATCACCAATTCCGTAATCCCGAAGGCCCGAGCCATGGTTACGGCAGACCGGACCATCAGTTCAGCGCCAATACCAAGACCGACAATCCCGCCTACGATTTTCATCCAATCGACGCCACGGATTTTTGTTTTTACCCGGCTCTTCTCGTCCGAACCCGCCTTGAGTCCGGCCAGTTTCCGAACACTCATCAGGCAATACCCCAGGAATGCCAGAAGAAAGCAGAAAAGAATCAATCCATTGGTAAAACTGAGTTGACCATCCAGGCAGAAAAAATACAACAGGAGCGAAGAGAATATCATAAAGGGGACCTCCCTTTTCAAGATTCCCTGTGGCAGGATAAAGCCTGAGAGCAGCGCTGAACTTCCCAGAATCAAACCGATATTGGCTATATTAGAACCAATAATATTGCCGACGGCTATTGCGGAAGAGCCCTTAACGGCCGCAGAAAGAGAGACCATCAACTCCGGCATGCTGGTCGCAAAGGCAACGACTGTCATGCCGACAATAATAGGACGAATCCCCAGCGCAAGAGCGACCCGTGAACTCCCCGTCACCAGGGATTCGGCCCCAAAATAAAGGAGAAATAGTCCTACCCAGAATAAAATAAAGGCAACCAGCATTTTTCAGTCCGAGAAAATTGAACCTCTTTGAGTTTTTCTGTTTCTAATAACCATCCATCCAAGGAATGACCCTCATCCAACGAACAGTTCATCGCAAATGAAGGGAACCTGTCTGATACTCCTTGACTTATTATCATGGCCTCAATAGAATTTGTTTTATTTATTCATATAAACAAATTTCTTAGAGGGTGGAGAACAACTGATGGGTGAAGTCAATTTTGATCGCTTGGGAAATTACGACCGCGAAGCTGAAATCCTAAAAGTCCTGGGACACCCCGTCCGGCTGAGGATTGTCGCAGGATTGATGTCCCAAAGCTGTAATGTCAAAAAAATATGGGAATGTCTTGAACTTCCTCAGGCGACCGTATCTCAACATCTTGCTCTTCTGAAGAATAAAGGAATTATTGAAGGGCAACGTGACGGGGTAGAAGTTTTCTATCGTGTCGTATCTGAAACAGTCAAGGAAATCGTTATATCCCTCCTCAACAGCCGGGAGCAGAACCAGGCAAAATCCCCACAGGATTGAAAAAGCATTTCTGTTCTCGACAGTTAAAGAATTCTTTTCTAAAAAAAACTCAGCTCATCATAATTTAGCGGATGATCCCGATTTTATCGATAAGCAGGACCTCGGATTCCAGATAACGGGTCATCAAATCCAAATCAAAACCACTGGAACGTACAAAAATAACCCGTCCTCCGACCTCATTCCCGGTGGAGCGGATAAAAGGGAAATAGACACAACCCAACTCCGGTGTAGAGATAGATCCACCCGTCTCAAAGGGATCATTGGACCAGTTAATTTCCCCGACAAATCCGGGCAAACCCATCATTTTAGCTGAAAGAACCAGGTTATCCTGAAGCTTCCGGGTGTCAAGATCAATGCCTTGAAGTCTTGCACGTAATTTTTCTTCAACATGGCTGGCCAGATCCACCCTTCCGATCCAGACCCCCTCCCGCATGCCCGGGTTCAAAAGCTCACCGGTGAAAGAATCAAGCAGAAAAGCTCCAGCAACACTTTCCCCCCCTCTCCCATAAGCTCTTCTCAGAAGGTTCACCGCAGCATTTAAAGCGTTAAAAGACACACCGGCCTGGGAAAGAATGTTTCGAGCTGTATTACGGCCTTCCTGGAAATTTTTTACCCGGAGAAAAATAAAGTCCGGCAAACGAGCGGAACTGAAATTGAAATGTTCAAGCTTGTCAATACTAACCTGGACGGAGTCAAGTTGACCTTTCCCCTTCGATACGGCCCGCCCCACCAGTTCCTGAGATATTGCGTCAATTTCGTCATACAGGCCAAGGCGTTCCGCTCCGCAAAGGTGGTTCTTTTGATACCTGGCCAGCATTTTAATGCAATATAAATTTTCTTCCATGGTTGTAATCTATCATGGAGTCAGGTATTTAGAAACCAAAGATGGAAAAGTTGCAGTCAAATTGTTCAGATAAAAAAACCGGCTGTCAACCCCAGGTTGTCAACAGCCGGTTAATGAAACATCAGATTAGATTTATAACTTTATTTTCTTCCCTTAAACCTCAAGCTTATCAGCCAATATTGACTTTGAAGACACGTGCGGCGATCATAAGAGCCGTCATGAGGGTGAAGACAAAACAGCTGAACCATCCGAAGTAGGTCGCCCAGGCTCCAGGATAGTAATCCTTGTCTTCCTTGTTGATAACGGTGAAGCAGTACCAGAGATTGAGGAAAAAGATGACCGGCGCTACGAAGTAAGCAAGGGCAGAGGCCACGAGAACCAACCATACTGGCTTGGGCAGACCGATGATAATGGCACTCGATGTAACAACCGTCCAGAGCATGGTTATCCTGTAAATGTTGTATTCGGAATACCATTTGCTTTTCTTCTCAGGGGTTAGGTCGGCACGGTCAACGCCGGACAGGTCAGCGGTGCATTTGAAGATGTTGCGGCAGCAGGCGCCGACTACGCGAGGCCAACCGTCGATGTAGTTGAACGCGGTGGAGAAGGTGGCAGCCAGTGCACCGAGGATGAAGACAACCATCATCCAGGCGCCAATACTTTCGGTAAAGATCTTGGCGATTTCGCCCATGACCGCTTTCCCCTTAACTTCACTGGGGTACATCCAGACAGCAGCCAGAACCAGGTAGATGAATGCCACGAGGAAGGAGATCCAGTGGCCGAATGCAAAGTCGTAGTTCCCGATCTTGAACCAGCGGCGAGCATATTCCTGGGTTTTGGAAGGCAGTGCCGAGATGTTCATGGCCAGGTCTTTTTTTGTGGAACTGAAAGGATCGAAAAGGGGCATTTTGCCTGATTCTTCCAGGATCCGGCGAACATATGCCATCCCTTTTTTCTTGGCTTTCCCCCACTCGGAAGCCTGGACGGAAACGTCGATACCGGTCGGCAGCAGGCCGAAGAAGCCGGCTACAATCAGCCAGGAGCCGGAAGGCATATCAAAGATGAAGAAGTGAGCCATCTTGGCCATGGGAGCCGGGTTGACGAAGTAGACGACAATGGAAGAAACGACCAGGGCGCCGGCGCATACTTTGGTGACGTTTTCAACTGCGCTGTAGTTTCCGTAGAGAATTACGTAAGCGGAAACAATGGCAACGGCTACAGCGTAACCCCAGAGGGGGATCGGAAGTCCAAAATGCACACTGAAGAGATAGTAAAAGACTGCGGCACAAGCGACCAGACGGCCAGCCTCACCGATAGCGCATTGGACAATGGTAATAACCATGACGTACCAGAGGGGCCACTTGCCAGGCGCGCAGCCGTAGGCGTCCATCATACTCATGCCGGTGGCGTTGGTGAAGCGAAAGGCCATCTGGAAGCCGTAATATTTAAAGATGTAACAAATCGGGAGTGTCCAGAGGAGAGCGTAGGCGAAGCGTCCACCAGCAGTCGGACAGGTGACAAGATGGCTGGTTCCAATCCCGGTCATCATGAGAATGAGACCGGGGCCGAAATGTTTAAACATTGACATCGGATCCATCGCTGGTGGTTCCAGCTGGTCCAGTTCTTCGCAATTAAGAATTATATTTTCATCCGCCATAACAACAATCCTTTCCTTCGAGTCTAATACCTGATGAAAGCTTCTTTGGTCCAACCCGCGTTCGTGGCCGACCTGGACCACGCAAACGCGGTCGAGGGTCAACCAAGCAACCCGTCTTTGGCATTTTGCTTGGAATTTTAACGCAAAGAATCCCCTTGCGATCTGACCAGATTGCCAGATGCCATACGCACTTTTCCCTTGTTTCTAAATTAGAAACTAAGGATGGTCTAGTGCCTTAAGAATTATATTTTCATCCGCCATAACAACAATCCTTTCCTTCGAGTCTAATACCTGTATTTAAAGGAGACCCTTTGCTTGGAATTTTAACGCAAAGAATCCCCTTGCGATCTGACCAGATTGCCAGATGCCATACGCACTTTTCCCTTGTTTCTAAATTAGAAACTAAGGATTTATTGAAATATGGTATTTTTGAATGTGAGGGGGAAATTGCAACAATTGCAAACAGTTAAAAACCTCCCTGAAGGAAAGGCTGGGAGCCCTTCCTTCGAGGGAGGTGATTTTAACTACATTAAATCACATTCTTGGAAGAGTCCTTAGACTGCTTCAACAGGAATCTTGATTCCGCAGCGCTTCAGACCCTGGTTAACGAATTCCTGGATCTTCTGGTGATGCTCAGGCTTAAGATGAGCAAAACGATCCTGAATCTTCAGGTATTCGGTAACAGGTTTGAATGCTTTAGGCTGGTACTGATAGGTGTACTCGCCATTTTCGTATTCGAAGAGGTGGAAAGTACCAGTCTCAACTGCGAGCTTACCACAGAGCAGCGTCTGGTTGGCACGGAGTCCCCAACCTTTGGGGCAGATACTGTGAACATGAACGAGAGCTGCACCGTGAACGTTAGCTGCTTTACGGATTTTGTTCATGAAGTCAACAGGATAAGCAATAGAAGCAGCTGCAGTGTACTGCATTCCGGGATGCAGAGCGATCATGCCGCGAGCAAAGTCCTTGGGCCACAGTTTCTTAGCTTCAGGAATCTTGGGTCCCGGAGGGGTAAAGGTAGTCCAGGCGCCGTAAGGAGTCTGGGCAGAGGTCTGGATACCGGTATTTGAGTAGCACTCATTGTCGTAACAGACGAAGACTGCATCGTGGTCACGATACATCATCGCGGAAGCAGCCTGGATACCGATGTCAGAGGAACCACCGTCGCCAGCAAATACAAAAATATTAGGGAAAGTACCTTTGTACTTGCCTTTGCGGATTCTTGCTTCATAAGCAGCAGAGATACCGGAAGCTACAGCGCCACCGTCAGTAATCTGAGTATGCATCCAGGGGGTTGCCCAGGGAACACAAAGATAAGAGGTGTTAGCAACATACATACAACCAGTAGGACCAAGATAAATGGAGTTCGGTCCGGCAGCTTTACAGCAGAGACGATATGCCAGAGCGGGGCCGCAGCCTGCGCAAGTACGGTGACCCATGACATAATATTCGTCAAGAGCTACTGCTTTGTGAATGTTCTGCAGCAAAGGCAGGTCTACTTTTGCTTGTACTTGTTCTTCTAATAATGTCGTCATTTGTTTCTCCTATAATTTCGTTTAAAACGACGGTTGATTAAACGTTGTGGAAACCGATCCAGTAAGCGGTACGCTCGGTTTTGCCTTTTGCAGCAGCATCCTTGAGCACGTCGCCCATGTAGTAGAATTCGTCAAGGCGGATAACTTCGCCACCGAGACCAGCCATGAAAGCTGTCAGAACGGGCTTCTTGTCAGACTGGTACAGACTGGTTGCAACTTCCAGGGTCAGAATACCGGCCTGGCGTGCAGCACCGAAAGCGTTGTTGGTTTCAACAACACCAACAGCTTTGAATTTGCTCAGGATGTCGCAGAGGTAATCGGTCGGCCAGGGACGTACCCAGCGAGTACGAACGAGACCAATTTTCATGCCTTTAGCGCGCATATGGTCAATAGCAAATTTACCGGTGAATGCATGGCCACCGCTGATGAAGAGAGCGTATTCTGCGTCTTCACACTTGTACTGCTCAACAAAAGGATCGTAGCTGGTGCCGAACTTGCTGTTGAAGTCTTTGGTTACTTCGTCGATTACCGGGAAAGCGCCCATCATGGCGTTAACACGGCTTGCTTCGAGGATGTGACCCTGACCGGGGAACAGCTGAGGACCATGGCCGAGAGGATTCAGGGGATCCAGCGCATCAGGATATACCAGAGGAGGCAGGAATGAATCTACTTGTTCCTGAGTCGGGACGACAACCTTCATGGGAATATGGCTGAGGAAGTAACCATCCTGACAGTTCATCTGGGGCAGATATACGCGAGGATCTTCACCAATGCGGTAGTACATCAGGGTGTTGTCAAAAACTTCCTGAGGAGTGTGGGCCCAACCCATGAGCCAGCACTGGTCGCGAGTTGAAAGAGCGTCAGTATGCTCGGAACCGAAGTCTCCCGGGGGGTCCAGAGTACGGTCAGCGATCAGCATCTGCACGGGGCAGCGACCACCGGAGATGGGAGAATAAACTTCCATCGCATACATAACACCAACACCGGAGGAACCGGTGAATGCACGGGCACCGGCAGCGGATGCGCCATGAGCGATACCGAGCTGGCCATGTTCACCTTCGCCATGTACGAATTCGAGATCGAGTTCGCCGCGAGCGGCCATCATGGAGAGCATCATCATAACGCCGGTATAGGGGCGAATAGGATAGGAAGATGCTACGTCGATGTCAGCCATTTTCAGAGCATGTGCGCCTGCGCCGAGACCGGTCAGGAATTTGGTGGTACCGCTGCGGGTGTCAGAAACTGGTCCGCCTTCTTCTTCCATTATTCTACCAATTTTTACATCTTCAGGTGCGTTTGCCATTTTTTTCTCCTTGTAAAGATGTCCACAATTGGACTTAAGGTACGGATCTGTAACACTCTTAATGAATTAGTCTTCGTACAGTGCTTCTACGTGAGGCAGCAGGAAGAGTGAATCCTGGAAAGGAACGCCGTCTTCAAAGTCGAGCTCGGGAACTCTGTCAATAGCATTAACAGGGCAAGTCCAAGTACAGAGGCCACAGCCTTTGCAATAGTCGAGGTTGAAACCGATTTTGTTTCCGCCGTCAACGAGCAGAATGGTTGCGTCGGGGCAGGACAGGATGCAGGACTTACACATAACGCATTTTTCGGAGTCAACTACGGGGCGGTAAATTCTCCAACCACCGGTGAGCATCATCGGCTGCTCGCCATTCACTTTGGGAGCTTCTACGATACCGGCAAAAGGAACTGCCATTTCTTCGGGAATTTCTACCGTATATTTTTTATAAGCTTCTTTCATGGATCTCCTACTCCTTTGTTTAGTTTAAGACAAGGATCAGAATGTAACAAAATTACAGTTGCTTAATTTTTACTTCGTCGTAGCCACGCTTGGCAGCAGTACGGTTGGAAGCTGCGCCGAGTACGGATTCTTTTTTGCAAACGCCGGTAACGGCAGCAATAGCACCGGCCATAGCAGCACCAAGGCCACCACCGATGGCGCTTGCGTCTTCAGCACCTTCAGAACCGGAATAGTCGATCAGCTGCTCAGGAGCGATGCCGAGAGCGTCAACAGTAGCAACAGCTTTCAGTTTTGCCTTTTCTTTAGCGGGGACATACTTGAGCAGTTCTTCAGGATCTTTAGTGGTATTGATGATCAGGTAGCCATCAGCCTGGAGACCTTTACAAACGTTTACACCCTTCATGATGGTCGCTTCGCAAACACCAATGATGTTGGGTCTGTGATTTTCGTATTCGAAAACGTTCTCGATTACGGTATCGGAGATACGGGCATATTTACGTACCTGAACGTTGATACGGTCAGGGAGGTCAACGTAGTTGTCAAATGCCTGAGTAGATTTGCCTTCGCTATGTGCTGCTTCGGTGAGAACCAGACATACGTCGCGGCCTTCTTTGTCCTGAATAACGCCAGTTGCCCAAACGGTGATTTCGATCATGCTAATTTTCCTCCTTCATAGAGATATGATTTTTTTGCTATGTCTAGCAATTGCGGACGTGAATTCCACTCTCTTTCAAAAGTGTTCATCAGCATCCTTTTGGTTTGGTCCACCTGCTTGCGTCAATCCTGTTAAAGATTTTCACCTCCTTTCATGCACGCAAACCAAAAAAGAATTTATCAACTTTCCTTCAACCCAATATTTTTTTGGGCCAATTTAATTTGAGATTCCATCTCGATAACCGCTTTTTCAAATTCTTCAGCTATCGTTTTTTTGTCGAGTTCTTTGCCGCCTGATTTAAACTTACTGCTCATCTTGAGCATACGAACCTTGCGGCAACAACTTTCGATATCGGCGCCGGCCATGCCCTGACTGTTTTTGGCCAGTCTTTGAATCGTGTTCTTGTCGAGACCAAAATCGGAAGTATGCAGGTTGAATATTTCGACACGGTCGCTTTCTGTGGGTAAATCGAATTCGACAACATAGTCAAAGCGACCGGAACGAAGCAAGGCTGAATCCACCAGATCCATGCGGTTGGTAGTAGCAACGATGATTATATCCTGAAACGCCACCGCCTTGTCAATCTCAACTATTAACTGGTTAACGCTCCTCTGAGCCACCCCCGAGTCGGCCATTGATTTTCTGGTCGGCGCGATAGTGTCCACTTCATCCAGAAGAAGGACACAGGGGGCGATATGCTTGGCTTTTTTAAACACTTCGGCGATCCCTTTTTCCGCCTCCCCGACATATTTAGAAAAAAGAGCCGAGGCATGAACGGTTAAAACGGGCAGTTCGAATTCGCCGGCCAGCGCTTTGGCAAACATGGTTTTCCCGGTACCGGGCACGCCGGTAAAGAAAAAGCCGCGGGGAAGAATGGCCTTGGAATCTTTTTCTTCGGCACTGGCTCCCAAAGCAATTTCCATGACCATGCTGAGGTTCTTCTTGACTTCATGAAGCCCACCCACGTCCGAGAGTTTTGCCTTGGGTCTTTCAGGCAGGAATTCACGCATGGCGCTCGGTTCGGTCTCGCGGAAAGCACTGAGAAAATCAGCCTGTTCGACGACTATTTCGGAGTAATCCGCATCAGCCGGATTGACCCCGTCCGTACGCATCTTGGTCAGAACCCTGCGCAACGTAACCATCCCGGCTTCCTTGCATAGCGCCGCAAGGTCGGAACCGACAAAGCCATGGGTCAGTTCGGCCAACCTCTCGAGGTCAACCGCTTTCGCCAGGGGCATTTTGCGGGTATGAATTTTAAGGATTTGGTGGCGGCCGACTCGATTAGAAGGATTAATAATAATTTCGCGGTCGAAGCGGCCTGGTCTTCTCAGGGCAGGGTCAAGCATGTTGGGAATGTTGGTCGCCCCAATTACGATAACCTGACCGCGAGATTTCAGGCCATCCAACAGAACCAGAAGCTGGGCGACAACCCTTTTTTCAACGTTCCCGATAGTATCAGTCCTCTTGGGACATATGGCGTCAATTTCATCAATAAACACAATAGCCGGAGCATTGGTGGCCGCCTCTACGAAGATCTGACGGAGCTTGGCTTCACTCTCCCCGTAGAACTTGTTCATGACTTCCGGCCCGTCAATGTGCATGAAACGTGCTTTGACTTCGTTGGCAACGGCTCTCGCAATCAGAGTTTTACCAACCCCGGAGGGACCGACCATCAAAATACCCTTGAGCGGCTCGATCCCCAGCTTCTGGAAGGCAAGGGGATAGCGCATGGGATATTCGACGATTTCACGGATTTTTTTCAGCTCATCATCGAGTCCGCCGATATCCTCATAGGAAACCCGGGCAGCTTTTTGCGCCTGATCGGATTGTTTGACGCGAATCAAGGTGCTGGGATTGACCAGAACAGCGCCTTGAGGGCTCGTCCCTTCAACCAAAAACGTTTTGCTGCCGAGACCGAATATCTGCACCTCAACCTTGTCGCCGGTCATAACGGGGCGTTTTGCCAACATCATGGCCAACTGCTGAGCTTCTTCTTCACCGGGAGGTGTCTGATTGGAATCAGCGGGTGCGATCAGCATTGTCTCGCACTGCTTGGTTTCACATTTCCTGAGATCGATAAGATCGTCGATCCCAGCTCCGACATTCTCACGAATCATCCCGTCAATACGAACAGCATTAACAGGCATATTGGATGACGGATCAATGACCATAACCCTGGCAACAGTCTTGCTCGCTCCAACCAGTTCCACTACATCGGTCGGTTTAAGACCGAGTTCTTCTAGCTTTTCCTGGTAAATTCGTGCAATACCCTTCCCAACATCACCAGCCTGCGCCTCCTCAACAACAAATGTGAGCCCTTTGTTTTCTTTTTTGTTGGGTATCCAAGACATGCGGCTTTCCAACCTTCCTTTATGTTTTTTGACACCGTCCCCAAAACGCTCGACGGAAAACTACTATTTCATCCTGTTTTTGTCAAGAAATTTTTAAAGAGGAAACGCCCAGCCTAATTCATCTTTTTTTTTCTTCTGTTGCGGCAATAAATACCTGCTTTATCAGCGGCAAAAGATGGTTGGAGAAGAACGGGCGGCGGTCGCGGGGAAAAAATAAAAAAGGACACAACTTTGCCTTGCAGACAGACGACGGGATTAGTTTATCAGAAAATCTGACCTTTTGAAGTTGGAAACAAATTTTTTTGAGTTTTTGTCTGAAAAAATAGATATCGTTGCGACATCAGGCGTTTTATTCAAGGTCCGAGAGTTGGGCAATCTGGGCGCCGCCTTTTCTCTTGGCGATATACATGGCGGTATCCGCTTCCGAGTAAAGCCGGTCTAAAAGATGGGAAAGGTTTGTTTTTGAGGATTTAGGGGCCTTGAGAGGTCGTTCCACGATTTCACGCCATCGGGAAATGCTCTGAGCTGAAATATGTGCGCTGCCGATACTGGCCGAAACTTTAAAATCTTCACCGTTGTCCCCCCAGCTTAAATCGCCAACAGCTTTCAGCAACCTTTCGGCAAGTTCCTGGGTACCCGAGGTGTCGGTTTCGGGAAGAGCCACAGCAAACTCCTCGCCGCCCGTTCTTGCAAGGATATCCGTTTCCCTCAGCATTTTCCTCATGGCGTTGGCAACATCCTGGAGCACTGTGTCTCCCATGGCATGACCATAAGTATCATTGACGTATTTGAAACGATCCAGGTCAACGATCAATAAGGAAAAGGGGTGGAAGTGCCGAACCGCCCTGCCCAGAGTTCTTTTGGCTTCCAGAAAGAAAAAGCGCCGGTTGAAAATCCCTGTCAGATCGTCGATCATGGCCAGTTCCTGATAGTGCTGCTCCATACGGCGGGTTTCATCGAGCAGGCCATCCAGTTGCTGGGTGCGGGAACCAACTTCCTTCTCCAGATCATTGAGAAGACGATTGGAGGTGATGATCTGTCCAAGGAAACGGCAAAAAACAGGGATCAAACGTTTCTGCCATTCATTCATTTGTTCCGGCAGGGGGTAAGAGACGTTGACAACTCCGATAGCTTCCTGCCCGAAAACAATTGGAGCACTGATAATGCTTCCGTAGGTGGTGGGTTTTTTTCCATGGGCCAGCGATGTGTAAAGGGTATCATGAACGCAGTCGCTGCAAACTTGGGGCTCACCCGTCTGGATGGCCATCCCCATCATTGTTTGAAGAAAAAGGTCATTCCCCGAGGCTTCTCGAGGCTCAGGGTGGAAAACCGACTCGCCCTCCCACTCCTGCCAGGTCAGTTCTCCCTTTTCGCATAAAGCATTTTTCTCGTTCAAGTAAATGGAGCATTTATCAAACCCGTAATTTTCGATAAGCATTTCCATAACCCGACGAAAAAGCTCCCGCTCGGATGGAAGCGGAAGATAAATAGTGCTCAGCGCATGTAAAGTGGATAACGAATCAAGTAATTCGTCAAAGATATCCGTCATCTCTTTAAAAACTTCCCCGGGAATTGTTGAGTTCACGAAAACATCTCTTAATTCAGACAAGCAATTGAGAAAAATTCTTCAATTCATCAAAACGTTTGTTCAAATACTCTACAGACGAAAAAAGGGCCGCCAAGTTTATAAGTTCATCCACCCGGAACTCGCTAGGAATATCAGAAAGCGCTTTTCCATCCAAGTGGTATTCAGAGGCCAGAGCCGCTAAACCGACCAACCGGACCAGTTCCCATTGTTGTCCCTCGTAAGAGTGCTCTTTATGGTGGCGAATGACCCGGACCAGATCTTCCGGAAGGCCCCATCTTTTTGCAAGCCAGGACCCTGCAACACATGGATCAAGTCCGATCTTCTGAAAAACCAGAGAATTGAGCGACGGCCCCTTTTGCTTGGAGAAAATAGGCTTTAATTCCTCTGGAAAAGCGGTGGCCAGAGCTAACAATCCGATATTGTGGATCAGCCCGGCTGTATAGACAATTCCAGGAGACAGCTTATCTTTACAGTGCTGCTGAGCCAGTTCCTGGCCAAGGGTGGCCGTGGCAACAGCCAGGTACCAGAATCTCTCAATAGGGAAAAAAGTGATCTTTCGGACTTCAAAGGAGCTGGCCAAAGCCAGAGCCAGCAGAAGACTGTTTGCGGTGGAAACACCCAGGACACGAATTATCCCGTCTTTAACCGAAATAATTTTATTGCGCTGCCCATAATATGCCGAGTTGGCCCAACGAAGAACCCGCGCCGCCATCTCAGGGCTTTTTTCCACAACCCGAACCACGTCCTGAATATCGGCATGCTCACTCCCCACCAAGCGTATCAACTCCTGCGCAATAGCCGGCGGGGGAGGAATTTCACCGAGAATTAAAAGCCTGGATCTGACCTCTTCTTCCGGAAGAATATCAGGAGCCGCTTCAGTCATATCCGTTTCCCTTGCGTGTTGAGCTTAAACAAAATATTAACAATTGCCAGATTCAAATAATACAGACAGATGGTGGTTATATATATATTATATACTTTTTAATAATTACTATGGAGTAAGATGATCATCTAACCACTTTTTCAAAGTGGCTCGCCTTTCAAAATCAAGAGGACAGGAACTTTCTGACCGAAGCAGCAATCCCTTCTGCATCCAGGCCATATATTTGTCTCAGTTCGTCTTGACCGCCCTGCTCAACAAAAGCATCCGGTATCCCAAGACAGCAGGCCCTGACCTGAAGTCTTTCGGCTGCCAGCAATTCCAGAACCGAGGACCCAACTCCTCCTTGGAGGATATTTTCTTCAACAATAATCACGTTCCCTGTTTTTTCAGCCTCCCGGAGAATAAGAGAAGCATCCAGCGGCTTGGCAAATCGCAAGTCGACTACGGAAATGGAAATGTTTTCGCTCCGAAGCAACCGTGAAGCCTCCAATGCAGCAGCAACAGGAACTCCAATTGCAAGAATTACTCCATCTGACCCCTCGACAAGGAGTTCCCCCGTCCCCACTTCAACCGGCTCCACCGGGTCCACAAGGGGAACCCCCAAGCCCTTACCTCGGGGATAGCGGAAAGCGAAAGGCCCATCGTGCTGAAGAGCAGTCACCAGAGCCCGCCGCAGCTCCTGCTCATCTCGCGGTGCCATAAAAGTCATGTTGGGCAAATGCCTCAGGTAGGAAAAATCAAAAAGGCCATGATGGGTAGGACCGTCAGCCCCGACCAGACCCCCGCGGTCAAGGGCGAAGGTCACCGGAAGCTTCTGCAAACAAACGTCATGGAGGATGCTGTCGTAAGCCCGTTGGAGAAAAGTGGAATAAATGGCCACAACCGGTCGCAATCCCTGGGAAGCCATCCCTGCCGAGAAGGTGACCGCATGCTGTTCCGCAATCCCGACGTCAAAAAAGCGCTCCGGGAAACGCCTTTGAAATTCGGACAGACCCGTCCCCTCCGTCATGGCTGCGGTCAGGGCGACAATCTTTTCATTTTTCTCGGCCAACTCAACAAGAGTTTTCCCGAAAACAGCCGTATAGGTTCCGGGTCCGCCCTTGGCCTGCTTGATTTCTCCGGTTTCAGCATTAAAAGGGCCGACCCCATGAAAAGCTGAGGGGTTCTCTTCCGCGGCAAAATAGCCCTTTCCTTTTTTGGTCAGAACATGCACCAGAACCGGCCCCTGAAGACGGGAAACGTGACGCAGGGCCTTACTCAGCTCTTCAAAATTATGTCCGTCAATCGGGCCCAGGTACTCAAAGCCAAAAGCTTCGAACAACATACCGGGGGTGAGAAACCCCTTGAGGGAATCTTCGGCCCGCCGCGCCAAGGTTAAAAGGTCTTTCCCAAAGCGGGGAACATGTTGCAAAAACCCCTCAGCTTCCTTTTTCAAACGGATATAAAAATCAGACGTCAGCTTCTGGCTTAGAAATGATGAAAGTGCTCCGACGTTAGGAGAGATAGACATCTCGTTGTCATTTAGAACGACGATCAGATTTTTCTTGAGGTGCCCGGCCTGGTTCAACCCTTCGAGAGCCAGCCCTGCCGTCAAAGAGCCGTCTCCGATGACGGCAATAATTTTTTCGTTCCCTCCGGTCGCGTCTCGCGCCGTTGCCATACCTAGGGCCGCAGAAATCGAAGTACTGGAATGCCCGACATCAAAACAGTCGTATTCACTCTCTTCCCGCTTGGGAAAACCGCTGAGACCATGAATCTGCCGCAACTTGGAAAACTTTTTATGCCGGCCGGTGATCAGTTTGTGCGCATAAGCCTGATGACCCACGTCCCAGATAATTTTGTCTTTAGGCGTGTCAAAAACCGAATGCAGCGCAAGGGTCAATTCCACCACACCCAGAGAACTGGCGAGGTGTCCACCTGTTCGCGAAACAGTCTTGAGGATTAATTCACGGACTTCTTTGGCCAGTTGCGTAATTTCGGAGGAGTTTAAATCTTTAATTGCATGAGTGGCATCTAAATTTTCCAGGATTTTGCTCATAAAAAACCTTTCAGGAAGTACGATCCACGATGAAATGTGCGATCTGCCTCAGAAAATCCGCTTTAGGGTCAAATGTTTCGAGGGCCGCAACAGCCATGTCCCGTAACTCCAGGGCTCTTTCACGTGCAGGCTCCAGCCCGAAAAACGACGGGTAGGTCGCTTTTCCCCTGGCTTCATCAACCCCGAGTTTTTTCCCCATGAGCTTCTGATCGCCAACAACGTCGAGGATATCGTCAGCCACCTGAAATGCCAGGCCGACCGCTTCGCCGTAGCGTGTCAGATGCGCAAAAGCCTCTTCATCGGCACCTCCGGCCAGAGCGCCGGCCTGAACCGAAGCCAGGATGAGCCCCCCGGTTTTATGCGTGTGAATATATTCCAGGGTTGGGAAATCGATCTCTTTCCCTTCAGATTCTATATCCACGGCCTGCCCCCCTACCATGCCGAAAGAGCCGGCGTTGCGGGCGATTATTTGGATAATTTTCCGGGTCGCACCATGAGGAAGTACTTTGCTTGTTTCCGGTGCGGAAAGAAGCACAAAAGCCTGGGTAAGAAGAGCATCTCCGGCCAGAACGGCCATGGCTTCGCCAAAGACTTTATGACAGGTCGGCTTACCACGGCGGAAATCATCATCATCCATGGCCGGCAGATCATCATGGATCAGGGAATAGGTATGGATCATCTCCATCGCACAGGCCACGGGAACAACATTGTCTGTCTCTCCCCCCGCGGCTTCGCAGGCGGCCATCATCAGGACCGGACGAATTCTTTTCCCCCCCGCCATCACCGAATACCTCATGGCCTTGTGAAGATTTTCCGGAAGGATATCCTCCGCCGGCAAATATTTTCCCAAGGCTGCATTGATCTTTACCCCACACTCGTTGAAATAATTTTTTAAATCCATTTCCTTTCCCATTCTCAGTCCTCTTCGAGGTCAAAAGGCTCAGTTTTCAGAGTTCCGTCCTGATTTTTCAGAAGAAGCTCGACTTTGTTTTCCGCTTCTTTTAAAACCTTTTGACAAACGCTTAAACTCCTTACCCCTTCCTCAAAACAGAGAAGTGAATCCTCAAGGGTCAGTTCTCCCTCCTCAAGGTTTGCAACCGCTTTTTCAAGGGCCGCCAAGGCACTCTCAAAAGTTTTTTTTTCCATATTTCAAACCTCATTTCACCACATTTAATTATTCCGGCCGGCAGAATCCTCGGTCAAGGGAATGAATACACGGCAACATCTTACCTTGTTTAACCATGCAGGCTTCCGCGACAACCGCCGAATAAACGACAAAACCTCAAAAGTCGATTAAAATCATTTTTCACCATCCGTTTGGCCGCGGAGCTCTGACGCTAAAAAAATTTCTCGGGTTATGGCCGTAGCAACTCCTTCCGAAAATTTGATTTTCAGGAGGTCCCCAACCTCCAGGTCCTCGGCACTGTGGATGATCACCCCATCCTTTCCGACGATGGAATACCCCCTCGCCAGCGTCCGTAGAGGGGAAAGGCTGTCGAGACGACCAGAGGAGATGGAAAGCCTGGTTTGATCCCTTTGAAGGGAACGGTTGACGCCGAGATTCAACCTTCTGAACAGATCCTCACATCTTTTACGTTGCCAGGTCAACCTTTCCTGCGGCGAACGCAACCTGCCCCTGAGGCTTTCCAGTCGCTCCTGGAAAAAGCTCAGGATACTTGCCACACGGCCGGCCAGGCGAACGGCAAGATGGTCCATATGGGACTCATACTCCAGGCGGCTTTTTACTACTATTTCAGCGCCGGCACTCGGGGTCGGCATTCTCAGGTCGGCGACAAAATCGGCAATCGTAAAATCGACCTCATGTCCGACGGCGGAAATAACCGGAATAGAGGAAGCAAAAATGGCACGGGCCACCACTTCCTCATTGAAAGCCCAGAGATCCTCCAAAGAGCCCCCTCCCCGGCCGACAATTAAAACATCCGCCTCAGCGTGACGGTTGAAATCGGCAATCGCCTCGCTGATCTCCCGGGCGGCCCCTTCCCCCTGAACTTTGACAGGCCGCAGCAGAATTCTGACGCCGGCCGCACGGCGCGAAAGAACCTGAATAATATCTCGAATCGCCGCACCGGTCGGCGAGGTGACCACCCCGATGGTTTTGGGAAGAGTTGGCAGTGGCTTTTTATGCCCCTCCGCGAAAAGCCCCTCTCCGGTCAGCTTTTCCTTGAGCTTAAAAAAAGCCTCCTGGAGATTCCCGACCCCGCAAACTTCCATGGCCTCGACAACCAGCTGCAGTTCCCCACGCTGGCTGTAAAGGGACATTCTTCCCCTGCAGATCACCTGCATCCCGTTCTTCGGGGTGAAATTCATCAGGCGGTTGCAGGTGCGGAACATGACACCACGTACCTGTGATTTTTCATCTTTCAGAACAAAATAATAGTGTCCGGAGGCTGGGGCGGCAAAGTTGGATATTTCCCCTTCAACCACCACCTCGAAAAAATTCTCCTCCACAACGTCCTTAAGAAGTTCCGTCAGCCTGGAAACAGTCAGGATAGTCGGGGAGCCGGACATTTTAAATTCCTTTCAAAAGGATAACAGATTGACAGGCGAAAAATATTGAAGATAAATTATAGTAGGATTTTGAAAACAAAGGAAGGATATGTCTGAATCTTATATTATTACCGTAGCCAGCGAGAAAGGGGGCGTCGGTAAAACAACCATCGCCATCAACCTGGCGGTATATCTGAGAGCGCTCAACGACAAGATTCCGGTTACAGTTTTCAGCTTCGACAACCATTTCTCCGTTGACCGGATGTTTCGAATCGGCGAGCGAAAAAGCAAAAGGGACGTATCACAGTTATTTAATGGCAAACAACCGGATGAATTGGTTGAATTCGGAGAGTACGGCATTCATTTTATCCCCTCTTCCCAGTCGCTTCATTCCCTGTCCCTGGGACTGGGCCAGGTGGACGTTCTGGCCTCGGGGTTCAGCCGCTCGGAACTGTCCGGAGTTGTCATTATCGATACCCGCCCGGTGCTTGATATTCTGACCCAGAATGCCCTTTTCGCTGCGGACCGGATCATTCTCCCGGTCAAGGATACCCCCTCGCTGGAAAACTCCAAAAATATTTACGGGTTTATGGACCGCTACAATCTTCCCCGAAAAAAAATCCGCATTCTTCCCAGCCTGATAGATTTGCGAATCCGCTTTAAAGGACCTTTCCAGAACTCTTACCAGCTCCTGAAAGGCTACGCCATCAACCGCGGATACCATTGTTTTGAAGGTTTTATATCCAAAAGCCCCAAGGTCGAATCCCTCAACACCAACCCTGAGGGGAAAATTTTCCCGGTATTGACCCACGGCCGGGGAACCGATGTACATACCCAGTTCACCCATCTCGCCCGCCAGATTCTTACGGATGCTGCAGAAAAAACAGCCGGGATCTGATCCCGGCCGCATGGTGCTTTTCCATTCTTTACGATTTTTCACTCTACTTTTCAAGAACCCGGGATACATAAACAACTTCGATATTGCGTTCTTGGAACAGTGCCCCGGCCTTACGCAAAGCCTCGACCGTCTGCTTATAGGGATGGCATATTCCTATGGCATGCCCATTCTTTTCCGCCAGGTCCACCAGATGGTTGATCTGAGCAAAAATCCTGTCGGAATCCTTGACATTATCGAGAAAAACATCCCGCACGGCCACCGGCATTTTCAATTTTCTAGCGGCAGCATAACCCATCGATTTACCTGTCGTCAGGCTGTCGACGAAAAACAATCCTTCTTTTTTCATTTCTTTCAGGACGATCTCCATCGCTTTTTCCTTCTCGGTGAACTTGGAGCCCATGTGGTTGTTTCCACCCACGGCAAAAGGAACCTTGCGGAGAAACCACGAAAAACGACGATTGATTTCAGTGGTCGATAAATCGGTAAAAAGGGCATTCTCACCTGGGTTTGCATCGGGATAGCTCTGCGGTTCCATGGGGATGTGAAGAAGCACCTCCCGCCCGTTCTCGTGGGCCAGGGAAGCGGTGGAAGACGCCAGAGGCACATTGGGTAGAATGGAGAAGGTTATCGGGTAGTTGATTTTCACCAGTTCTCTGGCCGTTTGAAGATCGCCGCCGAGGTCATCCATGATAATGGCCACCTGCGGTCTTTTCTCCGGTACTGGATAAAGTTTGGGGGGTGTATGGAAATAGAGGTAAAAGGGGACGTGCTTTCCGCGTTTCACGGCAAGCATTTTTTTTTCCAGACTATAATTGACCCGGATATCGCCGGAGATCTTTTTTAAACGCTTTTCAAGCCGACCGATCCATCGACCATCGGGGAAATCGCTATGAACATCAAAAACGATCCGGGTACCCTGAGGCTTGACCTTGAAGCTCCTGAGCTTAATGCCGTTATTAATCAGGGTGCTTTCGATTTCCGCCCGCACTTCGTCGATAAAAAACTTCTCCGTAACATCCGCATACTGGTCAAGATAGTTGGGACGATAGCTCTGGCGAAGTGTGGAAAGACCGATCAGGGAAAGGAGGAGAAAACCGAGGATAAAAAGAACGGCAAAACCTACTCTGACACTGTGGTTTTTTGAAACCCGCCTGGTGGCTTTTCTGCGCGAGGATTTCTTTTTCAACGGCTGTCCTCAGAAAACAACTTCAATCAATAAAAAATTCACGCGGCGTTTTTCTGATTGATATCCTTCATCAAACGCCATCCCTTCAGAAGGTCCAGGGCTCGCATCAACTGAAAATCACTTTGCTCCTGAGGGCTCAACTCAAAACCTTTTTTTTCGGCACCCTTTTCCGGCTGTTTGGAAGGCGGGGTGACCTCAAGGTGATTCACAAGGTTTTCCTCCCTGAAGTAGCGATTCTCGGTCTCTTTGACCTGGATGGGATAGACCACGATATCCGGAACAATCCCCTTAGCCTGGATGGATTTCCCGGAGGGCGTGAAATACAGGGCGGTGGTAAGCCGCAGTCCCTTATTTCCTTCGAGAGGGATAATCGTCTGCACCGACCCTTTGCCGAAACTTTGAGTCCCCATGATAACGGCACGACGGTGGTCCTGAAGCGCCCCGGCGACAATCTCGGAGGCGCTGGCACTTCCCCCGTTAATGAGAACGACCATGGGATAATCGCTTTCCGTATCTCCCTGGGTTGCAAAAAATTTCATCTGGCTGCGTTCTTCGCGACCTTCGGTATAGACAATCAAGCCCTGGGCTAGAAAGCTATCCGTTACTTTGACGGCCTGGTCAAGAAGTCCGCCGGGATCGTTCCTCAGGTCGAGGATCAGCCCATTCAGGTCACTTTCGTTTTCCTTTTTCAAGCGGGCTAGGGAGCCGTGTAGCTCATCAGTGGTCTGCTCCTGGAACTGAGCGATGCGGACATATCCTATCCCCTTATCAAGGACTTTTGCCCTGACACTTTTAATTTTAATTTTTTCCCGGACGAAAGAAAATTCTTTAGGTTTATCAAAATCCTCCCGCATGATCGTAATGGCAAGCTTCGTCCCTTTATATCCGCGCATCAGGGTGACAGCCTCAATCAGGGACATTCCCTTGGTCGACTTTTCCCCTATCCTGACAATCTGATCTCCGGCTTTAAGCCCCGCCCGGAAAGCCGGTGTATTTTCAATGGGAGAAACGATTGTCAAAATATCGTCCCGTATCGTAATTTCGATGCCGATCCCTCCGAATTCCCCACGGGTATCGATCTGCATCTCTTTATAAACATCCGGCGGCATGAAAGAGGAATGAGGGTCAAGAGTCGCCAGCATTCCGTTAAGAGCACCATAAATCAGTTTCCGGGAATCGGTCTCCTCCACATAATTACTCTTAACCAATGAGAGAATTTCAGAAAACAGCTTTAGCTCTTTATACGTGTCGGCTGTCTCCGCCTGGGCATTCCCGACCGGGCAGCCAATCAACAGACATATCAGGAAAAAGCCTGCTGCCATTCCGATTGCGCCCACAGATTTCTTTTGTTTCATCATGGAATTTCTCCGATAATTCTTCTCATTTTTGTAAAAGCCACTTGGTGGGGTCAAGTGGGACTCCCCGACGACGGATCTCAAAGTAAACACTATCGTTCCCTTCGAAACCCGACTGGGCAATAATCTCGCCCCGAGCGACCGATTCCCCCACTTTTTTAAGCAGCTTTGAAGCATGGCCATAAAGTGAATAATAGCCTTCGCCATGATTGACAATAAGCAGGTTGCCGTAGCCTCTAAAGCGACTGGCAAAAGCAACTTTCCCATTCCAGACCGCGGCAATAGGGTTGTTGGCCGGGGTTTCAATATCAAGGCCTTGGCTTTCATAAAGCGTTCCAAGTTCAGGGTGCCGCCAAGTGCCGAAGCCAACTTTAATCTTACCATTAACAGGCCAGGCAAGTTTACCTTTCCTGCGGGAAAATTCGTCCTTTTCCCCCTGATACTCCCGGACTTTTTCTTCTTCCAGCTTGCGGACCAGGGAACTGAGCTTTTCGGCCCGGCTTTTCAGGGCTCTGATTTTTTTACTTAAACGTTTTTTTTCAGTTGCTGTTTGAACAAGCAGCTTCTTTTTCAGCCAAAATGCCTTTTCCTGTTCTTTTTTCGCCTCGACAGCAGCATCCAGAACTCTTTGCTGTTTTGCCTGAAGAGCTTTTAATGATTCCAGGTTGTTTTTCAGGTGCTGATAATCGGAACGATAAGTAGTTAAAACGTTCTTGTCCCGTTGTACGATTCTTTCCAGAAAAACATAATTTTCCATCAACTCTGATGGAGATTCCGAGGAAAAAAACAATTTGACCAGAGTTGCTTCATCCCCCTTGTAAAGAGCGCTGAGCCTCTTCTGGACCTGTCCTTCAGTCTTTTCAATAGCCGCTTCAATCAGGCGAATCTGGCCTTTTTTACTCCGAATCTCCTTTAATCCTGATTGGGCTTCTTTCTCAAAAGTCGCCAATCGCCGTTTATGTCTGTCGATTTCCCGTTCGACAAACTTCAAGTCTTTTTGCAGCGACCGTTCCCGGGATTCTTTGGAGCGCAACTGCTTATAGCTGTCCTTGAGGCGCTTCTTGATTTGCTCAAGTTTTTTCTGGGCATCAGTGATTTTGGGTGGGGAGGCCAAGGCCACCCCCTGGTAGAAAACAGGGCTCCAGAACAGAAGGGTAAAAACAAAGGCAACGATTGCAATGGTGTGTTTTTTCACTGATAGCGAATCCGGACAAATTTACGGAGGGACACCATACTTCCGGCAGCACCGAGAAATATTCCGGTGAAAAGAAAAGTCAGCTGATACGTAAGGGGTAAAAAAACAATATCTTTCACTCCCATGGTGAAAAGAAGGGTTATCAAACTTTTCTTTAAAAAGAAAAAGTAGACCAGATACGTGCTTCCCAAGGCAAGAAACCCTCCGAACGCCCCTTGGAATGCCCCTTCAAAGATATAAGGAGTTTTGATGAAGAGAGGTGTGCCTCCCACCAGGGCCATGATTTCAAGTTCGTCCCTGCGCGCGTAGAGGGTCAATTTTATGGTATTGGAAACAATGAAAATTGTGGCAAAAAGCAGAAAACTTCCCAATATTCCTGCTGAAAATTTGAGGAGGGTCACGAAAGATTCAAATCGCTCCAGCCAGTCCTGACCATAGCGCATGTCTTTCAGGTTCTTGTTCTGCTTGAGCCTATCGACAACGGCCTGGACTCCGTCCCGGGTGCGGTATTTCTTTTTCAGCTGAATTTCAAGAGACGCCGGAAGAATTTGGGGGGTCAGACCATGCAACAGGTCGGCATTCTGCCCCAGTCTCTCCCTGAAACCCTCGAAAGCCTGTTTTTGAGTCACATAAACAACCTTTTCGACTTCCGGAAAGCTTTGAATCTTGCGCGTCCAGGCCTGAAGGACCTCGGTTTCAGGAACGACGTCCAGAAACGTCTTAATCTGGACCTGGCGGCCCCAATGGACCGTCAACTGTTCGATGTTGAAAAACAGGATGCTGAAAAAAGCAATGATGGTCAGAGAAACCGCTACCGTGCCAATGGCCGCTGTGCACAGCAAAGGGCTCTGGCGCATGTTCCGGGCGGCGCTTTTGAAAAAATAAGTCAGCTTTTCCGGCAACTTCCCCGTCCTTTCCTTGGACTTTCCTGGCTGCTAAACTCTTTACCCAGCCCTGTCAGTAATTTATAAGATTTATAGGTTGCTGCCCAAACTAAGGAAGTGGGCCACCGGTAAGATAGAGAAGAACCGGAATTGAACCGCTTTAAAATATACAGCGCAGTAACAGGCTGTTAGGGCGTCGTATCCCTCTCAACCCTGCCTTCAAGCAGAGAAATCACACGCCGCGGATAGCGCCTGATAACCTCCTGGTTATGGGTGGCCATGATCACCGTCGTCCCCCGAGCGTTGGCACCCTTGAAAAGCTCCATGATGTCCTCAGTGACTTTGGCGTCTAGATTCCCCGTCGGCTCATCGGCCAGCAGGATGAGTGGATCCATTACCAGAGCGCGGGCAATGGCGACCCGCTGCTGTTCTCCTCCCGACAGCTGAAGGGGGTGCTTGTGCAGGTGCTTTTCAAGACCCACAAGTTTCAGGGTCTGATAAACCTTTTTACTGATTTCGTAACGCTTTTTCCCCTGAATTTCAAGCGGGAAAGAAACATTTTCCAGAATAGTCCGATTGTTGAGAAGCTTGAAGTCCTGGAAAACAACACCCAGTCTTCTCCTCAGGTAGGGAATCTGTGAGAGCCGCATTCGAGTGATGTTCTGACTATTGATCAGTATCTGCCCCCTGCTCGGTTTTTCAGCACAAAAAAGCAGTTTCATCAGCGTGGATTTGCCCGCACCTGAAGGACCCGTAATGTAAACGAATTCCCCTTTCAGAATCCTCAGGTTGATATCGTTCAGAGCAGCGGAATCTTTCTGATATTTTTTTACGACATTGTAAATCCGGATCATTCCAATTCACCATTTCTGGTAGGGTATTCCATTCAGGCCCACCAGCTGGCTTCCGCTGTGAACATCAAAAATGCCCTCTCGCGCCGCTTCAAAATCGGAGAGCGGGTCCGCCTGAACCAAAATCCAGGAGTCAGATTTCCGGGTGAAAGGGTCTCGAGGAATACTGCGCAAATACTTTTTTTCGACCAGCTCCTCCAGAGATGTCGGGTAGCGATCATTGTCGGCAAAAAAAGCGTCTATGGAATGCCGCATCTGGAAAAGATCCTCCAATAGGACCGCTTCCCGAGCTTTAATGACGTTCTGTCTGTAACTCGGAGTAGCAATAGCTGCCAGAATACCGATAATCGTGATAACGATCAACAGTTCGATCAGCGTAAAACCGTTTTCTTTTCCGCAATGCGGCTTTTTTTTCAACATGGCCGAAGTCATGCTCTACCAATCTCTGTAATAAGTGCCGTCCAGAGCAACACCCTCGCCCTGGGAGAACACATCATAAACATCCTCTCCGCCCCAGGTGAGAGTGTCGGGGTCATCCACATAAGAGCGCAAGCCCCAGCCCTGCTCGTCCCGGTCAAAAGGATCTTTGGGAATTCTTCGTAAAAAGCGTTTATTATAAGGGTAAGTCCCTCCAAAGTCGCTCCCAGTGACCAAGTCTTCCAGTCGCTTGGGGTACCCAGTATCCTTGACGGATTTTATTATCTTACTATCCTGAACCGCCTGGTCGAAAGACTTTTTATATTCGTCAATTGCTGTGCGGATTATTCTGAGGGCATTCTGGAGCTCAATTTCTTTGCTCCGCCGAACGGTAACTTCAGAAAGGGGGAGAACCGCACTGGCCAGAATAGACATGATGACCAGAGCGATCAATAGTTCCAGAAGAGTCAAACCCTTTTGTGAGAGAGGAGAAAAAAACCTCATAGCCGTTTCAGTCGACTCGCAGAGAAAGTCCCTGAATTTCCACGGGCAGGAGCCGTCCCTCGACATCGAGAAGTTCCACATTGTCTATGCCCACCCGGGTCAGTCCCGGAAGCCGCGCCCGAAAAACCAGATTGACCAGGCTTCCGGTCCCTGAAGCACCGGCACTTTTGCCAAGTTGACTGTTGGCGATATGGACACGGCCGGCCTGGACATCACCATGGGAGGTAAAAAGAGTTCGCTGTTGGTTCATACCGAGAAAGACTCCCTCCTGGGCACTCATGAAATCCAGCATCTTTGGATCGTAGATAACCTGCAGAGGAGCACCATATAGCTTCTCGGCCTGAGCCACATCCACGGTCATTGCAAAGATATCCCCCTGCTTTATGACGGCCGGCCCCTTCACATACAATTTCGGAGGCCCTGAGCCAACGGCAGTTTGCTGAATTCCGGAAACCGGCCCATCCTTTGCCGCTAACATGGCGGGCATTTCGATTTTTTCCTTTGAAGGAGCCACAGTTTCGGCAAAGGCACCAAAAGAAGGGCCAACCTTAAAATCGTTTTCCCCGCCCGACCATATGGTAGCAACATCCGGGGAAGGGATATCCCTCGATCTCACAACATGAGGCGTAATGGACAGAAGGATTTCCTTCTTGGTCTTCTCCGTGCTTTTACCTGAAAAAAGCCTTCCCAGAGCCGGGATATCCCCCAGGATAGGAATGGTATTTGTGCTTTCCTTAAAATCATCCCGGATCAGTCCCCCGATAATGGTCTGTTCACCATCTTTCAAGGTCAGCGTCGTTTGAGCATTGGTCGTGGTAATGGTCAACACGGTCGTACCGCTCTCCGCAACCGTTTCTTTATTAGAAACATTGCTTACTTCCAGACCCAGCTTGGTGACAATGGTGTCATCCAATTGAATGGTCGGCTCCACATCCAGTTTAACCCCGACGTCCACATATTGGACATTGCTGTAGGTTATCTGGTCCGACGTACTGGTGGTGACCACAGGTTCCCTGGAGCCGATGTGGACCTTTGCCTTTGCCTTGTTCTTTACCCGGATCTTGGGATTGGCAAGGATTTCAGTATCCCCCAGAGTTTTGGCAAAATCGAAAACCACCCGGGGAAGAGTGTAGAGCGCCTCCAGGTTGCTGAAGCTATTGATCAGGTTATTTCCATCCAACGAATCGCTGACCAGGTTGCCGGTCCCTTCTTTGGAAAGCCCCAACCCGACCGAATATGTGGATAGGGTGGGACCAAGATCGACAATATCGTTATGTCCGACCTCCACAATCTCGACGTCAAAAACCACTTCCGAATCCGCCCGGTCAGCCGCCGTTATCACCTGTTGAGCCAACTTGATGACATCCGGCTTGTCGCGGATGACCACCGCGTTCAGTTCCTCATGAACATATATTTTCTTCAACTGCAGCATGGTTCTTAAAAGGTTGAGGGTCTTTTTTGCGTCAATATTGGACAGGTAAAATATCTGAATGATCTGATCCTCATATTGCCTGACTTTTTCGACATTGTTGGCATAGAGAATGATCGTCTTTTCATTGAGAACCTTTTTCCCCAGGTTGTTCATTTTCAATAGAAGTTCCAGGGCCTGAGAAAAAGTGGCCTTTTCCAGTAAAATTGACACCCGGCGGGAAGGAACATCCTCATCAAAAATAAAATTGACACCTGAAAGTTTTGAAAAAATAGTGAAAATGTCCTTGAGTGCGGCATCCTTGAATTTCAGTGTAATGGGCTGATCGGAGATCACATCCAGCTCAAAGCCGTCGACCAGAACCTTGTGCTGCCGTTTCACCTTGTCCATCAATTCCAGAGCCCGGCGGTTTTCAGGATCCGCGGCAAGAATCGTTTCAAGGCGATCTTTTGCCTGGTTGAGTTTCCGCCTTTTGAAAAGTTGCTCGGCCTCCAGATAAAGCTCTTCGATCTGCAGAAGCCTCTGAGCCTGTTTCAGCTCCTGCCCGGCCCCTTCCAGAGACGGATCAAGCATGGCTGCCCGGACCAGTTCGGACACAGCCTCCTTATAAGCACCTCCCGCAAGCTGTTTCTTCCCTTTCTGAAAGTGAAGCAGAGCGGCTTTCGACTTGGTTTCAAACAGCCTGATCCGATATTCATGCTTCTCGGGCTCTTCCACGACAGCTTTGGCATACTCCACCAATGCCTCATCATAACGGCCTTGTGTGTACAGAGAATTGCCTTCGGAAAAGTACGTGGGGTGGCCTGCGCAAGCTGGAAGCAACAGGCAGAATACGATCAGAATTCTTTTCAATAAACGTTTCATATCATCACTCTTATTTTGCCCAGTCCGCCCCTGGATCAATATTTATTCCGGTGGGCTGCTCTTCTCCAACGCCGCTTTCCGGCTCCAAAGGAAACTCGTTCGCTTCGTCCGGGACCTTGGGCAGTGAAACATCCTCATGCGGCAAAAAGTCTTTTTTCATACTTTGAACTCTCTGTTTATTCAAACCGGATATGGGGGTTTTTGCAACCAGAGAAATCGTCAAAAGCTCGGGTGCCCCCTGTTCTTTGATTTTTATTTCCTTCGGCGTAACCCGGGTTATCCTGTACTCCTTCTGTTTGCCGAATTGCTCCCCTTTTCCGGCCACGAAAAGGTCATCCCCCTGAGAGAAAAAAAAGTTCTTTTTCTTTTCATAGGCGAGATACCCCAAAAACTCCAGAGGGGGGGTATAAATATTTGTTTTCCCCTCCGCTTCCAAAGTCTTGGGAAGCGGCACATCTTGCTTACCAGGGAAAAGGGAAGGCCCCTCCTTCACACCATACAGAGGACCGAAAAGATCCTGCTTTGCCCCGCTGAAAGCCTTTTCGTTTTTCAGCCAGTCAAAACGAATCCGGAACTTATTTTCCTCCGAAACCCCAGTCGTTCGCCGTACGGGCTGGCGCGACTCCGAGCCTTTTACTTTGGTGCCCTCTGACAACCGGGATTGACGGGGATATTGAAAATAAGCATAGGAAACCGCCAAAACCAGGACCCCGACTAAAGTGAATAAAATTGTTTTCTGTCTGTTCATGTCATTTCTTAAACAATGTTGACAACCGGACGCTCATTTGCACCCCTGATAATTGTCCTTCATTTTTGCCCTGAAAGGAGACTTCCTCTAAGGTTAAAATCCTTTCGGACTTTTCGATCAAAAAAATGAATTTTTTGATTTTGAGATATTCTCCGGCAACCGAAAAATTCAGTTTATAGCGCAGCAGTTTATTTTCTGAGATTTCCTCCGGGCTGTATTGGACGCGATTGACTGTCAAACCGGCCATTTTCGCAAGGGATGAAACCTCACTGATCAATTTCGGGAAATCCGCCCTTGCCGGAATCTTTTCCCAGAACCTTTTAATATCGGCACGCCCTCTTTTTAATACTTCCCGTACCGGGAGTTTGCGACCGCCAGTGTCCGCAATCTGGTTCAGTACTTTCTGACGCTCGGCCAATTGCGATTTGAGCTCCACCGAACGAGGCTCCAGCCAGCCATTGACCAGCAAGTAAAGGCCCAGCGTCACCCCGGCCAGAATCAGCACCAGAACCGGCAGGAGCTTGTTTGTTTCCCAGATCTTTTTGCACCAGTCCCGTAAAAGCATCCTCAAATAACCCCTTTTACCAGAACCGTAAAGGCCACGGCATTGCGAACTGAACTCGATTTTTTCCCGACGGTTGTTTGAGCCTGCTCCAAAAGAAAGTAATCCTCAAAAGCGGCCTTGGCGGATAGATTTTCCAGGAACTTTTGCAGGTCCTGGAGGTCTTTGGCCAAACCGCTCAGTTTGACCGTTTTATTGCCGAAGTTGGGCTGAATAGAGCGAATTTTGATTTTTTCAGTAGCCAGATTTTCCAATTGGTCCAGAAAATGAGTCCAATGAAAACGTCTTTTTTCCAGTATACCGTTTGCAAAACGGATATCCTCAATGACTTTTGCCAGAGACGGGCTGACATTTTTCAAGCCGCCCTTAGCCAAGGCCTCCGATTCCGGGAACGCCTTCAGATACTCTTCCAACTGGCCGATATGTCCCTGCAGCCGAGTACAGTTCATGACATTCAGACATAGAATTAAAAGCAAGAAGCCGATGGCCGTCCCATATCCAAAATACAAGGAACGGCGGTTAATATAGATTTTTGTGGCGAGATTCAGTTTAAATTTCATCTTAACGATCAGTCATCAAACGTTTGGCTGCGCCCACCGCAGCCACCAGGTTCTGGGAAAACTCCGGCGAAAGCTCCTGTTTTTTCTGAAAAAACTTTTCCAGTCCAGCCTCCAGAAAAACCGTCCTCCCTGAAAAAAAACTGTTGAGAGAAGAAAAGAGGGCCGCGTCAAAATTGCTCTCCGTATGGAAAAAAAGAGGGTTTTGAAGTATTTCCGAATGCTTGTTCTGACAATCAATGGTCGAACGCTGGATCTCATAGAAAATGGACTCGCCCTTTTCCGAGATCGACCGGGAGCGAAAGTAACTTAAGGTTCGGTCAACAAAATAAAAGAAATTCAGGATGCCATCTTCGACACAAATGAAACAGAAGTTATCTCCCCCTTCAAAGATTGAATAGTAATAATTGAAGCAATTCAGTGAATGAAAATCGATGAGGGAAACAAAAAAACCTGCCTCCTCAAGGGTCTCCTCCAGTTGCTCGACCATCCTGCGCGAAGCTAATGAAACCAGCAGCTGTTGGGATGCGTTGTTTTTTTTCAGCACCTGATAGTCCAGATGAAGAGCCCCAGGATCCAGAGGGAGCAGTTTTTTCAACTGCCAGCGCAAAAACTCCCGGCCCTCGTTTTTCGAGCTGAAGTGTGTATCAACCTCCGTTAGAATCAGCCTTCCCGCGGACTCGGGCAATGAAAGAGAAAGCCTTTCTTCTCCTTCGCTGAAAGAGTCAAGAAGCTGGGCCAGGCAATCCATCAATATCTTTTTGTCAAAATCGCCCTTTTCGGTCAATCCAGAGGGAAAAACCTTTTGTGCAGAAAAGGGTACGACCCGACACCTGGAAACGGAAAAAGATCTTTTTTGCTTCCGCAGGAGGACGGCACGTATTGATGATGCACCGATGTCCAGTCCTATATAAGCTCTCGCCATCGCTATCTTTCAGCCTGCTCCGGGAAGGTGATGCGGTTGATTTCAGGAAGCGTGGTCGCCCCACTGAACACTTTTTCCAGGGCGGACTCCCGGAGCAGAACCAGCCCCTGCTTCTGGGCCGTTTTTTTAATTCTGCCCACCGGTTCCCGCTGGATGATCATTTCGCGAATTTCGTCATTGATGTCCAGCAGCTCCATTATTGCGGTTCGCCCTTTGAATCCGAGGCCATGGCATTCATGGCAGCCTGCCCCGACATAAAAAGAGACTTCCCCGAATTTTTCATACGAGAGCCCTGAATCTTCCAGAAGTTGGCGGGGGTATTTCACGGACTTTTTGCACTTCGGGCAAATCATCCTGACAAGCCTTTGGGCAGCAACACAGTTCAGGGAGGAAACAAAATTGTAGGGGTCCAGACCCATATGAAGAAAACGCCCGATCACATCGAAAACGTTGTTTGCATGTACGGTGGAAAAGACCAGATGGCCCGTTAGAGCCGATTGAACGGCAATCTGTGCGGTTTCCGGATCACGAATCTCACCGATCATGATTTTATCCGGGTCATGCCTTAAAATTGAACGGAGGCCCCGGGCAAAGGTCAGGCCTTTCTTTTCATTGACAGGCACTTGGAGAATCCCTCGGACCTGATATTCCACGGGGTCCTCAATGGTGACGATTTTCTCCTGAACATTATAGATTTCAGAAAGAACCGCATAAAGTGTCGTGGTTTTCCCGCTCCCGGTAGGCCCGGTAACCAGAACCATACCATAAGGCTCTCGAATCATGCGGCGAAAGTTTTTCAGGTCCCGTTCGTTGAAGCCGAGAGCGTCCAAGGTCAGTCCTTTCAGGTCCGACGCTATCGCCTGCTTGTCAAGAATTCGAATGACGGCGTCTTCCCCATGAATACTCGGCATGATGGAAACCCTGAAATCAATGGATTTTTGGCCGAGACGGACCTTGAAGCGACCATCCTGGGGTATCCGCCGCTCGGAAATATCGAGTTCGCTCATAACTTTTATGCGCGAAATGATCGGACTCTGGAATCTAATGTCCACCGGGTCCGTTGCGCTGTAAAGAACACCATCGATGCGGTATTTGATGATAACCCCTTGGTCGGTAGTTTCAATATGGATGTCACTGGCACGTTTTTCGAGAGCATCAAAAAGGGTAGAATCGATCAGTCGTATGATGGGGCTTGAATCCGTTGTCAGTTTATCAATAGAGAGAACTTCTTCCCCTTTGTCCGTCTCCTTGACCAGCTGAAGCTTCAGGTCCTGAGAAGCCTCTTTCAGGACGCCCCTGGCCTCCGGGTCAAGCTCCAGAAGGCGGGTTATCTCAACCTGTGAAGCTACCTTGAATTCCAACTGGGTTTGAAGTTGGTCTTCGAGGTTGTCGTAGCGACTGACATCCGTGGGATCTGAAATGGCAATTACAAGTTTGTCATCTTTCCTGCCAAGAGGGAGAAAGTTATATTGTCGCGTAAACCCGACAGGAAGGGAGGCAGTCAACTCAGAATCCGGGACAAATCCTTTCAAATCCACGAAAGCGAGCTGGAACTGTTTAGCCAGCGCCTGAGCCAGGGCCTCCTGATCAAAAAGCCCCTCTTCTACACCGATTTCCCCGAAACGGCTGTCTTTTTCTTTCATGCGAAGCAGGATGAAATCAACTTCGGAGGGTTCCAACACACCCATGTCCACTAAAATCTCGCCGATTTTGCGGTGTTCGAATTTCATACCCAAGCCTTTTCAGAAGAACTTATTATCATCGCACTGTCCCGGCCATTTGAAAAATGGGGATATACATTGCAATGATAATTCCACCAATAATAACACCCACAAATAAAATCAGAAGGGGCTCAAACAAGGAGGAAAGGCGGTCCAGCCGCTTGCCGGTTTCCATTTCATAATATTCGGACACATTCAGAAGCATTTCAGACAGAGACCCGGTTTTTTCTCCCGCGGCAATCATCGAAAGTGCAATACTTGAGAAAACACCCAACCTTTCAAAAACATGGGGAATTGACTCTCCTTCTTTAATCTGGCGCACTGCCTGATTGAGCTCGGTTTCCAAAAAAAAGTTTCCAAGAGTACCAGCCGACATTTGAATGGCTTGGACTATCGGAATCCCACTGTTAATGGTCGTTGCCAAAGTACGGCAAAAGCGCCCGAGGGCGTATTCCAGAGACAAACTCCCGATCAGTGGGACCCCCAGCTTTCGGCGATCAAAAAGCATCCGGCCACGTTCCGTTTTCAAAAACATTCGAAGAGCTAAAAACAAGACTATTACAACAGGAAGAATTATGGGTAACCCATAGGCAAAGCCTTCAGCAGCATTAACAAGCCAGCGGGTGACCCAGGGTAATGTGACCTGAGAATCGACATAAATCTGACTGACACGGGGGATGACAAAGACAAGCAGAAAGATAAAAACTAATACCGCAGCAAGTAAAAGGATTAATGGATAAGAGGAAGCCTTCCTGATGGACTGCCTCACTTCCTCGACCTTTTTCTGGTAGGTGATGTACCTTTCAAGTACGAGAGGAATGTCTCCGGTTCGTTCACCCGCTTTCAGAGAAGCGATATATAAAGGCGGAAAAAATTCAGGAAACCTGCCGAAGGCATCTGAAATGGCTGTTCCGCCCTTGATATCATTGCGGATATCCTGAAAAATGACTTTTAGCTGTTTTATGTCCAGGCGTTCGATAATTGCATCCAGAGCCTGAACCACGGGCAGGCCGGAGCGGATCAGAACAAACATGGCTTGATTAAAGGAGAGGAACTGCCTCTCGGAATAGTGTCGGGAAAAAAGCCTGGGGAAAGAGGCGGATGAAAAAAACCTTTTTTTTATGCGGAGAACAAAAAAACCTTGATCTTCCAGGTTTTTTTTGAGGGTAGCGGAATTAGCGGATTCAAACTCCTTTTCCAGTACTTGTCCATCAGAGGTGCCGATTTTACATAAAAAAATGGCCATGGCGGATCTTTTTTCCAATCAGAGACAATGAAAAAATAATATCACGATATTGAAAATAAAATACCTTTAAATGGGGCCTGATAACAGCCTAAAATATTAAAGGCGACTCAAATTGAGTCGCCTTTAGAAATACTACAGCAATTTTTTTGCCAAGACTTTTGCCTGAACTGCTGCTTTTTCAAAAATGGTGGGCGAAACAGGGCTCGAACCTGTGACCCTCGGCTTGTAAGGCCGATGCTCTCCCAGCTGAGCTATTCGCCCACTAAATGGCGGGGCTGACGGGACTCGAACCCGCGACCTCCGGCGTGACAGGCCGGCGTTGTAACCAAACTCTACTACAGCCCCTGGAAACAAACAGGGATGATACTTAATTTACAGCATCTTTCAGCATTTTACCGGCTTTGAACTTGGGTGCTTTGGATGCTTTGATTTCAATTTTTTCACCGGTCTGGGGGTTCTGGCCTGTACGCGCGGCCCTTGCACCAACGCTGAAAGTACCAAACCCAACTAGAGCCACTTTATCACCAGCCTTAAGGGCTTCTGTAATTGAATCGGTGAAAGCCTTGAGGGCTTTTTCAGCATCAGCTTTACTCAGTCCAGCTTTTTCGGCCATGGCATTAATCAACTCAACTTTTGTCACAGTGCACCTCCCGGTGAAATTAGTCTCGAATTAAGAACTTCCGAAGTATATATCAGAATCCAGAAAAAAGTGTCAAGTGAATAGTGCGGAATCACTCCCGTTTTTCAGTGGGAAAGCGATTCTTCTGAAAATCGTTCAGGATGGGCCTTGGGCAAAGCATGTTCAGGCGCTTTTTTCAAGGACTTGCCAAGGACTTCATCCATGTGGGAAACAGGAAAAATCTCCAGAGCCTCCCTCACCGCCGCATGAACATCTTCGAGATTTTTTTCATTTTCCTGTGGGATTAAAACCCTCCTGATTCCGGCCCTTCGAGCTGCCAGGAGTTTCTCCTTCAGGCCACCTATCTCCAGGACCCTGCCACGCAAGGTTATCTCACCGGTCATGGCAAGGTCAGAGTCGACGCCCCGACCAGTCAAGGCGGAGGCCAGAGCAGTTGCCATAGTAATGCCCGCCGAAGGGCCATCTTTGGGAATGGCTCCCTCGGGAACATGAATATGGATGTCGACTTTCTGGTAGAAATCTTCTTCCAGGCCCAACTCACCCCAGCGGGAACGCACATAACTTAAAGCAGCCTGAGCCGACTCCTTCATGACATCTCCAGTTTGCCGGTTACCGTCAGCTTTCCCTGTCCGGGCATCACCGAGACCTCAACATTCAATAATTCGCCACCCACCTCGGTCCAGGCCAGACCGTTGACAACGCCAACGAGATCAACGTCCTCCTTGACCCCAAATTTATATTTGCCAACCCCCAGGTATTTTCGCACATCTTCCGCGCCCAATCGAATATTTTCAGGCTTTTGGCTGGATTTAACAATCTCTCGGGCAAGCTTGCGAAAAATGTTCGCAATTTCCCGGTCGAGATTACGAACCCCCGCTTCCCGTGTATAGTGTCGGATTATTTCCAAAATTGCGGCATCGGAAAACTCGACACCCGCTTCGGGAAAGCCATGCGCACTCAATTGTTTGCCGATTAGGTAGCGCTTGGCGATATTCAGTTTTTCCTCTTCCGTATAGCCCTCAATATGGATGATTTCCATGCGGTCCTGAAGCGGACGGGGGACGGAGTGCAGAGAATTGGCCGTCGCGAGAAAAAGAACATTGGAAAGGTCGTAGTCAACCTCAACAAAATGATCTCCGAAGTTACAGTTTTGCTCAGGGTCCAAAACTTCCAGCAAAGCCGAAGAAGGGTCTCCGCGAAAGTCAGTGCTCATCTTATCCACTTCATCAAGAAGAAAAACGGGGTTTTTGACTTCGGCTTTGCGCATGCTCTGGATGATTTTTCCCGGCATGGAGCCGATATAGGTCCTCCTGTGACCCCGAATTTCCGCCTCATCACGAACACCACCCAGGGAAATACGTATAAATTTGCGCCCTAGGGCTCTGGCCACCGAACGGCCAAGGGATGTTTTCCCCACGCCGGGAGGTCCAACCAGGCACAGTATCGGCCCCTTGATTTTTTTCACCAGGGCTCGAACCGCCAAGAACTCGACAATTCTTTCTTTGACCTTCTCAAGACCGTAGTGGTCCGCGTCAAGAATCTTTTCCGCCCGCTCAAGGTCCAAGTTGTCCCGGGTTTTTTCTTTCCACGGCAGGCCAATCAGCCATTCAATATAGTTTCGAACAACCGTGGCTTCAGCCGACATGGGGGACATCATCCTGAGCTTTCGGAGCTCCGCCAGACCTTTTTCGGTCGCCTCTTTGGACATTTTTTTGGAAACTATTTTCTCTTCAAACTCCTGAAACTCTTTTTTAAATTCGTCTTTCTCGCCGAGTTCGCTCTGTATTGCCCGCATCTGCTCATTGAGATAATATTCTTTTTGGCTCTTTTCGACCTGATTCTTGACGCGGTTGCGGATCTTCTTCTCAATCTGCAGAATTTCACTCTCTTTTCCAAGGAGCTTCAACAATTTTTCCAGACGGCGATCAATCTCGACCGTTTCAAGAATCATCTGTTTGTCGGTAATTTTGACGGAAAGATGGGAAATAATCGTGTCGCTGAAACGCGCCGGGTCGGTTGTCCCTTGAACCGAGGCTACCAATTCGCTGGGAACCTTTTTGCTGAGATTAACATAGTTTTCAAAAGCTTCGGCAACACTGCGCATCAAAGCTTCAGTTTCAGAAGAAGCAGCCGATGTTTCAGCGAGAAGGAAAACATCCGCATAAAAACAGTCCTCGCCGGAGATAAATTCATGCAAACGTCCTCGGGACTTCCCTTCCATCAAGACTTTAAAGGTTCCGTCAGGAAGTTTCAACATCTGGACTATCTGTGCCAAGGTACCATATTCGTAAATATCTTCAGGCCCCGGGTCATCGATTTTGGAATCTTTCTGTGCCGCGAGAAAGACAATTTTTTCTTTTTCAACAGCCTCTTCAAGAGCTTGAATGGAACGGGGTCGCCCCACGAATAAAGGCATGACCATATAGGGAAAAACAACCACATCCCGCAATGGCAGAAGGGGATATCGCTCTATCATTAATTCACTATCCAATAAAAACTCTCCTCCAAACCAGCATACAGACTGCCTTCACGAAAGACTCAGGCAGATTCGGCACAATCGTACAGAACAATCGGACTGGCATTTTTGTAAATAACATCTTCATTGATGACCACTTCCTTAATGCGATCTTGGGAAGGGACATCGTACATTATATCCAGCATTGAGTTTTCGAGAATGGAGCGAAGACCGCGAGCACCGGTTTTTCTTTTGAGAGCTTCTTTGGCAATCGCCACCAAGCCACCGTCCGTAAATTTCAGGTCAACCTTTTCCATCTCAAAAAGTTTCTGATACTGTTTGACCAGCGCATTTTTGGGCTCAGTGAGAATCTCGATGAGCGCCTCTTCGTCCAATTCCTCAAGACTCGCAATAACCGGAACGCGACCGACAAACTCCGGAATCAACCCATATCTCAAAAGGTCTCCCGGCTCCACTTTGGCCAGAATGAGGCCAAGATTTTCTTCTTCTTTGCCTTTGATATCAGCCCCGAAGCCAATGGACTTGGAATCGGTTCGCTTTAGAATAATATCCTTCAGGCCGGAAAAAGCTCCGCCGCAGATGAACAGAATATTGGTCGTGTCGACCTTCAGGAACTCCTGCTGAGGATGTTTCCGCCCGCCTTTGGGTGGAACGCTGGCCAGAGTCCCTTCTATGATTTTCAGCAACGCCTGTTGAACGCCCTCACCGGAAACGTCCCGGGTAATGGAGGGCGAATCGGTTTTACGGGCAATTTTGTCGATCTCATCAATATAGATAATACCTTTTTGAGCTTTTTCAAGATCGTAATCAGCCGACTGTAGAAGATTCAAAATGATATTTTCGACATCTTCCCCCACATAACCGGCTTCCGTCAGGTTGGTGGCATCAGCAATGGCAAAAGGGACATCGAGAACCTTAGCGAGAGTTTGCGCCAACAGGGTTTTCCCGCTGCCGGTAGGCCCAAGCAAAAGGATATTGCTTTTTTGAATATCAATGTCGCTTTTATCCGACTTTTTTTCCGAGAACTCGACACGTTTGTAATGATTGTAGACAGCCACAGAGAGGATCTTTTTTGCCCGCTCCTGCCCGACAACATAATCGTCGAGAGTTTCCTTGATTTCATCCGGCCGGGGAAGTCTGCCTTTTGAAACGGAAGAATCCTCCAGCTTTGTTTCCTCGGCGATGATATCTTTACAAAGGTCAATACACTCATCACAGATATAAACGGCAGGCCCCGCAATAAGTTTTTTGACTTCGTCCTGACTTTTGCCACAGAAAGAGCAGGTCAGTTGTCCTGGATGCCCATCTTTTTGATCCACGCATCTACCTCCGCGAAAGAATTATTCTTTTCTTCTGATTATATCATCAACGATACCATAGCGCTTGGCATCTTCGCTAGCCATGAAAAAATCCCGCTCCGTGTCCGATTTGACTTTTTCAATTTTTTGTCCCGTATGATGAGCGAGGAGCTGATTAAGCTTTTCACGTAACTTGAGGATCTCTTCGGCGTGAATCTTGATATCACTCGCCTGCCCCTGAAAGCCCCCGAGAGGTTGGTGAATCATGATACGGGCGTTTGGCAGGGCAAAACGCTTGTCTTTTTCTCCGGCAGCCAAGAGGACTGCTCCCATTGACGCCGCCTGGCCCACGCAGATGGTCGAAACGGGTGCTTTAACGTACTGCATTGTGTCATAAATTGCCATCCCGGCAGAAACAACCCCGCCGGGTGAATTTATATACAGGAAAATATCCTTATCCGGGTCCTCTGACTCCAGGAAAAGCAACTGCGCCACAATCAGGCTGGCCATATGATCCTCAATAGCCCCCCCGAGAAAAATAATCCGGTCCTTGAGCAAGCGGGAATAAATATCAAAGGCGCGTTCACCACGGCCTGTTTCTTCAACTACCATTGGTACTAGAGTCATTGGTTACTCACCTTTACTGGTCGCTTTTTTCCAGTTCACTTTTATCAACATCGACGATGTTGGCATTTTCCAATAGAAATTCTACCACTTTTTCTTCAAGTAATATGGAGTTAAGGTTTTTGCGGTTATCGGAATTGTCGTAAAATTCTTTCACGGTCTCCACAGGTACATTTGCATCGTCCGCCATCAACTCAAACTTTTTGTCCAGGTCTTCTTTTGCAGGGTTCAACTTCTCCTGCAGTGCAATTGCTTCCAAAATTAGTGCCGCTTTTACTTGTCGTTCAGCTTTTTCACGATTTTTCCCATGAAAGTCCTCAACAGACATACCTATTTTATCCAGAGAGAGGCCTTGTTTTTCAAGGCGTTCAAGGAAATTGTCAAAAAGACTTTTTAATTGCGCCTGAACCAGTGTTTCTGGAACATCAAAATGGTTTTTTTCAAGCAAAGCGGTAACAATCCGCTCTTTCAGGTCATCCAAAATGCGCTTTTTTTCATAATCTTCGTATGACGTAGTGATCTTTTCTCTAAACTCAGCAAAAGTATCCACTCCAAACTGTTGGGCGAACTCATCATCCAATTCAGGAAGCAATTTTTCCTGAACAGACTTCAAAGCCACCTTAAAAATAGCCGTTTTCCCGGCCAGTTCCTGAGTCGCATAGTCTTCCGGAAACGTCAGTTCAATTTCCTTTTCCGTCCCTTTTTCCATGCCAAGCATCTGCTCTTCAAAGCCGGGAATCAGAGAGTTGCTTCCAAGCTCCAACGTATAATTTTCAGCCTTGCCATGTTCTATCAGCTCGCCATCAATAAAACCTTCAAAGTCGATGGTAACAGAGTCACCCGTCTGGGCAACGGCACGTTCTGACTCCTGCAGCGTGCCCTTATCTTTGGATATTTCTTCCAGGCGCTCATCAATAACCTGGTCATTTAGAATTAGTTTTTCTCTTTTCAGGCTCAAACCGGTATAGTCTTTGGCCTCAATCTCCGGCTTGACCTCCACTTCAACCGTAAATAAGAAAGGTTTGCCTTTTTCTAGGTCGCAGGAGTCAACGATGGTTGGCTCGGAAACCGCTGTAAAATCCTCCCGTATCAAGGCCTTGATATAATTCTGGTTGACTATCTCCCGTACAGCATCTTCGGTCATTTTTCCTGCATAAAATTTTTCCAGGACCGCCCTGGGAACCTTACCGGTACGGAAACCTTTTAACTTAGCTGTTTTACCGATTTTTTTATAAGCCGCATCAATCGTTTGATCAACCCGTTCGGCTTCAATTTCAAATGCAATTTTCTTTTTTATACTGCTGACATCTTCTATTTTGACTTCCATTTCGACCCAATCCCTTTCATGCTGGTAGCAACCCGTTTTCACCCAAACGGGTTTTGCCTTATAATTCTTATTAATATTGGAATAACTGCAAGGTTAGTTGCAACAAAAATGGTGCGAGAGGGGGGAGTCGAACCCCCACGGTTGCCCGCTGGATCCTAAGTCCAGTGCGTCTGCCAATTCCGCCACTCTCGCAGATTTTTTTCGCTGGGCAAAACAGAAGAAAGGACAGCGGTTTGAGAAAGCAACTTTTTCTGCTTTATAATTGCCACGAAACCCGTATAGCCCAAACTAAGCACACTATCTAAATAATCATAAAACGAAAAAGCCCACCTTTTTCTTCAGATAAAGTGTCGATCCTGAAGAAAAAGAAAGGGCGTTGGTGTTGGATTTGGGGTGAGTGAAGGGGATCGAACCCTCGACAACTGGAGCCACAATCCAGTGCTCTACCAACTGAGCTACACCCACCAAAATGTGGGCCTATATTATCCAGTTAGCCAGCGGAATGTCAACGGGAAACTTATTGTCCAGTTTTTGAATTTTCGCAACCAACAGAAAAAAAGGCAGGCAATGAAACCTAACCCTTTAGTCGCACTCATTGAAGAACGCGGATTGCCATTTGAAAAAATTATGGGTCAAACCTTCCCTATAATATTGCCTTTTTCGAGCGGTTTTTCCAGAGACTGGACTTTACAGTTCCGGCTTATCGCATCCTTCAGACGGTTTTTTGGCTTTCTGAGGCCGTGGAATCCGTCAGTGCAGCCTGCGCTGCACGCAACTCTTCCAGGGTCGATTCCGTAACTTCAGATGTGCTCAGAATATGCTCGAGGGTCGACTTAAGCTGCCCCACCAAATGCTGAATCTCATCGACCACAACGGAAAACGCCTTTCCCGACTCTCCGGCCCGGGCCGCCTCAACTTTGGCGTTCAGGCTTACCAGATGCCCATGTCGGAGGAGGTTATCCATCCGCGCAGCCGCATCTTTCATCCCTCCAAGGGTTCCTTCAATTTTTTCAGTCGCGGTTATGAATTTCTGACCCACCTGGTCAGCCATCAATTTGCTCTTTTTGTCATGCGATTCGATCAGGCTGCAGGTAATCCAGGCGCCAAAAGAGGACATCATCTGCTGTCCTGATTTGAGCAGAGACTTGACTTCATCCTCCACCACTTTAATCCCCGTCAACTCAAAAATGAGAGAAACCCCATCTTTCTGAATCATTCGGGCTTTGTCATCCCCTGTTTCAATACCCAATTCACGGGCTCTCTGCATTCCAGGGGCGCTTTCAACAGGGTCAACGATCCCCACAATTTCATATTCATCCAGACCGGCAAATTCGTCCAATATTGTTTTTGCCGCATTTCCACCACCAATAATAACAATCTTCATAAGGGCTTTCTCCGCTATTGGAAAACTAAGTCAAACCTTTTTTAATAATAGTTAAAAATAATCAACCTATCGGAGAGCAATTATTCTGCCAAAAAAAACCGTTATTGTCAGTTTTCGACGTGAGTTTGTCTCCCTCACGTACCCGGCCCGCTCTTCCCTTCCAGAGAGGTCCAAAGGTGCTGGAGGGCCTTTATGATGACATCAAGTTGATGGATGACAAAGTATGTCGTATCGTTTTCATCTGTAACCACGTACATAAAAGAGCGTTCGTACTGTCCGGGAACAGCCGATAGTATACTGGAAATCGAAAACAGCCCTGCCAACTCATAGCCACTTTTCAGCATGGCCCAATAAAAGAGGGCTCTGGCTATTCTTCCATTCGCGTCCACAAATGGCTGGTCATACATAAAAAACAAATGAATTAAAATAGCCCGGATAACCGGGTGCGTGGAGTCGGCCATTTCCAGAGAATGGTTTGCATAACTACACAGGCGGTACATACGCTCCTCAACCTCCTGGGCGGCAGGTGGAACATGCCAGGCCGTAACGGGTGTTTTCTCTGAGAAACATAGGTCATCCCCACCGCTTCGGAAATGACTGGCAGCCGTGGCCGCAACAACAGGGTTACCTGTTAAGATACGATGAAGCTCCAAAATCATTTCCGGGGACAATTCTTTATCTATATTTTCGCTTACATACTTTATTGCCCGGTAATTATTGGAAACCATCCACTCATCCAGATTTCTGGGCTCGTCCCCTTCCACCAGAATGTTTTTAACCCGCTCCCAGCCCACATCAGCCCCTTCAAGTTGGCTGGAACTGAGGGCCTCCCTCATTTGCGCCATCCCCAAAAAAGCACTTCGATCAATGCTATCCAAAATGGCTTTTCCAGCCTGAACATGTCCTTTGAGGTTTCTTTCAATCCAGCTCAACTGAGCCTGAATACAACCGGGTGTCATCAACAAAAATGAAGAGCCATCCTTGCCCACAAAAGGCAGGTTCCTGGCTTTTTGATTGCGAATCCACTTGATACCGGCCCACCACTCTTCAACCGACCAGTCATGAGGTGGCTCCAGATGTCTCAATTTATCCCAATGCCAGTAACGGCCCTGATCATCTGTCGACTTGGAGGCCCGGACAATCTGTTGCCCTCTTTCAGTCTCGGTTGTCGGTGGGAAAAGCGGGAATTTCGAATTTGAATATTTGGGCGGAGAGGTTATTTTCATACGTTATCCATTCTTTTTTAAACCAGAAGAGGAGAGTCTGAATCGAACATTTTATCCGCTCTGAAAATAACGTGCAAAGGACTCAAAATATACAGCTCTAAAACTGAGACCCATACCCCGCAACAAAAAAAGCACTTAAGAGATAGACTCCTAAGTGCCTGTTTTTGTTGGCGCGCCAGGAGGGACTCGAACCCCCGACCTACGGATTAGAAGTCCGTTGCTCTATCCAATTGAGCTACTGGCGCTGGTCGGGGCGAGAGGATTTGAACCTCCGACCCCCTGCTCCCAAGGCAGGTGCGCTACCAGGCTGCGCTACGCCCCGTAAAAGTGGTTATCTAACATGCAGATAAAATTTTTGCAACCTCATTCTGGTAAAGCAAAACAGGTCCTACATATAAAACATAACTTGAAACGAGAGCCCTTCAGAAGGCGCGAAAAATGGGATGGTAACTCCTTTACTCTGAACCGTAATCCCTTCGTCTGACTCCGTTTCGGCTACGGAAAGATCCGCCAGAGGTTTCATGGACCCGCTGACAATAAGAGGTAGCCCCAGAGAAACCTGTCCATAATCTTCAAAATACTTACTTTTAAAAACCCCGGCAATATTATTTACAAGTTCACCAAAGGCATCACGCGTTTCTTCGGGATTGACTTCTTCACACATCATCATTTTTTGGGCAATTTTCTGCGCGTTCTCCGAACTTGCCGTAATGATAACATATCCGACACGATCGCCCGCCAATCCGACTAACGCCACCACATCCGAACAGAGAGCGACCACTTTCCTTTCTACCTTGCCAGAATAAACATCCAGTTCCAGATACATTTTCAACGTATCCTGAGTTGCCGAGATCAGAGTAAACATGATCTCTTCAAAAGTAACTTCCTTAAGCTTTTTTTCAGCCATTTCTTTCTTTCCCTTCTCCTAAAACCTAATATTTATTCCGTTTGGAAGCCTGAAGGATCTCTCAACATTCCCGCGTGTCAAAAAATCGTGTAAAGCAAATTGAAATATGCAAATCCGTTGGGATGCAAATTGTCTACCCAACGGCCTGACCTATACTCTCGGTATTTTTTCAGGCATCCAAAAGAAAAGAGGTTTGACACCCCGCCCTTTTTTCTCTAAATTAAAATAGGTTTTATTCAGGAATCGTCGTTTTGTGGGATAATTCTGGGCCGAGCAAAAGGTTAAAAAGGGCCACTGTACCGTTACTTGCGGTAAGGTTCTGGTCCCTACCAACCATAGTCCTCAACAGGGTACTCCCAGAAGTCGCTTTTTCCGGTTTTTAAGTTTCCAAGAGATTCTCTCTATGATGAGGAACTGATTTTAAACCGATCCATATGGGCTTTTGCAAGGAGTTCAATAAAATGAAAATTGTCATTGATGAAACAACATGTACCGGTTGTGGCGCCTGCGTGGAAGCCTGCCCGGAAAATGCCATCCACATGGAAGGCGATCTCGCGGTTGTGGATCATGATATCTGCGACTTGGATGGAATATGTATCCCTGCCTGTCCGGTCGAAGCGATCAGCATTCAGGATTAACCTAATATTTATACAATTCCGCCAAAACAGTCACGCTCTCCAAAAAGAGTCACTGTCATTCCTGTCGAAAATCAATGAGCATAATGCTCTGTAAACACGGATTAAAAACTGTACAATCAAAAAAGCCCGCACTTTTTTCCAGTGCGGGCTTTCCGGTTTTTTGGATACACTTCAAATGCTAAATTACCTAGCTTTTTTTTATTGACAGTTTTCAGAAATTAATCAATAAAAATTCAGAGAAAATCCTTCCAAAATCGATTTTTTTTTGATGCCAAATGACCCGCACTCAGCAAGATTTTTTTGCCTAAAATTTAGTCAAAACGCAAACTCGGTTGATGTAAGGACTCTTTTCCTCGGAAAAAACCCTGTTTCCCTAACCTTATCCACACATTTTGTGGATAACTCCCTAACACTTCAGAATTTAAATGGATTTTCCCGCACAAAACTCACCCAAACCGTTGATTTCACAGGTATGAATCGGACTAAACGGATAAGTCAAAATACTGACAAATGTTGTCACCCCTCCATCACCGAAAAACGACCCGATAATGTCATGAAGAAATATTTGTTTTTCATTCATTCAGACTCCATTGGTACTGATAGCGGATTGTCTCTTGGAAGGCTCCCAGCTCATTTTTCAGCGGCTGATGAGCATATTTTTGCAGGTGTTTAAGAACTGCTTCTTCGGAGCCCCCGAAGTCCGCAATAAACCACTTGTAAATACTCGAAAGAACAAGCTCCCCTTCAGTTACTCGAACGCCCCGTGGATGGTTCACAAAATCCTCTGCCCCTTTATCCAAAAGTCTTTCCGCATTAGCAACAGTAAAAGCTGTTCCTTGAAGATCCGGACATCCCAGGCTGGCACAATTTAGCGCATAGTGAACACGGTTGTCCCGCCAGATGGGGCGAAGAATCCGATGCTCGATATCATTCAGACTGAGATCCAGATCTTCAACCTTGAGCAGCTTGGCATCCCAGGGGCCATTGCTGAACCACCCCGGTGAAATATCGATATCACGGATGCTTTTAACCGGATAATGCTCCAGAACCACCCCGACGGTCAAAGCATTGTACAAATTTATCCAGAAAACCTTCTGTTCCTGCCGCTGAAGCTTGGAAATTTCAATACCGGAAAGGTATTCCAAATAACGTTTCAGGATGATCCGATCTTGAGAAGAAACCGATGAATAGATAAAGTGGTTTTGTGCTGATTGTGGATTGCTGAGGATATATTTGTGCAAGAGTCTGTCCCAAGGCTCATGATCCAGTTGCTGCCGGGACAGGGAATCATATTGGCTCCACCTTTCCCACAGTCGACTTTCAGGAGCTGCGAAAACCCCTTCTGCGATCAAAATTGAAAAAACCAAAAAAACAAGGATTTTGGAAAAACCCTGTAAACATTTGAAATACTGATTGCTCATCCAGCACCTCCAACTCTTTTCAAATACGTCATTTGACCTCAGCAACCCTGGGCATCACACAAAATACAAAACCAACGAGGCCTAAGAACCATTGCCATCGCCAAAGCCGCGCATTCGGGGCTTGGCCGATTTCCTGGAAGAATCACCAGAAATACAGCATTCCAAGTTGCAATCCGGGAAAAAGTATCGACATATTTTACCCTCGGATTTTTAGAAAAAATTTGTTAATAAAGGAAAAATCATTTCTGAAAAAATACTATGTGTTTCAATTAAGTTATGATATAAAATGTCAATTTCCAATAGTTAATAAATATTCTCTATAATTATCAAAAATAACAATTGTGTCTTTTCTCCTAAAAAGTTCCCCGTTAGGTCAAAAGTCATTTTTCACAAAGGCTATTTTCCCTGGAAATTTATTTTAAATCCATTCGGAAATCCCGTTACTGGTCAACCGATTTCCATGGGGAGACAATCGATGTCTATCATAACCATCTCGCGTGAAATGGGAACCGGTGGAATCCCGATTGCTCATAAGACCGCCGAAAAATTGGGCTATACCCTCCTGGATGGGGAAACCATCGAAAAAGCCGCCAACGACTATGGCCTCACCCCTGAATCGATCAGAAAGGCCGACGAAAAGCCCCCCCCGTTCGAAGCCAATCTGGACAAAAAGGTGGAGTTTGACCTGCTTCAAATTGAACTCCTTGTCCTGAACTTTGCCCTGAAAGGTGACGTCATTATCTATGGCCGGGGAGGTCAGTATCTTCTCGAGGGTATTCGCAATGTCCTGCGGGTCCGGATTGTTGCGCCGTTTGAAGAACGCGTGGAACGTTGGGCCGAACGCGAATGGCTCGATCCTGATCTTGCCAGGACCATGGTCCGAAAAAGTGATCAACAGCGGGCGGGTTTCATCAAATATTATTTCGACCGGGAATGGGAAAATCCACTCGATTACGACCTCCTCATCAATACTTCCAGGGTTACGATAGAAACCGCCGTGGACTGGATATGCCAAGGGGTCCTGGATAAAAACCTCCTCGATCTCAAGGAGGAAAACAAAGCCATCATCGCCGACCTGATCATTCAAAAAAAGGTTGAAATAGTCAATCTTTCCCAACCTGACCTGGACGGACATCATCTTGAAGTATCCAGCAAAAAAGGCGTTGTGACTCTTGAAGGTCACGTACACAGTGCGGAAGAGCATGCCAAGGTCCTGGAACTGACGGAAAAAGTGGACGGGATTAAAAAAATAGTCGATAAAGTTAAATTGAAGCATTATCGTTACAGCCCCTTTGAACCTTGAACCCAAACTTAACCGCCCGGCTCTGCCGGGAAGAATTGGCTTAAGGAGACTTTGTTTTGGAAATCAGACGTTTGGAAGTATTCTGTAAAGTGGTTGATTTGAAGAGTTTCACCAAAGCGGCCGAAGCCAGTTATCTCTCCCAGCCAACAGTCAGCGAACATATCCGTATCCTTGAGGAAACCTTCGAGGGAAAACTTCTGGAACGGCATGGCAGAACCGTTCGACCCACCGCTGTAGGAAAAGTGCTCTATGATTATTCCCGCCGGATAATCCAGCTCAAGGATGAGACCTTTCAGGCCATTGCAACATTCAAAGGGGAAGTATCCGGCCAATTGGTTATTGGTTCCGGCAATATTCCAGGGACGTACCTCCTGCCTGCCATAATCGCCAGTTTTAAAGCACGCTATCCAGCTGTTAAACTAACTCTCAAAATATCGGACAGTACAGATATTTTGGCCAAGCTGATGGAAAACCATCTGGAAATGGGTGTTCTGGGTGCTGATTTTCCTGACAACCGTCTCGAACTGACAAAGGTTTTTGTCGACGAATTCGTGATGGTGGTTCCGCCGGATCATAAATGGGCAAAAAAGAAGTCCATCAGCTTCACAGAGGCCATCGCCGAACCCCTCATCTTGCGAGAGAGAGGAGCAGGAAGCCGCCTGACCCTTGGAAAGAAACTGGAGAGCCATGGCCTCGACTTCAAATCACTGAATATCGTGGCTGAACTGGGAAGCGTCGAAGCCATCAAACAGGGGATTAAAGCGGGGATTGGTGTTTCCATCCTTTCAAGCTTGGTTTGCCGCGATGAGGCCTGCCAGAAAAAACTGGTCTTCATTCCTTTCGAAGGAGATGCTTTCAAACGTCCCATTTTTCTGGCCAAAAGAAGACACCATGTCCTCTCTCCGGTGGCGGAGGAATTCTATCGCCATCTTCAGGCGGAAATGGAGAAACTCCAAAGCAGTTAAAATTCCGTGCAGCACATCATGCCGGGGAATCAATTAAGTGAAGGGCGGCTTTGCCGCCCTTCACTTTTTTTTACTGAAGAAATTCCTTATTTTCACCTCTTTGGGTAAAAACATGAACATCCTTCTACGGGAATGGAATTCAAATCCCCTCGGTGTCAAAGCGTCCCTTGATAGCTTCGATCAGGTCGAAATGGACATCCCGGCAATCGGCCGTCTCGACCCAGGGTCTGACCACCAGGTTGATATTGTTGTTGGGGCAATTCAGCATCCGATCAGAAAAACGAGAACCGCAGCGATAATTTTAAGCCCATAAAAGGCCAACCATCCCTGAATTGTGGGCAGAATGTTTTGCAGAATATTTTCCCTTGCGTCCTCTTCCTTCACCAGCCGCTATTGGGCCTATAATATTGCATCGCTTCGGGAATATGCGCTTGAATTTGACGAATGCGGGTTTCATCCGAAGGATGAGTGCTCAGGAACTCGGGCGGAGCCCCCCCTTGCTTTCCGGCAGCCATCCTCTGCCAGACACCCACCGCACTGTGCGGATCATAGCCGGCCATAGCCATGAAAACCAGGCCCAGGCGATCCGCCTCAGCTTCATGCAGACGGCTGAAAGGAAGCATTATTCCAACCTGAGTTCCGAGCCCGAAAACCTGCGTCCACAGCTCCCGGGTTGCCGCCGGACTTGTGGAAAGAGCCGTTGAAAGAGCCACTCCACCCATCTGCGCCATCAGACCCTGACTCATCCTTTCATTTCCGTGACGAGCGATAACGTGGGCCACTTCATGGCCTATGACAACAGCCAAGCCGGCGTCATTCTGGGTAATGGGGAGAATCCCGGAATAAACCACCACCTTGCCGCCCGGCAGAGCCCAGGCATTTATACTCTCGTCTTCAACCAGGTTGAATTCCCACTGAAAACCACTCAATTGATCGGACATCAGATTCTGGCGCATATAAAGCTCGACGGCGCTCTGGATTTTCAACCCCACACGTTTTACCATGGCGCTTTTTACCGGATCCGTGCTCAGTTTCGCTTTCTGCAAAAAAGTTTGATACTGCTGGAAACTCAGGGAAGCGATGCTATCATCGGAAACAATGTTAAACTGCCCACGCCCGGAAATCGGTACCGTGGAGCAGGAGACCAGCAGGATCAAACCCGCCAGCACGGAAAACATAATCACTACCCAATACTTTGTCATTTCTACCTCTTTTTATGTCATCTCATTGAAAACAAAACCTGAACTCTCAGTCTCCTGGTGTCCCGGTTGGTAAGTCGTGTCAAGAAATTCCGAGGAATTTTTGGTTCTGCCAAGGCGTCGTCAACTCTGGCCTGGCCTATGCTAAGTCAAGTTGGCGCAACGCAGGCAGCACCAAAAAAGGACCGGAATTTCAAAACAGAATTAACTGTTCGGAGCGCTAGCCCGGATTATTCATGAAAACTTTTACCGCTACCGGCAATTGCACGCCATCCCAGGCCGTGCTCGCTCCTTGCTCTTCGAAGTACCGAACGTACGCTTGTATCTCGCGTCACTGTGCTCGCCCTGCTCTGACGCAGACTTGCCGATTTCGCGACAAAGCCTCATAAATAACCCGAACTGGTGCTTAAAAGACTAACCAAAGAAATCTTGAATGCAACCGGCAAGCACTCCCTCTTCAGTTTTTCAAGTTACTAATGCGTATTCTTCATTACCAAAAAATAGTATCACATGCTTTTTAAAATCCGCCACTTCCCAGGCAAAATTTCGAAACGCTTTCACATTGCAGAACAATAGTTTTCTTTTGGTAAAATGGCCCATTTGTCATTATCATGGGTTTATTGAAAGAAAAAAAATAACGAGGTAGAATTTTACCATGTCATTTCTGGCGGATCTGCACGTCCATTCCTGGTTTTCCCGGGCCACAAGCCGCACATGCAACCTGGAGGGTTTTTATACCTGGGCCCGGCTGAAAGGCGTCCGGGTCGTGGCTACGGGGGATATAACCCATCCTGCCTGGGCGAAAGAACTCCGTGAAAAACTGATCCCTTCCAGCCCAGGACTTTTTCGCCTTCGGCCCGAAATTGCCAACCAACTGGACCAGGACATCCCTCCATCCTGCCGTGGGCCAGTCGATTTTATTCTCAGCGGAGAAATCAGCAGCATCTATAAAAAAGCCGGGAAATGCCGCAAGGTCCACAACCTGGTTTTCTGCCCCGACATGGAGAGCCTGCAACGGTTCAACTCCCGCCTGTACAAACTGGGGAACATCTCTTCCGACGGACGCCCCATCCTGGGTCTTGACCCACGTGATCTGCTGGAAATTCTTCTGGAGGCAACGCTGGAAAGCTTCATGATACCAGCCCATATCTGGACCCCCTGGTTTTCCATGCTGGGGGCTAAATCGGGTTTCGATACCCTGGAAGAATGTTTTTCAGACCTGGCGCCCCATATTTTCGCCGTCGAAACCGGCCTTTCTTCCGATCCCCCAATGAACTGGCGGATTAGTTTTCTCGACCGGCTAAGCCTAGTTTCCAATTCTGACCTCCACTCTCCAGGCAAGCTGGGAAGAAACGCCAACATTTTCCATTGTGAGCCGGACTATTTCCAAATCCGCGAGGCACTGCGCCTCAAAAGCCCCAAGCATTTCGGCGGCACCATCGATATCTTCCCGGAAGAAGGGAAATATCACCACGACGGGCACCGCAAATGCGGAGTCTGTCTGGAGCCGGAGGAAAGCCGCCGTCGCGGCTCGCTCTGTCCGGTCTGTAAGACGCCGCTGGTCCAGGGTGTCCTGCACCGCGTCGTTGAGCTGGCCGACCGCCCAGAGGGTTACACCCCAAGCTCCGCTCTGCCCCATAACTACATTATCCCCCTGGATAAAATCCTAGGAGAAATCCACGCTTGCGGCACCAAAACAAAAAAAGTCCAACGGATATATTTGGACCTTCTCAACCGCTTTGGTCCGGAACTCGATTTATTGCGGACCATTGACCTGGAACCTGTCAGAAAAAAAGGCTTTTCGCACCTTCACGAAGCAATCACCCGGTTGCGCCGCTGCCAGGTCTTTCGAAAACCCGGTTTTGACGGAAATTACGGCACAATTCGGGTTTTTGAAAAATCCGAACTTAAGGATTTTCAACAACCGTCTCGCACTATCTCACTGGCAGCTTCAAGCCGCCCCGGGGTAAGCCTGAAAAAGGGTAAACGCTCAACAGCTGCAGGAAAGAGCGGGAAAAGATCCTGCGAAAACGGGGTGGACTTCAGAGTCATGGGAGGCATGGTCGTTACCGACCTGGACGGCACCCTGCTCCGATCGGATGGAACCATAAGTGAAAAGAATTTCGAGGTATTTGAGGAGCTTGGCAGGAAGGGTATAGCCAGGGTAATCGCCACCGGGCGATCCCTTTTTTCCCTGAAAAAGGTGGTTCCGGAAAATTTTCCCGCCGATTACGTCATTTTTTCGACCGGGACCGGCATCACCGCTTACCCATCAAACCGTCTTCTGACGAGTTCGGAACTTCACCCTTCCGAGGTCCGCAATGCCGTCAAAATACTCCAGGCGCTGGATATCGACTTTTCCATTCAACAGCCGATACCTTTTAACCACCATTTCAAATACTGGCTCTCCGGCCGTGAAAACCCGGACTTTTACAGAAGGCTGAAACTTTATCAAGGATACTGTGAGCCCCTTGCCGAGCCTGCTGGAGCTATGGGCCCTGCAGCGCAACTTATAGCCATCCTGCCGCCGCCAGAAGGGGCCTCGACGCATTCCAGGATTCGGGAAAGACTGCCGGACCTGACCGTCATTCGCGCCACCTCGCCTCTCGACCACAGATCGATCTGGACCGAAATTTTTCCTGCCAATGTCAGCAAAAGCAAGGCAACGTCCTGGCTGGCTACTCAGCTTGGGGTGCCGGCCGGAAATATTCTGGCGGTTGGGAATGATTTTAATGACGTCGATCTGCTCGAAATGGCCGGAACCGGGTTCGTGGTGGAAAATGCCCCCGCCGAGCTTAAACTCCGTTATCCGACAGTGGCCTCCAACAACCGCTGTGGAGTGGCAGAAGCCATCGGGGAATGGGCCCAGGCGTCAAGACTTTTTTTGAGCAGTGATTAAGCCGTCACTCTCCGCAACTGCCGCAGTCACCGCAACAGTTCAAGCCTCCGCTGGAGGTGATGCTGAACCCTTCCATTTCGTCGTTTTTGATATAATCAATTGCCTGATCATCGCAGAAAGCAAGAACATCTTCTTCCACAAAAACCTTCACCCCCTCCACCTCCTCAACTTGGGCTCCCTCAGGAGGCGTTTCCAGTGAAAGCTTCAGTGTCGCGCCGCTGCAGCCGATCCCCGCAAAACCAATGCAAACGACTTTTTCGGGGTTTTCGCCAAGATAATCATTGAGCATTTTCTGAGCTGCCGGTGTAATCTCTACCATAATTCCCTCTTGATTCCAATGTCGGTGCTTTCCCGGAAGGAAAGTGAGCTATTCAAGCCCATAATGTTATTTTGTTTTTTGACTTCAATGATATTCGCCTCTGGGACCATAATCGCCTGAAACAGATGGAGATTCCCTCCCACCATACCCCTTGCGGATAAACGAGGCAAGGTCTTCCAGGGACATCGGCGGGGCGAAATAGTAGCCCTGCATTTCCTGACATTTCTGCTGGCGTAAAAAGTCGAGCTGTTCTTTGGTTTCCACTCCCTCGGCCACAACATTGAGCCGTAGACTGTGAGCCATGCCGATAATAGCCTCGATAATGACTTTATTGTCCGGATCGCTGGGTATATCCCGAACAAAAATCTGGGCAATTTTCAGCCGGTCAATGGAAAAATGCTTCAGGTAACTCAGCGAGGAGTAACCGGTACCGAAATCATCAATGGCCAGGACTATCCCCCGAGCCTTCAATTCTTTCAATGTTTTCAACGTGTTGTCAACCCCGGTCATGAGCGTGCTTTCGGTCAGTTCCAATTCGAGGAAACTGGGATCGAGACCGGTGTCAGCCAGGATCTGATCGACCAGGTTGATAAAGTTGGGCTGTCGGAACTGGCGCCCGGAGAGGTTGACCGCCACACGGAAAGACGGGTAGCCCTTCTCCTGAAGATAGCGGTTCTGAGCACAGGCCGTGCGCAATACCCACTCGCCGAGAGGATTGATCAGACCCGTCTCTTCAGCCAAAGGGATGAAGTTTTCCGGAGAAATAATTCCTTTGCTGGGATGGCGCCAGCGGAGCAGAGCCTCAAAAGAAATCATGGAGCCGTCGACCATACTGATCTGAGGCTGATAAAGCAGGAAAAATTCCTTCTGCTCCATGGCCCGGCTCATACTCTGTTCCAGATCACGTCGGATTTTCGCCTTGTGATTAAGCTCCTCAGAGAAAAACTGGAAGTTGTTGCCTTCTTTCTCTTTGGCGGAGTACATGGCCAGGTCAGCGTTTTTCAAAAGGGTGTCGGCATCTTCTCCATCCTCAGGGAAAATAGCGATGCCGATACTAGAGGAAGTCATCACCCTTTTCCCTTCAAGATCGAAAGGAGAACTCATCAGCATCTGGACTTTCTGGGCCACAGCTGTGACATTCTGCACATCATTGACACAATTGAGAAGAAGGACAAACTCATCCCCACCCAGTCGGGCCAGGGTATCGCTTTTACGAAGAATCTTCTCCAAACGCTGGGCAACCTTCTGCAGCAGAAGATCGCCTATAGCGTGTCCGAGAGTGTCGTTGACCCATTTGAAGCGGTCCAGGTCAAAGAACAGCAGTCCGACTTTCCATTCTTCACGACGCGCCTGACGCAGTGCCTGTTCCAGGCGGTCAAAAAAGAGGGAGCGGTTGGGAAGACCCGTCAAGAGATCATGATAGGCGAGTTGGCGGATTTTGTTTTCACTCTTTTTAATGCTTTCAATATTGCGAATTGTCGCCAGGACATGCGGCTCGCCATGACGCAGAAAAAGACTGGCTGAGATCAGACCAGTGATGATGGAGCCGTCCTTAAGACGAAATTTGGCTTCAAAATTATTGACAAAGCGCTTTTCCTGAACAGTCGAATAAAAATTCCGCTCCTGTTTGGAATTATCCCAGAGGAGGATATCTCTCGATGACTTGCCGATCACCTCCTCCTTTTCATAGCCGACCAAAAAAGTAAAGCCCTTGTTGACATCGGTGTAAACACCGTCTCTGAGACGTCCGATCAGGATCGCATCCGGACTGATCTGAAAAGCAGACTTGAACCTTCCTTCGCTGTCACGCAGCGCTTCTTCCGCTTCTCTTCGGCGCACCATGTTGCGCACCAGGAACCCGATAATAAACGACTGAACGATGATGAAAAGACAGAAACCGACGATAACGGTTTTGTTCCCTTCCCAGAAACTTTCAGGCCGGTTTATGACAACGCTCAAAGGAGGAAGAGAATCCATGGAAATGTCATACTGTTTCAGCAGGGGATAATTGAAAACCGTCTGATAACTGTTATTGACGACCCCTGCATCCAGCATGGGCGAACGGAAAAAAACATTGGCAGCCACCTTGGCTATTTCCACACCCAGAATGTTAGCGTCTGGGATGACCCCCCCCAGAGCGCCGCCGGAAGAAAGCACCGGGCCGGACGGCGAGTAGACGGGGACCCGGCAGTGCTCCATGACCAGGTCGTTACTTTTTTGGCTGGAAAGGAAAACATTGAGGCGATCCCGGTAAAATCCGAGATTGAATACAATCGTGCCCGCGGGTATTTCCTGAAGCGCCGTCTTCAACTCCGAGACACTCAAGTGAACAAGGCGGATGATTTTGCCATCCATCCCCAGAGCCTCGGCTTCCCGGGAAAAGGCCTTCATTAGTCCGGGGGAAGTAGTTGAGTCATCACCTATAACCGCCACTTTTTTATAACCCGGATGGATCTTCAACGCGAGATTCAGATTTGCCTGAATATCAGAAACCATTGTCACACCGAACATTTTCGGCATGTAAGAGGGGAAAAAGCGAATATTCCCCGGGTAATCCACGCCCCCGAAAACCACCGGTACGTCACGGAAAAGCTCATCCCGGTATTTCAGAACAAACTCGAAGGCGTTGTAGTCCGAGGTAACAACAATATCGAAATGATCTCTAAAACGGTTTTCGTAGAAGTTTTTCAGGCGTGGGAAGACCTCATCTTTCCTGTAATTAAGGGTATCCAAATATTCAACATAGATTTCAAAACCCGGAAGGGCGCGATCAAACTCGCTTCGAAGGCCTTCCATCATCTTTTCGGTCCAGGCCAGGCCCTGATTAAAAGAGTTGAGAATTAAAATTTTAGCTGGCCGGGTCTCCGGCTGCTCACAAAAAACCTGACCGGGAGCCAGCAGAACCAGAAGAAAAATGAGTCCAAAAAATAAACGCACGCTAACAAGCCTTAATTGAAACCTGGAGCCGTGAATTATGACCTGGCAATAGCGCAAGTCATTGACCTACCTAAGTATCCCAAAAATCACCGACGAACCTATGGGTGCTCCTCAGATTTTTCGAATACTTATTCAGGCCAAGCACTTACACTCTTTTCCAGCCCCTAACCCACGGATCCAGGTTGAACATAAAAAACAGCCAATAACAGAAAACTTCCCAAAAAGAGAGAGGTCATTAAGGTCTTCGATTCCTATTCCCTCAAAAGCACCTATCCAAAGCTCATTTTAGACGATCCAGGCTTTTTTTTTAACAAAAAAACACCGCTTTTTTAAAGCGGTGTCTGTAGAAAAAAACCACCCTTTTTTACGGTCGAATAAAGCAAAAAATATTACTCAACAAATTCATTCGGATTTTTACAGGGTTTCATAAAATGACACTTTCAAAAACCTGAAAGACTGAACAAATCGGTCAAAATCTTCTTCTGCGGACTTATCAAAGGACGCGCCTGCAGTTCGCCACTGGGTCAGGAAAAAAGCCACAATACGCTCTCCCCGCTTCCCAAAAACGACTTTACACCAGACTTTGTGGCCCTTCACAGGCTCAACACCCTCGCAGATCGCCTCAAGGCCTTCCTCGCCGAATACGGTTACAGATCTCTTCTGAGGCTCCTTGAATTCGACCCGACTGGCCCAGAGAAATCGCTTAAAAAATTCTTTCTCCCTTTTTGCGAGATTTCTCGAATAGCCATACGGCTCTTCGGTAAAGGCAAAAATGGACTGGCTTGGAAACGACCCCTCATCCTTACGCTGAAAGGCAAAAGAATAATCATCTTCCCCGAGATCGATCAATTGCCACTCGGAAGAAGGGGGAGCAAATTCATATTCTTCACTCCAGACGATGTTCCCCTTATCATTCTTCAGAGCAGCCAGCGGATCCTCGCATTTGACAGGGGTTGTCGTTACACAGCCGGTGAGAAAAACCATGACGGCCAGACCTTTGAAAAAATTCTTCAGATATCTCATTTTCCCGCCTCCTCTTCCTGAATTTTATTGAGGAGCAGAAGGATTTCATGATAGTCGGGGGATCCGTCCTTCATGTAGCGGATTACGCCCGAACGATCGATGACGACGGTCCTGCGCGAAAAAAGGGGAGAACCCGGCTTGAGAGCTCCGAACTCCATGCCCACATGCCCCACGGTGTTGGAAAGGAGGGGAAAGGTTAAGCCCAGATCTTTGGCCCAGTGTTTCAACGTAGTAACATCATTGCGGCTGACGCCCGCCACGCGGGCGTTAAAACGGTCATAGAGGTAGAGGTTCCTCTGATGACCTTCCATTTCCCCCGTTCAGACGGGGGTAAAAGCTGACGGGAAAAAGGTCAGTATCAAATGATGTTGCCCATAATACACGTCATCATAAATTACCAGGCGGTCCTGAGACGATGCCACGCCAAATGGAGGGGCACCCTGACCCACCTGTTTGTCCGGAAAAGCTTCTGCCTGTGGGGGTATAAAAACGGTCAGGCAAAACCCCATCAGAAAAAAAAGGCCCCCACTCAGCACATGGAATGCTGTTTTGTTCATTTGAACTCCTTTTCATAGGCAAAGGGTTACAAAAAGACCGAAAAAATACAGGACATTTTTGTTGGAAAAAGTATAACAGAATTTGTTTCCACCATACTCTGACCAGTCTTTTTTTCCCCACAGAAGGGAACTATGAATAGGGAGGAACGTTGCTCGAAAAACCGAGCCGGGAAAACTTCTTGGCCAGTTTCGCGGAAAAACCGTTTTTCATGATGTGGAAATAGTGGTTCATCTCCTCAATGGGCATGGGTCGGGCAAAATAATAACCCTGCATTTCGTGACACTGGCACCCTCTTAGAAACTCAAGCTGTTCCCGGGTTTCAACACCCTCGGCAACGACCGCAATCCCCAGAGTCCTGGCCATGGCAATGATCGCTTCAACAATGGCGGCATCATCCTTCTCGGTCACAATATCCCGCACAAAAGACTGATCGATCTTCAAGCGATCAATGGGAAAATGCTTGAGGTAATTAAGTGAGGAGTATCCGGTACCGAAATCATCGATAGCCAGGTTAATTCCCCTCGCCTTTAATTCCCGCAAGGTTTTGACCGTCACATCCACCGGAGCCATAAAAATACTTTCCGTAAGCTCCAGTTCGAGAGAGTTGGGAAGAAGGGTCGAGCCTAAAAGAGCACCGTCAACAATTTCCAACAGGTCAGGTTGCTTGAGCTGATGGCCGGAAAGGTTGACGGAAAACCGTAGGGGTGGAAAACCGCTTTCCTGCCAGTAGAGGCTATGCTGGGCGACCGTTTTCAGAACCCATTCCCCGATTGGGCGAATCAGGCCGCATTTTTCAGCAACCGGGATAAAAATCTCAGGAGAGATATATCCTTTTCCCGGATCATTCCAGCGAATCAGCGCTTCAGCTCCGGTAATCCGGCGCGTCATCAGATCGACCTGAGGTTGATAGTAGAGGTTGAATTCATTATCCTGAAGCGCACGACGGAGACGATATTCCATGTCTCTTTGCTCTAGAGCCTCCGTATTCATGTTCGGAAAGTAAAAAAGAGTCGTTCCCCGCGCACGATCTTTGGCGTAGTGCATGGCGAGATTGGCATTTTTGAGAAGAGTATCGAACTCAAGTCCGTGCCGGGGATAAACGGAAACCCCGGCGCTGGCTGTAATAAATATTTCCTGGCTGTCAAATCGGAAGGGATCTCCCAGCATTTTTCGCAGTCCCTTTAATATTCTGGTAATCTCGCTCTCATCCAAAATTCGGGACAGAAAAATGACAAAATTATCCCCCTCCACTCTTGAAACGATCTGGTTTTCGGAAGAAAAATACCGGGACAGCTTTTGGCTCATAATCTGAAGAAACTTGTCTCCCCGGGCAATTCCCAGGGAGTGATTGATCTCCTTAAAGCGATCGATGTCGATACTTACTAAAGCCACTCCATGTCCGGCTCTCTGGGCCTCTTGAATGGCATTCTTGACTTTTTCCTGGAGCAGACTGAGATTAGGCAGTTTTGTCAGGGAATCAAGATAAGCCATCTGCCAGATTTTTTTCTCCCGGGCCTTTCGATCACTGATGTCCTGAACCATCCCTTCAACAACCGCCTCACCCTCTTCTTCCCAACCCAGAGGCGTCAAGCTTATGCTGACGTCAATGTAGCGGCCGTCTCTGCACCTGAGGACCGTTTCAAAAAACTGTAGAGCTGAAGCATCTCTCATTGTCTGAAGAATCCGGGAACAGCCTGTCGGGTCGACAAATAATTCTTTTTCAACATCCATGATTCCGGTCAGCAAATCTTCTCTTGAGTCAAAGCCCAGCATTTTCACCATGGCAAAATTGACATCCAGAAATCTGCCGTCGCAGGCGGAACGAAAAAGTCCGAAAGGCCCCTGCGCCAGGATTCTTTCATAGCTTCCACAACCCTGGCGATCTTCTCTCAAATCTTTACTCTTTTCCGGCATCGCATGAAAAACCGCGTTGATTTCCTCAACAGAACCGTTATCCGAGTAGAGAGAAGTCAGAGAGAGAAAAGCCGGCAGCAACTGACCGCTTTGACGGATCAGAGTGATCTTTCTGCTGAACGACGAACCACCTTCGACCAAAAGATGCCGGATAGCTCGGGACACGGGATAGATATCCTCGTCCGCCAGGAAAAGGGTGAAAGGAAAGTCAACAATTTCAGAGCGGGAGTGCTGCAGAACTTTTTCAGCACCGCGATTAACTTTTAAAACTCTCGGCGATGGAGGCCCCCCGACAATGGACAGGATACCAACACTCGCCACATCCTTAAAAAAAGCCGGGTATTCCAACCCGGCTTCAATGCCCTTTTCAGCAACCCAAGAATAATTATTCTTGTTCCGATTCATGGAAAGCCCGAGAATCCCGTCAACCTCACCGCGATCATTTATAACCGGAGACCGAAAGGTATCTTTCATGGCTTCACCAGAATACGGATGAAGTGGCTCCTGGTTAACCCGAATGGCAACCGCAGTATCCAGAACCCTCTGCCCATGAACTTCCGGAAAAAGATTCTTCAACAGGGGGCAGATATCCGCCGCTTTCTTCCCGAATATTTTTCGTTGATTGAGGCCGGTTTCCTCAAAAAATGTTTTATTGGCGGTAATAAACCTCAGCTTTTTGTCCTTGAGCCAGGCTGGACATGGCAATGAGTTGAGGAGGTCGCGGATCATTTTTGAGCGTTTCCGGGAAGAAAAACGGCGTGAGAAAAGCCCCAAAAGAATGGTTAGAAGCAGAAAAACTCCCAAGCAAACAGCATAAATGGAAAAGTCGCCCTGAAATATCTGGTCCACAAAATTTCCAGCCATTTTTGGGGTTGAAGAAAAATTTCTTTCGAGCAAAGGAATCTGAAAGCTTTTTGGTGCTATCAAGGTGGGAAGGGAGCCGGCAAGCAGCTGGCTGGGGGAAAAAAGAGCACCAACTAATGACATTGGCAGGAGATGAAGGATTGATTTTCTCCAGCTAAAACCTGCCCAACAGAGAAAAGTATTCCTGAATAAAAAACCCGAAAAGGAGAGGCAATGAAAAATTGAAGTGAAAGTCCTGTGAACGGTTTTTTCAATTTTCGGCAAAAGTACTATTTGGGAAAGACACCAACGCACTTGATCAATTCGTCCATCATCACGAAGCTGAACAAAGAAGCACTAAAAAATGCTGTTGAACTGATCTATTGAAACCAATTTAATGGATAAAAAGAGTTGACCCCAAAGTTCGGGAATTTAAAGCGTCAGCCTCAAAGAAATAAGGCCTAGCCAATTAAAATTTATTATACTGCATAATATTCTGTTAATTATCAACTATTTTAATATCAGTTAATAAAATTTAATTATTTTTTCATCTTTTCCACTCTGCCCGGATGAGTATGAGCTACCCTTCACGCTTCCATACAAAACCGGCCTGCCCCGCAGGAATGAGTTTTTTAAGTCGGAATTTACCCCCAGACAAAGCACATAAGTCATTGAAACTAAAGCATGAAAAACAACATATAACAGTATGTGCGCATGAGAAAAATCCGGGCGACACCTCAGGGGAGCCAAAGACGAGGTTTCTAAAAATCTGCTAAGGGATGATGGTGGACAATATGTGAAATAAGGGGGATGGAAAAACCCCGAGGTAAATGGTCAGCCCCAGGCAAAGACTAACAGCGGCAATTTCCAGGGGCTTCCCGGCAGGTGATGGACAGCAGCTACTATCCGGGGGTTGAAAAAGGAGGAAAACAAGGCGCAGATAATATCCCAGGGAAACCACTGAAAACACTATGCCAAAAACAGCCATGAGGACGTGTCCGGATGTGATGGCTGCGTAAAAGACATTGAATTTGCCGATAAAACCGGAAGTCAAAGGGATGCCGGCCAGCGAAAGCAGAAAAATTGTCAGCGCTCCTCCGAGGAACGGATTCCTGTAAGCCAGGCCTTTGAAATCGGAAAGCAAACGCGGCTCCTCCGTCGCCGTGGAAAGGCAGGCTACAACACCGAAAGCGCCCAGAGAAACAAGGCTGTAAACAATCAGATAAAAGAGCACGGCTCTCTGCCCCAGAAAACCTCCTGAAAGAAAAGCGATCAGAATATAACCCATATGGCTGACCGACGAAAAGGCCAGCAGGCGTTTGATATTCTCCTGAACCAGGGCGCAGAGAACCCCAACGGCCAAGGTCAGCACCGCCAGGATTTTCAGAAGGGGGACTATCTCGGCCATCCCCGTAGCGAGTCCGGCGCCAAGAGGAATCATGGCCGCCCAGACCGCACCTTTGGAACCGGAGGATAGAAGCCCGGCAACAGGTGTCGGCGCACCCTGATAGACGTCGGGGGTCCAGAAGTGGAAAGGCACCAGTGAGAGCTTAAAACCGATCCCGACCAGAAACATGGCCAGTCCCAGAAGGCCCAGGGGAGCGATTCGTCCCTGAGAAACCATACCGGTCATGGCCTCCGGCAAATGAAAGGTTCCCGTCGCCGCAAAAATCAGGGCGATGCCAAAAGCCAGGAAACCCGAAGCCACGGCACCGAGGAGCAGGTATTTCATTCCCGCTTCAGGCGCATCGGGGGCTTTTCTGTGAAAAACGGTCAAAATATAAAAAGTCAGGCTGATCATCTCCAGACCGAGGAAAAAACCGACCAGGGATGACGCTATTGAAAGAAAGGACATCCCCACACAACCGAAAAGTATCAGGGCAATATATTCGCCGGGGGAAAACCTTCGATCTTCACCGTAACTCAAAGACATCCCCAGCGTCAGAGCCGCCAGAAAAGGCCAGAACGCCATAAAGAAGTTGGCATAGGGACCGCAACGGAAAATACCGCTGACTTCACGTACGGGCGTCCCTGAAAAGATTGCGGCGCAAGCGGCCGCCAGAGCCACGCCAATACCCATGAACGAAAAAATCCTGTAGTCCGGACGGTAAGCCCCGGCCATCAGAATAACGATTGCGCCGCCGAGGACGATCAGAACCGGGTTCAGGCCTGCGAGATCCATCCAAGTCACGGCAGTCCCCCTTTCAATCCGGCCAAGCCCTCGGCAAGCGGCAGGCCCACAACATCCTGTAACGGATTTAAAAATGTCTGCGGATAGCAACCTACCCAGACGATCAATACCAGCAGGGGAACCAGGATCAGAACTTCCCGCGCGCCAGCCTCCGTCCAGACCAGGCCGGCAGGGCTTTTCCCCCAGAGTACATTCTGCACCAGGCGAAGCATGTAAACCGCGGCCAGAAGGATGGATGGGACGGCCAGAGCCCCGAGGAGCGGTTGAGACTTGAACGCCCCCGCAAGTATGAGTATTTCACCGATAAAATTATTCAGACCGGGCAGGCCGAGGGAAGCCAAGGCCGCCACCAGAAAGAAAAATGACCAGACCGGAGCCCGTCCCCACAGCCCCCCGAGGCGATCCATCCCGGTATCCCCCGTACGCTCCTCGATCATCGCGGTCATCGCGAAAAGAGCCCCCAGGGTGATACCGTGATTGAACATCTGGAGAAAACTCCCCTCCATGGCGGTCCGGTTCCAGGTGGTCAAACCGAACACGATCAGGCCCAGATGCGAGACGGAGGAATAAGCCAGCAGCCGTTTGACATCCTTCTGGGCAAAAGCGATCCAGGCCGTGTAAAAAACCGAAACAAGGGTCACCACCGCCAGCCACGAGAAGCTTTTTGCCGCAGCCTCGGGGCAAAGCTGAAAAGCAAATCGGTACAGCCCGTAGACCCCGGTCTTGGCGAGAACTCCGGCCAGCAACAGGGTAACCGCGGTAGGTGCCTTGCAGTAGGCATCGGGAAGCCAGACATGGAGCGGAACAAGCGGAATTTTAACGGCGAAGGCGAGGAGAAAACCGAGATATATCCAGAATTCAAGGGAACCGCTCAGGCTTGTCATCCGCAGAGATTCGAGGGCAAAAGAAAAGCTGCCGGTCTGCTCGCCATGAAGGTAGTAAAGACCGATAATGCTCAGCAGCATCAGCAAACTTCCGGACAGGGTAAATAAAACAAATTTGAAAACCGCGCGCAGCGAACCTTCTGCCCCCCAGATGATCATGAGAAATATCGCCGGAATCAGCATGATTTCCCAGAACACATAAAACAGAAAGAGGTCCAGGGCCAGGAAGACGCCCATGAGCCCCGCCTCCAGGACCAGCAGGAGGGAAAAGTAGAGGGCGACTTTTTCCTTAACGGTTTGCCAGGAAACCAGAACGGCCACCGCGATCAGGAGGGCCGTCAACAGCACCATCAGCAGTGATATCCCATCCATACCCAGAGTAAAGCGGATCCCCAGCGACTCGATCCACGGGTAGTCTTCCCTGAGCAGCCAGACCGCCCCGCGGCTCGGCGCCCAGAACAGAAAGGAGGCCAGGGTTAGCGACGCGGTGGCGGCCAGAAGCGCAATCCACCGGCAGGTTTCGGCGGAACGCCTGGAAAGCGCGCACAGAACAGCCCCCCCCAACGGGAGAACAATCATAAAAGTGAGCAGCGGATAAGAAAAAAGTTCATTCATAGCTTAGACTTTATTGCGCAGAGTCCTCATCATATCCTTAGAACACGCCACAGGAAATAGCCGACCAGAAACAGAAGCCCCCACGCGAAGGAGCCCAGATAAGTGGAGAGCCGCCCGGTTTGCATACGGCGAACCACGCTCCCGCTCGCGATTGTTATTTTCCCAAGGCCGGCAAAAAAACCGTCCAGAATGAGCTGCTCCGCCACCCGATTCCAGAATTTGGCCAGTCCCCTGAATGGGCGCAGGAGGAAAAAGTCCAGCAGCCGGTCGACATAGAAACCGTGCAGAAGAAAGCTGCTCGCAACATTATCCCGGGGGGCAGGGCGTTTCCTGAACAGCCCATGAGCCAGCGCCCATTCCAAGGCAAAAATTGCCACGGCAAGTACGGTCACGATGAGCTCAGCCTTGTGAGAAGCCATGACCTGGACGAGATCCAGGTCCCCCAGGAAACGACGGAAGCGCTCCTCCCCCCCGAAAAATGCAGGAATGTTCAGCAGCCCGCTGAAAAGAACCAGGAAAGCCAGAATCGGCAGAACCACGCCCATGGAAAGCGGGAAAGCGGGCGCCTGCCGGCTCGGCTTTTCGCCGCCCCAAAAGAGGAGGTAAATGAGACGGAAGGTGTAGAGGCCGGTCAAAAGAGCCGTAAATGTTGCCAATATCCACAATAGCTTGTAGAAAGTTGAACCCTGCGAAAAAACCGTCAGCAGGATGCTGTCCTTGGAGAAAAAACAACTGGTCAGGGGAGCACCTGCGAGCGACAAAGCACCAATCAGAAACGTCCCGAAGATCAGCGGATTCCGCCGTGCAGTGCGATCCATGCGGTGGATGTTGTTCTCGCCCGTCAGAAGAATGATGCCTCCCGCCCCCAGAAAAAGCAGGGATTTGAAGAAAGCGTGGGTATAGAGATGAAACATCGCCCCGCTCATGGTCCCTGCGCCGACAGCAAGGAACATATAGCCGACCTGGCTCATGGTGGAATAGGCGAGAACTCTTTTGATCTCATTCTGCGCCAGAGCGCACAGGGCGGCGTAAAAAGCCGACAGGACCCCCACCAGAGCAATAGCCGCCATCCCTTCCGGAGAGAGCACGACCAGCGGAAAAAGGCGGCACAGGAGATAGACCCCGGCGGTCACCATGGTCGCGGCATGGATCAATGCCGAGACCGGCGTCGGTCCGGCCATGGCATCCGGAAGCCAGCTCATGAAAGGAAGCTGAGCCGACTTGCCGCAGGCGCCGGCCAGCAGCAGTAAAACCAGTGGGGTGACCACGCCGGCCGGTATCAACTCGAGATGCGCGGTAATGTCCGTGATAGAAAGCGTACCGAAAATGCGGAAAAGCCAGAGAATGGCTATCAGCAGAAAAATATCGGCGGCGCGGGTCATGAGAAAGGCCTTCTGTCCGGCATCGGCATTTTTCTCTTCCCGGTACCAGAAGCCGATCAGGGCATAAGAACAGAAACCGACCCCTTCCCAACCGAGGAAAAGGACGAGCAGATCGCCGGCCAGAACAATGACCAGCATGGCGAAGACAAACAGATTGAGAAGCGCGAAGAAGCGAACGTGATCATTTTCCTTGCGCATATAGCCGAGACAATAGAAATGGATCAGGCTGGAGACCCCGCTCACCATCAGGGCCATGGAGGCCGAGAGGCGGTCGAAGAGCAGCACCAGGGGGACCTGAAGGCTGCCGCTTTCAAACCATGTATAGAGTTGAACCTGCGTCCCTTCCCCGCCGGAATAAGGCCAGAGAACCAGGACCATGACCGTTGACAGAACTACGCCGACAACAGCCAGGCCGCTGCTGATCCGGCGCGGCAGATGGCTGCCGAAGAGCACGTTTATCAGTGCTCCGAAAAGCGGCAGGAGAGGGATCAGAAAAATAAATTCAGGCTTCATCCTCGCATCTCATTAAACGCATTGATATTCAAAGTGCCTTTACGGCGCCTGAGGTAAACAACCAGAGCCAGAGCCAGAGCCACTTCCGCGGCTTCGATCGCCATCAGAAAAACAGCGAAAAGCTGCCCATCCACCCGGTTCCATAACGCTGAACTTCCAACCAGAACCAACCCGGCCGCGTTGAGCATGATCTCCACCCCGATCAGAACCCTGATCACATTGCGCCTGACCAGAATGGAAGCCAGTCCCATAAGGAAGAGCAGAAAAGCGATCACCAGAAGGTGGTTGAAAGGAATCGTCATTTTTCCACCTCTTTTTCAGGCGGCTTTTTTGACCCTCCCCCTCTGCCCAGATAATAAGCCCCTATAGCCGCAATAAAGAGGTGGAAGGAGATAACCTGAACCGCCAGCGGATATCTGGAAAAAAGGGCAAAACCAAAGGCCTTGGGGGAAACATAATTATCCACAACCTCTTTGGAGGTCTGCGGGTCCACGGCAACCAGCAGCACCAGGCCACAGAAAAGAACCATGGCAAGGAGAACCGTGGGGCCCCAGCGCAGCCAGCCGACCCTGGACATTTCCTGATCCGGGGTCAATTCCAGCATCATGATGATGAAAACGAACAGCACCATCACCGCCCCGGCGTAAACAATGACCTCCCAGGCCGCCACCAGCGGAGCGCCAAGCAGATAATACATGAGCGCAATGGCAAACAGGACATTCACCAGATAGAGAATGGCATGCACCGGATTGGAGCGGGTCACGCATAAAAAGGTTCCCGTAAGGGCCAGAATCGCCAGTATATAGAAAACAACGGTCGCCATCTTTTTCCTCCTATGAGGGTGCTGAAAAACCAGAAGTTGGTTTTCAGACAAGGCGCGTGGCTTTTGAAAAGCGGAGCATACACACAAAATATGCGAACATTTGAAAAAGCTACGCAACGCCGTATGAGAGCCTAATGCGTCGTTTTTCAGCACCCTGCTATGGCAGGTTGGTCCTGACATCCACTGGACGGGATTCATCCGGGTTTCCGCCACGGGGGTTCACAACCCCGATACCGGTATGATGATAAAAGTTATATTCCCGATCCTTCCCGCCATCGGCGATCAGAAGATCATCCTTTTCATAGACCAGATCGAGCGGCCCGCGCTCACAGAATTCGTAAAAGGATGACATCTGGATTGCCAGGGTCGGACAGGCTTCGGCGCACAAACCGCAATAAATACAACGGGCAAAATTGATCCTGAACCAGGCGGCATGGCGGCGGCCCTTTTCGTCCTCAGCCGCCTGCATCGAAATGCAGTCGACCGGACAGGCGGCGCTGCACAGATAGCAGGCTACGCAACGTTCCTCTCCCTCCGGATCGCGGGTGAGAACAATACGAGCTCTGGCCCGTTCGGGAAGAACACGCTTCTCTTCCGGATACTGAACCGTCACCGGCTTTTTGAACATATTGTGCAGAGTCACCCAGAAAGGGAGAATGGTGCCCCTGACACCCCGCCAGAAATTCATTTCAACCTCGCAGCCACAGCAGAACCGCTCCGGTAATCAGAAGGTTCAAAAGGGAAAGGGGGATCAAAACCTGCCACCCGAAACGCATGAGTTGATCATAGCGAAAACGAGGCAAGGTCCCGCGAATCCAGATAAGGATGAAACAGAGAAAAAGCACCTTACCCATGAACCAGACAATGGGCGGCAAAATCGGCCCGTGCCACCCACCCAAAAAGAAAACCGTGGTTACGGCACCCATCAGAGCCATATTGATATATTCGCCGACAAAAAACATTCCGAAACGCAGCCCCGAATATTCGGTATGGTAGCCGGCCACCAGTTCATTCTCAGCTTCCGGAAGATCAAAAGGGGTGCGCTTCGTTTCAGCCAGAATGCAGGTGAAAAAGATCATAAAAGCCAGCGGCTGGGTCACAGCGAACGGAAGAACCTGCTGGGCATTGACAATGTCGGTCAGGGAGAAAGAGCCGGAAACGAGGACCAGAGGAATCAGCGCCAACCCCATCGGCAGTTCATAGGAGATCAGCTGGGCCGTGGCACGAATGCCGCCGAGCATGGCATATTTGGAGTTGGAAGCCCAGCCCCCGAATGTGACTCCGTAAACCGACAGTGAGGAAAGAGCTATAAAGAAAAGAAGGCCGACATTCAGGTCACAGACCACCATGGGAATTTCCCGTCCAAATATGTGCAATGGAGGGGAGAAAGGGACTACGGCAAAGATCAGCAGGACGGTGATAACGGACAGAGAAGGAGCGAGAAGAAAAATCAATTTATTAGCACGCTGGGGTACAAAATCCTCTTTACTGATCAACTTGATTAAATCAGCCAGCGGTTGCAGCAATCCAAAGGGACCGACCCGGTTGGGTCCATGACGCAACTGCATCCTGCCGAGAATTTTCCGCTCGGCCAGAACCAGATAGGCGGCCATAGTTAAAATGACCACAAGGATCAGGGCCAGCTTGATCACAATCAAAATAAGGGTAATCGCTTGTTCCATCAGACTTTTTCCAGCTTTTCAAGAGTACAGGGAAGCGGACTTCCACCGGGTACAAACAGGTTCAACGCCGAACGCCGTATGTAAGAAAGAAACACAACATCCTCGCTCATTTCAGCGGAAATCCGGACCATGACTTTAAAACTCCCATGATAGGTAACCACCCGTACCTTCTCTCCTGCGGATAGCTGTTGCATTTCCGCGGATTTCGGATGGATAAAGACGTATGGTTCCGGCCGCACCGTTTCCAACGTTTCCGAAAAACCGGCAAGAATGCCGGAACCAAAAAAATCGGGGATCGGAATAAGGGAAAGGCTTTTTTCCGGAAACAGCGGAAGAAACAAAGGTTTTTTCTCCGGCAAATTTTCCAGGGAACCCGTTATGCGAAGCCCTCCACTTTCCGGGACGAGTTGGGAAAGACCTCTGAAACACCTCTCCACTCGCTCCACCTCACGACGGACCCCATCTATGGAGTCACCCATGGCAAGAATAGAGGCCAGAATTCGCCAGACCTCCCGCGGCCGGACAGTCGGCTGGGACGCTTCGAAGACCCGCGGCGGAAATCCTCCGCGGCCGGTTTCACGCAGAGGAATGCCGGGTTCAAAAACCTTGCGAAAAACCTGCATCCTCCCCTCGTTGTTAACAAGTACACCCTCCTGTTCCGCAGGTGCCGCGGACGGCAGAAAAATATCCGCACTGGTGACACTGGCGGTGGGAAGATAATCAATCACCACAAACAGACTAAGATGGGTACGGGCGGCCTGCGCCAGGCCCGGATCAGGATAATTATTCAGAAAATCATTTTCCAGGCAAATCAGGACCTTCAGCTGGTTTTCCAGAGCCTGGTTGATGATCTCATCAAAAGTAGGCGACCCATTCGAGAGCAGTGCCGCGCCGAAACTGTTGGGACCGGAAAGAAATACCATGGCGCCACAGGGACGGCTTTCGTCATTGGAGAGCGAATCAGCCGCCTCAATCAAAAGTTCGACCCCTTCGGGACCAAGAAGATCAACACCGCCGACAAGCACGGGATTTTGGGCTTTTTCCAAACGCTTCCAAAGCCTTCCCAACACATCGCGGTCTTCACTCTTAAATTGTGAAAAATCGCCATCCGCCAACCCTTTAAGAACGGACGCTAATTGCCGTGGCTGGATCGTCAGGCGATCGGCTTCAAACGGCACCTCCACAGGCCGGGGATCGATAATGACCGCGTAAGCACCGTCGCTGATCGCCTGCCGGATGGCAGGAGCGCTCATCGGCCCTTCAGCCACCGGATCCGCTCCTATCATCAGAATCAGGTCGCTTTTGCTTAACTCTTTCAGGCTGCGGGCTCGGGAGCCCAAGCGTGCAGCTACCACCCTGGCGGCCAGGTCTCTTTGCGGATGGTGCTCGAATACAACCTTTTTGACTCCGAGTCGCTCAGCCCAGAGACGCAACAGGGCATTACTCTCCAGTGAAGCGCGAGCCGACCCGAGAAACGCGACGCTCTCCTCTCCGAATTTTGCGATCGTCTCTTCGATTCGGCGGCACAATGTGTTCAGGGCCTCCTCCCAGGAGACCGGATTTCGATTTACAAACGGCAGGCGGGGCCGTTCCGGATGATTGGTAAAGCTGAAGCTGAAACGGCCTCGATCACATATAAAATGGCCGTTGGTCTCCGGATTGATGCCGGCCCTGATTCTCAGCAACTCGTGATAACGAGCACCGGGAATAACGGAACAGCCCAGTGAACAGGAGGGACAGATAGAAGGCGCCTCCTGCAGGTCCCAATGGCGGGCTTTGAAGCGGAAAAGCTTGTCAGTGAACACCCCTGTAGGACAGACATCAATCAGGTTCCCTGAAAAAGGGCTCTCCAACTGCCCTTCGCGGAAACGGCCGAAAAGGACCCGCTGTCTGGCACCCATAGCTCCGAAGTCGGTGCCGCCGCAGACATCCTGATAGGTGCGGACACAGCGGTAGCACTGGATGCAGCGGTTCATCTCCTGCTGGACAAACGGGCCCAGGTTCTGGTTCGGATAAGTTCGCTTCGGACCGCGGTAGCGACGAATGGCGTGCCCTGCCGCCAGGGTCATCTCCTGCAGCGGACATTCCCCACCCGTATCGCAGACCGGACAGTCATGGGGATGGTTCGTCATCAGCCACTCGATCACATGGCACCTCATTTCCTGAGCTTCCGGATCCGAAGTCGAAACCACCATTCCGTCCTGAGCCTGAACCATGCACGACATCTGCACACCCTTGATGGGCCCATCCAGAAACTTCACCGCACACAGACGGCAGCTGCCAACGGCACTCAAGCCTTCGTGATAGCAGAGGTGGGGGATATAAATCCCCAGCATCTTTGCGGCTTCGAGAACACTGGTTCCCTCCGCAACCTCTATCTCCCGATTGTCGATGGTCAGAACAGGCATAAACAAACTCAATAGATTGAAAGTTCAATCAGTCATTCAGGGGACATTTCCGTTGCCGGATGTGATCCCGTATCTCTTCTTCAAAATTCCGCAGCAAACCTTCCATCGGAAACATCGCTCCCATGGCCAGAGGACAGAAACTGCGGCCGTTGATGTTGCGGACCTGGGCCCGCAAAGTCTCCAAGTCCTCCAGGGTCCCCTCCCCTGTTTCAATCTTCTCCAGCAGCCAGCAGACAAAAGGGAGGCCGTCCCGGCAGGGGGTACAGAAGCCACAGCTTTCACGGGCATAGAAACGAGTCAGGGTCAAGGCCGCTTTGACCATGCAGGTGCGATCGTCGAAGACGATCACACCACCGGTTCCGAGGCCGCTCCCTTTCTCTTTCAAAGGATCGAAATCCATGGGGACATCCATGTCCGCAGCCGTCAGGAAAACGGTTGAGGACCCTCCCGGAAGACAAGCTTTGAATTTCCGTCCTTTCCAGACCCCCTCGCCGTGAATTTCGATGATTTCCCTCAATGAGATGCCGAGCGGAAGCTCGAAGCACTCGGTACGGTTGAGGTGCCCCGAAAGGCCGAACAACTTGGTCCCCGCCCCTTTTTCATTAAGGGCCAGGTTTTTATACCAGTCCGCCCCGTTGACGAGGATGTGGGAAACATTGGCCAGGGTTTCAGGATTGTTGATCGTCGTCGGTCTACCGAACAACCCTTTTACGGCAGGGAAAGGGGGCTTGAAGCGGGGGGTGGGCCTTTTCCCTTCCAGTCCGTTCAATAGTGCGGTCTCTTCGCCGCAGAGATAACGGCCGCCACTCCCATGCACATCCACCTCCAGGGAAAACCCGGAACCGAGGATGTTTTTCCCCAGAAAACCCTCTTTCGCGGCCTCTTCAAGCGCCCGCTTCACGGCCTGCACGCAAAGCTCGTATTCATAGCGGATAAAAACATAGGCTTTGGTGACCTGGAGTGCGAAAGCGCCGATGATAATCCCTTCGATGACCTGATGGGGGTCGGCCATAAGCAGTGTCCGGTCCTTGTAAGTGCCGGGCTCCATTTCATCCACATTGCAGATCAGATATTTTTCCCCGGGCTTGTCGGCCGGAAAAAACGACCATTTCAGTCCCGTGGGGAAACCGGCCCCGCCACGACCGCGCAACCCCGAAGCCTTGACCGTTTCCCGAACCTCTTCCGGTGTCATCGACTTGAGAGCCTTGCGCAGCCCTTGATAGCCGCCGCTCTGAAGGTACTCCCGAATAAAAGCAGTCTCCCCGGGACGCCGGTTTTTCAACAGAAGTTGTGGATACTGCTTGGTCATGCCATCGCCTCGCGACGCTCGTTTTCCAGAATTTCGTCGATCTTTTCCAGCGTCAGGTTGCCATACAGGTTGAATCCGACCAGCATGCTCGGTGCCTCTCCACAGGCCCCCAGGCAACAGGTCGGCAACAGGGTGAAAACTCCGTCGGCCGTCGTTTCTCCCGGTTTGATACCCAGCTTCTGCTGTAGATAGCTGTAAATCTCTTCGCTTCCCCGGCTCCAGCAACATATCGAATCACAAACATGAACCACTCTTTTGCCCACCGGCTGGCGATAAATCTTGTCATAAAAAAGTGCTGACCTCTTCCACCTGGAGAGGAGAAATACCGATTATGTTGGCGGTCAGTTCTACCCCGGCGTCCGGCACCCAACCATGATTCTTCTGGATGGCCCGCAGGATATCGATTACCAGCTCGCGTGGATGGGAAACCCCTGCAACCCGCTCCCGGAATTCGGCTATTTCAACATCAGAAAGTAGAATATTCATATCATATTACTGTTTAGCACAATGGACTCGCGGTGCCCATGGAAACGGCGCCTGAATGGCGACAGTAAAACCCCATGGGCGACCCTTGGAATGGGCGCTGCGAGACCATCAAGAATACAGTGAACAGTTTTACTCAGCGGTCCAGATCCGCGAGAACAAAATCAATCGACCCCAGAATCGCGATCAAGTCAGCAATCATAAAGCCTCGGCTCATCAACGGCAGCGCCTGGATGTGGGCGAAAGACGGGGCGCGAATCCGCATCCGGTAGGGGGTGTTGAGGCCGTCGCTGACCATATAGTAACCGCACTCCCCCTTGCTCGATTCCACGGCGCGGTAGCATTCACCCGGAGGAGGAGCAGGTCCCCGGGAGACATTCTGGAAGTGATGGATAAGGCTTTCAATGTCCTGCAGCCCATCTTCCCGCTTGGGGAAGGCATAGCGATAATCGTCGGTTATCCAACGCCCGCCCGGCATGTTTGCAGCCGCCTGCTTGACAATTCTCAGGCTCTGCCGCATCTCATCCATCTTGATCCGATAGCGGGCAAAGCAATCCCCTTCGGAAGCCGTGGGAACTTCAAAATCGAACTCCTCATAGCCTCCATAGGGCATACTCTTGCGCAGATCCCAGGCCAGGCCGGCACCGCGCAGAAAAGGCCCGGACAATCCCCAATCGATGGCTTCATCGAGACTGACCTTGCCGACTTTTTCAGTCCTGGCCCGGAACAGAGGACCGTCGGTCAATAACATTTCAAACTCGTCTAGACGTTTGCCGAAGCCGGCGGCAAAATGGTCGACCTTCTCTTTCCAGCCATCAGGCAGATCGGCCGGGAGACCGCCGATCCGGAACCATGACGGATGCATCCGCCCGCCGGTGATGGTCTCGACAATGTCGAAAATCTGCTCGCGGGAATCAAAGGCATAAAAGGATGGCGTCATGGCACCGACATCAAGGGCAAAAGTCCCCAGCCAGACCAGGTGGCTCGCCAACCTGAAAAGTTCGCACAAAAGGACACGGATATACTGAGCCCGCTTCGGCACCTCCACCCCCAGCATAGTCTCCAGTGAATGCAGATAAGCCATGTTGTTGAGCGAGCCGGCCAGATAATCGATACGGTCGGTGTAGGGAATATACTGGTTCCAGTGCTGGCGTTCGCCGATCTTTTCCGCTCCGCGGTGATGGAAGCCGATGTCGCAATCGATATCGATGACCTCTTCGCCGTCGAGCTCCAGAAGAACCCGGAGGACCCCATGGGTTCCGGGATGGTGAGGCCCCATGTTCAGCACCATATGACGCTCGCCGATACCACCTTTTTTGTGACTGAAAAAATCTTCCGCTTCCCTGGGGATCATCTTGGCAGCGGTTTCCGCCGTGTAAGGCTCCATTTCCGTGGCTCGGGAAGGGTGCTCTTTGCGCAGGGGATGTCCATCCCAGGAATCGGGCATGAGAATGCGCCGTAAATTGGGGTGACCGTCGAAACGGATGCCGAACATGTCGAAAACTTCCCGCTCATACCAATCAGCCGACTTCCAAAGCGATGTGATGGTAGGGACCTGTGGGGCCGCTCCCTTGAGGGGGACTTTAATGCGCAGGTAGCCGGGCTCGTTAAAAGAAAGGAGGTGGTAAACAAGGGTAAAATCATTATCCCGTTTGTTTCTGCGTGCCGTTTCATCGACCGCGGTCAGGTCTTCAAGGCGCCGGTAGCGAACAGGTGCCTCCTTCTTCAGAAAACCGAGGACCTCTCCGGCATCCTCCGCCGAGACGATGAAGCCTGGCATGTCGCTGACCTCGCCATCCTCCCTCACCTTGCCGGCGAAACGCTCTTCGAGGCTTGCCCGCAAAGTCTGTACCCCGGCGGGGAATGTCACCTTCGGCTGTGCCGGTTTCCACAGAGTTTCAGCCCGGTTCCCCCAGAAAGCAGGGTGTTGCATGGATGTGCCGCGGATGGGAGCACAGCCGTATCCGGGACCACGGGTATCGCGGGACTTGGTTGCACCGTCCACCAGTACAGGAGCGACAGTTCCTTCCGTCCCGCCTTGCATTCCCAGAACACAGCGGGCCGGCTGCTCTTCATTAGCTATTTTTTCCTGAAGCATCAGAAGGGCCTGCATGAATGCTTCGGGCCGCGGCGGACAGCCGGGGACATAGATATCCACCGGCAACAACTGATTGACCCCCTGCACCACACTGTAAACATCGTACATACCACCGGAATTGGCACAACTCCCCATGGCAATGACCCACTTCGGGTTGGTCATCTGCTCGTAAATCCGAAGAATTGAAGGTCCCATCTTTTTGAAAGGCGTCCCGGAAACAACCATCAGGTCCGCTTCCCGCGGTGAATTGCGGATGACCTCCGCTCCGAAACGGGCCACGTCAAAATGCGAGGTCATGGAGGTCACCTGCTCCACAAAACAACATGAAAGCCCGAAAAAGGCCGGCCAGATGCTGTTTTTCCTGCTCCAGTTGATCGCATCATCCAGAGTCGACAGCACGATATTGGAAGGAATTTTCTCACTCATCGTTTTTGGCTCCCGCCTTGGTCCAACGTCCGGAACTCCCGCCCCATTCCAGACCGCCGACTTTCCAGAGATGAACCAGGCCCAGGAAAAGGATCAGGATAAATACGGCAACATTGATGAAACCGGCCCAGCCCAGGAGATCGTAAGCCACTGCCCAGGAAGCGATAAAAATGACTTCCACATCAAAAATAACAAAAAAGATGGCGACGAGATAAAATGGAACCGGCTCTCTCAGTTTCGCCGGTTTGGAGGGCTGTATGCCAGACTCATAAGGCTGGTCCTTGATGGTATTGCGGGTCTTGCGCCCGGGGACCGCAGCCAGAAAAAGGAGGGCGGCGACGACAAAAAGAGCCATCCCCACATAAATTCCCAGAGAAATAAAATCCTGAGTGGAGGGCGGAGCTGCCGCCAGAGCGGCGGCTGGAAGATCTCCCATATTTTCCGAAAACGCCATAGGAACCAACTTCTCCAAAAATGATCAGAAGATAAAACATTCAACCAATTATTCGAATAAAATCAATGGGGAGACCGTCTTCAACTGTCTTTTTTTCCTTTGCGAACGTCGGGAAGACCGGTAAGCAGGTTGCCCGGTTCATTATGGCTGCGGCACAGCCTGTTGAGTACAACAACCTAATTTAACTCAGAAAAAACAAAATCAGCTATCGGTTAACTATACCAAATGTTTTAACTCCCACCAGTGAAGATTTTTTTTTCGAAAGACAGCTGAAAAGTCGGCAACATCCGATTAAGTTCGACAAGGCTGAAAATCCTCGGCTTGCCACCAACCCTTTGCATCCAATAAAGGAGAATTTCTAATTATCTTTCCGCTTGCGAAAAATAGGGGAGATGCCTCGAATTTATTCGGATTTATCTAAAGAGGCTTTGTAATGAAGCCGGCGAATGAGCCAGATCAAGCGGTGCCCCCTTAAACAAAGGGGGTTTTTCAAAGGTTTGCTGACTTGTCGAGCGCATCCAGCGGGCTGGCAACAGCGTTGATATCCTTGGTCATGACGTGGGTATATATTTCAGTGGTTTTCACATCAGAATGCCCCATTAATTCCTGAACCACGCGGATATTGGTGCCATTTTCCAACAGATGGGTGGCGAAAGAGTGGCGGAAAGTGTGGCAGCCGACTTTTTTGTGGATTCCGGCGCGGGTCACGGCCACCTTGACTGCTTTCTGCAATCCTGACTCCTGTACGTGGTGGCGGCGAACGACCCCGGAACGCGGATCGGTGCTCAGATTTTTACTTGGGAAGACATACTGCCAGCCGAACTCCTTGGCTGCATTCGGATATTTTTTTTCAAGGGCACCGGGAAGATAAACCAGCCCGTAGCCGTTGGCCAGGTCCTGCTCATGAAACTGCTTAACCCTCTGCACATGACTCTTCAAGGCATCTTTAATGGAGGAAGGGAAGATTGTCGTCCGATCTTTGCCGCCTTTGGCGGCCCGCAAATAGATCAGGTTGCGCTCAAAATCCAGGTCATGAATGCGCAAACGAATACACTCCATCAATCGCAGGCCGCCGCCGTACAGCAGTTTGGCCATCAGTTGATGGGTGCCGCTCATCTGCGCCAGAACCATTTTGACCTCGGACTGGCTGAGAACCACCGGTGACTGGCGATGCCTTTTTGCTTTTACAGGTTCGATGAGACCATCGATCGGCTGATCAAGAACATTTTTGTAAAGGAATACCAGCGCATTCAGAGCCAGTTTTTGAGTGGCCACAGAAACCTTCCTTTCTGTAGCCAAATGACTCAAAAAATTTTCAATTTCTTTTTTACCCATGTCTTTTGGGTGCTGTTTTGCGCCGAAAAAGCGAATAAATCGTGCGATCCACTCGCAATACGTCTGCTCGGTCCGGTAGGCATAATGGTGGTAGCGAAGAACCTGATCCATGAGTTTTAAATCCGGGTTGGGGCGAAATTTCTGCTTGTTTTCCATATAAAAATTTAATACCTTCAATAGGTGGAAAAATCAAGAGGTGATTTTCCACTTTTCACCCTTTATTAGTGAATTAGGTAGAAAAATTTTCCACCTATAGGGGTATTTAGGGTGGAAAATTTTCTACCTAACCATACTGTTAGACAGAAATCGAAAGAAAACAAATGGTTATTCGTTTGGCTAAAACAACTGATACAGAAAAAATCGCTGCAACACATATAGCATCCATTAAGGGGATCTGTTCCACATGCTATGCCCCACAGTCTATTGCCAGCTGGATGACAATCCTTTCGCCTGATATCTATGAAAATGCAATAAGAGACAAAGTTATGATCGTAGCCGAGGAAAAGGGCGAAATATTTGGTCTGGGTATTCTCGACCTTGAACACACAGAAATCGGGGCGATTTACATTCATCCAAAGGCCAAAGGTACAGGATGTGGTAGGCAGCTATTGTTGGAATTGGAGTCAATAGCTTTGGAAAACAATGTTGATCAATTGACTTTATGCTCGACAATCAATGCCCTTGGTTTCTATCAACACCATGGATATGTCAGTGCAAATAAAACATTCCACGAATTACCCAACGGCGTCAGACTTGAGTGCGTTCGTATGCATAAAACGCTGAAAAAAAATGAATCTGTCTAACACCTCAATCAAGGCGGAGCGATTTTCTCGGGGCGCTTCTTGAAAAAGCCGCTACTGGTTTTGGCCGAGCAGCGCGCCCGCTTATCTTAACGTTGATGGTGTAGGAAAACCTCAAAGATCTTAAAAATGGCTCTTTTTAATGGTCTAAAAACCATTCAAGAGGGTAAGAAAATCGATCTGAGGGCAAATTTGGAAGTCGGAATTTTTCGTGATTTATTCCCTTGGAGTTTTTCCACAGCCTCGTTAACTTGAATAATTAAAGGGTCATGACACCTTAAGCGCTCTCGAAGATGTGTTAACCTACTGTCATGACTATGAAAAATAAGTATGTTTGGCGTTCACGCATTTCGGAGCATCAATTTCGACAGATTGTGCGTCTCTTTTCTGTCGATTTGGACGCCTCACAAATTGCTCGTTTAACAGGTCTCAGTCGCAACACCGTCAATCGTTACTTGAAAGCGATTCGGCAGCGCCTGGTCGAATATTGCGGACTTCAATCTCCCTTTTCAGGGGAGGTTGAAGTCGACGAATCGTTCTTTGGCGCCCGTCGCATCAAAGGCAAAAGAGGCCGGGGTGCTTTTGGCAAAACCATAGTCTTCGGCATCTTTCAACGGAACGGTCACGTTTACACGGAAATCGTTCCAAATTGCTCGAAAGCCACGCTCCAAGCGGTGATCCGGGGCAGAGTCGAGTTGAAGAGCATCGTCTACTCTGACGGCTGGCGTGGCTACAATGGCCTGGTTGATGTAGGTTATGGCAAACATCTTCGCATCGATCACGGCCAGAACGAATTTGCCAAAGGGCACACTCACATCAATGGCATTGAAGGATTCTGGGGCTATGCGAAAACACGCCTGGTTCGGTTTCGCGGTATGGCCCTCAGCACCTTCAACTTGCATCTTAAAGAATGTGAGTTTAGGTTTAACCATAGAGCCAAGGATCTCTATAAACTGATCCTCAAAATTGTTCGGGACCGACCTCTTAAAGTGTCATGACCCTAATTAAATTAAGGAAATGTACATGATTAAACGTTCGAGGCTTATATTCTCTATATTGGTTTTGTGTGTCATCTTCACTGGCTGTGCAAGCAAAAAGAATTGGATCGAATACGACAGAACCAATCAAATTCACAAAGTTGCTGTGCTTACCAGATTAATGGATGGAGATATTAAAATTAGGGACCGTACAACCGATGTATGGACTGAAGAAAAAACTCACCCAAGGCCTTTTGCTGCTTTTGGAGGATTAGCAGGTGTAGCTCTTTGGGGGGTGACAGAAGGGGCTATGCTTCATGCGGAAGCTCAGCAAAAGATTAAAACCTCTTTGGGAGGAGATCCAAAAGAATTAGCAGAATCGGCCAGGAACCTACCAGTTAAAGAAAATATCGACGCTTTTTTACAAGAAACTCTCAAGAGCAAATACGAGGTTGTATTGCTTGACCAACACCAGAAAAATCGCCCTTTTCAAAAAGCAAAATCAATATCTGAACTTCTCAACATAAGTAAACAGCTTACTGCTGACACTTTCATTTTCCTCGAATACAACTATGGAGTCGCCGGATATTCAGACCAAAAATCAAGCGCGAGTATAGAAGGCCATTTATTAGTTTATAATGTCGCAGATGGCGAGAGGATGCTGAAAAGGAATTTACACTCAGATATGTATTTTAACAAAGGTCGTACTGTTCAAGAGTTTGCTGCCGATGGCTGCAAACTTTACAAGGAAGATTTTAAATAATGCATCCAAAGCATTAGCTATTCTTGTCGGTAATGAGTTTTCAATTAACAGCGGGCCAACCGATTTCAACTAATGAATAGAAAAGCAAAGGGGTCACCCATTAAAAGGCTCCGGTCAATAGAAAAAACTATCCCCTTGCCACAGGTTTTGTGTCTGCCCGGCGAAAAAACAGATGTGGCTGCGGTGTGCCGAGGCCAAAATCGGCGACACTATTTTCATGCAATTCCAAGGTTATCAAGAGACCTGCGATCAATGCACTCACCGCGCTGACTGCCTGCGGAGCGTCAAGCAGAAAGGTGCCCGCCAGGTCAACATCAAAATTGGCAGTGTAACCCCAGACAAGAGCGGAGTGTTGGAACGCATGAAGCAGAAGATCGATTCAGCCCTTGGCTGCCACATTTACGGGATGCGATTGGGGATCGTCGAGCCGGTCTTCGGCCACATAGCCGACGCCATCGGCATTAAGAGATTTACCCTGCGGTGCAAGCACAAGGTCAATGGTCAATGGCAGTTGATGACAATGTTGCATAACATGACCAAAATTTATCGATTTGGGATGGTTTAGACAAGAAAAGAGCCAGGAGATACCACACAAAGGGCCGCGGTTCTTTTACCCTGACAAGCTGGCTGGAATCGGTACGGTAACGGGTAGCAGTTGATCAAAAAAATCATTTTAGCCTGGGGAATGGCTTTCGAAAGAGGGTTTTTCTACAGGTTCGTTAGGTGGATTAAAGAGTTCAAAATGAATATTTTTGTTCTAGATAAAAAGATAGAAAAGTGTGCAGAATTTCATTGCGACAAGCATGTTGTGAAAATGATTCTTGAGAGCGTACAGATGTTATGTACTTCGTTAAATAAAAAAGGGATTTCGACACCCTATAAATCGACGCACATAAATCATCCTTGCGTGCTCTGGGTAGAGAGGTCATTCGACAACTTTACTTGGCTAAAAAATCTTACTCTTGCGTTAAACAATGAATATCGGTTCAGATTTGAAAAGGAGGCGGATCATAAATCAATATCAGTCCTCCATGAGATCTCAAATTATGAGGATGAAAGTATGGGTTTAACTGAATTCGCTCAAGCTATGCCTGAAAAATATAAGGTTCCAGGAGATCCAATTAAGGCATATAGGCAGTTTTACATAGGAGAGAAGATAGCTTTTTCGAAATGGACAAAAAGAAGTACCCCTTACTGGCTGCACAATTCTTAATATGACGCTAGAGAATCCACCTAATAGTTAAGGGGTCAAGTCTACGTTTGACTCTTGCTGGTATTTTTTCAAAAAGGTCAGACGTAGACTTGACCCCTTTGTTTCTTTCACATTTCGGCTTTGCCAGCTCTGTGCTCCTCATATGGAAGCCGCAGGACGGGGAGCCATTCTGAATATCTCGTCCATGTCGGCGGAGAACACGAATAGGAAAATGGCCGCCTACGGTTCATCGAAGGCTGCGGTCAGCCACCTGACGCGAAACATCGCATTCGACTTGGGGCCAAAGGGAATTCGCGTGAATGCGATCGCCCCGGGGGCCATCAAGACTGACGCGTTGGCAAGCGTTTTAACCCCTGAGATCGAGGAGGTCATGCTAAAGCATACCCCGCTTCTTCGACTTGGAGATATTAGTGATATCGCCTATGGCGCTCTCTATCTATGTTCTCCTGCCGCAAGCTGGGTAAGTGGGCAGGTGCTAACCATAAGCGAAGGTGGTGTTCAGGAACTCGACTAGAAAATTTGGTGAAAAAGTTACCAAGAATAAAAGAACGGGCCGCATCAGGTAAGTTCCGGTAGGCCCTTACACATCATCTGACTGAATCAATGAGGTATAACAGGCATGTCGCATTCGATTCGCAATTCACTCGTGGTGTTAATAGGAGTGCTTGCTCTGTTTGGCAGTTTGGCGAACACATTGGCGCAGCCCAGCAAACCCTTGAGCACCGAGGAATCCGACCCTATTAAGCTGGGCTGGATGACGGGCTTCCCCCCACCGCCGGGCAAGCTGATCATGCAGCCGGAATCCGACTTCTTCAGCTTTCCGAAGTTGCGCTGGACGGTATGCCACATTCGGGAACTAATGCCGACAAAACAAGTGAGTCGCGGTATCGGCCCTCCGATACCGCTGAAGTATGCGATCGATGACAATATTGACGACGTGCGCTTCAAGCCGCTTTGGGGTGCCGATCCCATGACCTGGAGGAAATCACTCTCGGAAAACTATACCGACGGCATTCTCATCGTCCACGAGGGCAAGGTTGTTTACGAACGCTACTTCGGCTGCCTCAAAGAAATGGGCAAGCACGCCGCGATGTCGATGACCAAGTCAATGACGGGACTCCTGGCCGAGATTCTGGTAGCAGAAGGTGCACTAGATGATAAGGCCAAGGTGTCGTCTATTGTCCCGGAGCTATCCGGTAGCGCATTTGGCAGTGCGACCGTCCGCCAAGTCATGGATATGACTACGGCGCTCGATTACAGCGAGGATTACGCCAACCCGAATGCTGACATCTGGATCTACTCAGCCGCGGCGAACCCGTTGCCCAAGCCTGAAGGTTATGAAGGCCCGAACGGTTATTTTGAGTACCTCCAGACTGTCAAGCAAGACGGGGTCCACGGTGAGGCTTTTGGCTACAGGACCATCAATACGGACGCACTAGGGTGGATTGTCTCGCGGATCACCGGCAAGGACCTGGCGGACCTGCTGTCCGAGCGCATCTGGAGCCGGATGGGCGCGGAGCAGGATGGATATATGACCGTGGACGCCAAGGGGACACCGTTTGCAGGCGGAGGGCTCAGTGCCGGACTGCGAGACTTGGGTCGTATCGGTCTGCTAATGTTGAACGGCGGCGAGATCAATGGCCAGCGTCTGTTCCCGCAAGAGGTTGTGCAAAGTATTCGTTCTGGCGGCGACAGGGAAGCCTTTACCAAGGCGGGCTATAAGACCCTCGAGGGTGGCAGCTACCGCGGAATGTGGTGGGTCTTCCATAACAAGCACGGAGCCTTTGCCGCACGGGGTGTGCACGGGCAAACTATCTATGTCGATCCGACGGCTGCAATGGTCATCGTACGGTTCGCATCGTTTCCTACGGCTAAGAACGTAAAGATTGATCCGACCTCGCTGCCTGCCTATCAAGCCGTGGCCGAGTATTTGATGAGAAAGTGACGTGTACATTACCATGGGCGAACAAGGCGCTGAACCTGACCGCTATTGCGCTGCGCTCCATAGCGGCAGGTTAGCTTGGCCGTTATAAGCAAAGGGGTCAAATCTCCGTTTGACTCATGATGTCGGTTTCCGATAGAGTGGTTTGTATGAGTAGACCTTTGCGCTTAGAATATCCTGGGGCCTGATATCATGTGATGAATCGTGGTCGTCGTGGTGATGAGGTTTTCTCAGGTCCTGAAGATTTCAAGGTTTTTATCGCATTGCTTCAGGAAAGCGCTGAACTTTGGGATGTCAAGATCAGCGCTTATTGTTTGATGTCCAATCACTATCATCTTCTGATCCAGACACCGCAAGGAAATCTATCGCGCTATATGCGCCACCTGAATGGGGTATACACCCAACGTTACAATCGTGCTCATGGTAGTGACGGGCAACTGTTTCGGGGCCGATATAAAGCTATTCTTGTCGAGGCGGACAGCTATCTTCTGGAGCTTGTCCGGTATATCCACCGAAATCCTTTACGGGCAGGAATGGTTGAGAAGCTCGATTCATACAAATGGAGCAGTCATTCCGCTTATCTTTCACACTCAAAGAATTGGGATTGGCTTCATAAAAGTTTTATCCTGGCTATGCTTTCGACCGACCTCAGGAAAAAAATCAATCATTATCGTAAGTTTATTGCTCAGGAGGATTCCGAAGAAATTTGTGAGATTTTTGGCAAAAAGAAATTGCCTGGCATTCTGGGGAAGGCTGAATTTGTTGATTGGGTAAAAAGAACCTTTTTTGAAGAAAAAGCCCACAAACAAGTTCCGGATTCAGGGAAATTGGCCCCGGAAGTTGAGAGGATAAAGGACGCGGTTTGCCAGTATTATGGAATAGAAAAGGACAGATTGATGCACTCGGAACGGGGTGTGAGCAATGACCCGAGAAACGTGGCGATATACATGACTCGTGTATTGCGCCAGGAAGGCTTGCTGAATATAAGCACAGCTTTCGGGATGCAGGGCTATAGCTCAGCCAGCAGCGCCATAGACCGACTAACCAAAAGAATGGCATCCGACAAAGGGCTACAGAAAAGCATAGCTGAGGTCAAGCAAAACATTATAGGTCAAAAGAGTCAAACGGAGATTTGACCCCTTGGCTTTTGCTTCACAATCTGACCAAGATTCACCGATTTGGGACAGTTTAATTAGAGAAGGGCAAAACAACGACACATAAGGACTAAATATCAGTAAAGGGACGGTTGTCGCTGAGACAACTAGCAACAGGCGATGACCCTGAAACAAACTTTTTGGGGGTCTGGGAAGTACTCTCTTAAGGAAGTTTTTCTACAGGCTCGTTATGTGCTCAAAACAATTTTAAAAGATAGAAACTGGTAAACCGGACATGAGCAAGTCCAAAAAAGAAAACCTCGGCTACTGGGAGGTAACAGCAATAGGAATCGGCGGAATGGTCGGGGGTGGAATCTTTGCTGTTCTTGGCTTGTCCGTGGAGTTAACCAATGGAGGCGCGCCAGTAGCCTTCCTGATTGCGGGTGTCGTTGCCCTCGTCACCTCCTATTCGTACGCAAGACTCTCCGTCACTTATCCAAGTCAAGGAGGAACAGTAGCATTCCTGGATCGGGCGTTTGGTCCAGGTTTGCTGACGGGGAGTGCGAACATCCTGCTGTGGATAAGTTACATCGTTATGCTATCGCTGTATGCCTATGCTTTCGGAAGCTATGGCGCATCATTCTTTCCCCAAGCCTCACAGGTTTTTTGGAAACACATTCTGATCACGGGCAGTATCGTCGGCATTACTGGGCTCAACCTTTTGAACGCTAGACTGATTGGCGAGGCCGAAGACTGGATTGTGCTCCTCAAATTGGTGATTCTGTCCCTTTTTATTGGGGTTGGTGTTTGGGGCATTGATAGCACCAAGCTTGCACCTGCTTCATGGTCATCCCCTCTGAGTCTGATTGCAGGTGGGATGATTATTTTTGTTGCCTATGAGGGATTCGAGTTGATTGCCAATACCGCGCAGGATGTGCGGAACGCGCATAAGATATTGCCTCGCGCTTTCTATTCAAGCGTTGGTTTTGTCATAGTTCTCTATGTCCTGGTTGCCCTTGTTACAGTTGGAACTTTGCCTGTCGACAAGATTGTAGAGGCCAAAGACTACGCACTGGCTGAGGCAGCACGGCCGTCACTGGGTCAAGCAGGATTTATCTTGATTGCCATCGCAGCCATGCTTTCGACGGCTTCGGCTATCAATGCCACGGTTTACGGTGCCGCCCGACTGAGCTATGTCATTGCAAAAGACGGGGAACTTCCAAGCATATTGGAAAAAAAAACATGGGGAAAGCCAATGGAGGGGCTTTTGATTACATCAGGAGCTACCCTGTTAATCGCCAATCTGACCGAACTCTCAAGTCTGTCGACGATGGGTAGTGCTGGTTTCCTCTTAATTTTTGCAGCGGTTAATGGCGCTAACGTGGCGCTGGCAGACGACACACGGAGCAAGCGCTTACTCTCGCTAATAGGGGTTGGGCTTTGCCTTGGTGCATTAGGTTGTCTGATTTGGCAGACTGCAAACAATTCACCCGGGCAGCTTTGGTTTCTGTTCGCAATGGTAGGGGCGGCCTTCTTTATCGAAATCACCTTTCGGGTCATTACGGGGCGGACAATGAACCTTTCAAAGACCCAGAGGAAAGACGCATTGAAATCTTAAGAAATGCCTTGCCGGTTTGTGCCAAATGCTATATCGGGCAGGCAGTTCCGGAATAAAAGACGGGCTGTTTTCTGATGCTTCTATGTTTAGCTGTACAGCACATAACCATCGGCTGAAGATGGACTGGGAAATCTGCTGCGCTGCTTTGCCAACCACTTAGCCGAGCGTTATGTTTCGGACCTACCCACGAAAAGTGGACACCCTCACTAATTGGGTTTATACCGAAAGAGAGGTGCCAAAATGGAAAAGAAGCATATAAAGAAACGCTTTGAGTAAGCACGGGACACTAGGAGTCTGTCGGACTTAGAAGGAATCTATTGTGAAATCGGCGAATCGAACCATATTTCCGAAAATTTTCGACAAATAGCCCTGCTATTCGATCTCAAATTTGCGAAAATCAGTCCTCGATTTCCCATTTTCTCATGACGATCCCCTAAGTCTAACAGACTCCTAGGGCCTCTTCCCTTTCCCCTCTTTGACCGCCGTTGTAGCCAGCTCATCACAACGTTCGTTCTCGGGATGCCCATCATGCCCCCGAACCCATGTCCACTCAACCTCATGGGTCTGACAAAGTTCGTAAAGACGCTCCCACAGATCGCGGTTGAGGACTTCCTGTTTTTTGGAGTTTTTCCAGTTGTTTTTTATCCACCCCTTTATCCATGTGGTCATTCCCTGGCAGACATATTGAGAATCACTGGTCAGACGCACCCGACACGGTTTTTTTAAGGCTTCCAGGCCGGCAATGGCTCCCATCAGCTCCATACGATTGTTGGTGGTTTCAGGCTCGTATCCGGATATTTCCTTGACCTTTCCGCGCCAGCGTAAAAGCGTCCCATAGCCACCCGGCCCCGGATTCCCGGAGCAGGCGCCATCGCTGAACATCTCAACCAAGTCCCCGGTTTCTTTTTTGCTCCCAGTCTTTGTCATTTAACTCCTCTGCTTTCACTCTCCTCCAGGTGAGGATAAATCTATAGTGCTAAAGCTCGGATATTCCATTTTTTACATATAACTTTCTAACATTATTCCAAAAAATTGTTTATAATCATTTAAGCTTTCAGTAAAAGATCTTGCTTTTACCGGGAAAAACCAGGAAAAAACCAAAGAATATATATTTGAAGATGGAGAACTATTCCCAATGAGTTCAGTAAAATTTCATTTTAAACCAATCGGGTACATTTACACCCCATTTAAAAATCCCAAAACCACCCCGGTTCAACCTCTTTACGACAACGACCTGGAGGGGACTATTGAACTAAACGCAGAGTATGCCGAAGGGCTTAAAGATCTCGATGGTTTTTCCCATATTTATGTGATTTACCAGCCTCACCGTACCGGCCGGCCTCAACTGAGAATCAAGCCTTTTATGCAGCAGGTGGAACGGGGAATTTTCGCGACCCGTGCCAACTGCCGGCCCAACCCTCTCGGCCTGTCTGTTCTGGAGCTGATTAAGGTTGAAGGCAATATTCTGCATGTAACCGGGGTGGATATGCTCGACGGAACCGCTGTTCTTGACATTAAACCCTACTGTGACCGCTTCGACAAAGTGGCAAATTCCCGTGGAGGCTGGACACAATCCTGTGCGGAAGAGGATTGAAAAACCACTTTTTTCATGCGACACCCACTCGGGGAATCCAGACCATAAAAACGGACCCTCCTGCCTTTCCAGGGGGGTCCGTTTTTTTCTGCATAAACTATGTTCAGACTTAAAAATTTACTTTTTAAAAAAGAGCAGCAAATGCATTGCCCGAAGTAAATCCCGCCGGGTGATCTGCCCCACTAACTTTCCGGAGTCCATTACCGGCAGGCGTCGAAACCGATTCTTAAGAAAAATATCAGCGGCTTCCAAAATCGTCGTAGTGCTCGGAATGGCTTCAGGCGCTTTCTGCATGTAGTTTTTCACCATGTCTTCCGGCTCCTGGTTGTAATAAGCCTGGTTGAGCAGGACTTTCAAGCAGTCATTTTCGGCAAGCAGCCCGACCGGATGTCCTTTCTCATCAATAACAAGGGCCGCAATAAGCTTGTTTTTCATCAACACGCCCATGGCTTTATTGATTGAAATTTCCGGGCTCAAGGTCACAAAATTCTTATCCATATAATCCGCAACAACTGGTTCTTGACTCATGCCCAACTCCTGAAAACCAAATGCACCTGATTTTTTTTAATACCACGGTTAATTTCAGAGACGATTAAACATCAATCTGTAATCGTTTCAATCCTGACATACTGCTGGATGGCCCGGACAATGTCGCGCCGGGTGATCTGTCCCACCAGTTTTCCCGAATCCACAACCGGCATGCGACGGAATTCATTATTGAGAAAAATTTGTGCGACATCAAACAGGTTCATTTTGCTTGGAACGGTCTTGAATTCAGGACGCATGACGTCGCTAACCGTTTTCTTTTCCAGGTAATCGGTATTCTTTTCTTTAAATGCCTCATAATAAAGTTTGAGACATTCCTTTTCAGAAAGCACCCCTGAAATTGCCCCCTCCCGGTCAACGACACAGGCACCGAACAGCCGCTTCCTCCCTAGAATGGTGACCGCTTCTTTCAGAGGGGTATCCGACTCAAACTTTAAAAAAACTTTTTGCATAATCTCATTTACAGTGGGTTGTTTTTTCATATGACTCTCTCAAAGATTCGGGGTTACCACATCCAAAGTGCCGGCTTCAATTTAGGAATGGCGTTTCAAACCACCACTCACTTGCCGTCATACAGAAATTCCGATAAACGAATTGATTTTCTAAAAGCTTCGGGCGGTGGAAGAATCCTGAAGAATGATTGCTGCAGCCCCTGATCAAAAAGATAAGAACCCATTTCTCAAAAAATCCTCTTGAGAAACAAGCGGCTCCAATGTTAATTAAATTTTACTCTATTCTTGCGTTTATTCAATTCACGTACTTCATGTCCCCTTGGATGCCAGTGCTTCTTTAAATTGAAAGGTCATTTTTTCAACAAACCCTTTTGGCGTTTTAATAATCATCAATACAGGTAATTTTTCCTTTTCCGCCAATTTGAAGCCCTTTTCGGGACCCATTACGTTAATCGCTGTTGCAAAGGCATCCGCCAGCATACATTCTTTGTGAATCACCGAAACAGACGCCAATTTATGCGTAATCGGTTTTCCTGTCCTGGGATTGATGGTGTGGGAATATCGTATCCCGTCTTTTTCAAAATAATTCCGATAATCCCCGGACGTCGCGAGCGACAGGCCGAACTCTTCTTGCAACGCGACAACTTTTTGAATTCCGACGCTCTTGCCAGGGGAGAAAATACCGATCCTCCATGACCTGTTTAAATGACTCTGCCCTCTTGCCCTGATTTCACCGCCAATTTCCACCAGATAATCGGGGATTTTTTGAGAATCCAGGTAGTCACCCACTTCGTCGACTCCGAAGCCCTTGGCGATGGCCGAAAGATCGCAGTTTAACAGGGGATTGGCTTTTCGAATACGCGCCGGATTCATGCGGATTTCGATATTTTGAAAACCTGTTTTTTCCCGGGCCTCAATTATCGCCTCTTCCGCCGGCACTTCCTGTTTTTGATATTCCGGGCCAAAGCCCCATAAGTTCACTAAAGTCCCAACCGTAATATCAAAATAGCCATCAGATTTTTCTGACACCCTGATAGCACTCTGCAACACCTCCGCTAAACTCTCCGACACAAGAAACCAGTCACTACTGTTCAAGCGGTTAAATTGGGAGATTTCCGATGTCTCCAAAAATACGGACATTTGAGAATTTATTTTTTGTAAGGTTTTTTCAATCCCTTCCTGAATATTTTTATGTTCACCCGGTTTTAATCCCGAAGATTTTTTCACGATTTTAACGGAATAAAACGTCCCCATGGTTGTTCCGGTTATTTCATGAAGGGGATTGTCGCTTTGCGGGTGGGAGCAACCAGCTGTGCATAGGATCAATAAAATTCCCGGAATAAGTCTCCGCCAGATGTTCATATGTCACATTCATTTTATCGCGTCAAAACAGAACACAAACTCGTTTCCCCGAGGAAAAATTCTAAAATCAGAAAACCGTCTCCAGTAAAAGGAAGTATGGGAAAGAAAATTCAAGAAAAACGGATACGCTTCGAAGGGAGCCCATGGGGCAGGCACAGAGCCGGAACGGCGCTGCAATAAACACCCTTTCAGGTTGTTTTTCAAGAAAACCGACTGTGAAGTTTATTCATCACATTGGCACTCAGAGGCATTGCAATCGCCTTTTTTATGCTCGTGTTGATGCCCGTTTTTCCCCGCATGCTTTGCATCTGTCAAACATGCCCCTTTTCCGCAGGTACAGGACTTGTCCCCTTTTTTATAACCTATCCAATGCAGCACGGCCCAAAACAAAGCCAGAACAACGATAAAAAACAACAGTGATATTAAGAACTGCTCCATATTTCCCCCGGGAAATCGATTTCGCCCAAGGCATCCTTTGTGTTTGGAAAGTTGTCCTCTGGAAATGGAGCATCCAACTGAGATAAGACTGTATCAGGGTCGGCTCATTCCATTTTACGGGAAACGGCTTTTTAGAAAAATCTACACGCCAAAATCATCAAACAAAATGTTTTCGGGTTCCACACCCATGTCTTCCAACATCTCCAGAACAGAGCTGTTCATGATCGGGGGACCGCACAGGTAATATTCACAATCTTCAGGTGCAGGATGATTGGCAAGATACTCGTCACGCAGCACCTGATGGATGAAGCCCGTCAACCCCTCCCAATTGTCCTCCGACAAGGGTTCGGAGAGAGCCAGATGCCAGGAAAAGTTGTCATTTTTTTCCGCCAGCGCATCAAACTCTTCGTTGTAGAAGGACTCTCGCAGGCTTCGCGCTCCGTACCAGAAACTTATTTTTCTGGTGCTGTGAATACGCTTGAGCTGGTCAAAAATATGGGAGCGCATGGGGGCCATACCGGCGCCGCCGCCGATGAAGACCATTTCATTTTCAGTTTCGCGGGCAAAAAACTCGCCATAGGGCCCGGAGATGGTCACGGCATCGCCTGGCTTTAAATTAAAAATATAGGAAGACATCTTGCCGGGAGGGACACTGTCATCACTCGGCGGCGGAGATGCAACCCGCACATTCAGCATGATCGTCCCTTTTTCTTCAGGATAGCTGGCCATGGAATAGGCGCGCATAATCTCTTCGTCGACCTTGGAAACATACCGCCACATATTGAACCTGTCCCAGTCACCCCGGTATTCATCATCGATGAGAAAGTCTTTATAATGTACGGTATGGGGTGGCGATTCGATTTGGATATAACCGCCCGCCCTGAAGTTGACATCCTCACCTTCGGGTAGCTCAATCACCAATTCCTTGATGAAAGTGGCCACATTTCTGTTGGAGCGAACCTTACACTCCCATTTTTTGATGTCAAAGATTTCCGCGGGGATCTCCAGTTTCAAATCGCCTTTAACCGGGACCTGGCAAGAAAGCCGGTACCCCTCTTTTTGCATGCCGCGATTGATGACCGTCTTTTCGGTCGCCAGAATGGACCCGCCCCCTTCCAGGATGATGACTTTGCACTCGCCGCAGGTTCCTCCACCACCGCATGCTGAGGGTAGATAAATTCCCTTTGCAGCCAATGCATTCAGAAGCTTTTCTCCGGTAGGTATGAGAAGCTGCTTTTCCGGATCATCATTGATATTGATTTTTGCATCGCCATGGACCACCAGATAGGACTTGGCGGTCAGAATAACCATGACCAGCGCCAATACAATTAGCGTGAACATTGCCGACCCAAACAAAACTAAACTGATACCGTCCATTTAAAATCCCGTATAGATGTTGGTTAAGTCCAAATTTTTCATGAAAACTTCTGCTGCAACGTCGAAAACGTTTATAGCTGTATCCCGGAAAACGCCATAAACGCTATCGCCATCAAACCGGCAGTGATAAACGTGATACCCAGGCCCCTTAATCCGGCGGGAACATTGCTGTACTTCATCTTCTCCCTGATGCCGGCCAGACCGATTATGGCGAGGGCGAAACCGGCTCCGGAACCGACGCCGAAAACCGCGCTTTCCGCAAACGTATAATCGCGCTCCACCATAAAGAGCGATCCGCCAAGAATGGCGCAGTTGACCGTAATCAGCGGCAGAAAGATGCCGAGGGAGTTATACAGCGCCGGCACATACTTATCCAAAGCCATTTCCAGTATCTGCACCATGGCTGCGATCACGCCGATGTAGGTGATCAGCCCGAGAAATGTCAGATTGACGTTCGGCAAGCCCGCCCAGCCTAAGGCACCTTCACGCAGGACAAGATTGTAAATAAGGTTATTGACCGGAACGGTAATCGCCTGAACGACTACGACGGCAATGCCCAACCCCACGGCGGTCTCGACCCTTTTGGAAACAGCCAGAAAAGTACACATTCCAAGAAAAAAGGCCAGCGCCATATTTTCTATAAAAATGGATTTGATAAACAAACTGAGGTAGTGTTCAAACATTTCCTACTCCTCTTCCACCTGTTCCGGTTTCCATGTCCGAATTGCCCATATAAGCAAACCGATTAAAATGAAAGCGCTGGGCGCCAACAAGAAAAGTCCGTTCGGTACATACCAGCCCCCTTCGGTGTTGAGGCTGAGCACCTGAAAACCCAGAATTTTCCCGGAACCTATGAGTTCCCGGGCAAAACCAACCGCAACCAGAATAAAACTGTAGCCAAGGCCGTTTCCAATCCCGTCAATCAGGCTTTTCAGGGGCGGCTCTTTCAAGGCAAAAGCTTCCGCTCTACCCATGATAATACAGTTGGTGATGATCAATCCGACGTAGACCGACAGCTGTTTGCTGACATCATAAGCGAAGGCTTTGATCAGCTGATCCGCTATGATGACCAACGACGCGATAATGGTCATTTCTATCAGGATACGGATACTGCCCGGGATATGCTCACGGATCAGGCTGATCGAAAAACTCGAAAATGCCAATACAAAGGTAACCGCCAGGGACATGACGATAGATGTTTCCAGCTTGGAAGTAACAGCAAGGGCGGAACATATGCCCAATATCTGCGCGGTAATCGGGTTGTTGTTGAAAACAGGGTCGAATAAAACTTTCTTTAATTTACTCACTTATCCCCCTTTCCCGCAACTTTGCCAAATAGGGACCATAACCATTTTCTCCCAGCCAGTATTTGACCAGATTATCGACCCCCCTGGTCGTCAAAGTGGAACCGGACAAACCGTCAATCTGAGAATCTTTATCGGGACTGGTCGGGTCGACCCTCCCCTTGAGGACTTCGATAACGACATTCCAATTATTATCGAAGGCCCGTTTGCCCACCCAGGATTGCTTCCATCTGGGATTGTCCACCTCGCCGCCCAGCCCGGGTGTTTCGCCGTGCTCGTAAAAAGTAAATCCGGTAACAGTTTTGAGGTCCCGCCCCAGAGCAATAAAACCGTACATGGTCGACCAAAGCCCTTTGCCATAGATGGGCAGGATGATTTTTTCAACCTGGTCATCTTTCACCACGTTATAGATAACCATGAATTTCGGTTGCTTTTTAATTCCGCTGATATCTTCACTCGCGGGAATTGACTTGCCATATTCCCCGTGGTTGGCCATGGTTCTGATATCGAATTTTTCGAGATTCAAAACGTCATTAAAATCCTCTTTGGATAAAACCCGGCCACTTTCCAGCTCAATCATCCGGGATTGAATATTGTCCTGATACGTTTTCTCGATATCGATTTTTTCGCTATATAAATCACCCGCCATCAGAATATTTTTAAGCTTATCAAGCTTCTTGTTCTGCGCCTGTATTCCGCTCAATGAGACCGCTGCGGCGGAAACAAGGACCGAACAGACCAGGCACACCCCGAGAGCTACCGTAATTGTCTTTTTCTTTGTCTCTTTAGACATTTCTCAGTAGCCTCCTTTTAATATTGGCATTGATAAAGACCCTATCAATGATCGCCGCAAACAAATTCGCAAACAATATGGCCAGCATCATGCCCTCGGGAAACGCCGGATTGACAACCCTGATCATGACCACCATAGCTCCGATCAAGAACCCGTAAACCAGTTTACCCGGCTCCGTCATGGCCCCTGAGACCGGATCCGTGGCCATATATACGGTCCCGAAAGCGAAGCCACCCAGTACGAAGTGCCACAGCGGCGATACGGCAAACATCGGGTTGGTATCACTGCCGATGACATTGAACAGCAGCGTCACACCGACCATTCCCACTACCACGCTGAGCATAATCCGCCAGGAAGCAATACCGGTTATGAGCAATATCGCCGCCCCGATCAAACAGGCCAGAGCGGATGTTTCCCCCATGGAACCCGGTATGAAACCGACAAAAGCATCCATCCATGAAGCAGAGACCTTCATGGTTGCATCCGCGATCTCGGCGAGCGGAGTGGCCCTACTGACGCCATCCACCGCCAGCCACACCTTATCTCCGGATATCTGGGCCGGATAGGCAAAGAACAGAAAAGCCCGAGCAATAAGGGCCGGGTTGAAAATGTTCATGCCCACGCCCCCGAACACTTCCTTGCCGAAAACCACCCCAAATGAAATTCCGAGAGCGACCTGCCACCAGGGAATGCTGGGGGGCAAAATCAGGGGAAACAACAGGCTGGTAACGAAGAAACCTTCATTAATTTCGTGTTTCCGAATAACGGCGAACAACACTTCCCAGAAACCGCCGGCAGCCAATGTGACTATATAAATTGGAAAAAAGTACAAGGCGCCGTGAACCATATTGGCGAAAATGCCGCCGGGATCAACCCCAATCCCCAGAAGTGAGAGAATAACACCACGCCACCCTTCGACACTTGTCTGGCCCAGGGTGGCCAGAGCCGTATTAGCCTGCATCCCGGTATTATAAAGTGCCATGATGACCGTGGGGATCAGCGCGATCACCACCCAGGTCATGGTTCTTTTTAAATCCAGGGCGTCGCGAACATGGGAGGCACACTTGGTGACCTTCCCTTCGGAATAAAGCAAGGTATCCGTAGCTTCATAAAGTGGATACAAACGCTCCAGTTTGCCGCCTTCCTGGAAGTGCTTTTCCTGCGAATCTAAAAAACTCCTTAAGAATTTCACTAGCCTTCCTTTTCTATCATTGTTAATAAGGTTCTTAGATTCTCACCGTGATCTATCTTGGCGTTGCAAACATATGTGCACAGAGACAGATCTTCTTCATCCAGTTCCAGGCAGCCCAAAGCTTCAGCCTCTTCAATATCCTTGGCGATCAAAGCGCGCAACAAATAGGTTGGAAGGATATCGAGCGGCATGACCTTTTCGTAACTTCCAACCGGGACGATAGCCCTCTCGCCGCCATTCTGGGAAGTGGTAAATGGGATTTTTTTACCCGGGGTCAAACTGGAAAGTAGAATATTCTTAACGGAATGAAGATTCCTTCCGGGGTAAAACCAGCCGAAAAATTTCCGTTCCCGCCCTTCCAGAAGAACGGAAACCTGTTGGTGGAATTTTCCCAGATAGCCATAGGTATTTTCCGCAGTACGACCGGAGAGCACCGAGCCGGAGATGATTCTGTTTGCCCCTTCATTCAACTCTCCGGCTAACAACTCATCCAGGCAGGCACCGATTCTGGTTTTAATCAGGCGCGGCTTTTTCGCCGAAGGACCGGCGAGGGAAACGATCCGTTCCATATCAAGTTTTCCGCTGGTAAACAATTTCCCGATGGCCACCACATCCTGCAGGCCTATATACCATACGCTTTTATGCTCACTTACAGGGTCCAGGAAATGAATATGCGTCCCGGCATTTCCAGCCGGATGCGGACCTGCGAATTCCTTTTCGACGACTTTTTTCAACCCGGCAGCGGAAATACTGCTACCTTTATCCTTACATAAATACAATTGGCCTTCAGTAAGACCTGAAATGACGCTCAAACCGTTCTTGAAATCCTCCTCCCTGCCCGACAAAACTATTTCCATATCGGGAGCCAGAGGGTTGCTGTCCATGGCGGTAATGAAAATGGAGTTCGGCTCTGAGCCCGGCGCAGGGACTCTGCTGAAAGGCCGTGTCCTGAAAGAAGACCAGAGGCCGGAATCTATAAGCTGCTGTTGAATGATCTCTTTTTCCAGTGCCCCTAATTTTTCCGCGGAATAGGACTCAAAACCGACCTCCGCCTCACCCGCCAACTGAATAACGATCGACTCAAAATGGCGTCTGGCGCCTCGGTTGATTTCAATTACCGTACCTGAACCGGGTGATGTATATTTTATTCCGGGCGTTTTCTTGTCCGTAAAAAGGACCTGGCCAAGTTGGACCTCATCCCCCACCTGCACCTCCATGGTGGGTTTCATTCCAACATAGTCATCCCCGATAAGGGCGACCCTGGTCACCGGCTTGCCTTCACTGACAACCTGTTCGGGCTCACCATTGATTGGAAGCCGCAACCCCTTTTTAATTGTTATCAGTCCCATAATTTCCCTTTATTGTACGTAAGAAAATTTTCTTTCGGATCCTGAAAACCGGCCCTGACCTTGGAGTTTTTCTGAAATGGCCTTTCAACCGTGATTTCGGGCAGGATCAGATCTTCTTCTCATCAACTTTGGAATAAACGGTTTTTTTTATCGGAGTTTAACACACAGAAAAACAGGTTCGCGACAGGCACAGGAAGAAAAACCTTCCGCATTTACAGAAAAAACCCTGAGGAATCAATCCCCAAGGGTTTTATTGCCGTTCGTCCGAAGAATCCTTGTATCAACCCGAATACTCATTGCTGTTAAATTCCCTAGGCTATCCCATCGGAACTTGATGCGATGAGGGGGAAACAAGTACAACGTAGCTCCCTCGAAATATTTTTTCCAGTAGCACTCAGCCAGGTTGCCAAGCACCAAAAACCTCATCCCTTTTTCACAACCGAACTTCCAGAACCGAGGCTTCGTGCCCGAGAACCTTCTACCGGGAGACCCTTTTCAGCCGCAGGAGGTAAATCAGCGGCGATCCGGAGCTTTTTCTCAATTTTATAACAGCGTTTTAAATTTACAATGGCACTGAGGGTCAAGTCAACACAAATTAAGCTGGCAAGAGCATTTCAAATTCTTGCTTGCAAATAAAGTCGGCCAAAAAAAACATATCATTTCATTCTTCAGGCCCTGTTTTATAAAGATTTTTTGTAAAATTCCAAATTTAACCGCATAAAATCTGTAGCAAAAACGCAAAGAGCCTCACTGATAAAACAGCGAGGCTCTTTTTCCAAACGGACACCCCCCAATATGTTGGGCCAGGACAAGCTTTTGCCAGGCCGGGGTCACAACTATTTTTTCAGGCGAGTAAATTTAGACCCTTTGAGGGACAGGTCGGCAATCAAGCCTTTTGCATCAAAAACAAAACCGACAATCGGGTCCTGCCCCGTGTAGGTACTCAGTCCTTTACCGGCACCAATATCAATCAACGCCACATTTCCATCCACACCGGCTTCCCATCCCTGACCGGCTCGAAAACTCTGCAGGGCATCCTTTGTCATGAACATGATAATGATATCTTTGGATTGTCCCCCGATTTGCAGACCGAAGGACCCGGCAGCCATATTATAATAAGCCACGGTGCCCCCTGCAACGCGAAGGGCACCCTCGCCGTATTCCCCGCCGATGATAAAAGCACCCTTGATGACCCCGGGCAGAACCAGAATTCCTTTGGCCTCTCGGGCAAACTCCTCGGCGCCCTTGACCTGTTTGTGAAATTTTTCTAGAGCCACATCAACACTGACATCGATCTCCTTTGCCGTTTTTGCATAGCCGTTCCCGGGCAGAATACCAACCAAGGCAACGGAAAGAGATACCAAAAAAGCAAAACAGACAATTTTGCTACACGAATTTGCTATCCGGGCTTGCATGGCAAAATCCTTTCTAATTCAAGATAATTGTTAGTATTTTTTGTAATTTTAAAATTTGGGCATTCAGTTGGTGTTACAAACCTTATCCGAACTGCCTGCACCAAAAACTGTTTCAATACTAACAGGGAAGTCGATTATTACAACAGGGATGGGAGCGTATTGACGAACTTTGCACATCTTTGTGCTTTTCGAGAAAAGAGAAGAATTTCTAAATGGAAAGGGGTGAATACCGGTCATCCCGGAGTATTCACCCCATCACATAAAAAATGAAAAACATGAAAAAATGAAAAAGGCTATTTATCCGACTCAACCGCTTTCCGCCAGCGTGAAGTACCCAGGTATTCGGTCCCCGCGGTGCGGTTCAAAATTTGATACTTCAGCAGGCGTTGAACCTCCTGGCGATCAAGGAGCCCGACCAGCATTTGGTCGTCATCCACAACCGGCAGATAGCGAACCCCTTCTTGTTCAAAGTGGCGCAGAGTTTCGGCAAGGCTCAGATCAGGCGCCACCACAGGATGGCTAAGATCGGCTACATCTCCGGCGATAACAAATTTATCCACATCCTCCTCCAAGAGCAGGGACTTCATCTGCTCGAAAGCGATGCTCCCGCGGTAGCCGCCGTCCCGTCCCTGAACCGGGAAAAACATGTGGTCGCTTTCCTTGAACTTTTTTAAAATGCCAGATACTGGGGTGCCCTCATCGATCACATCCAACTCCTGGGTCATAGCCTCTGAAACCGGGAAAGGCGCCAGCAGGTCGGCTTCAGTCTCGCCCAAAGCATTGAAGCCTCCACTCACCTTGCCGCCGGGATAGGGCTCCTGGCTCTCATAGATTTTGAAAGGTCCGGAAAGACCGTAACCTATGGCACTACCCAGGAAGATGGGCACAATAAGGGTAAAATTACGGGTTGCCTCCATAAGCAGAATCGGCAGCGAGAACGGCACCTTCCCGACAGCGGAGAAGAGGGCCGCCATGCCGATTACCGCGTACACACCAATGGGCGTGCCGATGGAGAACATGGATTCAAATATCAAACCAAGGAAACCACCCAGCATGCAACCGACGTAGAGACTCGGCGCAAGAACCCCCCCGCTGCCACCGGCAGCCACGGTAAAGGCGGTACCGATGATCTTGCCGAAACAGAGAATCAACAGAAACCAGAGGCCATAATGGCCATCAATGGCATCCTGCATGGCATCGTAGCCCAACCCCCAGAGCTGCATGCCGATCGTGGCGATGAGAACGCCGTGGAGCAGACCGCCGATTCCCGGCTTGACCCAGTCAGGCAGCTTGGAAGCACGGGCAATATGGAAAACCTTGTAGAAGAACCGCACATAAAACCAGCCCACGGCAGCACTACCCACCCCGGCGAAGACCGCAAAAAGCAGATTGTAAATTCCGAACTGCCAGATCGAGTCCATGCGGTAGAGGGGCTCGAAACCATAAACGGAGGAGAAAACCAAAAAAGAAATGCATGAGGAAAGCAGGGCGGGAAGGATGCTTTTGGCTTCCATGCCATGCTCGTAGAGAACCTCGCAGACGAAAAGTGCCGCCCCGACCGGCGCCCTGAAAATAGCCGACAGGCCGGCGGCAGCCCCGCAGATAGCCAGCAAACGGAAATCACGCCGGCCCAGCTTTACGCCCAGAAGTTTATCGAGGCGGAGGAATTGCATAAAACGGGCGGCAATGGCACCGAGACCGGACCCGATATAAGCGGTGGGACATTCACGACCGCAACTCCCCCCCGATCCGATGGTGATGGAAGCAGCGATAATCAGCAGGAAGGGGACTTTCGGCTTGACCGCCCCGTCATGCTGAACACACTCCACATAACCGTCGGTAGCGCAGGGAATATCGAAGGATAGACCTCCATATTGCTTGATAAGCCCGCAAAGAACCCCCCCGAGGGCCGGCACCAGGGCAATCATCCAGGGATAGGGCATGGCATCGGCCAGGCTTTCAAAGCTGAGACCACTCATGTCCATGGTCCAGTTGAACAGGATCGCCCCCAGGCCACCGACCACCCCCGAAGTGACAGTGAGGAGCAGCAATTTTTTCCACAGGGTCGAAGAAACCCGCAGCTGACCAAGGAAAAATGTCGTGTCCTGGATTATCGCACTGAATATGTGACTGAACCAGGCCGCTACTTTGGAATTGAACGTTCCACCCTTGCCACCCTCAGCTTGGGACGGCTGGCCGAGATCGGAAAAGACCTGTTCCAGTTCCTGGGCCAGGCCTTTACGATGCATGAGGATATCGACCATCTGCTCGGCCGTTTCGGCTTGCTCAAGGACCTTGCGTAAAGAGGGGTCCTCCAGGACCGCCCGCAGCCGACCCAACAACCGGAAAGTCAATCTTCCCTTGCTGAGAACCATAAAAACATGCTTGACGGGTTCACCCTCAGGATCGTCGGAAGGGATACCCTTATGCGAACGGCCGATCAGGATCATCGGCCGGCGGATTTCGCTGGTCTGCGCATGAGGCAATGCCATGCCATTGCCGATAGCCGTACTGCGCATCTTTTCCCGGGACAGCACACTGCTAATCAACTCATCGGTATTGATATCCGGGGCCTTGCCGGTAACGGCCTGAAGAATTTCAACAATGGCATCTTCAAGCGTCTTTGCCTTCAGGTCGGAAACCACATGATCAGCGCGCAAGAAACGTGTATAAGGCATAAGAAAAATCTTCTTTCAAAAAACTCGTGCAGCGAGCAAAAATGGTAAAAAAATAGGCGTACAGGAAGCAGCCTCCGGATGACAGCCGTCAATCCCTCGCGCCAGTGGTTGACCTTTTCAGACCAGTGACACTGTATACAACACTCGTGCCCTTAACGTCAAGGGCAAGGACTTTCTTCATCAGTAGATCTTCATCAGACCCGGATTATCCCCAGTAATACACTCACCACCGTCGGGGGTCACCAGGAAGGTGTTCTCGATTCCAACCATGCCGATATTTTTCATGCCTTTTTTAGGCTCCAAGGCAAATGCCATCCCCTCTTCCAGCGGAATATCGAAACCGCCGGCAATAACCGGAATCTCGTCTATGACCAAGCCTATTCCGTGGCCCAGAAACTTCGCCTGACGCTCGCCGAAACCCATGAAATTCTCTAAAAAGGCCGGGTCGAGACTTTCCATGGTTGAGGTAAATATTTCTGAGGGAATAGCTCCGGGCTTTAACTGGCGAGCCACGCTGTTTTGAACATCAACGCATTTCTGATGCTCGATGATGGCCTCTTCGGGCAAGGATCGGCCAAACATATAGGTCATGGTTTTATCGGTGTGGTAGCCTTCCAGGCCGCAGCCGATATCGACAAAGACCAGGTCACCTTTTCTGAGCTTCCGCTCCCGGCTGCCGAGGAGCGGCACGGCCGAGCATAACCCGTAGTTTCCACCCGGTCCGTTGAAGTAAGTCGGATAAATCGAACTTTCACCAAAACCGATTTGCCCGAGGAGTATTTCCGTCTGGAACATGGCAAAACGGGCTAAACCATGGTGCCCTTCCTCTACCATGACCGCATACAATTTACTCGCGAACTCGGCTTCGGACATCCCCTCTTTGAGCATGGACGGCACACGTTCCTCGAGAATACGCTGATGAATTTTCCCAGACTCCCGCATCAGGGCCAGCTCAAATTCACTTTTAACGGCACGCAGCATCGACAGCTGAAAATCAGCCGCCTCAATCTTGCTGAAAGGAAAATATTTCTGAAACCGCTGGCAAAGCCCCAAAGGTACAACATCCGTTTCGAGATAAACCGTCTCAGGCACTTTTCCCATTCCAGCCGCCGCATCGCGATAGCTTTTCATCGGCTGGATCTGCGGAAAGTGCGACTCATCCATAGCGCGCTCCAAGCTCTGTCGCACCCAGAATACCGCTTCAGTATCGCGAGGGATAAGCAGCACTCCGTCTTGCATGGTCCCGGTGAAGTAATACTGGTTAATTTTTCCGAAAATAGCCGTCATTTCCCAGCCAGGGCACTCCAAATCCATTTTGGCCCTGAACCGGTCCATACGCGCCTGAATCTCAGTTAAAGGAACATATTTTTTCATGATTATTTATTTCCTTTGAATAGTTTGACTCAAATGGAAGCAAATTAGAGTTATTCTGGAGGAGCCCCCCTGCCGAATTCAATCAGGAGTTAAACTCGTGCAAACGGATTCAAAAAAGCACTGGAAACTCTTTGCGGAGAGTTTGTGTTAATGCAGCAGAATATCCCGGAGCCTGCAACAATCACAATTTATTAGATGTTATTCTCAAAAACAAGACAAAACCTGATTGAACAGCTCGATAAAAAAGGACCCGCAACATTTCGCGGGTCCTGGAATAATAATGTATTACGGCGAAAACACCCGAGCTTTGACCAATCAGGAGTCCTCCCAGAAAACCCTGTGGACTCGATTTTTACTGACACTGAATACCGGTTTATCGCCATTGTTGTATGGGCAGTTTTCATAGTCGAACCGGTCCTTGCACCTTAATCCGCACACGGTGTTGCCGCTCAGACGGGTACCGATCCTGCTTTCATAAATACTGCAGTAAGTCGTCTCATCCTCGTTGAACACCAGGTGCCTGCAGGGCTCCGTGCTGATTTTCCCCTCGGCATCCGGCATGAAACAACACTGTCCACACCTCAAGCATTTGTCCACTTCCATAGTTCCATAACCTTAAAAGGATTTATTGGCGATTATCAGTTGGTCAACAGCCCAGGGTGGGGTAGAATGTTTTTTTTCTTCTGTTCACCCCTCAAGCCGAAGTTCGATCAGTTTATTAAACAGCCGATCCCGGCGTCAAGGAAAAGCAGTACCTGAAAAATGACCAGTCAGACTATGAAGACTTTTGCTTGAGAAGCTCGGGCTTCGCCGGCCGCCTTTTTTTCCAGGACATCCTTTTCATCAGAGGGGAAAGCCCCATCCCCGCCAAAAAACGTCCTTTTCGCGTTTGCCTCTTAAAACGTTTTACCATTCCGGCGTCTTCGCCTTCTGCCAAAAACGCCTCCCAATCGGGAACCAGTTTCAATAGCGGCCTGACCGTCACGAGAGCATCGTCTGCACCTGCAAGATGCGCCCGCGTACTGCTCCAGCGGTAATCAGCAGCCGTTTTAGCTAGGTTGGACCGTACAGGTTCCAGCTCGATGTAACGAACGGCCGACGACAGATGATCTTTTTTCAGCGGAAAAGTCCATAACTGCTCCTGCCATAACCGCTTGCACGATCCTCTGCGAAAATCAATTCTCCGTTTGTAAAGACGATGGGTTTTGGTGATGACTCCACGCAAACCACCGGGTCTGCTCGGGACCAATATGAGATGGACGCGGTTCGGCAACAGACAGTATCCCAGCACCTGGGTGGAGACACCTTGACAGGACTGAGCCAGAATATCCAAGTAGGCCTGGTAGTCGACTTCTTCATAAAATATTTGCTGTCGCCGGCCCCCCCGCTGAATAACATGAAAAGGAACGTTCTCAGCAACAACTCGCATGTTCACTGCCATGGGAAATGTGCTTTCCTGAAAATTCTCAAAAAAATAACGCTAGTAACTCTTCACAACTGTTATCTATAAAAAATACCATGCTAGAGAAGCCCTTCAAGTATGGCCAGGCCTTCCGATAAGATCATTATGCTATGGATTTTGCACCGAAAGCGAATATAATGGCAGTCACTGAGCAGTTTGAGGCGCCCTTTGGAATATGGATCAGGAAACATCGTATAAATGTCGGAAGCATTTCTGGAAACAAAGAGCTGGTTTGACGGCTATGTAGAGAAATATCTCACAGAAGACCCGATCGACAACCAGGTGATCCGGCTAAAACAGGATCATACCCACCGCGTCAGCCACAACGCCGCCGTGCTCGGCGATGCACTGGGGCTGAGCACCCATGACAACGCGATAGCCCGGTTGACCGGCCTGCTCCACGATGTAGGCCGATTCAAACAGTTCACCCTGTACCGTACCTTCAATGATGCCGTTTCCGAAAACCATGCCCGTTTAGGGCTGCGTGAAATAGGACTTCATCAGGTGCTTGGCAGATGGAACAAAGAAGACCGCCGCCTGATCTGTCAGGCCATTGCCTACCACAATGTAATAAAATTGCCGGAAAATGCTGATGAGCGATCATTGCTTTTCATGAAGGTGATCCGCGATGCCGACAAGCTTGACGTATACAGAGTACTCATCCAGAACTACCGCGAACAAAACCAAGGCACCAGCAGAACGGTACTGCACAGACTTCCTGATACGCCTACCTGCTCGCCGATAATCCTCGAAACTCTGCTGAAAAAAAAGGTTGCCAAGTTTGAGGATATGAAATCATTAAATGATTTTAAACTCTTGCAGATCGGCTGGGTTTACGATCTGAATTTCACCCCGACCTTTCAGACTCTTCACCGCCTGCAATATATCCAACAGATAAGTGAACTCCTCCCACGGACAGAGCCGGTGGTTACCGCCGTCGATCAGGCTCTGGAATATGTCGCCTCCCGCATTTGAAAGATTCCCGCACCTCCGCTCAACGTATCAATCCATTCCTGAAACTGCCTGATACTCTTTCGGCCAACACTTGTGTTGGATATCTGACAACATGGCGTGAAAACCGAAACCGCTGCTTTTCAACAGCCGGCTATATATTTCTGCTATCGTACGCCCAGTTCAGCATTACCTGTCTTTGTTTGGGCCGACAGGTTGAAAAGTGGTCCGTCACCTTTCAAAGAAATGAGCAAGATCTGATTTTTAATTTGCGGGGTGTTTTGTCACTGACGAGCGTGGCACTTGGCATTATTCCTTGTGGGAGTTTACTGCATCTGCATACTCCGGGTAAAGCTTTTGGGTACAGTCAGGACAAATGCTATGGCTGAATTCAGCCTCTGAATGATCACTGATGTAGCCTTCAATCTGCTTCCAGTAGCCTTGGTCATCCCGGATGCTTTTACATGAAGCACAAATAGGGAGCAAACCACTCAATACTTTTAGTTCATCCATGGCCGTCTGAAGTTTGTGCAAAGTTCCCCGGAGATTTTCACGAGAGCCCAGAAGGTCCAGCTCCAAACGCTGACTGTTCATCATCAGCAGGGTGATACCCAGGCCCATTTCAAAGATTACAAACAGAAAAAAATATAAGGGTCATGACTAGTTGAGAGGTTGATCCCTGAGAATTTTGAGAATCAATTGGTAGAGATCTTGACCTCTATGGTTGAACCTAAATTCACATTCTTTTAAGTGCAAGTTAAAAGTCTCTGGTCGCATGCCACGAAAGCGAACCAGGCGCATTTTAGCGAAGCCCCAGAAGCCTTCAATACCATTGATGTGAGTACGACCTTTAGCAAATTCGTTACGGCCATGATCGACGCGCAAGTGCTTCCCGTAGCCAACATCGACCAAGCCGTTATAGCCGCGCCAACCATCAGAGTAAATGATGCTTTCAAGCTCAACCTTTCCTCTAATGGCTCGTTGTAGCGTGACTTTTTTACAATCTGGGACGATCTCTGTGTGAACGTGACCGTTCCCTTGAAAAATACCAAAGACGATTGTTTTACCAAAGGCTCCGCGTCCTCTTTTGCCTTTAACGCGTCGAGCCCCGAAGAACGATTCGTCGACCTCAACCTCCCCAAAGAATGGAGATTGGGCATCACAATATTTAACGAGACGCTGCCGAATAGCTTTCAAATATCGGTTAATCGTATTGCGATTCAGCCCGGCTAATTTGGCAATCTGAGTGGCCTCTAAATCGACCGAAAACAAGCGTACAATATGTCGAAATTGGTGCTCCGAAATTCGTGAACGCTTTGCGTACTTGTTTTTACCAGTCATGATAATTAGTTAACACACCTTTGAGAGTGCTTAACTAGTCATGACCCAAATATAATTGATGAATTTTTCCGGAAGCTAAAACACTTTCCTGAGGAACCATCAGCCAACTAAGTGCATGCGCCAGCAGCAACACGCCATATAAGCTGTAAAGAAGCCCGGCGGCTATATACAAGTTTTTATTATCTTTGGAGGTATTTTTGAAAAATTTTGCTGCCGTCAATATGATCACGACAAAGGAAAAGACACCCAGCATCAAGTTCCGGAAAAGTGCACTTTCATCAATAACAGTAAAATACAACAGGGGAACCATGTACATGGCAGGAAGCCAGTAATATCTCTTTGCGATTTTAACATTAGAGGCAAACCTGGAAACACCATCCAGCCGCAAAATCTCAGCTGAAATAATAAAACCATGCACAAAAAGAAACCCCCAAACGGGTAAAACTTGTGACAGGCAAAGAAATATGTAGGCAAATGCCACAAAAAATGCGCCGACCATCCAAAAAGCATAACCGGAATAGGTTTTCTGGTTGACCTTGTAAAAGAGAAGTGCTGCTGCAATAAATATGGTTAAAGCCGCATTAGCGGCAAAAAGAGTTTTGATATCAAAAAGTTGTTCCATTTTTTCTCGCCTGAATCGAATAATATTCTTAAAACAAGTTGTTCAATAAGTATTTTGCAAAGATTTATCCAAGGTCCATTTTTTTAAAAAAGAAATAATATGGTTTGGAAAACATAATGGCGTCGGCCACCTCGTTATTTCCATTTGTGCCCGCATTCTGCCGGTTACAAACATGGCGTTTTGCAAAAAAGAACAACGGCAATGAAAACAATAGACTTAAGGCCGCGAACGTCCTTGTGTAGTTTATGATTGTAATTTCGCTCCCGCCACATTCGGGGCAGACAAAAGGCGGAAGCTGATCCGAGAATGGCGTCGGAATATTCTTGAACACCTCGTTATTTCCATTTGTGCCCGCATTCTTTACAAACATGGCGTTTTGCAAAAAAGAACAACGGCAATGCCAAAAACAATAGACTTAAGGCCGCGAACGTCCTTGTGTAGTTTATGAAAACATAATGGCGTCGGCCACCTCGTTATTTCCATTTGTGCCCGCATTCTACAAACATGGCGTTTTGCAAAAAAGAACAACGGCAATGAAAACAATAGACTTTCCTTGTGTAGTTTATGATTGTAATTTCGCTCCCGCCACATTCGGGGCAGACAAAAGGCGGAAGCTGATCCAGCTCTTCCTGTTCATCTGACTGTGCTGGACTACTTTGATCTTTCAGTAGCTTAAGTGCCTGTTCGACGTCTGTCTCCAGAACCTGCAGTTTGACCCCACCCAGTGCGTTCGAGTAAAGCCAATTGATTCCGATCATGAACTGATTGTCAAGAAAACAGATAATCCCCGCTGACTCCAGAGTGGATTGGGCCAGGCCGGCTGTGGGGAGGTCCCGGTATTGGGCGATAGTTATGAGCCGTTGCGACATCAGGTGTTGCCTCATTCTTTGCTATCCATGGAGTAAACCAAGTGGGTTCCGGAGTCGGATCTTCTTTGCAGCAGACTTTAAAAAACAACAAACTGAAAGAGCCTCAGACTGGACCAGTTGATGGGGTAAGGTCACAGGGACAACTTTCAACCGTCTTCTGGAGAATTCGGTGGGACATCTTCCGTTTTTGATGCTTGGGGATGATGCAATATGGCTGGAATGTGTGTGTCAAAAAAGGCATTTGTAATCTTGACGAGAAACCAGAAGGAGAGCAACGGGAAAATAATAACCTGAATCAAAAATATCCCGACATATAAAAATGTAAGCTCTATGAGATTCTCAATTATCCCCCCCATATCGCTGACAGTCTTCACGAGGGCATTATTGAATTCTGTGGATTTTCGTTTAAGAAATGATGCGCTGTTCTCGATGGTTTTTAACACACCGTCTATTTCAGGAAGAGAAAAATCCTTTAATTTATCGAGCTCAGCTGAGCTGGCGGCCAATTCTTTATTGGCAAGTGATATTTGATCCGCAAAAAAATGTTTATCAATAAACTCATTGCCAATCGAAGATATGGGTAGACAAAACCGTGCTATAACAATGAGCAGTGCAAATCTCATCATGTTCTTCTGAACGGAGTTCAACCGAGCATTCTCAAACCATAGCAGAGCCGACAGGAGGATCAGAAAAACGGCAAGTACGGGCGGCGCCAGCGATACGCTGATTTCGTAGGCCAGCTTCTGAACCCCCAATGACGTAATCGCCGTTACCAGCACATCGGACAAACGCTCAGTCATGTCATCAACCGGATCCAGGGCTTGTCCTACCGCCAGGGATACGCCTACCCCCGCGGGTTCCAACTGGAGGCTTGAATCCTTAATAATTGAGACAGAGGCATTGACGACGCGACAGGTGGCATAGGCTACCCCGGCTTTCGTTATCGCCTCTTGAAAGTAAGCGTCGGCTCTGGAGTCCAGGCCCGGCACCTTAATCCCGGAGGAAAAGAACAGAAGTATCGCTATCGCGACTCCGATCAAGGATCTGATTATTTTTTGTTTCTTTGGGATTGGCATTTTTTGTTATGTCCAACGTTCGGTTCAGAGTTGAGCCATGGTGCGAGATGGAATGGCCAACTCTCCGTCAATCACTTTTTTCGTCCGTTTCTCTGCCAAATATGCCTTTTTTCAAAAAGATTGTCACCTGCCGGAGAACCTTTTCATCGTTCATGATTAAGGGGTGCGTCTTGTGAACAACCAGAAAGTCTTTCATGCCGGCAAGTTTTGCATTTTCGATGGAAACCTTCCCGTCGTCCTCTCCAGGAATTATTAATGAAAGAATCGGATCAATGGACCGGTCACCGGTAATAATGCCAAGTTCATAATTTGGGGTTCCTAAGGCTTTAGGGAGGCTATCCGCGTCGGTTCCCAGCTGTTGACTGGCAGGACCATTTATCCATTTGTATATGGGCATCTCTTTTAGTTCATCAACCACTTCACTGCCTTGATTTGGCGGACTCAGCATGACAACCCGCCCAAGTTGCGGCACGTCGTTATATTCAAGATAGTAGCGTACCAGGATCCCTCCCATGGAGTGAGGCACAAAATGGATTTTGCTTGCACCGGCCGCCAGGCAACTGGCCTTTGCTATCGATATGGCCTCGAAAGAGAGCTCCTGGATTGTTTTCTCGCGTGATGGGTAGCTCCTATTAACAACATAATAACCATTTTTTTCAAGATGGCCTTCAAGCTTTTGAAAAGATCGTTCAGTTCGCGCCACCCCATGCAGCAGCACCACACATTCAGGATCTTGCTCTGCAGCTTCTGCAGACCAAAAAATAAATAATAGTAATACTGATTTTCAAAGCATTCAGACGGGCTATAAGACTTTCGGATAAATGGCAAGAGAGATTTTTTAGGACCACACCGCTTTCAAATGCAATATCAGCTACTATTTTGGTACACCCCTGCCAAAGCGTTTTGGCTTTTTCAGACAACCCTTCGATTGAATCACAATGTTCAGCAATTGTTTTCTCGGGGTCATTATGTTCAGTAAGAGAGGCCAGAACAACCAGATGCTGCCCCTAAACCCATTGGTTGTGGCTGGGGAGTGCTTGATCACCCAGTTCTCGAAACAGGACTAAGGTCTTCTTGTGATTCAAAATCGAGATCAGTGGTGATGTATTGAATCTCCATATTTTCAGTAATCCTCAAGGGGGGATTGCCCCTTTTTCCATCGATTTGATTCCAATGTCCAATACCTGGCAAGAAACCTTCCACTGATCCGATCGGTTCAGGAGAACTCACCAAGCCAATTATTTAAACGTTTTATTGCAAAATCTTCTCCGATTTCAGGACAGTTGGAGGATTAAAAACTATGTTCAGAAGGAATAAAGAACAAAAAAAGAGGACTTGTGAAAATTCACAAGTCCTCGTTTTTTTTTGGCGTCCCCAGGGGGATTTGAACCCCCGTCGCCGGCGTGAAAGGCCGGTGTCCTGGACCAGGCTAGACGATGGGGACTGGAGTGGTGAGCCGCGTAGGGATCGAACCTACGACCATCTGATTAAAAGTCAGATGCTCTACCAACTGAGCTAGCGGCTCAATCGACAGCTTGAAACTTATACTGAAAATTAAACCCCAAGTCAACCCTTTTGTAAATCCAATCGGGAAAAATTTTGTCCGCTTTCCCGATTTACTTACCCGGGTCATAGCTCAAAAGGATTGCTGATCTGAATTGTCTGATCCCTTCGCGGCCCCACAGAAGCTAGCACAACGGGGCATCCGCTCATTTCCTCGATAGTGCAGATAAATTCTCGGGTTTTTTCCGGGAACTCCTCCAGGGACTTCATTTCCGAAATGTCGGACTGCCATCCATCAACTTTTTCATGGACCGGCGTACACTTCCTGAGAACTTCATAGTCAGCCGGGAATTCAGTCAAAACCTTTCCTTCGCAGCGATAGGCGGTACAGATCTGGATCGTATCGAGATCATTAAGAACATCCAGCTTGGTCAGAGCGAGACCGGTCATGCCGTTGGTGCGGACCGATTCCCTCAAAGCGACCATGTCGAGCCAGCCGGTTCTGCGTGGGCGCCCGGTGGTCGCGCCGAATTCCTGACCGGCCTTGCGCAGCATCTCGCCGTATTCGTCCTCCAGTTCCGTCGGAAACGGCCCTTCACCGACCCGCGTCACGTACGCCTTGGAGATGCCGATCACTGCGTCGATGGTGCGTGGGCCGAGGCCCGTACCGATACAGGCGCTCCCGGCGACGGTGTTGGAAGAGGTCACATAAGGATAGGTCCCGTGGTCGACATCGAGAAGACTCCCCTGGGCACCCTCGAAAAGGATATTTTTCCCCGCCAGAATGCTGGCGGTCAGAGCCTGCGAGACCTTCCCGAGGTACTTTTCGAGCTTGCAACCGTAAACGGAGTATTCAGCGTAGATTTCCTCTTCCGAGAGGGGGGGCGCGCCGAGAAACTTTTCCAGATAGAAATTCTTCTCGGGGAGGACTTCCCGCAATTTGGCTCTGAACACTTCCGGGCGCACCAGATCGCCAAGGCGAATGCCCCGACGGCCAACCTTGTCTTCGTAGGCCGGGCCGATCCCCCGTCCGGTCGTGCCGATTTTACGCAGCCCGGAGGAACCCTCCCGAGCGAGATCGATGGCTTTATGATAGGGCATGATGATATGAGCCCCGGTGTCGATCAGCAACTGCCGGTCGTCCTGAAAATAGCCTCTGCTTTTGAGCTTGTCGGTTTCCTCGAAAAACACCTTCGGGTCGAGAACCACTCCGTTGCCGATGACGCAGCGCTTGCCCGCATGGAGAATGCCCGAGGGGATCAGATGCAGGACCGTCTTCTCCGTTCCCACAACAAGGGTGTGGCCGGCGTTGTTGCCGCCCTGAAAGCGAACTACCTCGTCGGCGTATTCCGTGTAGATGTCGACAATTTTCCCTTTTCCTTCATCCCCCCATTGGGAGCCTATTATCACAACATTTGCCATTTTTTTCTCCTGATCTAATCCAGCTTGAATTCCGCGGAAAGAACTTCCCGCAGCGGAAGCGTCTTTTCAGAATCATCCCCGGTGTTGAGAATCCGCACTTTTTCAGTTTTTTCCTCGACAACCAGCACCAGCCGACACCCCTGCAATCGTGCGTGGCCCAGGATTTCAGCCAGTGTTCTATGAGCGATTTCCCGCGCTACCGGATATCCCCTCCGGCGCAAGGCACAGGCCACATCGAGAGACAAATCGGGGCTCCGCCCCTCCTGAAACACGAGGACAGGTTTCTTTTCAGCCGCTATCTCTTCGCTCACCGCGCCCAGGGATGAGAGCAGCCCGAGAAGATTGAATGTGAAGCCGGTGGCCGGGACGGAAAATCCGTAGCGCCCAACAAGGTTGTCGTACCGCCCGCCTGAGCAGACTTCGCGGCCTATCCCTTTGAGATAGCCCTGAAAGATCAGCCCGGTATGGTAATCGAGACCCCGGATTTCGCCGAGGTCGAAGGTAATATGCTCACTCACGCCGTAACGGTCGAGAAGACTCAGCACCTGGGAAAGGTTATCCAGAGCCCGCTGCGACTCGGGGTTGGTCACCAGACGCGCGGCCTGATCAAGCACCTCGCGGCCGCCGTAAAGGCGGGGAAGCGCCAGGACTTCTTCCCGCCGGGAGTTGTCGAGAGGGACATCCTCCAGCAGACCTTCCAGTTCCGAGAGGTCCTTGCGGGCAATGGCGTCCTGAACCCGGCGGGCTTGATCGCTGGGAAGGTCGAGCTGACGCATCACACCGTGGAAAAACTCAACCTGACCGATATCGATGGAAAACTCTTCGGCCCCCAGGGTTCTGAATCCTTCCACGGCCATGGCCAGCATCTCGGCATCGGCCTCCGCACTCTTGAGGCCGATCAGTTCGGCGCCGGACTGAAAGATCTCCCGCTCCTTGCCTGACTTCTGCTCGGTATAGCGCAGCACCCGGCCGCTGTAGCAGAGCCTCAGGGGGAGAGGATAATCCCGCATGCGGGTAGCGACAATGCGTGCCACCTGGGGAGTGATATCCGGGGAGAAGGCCACCAATTGGCCGCTCTGGCGGTCGTCAAGACGGAAGGTTTTTTCCCGCAGGCTTTCCCCCAGGCCGCGTTCCAGGACGTGAAGATATTCGAGTGACGGGGTGATAATGGGGCTATAACCCCAGCTCCGGTAAACCTCCTGGAGCACCTGCTGCAGATATTCGATCTTCCCGGCACTGCAGGGGAGGAAATCCTTGACCCCTTCGGGAAGCCTGGTTTTTTCAAAATCTTTTAAGCCCGGCATGGCTTTCCGTCCAACCATCCTGAGTTGCGCAGAATCATTCTTATCGGGTCTAAAACAATGGGCACAGCATTTCAAAATGCACAAAAAAACCCTGTAAAGCAAGTTTTTTTACAAAAAAGCAGCCCCGACTGAAAAATTGTCGGAGCTGCTTTTTCTTACCGGATGGTAACTGTTCAGGACAATGGACTCGCGGCGCCCATGGAAAGGGTGTCTGGCGCCATGGATGGGTTCATGCGCCCCTTGGAATGGGCGGTGCGAGGCCATCCACCAACGAGGTGAATAGTTACACCAGATGTTTGGAAAATCAATCCTTCAGGTTTTGAAGAAAATGGGTCAGCAACCGCACCCCGAAACCGGTCCCCCCTTTGGGGCGGTAATGGCCGCCTTTGTACTCCCAGGCCGTGCCGGCGATGTCAAGATGAGCCCATTTGTAATCGGCGGCGAATTTTTTGAGGAAAACCGCGGCGGAAATGGTCCCGGCAGGCCGTCCGCCTGAATTTTTGACATCCGCGACTTCGCTTTTCATGAGTTCAGTATAGTCATCCCAAAGGGGAAACTCCCAGAGCCTTTCACCGGTCTCCTGGCCGCTCTCGATAAGAGACCCGATCAGTTCGCGGTTATTCCCCAGGACCGCACTTGCCTCATGTCCCAAGGCAACGATGCAGGCCCCCGTCAGGGTCGCCAAATCGATGACCAGGCGCGGGTTGTAGCGGGCCGCGTAGGTAAGGGCATCGGCCAGAATCAAGCGTCCCTCTGCGTCGGTGTTGAGAATTTCAATGGTTTTTCCGGACATGGAGGTGAGAATGTCCCCCGGCCGGATCGCGGTCCCGGAAGGGAGGTTTTCCACTGCGGGAATGATCCCCACCACCCGCTGAGGGAGTCCCAGCTTGGAAACCGCAAGCAGAGCGCCAATGACCGCAGCGCCGCCCGCCATGTCCATTTTCATCTCATCCATCTTGTCGGCAGGCTTGAGGGAAATCCCTCCGGAATCGAAGACCACACCCTTGCCGACCAGGACCACCGGGTCCTCATCCGGGTCCGCGCCAACGTACTCAAGGACGATCAGGCGCGGCTCACGGACACTCCCCTGGGCCACGCCGAGCAGGGCACCCATCCCCTCTTTCTCCAGTTCGGCCTTTCCGAGAATAGTACACTTCAAACCCGCCTTTTCCGCCATGGCGCGGGCCTGTTGAGCCAGATAGTCGGGAGATTTGACATTACCCGGCTCATTGACCAGGTCGCGGCTGAAAAAAACCGCTTCGCAAACGCTCTGCGCCAAGCCGATCCCGGCAAGCAGATCATGTTCCAGCGCCTCGTCCTGGGCGCAGAAATCGACGTAATCGATAAGCGGCGGTTTTTCCTCGGCGTTTTCCGTCTGGTAACGGTCGAAGCGATAATCCGCGAGCAGAATCCCCTCACCCAGAACCTGGCTGATATCCGTCGGTGAAGCCCCTTCGGAAATAAAGGAAGCCACATCCACTGCAAAGGCAGAGACTTTCATCCCTTTGATCAAGCCGGTAGCGGAACCAACTGCACGGCGGATTTTTTCAGGGGTGATTTCCTTTTCTTTGCCGAGACCGACAAGGAGAATCCGTAGGCAGGCTTTTTCGCTCCCCATGTGCAGGAGCAGGGTTTCCTGATGCTTGCCGGTGAACTCCTTGTCCTGAAAAATGTGGGTCAGGTTTCTTCCCGTCAGCCAGAAAATACTCTCCGTCCAGGTGGAATCCGTTTCTTCCTCAAAAATCCCCACCAAAAGGCAGGGAGTCTTTTTTTCAATCACGGGGCCGATCTGCACCTGAATTTTCATAACATGAATCCTTTCAACAACTTGAATGATGAACGTAGCCCCTGACAATAAAGGGGAAAATTAAATCCCTCTCTATTGTACCTCTCCAGACAAAGCAGACAAGGGGAAATCCTCAACGTACAGCTTGATACCCAGGACCTTCCCACCAAAAATGAGACCGGTTTCCTACCGGCCAGGAAAAAGAGTTAGCCAATTTAACGGACGAGTGGCTCTCCGATGTCCCGATTTGAAATACTTCCATTCTATTGTATACTAGAAACGTATCATTTAAACGCACAACCCTTTATTGTTATGGAGGGTTTGTTAATATTGAAAGGAGTGTTCAATGCTTTCCAGAGAAGAATATGAAGACAATTTCAAGTCCGAATTGGATGAAATTAAACACCAGATCGAAAAACTGGCCCTCACTCACAGAAACGAAGACCGATTCCTTGATCTGGAGGGAAAAGAGCAAAAAGCACGCTTGAAACTGCGGGAGCTCAGGTCCTCTTCATTGGAGACCTGGATGGACATCAGACCGGAACTGGAAAAAGTCTACGATGACCTGAATACGTCCATTTCCAGTTTCCATTGAAAAGAAAGTTTTTGTGCCACTGGAAATATCTTCCAGTTTTAAGTGTTACAATAATCTAAAAATCAAAATGGGCGGCTTAGATGGAATAAGCTGCCCATTTTTTTCGCTTTCAACCTGTTTCGTAACCGGCAGAAAAATCACATTGTTCCAACGATATTTTCTAGCCCTGTTTATTCATGAGGGTTTGGCGCGCAGCCGGCAAGTGTACGTCAGATCAAGCCAAGCACAGTGACGCGCTCTAAAGGCGTACTTAGAGTAAATCGCAAGGAGCGAGCACGGCTTGAGATAGGGCGTAATTGACGGTTGCAGCAAAAGTCTTCATGAAGAATCCGGGCTGGGTTCAGTCGGTCACTGAAAGAATATGCCTGTAATTGACATAAACCACATGATTCGCCTGAAACAGTGGGAAAAATTTCAAATCTTGGTTGAAAAAATCCTTCGGTCGACAGCAGTCGTTGGGAAGGTTGATGTAAATTTCCCCCTCAAGCGGCTCTTGGTTATAGGTTTTAATCCTGACGGGGGTGTTATTCCCCATAACCAGCCACTCATCCGTTTCAATCTGCCGTTCGGTCTGAACCGAAACGATATGGTCCAGATTAAGCAAGGTCACCGAAGCGCCTGGAGTCGTTTTAACCGGGATGAAAAAATTTTCCTCGTCATTCAGCAACTCGCCAAGCCGCTGCACACTGTCATGACTCTGGGTATAAAGACGAAGAAACACATCGCCTTTGATTTGACTGCCATCCGTAAGGGTAAAAACGACAGTCCGCGATAATTTCTGGATTTTCGGTCCGCTCATGATACGCTCACCTTTGCGTTTGACGGGAAAAGATTTTTATTACCCGCATATTTTCGAGCTTCCTCCGCACTTATCCTCTTGTCCTTGAACAATCTCTGAATTGCCTGGTCCATCAACTGCATTCCCTCCCCTTTCTCCGTTTGGATGATGGAAGGGAACTGAAACGTTTTCCCCTCCCGGATCAGGTTGGAAACAGCCGGATTGACAGTCAGAATCTCTAAAGCCGCGCAGCGTTTCCCATCAACCGTTTTTAAAAGCTGCTGGGAAATAATCCCCTTGAGGGATTCGCTCAGCATAGCACGAATCTGCTCCTGTTGATGGGTGGGAAATACATTGATAATACGGTCGATCGATTTAGCTGCACTGTTGGTGTTCAGGACGCCGAAAACGAGATGACCGGTTTCCGCCGCCGTTATGGCCAGCTTGATAGTTTCCGGATCACCCATTTCTCCGACAAAAATGATATCCGGATCTTCCCGCAAAGCCGACTTCAAAGCTGCCTCAAAGGAAAGGGTATGCCGCCCCACCTCTCTCTGATTGACAAGACTTTTCCGGCTGACATGAACAAACTCCACCGGGTCCTCAATGGTCAGAATGTGGTCATTGCGGGTTTTGTTGATATGGTCGATCATAGCCGCCAGGGTGGTCGTTTTTCCGCTCCCCGCCGGCCCGGTGACGATCACGAGCCCACGGCTCAACTGGGCGAAGTTCAACACGCTTTCCGGAAGCCCCAACTCCGCAACGGTCAGGATTCTGGTCGGTATCAGCCGAAAGACGGCACTGATCCCATGGCGGCCGTAAAAAATATTTGCACGAAATCGAGAGTTTAACTCTTCAACTTCATAAACAAAATCAAAATCCAGGGTCTCTTCAAATGTTTTCCTTTGAGCGTCACCCATAATTTCATAGATCAGGGTCTTGCATTCCTCGTGCGAAATTTTATCCTGCGACAGCGCTTTCAGATCACCGGCTTCGCGAAGCAGCGGCGGGTTTCCGGGTGACAAATGGAGATCGGAGCCTCCCCTTTCCTGCATAAGCTTAAAAACATCATCAATTTTCGCCATACAAGTTTTCCCCTCCAGACCATATTGAAGACTCGGCGGTTTCCTGCAGCATTTATCATGCCCTGGAAGCAACAGCAATTCCAACCCCTCTCAACCCTTCAAAAACGCGAAAAAAGAACAGCCCTGCATGAAACTGTCTATTTAAAAGTCAATTTTCTGTCGTTTCCGTTCACAAGAAGACATGTTTTTCGCTCCCCGGGAAAAACATGCGGGTCTCATCCGGAAGCAAACATAGAGGTTCTTTATTAAAGTCTCATTTAAGAAACTCTTACACCCTTTTTATGGTCGCAGAAACGCTACCAAAAAAACGAGCGCTTTTTCCGAAAAAACAATTTAACCATTCCTTTTCAGGGTGTTAAGACTTGGCTGCTGGATGTGATATTTTTGGCACGGCTAATGCCTTTAGCTTTTTTAACCAGAGTTATTCATGTGTCTTTGTCGCGAAACCGGCAAGTGTGCGTCAAGTCAGGTCGAGCACAGTGATGCGCGATGCAGGCGTACTGCCAGTACGTCGAAGAGTAAGGAACGAGAACGGCCAGGAAGCTTTCGGACGTGGAGAATCGTCGCCTGAGGCAGTCGCAAAAAAGTTGAAACTGGTGGGCAAATAAAAACCCTGAATTCACAGTTTCGAGATCTTGATAAATACATGGAAATAAAATCACGCCGTAGAGGAGATGTTAAATGGACTATAATAATCTTGATAATTTTTCTCAAATTGCCCGGGATCATGCGGAGAATCCGCGCAATTACGGAGCACTTGGAGTTTTCGACAGTCACGCTCGCATAACGGGACCCTGCGGAGACAGCATGGATTTCTGGTTGGCAGTCCGGAACGGACAGGTGGAACGAGCTTCTTTCGTCACCGACGGTTGCGGCCCTTCCCTGGCTAGCGGAAGCATGGCAACCAGCCTGGCGCGAGGGAAGTATGTCGGGGACGTGATGAGAATCGGGCAACGGGATATCTTCGACGCGCTAGGTGGTTTACCGCCCGGTGCCGAACATTGTCCCCTGCTGGCGTCCAATACTCTAAAAGCCGCCTGTGAAAATTATCTTGGGATTCCGCCCCGATCCCCGGAAGACAAGACGAAGGATGAAAGCTTGGGAAACCCCGGACACGCCACGTTGGGACGCAAACCGAAAGAGAGTGGAGAGCAATTTGAAGAGCAACAAAAACTCCAGTCCCGACTTTGCCGCATTCGCCATAAAGTGGTTGTCCTTTCGGGCAAAGGGGGAGTCGGGAAAAGCACCGTTGCCGTAAACCTTGCAACCTCCCTCGCCATTGCCGGCAACCGGGTGGGTTTGCTTGATGTCGACATTCATGGGCCGAGCGTCCCGACCATGCTGGGGCTTGAACAGGAAAGGGTTGTCGGTAACGAGGACGCCTTGTTTCCCGTTGTCCTGGAAGGCCTGAAAGTTATGTCCCTGGGTTTTCTGTTGGCCAGCCAGGACGATGCCGTCATCTGGCGCGGTCCCAAAAAGATGGGGGTGATCAAACAGTTTCTCAGCGATGTTGAGTGGGGGGATTTGGATTATTTGATCATCGATTCCCCGCCGGGAACCGGAGATGAACCGCTCTCTGTTTGTCAACTGATCGGCAACCTGGACGGTGCGGTTGTCGTTACCACCCCCCAGAAAGTAGCTGCGGTGGATGTGCGCAAATCGATTACTTTTTGCCGCAAACTGGAATTGCCGATAATTGGCCTGGTCGAAAACATGAACGGATTCACCTGCCCTAAATGCGGTGAAGTGACGCAAATTCTGTCTTCCGGTGGGGGCAGACAAATGGCCAAGGATATGGGGGTAACGTTCCTGGGTGCGATTCCCATCGACCCCAGAATCGCCGAGGCGGGCGACAAAGGTAAAGCCTTTGTCCAGCATTTTGCGGCAACACCCACGGCCAAACTCATGCAGGATATCATTCAGCCAATCATGGCACTGGATGAATCAGCGCCCCGGAAAAACTCTTCGCAAGCCACCATATAAACCGACAACAGCTCAAAGTTCTGAAAAATCAAAAAGGGCTCCCTCGGGAGGGAGCCCTTTTTGATTTCGAATGGTGCTAGAGTGTACCGAATATCAGGGACAAATAATCACGTCATGTACGGTCTCGTTGCTTTTCCCCGCGTTGACTTTGATAATACCATGTTTAGTCTGAGTCACAGAGCTGGCAAACATAAACACTTTGTTGTTAGGGAAGATTTTAAAACTATTGCTGCTGAGAATACCCTGCGGCGAAACCGTAACCACGTGGGTCGCCTTGGCGGTATTGGAGAAAACAACTTTCCCCTCGGATTTAATATAGGTTGTGCCGCTATGGATTCCGGCGGCATTCAGAAGAATGATAACCTTGCCGGCAGCTTTATCACATTGTCCCGAAGCAAGCGGTGAGGCTAAGCTTCCCCCTGACAGGGCAGCATCAGGCATAAGGTCGCTGGGAGCAGGCAAGTCATTCTGCAGGTCTACGTCAGGATCTTGTCCGGGGCCGGGTTCATCCTTTTCGAGTTGCTCCTGGTCGATCAGGCCATCGTTTTCCTGGTACGGCTCAGGTTCATTGGGCATCTGCTGCTCCTGGTCATATTCCCCTTCATTTTCCTGATAAGGTTCAAGCTGCTCCTGGCCATATTCCCCTTCATTTTCCTGATAAGGTTCAAGCTGCTCCTGGCCATATTCCCCTTCGTTTTCCTGATAAGGTTCAAGCTGCTCCTGGCCATAATCTCCCCCGTTTTCCTGATAAGGTTCAGGCTGCTCCTGGTCATACTCCCCTTCATTTTCCTGATAGGGTTCAGATTCATAGCCTTCAGATTGCGCCTGATCGTACTCCTGGCTGTCTTCATTTTGTGCGAGAAGGGATATTCCCAGCTCTGCTGCAAAGGCCTGGTTGCCTGTCAAGGGGACTATTCCCATGAGGAAAAAGAAAATACTGAAAATCACGGCATTTTTCATGGTTGAAATCCTTTTCATGGTTTCGCGAAAATGTTGTTAAAAACGGCGGATGGCCGATAAATGAAACATCTTTCAATTTATCCGAAAGCTCAGCTTAGGATTCTCATAAAAAATCCTTCAGTTTATTGAGAATATTTTCAGTCGGCGCACAATAGATGTAGGCACCATCCAGAGAACGCCAGCTTTTATCGGCCATCTTGCCGAGTTTCTTGTGATGATAAATAAGGCGGTACTGGATTTTGTCGCTATTCGTATCCCGGTAAATCACTTTGTTAACAAGAGGCTCACCGCCTGACGGTGATAAGGCCAAGCCTTTCTTGTCGGTGTAGGTTTTGCCGAAACGCTTGTAGCGTAATTCCACGCTCACACGGGCAACCCCCATCTCCTCCAGTTCCTCAAGATCGGCCTCGGCTTCCACCACCAGAGGGACCACCGGAGCGGACAGGGTGACAGCCATGAGTTCGCCCTCCTGCCAGCGCGGCTCTTTTGGATAGAGATGTCCGCCTCGCAGGCTCCACTGGGTGGCATATTCAAAGTTCTGGGCATCGTCCCCCATGCGGGCGAAGGTCAGGGTCGCGGTCTGGCCGCTGCTTTCCAGGTATTTGCGGTCGATGGTCAGCTCGTCAATGAAAGGGCGCTGATCCTTGCGCGGCACCCTCACCTGAACGGTGGCGTAATTGACCATCTCCTTGAAGATGTCATAGGCCTCGTTGTCAATGACAAAACGCATCTCACGGCGCTGGAAGAAAGGATCGTCAAGGTTAACCTCGGTCACCAGCTTGGGGTTGTCCTTGAACTCCGCATACCAGGCGCCGACGTTGCCGGTCATGGTGTGATGCTCATAGCGGGCCATGACCTTTTTCAGGTTAAGCACCTGCTTCGACTTGCGCTTGATTTCCTTGCGCTGAAAAACAGTATAGGAATACTTCTTGGCTTTGGCCGCTTCCTTGCGCCGCGCCGCTTCGGCCTCCTTGTCCATCTCGCCGTCTTCTCCGGTCAGTTCCTCATCTGTCGGCTCGCCAAGGCGCTTCTGCATGTCAAAAAAGGATTCGAGGACAATCTTGTGCAATCCGCTCTCGACGATCTCCTTGTCCCCATCCGGCACATGCTGGACATAGTCGAAGGTGACCACACCACTTTCCTGGAGATAGTCGAGGGCTCTGGTCTGCTCCTCTTCCGTCAGTGTCGTGCTCTTTTTCGTGCTGATGTTGTACATATTGTACCACTTGGGGTTCCAGTAACGCTTGGAGGTGGTTTTCTTTTCCCGCTCGTGAGAGTACTCGCTCTCCATCTCATGATACTTGTCATAGTCGATGATTACCTTGACATCGTAAGCCGGCAGCTTGACCACGTATTTGAGGTCGAAAGCAACAGACACCTGAGTGGTCGGCTGCTCGAAACTCTTGGCCAGCAGGGTCGCGCCATAGGCGTCGAGACGCGCCGCCACGGCCACCTGCTGCCCCTCCATGACCGGGGCCTTGCCGCTGGTGATCAAAGTCGAGGTAAACCCTTTGTCGCCAAGGATGGCGGAAACCACGTTGAAACTGTTCCCCTCGGCACCGACTTCGAGGGGCACCGCGCCCTTGAGCTTGGAACCCTTGACCTCTTTTTTTAGATTTTTTTTCAACTCATTGAGCTGTTTCTGGGTCAGGCCGTACTCCACCATAAAGTGGAGAACCGCCCCTTCGACGCCGCCGTCGGCCTTGCTCTTGTCGGTGACAAAACGGATCAAGGAAAAGCGGGGCATCCCGTCGGGATGCAGGGCGATATGAGGGTTGGTCGGAAGATAATAATAATTCTTGCTGGTTTTTGTCGGATCGTTGGTGGCGGTCGGGAAACAGCGAACCGTTGTCCCGTCCTTGAGTTTGATGTCGACGTGACGGCCGTACTGGATGCCGCCGACCTCCTTGACCGCACTGGCCGAGGGAATGGTAAGCGCCGACTGCAACTGCAGAGGTTTGAACTGACGCACATGCTGGAGTTGAGCCCCTTTTACGGTTTTTGCCCATAGCGGTGAAGCCAGGACCAGCGCCGTCAGAACTATCAATCCTGTTATCAGAAGACGTTTCATTCTTAAAATCCCTCCTTGGTTTCATTTTCCGACATAAAAATTTCTTTTTTATTGAGATGGTGCGAGCACGAGGTACGTATCCTCAAGGGGTTTCCACTCGCCTTTGACCGCCTCGCCACTGGCGGGATACCAGTTGACCCGATACTCAACCTTGGACCGGGGATCATGGAAAACCACCGAAGTGGTAACCGACTCGGCATCGGTGGATCGCATCACCGCCAGACGCTGTTTCTTCTCCTTGTCGAAAATTTTGTAACGGACCTCAAGCATGGCGCTACGCATTCCGGCATCCTCGAACAGGAAACGGTCGGCGTCGACCTCCAGATCGAGCCGGGTCAATGGTGGCGCGATGGTGACGATAGGATCGCTGCTCTGAAGCCAGGAGGTTGCATCCTTGGGGTCGCTGATAGTATGGCGGCCCTGGATACTCCAGGTGGTGCGGTAATCGTAATCGAGCCAACCGGCGTCCTTCTGACCCAGACGGGCGTAGCGCCAGGATTTGCTGAGGCGCCCTTCGCGAATGTCCTCGCGGGTAAAAATCAGCTCGCCGGTGGCGTCGGCGTGCCCCGGATAAGCCTTGCGGATCGCCACCCCGGCAAAGTTCATCATTTTCTGAAATACGTCGCTGTAATCCCCGTCAATGCGGAAATAGACATCGCGTTTCTGAAAAGCCGGGTCCGCCAGATTGACGACCCGGAACATGTCTGGATTATCCTTGAATTCCTCATAAAGGCCTGAAATATTCCCGGCGGTGTCGACCGCGACCTTTATGACCGAACGCCGCGTGAGGTTGATGTTGAACACGGCGCGCTGGATATCCTCACGTTTTTTGATCACGTACTGATTGTCGGTGTAATATTTCTGATTGCCGCTACCGGTGAAAAGCGTGGACAGCCAACCCTTTTTCTGACGCCCTTTGATCTGGCCCGATTCAACTACTTTCTCTTTTTCAGGCAGAGCGGTGAAACCGGTTTTCTGATCAAATATGATCTCGGTCAACTTGCCGGCACAAAGATCGACCAAGGACTGCATCGCTTTATTGGCGGATTCTTCGGGCAAGCGGTCGAGAATATCGATCTTGATGACGCCGTCGCGGACCAGTTCGTCGGTAATATCCCGAATCTGGCGTTTGGTGTAATCCTCCTGCTTGTTCTGGACTTTGGAGTAGTGTTCGTAAACGGTGGAAATATCAGCCTGAATTTTCGCCTCAAAGCTCGGCAGGACAGCCTCGTAATAGGTCCGAAGCGCCACCGACACATCCGAAGTCGGCTTGGTGAGCGACTCCCAGAGAAGCGTCGCCCCATGCGGGGTCAGGGTCGCGGCCACGGCCGCCTTGGATCCGGGGGTCACGGGGGCCCGTCCGCTGGAAATCAGGCTGCGGGTAAATCCCTTGTCCGAAAGAGTTCCGGAAATGACGGAGAAACTCCCCTCGCTCTCCTGATGGAGAGGGACCGGGCCGCGCAGCTTGGCGCCCGACTGCTCCTTTTTGAGCGCAGCCTTGAGTTCATCCAATTCATCCGGCGGCAGACTGAAGGTGATCAGCATATGCATAAGCCCGCCACTGGTCTCTCCTTTGGGATCGATGAATTTGACCAGCGAGATTTCCGCTCCGCCGTCGCTACGGGTCGAAACCCTCGGCGCGGGCGGAAGATAATAGTAGATCTTCGGATCCTTGGCATCCTGGAGCAGAAGGATGCCGTTGACCTCAAGCTGGCCGGATTCATAATTGACCAGCGCCCAGGCCGAATTAAAACCGGTGGCCAGAAGCAGACCGGTCAGGACCAAGCCGATAAACAGATAACGCTTGCGCATGATCAGGCCCCTCCTTTCGGGAGTTCATCCCAGTAAACGATATTGCCTTCCAGGGCGCGCCCCGGAGCGGCGATATTTTTGCCGCCGGAAAGATGCCAGGTGATGCTGACCTGAATATCAGGATTGGCGGGATCCTCGGGGATATCGAGAACCAGCGCGGGAGCCGGTCCCCTGTTACGGATAGTCGCCTGGTTTTTGATCGGCTGTCCGCTGATCATGCTGGTAACGGTGATCACCGCATGGCGCACCCCGGCCGTGCTCAAATCGACGCCATCCCCTTCAAAGGTGACGGTACGGTAGCGATGGGGAGGCTGCAGAGCCAGCATGGGAATATCGGTCTGTTTCCAGGGAGTGCGAATTTCCACACCACCGTGGAAAGACCAGAGCGTTTCGAAGTTATAGTCAAGCCAGCGGTTGCGATCGTCATCCCCTTTGTAACCGTACCCGAGAGAAAAGGAATTCCCTTGGGCATTGAATTTTTCAGGGGTAATGACCACTTCATCACTGGTCAAGTCACCGGACTGGTGCTGTTTCTTCAGCTTGACGGTAACGAAGTTGAGATGGCGAGTAAAAGTGGAGGAATCCTGGCCATCAAGGGTCACCAGAATCTCACGCTGTTTGAAGACCGGATCGTCGATGGTGACGGCGCGGAACACTTTCGGGTCATGACCGTAACGCTTGTAAAGAGAGCCAATGTTTTCAGCCATGGCGAAAGCCTGTTTTTCCGTCCGGTAATGGTTCATCTGATAGACCAGCTTGCCGCTGCGCTTGATCTTCTTCATCTTGTAGGAAGCCACCAGCGAAAAACCGGGACTTCCGTTGGAACGGCTGCTGGCTGCGGTACCGGAGCGGCGGCTCGAACTCTTTTTCGGAGCGGAAGTTTTGCGGCTAACGGAAGATGAAGCGGCTTTTGTAGTGGTCGCAGGTGATCTCTGACTCGCGGCAGATTGAGAAGTTGCCGGGGCAGGGCTCGCTGTGGAACTGCCGGAGGAAACTGCAGTAGATGAGGAAGGGACGACGGACTGCGTAGCAAGGGAAGAACCGGATGTCGCAGCACCGACGGCCGCAAGACGTTCACTCAACATACGGATGCGGCCGCTGACTTCGCTTGCACGGGAACCCGTGGGGTTGTGGTTGTACTGGTAATCCTCGTAAGCTGCCAGCGCTTCTTCCGTCGCTTCGGGCGGGAAACCGGCGCCACGAGCCTCTTCGTAGAGACGACGGGCGCGATTGTAGGCTTCGCTGGCCGATTCGGTCGTAGCCCCCTCGGATGGAGATTCGTCGGCATACGCCTCGGCAGTCAGGAAATGCATCAACGCGGCCCAGACATCGACCTCGACATTTCCGGGATCAGGTGTCAGAAGACTGGTACGCCGGGTTGTCGAACGGGAAGAAGAGCTTCGGGAGGCGGCCGAGTCCTTGAGCATCTTGACCGCCTGATTAAGATTACTGTAGCTGTTTTTCTCGGCCGCGGCACGGGTCAATTCATCGTTAGGCGCCGGATCGAACATGACCTGCAACAGTTTGTTATGGGCACTATCGAGAATTTTTTCAAGCGCGGCGTCTTTCCCTTTGGTGGTGATCTTGACGGCCCCGGTCTGACGCAACTCCTGAAAAAGTATGTCGACATCAGCGCCGAACCAAGCATATTTGACACCGGCCTTCAGTTGTTGGTGCTTGCTGACCCGCGCCCAATCGGCTTCGAGGGTCGCCTCGAAAGGTTCACGCACGCCGACGAACTCCATATCGAAAACCAGGGAGATGTCCGGTGTGTCGGTCTTGAAGCTTTCCCACAGCAGCTCCGCTCCTTCGCGGGTCAGGGCCATGGAGACCGCCGCCTTCTGCCCCTCCATCAGAGGCGCCTTGCCGACTGCCACAGTTTTGGTCGTGGTAGTGTTTCCATCCTTGAAGGAAGTGATCAGGGCAAAGCTGCCTTTGCGGTAAACGATGGGCCCGTCAATAACGGCATCGGGGTATTTTTCCTGGAGAGCCTTTTCCGCCTCTTTGACCTGGCTCTTATCCGCGCCGTAGGTTACCAGAAAATGCACAATCCCGCCGCCTTCGGCTTTGTTGGTGCCGGCCTTGCCGGTTTTTTCGGTGCGCGCATATTTGAGAAAGGAAAACTGAGGACGACCGTTTTTGGTCGCCAGACGGGGCTGGTCGGGAAGATAGTGAAAAACATTGGGGTCTTTCAGGGCTTGATAGCAGATCAGATCACCGCATTTGACCATCTTGTCGAGATTGATTTCCTGAGCTTCGCCAGCCGCAACATTTATCAGCCCCAGAATGGCCATGCTCAAGAAAATCCTTTGAAGACCCGAGCACACTTTTTTCATTTTCCCTCCGTTTTTGTAGCTATTCAGCGCAATGGACTCGCAGCGCCCGGAAAAGGTCTCTGGCGCCTGGATGGCGACAGTTTAGCCTGGTTTATTTGTGAGGCTTTGTCGTGAAACCGACAAGTTTGCGTTAGATCAAGCCAAGCACAGTGACGCTCTCTGTGGGCGTAATGGCAATCCGCCGAAGAGCAAGTTGCGAGCAAGGCTTGAGATGGCGTGAAATTGACGGTTGCAGCAAAAGTCTTCATGAATGATCCAGGCTCTCCCTATGGATGGGTTCATGCGGCCCTTGGAATGGGTGGCACGAGGCCATAAACCAACGAGGTGAAAAGTTTCCCGTTTATTTTAATTTTCCAGGACAGCCGGTTATTCTTCACTTTCAGTTTCCGGCTCCCTATATTCAGTCACATCCAACAGACTGTCCCCGTTTTTCTTTTGCCAGGGTCCGACTTCCTTGCGGCCGTCGTTAAAGATACGGGTCACCCGATAGCGGTAGGGCTGGTCCAGATCCCTGGACAGATCGAACTCAATCCGCGTCCGGCAATCTTCTGAAGCGCGGAAGGTTACTTCCTTCACCAGATCCCGACCGGGTACAGGGATAGCCACTTCCACTACTTTGGCATAAAGATTTTCATCGAGGTTTTCCAGAAAATCGAAACAGAAGATATCGAGCCCGGTATAGCCTCTAACCATGCGCCCGCCGAGATCGGTACGCCGAAACTTGTCGGGCCACTTTTCCATGTCCAGCGGCAAAGGCAGGGTCCAGGTGGTCGCCGACGCTTGTTCTTGCCATTCATCCTCCACCTGGCGGACACCGGCAAGGGTCTCTTCCACGACCAGACTCACCTGAGTCTGTCCAGCACTGACCGCTTTCCATAGGAGTTCGGCCATATGAATATCGAGGGGCAACATCAGGCTCCTCTCGCTCCAACGACTCCCCTGAGTCCAGGTCCGGGACTGGTCCCCGAACAGCAGGCTTATCCGAGCGCCGGAGACAGGCATGCTACGCAGTTTTGGATGAACGATTTTCCGGGCTTTGAGCTTCTGACGAATAGGGCGATTGAGCTTCGACCTCGCCTCTCTTTCGATCCTCACCTGAAAGATGCCACGCACGCGAAAAAGGTTCTGATCTCCGGTACCCTTGGTCCCCAAATAACGATAGATTTCCAGGCCGAAGTCGGGACCCTTGCCTTTTTCTTCACTCACGACAGGCGTTGCCGGGGACGGGTACCAGGTGTTTTTATTCTTATGATCCTGATAAACCCTGACTCCATTAACGTCGGCGAAAACCGCGAGGTTAGGGGCAGCCTGGAGCGGCACCGCCAAAAGGAGAAATATCAGAACGAAAACCGCTTTCACTGCTCCTCCGTCTCCTCCTGAGGAGAAAGGATCGCTTCCAGCTGGGACGTTCCGAAAAACTGCCGGAGGCTTTTGGCATCGCGCCAGCCCTCTTCGGTCGCCAGGTCTCCCGATTCCAGAACCGCCTGTAATTGATAACGGTAGAGGAGGGGATCTTCACCCTTGTCCTCGGGAAGGTAAAGTTGCAGGTCCTCGTTGCGATTGCCCTCTTCCGTCAGTTCGATCTCCCGCTCCTTGACCGAATTTCCGCCGGCAACGAAATAAGGCGACTTTACCCGAACCAGAATCTTGTAGATACCCAGCTCGGAAAAAATCCCGGGGATGGCTTCGAACACCACGGGATTGGCCGGCGCCAGAGCCACGCCTTTGCGCACGTCTTTGTCGATCGACTGAAGACACGAGGCACAGTCACTGTCCAGAGAGGTCCCCAGCCAGGCGACCAGGACGCCCTGACCGAGGAGCTTCTCAGCCGCGGGGAGGCTAAAGGGCCGCTTGGCCCCGGGAGCTACCGGATTGGATTTCTTGAGATTTTTTGAAATCCGTTCGAGGCTGTTTCCTTTCTGCCGATAGGCATGAATCGCCTCGACTTCCATGGGAAAGGACGTAAGGTTGTGAAGTTTATTGATTGAGCGCCCCTGAACCCAGTCGTCAAAACCTTCCACCCGCTCACCGCTGAAATGGCTGTACTGAATACGGATCGGAATGGGGACTGTCTGGTCGCCAACTGGTACTTTGAGGCTCCCGATCACGCCTTCCCGGGATATCTGGGCGAGGATTTCTTCCGCCTCGTCCTGAGTCAGAGAAAGGGTCAAACGGAAAGGCTGCTTGAGATGGGCGGGGGGAGTGATGTTAATCCGCTCGGCTGGAAGGGCGAAGCCGGCGCTTAAAGCCTGCAGATCGGCAGCGGCTCCCAATCCCTGGAGAGATTTCAGTTCCAGCGGATCGGTCTTTTTCAGCTCCAGGGCCTCACGTAACACCGCCTTGAGGAGACCCACGTCCCCGCTCCGGAAAGGTGCGCCCAGATCAGCCGAGATCAGTACGGAGGGCTTCCCCTTCTCATTCTGATAATTGTACTGCACATTAAGCTTGTAGCCGTTTGCATCGTGCAACAGGAGAATTTCCCGTGGCAGGTAATAAAAAACATGCCCGGCCGCTTTGTCCTGAAAAATCAGGTTGACGTCCCAGCCGCTGGCTTCGCTGATATCCTGGAGAAGCCCTGAATCTTCAATGACATCGCCAAGATCGAGAGCCGCCTTGGGGTCCGGCCCCTGAGCCTTGATCGGTTGGGGAACCACAACCGGCCTCAGTTGGGGTAGCCGAGTAATGATCTTTTTATTAATTTTCACCGGCGTAAGCGGCTTGAACTGGACCGCTCGCAGCATAACCGGCGATGCTTTTCTCATGACTGGCTGAACGCCCTGTACCGTGGCTTTGGTCTCGGCGGAAACAGTCCAGGGGATAAGAGCTACGCTGAGAAAAGCAAACAACACCAGAATACGCATGAAACTCCTCCTCGTCTTTCCTGACTTTTCAGGAACCAACCTTGACAAGATGCGGCTTCACCCAAACCGTCCAGTCCTGTGAACTACTTTTCCCGGCCCGGACGCTGAGGATAATCCTGACTTTTTTTCCGGCCCATCTGGAAAGATCAGCGTCTAGGGAAACATATGTCCGCGGCGATACTTTTTTCCGCAAAACCGTACGGTAACTGCCACCATCCTGAACACGGACGACAAAGGTTGCGCCGTCGGAAGCGGTCGCCCCTTTGAGGAAAGCGGCTGTGGCGCGGAAATGGACATTTTTGTCCAGAGTCATTTCAGGGTAGAGGCCGCTGATCCGTCCTGCGTTCCTCCAGGTCGGATGGGTCTGAAGAAGCTGGCGAGCAGCATTGTTCGGGTTGATCCGGCCGTTTTCGATGCAACGGACAAACCCTCTTTGGTCATTCGGGCTGCCGGGGAAACTGAGAGGGCCTGCTGAACCGCGCCACTCCGCCTTTGAGGCATTAGTAAAGAAATCGTAGTTTCCGACCTTCAAACCTTGCAGGCCAGTAAAAACAGCCACGGTCGTGGGCTGAGACGTCGCCGTCGGGGAAGCACCGGCGGTACTTGCAGCACCGGATAGAGGTTGAGCCGTCTGAGCAGCTTGCGTGCCGGCAGGCTTCACACCCTGGACGGGGGAAAGAACAGTGCCGGGAATAACGAACGGCCGAGTCGACACTCGGGCGTCGCCATCCCCCTCATCAGTCTCCCCTTCCGCCAGCTCAATCATTTCGCCGCCCTCTTCCATGTCCTCCGCGATATCCTGATCGTCACTGGCGGTCCAGACCTTGGCCAGATCATAAGCCAGATTCCCGAAAGGTCGGTCTTCATGACCTTCCCGGATTAGAAAAAGTTCAACCTGATCCGATTCCACCTCACCGGAGGAAGAACCCCAGCCGTCGTCGCTGCCGCCGCTTTTGCGAATCGTCAGGCGAGCCCGCCCCTTTTTCCCGCTGATGGGCGAAAGGGTGGTTTCAAAATTTTCAAGGGGAAATCCGCCCTGCAGGACCCGGCCATTGACGGAAACACCGTCCCTGCGTTTCACTTTTTCATAAGTGACGTCCAGAACCAGGGCATTTCCCCGCCTTTCCACCAGATCGACCTGACCAATGCGCCCTTCATAGGTTCCCAGCCATTGGTCCATGGCTTCTTTCAAACCCTCTTGAGCCACATTACCGAGCACATCCGTCAAACCTTTGAGGAAACCGCCCTGTTGGCCATCGGCCGGGGTTTCTTCAGCAAACGCAGCCGAACTCCCGAAGACCATGCTTACCGCTATCAATAATATGAACCATCTTTTCATCTGCCACCTCCGCCACGTAAAAACGTTTTACCTGAAATTAAAAAGACTTTAATTCAGCAAGTTTCATTCCCGCAGAGCCCATCACTCCCAAAAGAACACGTCGGACTGAAAAAAATTGTTACAAAAACATAATAGTTTATTCATAGCAAAAAAAACGGGATAATGTTAGGAAAAACTAAAGAACAACGCCATCATCAGCGCTATTTCCATCTCTCAAAAAAACTTTAGAATGATATCATTAAAATCAACTATGACCTCGATGAAAAAATGGTTACACTATTTTTCATTTCCGAGTGTCCAAGCCAAGAGGAACGGACATGAATAATCTCCCTTTGCCATATCAAACCGCCCTGACCCTGGAGATTTTTTCCCAGATCAGTTCAATCCCCCGCTGTTCGGGAAATGAGGGGAAACTTGCCGACTGGGTCGTCTCCCGTGCCTCCGCGCAAGGGTTCGACCATGCAAAAGACAGTACGGGAAACGTGGTTATCCGTGTCCCCGCCTCTCCGGGATATGAGCAAGCTTCGCCGATCATCCTTCAGTCGCACATGGATATGGTGTGTGAAAAAACGTCTGAATCGAAACACGATTTTGCTTCCGATCCAATCCGCCTGGTTTCTGATGGGGACTGGCTGCGGGCGGACGGCACCACCCTGGGGGCCGACAACGGCATCGGCATGGCCATCAGCCTGGCCATTGCCGAGGATAAAACCGTCTTTCATCCGGCATTGGAACTGCTCTTTACCGTTGAGGAGGAGACCGGTCTCACCGGCGCTCGGGATGTCGACACAGATATGCTCAAGGGACGCACCCTGATCAATATTGATTCCGAAGAGGAAGGGAGTTTTACAATCGGTTGCGCCGGAGGGGAAAACGGGCGTATCGAGTTTATCGTCACGAAAGAGAAAATCCCACCCGCACAGGCTCACTGCCGGCTCAGCGTTTCCGGCCTGAGAGGCGGACATTCGGGGATGAATATCGGCGAAAAAAGGGGCAACGCCAACAAGGTTCTCGCTCAAAGCCTGGCCGCGCTCATGGCAGAAACACCTTTTCGTCTGGCTTCACTCAAAGGCGGAACCCGTTCCAATGTTATTCCGCGCGATGCTGAAGCAACGATCATTCTCCCTGCCTGCGATGTTGAAAAAGCGCAAAAATTCATAAAACGATTGGAAAAAACAACCCGGGAAAAATTCAGGGCAATGGAAAAAAATCTATCTATGGCCCTGTCGCTTCACAAACCTTCTCCGCCGACAGAAGAAGCTTTTTCCCCGCAAGACAGCACCCGGTGCATCAATCTCCTGCAGCAACTTCCCCATGGCGTGCAGCGCATGTCGGAGAACCTGGACGGAATGGTGGAAACCTCGAACAATCTGGCAATCATCTACACGGGGGAGGATGTCGTAAATATTCTCTGTTTCCAGAGAAGCAGCAGTATGTCAGAGCTTCAGGACCTCACTTCCCGCATCGGCCTGATGGCTGTACAACACGGTGCCCGCTTTCACAGGGACGGTTTGTATCCGGGCTGGCAGCCCCAACTCGATTCCCTTCTCCTGACTCGTTGCCGGGAGATTTACCGGAAAAGCCATAACCAGGAAGCCAGGGTTACATTGACCCACGGCGGTCTCGAATGCGGCATCCTGGGAAATAAACTACCTGGCATTGACATGATTTCCCTCGGCCCGACCATTGAAAATGCCCATTCCCCCCAGGAAAAAGTCCATATTCCGAGCATCCTGACGGTCTATGACTTTCTGGCGGCTTTACTCAGTTCGTTTCCGCTTTAATCTGCACTGGAGGCTGCCACCCGCCTTCCGGGTGAGTCTAACCTCTTAACTTGCCATGAATTTGCAATAATTCTTCAAATAATGATATATTTTCAGGAGTCTGTTGACCTTGGGGGGTCGTAATGAGAAAAAGGGCAATATGGCCCGATTTTGCATTAAAATTCATTTCTTAGTCCGACAGGCTCCTAAAATCTTTCAATTACCTTAAAAATATTCCTTCGAACCAACCAGCCGGTAGCATTCAGCTTGAATGCGAAACACACGGAGTTTTTATAGGGAAGAAATAAGCGAAAAACAACAAACAAAATATCAGCACCGAGGTCCTATGTTGGAAGCCCATCTGATTCTTGAAAACCAGCTTTTCCCCATAGAAAAGGGCACGGCGCCAAAAACCACCAAAGTTTTCATGGTTGAAGACTGGGGCTTGTTGGGGAGATTTCGCTACCACAAGAAAAAGCTGGTCCTCATTCTCTCCGCCATGCGCCATTTCCGCGAGGAACTCCGGCGGAGCGATTACCAAATCCATTACCAGGAACTGAGCCACAGCCATCCCGAAATCACCTTCCTGGATGTGTTGAAAGCCTTTCTTCTCGACCAGAATATTCATCGTCTCCATCTCTGGGAGGTGGAGAATCGTGAGCTGGAAAGAGGGCTTCAAGACCTCTGCTTTGCCTTGAGAGTCGAACTTCAAATCCATGCCACGCCCATGTTCCTGACTCCGAAAACCGAGTTCAGAAGGTATCTCCGGAACGTCCAGCACCCTTTCATGAAAAGTTTTTATGAGCAGCAGAGGCGACGTCTCAACCTGCTGATGAATGGCCAGGGTAGGCCCCTTGGCGGCCACTATTCTTTTGATTCGGAACACCGGAAAAAGCTCCCTCCAGCCATTACCGTTCCTCCCCTCGCCGAAATCCCCGCCGATGCCATTACGCGCGAGGTTATGCGTCTGGTGGAAGTCAACTTCCCGGGCAATCCCGGCCGGACCTCCGGTTTCTGGCTACCGGTCACGCGCCGGGACGCGATTCTCCGGCTACAGGATTTTCTGAACAATCGGCTTGCCGGTTTCGGGCCCTATGAAGGCACGATCAGCAGTCAAAATGATTTCCTTTTTCACTCTGCTCTTTCCACGTCACTCAACACCGGTCTTCTCCTCCCGGGGGAAGTGATCGACCAGGCCATTCAGACATTCCAATCCAGGGAAAACATTCCTCTCCCCTCCATCGAGGGGTTTGTCCGTCAGATCATCGGCTGGCGCGAGTTTATGCGGGGAATTAATCAGAATTTCGGCAGGAATCAGGAAAAAGGTAATTTTTTCAACCATCACCGCACGCTGGGGAAAGCGTGGCGGGAAGGAAGAACCGGACTACCGCTACTGGATCATGTTTTGCACAAAACCTGGCGGCTGGGCTGGATCCATCACAGCGAACGGCTGATGATTCTGGGCAACCTGATGGTTCTCTGTGAAATCCACCCCAGGGAAGCCTACAACTGGTTCATGGAAATGTTTGTCGACTCTTCGGAGTGGGTGCTGGGACCAAATGTTTACGGCATGGCTCTTTTCAGCGACGGCGGCCTGTTTACCGCCCAGCCCCATGTCTGCGGAGCGAATTATCTTCTGCGCATGAGCGACTTCAGGAGAGGGCCCTGGTGCGAGGTGATGAATGGTCTTTTCTGGCGCTTTGTCGATCGAAACCGGAAGGTCTTTGAAAACACCCAACGAATGCGAATGATGGTCCGGACACTGGATGAAATGTCTAACGGACAGACCAACAAGATTTTTCCTCCGGCGGAAAAGTTCCTGGAACGGATCACCCGTTAGCAGAAAGTTGTGATTGTCGCCCCCCCATCATTTCTCACCACCCGCCCCTTCGATGGCGCGAGTCACGTCAATAATCAGCCTGGTGGTAATTTTGCTCCGCTCCACAATGCCGACATATTTCCGATTTTCATCGGTTACCGGCAGGAAATCGATGTCCAGGCGATCCATGGTTTCCAGGCAGGTCAGCTGATCGGTATCAGGCTTCACGGCGTCGTCCAGGGAAACAAACCCCGGCAGTTCCTTAAGTTTGTCTTTTGAGATCGTATCCCCATTAATTAAATAGCCCGAAAATCGTTTGTAGCCCTCCCCCCCCTGATCACTGACATATGCCTGTAACGGATTGAAATCGTATATTCCGAAAAATGTTTTATCCCGGTTGTAAATCAGAACGTACTTCAGGAAGCCTTTTTTACCAAGAGTCTCGAAATATTTTTCAATTGCGGGGCCCCAGTAACCACTGAAACCGAGTTGAAACTCCAGGGCCTCGGTCTTCTTTTTTATCAGTTCCGGTATTTGTTCAACCCCCATTTTCCTGGCCATGCTGATATTCTGCATAATTTCATTAACCTGAGCTTCGGGCTTTTGCAACTCCTTGTAAGTTATCGATTTCCCTGCCGCCTCCCGAATGGCTTCCGCCAGTTCAACTTCTACCCCGGCGATATTGAACTTGGTGATTTTTCCCGTGCCGAACAGCCAGAGAACCACCGGGATCAGGACCAACACAAGATCTACCGGCCGGATTTCATACTTTCCCCCCGTCTTCGCCCGAACAATCAGGGAAACAACCAGCAACACCAGGCCAGCTCCCAGGAGGAGTCCGAATAGAATCAAGTCCAAATTTTCAGCGGCGATATTTTCCATGACAAAGCCCTTTCGACTTATACCTGCACGACACCCGTCCTAACGCTAAAGCACAAAATTCCCGGTCAGAAGAAACATGGCAGGCCCTCAATCCTATGCACCGAATTTATATTCTAATACCCATGTGAAACAACGCAACATGAAACCTTTAGTCAAAAATAACTTGAAATCGCTTTTTCAAGTATTCAACCCGGTTTATTCATGAAGCTTTGTCGCGAAATCGTCAGCAACATGCCGGGAAAACCAATTCTCACCAGCCTTCTCGATGTTTGCGAAGCATTTTGTGCTAATCTTGACAAGAAAGTTGCAGGAAAAACCATCCCCGGAAGACCGGGCTTCCCGGATCGATTATTTACGCCGTTCCGGGGAACACGCAAATTCAGAGCTAACTGCCAAAGGACCAGGAGGAACCCATGTTTGAATCCGCCGAACTGGGGCATAAAATCGATAAGGAAACCTTCCGACGGGAAGAACCCATATTACGTGAAGCTCTGCTTGAAGCTCAACTCGGGCTGGCTGAAAAAAAAGACTTTCCAGTCATTATCGTAATGACCGGTATCGATGGGGCCGGAAAAGGCGAAACGATTCATCTTCTCAATGAATGGATGGACCCCAGGCACATAGAAACCATCTCCATGGATAAGCCCAGCGAGGAAGAACTGGATCGACCCTATATGTGGCGTTTCTGGCGAGTCCTTCCGCCCAAGGGGAAAACCGCCATTTTCCTGGATTCCTGGTACCTGCCGGCGATCCTCGACCGGGCCTATGGCCGGATAAAAAATGCCGATCTCGATCAAGCCATGGACAGGGTCTGCCGCTTTGAAAAAATGCTGACCAATGAAGGAGCCCTTGTCCTGAAATTCTGGATGCATCTTCCCAAGCAGGAACAGAAAAAATGCTTCAAAAAACTGGAGAAGGACAAAAACACGCGCTGGCGGGTCACAAAAGCCGATTGGGATCATCACAGCCAATACGAAAACATCCGGCGCGTGGCCGAACACGCTTTAAGACAGACCAGTTCGGTCGAAGCGCCGTGGACCGTAATCGAAGGGACGGATCCGGCCTATCGCTCACTGTGTTTGGGGAATATTCTTCTTCAGAATTTAAAAAGGCGGCTTGAAGTCACAGAGGCACCGATACCCACGGTTTCCCTGCCGCCTGTCCTGACGGCCATCGACGATCTCCTCATTTTAAGGACCCTGGACCTTTCCTTGTCCCTTGAAAAATCCGACTACAAACAGGAATTGGAAAAGTATCAGGGCAAACTCAACCTCCTGACCCGCGACCCGGATTTCAAAAACATATCCGTCGTAGTCGTTTTTGAGGGCAACGATGCGGCCGGCAAAGGTGGAGCTATCCGCCGGGTTACGGGAGCCCTGGACGCCCGCCAGTATCGGGTAATCCAGATTGCAGCGCCAACGGAAGAAGAGCGGGCGCAGCCCTACCTGTGGCGCTTCTGGCGAAAATTGCCGCGAAGAGGGAAAATTGCCATCTTCGACCGCTCGTGGTATGGCCGGGTGCTGGTGGAGAGGGTGGAAGAATTTTGTTCCGAATCGGACTGGATGCGTTCCTACGGTGAAATCAATAATTTTGAAGAACAGTTGGTAAGACACAAAACGGTAGTTGCCAAATTCTGGCTCTCGATCAGCAAGGAAGAACAACTGAACCGTTTCGAGAGTCGCCAGTCCGTGGACTTCAAACGTTTCAAAATCACTGATGAGGACTGGCGAAACCGCGAAAAATGGGATGCTTACGAACATGCGGCCTGCGACATGATTGACCGGACCAGTTCCGTTATCGCACCCTGGACCCTGGTTGAGGCCAACGACAAGCGTTTTGCCCGCATCAAAGTATTAAAAACCCTCTGTGCCCGGATAGAGGAAGCGCTCCGGTCGTCTTCGTGAGCCACCCCGGGAAGAGGACCCAAGCCGCCGGCAAGATTCCCGGGACCCCATTTCTATTTTTCCATCTCCGCTTTTCCAAAGGCCGCTTGAGCGCCCGGGTAATCACCCAGCCGAGTGCGCGCCTGGCCGATAATTCGCCAGTTCTCCGCCCGCAGATAGCGGTCCCCGACCGCCAGGGTGCTCGATTTCGCGGCCATATTTTCCGCCTCCCGATACTGCCCTTGGCTAAGGCGAACCCGAGCCAGTTCCTGCCACAAAACCGGGTTGCGCGACTCGATGCGCAACGCACGCTCCAACGATGCACCGGCGGCATCCAGCTGTCCCGAGGAAGACTGCATATGAGCCGTGTCAAGAAGGGCGACGACGGCCTCATTCCGGGATGTAGGCTCCGGTTCCATGACAACCGGCTGAAGAGTGGCACAACCTGCCAGAAGCAACAATGCTGCGAGGAATGAAAAACAGCGTATCAATCTCATCGTCCAAAGATCCTTTCAAACCAGCTTTTGATCGATTTTTTCAGTGGCCGCCGCCCGCAGGGAACCGCCTCATCCGGCGCCGAGCCTGAAATAAACGGCAGTTCAACGGCACCCTGACAGCCGGAGGCGCTGCGCAAACCCGATGCCTGATCGATCCAGACACGCTCAATATTATCCGGTTCCGGCAAAATCAGCGGCTCGGGGTCCAGATTGGCCATCATATCACCCCAGACCGTCATTGCGCCACTGGCACCTGTAAGGCCGGTGGTTTCGTTGTCATCCCGTCCGACCCATACCACGGCCAGGCGATCCCCGGAAAAACCCGCGAACCAGCTGTCGCGAAAGTCATCGGTGGTGCCTGTTTTGCCCGCGATATCGAGTGCCGGCGACAAATAATTCATCAGCCGGCGTGCCGTTCCCTCCCGCACCACATCCTGCATAGCTACGGTCAACAGATAGAGCGGCGCCGGGTCGATGACCTGCTCGACGTTAAGGGGATAACGCTGCAACGGCTCACCTTCCGCCGTCAGAACTACCCGAATCGCCCGTAGCGGGGTTCGAAAACCGCCGCCGGCAAGGGTCTGATACACCTGGGTAACCTCCAGGGGGGAAAGCTCGTTCGCACCGAGGAGACTCGATGCAAATTCCGGCAGTTCCCTTTCAACTCCCAGCCGCCGCAGGTTCGCCATCACTTTGCCAACGCCGATTTCCAGACCCAGCCTGGCCGTCGAAACATTATAGGAGTGTATCAGAGCGTCGCGCAGCGGCACCCTGCCGTGGAATTTCTGATCATAGTTTTCCGGGGTCCAGTCGTCGGTCCCCGCCTGCCGGTAGATCATAGGGTCATCGTCGATCAAAGTTCCAAGAGTATATTTGCGCGGCTGCTGCAGAGCAGTGAGATAAATGACCGGCTTGATCAGCGAGCCAATAGGACGTTGGGCGTCAAGAGCCCGGTTGAATCCTTTATAACGCGGGTCGCGGTCACCGACAACGGCCTCCACTTCCGCGTTCTGGGTATTGGTCACAAAAAGCGCGGTCTGCAGGGCTTCCCCGTGGGTTTTTTCGAGACGTGCCAGACGCTTGACCAGAGCACTCTCAGCCGCAAGTTGGACCTGGGGGTTGAGGGTCGTGAAAATCTGGAGTCCTTCCGAGCGCAGGTCTTCATCACGATAATCACGCTGAAGCTGGCGATGTACAAGGCTCAAAAACGCCGGATAGGGGGATGTGCCCCGCGGCGGCCTGTCGATAACGCCCAGCGATGAGATCTTCGCCGAAGCGAGCTGCTGGTCGCTGATGAAACCCTCCTCGGCCATTACCGTCAGGACGAGGTTCCGACGTTCAAGGGCTCGCTGCGAATGACTCCTCGGGCTGTAGAAGGAAGGCCCTTTGAGCATGCAGACAAGCAGGGCGCTCTCCGGGAGGCTGAGATAAGTCAGGCGCTTGTCGAAGTAATAGGAGCTGGCCAGGCCGAAACCGTGGATGGCACGGTTGCCGTCCTGTCCCAGATAGACCTCGTTGATGTAGGTTTCGAGAATCTCTTCCTTGCTGTAATGGATCTCCACCAGAATGGCCATCAACATTTCGGTAAGTTTTCGTCGAATCGTGCGTTCAGGGGTCAGGTAGAAATTTTTGACGAGCTGCTGGGTGAGGGTGCTTCCCCCCTGCACACTTTTTCCGCTGGCCGTGGCGAAAATTGCCCTGGCAATGCCTCTCGGGTCGATTCCATGATGGGAATAAAAGCGGCGATCTTCCACCGCAATCAAGGCATCCACCACATGCTGGGGAACCTCGTCCAGCTTGGCAAGAACACGGTCTTCGTTTTTCCCTGGATAAATGCCGCCGATCAGGACCGGTTCAATGCGCACAAGTCCCAGGGAGCGGTTGTTGGTACGGTCAAACAGCGCTCTGACTCGCCCGCTGGCAAATGTAACATTTAAAGAAACCGATTCCTGCGGCCCATCACCGAATACAAACGGCCGGGTAACCAGTTCCAGCACCTGCTGGCGCAAACGAAAAGTACCCGACTCCCGCGGTTTGGACGTTTCCCTATAACCGAGCAGAGAGAGCTCAGAAACCATTTGCGTAGGAGTCAGTTTGCAGCCCGGATAAAGCTCCAACGGCCGGGCATAGACCCGGGCCGGCAATTTCCAGCGTTTACCCTCGAAACGGTCGCGAACCACACTGTCCAGATAGACCACGGTGACACTCGTCACCACCAGTCCCATCAGGACGAACAGGAAAAAGATTTTCTTTTTTGAGATGGAACGTTTCTTGGCCATGACTGTCTTGTTCTATTCTGTATATCGGAGAACCGCAAGGGAATGAGGCGGCCGCGAGAAAAATGAAATCCCGCAAAGTATATTCTTCCTTGGCCGCCGGGGGCAACGGGAATGGGAAATTTTTTCTATTTTTTAAGGGTCATGACTAGTTGAGAGGTTGATCCCTGAGAATTTTGAGAATCAATTGGTAGAGATCTTGACCTCTATGGTTGAACCTAAATTCACATTCTTTTAAGTGCAAGTTAAAAGTCTCTGGTCGCATGCCACGAAAGCGAACCAGGCGCATTTTAGCGAAGCCCCAGAAGCCTTCAATACCATTGATGTGAGTACGACCTTTAGCAAATTCGTTACGGCCATGATCGACGCGCAAGTGCTTCCCGTAGCCAACATCGACCAAGCCGTTATAGCCGCGCCAACCATCAGAGTAAATGATGCTTTCAAGCTCAACCTTTCCTCTAATGGCTCGTTGTAGCGTGACTTTTTTACAATCTGGGACGATCTCTGTGTGAACGTGACCGTTCCTTTGAAAAATACCAAAGACGATTGTTTTACCAAAGGCTCCGCGTCCTCTTTTGCCTTTAACGCGTCGAGCCCCGAAGAACGATTCGTCGACCTCAACCTCCCCAAAGAATGGAGATTGGGCATCACAATATTTAACGAGACGCTGCCGAATAGCTTTCAAATATCGGTTAATCGTATTGCGATTCAGCCCGGCTAATTTGGCAATCTGAGTGGCCTCTAAATCGACCGAAAACAAGCGTACAATATGTCGAAATTGGTGACCCGAAATTCGTGAACGCTTTGCGTACTTGTTTTTACCAGTCATGATAATTAGTTAACACACCTTTGAGAGTGCTTAACTAGTCATGACCCTTTTTTAAAAAAGGCGCTATGAAGGAGGGCGCAAACAGTGGAGCTTACCTTTCAAGATCAGTGCTTTGTTCACCTCGGTCCCGTACGAAACATCTGCCTGATGAATGCGCTGAATTCATAATGCTGCCAGGTTGCCGCTTCAAGACTGCGGGCCCCGACAATTTGCCCGATGCAGTTGTCAGAACGGCACAGGCATTTGAACGGTCTGACCATCTCCCATTCAGTGGAGGGATAGAAATAGGTTAACTCCTCGCCTTTCTCGATATTGCAGAGCGCGATCAACGCGGAAACATCAGAGTTGAAGCGGGTATTTGGACGGCAGGAATGGTTCAGATGGGCGAGCGTATCCTGTTCGATGTGAAGGTTGTGATCAACCTGAATGGTTCTGTAGGTGGGATACGAATGCCTGCGCACGGTTGAGAATTGAAAAATCACCTCGTCTGCTGCGAACGGTTTGGCAGCAATGAGTTTGGTGCCGCGAGCATCACTGTCTGGAATAATCTTCAGCATAGTTTCTTTCTTTTTGGGTGTTTTTGGAGTGTTGCGCCTTTTGGATGTAGGGACGGTGGCGCAGAGAAAAAACATCAAAGGGGGCTCCGAAATAGAAATCAGACTCTGTCGGGTCAAATGCGTACAGCCCGTTGGCGGGCGTGAAGGTCAGTTCGCCGAAGTAGATTTTTCCGGACGCGTAGTACAGATCAACGCGCACATACGGGAATCCCTCGGAAAGCCTGCGGCAGACCTCCAGCATTTCCTCCAGCTTTTCCGGTTTGGGAATTTGCGGAATATTTGAGGCCTTCACAGGATCATTCTTTTCGAATTCGTTCCATTCAGCATCAAACGTGCGGTATTGGTGGTTGCCGAAGCGATCAATATCAACATGTGCGCCCAGCGGTACGCCGTTGCAGCAGTAAAATTTGTAATCATCCAGAGAGCCGTGCGGATTGCACAACAATTCTTCAATCAGGATTCGGCCTTTCAGGTTTTTATAGTTGGCTTCTTGGGCACGATCATAAAAGCTTCGGTTGAGCCAGTCGTTGACTTGGCTGCAGATTGCCTCTCGGTCCAGGCTGGATTTGTCCCGGACCATGATATTCCAGCCGCAGCCATGGGTAGCCTTTACGGCAAAGCGTTGAGGCAGTGCGTCGAAGTCGATATCCTCGAAGCGGTCGTAGATTCCAACCATAGGTATGAGATAATGGCTTCCGATCCGTTCCTCAATAAATGCTCTGACTGTATACTTGTCGACAAATTCCGAGAGGGGTTCGAGATCGCAATACCGCTTTATCCAATGAACCTTTTCCGACAGGGAACGAGGATTTCTGAGATTAAGGGGGTATCCGTGCTTTCTGAAAAATCTGCGTTTAAGCCTACGCCGGTCCTTGATCCTTTTCCAAGTTTTGTACAGTTTCATAATTTTGTTTTGGCGAATCTTGCTCTGCCGGGGTTTGTTTGTGCGTGTTATCGAAGCGGTTCGATAAAGTAGCGACGGAATGCATTTGCTGCAGGTTGGTGAGGTCACACGGAATTATTTTGTCGAAGCTTGGCCCTTCGGCAGCCATGGCCGCCCTAACTACCCAAAAACAGTTTGGTTTAATCTTTTTAATTCAGCAAAGCCCCCCTGTCAATAAAAAAGCTCCCGGCACCAAGTGGGATTTCTCAAAGTTCGCGGTTTTCACTCCGCCCCGCCTGTACCAAATCACCACATCCCCACAACGGCTTTTCAATGGAGGACAATGCCCGGGGTTTTTATAATTGTCCCTGCCATCGTCAATGGCCAGGATTTCCATTTGATTTTCGCAAAGGATTTCCGGGGGCAACTTATCGGGATGTTCCGTGGGCCACAGCTGCAAACGCCTCAGAATCGCTTTCGGGCCTCTTCCCTTTTTTTCGATTGGCTAGAAAACACATTGAAAGTAGCTGGGGCACATGGGCGCCCATCGAAGCTCGCACCCTAAATCACTCGGAAGCCTGTTTCTCCCACGGAATCTGTCCGGAATAGGCAAAAAAATCTATCTTGATTGTTTTGCGAAGAGATGGGCATCCCTTTCCCCCTCCCGGTTCCGGAAATTGATTCACGCCCCGCTCCCTCTGATCTTTGCGCCATGCTCCTACTGCGCCCGGTGCCTGAAGAGCCAGGCGGCCGAGGGCAGGGTGACACCGGCAATGATCAGAAGAGGCCAGAGCTCGGGCCAGATCATTGCCACATCAGCACCTTCCAGGAAGATGCTGCGGAGGGAGATGATGATGTAACGCACCGGATTGATCAAATTGATGGTCTGGAGCCAGTGGGGCATATTTTCGATGGGGGTTGCAAGCCCCGAGAGGATAACCGCCGGCATCATCACCACAAAAGCCCCCAGAAGACCCTGTTGCAGGGTCATGGAGAGGGAAGAGACCAGCAATCCCACCCCCACCATAGTGATGATGAAGCACAGCAGGGCCAGCACCAGAGCCGGGATGGTGCCCCGGAAGGGCACACCGAACCACCAGACCGCACCGGCGGAGAAGATCAGAGCGTTCATGAGGCCGAAGAACATGCCGGGCAGACTCTTCCCCAGGAGGATTTCCCCGGGGGTGAAGGGGGCAACCAGGAGCTGGTCAAAGGTGCCGAACTCCCGCTCCCGCGCCACCGACAGACTGGTGAGGATCATCACCACAACCATGGAAATCACGCCCCCGAGAGCTGAGACCATGAACCAGCGGCTTTGAAGGTTGTCGTTGAACCAGGTCCGGTCAACCAGCTCCAGGCCCGGACCACCGGGACTCACCACGCCCCGGGCGGCCAGATCCGCATTGTATCGGGCCACGATACTGCCCAGATATCCCAAAGCCACCAGAGCGACGTTGGGATTGCGGCCATCGGCGATGACCTGGACGGTGGCGGGCCGGCCACTGAGAAGATTGCGGTCGAAATCCGCGCCGATATGAAGCAGAAGCCTCGCTTCTTCCAGATCGATCACCTCGTCGATTTCCTTTCCCGAGGCAAGTACCCGTGTAAGCTCGAAAGTGTCGGAGCCCTCCACCCGGGCCACGAGCTCACGGGAAAAAACCCCGCGGGATTCGTCCAGCAACGCCCAGCGCACGTTCTTGAGATCATAGGTGGCCGCGTAGCCGAAGATGAAAAACTGGAATAGGGGCGGCCCTATTACAATGAAGCGGCTCTTGGGGTCTTTCAGGATCAGGGTGAACTCCTTGACCATGAGGGCCAGAATGCGACGCAGCGCTTTCATGATGCCTCCAGGCGTTTGCTCAGTTTGCGAAAGGCCAGGCCGATGAAGACAAAGGCCATGAAGGCCAGCACCAGGGCGTTTGGCAGCAGCACCGGCCAGATATCCCCGGCCATGAACAGGGTGTGGCTGATAGCCACGAAATAGCGGGCCGGGACGATGTGGCTGATGACCCGGATGGGCAAGGGGGTGCTCTCAAGGTCGAACAGCAGTCCCGAAAGGAAGAGCGCCGGCAGAAACCCCGCCACCACGGAAACCTGGGCCGCCACAAACTGGACGCGAATGGCGGCCGACAGAAACAGCCCGAAACCCAGGGAAGCCAGCATGAACAGGGAACTCAACAGCAGCAGCGCCCAGATAGAGCCCCGCAGCGGAACCTGGAACACCGCTACGGCCACCACCACCGATAGCGCCATGCCGATCATGCCGAGCAGGTAATAGGGGAGGATCTTGCCGAGGAGAAGATCAACCCGTCGCAGGGGCGTCACCAGCAGAGCCTCCATGGTGCCCCGCTCCCACTCCCGGGCCACCACCAGGGCGGTAAGCAGAATACCGGTGAGGGTCATGATCAGGGTGATAAGCCCCGGCACCATAAAATTGCGGCTCTCGGCCGCTTCGTTGAACCAGATGCGCTGGGAAATGGAAACGGCGGGAACGGCAGCCGCCTCACCCCGGTCCCGGCGCAAGGCGGCCCATTTTTCCGTCACCCCCGCCATGTAACCCTGAATGAGGCGGGCCCGGTTGGCATCCACACCGTTGAGAAGAACCTGAACCGGCGCTGCTCCCCCCACCGTAACACGGGAGGAGAAATCTTCCTGGATGCGGACGATGCCCTCGATGCGGTGCTCGTCCATCATCTTTGCAGCCCCGGCCATGGAGGATGTGCGCAGGACATCAAAATTGGGGGAAAGATCGAAGCGTGCGGCAAGCTCCCGGGCCGCGCCTCCACTCTCCTCCAGCACCACGGCAATGGGAATGTTTTCGGCGTCCAGGGTCACGCCGTAGCCGAAGATAAACAGAAGCACCATGGGGAGCACGATGGCCAGGGCAATACTGCTGGGATCGCGGAGAATCTGCAGCATCTCCTTGCGCAAAATGCCCCGCATGCGCATGAGGAAAAGGCCGCTGCGTGTAATTTCGGGTTCTTGTGAATATGTCATGGTCATTTCCGGTTTACTAATTATGTAGCTGTTCAGCAGGATGGACCTGGGGCGCCCACGGAAAGGGCATCTGGCACCCATCCATCGGGCTCACTTTTCAGGCGTTGGCAGCTGGCCCTCAGCCAGAGCAATGAAAGCATCCTCTATGGTGGCTTCCCGGTCCTTTTCCGCCGACGCCAGAGCCCGGATTTCGTCGGGGCTGCCCATGGCCAGCGTGGCGCCCCGGCTCATGATGAGCATGCGGTCGCAGTATTCGGCCTCTTCCATGAAATGGGTGGTGACGATCACCGTGACCCCCTGCTGGGCGAAACCGTTGATGCGCAGCCAGAACTCCCGCCGGGCAAAGGGGTCGACCCCGGAAGTGGGTTCGTCCAAAAAAAGTATCTCCGGCTCGTGCAGCAGGGCGGCGGCCATGGCAAGCCGCTGCTTGTAGCCCCCGGGAAGCGCCCCCGCCGCCTTGCCGTCCCAGGGTGCCAGGCCGAACTCTGTAAAAGCCCAGTCGATGCGCTGGCGGAGGCGGCCCCGGTCCAGGCCGTAGGCCTTGCCGAAAAAAGTCAGATTCTCCCTTACCGTGAGCTGACCGTACATGGAAAACTGCTGGGCCATGTAGCCCAGCCGTTCCCGCGCCCGGGAACGGGAACGGCGAAGGTCCCGTCCCGCCACCTGGATCTCCCCGGCGCTCGCGGGCAAAAGGCCGCAGAGCATCCGGAAGGTGGTGCTTTTCCCGGCGCCATTGGGGCCCAGAAGACCGAATATTTCTCCCTGCTGCACATCGAAGGAGAGCTTTTTCACCGCTTCGAAATCTCCAAAAAACTTCTGCAGGGACCTTGTTTCCACTACCACGTCCCTGCTTTCGACGCTTTTTTCGGAGGCGACCCGGGCGTCGTTGACCTGGAAATATTGCTTTTCCCGGGGGATGAGAAACATGAAGGCATCTTCGAAAGTGGGGGCTGAAGGGTCGATGGCGCCCGCAAGCCCCTCCTGAAGGGCAGCGGATGCTGCAACCTCCGGCTCGCTCTGAGCCACCACCCGGACCCGGCCCGACCGGATGGTGGCATCCACGACCTGGTCCGCCCCTGCAAGTCGGGTGTAAATCTGGCGGGCTTTAACTCCCGGCGCCGCCGAGACCAGGGCCACCTTGCCCTGTACCTCTCTTTTAAAGTCATCGGGACTGCCCGTTGCCAGGATTTCACCCTCGTGGAGCACCACCACATGATCGCAGCGTTCGGCCTCATCCAGATAGGCGGTGGAGACCAGAACGCCGATGCCGTCCTTTGCCACCAGTTCATAGACTATTTTCCACAGCTCCCGCCGGGAAACCGGGTCCACGCCCACGGTGGGCTCGTCCAGAAGCAGCATGTGGGGGGCTTTGATCAGGGCACAGGCAAGTCCCAGCTTCTGCTTCATGCCCCCGGACAGGGCCCCGGCCCTGCGCCTGACGAAGGGGCCCAGGCCGGTCATGTCCAGGAGCCGCTCAAAGCGTTGGGGGCGCTGTACGACGGGAACCCCCTGGAGATCGGCATAAAGAGCCATGTTTTCGGCAACCGACAGGTCTTGGTAGAGGCCAAACTTCTGTGGCATGTATCCCACCCGGCTCTGGATTTCGATGCTTTCGGCCGGGGAATCCAGACCGAGCACCGTGACGCTGCCACTGGTGGGAGTCAGCAGACCTGCGGCGATGCGGAGCAGGGTGGTCTTCCCCGCACCGTCCGCCCCTACCAGCCCGGTGACTTGCCGGGACATGGCATCCAGGGAGACATCGCGGAGCGCGCGGGTTACGGGCCTGTTCTTCGAGGTGAAATCCTTGGAGAGGTTTCGAACCGACAGCACCGCTTCTTGCCGGAGCGATGATGCTATGTGAGTTTGGGGCCTCATGGCAAACCGCTCCATTTCCCTTCTATCGCGAAACTTTTCAGTTTGTCGGGAAAGATGGCCTTGCGCCCCCCATTCCAAAGGCCGCGTGAACCCATCCATAGGGCTCAACTGGCGCCATCCGGGCGCAGATACCCTTTCCATACGCGCCCCAAGCCCATCATGCTGAACAGTTACTCTACCGTTACGGTCACCGGCATGCCGAGGCGCAGCCGGTCATCCTGGTCCTTGACAAAAACACGGACCTCATAGACCAGCTTGGTCCGAAGTTCCTCGGTCTGCACCGTCTTGGGGGTAAACTCAGCAGTGGGGGAGATAAAACCGACCCAGCCCTCTATGGCCTCGCCCGGATATGAATCGCTGTGGACTTTGGCCGCCATACCCTGAGATATCCGGCCTAAATCCGGCTCCGAGACGAAAACCCGGGCCCATTTCGGATCGCTGAGGGCAATGGTCACCACCGGTTTGGTGGGCCCCGCCATCTCCCCCGGCTCAAGAATTCGGCTCTGGACAACGCCGGAAGCCGGCGCCCTCAAGGTCATCTCTGAAAGCCGCACGTCCAGAAACGAGCGGGTCGCCTCCAGGGCCTCCAACTTCTTTTCCGCAGCGGCAAGGTCTTCCACCCGGGGCCCCTCCAGGGCCAAAGCCAGGGCGTTTTTTGCAACCTTGAGTTTAGCCTGGGTCACGGCCAGCCTCGACTTTGCGTCGTCCAGTGCCTGTTTGCTGGTGGCACCGATCCCGGAGGTCTGCAAAAACCGCTTGTAATTACCGTCGGCGTTGCGGACATCCGCCGCTACCGCGTCAACTTCAGCGCGGGCCTGCTCGATTTCCTGGGTTCTGGTTCCTGCCCGGAGACGTTTTACTACCTCCTGCTGAGCCGCAATCTGGGCCTCCGCTGCCCGGATCTGGGCCTCCAGCCGATCGGTTTTAAGCCTCGCCAGGACCTGACCGGCTTCAACCTGATCGCCTTCTTCAACCAGCACTTTATCGATTTGCTCCTGCTCGCTGAAGGACAGGTTGGCATCCCGAATATCCATGTTTCCATAGAGTTTGAGGACGCTTCCGGCTTTCAGGGCTTCCTCGTTCCGGTACCAGCGGACAATAAAGATCGCCGCCGTAATCACAACAGCCAGCACACCGATTCCGATAATTCTTTTTTTCATATCGTTATCCTATTTTTTATTCGCAAGGCGAAAAAACCGATAAAAATCCATCCTCCGTCTTAGATTTGCCAAGAAGGCGGGGGAAATCATTCACAGTTCCCTACCGTCTTTCTTCATTTTTCATCCCTCTTTCCCAGCGCAGTACCATTTTCCCAGCCTCCCCCAAGCGCCCGATACAGGGATACCACATCCGACAGGGCCTGCTGCCGCGCAAAGAGAAGCGATTCCTGGGTGGAGACTAATTGCTTCTGGGAATCGAGGACCTGGAAGAAATCCTTCAGCCCGGCACTAAAAAGAGTTTCCGCAAGCATGACGCTTTCCCCGGCCGATCTTTCGGCCTCCTGAAGTTTTTCTATTTGTGCCCGGCTCCGGATCACACCCACAGCGGCGGTTTCCACTTCGGAAAGGGCTTCCAGGAGAGATTGGGAGAGGGCGAGCCTCGCCTGTTCCGCCTGGGAAGCCCGCTGTTTAATATTGCTGTCGATGCGTCCCCCGGTAAAAAGGGGGAAATAAAGGTCCGGCCCCAGAGAGTAGATCAAGGCATCCGGGTCGATCATGCCGCCAAGGGTGTCGCTCTGGAGGTTCAGGATACCGGAAAGCGAAAGCCTGGGGTATTTCTCGGCTTCGGCGGCGCCGGTCCGGGCCACGGCGGCCCGATATTGGAGGCCTGCCCCGACAATGTCCGGGCGTCGGGTCATGAGATCCAGGGGTATACCGATACCAATAACCTCCGGAATTTTCGGAAGAGAGCCCGCCGGCAGGGACATTTCCCCGGGCCGTTCTCCCAGCAGAAGGTTGATCCGGTTTTCCGCTGCACTCATGGCCCGGGCAAGTTCGGGAATCCGGGCCTTTGTGCTTTGCAGCAGGCGTTCTGTCCGGGCAACGTCAAGGGCGGTCCCGACCCCGACCTGGTATTGGGTTTGGGCCAGTTCCAGCGTTTTTTTCTGAAGCTCGATATTTTGAAGCACCGATTCCATCCGCGCCTGCAGGGTTCGAAAATCGATATAAGCCAGGGACAGTTCAGCGCAAAGTGACACCTTTATACTTCGGTAGTCGGCGTATCGCGCCTCAATATCGGCATCGGCGGCCTCTACGAGCCGCTTTGTCCGGCCCCATAGGTCGATCTCCCAGCTTGCTGCTGTTGCGGTGGAAAAGAGGTCCGCGGACGTTCCCGCCGGCGGCCCCGTGAACGAAACAGCTTCGTCTCCGGCTTCGGCATGAGTGTAATCGGCGGTGACGGCAGCCTGGATCCATGCGTCGGCCTGGACAATGCCCCTTTTGGCATAGGCCTCAACAATCCGTTCCCGGGCTTCGGCCAGGGTCAGGTTGGACCCGGCAAGCCTTTTGATCAGCTCCGTCAACACCTCATCGTCAAACTGTCGCCACCAGTCGGTGGCGGGCTGCCGCCGCGGGTCCAGAACCGCGCCGTTTTCCGGAGGGTTCCATTTTGCGGCCATTTGGCGGCTGATATCCGGCGCCTGATAATTCTTCCCTGCCATGCACCCGGCCAGAAGAAAAACGGAAAGAGCAGCCAGCAAAAAAGGGCCTGACCTAAGGGCTTTCCAAAAACCTTCCTGAAGAAAACCTCTGCCTTTGAAAATAATTGTCTGCCGCCATACTGCCCAGCCTCCCGGCTGTCCAGATTCCGGCAGTGCCGGATAAAATGACATAATGTCCCCTTGAGCTCAGTCTGTCTGGTGACGGCCGAGCGATTCGATGATCCCCCGGGTATGTTCCAGAACAATACTGCGAATCTCGTCGGTCTCATCCTGATTGTATCCTTCAAATCCAACCATTCGGACTATGGTTTCCCGGGCCATTCGAAACGCCATCACCTGCCCCATCATGGACATGGCCCTGAGTCTGGCATTTCCGAGCGAAATATCTCCCAGGATCACCATCAGAAATGCCGCAATAGAATTGATAATCCGGGTCATGAACCGGGAATAAATGATGTCATAAGCAGAAGAAGGGTCAAGTTGCTCCCTGAGGATTATCCGTGCTACTCGGGCGGCTTCCGGCGAGCCCACCAAAAAATTGACGAGGGTCCCTAAAAGATCCTCCAGTGAACTGAGGGCCGTATCCCGGGAGAGGCCTTTTTCCGATGCCGGCGCGATAGTATTCTGAAATGCGGCCCCGGCTTTTTCTTCGATTTTTTCCACAATATATGTCACGACAGCTTGGTACAGCCCATCCTTGCCGTTAAAATAGTAGGGAATGGCGGCAACATTGACCCCGGCTGTCTTTGCAATCATACGGGTGGTGGCCGCCTCGTATCCACGTTTTCCGAATACATCCACGGCAGCTTCCAGAAGCCGCTCCCTGGAGTTCGCATCTGATTTCCTTGTTTGGTTCCTGGGCATTTTTGAGTTCCTTCCTTGCTTGTTAGTCAACACTATAATCAATCAACTGAATAAGTCAATCGATTGAATTTATCGTCGGTAGTTTTAGGACTAGAAAGGAAATCCGAACAGTGATCCGGGAGGTGAGAGAAGACGATAAGGGCGGAAACAATCTTTTGGTTTTCCCCTTACGACCTACGCCCTGAGGATCTGTCGAACTTAGGGGATCGTAACGAGAAGAAGGGAAATAGAAGTCAGATTTTCACAAATTTAAGAGCGAAGAGTGGGACTATTTGTAGAAAGCACGCGGAAATATGGACCGATTTATCTTTATTGCCATCGATTCACACCTATGTCCGGCAGGCTCCCAGGGTCTTTTGCCCACACCAGGTCACCAGAAGTGCCAATGACCGGTCTGCAGGACATAAATGCCCAGCAAAAGATTGGTAAGCGCATGCGAGAGGATACAATGAAAAATGCTGCGAGTATGATACAGCAACAGGTTGTAGGCCAGACCGGCCATCATTCCAGCCACGATCAGGTTGTGCTCCAAACCGAAAAGAACCACGGTGATGATGCAGGAAGCCCAGGTGAACTTGCCAATGGGAGTTTCGGAAAAATCTGTTGTAATCAGGTAGCGGATCAGAAAAGAGCGCCAGAATAATTCCTCCATAATCGGCACCAGCAGGGCCGCTCCGGATAACCGCGCCCCTATCATGAACATGCGCAGAGCGGAATCTTCAAAAATATTGGGGTTGAAACCCCGTCCCGGGGTTGTATTGAAAGCGAACCAGTCCATGTTGATCCAGAGGATAAAAACCAGGACGCCCAGCGACAAACTCGTCAGCAGATATTTAACATTCCGGATATCTTTAATTTTAATTTCAGAGTACTCGCGAAAATAATACAGGAGCACCAGGCCCACGCAGAGAATCTTGACCGGGTAAAGGAAAAAAAAGCTCTCGTCGCTGAGCGACATCATGCCCTTTTCGACAGCATATTTCCCGGCCTCTTCAATGCCGATAAAAGCCATAAAAAGGGCAAAAGGCACTATACGGGCCAAAGTCCCTCTATTCAATGTTCAACTCCTTCAGTTTTTAACCCGGTGGGTTTTTCCTGTAAATATTGAACACCAGCTTCTTTAAATCCTCATGCAAATTTCGATGTAATAAATTTAATTGCTCTTGATTGCAACAAAAAAGCCGGCGCTAAGCATAAACGATTTTTAATGATTTTTCTTTTGTTTTATTGCAATTTCGACAATGGTTGGCAAAAGGAGGGGATAAAAATCACCATCCCCTGGAAACTCACAACATAATTTGGTTGTATTCGATCCATTGGAAACATAAAATTATCAGGATTCAAATTATCAAAAAATCTGGATCATGAGTGTTTGAGCGAAAACATAGGAACAACCTTTCCCGCTTTTTTAAAAGGCGAATCATGGCGTATTTCTCAGCCATCACCGGCATGGCCTTCATCTGGTTTCTGGTGGTCATGATACCGGGCCCCAATTTTGTCGTTGTCACCCAGGCTTCCATGGCCCGCTCAAGAGGCCTGGGGCTCTGGATCGCCCTTGGCGTCTCCATGGGGGCAGGCACATGGGCATCAGCCGGTTTATTGGGCTTGAGCGCCCTGTTCACTTATGCCGAATGGATGTACGACGCCATAAAAATCATCGGCGGCTGTTATCTGGTTTTCATGGGTTTGAACATTTTATGGAATGCCATACGCCATCCGCACTCTTTAATGGACGGGGCGAGTTTCAGGGGTGGCCGTCTTGCGGCTTTTCAAAAAGGGTTGCTGACCAGTTTTTCCAATCCGAAAACAGCGGCCTTTTTCGGAAGCCTCTTTGTAACGACATTTCCGGCACAGGCACCATTCTGGCTCTACATGGTCACAATTCTGGTGGTGATTACCGTGTCCGTTCTCTGGTACTGCCTGATCGCATGTTTTTTCTCCTTGCAAAGCATTCAAACCTTTTACCGCAAAACCCGTCGGTTTCTGGACGGCTTTACAGGTGTTTTGCTGGCCATTCTGGGCGGCCGTTTGATATTTGGAAAAACCTGATCTTTCAGCGACTCTAGGAGTAATTAATTTTCATAATGAAATACTCGGAAGCACAATTGGGCCGGATTTTTGTGATCCGCCTGGAAGATGGCGAAACGGTTCACGAAGAGATCGAAAAGTTCGCAAAAGAACATTCCATCACGGCCGCCACGCTGGTGGCCGTGGGTGGAGCAGACAGAGGCAGCTGTCTCATTGTTGGGCCCCTGGACGGAGAGGCCCGGCCGGTCAACCCGATGGAGTATATACTGAAGGATGTCCATGAAATTGCCGGAACCGGGACCCTTTTCCCGGATGAGGAAGGCCAGCCCATGCTCCATATGCACATGGCCTGCGGGCGCGAAGAGAACACCATTACCGGCTGCATACGCAACGGAGTCAAGGTCTGGCACGTCCTCGAAGTTATCCTCTTCGAGCTGGCCGGAAACAGCGGAAAACGTGTGCTGGAAAAGGAAACCGGATTCAAACTCCTGAAACCCTGAGTTTATTGACTATTTTGGAAGCGGCCATGAGTCAACCCGGGTACCCTCCCCCGATCAAGGGTCCTGTATTGACAGTTTTGATTATTTCGGTATTACCTTACTGCATAGAACCTGGATCTGTGAGTTATGACTTGGCAATAGCGCAAGCCATTGACCTGCCTAAGTATTCAAAAAATTACCGACGAACCTATGGGTGCGCCTCAGATTTTTGGAATACTTATTCAGGCCAAGCACTTACACTCTTTTCCAGCCCCTAACCCACGGTTCCAGGTAAAATTCAAAAAACTGCACACAGGATATTATCCAAATGAATGATTCCACTCCCCCCAACGGACAGGAACCTGTCGCACAGGAAGCCAGCCCCAAAAACACTTCGCCTCAAGCTAACCTTCTGGAGCTTTTGGAGGAGATTAAAAAGCCGGGGGATGTTCGAATTTCCGTTGAACCGGGAACCCCGGGGCAGTTTTCCCTCACTGTTGCCGCAATTGATCAACGGGGGCTTCTGTCAGTCATTGCGGGCCTTCTGGCAGCCCATGACATCATCATTCTGAAAGGGGCTCTTAGCACTCATGTCGTCCAGGCGCCTCCGGAGCCTGCCAAACAAACTTATTCAGGTTTTGGGAAAAAAGGCCGGAGCAACCCGTCGTCTCCTGCACCCGTGCGCAAAATTCTCGATACTTTTGAGGTCTCGGGAAGAGATATCGACAACGGCGAAATCTGGAACGCTTTTGCCGACGAGCTCGCGGTTCACGTCAAAACCCTCGCTGCCGGCGACCTGGATAAAGCCCGTCAGGACATTATCGACCGCTTCTGCACAACCTTGGAAACAAAGCAGGGGCCTCAGGAAAAACTCCTGCCGATCACCATCGCAGTCGACAACTGGACTTGTGCCGACAAGACCGTTCTGCGCATCCTTTCCAAGGATACTCCGGGATTTCTGTTTTCATTTGCCAACGCCCTCAGCATGCTGGAAATCAATATTGAGGATGGCGAGATCCTGACCGTGGGAAGCGAAGTCCAGGATACTTTTTGGATTCTCGATTCCCAGGGCAGGAAAATAACGGATGAGGAGAAAATTCGTCAGCTGCGGGCCGCCTGTGCCCTGATCAAGCAGTTCACCTATATGCTCCCTCTGTCCGCCAACCCCGGCCAAGCTCTCCGCCAGTTCGGCGATCTGGTCGACCAGGTCCTCTCCCATCCCGATTGGGCTCAGGATCTGGGAAGCATCCGCTCCGGCAAGGCTATGGACAACCTCGCCGCCCTGATGGGGGTCAGCCAGTTCCTTTGGGAGGACTTTCTCCGCATGCAGCACGAAAATCTTTTTCCCATGGTCAGCGATCCGGAAAAACTCGAAAAAGGCCTGAAAAAAGGGGAGCTGGAAGAAAAACTGCGGGAAGAGCTGGCAAGCGTGGAAAAGGATGAAGAAAAACTCGCGGTCCTCAACGAATTCAAGGACCGTCAGATGTTTCGCATCGATTTACGCCACATCACCAATCACAGCACCGATATCGGCTTCTCCGAAGAACTAAGCGATCTCACGGATGTGGTCGTGCGCCAGGTGATGGAACTCGGCTTCGCCCAGTTGGCCCGACGCTACGGCCGGCCCGTCTGCAATGATGAGCAGCCCTGCCGTTGGGCGGTACTCTGCGCAGGCAAATCCGGCGGACGCGAGATGGGCTTTGCTTCGGATATTGAACTGCTCATCGTTTACGAGTGCCAGGGGCAGACCGACGGCGAAAAGCCCCTCGATAATGCCGCTTTTTTCGAGAAGTTGGTCCGCTTTCTCCTGCAGAACCTGAAAACACGTCAGGAAGGAATTTTTCAAATCGATCTTCAGCTGCGCCCCTACGGCAGCAAAGGTTCCCTTGCCTGCTCCCTAGGTGCTTTCAAGGAATACTACTCTTCCACCGGCCCGGCGCAGCAGTTCGAACGCATGGCTCTTGTCAAACTGCGCCCGGAGGCGGGAAACGTAGATTTCCTTGACGAAATCATTGCCGTCCGGGACGCTTTCGTCTATAGCGGCAAGCCCCTGGATTACGACAACATCGGCTACCTGCGCAAGCGCCAGGTTGACGAACTGGTGAAGCCGAAGACCATCAATGCCAAACTCAGCCCCGGTGCCCTGGTCGATATCGAATATTTCATTCAGGCCAAACAGATTGAAGTGGGCACTGAAAACGAAAATGTTCGAGTCACCAAAAGCATGGTTGCTCTGAGGGAGCTGGAGGAAAGCGGTGCCGTAGCACACGCCCTTACGGAGGACATCCGTAGTGCCTACCGCTGTCTGCGTAGAACCATTGATGCCTTGCGGGCCGTTCGCGGCCATGCCAAAGACCTCACCGTGCCCGAACCTGACTCGCCGGCATTTATATATCTTGCCAGGCGCCTGGGTTATGAAACCGGCGCCTCCCTGGCGCAGGAACTGGACTGGAGTCTGAAGCTCGGCAGAAGTTTATGGGAGACTGTGCCGGAAAATAACTCAGGCGAAGCCTGAAACCCTTTACCAGCAGGTCTGAACCCCTGAAAAAATGACCTTCCCGAAAAATCAATTACTGCTATGATTAACAGAAAGACACCGATGTAATCGATCAGAAGATTGGATTTCCTGCTGGCTATACGGAGGAATAAATGAAAAGGCTTTTTTACCTCTCTCTATGGATATTCCTGCTTACAGTTTTTGGCTGTGGACCGAAAGTCAGCCGGGACTTTGACCCCGGGATGGATTTCTCACGCCTGAAAACATACAACTGGCAATCAAAAACAGATAAAAAGCCTGAAGACGCCCTGGTTGATGAACGGATCCGCTCTGCCGTAGAAAATTCCCTGGCGGAAAAGGGGTTTCAGAGAGTTAGCGGTAAAGGCGATTTTTCAGTCGATTATCAATACCGGATTTCCAGAGCCTCGAAGTCATCTGACCTGCACACGGGAGTCGGCATTGGCGGCGGCAGTGGCGGGGTTTTTGGCGGTATCGGCGTAGGCATTTTCGACCTTGGAGGCAATCACGACCAAGGCACACTGACAATCAACATGTTCGATTCCTTTAGCGGGAGGTTAATCTGGAAGGGGAGCAACACCCGGCGCGTTCCGGAGTCAAGCGACCCGGCGAAATCCGCTATGGAAACAAATCGCCAGGTGGAAAGCATCCTTGAAAAGTTCCCTCCACTTCGCTGATTTCAGAACTTCAACTACTGGAGCCTGGATGCACAGAGGAGGATGAAAAGAATTTGCCCGATTTCAATTTCCAGGAAATCATCACCTTCTGGTTTGAGAAAACGAGTCAAGAGGACTGGTGGAAAGGCACTCCCCATTTCGACCAACTGATAGGGGAAAAATTCCTCAGTGTTCATAATGCCGCCACCCGATGCGAACTTTACAGGTGGCGGGAAGAAGCCTTGGGAAGACTGGCCGAAATCATTATCCTGGACCAGTTTTCCCGCCATATCTACCGCGGAAAACCCGCCTCTTTTGCCCATGATCCAATGGCCCTGGCACTGGCGCAGGAAGCGCTGAGAGCGCACACTGACGATACCCTCAGCGCTCCGCAAAAAGCATTTCTTTACATGCCTTTCATGCACAGCGAATCATCCACAATTCACAAAATTGCGGTCGACCTCTTCTCCAGACCATGCCTGAAAAACCACCTCGAGTACGAACACAGGCATAAAGCCATCATCGACCGCTTCGGGCGCTACCCGCATAGGAACAAAATCCTGGGGCGGGAATCCACCCAGGAAGAAGAAGAATTCCTGAAGCAGCCGGGGTCTTCCTTTTAGATGATTGAAGAGGGTCGGGTCTTGATACTTTTTGTTTTTACATCAAGAAGAAACCGGAAAACACGTCGAGAACGATGACAGGTAATTGAAATTTTTCCAAAAGGTAAAGTGTGTTTCCTGCCCCTGACCTGTTCATCTGTTCCAACATCCTGTTTTTAGTTGACATTCTCGACCTGAAAGATATTAATTTAACATAATCCTTTGCACTAATATTTCCTCTGCTTTTGCAACCTTTTCCGAAGGAAAAGTCTCATGATGATTCTTAAGATCATTCTATGTATCATTTTTCCGCCGGTGGCGGCCTTCCTGCAGGTCAGTTTCAGCATGCATTTCTGGGTTAATATCCTGCTGACGATTCTTGGAGGAGTGCCCGGCATGGTACATGCTCTGTGGCTGGTTTTTACCGACCGCAAGGCTTAAATCATAAGAACAGGGAAACTCAGCCAACCCCTGTGGAAACAAACTGCGGAAGCAGAAGACCTCGACCCTTTTCATACAGCAAGGAGCTTTTTATGTGGAAAGCTTTCAAGCCCAGCATTGAGAAAACAATTGAGAAAAAGGATCTCCAGGGCTTGATCGATGCTCTTGGCGATAAGGATTCCTCATTTGCCACAGCTGCCGCCAACGCCCTCGGCGACCTGGGCGACCCAGGCGCTGTGAAACCTCTCAAGGAAAAGGCCGTTACGGGGAATCTCGCCGCTATTTCAGCGCTTGGGCGAATCGGCGGTTCTCAGGCAATCGACGTTCTGGTTCACCTGACCCAGCGGGAAGATTTTCCCCACCACGTAATGGCCGGGATTATTCAGGCCCTTGGAAAAACCGGGGACCCGCAAATCGTAGAGCATATCAAAGGTTTCCTGACCAATGGGGACGACTGGGTTCTGGGGGAAACACTCGCCGTTTTGCGCAAGTTTCTGTCGGAAAAAGAGGTTGCGTTCCTTATCCAGGAACAGCAGGAGCTGAAAAGTCCGGACCAAGGAGAAACAGGAGGGGTTCTGCGCTGCGAAAGCTGCAGAAAAAACTTTACCCAGCAGCAGGCCCGTATCGAATCAATCGACAGCGAGGACGGCACTTTTACCCGCTATCTCTTCCTTTGCCCGGATTGCGAATCGAAACTGCTGGACTCCAAAGGCCAACCTTATGAAGAGGTTGAAAAAAAACCAACTGAGGACGAGAAATGAACAACCCTGCCTTCGCCGACCGCATTTCCGATGTACCCAAATCCTTTATCCGCGAAATACTGAAAGTCGCCATCAGCCCCGAAATGATTTCCTTCGCCGGCGGCCTGCCGAACCGGGATTTGTTCCCTGTCAAAGAACTGCAGGACGCTTCCAACGTCGTCTTTGAAACCGCCGGAAAGGATGCCCTCCAGTACAGCAATTCGGAGGGTTACCTGCCGTTGCGGGAATATATCGCCAGACGTTACGCAGACAAGGCCGGTCTCAGCATCTCCCCCGAAAACATTCTCATAACCTGCGGGTCGCAGCAGGGCCTGGACCTGCTGGCCAAGATCATTCTCAACGAAGGGGATGACGTCCTCATCGAAGAACCGGGTTATCTGGGCGCCATACAGGTTTTCTCCGTTTACCGCTCAAGCTTTGCGCCGGTCCCCTGCAACGATGAAGGTCTCGATACGGACGCTTTGAAAGAGACTCTTAAGACCCGCAAACCCAAACTTCTTTATACCGTTCCCAACTTCTCGAATCCTTCAGGAATTACCTACAGCCTTGAAAACCGCAAAGAGATCGCCTCAATCCTCAAGGGGCGCGGCATCCTCCTGGTGGAGGACAATCCTTACGGTGATCTGCGTTACCGGGGGGAGGATATCCCCTCCTTCAAACATTTCCTCCCCGATCAGACCATCCTTCTGGGGAGCTTTTCCAAAACCGCCGTTCCCGGTTTCCGGCTCGGCTGGACCGTCGCCCCGGACGCCATCATGGACAAGCTGATCATCGCCAAACAGGCGACCGATCTTCACACCAACGTTTTCACCCAGCGCTTGCTGTACCAGTACCTGCAGGATAACGACCTCGACCAGCACATCCGGGTCATCCGCGACGTTTACGGAAAGCAGGGCCGGGCCATGATCAAGAGCATCCGCGAACATTTCCCCGCTGATGTTCATTTCACCACGCCGGATGGGGGGATGTTTCTCTGGGTCACCCTCCCGCCTAAGGTCTCTTCCATGAAACTCTTCGACCTGGCGGTCAAAAGGAACGTCGCCTTTGTCCCGGGAAATCCCTTTTACACTTACCCGGTGGAGGATATCAACACCCTGCGTCTGAACTTTTCCTGCGTCGACGAAAAGACGATCAGGATGGGGATAGCGAAGCTGGGAGAGACCATAAAGGAACTGCTGGGAAGTTGAAAGGAAAAGAAGAAGAAACCGCCGGTCGGATTTTTCGGTTTTCCGCAGGTTTTTAACAGCCCCACTTCAACTGGGTCGGCTTTTCCACCCCGCAAAACCGTCCGAGGTTAAATGAGCTTAAGAAATACAGCCTCGATGGATAATGCCGTACGAAATGGGCAGTGCGAGACCCTTAACCCGTTTTATTCTCAAGACTTTGTCGCGAATCGGCGCCACCGACAAAGTCAGCACTTTCCGTAAATCAACAGATAGAGTGAGTATCTCATGCAGCGCAGCCGCTTCGTCATCATCGGTCTCGGAAACATCGGAACCCTTCTGATCCAGATGCTGTCCAGGGATTTCGACCTGATTTGTATTGAAAGCGATCCCGAAGCCCTTGCTTTGGTTCAGAAGCTGAACTACCCCCACCTGAAAGGGGTTGTCGGCGACGCCACCAGCCGCATGGTTCTCGAAGAAGCCGGAGTGGCCGAAGCCGATACGGTCATCATCACCACGACGACGGAAAAATACACTATCGAGATCGCTCGCGTTCTTCATGAAAAATTCAACATTCCCAGAGTCATCGCTATGGGGATTACGCGAGACGGGATAAAACAACTCGAAAACCTCGGCGCCGAGGTGGAAAATATCTTCAACATCAGCGCCATGGTATTGCGAAACCGTCTCGATTTCAAAACCAAAGCCGTACTGGGGGTGGGCCTCGAGAAAAACGAAATTCTCGAAGTGGAAGTCAATCCCAGCTCGGCACTGGCAAATAAGCCGCTGTCCTCCCTGAATCCGCATAATTGGCAGGTCGGCATCATCTACCGAGAGGGAAACATCCTGCTCCCCAGAGGAAATACCGTTATCAAGCCCCGGGACCGCCTCATCATTCTCGGCAATCCCCAGGTTCTGCAATCCGTGGCAAATATTTTGACCTTCCGCTCACAGGAATTTCCCCTGCGATACGGTGATACTCTGGCAGCCTTGCTCGAAGGCGACGAGAAAGACACCTTTTTTGAAGAACTGGGCTACATTTTCAGCCTGCTCCCGTTGGAAAAAACCCTTCTGGTTCACGTTCCGAACGATGCCGACTACAGGGAAAACGTCAGAAAAAAGGCGCAAACTGCCAACCTGGGGCAGGTACAGTTTTTAGCGGCAGATAATTTGATGCCGGCAAGCCTCAACCGGATGTTTTCCGAAAACGATTGCAAAGCAGGCCTCCTGGTTCTTCCAAAGCAGGATCAAACCGATGGACGCCTGAGTCTTTTCGCCAAATCGAAAAAAAAGTTTTTTCTTCTCCAACTGGCTTCGGAAATTCAATGCCCCATTATTCTGGCGGGGGGTACTTTCCCCTATGAAAAAGTGGCGGTGCCCTGCATATCAGTCAAGAACATGCAACAGGCCCTGGAAACAACCCTGGCCGTCTCCACGGCCGTCAACTTTGAGGTTTCCGCCCTGCTTTCCCAGCCGTCCAAGTACATCTCGACACCGGAGGAGGAAGATGGATTCAAACGGATAAAAAAGACCATTTCCGAACTCAGCCATGCCCACCGGAAGAGCATCAAGATGGTGGAGGTGGAAGGAAACCCGATTCGGATAATCCCCGCAGCCCTGAAAGGATTCTCTCTGGCCGTTGGCGAAATCGGAGCCTGGAGCCACCACGGCGCACTGCATTCCCTGGTCTGGCCGGACGTGGAATGGAAAATCATGCGCGATGCACCTGTTTCCACACTGCTCGTTCCTCCCCATGACCTAAATCTCTGAGAAAAGGGGGAAAAGCGACATGTTCCTGAATCATCTCCCCATCTTCCTGATCGTCTGCGGAGCCGCCGTCATTCCCTTCGGCGCCAGAAAATTGCGCATCCCCTCCGCGGCACTCGAGATCATCTACGGCATGCTGCTTTTCAATTTCGTTCTGAAAGGGCACCCCGAATGGTTTCTCCTTCTTCGCGAGCTGGGTCTCATCTATCTCATGTTCGTTGCAGGCATGGAGCTGGATCTCCGCAATTTGCTCGAAAGCGGCAGGCTTTCCTGGTACGTGCTGATTTCCGCTATTTCCTTCACCTTCATGCCCCTGGTTTTCGTCTTTTTGGATTTACCCTTTTACCTTGGAGTAACGGTCGCCATGGTTTCAGCCGGCATCGTTATCCCGGTCCTTAAAGAAACGAACCTGATAGAAAAGCCTCTGGGCCAAAACATCATAGGAGTGGCCCTGACCGGCGAACTGGTTTCGATTCTGGTGCTGACCCTGATCGATGCTTTTCACAAACATGGGGCGACAGCCGGGACATTGATCGAGCTTTTCAAGCTGGTCCTGCTTTTTGCTCTGGCCCTGGCTGTTCTCAAAGGAGTGTATCTCCTCGCCTGGTGGAATCCTGTACGGGTTCAAAAGGTGATGGAAAGCGAAGACCCGGTCGAGGAAGGGGTCCGTATCGTGGTGACCGTGGTCTTTGCCGGCGGGATGCTGGCCGTGCTGGCCGGGGCCGAAGCAATTTTGGGATCGTTCCTCATGGGGGTAGTCTTCAGCTCCGTTTTCCGCAGCAAGGGACGGTTCGAAGAAAAGATCAATGCCATCGGTTTCGGCTTTCTGATTCCGTTTTTTTTCATCGGGGTCGGTTCCGACCTGGATATCGGGCTTCTGACCTCAGGGAACGTCGTCCTGTTTTCAGGCTTTCTGACACTCATGGTTATGGTCAGCAATCTGGCGCCCGTTTTTCTGACCCGCCCCCTGGGCATCAGCCTGCAGGAAGCCTGGGCCATGACGATTTTATTGTCAGCGCCCCTAAGCATGATTGTCGTCGCAGGAACCCTCGGGGGACGAATGGGGCTTCTGACCCAGGAAGTCAGGGACCCCCTGATTCTGACCGCTCTGTTCTCGAGCATTCTCTACCCCTCACTTTTCCGCCCGCTGGCAAAAAAGATGGCTGGAGCCCGATCGGATTCAGTTTAGGGTGAACAGAATTACCTATTTTCTGGACACTTATATTTTTTGTTTGGTAAGGGCAATGAACTCGTAACGCCTATTGGACGCCCAAAAAAGTCGGGCGAGACTGTCTTTCAGGAGAGCGAATCATCTGAAATACTTACCCTCGACCAAGTCGTCCCCTGGGGACGTTCCTTTGAAGAATACACAGCCATGTTCGCCCTCACCAGCGAGGACCTCGAAAAGCGGATTCTCGGCTGTGGCGATGGCCCGGCCGGGTGATATCGACAAACCCCCTTTATTGATTTTCCGCAACATCAATCCGCAGTCGGATTGACGCCGCCCTCACCGAAGTCATTGAGCAGACGTTAAAAACAGGGAGGAATTCATCTGGACCAGCATCAGAAGTTAGGAAGAGCTGGTCGTTGTCCGCATGACCGCCATGGAGTAATCCCTCGCATTACCCCGCCGGCCTGAAGGAAGGGAGCTACATCCAGGCATCTGGACCCACTGATTACGCAGCTGGAAGGGGAAGGATATTCATTCGAAAAAATTGCCGTCGATTATGAGGTCCAAAAAAACGGCAACCGGATGCTGAAAGTATCAATACTCAGGGATATTTCGAAACCCAAGCAGTAATTCCCACATTTTCAATCAAAAAAGACCACCAGTGCCAACTTGAAATGTTGGCACTGGTGGTCTTTTTTGAGTTTTAACTGACGTGTCGAGCCAGATATTAGCGGCGGTATTTTTGGCCGGGTGGGGGCACAACCTGAACCAGGACCGAGATATTGCGAGTTTCGATTGGGGCTTTTTTACCCAGACTGACTCTGGAATAGGTTTTGCCTCTGCTCCATTCCGGCTCGTAGGCAAGTCGCTTGAAATGAGTTGAACGTGGAGAGTTCGGGTCACTGCCAAAATCGAGATTTCCTTCCAGATAACCTACCCAGAGGGTCACTGCCCGGCGGCTGTCCTGGTTTTCCTTATGGAGCTTGACCGGTTTTATTTCACCGTCCGCAATCAGGAAAGATTGAGCGTGAAATTTATGGTGCAGGGAACCCGGACTTTTTTTGCCCTCTTTTATAGTGACCCTCAGCAGATCCCCGTAAAGCCCCGCTTCACCGGAATAAATGTCATCCACATGCTTTTGCATCCGCTCTGCCTCGGCTTCGGCCAGAATTCTCTGAGCTTCCGCCTCCTCGGCTGCCTGTCGCTGCGCCGCCAAGCGTCTTTCGGCGTTGATTTTTTCCCTGACATTGTAAGCCCGGATAACCTCCGTCTGCTGCGCCGGTGTCAGAGTGTTCCAATGATCTTCAGAAACACCGAAAACACGTTTGGTGCAGGCCGTTGATGCAAGGCACAGCATGATGATAAACAAAACAGAAATAATTTTTCGCATTTCATGTCTCCCCTTCCCTTGAATTGGTCTCTTCACAAGCAAAGCCCGTTCCGTATAACGGTATGGCTGGGAAAACAATTATCAGGACTCCAGGGTATCTGAAGATTTATTCTCGAAAAACTAGTGGTTTGCGATCACCAGATTTCAGCACAATTTACGGCAAAAATATGAGCTTCTTTTAATTTCATTCGCTATGTCGGTTGATTAGGCAGTATTGTTGCCATCACCGACCAGAGCCAGCCCATCGTGCAGAAGTACAGGTACGAGACTTTCGGCCTGCCGACACCAACAGACCCCTCATTCCGTCAGTCCTATGCCTTCACCGCAAGAGAATGGGATCGGGAGACGGGGCTTTACTTCTACCGCGCCCGCTATTACGATCCCATGGAGGGGCGGTTCATCTCCAAGGACCCGATTGGGTTTGCGGGGGGAGATGTGAATTTTTATGGGTATGTTTTAAATAACCCAAATAACTTCGTGGATCCAACAGGAGAAAACGCTGTTCTTATAAGAGGTGGGCAACTCTTAGATGCATTTGGGAAAAGCGCCTTGGTTTCAGGACTTTTAACAACAATTGGTTCTGGCATGAAGGAGAACTGGAATCCTGCTAAAACAATAGATGATATTCCGGATAATACTTTTGGTGAACCTCTGGAAAATACTGTTGATGATGAATGTGATGAGGATGATGGTTTATATGAAAGCTGCATGAGACTGTATATCTTATGTGATAAACAGCAATGGAGAGGAGATTGTGATTCATGTTTTCAGTTTTGTAAAGCCCAGGGCTATTGGGATTACCTGAATTGTCCCCCGGGAAGCTGCCGGTGGACATAAAATTTTGGGAGGAAAATTATTAATATGAACTATAGTTTTGATGATAAAAAAAGGGCGTTTCATTTTCTTGATGGAATTGTTGATTTAGAAATAAATGAAATTTGCAAATATTATTCAGATGAGAATTTAAAAAACATCGAGATATTACAAAAGGAGTTAACAGATGACAAAACTCTGCCAGAATCATTATCGGCCATTACTTTTTCAGAAATACTTTTTTATCTTTCAAAAACACATAAAAATTACGGGAAAAAACTCGGTGAAGCGCTAATATCAGCTGATGATAAAGATGAAAACCATGATATAGATGCCTCAATAGTTGTTCTAGAGAAATTTGCTAAAAATTGTACATCTCCTTTTCACAGGACACATGCACAAAAACAAATAAATTATTATAAAGAGAAAAAAGCAAGGAAGAAAAAATAGAATGTGCGGGGTTTGGGTTTGAAAGAAAAACGGGGTCAAGTCTCCATTTGACTCTTTTCGGGAATTAAGATCATTGTGAAGTTCTAAAAGCTGCGCTGGAATTTTCACAAAGAACAAACAAATGGCAAAAACGGGGTCAAGTCTCCGTTTGACTCTTTGTTGGAATTAAGGTCATTGTGAAGTTCTAAAAGCTGCGCTGAAATTTTCACAAAGAACAAACAAAGAATGCGGGTTTCGGCCAGCATTTTTTGTTATTTTATAAAAATTCATTTTCAAACAAAACTGGAAACCATGCCTGACAACAAAACCGACTTCAACGCAACTGGAACCCTGATATGCATTCTGCTGGCAGCGATTCTGCTTGCGGGATGCGTTTTAAAAACACCACCATCCGTCCCCGCTCTTGACGACAAAATCGGCCAGATGCTGATGGTCGGCTTTCGGGGTACGGAAGTGGACCAGAGCCACTTCATCATCAGAGATATCCGCCAACACCACCTGGGCGGTGTCATCCTTTTCGATCATGAAGTTACCCAAAAACAGACAAAACGCAATATCTCCTCCCCGGCACAGCTCAAAGCCCTGGTCTCCAGCCTGCAGCAAGCTTCCACAACGCCCCTGCTGATTGCCATCGATCAGGAAGGCGGAAAGGTCGCCCGCCTGAAAGAACGCGACGGTTTCCCATCCACTCTCTCGCACACCGATCTTGGCTGGCGTGACGACAAGGCAACGACGGAGAAGGAGGCTGACAAAATTGCCGCAACCCTGGCCAACCTCGGCATCAATCTCAACATGGCGCCGGTGGTCGATCTCTGTGCCAACCCCGACAACCCGGTCATCGCCAAGCGCGAACGCTGCTTTTCAAGCGATCCTGACAAAGTGACAAACCACGCTTTGACCTACATCCGAGCCCACCACCGGCATGGCGTTCTCACCACCCTCAAGCACTTTCCCGGCCACGGCAGTTCCCGAGCCGACTCACACCTGGGTTTTACCGACATCTCGGCGACCTGGTCCGCACAGGAACTTCTTCCCTTCACCCGCATTATCGCCACCGGACAGGCCGACGCCATCATGATAGCCCACGTTTTCAACGCCCGGCTCGACAACCAGTTCCCCGCCACCCTGTCCAAAGCCATTGTCGGCGACCTGCTGCGGGGCAGGTTCTGTTTTGACGGCGTGGTCATATCGGACGACATGCAGATGCGGGCGATCGCCGATCATTACGGTTTCGAAATGGTGATTCAAAAGGCGCTCGCAGCAGGGGTAGATATTTTGGTCTTCGGCAACAACCTGGAATACGATGAAGAAATTGCGCCCCGCGCTATTGAGATCATCAGAGGGCTGGTGCAGAGCGGCACCCTCAGCGAAGCCCGTATCGATCAATCGTACCGCCGCATCATGCGGCTGAAAAACGGGCTCAAATAATCTGACCGCCACCCATATCCAAACCTCCTGAAAATCTCGGCGTCATTTTTTCTCTTTTCGGGGCAAAAAAGCGCCCACCCCATTGACAAAAAACCTTTACAGGATATCTGGTTAAGTAAGGAGGTGATTTCAACAGCGAGTCAGCCGGAAAGGAGGCACGAAAATGCCAAGATTCTATGGAGAGGTGGCGGAATATCGAACGTATCTGAACCCGGGCAAGATTAACAGCCCGTCAACCTACATGGCCCTAATTTCCCTTTACGACAAAGACGTCAAACAGGTGGCCCAGTTGAGGTTCTACTCCCCCGCCAGCGGCAGTGTCGACAACCCTCCCAACGATACGCCGTACGGCTACTTCATTTTCAGTCATCACATTGATGAATATCCAAATTTTATTGACCTGTTGAGAAACGAAAAACCTGTGTATATTGCTTTCAACGGCACCAACCAAGGCTACCTGTCGACCAGCAGGGAGCCTATCGGCGAGGAAGAATTGTAGCGTCCCGAGCGGTTCACAAAATGGCCCATTACAGACCGATTTCCCGGCCGGAAGTTCGGTCTTTTTTTTAAAAACCAAGAGTTCAAAAAGCTTGGACTTCTGATCGTCATTCAGAGCCCGCTATTGCCCTTTGCTTCCAATTTGTTGTTATAATTGTTTCGGCAATAACGCCGGGTACCGCACCGAAGCACATGAACAAAGGATACGAGCCCAGAACTCAGGAGCATTAATGAGCAACCAGAGTGTTGAACCTGAAGTCGTCAAACCGGTTTCCGAGCAAAAGTTGAAGTCCGCTCAGAACGTCACCACCGTCGTCTACGCCCTGCAGGCGGCATCCATTTTTGTCGGCGTCACCTTCCTGATCGCGGTGATTGTCAACTACATCAAACTGGAGGATGTCAGGGGCACCTGGCTCGAATCCCATTTCAGATGGCAGATTCGGACCTTCTGGTTCGCTTTTCTGTGGTTGGTTCTGGGCACACTGACCCTGGCTCTTGGAATCGGGCTTTTTATACTTGTCGCCAACTCCATCTGGTTTATCTACCGGATCGTCAAAGGCTGGCTCAATCTCAATGACGGCAAAGAGATGTATATCTGAACCGCACCGCCCACGCAGGTCTTCGCCTGCCTACTTTTCAGTTATGATTAAAAGTGTTCATGATCGCATGGCAGAAAGCCGGAGGACTGGATGTCCAAGGATTACGTTCTAAATGTTCTGCAGGAGTCAAAAGAAAAACACGACCGTTTCCTGGCAGCATGGAAACGAGGTGTGGAATTTCTCGGACCGGAGCTTTTCGGTCCCGGTCGGCCTGATACAGCCCGCGACAAAAAAGACTTGCGGCCGCTAAGGGGGAAGATAGAGGAGGTATTTGCCAAAGAGAGTGGCGGCGAAGAGCAGCTTCTCTCGGCCATGGTCAGTTTTTATGATCCAGCCTGGGGGGCGGACCTGGCCACACATATCGAGTGCGACAAATCGGTTTGCGGCCTGACCTATAATCTCGATCACGAACGGATCGAAATCCTTTGTGAACTGCTGCGCAATTACCAGGGCTGGGATTGAAACGGGAAAACAACAGCCCACCAGGAAATCAGAAACAGGCGGAATTTCAATTTTACTGCCTAGCCCGGATTTTTCGGGGAAGCTTCACCGCTCTCCAAGGGTTTTGGCTTCCAGCTTTTTCCTGGCATGCTATGGCCTTTTTCTTATCAAAATTTTCTTAAATTTTCACCCTTCAAAAAACGTGATTTAATTTTCAATTTCCCTATTGTTATCCCAAAAGGAGCGACTATAATATGCTCCTGACAGGTTGTTGAATAACAGTGCCTTGGCTCCAATAGGGCGTTGCCCGAAAAACCGAATTTCGGTTTTTCAACAACCTGCACAAGCGGCAAAAAGCCCCGCGGAAAATTAAAGAAATCAAAAATGGAAAGCCGCTTATCCTTCCATATCCTGCCCCAGCCGGACGAAATAACCTGCGGTCCCACCTGCCTGCAGGCCGTCTACGACTATTTCGACGATAATTTGTCACTGGAACAGGTCATTGCCGAAGTTCCCGTCCTTGAAGGCGGGGGAACCCTCGGGGTCTGGCTGGCCTGTCACGCCATGAGGCGCGGTTATCGCGCCAGGATATACTCTTTCAAACTCCAGTTGTTCGACCCCACATGGCTGCTGCCCGGGGGGCCCGACATTGTCGAACGCCTCAAGGCTCAAATGGCAGCCAAAAACGACCCCAAGCTGCACATCGCCACCAAAGCCTACCTGGAATATTTCCGCCTCGGAGGACGTCTATACCTGGAAGATCTGACCCCGGCCCTGATCCGCCGCTTCTTGAAGCGCAACCTGCCGATTATCACCGGCCTGAGCGCCACCTATCTCTATCAAAGTCCGCGCGAATTCGGTCCCAACTCGGATTATGACGATGTAAGGGGGGAGCCATCCGGACATTTTGTGGTCTTATGCGGCTATGATCGTCTCACCCGGCAAGTTATGGTCGCCGATCCACTGCACACCAACCCTCTCGGCGGCAGCAAGAAATACAGCAGCCCCATCGCCAGGGTCATTAACGCCATCCTCCTCGGGGTGCTGACCTATGACGGCAACCTGATAATCCTTGAACCACCAACCACTGGAAAGAAAGCCCATGCCAAACCTGATCGTCGTCGATGATCCCAATGACTGGCCGCACATCATTTCCGATGTGGAAGTCATATCCGCGCCCCGCTACCTGACCGACACCGCGTTCACAACCCGTCGCGGGCTCAAGGTCTATAACCTGTGCCGCTCCTATCGCTATCAGAGCACCGGCTACTACGTCTCGCTGCTGGCCGCGGCACGGGGGCACCGACCGTGGCCCGGAGTCCAGACCATCCAGGACCTCAAGTCCTTGGCAATTGTCCGAACCATATCTGACGAGCTTGACAGCCTCATCCAGAAAAGCCTCTCGCCCCTGCAGAGCCGGGACTTCACCCTGAGTATCTATTTCGGAAAGAATGTGGCTAAGCGTTACGAGCGGCTTTGCAGCAAGCTCTTTGCCCTTTTTCAGGCACCCCTGATGCGAGCACAATTCGCCTGGAGTTCGCGGCAGAACAAGTGGCTGCTGCACAACATCGGACCGGTGGCGGTCAGCGGCGTGCCGGAAGATCACTGGGATTTCCTTCTCGAAGCTGCCAATTCCTATTTTTCCGGGCGTCAGGTCTCGCCCAAAACCCGGAAACATTCACGCTATGATTTGGCCATCCTTGTAGACCCCAAGGAATCGGAGCCGCCCTCCTGTGAAAAAGCCCTGCAGCGTTTCGAAAAGGCCGCTGAGCGGGTTGGCTTCGCAACCACGCGCATCGGCCGTGACGACTACGGGCGCCTGGCCGAGTTCGACGCTCTTTTCATCCGTGAGACCACCAGTGTCAATCACCACACCTACCGTTTTGCCCGCCGGGCCGCCGCGGAAGGACTTGTGGTCGTGGACGACCCGGAATCGATTCTCAAATGCACCAACAAGGTTTTTCTGGCCGAAATCCTTGATGGGCACAAGATACCCACGCCGCGCACCATGATCGTCCATCGGGACAATCGCAAGATGGTTGTCGAAAACCTCGGCTTCCCGATAGTGCTCAAGCAACCCGATTCCTCTTTCTCCCAAGGAGTAAACAAAGTCGAAACTGAGTCGGAATTGAAAGAAACGCTCGACCGGCTGTTCACTAAATCCGATCTGGTTATCGCCCAGGAGTTTCTCCCGACCTCTTTTGACTGGCGGGTCGGCATTTTCGATCGCCAGCCGCTTTATGCCTGCCGCTACCATATGGCCAAGCATCATTGGCAGATATACAAACGCGACGGCGGGGGGGCCAAAATGGACGAAGGGCGTTACGATACGATACCGGTCGAACACTTGCCGAACACGGTTCTGCGCACGGCCCTCAAGGCTGCAAACCTCATTGGGGACGGGTTCTACGGTGTTGATCTCAAACAGGTCGGCAACAAAACCTATGTGATCGAAATAAACGACAATCCGAACATCGATGCCGGGGTCGAAGATAAGATCATTAAAGACCAACTTTACGATATCATCATAAGAAGCCTGTTGCGGCGTGTCGAGCAACGTAAAGGCGGTTTATGAGTCAACGACAAGTATTGGGTCTGTTCCAGGGCTTTGGTGTCGAATTGGAGTACATGATTGTGCAGCAGGACAGCCTGGCGGTTCTCCCGGTTGCCGACAAGTTGCTGCGATCGGTTGCCGGACGCACAGCCAACGAAGTGAAGCGGGGCCCCCTGCGCTGGTCGAATGAACTGGTTCTTCATGTCATCGAACTGAAAACCAACGGCCCGGCATCGTCCTTGCCGGAGTTGGCCGCCGAGTTTGCCGGGCAGGTCGGCGAAATCAACCGCCTGTTGGAGCCTGTAGACGGCATGCTGATGCCAGGCGCCATGCACCCGTGGATGGACCCGGATACCGAGACACGCCTCTGGACGCACGGCGATCGCCGTATCTACGGCGCCTACGACCGGGTCTTCGGCTGTCGGGGCCATGGCTGGAGCAATCTGCAGAGCGCCCACCTCAACCTCCCTTTCGCCACCGATGAGGAGTTTGGACGGCTGCATGCCGCCATCCGCCTGGTTTTGCCCCTGCTGCCGGCGATTGCCGCAGCCAGTCCGGTCATGGATGGAAAAGTGACGGGGCTGCTTGACAACCGGCTCGAAGTTTACTGCATGAACCAGCGTCGCATCCCCTCCATCATCGGCAAAGTCATACCCGAGGCGGTCTTCACCCCCGAGGCTTACCGGCGGTCGATACTCCATGCCATGTACCGGGATATCGCCCCTCATGATCCGGAGGGAATTCTGCAGGAGGAATGGCTCAATTCACGGGGAGCCATTGCGCGCTTCGAACGCAACGCCATCGAAATCCGCCTCCTCGACGTTCAGGAAACCCCTTTCGCCGATCTGGCGATTCTGCAGCTGATTGTGGCGTCGCTTCGGGAGCTGGTGGCCGAAACACGCTCTTCCTGGAAAGATCAGCAGTTATGGACGGAAACGGTCCTGGCGGAATTGTTTCATTCCGTTCTGCGGGAAGGTCGCGGCGCGGTCATCCAAGACCCCCGTTATCTGGCCCTGTTCGGGATTGAACTTGATCACATGACGGTCGGCGAACTGTGGCGGCATCTCGCCGAGCGTCTGGTACCTGACGATGATCCGGCCTGGACAGCGCTGGGGGTCATTTTTGAGGAAGGACCGCTGGCGCGCCGACTTCTGAACGCCTTGGGAGCCGATCCGGACCGCAACCGGCTGACGGCCGCTTATCGGAAGCTGTGCGGCTGTCTCCAGGAAGGGCACATGTATCATGCCTGATACGGCTTTCCTGGTGAGCTGCGAACATGCCGTCAACCACGTTCCCAGGCCATGGAAGCATCTGTTCGCCAACCACGAAGAGGTTCTTGCAAGCCACCGGGCCTACGATCCGGGAACCCTGGAACTGGCACGACTTCTCGCAGAGACCCTTGAAGCTCCCTGCTTCGAAGCGCAAATGACGCGCTTGCTGATCGACCACAACCGCTCACCCCAAAACCGCTTTCTGTGGTCGGAATTCAGCTGCGGCCTCACCAGGAAGGGAAAAATCGACCTGTTAAATGACTACTACCTCCCGTTCCGCAGCACTGTCCGGCAGTGGATAGAAAAACAACGGGAAAACGGACTCACCGTAGTCCACCTCTCCGTCCATTCCTTTACGCCCGTCCTGGAGGGGCGGGTCCGGCGTGCCGACATCGGCCTTCTTTACGATCCCAAACGTGTTGCAGAAAAAGAATTCGCCAGGTCCTGGAAAAAACATCTTTTTGAGCTGGCACCGGATCTGCGGGTGCGCCTCAACTATCCCTACCGCGGGGTCAGCGACGGCCATCAGAAAACCTATCGTCTGCAATACTCCAGCATTGATTATCTCGCGCTCGAACTGGAAGTCAATCAGGCCCTGGTGAGCGAAAATGACACTCGCTGGAACTCAATTCAAAATCTTCTGGCCGAAAGTATCCGGAAAAAGTTGATATGATTTCTTAATAAAACATGTTGACGGCGATCCTATTTCAAGGTATACATTTTTGTTCTAAAATTTTTTTCAATTCACCCTGGCTCAACTTAGCCTTCCAGAGTACTTTCCAAACATCGGATTTGAACATCCGGAAGACCGAAATCCATCAATAAGTCTATAGTTCCAGCCAGACCTTTTTGGGTATATGCAGAGCGCTGCAGCGCAATTGTCGTTCTGCGATATTCCGAGCTCAACAATGACAGGTATAAGTATGTCCACTGAAAAATTTTTTGCCGATTTGTCCCTCCCGGAACCTCTCCTGAAAGCCCTTGCCGATCTCGGCTATAAAACACCCACCCCCATTCAGATTGAAGCCATTCCGGTTCTGATGGAAAAAAGAGACCTGTTCGGCCAGGCCCAGACCGGGACGGGGAAAACCGCCGCGTTTGCCCTCCCCCTCCTGACCCATATCGACCCGCGGCGCAACACTCCCCAGGTTCTGGTACTGACCCCGACCCGCGAACTGGCGATCCAGGTGGCGGAATCCTTTCAAGGGTATGGAAAACATCTGAAAGGGATCCACGTCCTGCCGATTTACGGCGGCCAAGGGTATGTAGGCCAGCTTAAAGGGTTGAAGCGTGGCGTGCAGGTTGTGGTCGGCACGCCCGGACGGCTTCTCGATCATCTCGAGCGCGGAACGCTCAAACTCGATGAACTCCGCGCCCTGGTCCTGGACGAGGGGGATGAAATGCTCCACATGGGGTTTATCGAGGATGTGGAAAAAATCATCTCCAGGGCTCCGGCAACCTGCCAAAAAGCCATGTTCTCCGCTACCCTGCCCGAGCCGGTCAAACGCATCGCCCGCAACTATCTCCGCGATCCAGCTGAAATCAGGATCGCTTCGAAGACCACCACGGTGGAGAGCGTTGAACAACGCTACCTGCTTCTCAAGGAAGAGCAGAAGCCGGAAGCCCTGATCCGTATCCTCGAGGTTGAGGATTATGACGGCGTTCTGATCTTTGTCCGCACCAGGGCAAATACCGTGGAGGTGGCTGAAAGACTGGAAGCCGCCGGATTCCCTGTGGCCGCATTGAACGGAGACATGAATCAGAGCCTGCGCGAGAGCACCATCAACCGCCTCAAAAGCGGCCGTCTGAAAATTGTCGTGGCGACAGACGTGGCGGCCAGGGGACTCGATGTGGACCGGCTCAGTCTCGTCATCAATTACGACATTCCCCAGGACCCGGAGCCCTATGTCCACCGCATTGGCCGCACCGGCCGCGCGGGACGCGACGGCAAAGCCATTCTCTTTGTAACCCCGCGCGAAAAGCGGTTTTTGAAAGCTATTGAGCACACTACCAGACACAAAATCGAAGCCGGCAGCATACCAACAAGCCGCGACCTGGAACGTAAACGGGGCGACCTTTTCAAGGAGCGCATCCGCAAGACACTGGAAACCAAATCTCTCGATTTTTTCAACAACTATCTGGAAGAATTACGGCAGGATCTGGGCCTCTCCGCGGAAGAACTGGCCCCGGCCCTCCTCTTCCTGGCACAGAAGGACCAGCCCTTGCAAATTCGGAACAATGCTCTCGATGTGAAGCCCGTTGAAAATAATCGCCCAAAAGAAAAACGCGAAAGAGAACGTACGGCCAGAGGGGCCGAGACACCCAGGCCTGCCCGCCAGCAGAAGGATAAAGAGCGGAAACCGAGCCAGGATTTCAAGTTCGACCGCTACCGGATAGAGGTGGGAAAACAGCATGATATCAACACCGCTGATATCGTCGGTGCAATTGCCAACGAGGTCGATCTCGACAGCCGCTACATCGGACGTATCAAGCTTTTTGACGATCACAGCACGGTGGAACTGCCGGAAGGGATGCCCAAAGCGATTTTCCACCACCTGAAAAAGGTTTATGTCCGCCAGAGAAAGTTGAACCCTAGCCTGATGAGGGCTTAACAGGTTCTAGAAAAACAGCGCCTTTGATTTCCATGCGGCGTTACCCGGATTTTTTGAAAATCTTTCAAAAAATTTGACAACTTATAATGACAAGGCCCACCTGTTTCCAGGTGGGCCTTTTTTGGTTTCTGTTTATCGTGACTGATGAGACAGGATATGCCTTAATAAACCGGAAGCCGGAATAGAGCGAAATACAGAACAAGTTATTCAGCACCCCCCAGGCGCGAAGTTGATTGATTTTCAAACTACTGATTACCTTGCCAACTTGTTTATTTGGATAATAAATGAAAGCATATTTATTGGCATACTGATTACTGAAGCTACTGCGAAACCGGTAAGCAGTGTCACTACTTTGTTGTAGTTTAAAAGATCAAACTTTTTCCGTATGTAAAAAGTCACAATCATTGCGGCAAAAAAGCTATATATTCCGTACGAAATAAGTGAAAAAAACTGTCCTTCTATTACACCCGGTACTCGTATAAATACAGCATAAGAAATAAAATGGACTAGAGGCAGAAAAATGGCGCCAGAAAACGAGTATCCCATTATTGTCCTTGTGGAAAGCTTGGAGGATTCCATATAACTGCTTTTTGAGACTATTTCTTTTTCAGATTTTGGGCCTCTAATTTTCTGCCACTTCTCGATTATGTCAAAAAGTTTCGCCACCAATAGAGCCAAGGCAAAAGCAAAGGCAAAGACCGCCACAGCCTGAGGCGGCAACGCCTTAATAAATTCCATCGGTAAATCTGACATATTTATTAATTCCTTTATTTTTTCCGGAAGTTACATTCAGTTATTAAGTTGTTTTTATTAGACTTTAACCCTCTTTTGCCTCCTGTCAATGATGATTGCCAATACTGCAGTGACGGAGAATACTCCCATGGTCTGATACGTTGTTTCAGATTGTTTGGATAGGTCGAAACTCTTTCGCAACCTGACTGAATCTTACAACCACTGTCAGATCAAACCGCGATCACTGAAATTAAAACGATCGAAGCTCTTCCAGGGAGAGAATGGCGTCAACGTCGCACCGTGTTGACTTGTTGATAATGAACGCCCGGCCTTCAAGAACAGCGCCGGCCTGGGCGACGATATCCTCGATGGCCTTAAGCGTCGATCCCCTGGCCAGGAAGTCATCCACGAACAGCAGCCGTTCGCCTGGCTCCAGCACCTCGCGGGAGACATAGAGGGTGGTTGCCTCCTCTTTGGTAAAGGAAAAGCTGGCCGCGGCGAAGAAATCAACCATGGTCAGCGGCTTTTTCTTTTTCGCGTATATGTACGGAACGCCAAGCTCCAGAGCCACGGCCTGGGCCAGGGGAATGCCGCTGGTTTCGGCAGTAATCAGCTTTTCAATCCGCCGGTCGTGGAAAATCCCGGCAAAATGAACAGCCATCCTCTGCATCAAACAGGGATCAACCATATGGTTGAGAAAGCGGTCGACCTTGATGACCTCCCCGGCAACCCGTCCCTCGGTTCTGATCCGTTCTAGAAGCTCCCTTGAGATGTCGATCATGTGCGGTCCTCCCGATCATAAGGAAGCCCCAGGCTGGCAGGCTGCTGGGCCGCCCCTTTTTTGAGGCGCATGGTCGATATGACCAGCACCAGAATGGTGAAGATGTATGGCAGCATCTGCAGAACATGGGCGGAGACTGTGGTGCCCATGGCCTGAAATCGGAGCTGCATGGCAGTAATCCCACCAAACAAATAAGCGCCGAACAGAGCCCGCCCGCTCCTCCAGGAAGCAAAAATCACCAGGGCCACTGCGATCCAGCCCCTTCCCGCCGCCATGTTCTCCATCCACATCGGGGTATAAGCCAGGGAGAGGTAAGCACCTCCAATGCCGACAATACCGGAACCGATGGTGACAGCCAGAAAGCGATAGCGGCTGACGGGAATCCCGCAGGTGTCGGCCGCGGCGGGGAATTCTCCGATAGTGCGCAGGGCCAGTCCCCAGCGAGTGTGAAAAAGAAAAATACCGATGGCCACCACGAGCAGAAACGACAGGTAGACCAGGACATCCTGGTTGAACAGCGGCTTCCCGACAACCGGCAGGCGGCTCAGGCCCGGCAGCGCCAGACGCTGAAATCCATCCAGGGTCCGGCCGACAAGGCCCCGGCCGAAGAGGGAGGTGACACCGATGCCGAACATGGTCAATGCCAGACCGCTGACGATCTGGTTTCCTTTCAGAGTCACCGTGATAACGGCATGTATCGCACCGCCGAGCATGGCGGCAAAAAAAGCGGCCAGGACACCGACCGTGAGGCTGCCGCTGGAAAGAGCTCCGGCAAAACCGGCCAGCGCGCCGATCAACATCAGTCCCTCGATGCCAAGGTTGATGATGCCGGCCCGTTCGTTGATGATGGCCCCGAGGGTGGCCAGCAGGATCGGAGTACTGGCGCGCACCGTGGCATCAAGCAGCACTTCAATCATGAATCGCCTCCCGCACCAGCTTCAGCCTGTAGTGAACGAAAAAGTCCGAAGCCAGCAGGAAAAAGAGGATAAGACCCTGAAAAGCATAGACAAAAGCGACCGGGAGTTGCCAGAAAAGCTGCAGGCTCTCCCCCCCGACCAGAAGAACTCCCATCAGGAATGATACAATCACCACGCCCAGAGCGCTGCGCCGGGCCAGCCACGCGATGATGATGGCAGTATAGCCATACCCGGCGGAGAGGCCGTGCTGGAGGCGGAACTGCAGGCCGGCCACCTCGCTGAAACCAGCGACTCCGGCAATAGCGCCGCTGAGAAACAATACCAGGACGATGACCGTCCCCGTTTTCATGCCGGCGAACCGGGCCGCTCGCGGGTTGTTGCCGATGACGCGGATTTCATATCCCCAAATCATCCGCTCCATAAACAGATGGAGCAAAAACGCCAGGACCAGGGCGAGGAAAAAGCCGCTATGCAAACGGGTGTTGAAGTAATCACTCAGGCGGGCGGCATCGGAGAACTGGGCCGTCAGCGGGAAATTGAAGCCGCCGGGATCTTTCCAGGGGCCGTAGACCAGATAATCGGCCCAGAAAATGGCAATGTAATTCATAAGCAGGGTGACGATGACCTCGTTGACATCCCAGCGGGCGCGGAGAAATCCGGATACCGCCGCCCACAGGCCGCCGCATAGGGCAGCGGCGACACACATGAGAGTGATCATCATAAGATGGTTTTCGATCCCCGAAAAAAGGGCGACCCCACTGGCACCGATGGCCCCCATCACAATCTGCCCCTCGGCGCCGATATTCCAGAGCTGCATGCGAAAGGCGAGGGAAACCCCCAACCCGGCGAGGATAAGCGGGGTGGTTTTCACCAGGGTTTCCGAAAGCCCGTAAAGGGAACCAAGAGATTCGCGCAGAATATTCGCATAGGCTGCGAGGGGATTGATGCCGGCAGCCAGTAGCATCACGCCGGCAATTCCGAGGGCCACCAGGATCGAGACAAAAGGGGCCGTCAGGCGAATCCAGGGCGAAGACAATTCACGGCGTTCGGTGAGGATGGTCATAGGCTCCCCTCCCCGCTCATCATAAGCCCGATCTTCTCGCGGGTCGTATTCCGGGGGTCTGCGTAACCGACCATACGGCCGCGAAACATGACCGCGATGCGGTCGCTGAGCTTGAGGAGTTCATCCAGGTCTTCCGAAATCAGCAGCGTACACATCCCCTCGGCGGCACTGTCGACAATCACCTTGTGGACATATTCGGCCGAACCGATATCGAGACCCCGGGTCGGGTAAAGAGCCACAAGGACCTTCGGTTTTTCCGACAACTCACGGGCGATTATCACTTTCTGGATGTTGCCCCCGGAGAGGTTCCGGATTGGCGTACCGCCGGGGCCGCTCTGGATGGCGAACTGCTCGATTTTTTCCACGGCGTTACGGCGAATAGCATCGCGGTTCTGAAAAACGCCCCACCGGAAAGGGGGATTTTTGTAGCTTTTCAGGATCAAATTCTCGTCCACGGTCATGTCCGGAGCAATGCCGATGTTTTTGCGGTCTTCAGGGACATGAGCAATACCGGTGATATAGGAATGCCGGGCGTCGTCGTGGGTGATGTCCTTCTCCCCGGCCAGGATTTCCCCCCCATCGGCCTGACGCAGGCCAGTCAGAACCTCGGCCAGGGCATTCTGGCCATTGCCCGCGACCCCTGCGATGCCGAGGATTTCCCCTCGGTGCAGATCAAGGCTGAACCGATTGAGGTCGGCCGAACCGCGCTCATTGCGAACGGAAAGGTCCCGAACCTTGAGGACCACTTCATGGCTGGAAGAGGAGGATTTTTCCCATTCGGGTATGCGATCGCCGCCGATCATCAGGCGGGCAAGGCTTTTCTCGTCGAATTCCCCCCGTTTCAGGGTAGCGAGGGAGCGGCCTTTTTTCAGGACCGTCACGCGATCGGAGATTTCCATCACCTCACGCATCTTGTGAGAAATAAAGATGATGCTTTTCCCCTGCTCTTTTATCCGCGCCAGCACGAGAAACAGCCGCTCCGACTCCTGGGGAGTGAGAACCGCTGTCGGCTCGTCAAGAATCAGGAGACGGCAATCCCGCATCAGCAGCTTGATCAGCTCGATCCACTGCCGGGCTCCAATGGACAGCTTCCAGACCGGGGCCTCAAGGTCAAGATCGAGGTCGAAAACAGCCATCATGCGACGGATTTCAGCGCGGAATTTTTTTTGCGAGTAAAAGAGAGGAACGCGGTCAAGGGCGAGAAGGATATTTTCGAAGACACTGTGGGCCGGCACCAGCATGAAATGCTGATGCACCATACCGATGCCCAGAGCCAGCGAATCCCGGGGGCTGGTCAGGCGGACCGGTTTGCCGCTCATCAGGACCCGGCCGCTGTCGGGATGGTAGAGACCCGTCAGGACGTTCATCAGGGTACTCTTCCCCGCGCCGTTTTCCCCCAGCAGTGTGTGAATTTCTCCGGGCAGAATTTCGAAGGAGACCTGGTCGAGCGCGACCACTCCGGGAAATGTTTTGCGGATGCGCTCCACACGCAGCAGATCAGTCATGACCCCCGAAAAAGACTGGAAAATGAACCGGAGAGAAAAGTGGCTCGACTCTCTCTCCGGTTAGTTCATTGATAAGCTTTTCAATTCGCTATTTAGGAATTGTCCCCTGAACGCCCTCGACAAACCAGTTTATGCCAAGCAGTTCGCCATCGGACAGCACCGAGCCGGCGGCAACTTTCTCAGCACCTTTCTGATCCTTGATCGGACCCTGGAAAGGATGGAATTTACCGGCGGCAATAGCCTCGGTCTTTTCCTCGATCAGCTTCTGAACATCGGTGGGCACCTCATCACTGAGGGGCGCCAGTTTCACCAATCCTTTATCCAATCCCCACCAGATCTGATCACTCTTCCAGGTCCCGTCATGAACGGCCTGGGCCACCTCGGTATAGACGGCGGCCCAGTTCCAGACCGGAGCGGTCAGGAACGCCTTGGGGGCGAAAGAGCGCATGTCGGAATTGTAGCCGATGACGTAAGCCCCACGGGCTTCAGCGGCCTGCAATGTGGCCGGTGTATCCTGGTGCATGGCCAGCACGTCGCAACCGACATCGAGGAGACTGTCCGCGGCAACCCGCTCAATACCCGGATCGAGCCAGGTCTGCGTCCAGACGACCTTGACCGTCGCCTCGGGGTTGACACTGCGTACCCCGAGGGTGAAGGCGTTGATCCCGCGAATGACTTCGGGGATGGGAAAAGCAGCCACATAGCCTATCAGGTTCTTTTTCGTCATCTTTCCGGCCGTAATGCCGGCGAGGTAACGGGGTTCATACATACGCCCGAAATAGGTTCCCACGTTGTCCGCGGTCTTGAAACCGGAACAGTGCATGAAAACCACATCCTTGAAGCGCTTCGCAACATCAATGGTGGCATCCATGTAGCCAAAGCTGGTGGTGAAAATAAGGTTGTGCCCCTTGTGCACCAACCCCATGATGACACGGGCCGACTCAGCCCCTTCCGGTACCGATTCGATGTAAGTTGAAGGCTCCACAAAAGCGAGTTTTTCCATTTCCAAGCGCCCCTGGTTGTGGGCATACGACCAGCCCGCATCCCCCACCGGACCGACATAGAGAAAACCGGCTTTTATTTTCTCCTGGGGAGGGGCGGCATTCACACTAACGGAAAAGGTAAAACAACCCGCAAACAGTACCATGAACAGAAAAGTGAATTTTTTCATCGCAAACGACCTTTCGGAATGGATGGATAATGTGAAACCGGATCATATAAAGGAAGTGCCATTATCAAATTAAGCTGGTGAGGTTGTCAATCCCTGTGGGAGGGTGGGAAAGCCAACTTTCGACAAAAAAGGTAAGAAAGTATCTGATCCGGGATCCATGAACCCAGGCGCGATCCTGTCAGGACATTTTGCCTGCGGTGAAGCCACTCATTCTCTGCTCGGAAAAAGAAAGGGCTATGACATGAATCATCGCCCTTTCTTTTTCATCGGCTATTTAACCGGATGCTGTTGATTTCTTCTGCAGCAAGACCCAGCCAAGCCAGGAAACTCTGATGATCTTCAGGATGCCTTGCTTCGAAAAGCCTGTGCCACTTTGCCATCATGGCATCATCCAGCCCGGTTTCACGAAACAGTTCAACCCATTCTTTTTTCTCCATTGCGCAACTCCTGTTTGTGTCATAGCCATGACGAAAAAAAATAAACTGTGAAGCTGTAGACGGGTCAAGTAAAAAACGGATTAATTTTTCAGATTATTTGTTAAATTTGGTATTTAGTTTAAAGTCTCTTGTATACAAAAAAGGCTTTTAACATGACGAACAAGGTCGAGGACAATGTGACGGAAAACATCTGCAGGGAAACTTCTCCGGATATCGCTTCCCTGGCTGATGACATCTTCGAGCGGCTGGCTCTGCAGTTCCCGGTCTGCCTGTCGAGTGATGAATTCCATTTTTTCCCGCAGATGAGAGTTGCAAGCCCCGACTGGGCTCGTTGGGATGATTTTTCTCCGTCGGCAATCCGGGACCTGGGCCGCGAAATTTCAGAATGGAACCGCAAGCTCCACCAGGCCCGTTCCGGGGTCTTGTCGCTGGAAAAACAAATCGACGCCGCTCTGCTGCGACGCGTACTCCAAACCATTGAGGAGCAGCTGACGGATGTCTCACCTCAGCATCGCCAACCGACTTTTTATCTCACCATACTCGGCATCGGCCTGGCCGAAGCAATCGAAGCCGGTCAATCGGCCGTGAATGCCAGGCTCGGCACCCTCCCTGGTTTTCTTGATCACGCCCGGGAAAATCTCAGCGAGATCCCCGGGATATTCCGGGACCAGGGCCTGGAAATGATCGCCGGACTCCTACCCTGGCTACAGTCCCTGCCGGCCCCCGCTGCGCTGCTGACAGAGGCCGTCGCTTCGCTGAATCAGCTGCATGACCACCTGGAACAATTAGCGGTAACGGATGAATTCCTCCCGCCCTTGGATCTCTATGAGCGGATAGCCGCCCAGCACATGGGATGTTGCCTGCCGACCGCGGAAATAGCGCAAGAGTTGGACCGGGAAATCGCCGAAACCGGAAACTTCCTCCAGCAGAGTGTGGCAGAAATTACTACCGGCATATCATGGCAGGAGTTTGTCGCCAACCTTCCCTCACCGCAGTTACCGCCCGGCGGGGTCAAAAAGCTCTACCTGACAATAATTCAGGAGCTGGCAGATCACTGCAGGGAGGTCGGTCTTACGAAATCCGAATTTACCGCGAACTGTCCGGTCAAGGTGGAAAATATTCCGGAATACATGCTCCCCGTCCGCAGCAATGCAGCTTACAGCATGCCTCCGGGCCATCCACCCCGGGGCGGGACATTTTTTATCATGGAATTTTGTAAGGAAGAGGTGGTCTCATCCGACTACCGTTTACTGAGCGCCCACGAAACCTATCCAGGGCATCATCTTCTCGACGGCCACCGCTGGAATCTGACCTCCCCGGTTCGGCGCCCAATGGAATTTCCCATCTTTTACGAAGGCTGGGCAAGCTTTTCCGAAGAGCTTCTTTTTGATACGGGTTTTTTTTCAGGGCCGATAGAGCGTATACTACTGAACAAAAGAAGATTTTGGAGAGCGATGCGTGGGCGGGTCGATCTCGATATTCACACCCGCAGACGCAGCCTGGATGAAGCCGCAGCTTTTCTCGTCGACCAGGGAATGGAGAGGGGAATGGCCGCGACCATCGTCAGAAGATATATCCAGAAACCAGGTTATCAACTGGCTTATACCATCGGGCGCCGCCGTTTTCGCCGCATCTATGAAAGGTTCCTGGAAAAGAACCCGAATCCGGTTGAATTTGCCGGGAGGGTTCTAGCCCAGGGCGAGATCGGCTTTGACCATCTTGAAACAATACTTTTGGGAGGAGATGATTCGTGACAACTTTTCTCGGCTGTCATTCAGAATGGAACCTTGGCAGCCCCGGCGGCTGGGACTATATGCGGGTCACCCAGGAAATATCCAAAGTCGTTTGGCAGAAAATCAATCATATCAAGCCCACCGGAGTTGAGCTCGACTTCGATCACCCCATGCTTCACCCGGTGCTCGGTTTCGCCCGCATGCTAGTCGAAACCCACCGCCACAGGGAAGGCTCCAATCCCGGGCTTATCGCGGTTGTCGCCGAGGAAGAAACCCTTGCGGACGTCACGGAAAACATCAACCTGGCCCAGCGGCTGGATCGTGTGGACGGAATAACCGGCATTCTGGCAGCACCCCATGAGTTCGAACTGAAAAACGGTCGGGTCTGTCACCAGGGACGGTCGGTATCCATGGTTTTCATGGATTTCAACAACGACGTTTTTCTCAAGCTCCACCGCCAACACAACCTCGAACCCCTGATTCAGGCCATCAGGGAAAACCGGGTTCTCAATCCGCGCGGGACCGAGCCGATCAATGTCAAAAGCATGTTTGAGGTCATCACCGGTCCGCTCGCCGACAATTTCCATCCGGAAACAGTTCGGCGCACCCCCTGGACCATGCGTTTTTTCCCGCGCAAAGCCTCAGGCCCGGATGGGAAGATGATTCAGGATCTCCTCGAGTGGACGCGCAAAAACCAGTTCAACCTGGTACTGAAGCCGGAACGGGGCTACTCGGGCATCGGCGTACGTGTCGGAGAAGTCGATCCGGATTGGGACGAGGCCATTGAGCTGGCACTGCAAACGGGAAACTACATCGTCCAGGAAAAGGTGCCCCTGGAGCTCTGGGCAGAGGAACTCCCGGAAATCGACAAAGAGAGGAGCCAGATCATCCTGGCTCGCCGACAGACCGACTTTCGCTGTCTCATGGGTCCTGATCAGGTTTTCGGGTTTCTCTGTCGCTACGGCGGCGTCCCCACCAACGTCGGCAGCGGCGGCGGCGTCCAGCCTCTGACCATTCTGAAATCCCCCATGAGCGTCAAGGAGGCTGCAACGAGGATCAACCGGTCCATTCTGGAGATGGATTATCAGCATCTTCTGGAAATCGAGGATTTGCAGAAAGCAATGGCCATTGAGGAACGGTTCACCTATCTTCTGGGTCCGATCAAAATTGCCCTGCGCCCCCGCATTATTACCCTGGCACAGCTTTCCGACCTTGAAAAATACTGCGCCACTGTCTGGTCGGACAGTCTGATGCTGGAGAAAATGTGGCATGCCGGCGCCTTGGATGAATACATCGATATCGAACATGAAGAGCTGGAAATCGCCCGCTTGCAGCCATGGAAAGGGGGGCCGGCCATATTCGCTTCCGACGGACTGTTCAGTTTTGGCGCCCACCTGGAGGGCTCATGAGCCTGAAAGTCGACCCCGACTGGTGGAAATCCCTTTTTGATGAAGTCTATCTCCTGACCGATGCTCGCACGGTCTGCAATGAGGACATCACACGGCGGGAAATCGATATCTTCTGCAGGGTGGTTCCCCTTCGACCGACGGATCGCATCCTCGATCTTTGCGGAGGCCATGGCCGCCATGCTCTGGAACTTTCCCGGCGTGGGTTTTCCGAATGTACGGTGTTCGATTATTCACACACCCTGCTGGCAAAAGGCACGGATGAGGCCAAGCGGCGGAACTGCGCGGTCCGTTTTGTCCAAGGCGACGCACGGGACACAAAGTTGAGCGCGAATACATTTGATCATGTCATGATTCTGGGAAATTCTCTGGGATATATCCCCGATGAACATGCCGACTTCCGGATTCTTCAGGAAGGGTTGCGGGTCCTCAAACCCGGCGGCTGGCTGTTGCTGGATGTGACCGACGGAAAAAGTGCCCATGAAAAGCTGGCGCCGGTTGCCTGGCATGAAATAGGGGATAATATTGTGGTTTGCCGCCAGAGAGAAATCATGGACGGCTTTATTCGCGCCCGGGAGATGGTGCTGTGCAAAAACAGCGGCCTGGTCCGGGATAAAAATTACTGTATCCGCCTTTACGCGCCCGAGCCTCTGGCCGGGCTTGCCAGCGAAGCGGGCTTTGCCGACGTCCAGGTTCACTCGGATGATGCCGTGTTTGACAGTCAGGAGGACGTGGGCTGCATGAACCATCGGCTGCTCCTCTCCGCGCGAAAGCCCTAACCCGAAATTCACTCAGATTGTGTGTGCTGAAAAACGGTTTTTATTTTGCCTTCCGGGAACAATTCCGGGCAACATGAATCCATAATTTTTTACCTGAAAGAGTGGCATCAGTGACATTTGAAATTAAAAAATGGCGACGGCTGAAATTCGGGGATATCCCCATATATCTGCGCCCGGACGAGCCGCACTGGTTTGTACCCAATCGCGAGGGAGACCGGTTATTACGCGAATCGGTTCGCGAGGTGGAACAGAACAATCCGGAGGTTTCCCGGTTTCTTGGTCACCTGCCGGCAAGAAGCCCTGAAGAATATACCGGTCGTGCAGCCAGCTTGAAGCTGGACCGCTTGAGTGAGCTCTGGTTTCACCTGACCAATCGCTGCAACCTTTCCTGTGCCCATTGTCTCTTCTGCTCCTCTCCTCAGGATGCCGGTGAATTAAGCCCCCAAAAAGTGCTGGAAGCATCGGCCGAAGGGCATCGGCTCGGGTGCCGGGTCTTTGCCCTGACCGGCGGGGAACCTTTCATCCATACTGAAATCAGGGACATCATTAACGGGCTCCTCTCTCTGCCAAAAAGCCATGTGGTGGTTCTCACCAACGGTATGAATCTTCCGGAGATTCTCAAGCGCCGCCAGTTCGGTCCGGAGCGCCTGCACCTGCAGATCAGCATGGACGGGATGGAGGAAACCCATGACGCCATCCGCGGCCGGGGGACCTTCAGAAAACTGGGGGAAAACCTCCGGTGGCTCCGGGATGAAAAATTTCCCTACACGGTTTCAATGTGCGTGACCCATCAGAATGTCAAAGATATGCCCGGGATGGTTGACCTGGCAGCCAATCTCGGTGCCGGGAATATTCACTTCATGTGGTATTTCATTCGCGGCAGGGGCCGGAAAGAGGAATTCCCGACTGCGGATGAAATTTTTGAAAATCTCGTGGCAGCAGCCGAACGGGCCGAAGAAACCGGCATCCTGATTGACAATATCGAAGCACTCAAAACCCAGATTTTCGCACCGCCGGGAACCATTCACGACGGCACCACCGCCGGCTGGGAATCCCTGGCCGTCGGTCCGGATTCAAAGATCTATCCCTCCGCCGCCCTGATCGGCATACCGGAACTGGCCGTGGACCTGACGGCAGGGCTTGAGGCGGCCTGGCGGGAAAGTGAGGTTCTGGCAAACATCCGTAATTGCACAGCCACGGACATCGACTCACCGTTCCGTTTCCTGCTCGGCGGTGGGGATATCGACCACAGCTATATCCATAACCGCACGTTCATGGGCGACGATCCTTATCTTCCGCTGCATGAGAAGGTGGCTTTGTGGCTTATCACCCGGGAGGCGGCTCAACAAACCGAAGACGGCCCGCCCCGAATGCGGCTGCGCATGGGCGAAATCCTCGAGAGCTGCGGCGCCCACGGCAAAGTGGCGCTGGTGCATTCCAACTGCCTGCTGGCCACGGCCCAGGAAAACAGTCTCAAGGTTGTGAAATCCTTCTATTCGGAAGCAGCGGGGGATAAAAACGAGGACATCCTCAATCCGGTCTGCTACGAGGAGGAGTTGATCCGTCATATCCCACAGGAATTCAGATTCCGGGGTTATGGCTGCGGCAGCCCCGTTCTTGACGCCGACGTCCAGGCAGGGGAGCATGTGGTCGATCTCGGCTGCGGCAGCGGCGTGGAGTGTTTTGTTGCCTCGCGGCTCACCGGGGCATCCGGGCAGGTCACCGGCGTCGATATGCTCGATCCGATGCTCGAACTGGCCCACAAAGGGCTTGACGGGGTTGTGATAAATCTCGGTTTCCGGAATATCGAATTCAAAAAAGGCTACCTGGAGGAACTCCCTCTGGAAGACGATTCCGTGGACGTGGTCCTCTCCAACTGCGTCATGAACCTGTCGGTGCACAAGCGCCGGGCTTATGCCGAAACCTTCCGTGTTCTGCGACCGGGCGGACGACTGGTCATCTCGGATGTAGTCTGCGAGAGTGATCCGGACCCAATTATCCGCAACGATGAAACCCTGAGAGGGGAGTGTATCGCCGGCGCCATGACTCAGAGTCATCTGCTGGCATTGCTGGAGGAAACGGGGTTTTCAGGGACCCGCCTTATCAAACGATTCCCCTACCGAAACGTTCAGGGACATCCGTTTTTCTCTCTCACCTACTCCGCTTTTAAAGCGGCGGATTCGGAACCGGTCAGGGTTCTCTACCGCGGACCCTCATCCCACCTGGTCACTCCGGGAGGAATCCGGCTGTTCCCCGGAGTGGTTCAAACCATTCCCGGACAGGAGGCGGAACTCCTGGGTGAGCAGATTTTCATCCTCGATGAGTCCGGTTTCGTCACCAACGTCGAAGCTGAGAATTCCTGCGCCTGCTATCTCGCTCCCGAAGAGCGGGAGACCAGTGAAGCGTCTGATAAAAAGGTGACCCACCTCCCCCGTAAAACCTCCGGATGCATGGTCTGCGGGGCCCCGATCGAGTATTTTTCCGAAGAGGAAGATCACCGCTGTTCCTACTGTCTGAAAACCTTTTCAGCCAACAGCTCCTGTGAAAAAGGCCATTTCGTCTGCGACGCCTGTCACGAGGAGGATGGTCTGGAAATCATCCGCCACCTCTGCCTGCATACCGAAGAGACGGATATGCTGCGACTCTTCGCACAAATCCGCAGTCATCCGGCCATCCCGGTCAACGGTCCCGAACACCACGCCCTTGTTCCGGGCGTCATTCTCGCCACCTACCGAAACCTTGGCGGCTCCATTTCTGCAACAACCATTGAAACCGGAATCAAAAGAGGAAGTTCCGTTGCCGGCGGATATTGTGCTTTCATGGGTATCTGCGGCGCGGCGGTGGGGGTGGGAACCGCCTTCAGCCTTATCCTCGACGCCAACCCCCTGAAACCGGAAGAACGAAAAAAGGTACAGCAGGCGGTTCAGAAGGTGCTGGTGGAAATCGCCGAACTGCGGGCGGCCCGCTGCTGCCAGCGGGACTGCTGGATCGCTCTGATAAAAGCGGCTGAGCTTTCGGCGGAGATTCTACCGCTGATGCTCAGAGCAAACGAAGATATTCTCTGCGGACAACAGCATCAGAATCATGAATGCCAGGGGAGCGAATGCCCTCTGATGGTTGCCGGCCTTTCAGCAAAAGCATTATCGCTCAAAACGGGACGCGGTTTGGGAGAGGAGCCCTGAGTTCTCACCGACTGAAAAAATTACCGGGACCTGGAAGTATAGAGAACTTGTAACTATGCACCTCGTTGGCTGATGCCTAACAGCGCCCATTTCAAGGGCAACACGATTCCCTGGTGCTGAGCAGTTCAAATCAGCATGGTTTTCCCGAAGCTTTGGAGCAAGGCTTGAAAAACATCCGGATAATTCTCTCGCTGATAATCTTCTTTCTGGCCCTCCCATCCTGCACCCACAGGCAACTTTCCGTCCGCGACCTGGAGGTTTTCCCCCAACAGGCTTCCGCTTATTTTGCAGAAGACCGTCTTATTCTTTCTCTGGAGAAACAGGAAAAACTGGGCACTGAATACCTAACTCATTTTTTTTCCCCTTGGACAGGGGTAAAAAATCCGATTGCAAAGGAAAAGCTGGCAGAGCGCTATCTCGGCATCCTGGAAAACGGCGGGCTGGGCGAAAATCTTCTCCCCCTCTCTCAGGATTTCATCCAGGAACTGCTCCATAACACCGACCTCCCCGCATATCCTTCCGAAAATACCCGCGGGATAACCACCCATGCCGTTCATTTGCGGGTTCTCCCAACCCGCAGGCCCCGTTTTCGCGAAAAATTCGGGCCTGGCGGTTATCCTTTCGACCTTTTTCAGGAATCGGTTCTGTGGCCGGGGACACCTCTGATTTTGCGCCATATCAGCCATGACCGTAAGTGGGCATATGTTGAAGCCGGCTTTGTCGCAGGCTGGATGGAAACCCATGAGTTCACACGGGTGGAGGATAAACAGATCGACATTTTTTTCCAGGCTCCCAAGGTTGTCCTGACCCGAGATCGTGTACCCTTGTTTTCAGGGCAGGGTGAATTCTTTGCCGAAGGCCGGATCGGCATGATCCTCCCGATCCAAAACAATCAGGTTCTTTTTCCGGTCAGCAATGGCGCCAGCGCGAAGCTGGAGACCACCCAACTCCCCGTAAGCTCTTTCGCCACTTTCCCCGTCGCGATGACCCGTTCCAGCGCCGCCGCAATCATCGACGAACTCAAAGAGCAGCCCTATGGCTGGGGTGGCCTTTATGAAAACCGGGACTGCTCCTCTCTGCTCAGGGACTATTTTACGGTTTTCGGCGTCTGGCTTCCACGGAACTCTTTTGCGCAGATGCAAAGCGGGCAAATGCACAACCTCTCCGGCCTGGGATTGGAAGCCAAAAAAAAATTAATTATGGAAAAAGCCATCCCTTTTGTTCACATGGTCGGCCGCAAAGGTCATGTCACCCTTTATGTCGGCACCCACGGGGGAAAACCGGCCTTTTTTCACGCCCTGTGGGGAATTCCCGTCAAAGGGTTTTCCGGGGGAAAAATGCAGCGAATCATCATCGGCCACAGCGCCTTTACAGGCTCCAGTCCAGGGTATGAAAATCCCGAAGCCCGCAGAGCGGGCAAAAACCTCCTGGACATAATGGACTTCCTGACTAATCCAACCTGGCGGGAAGAGGGAATTGGGCCATAAAAAAAGGCCCCCGTTATCTGGAAGGCCTTTTTGAAACAGCATTTATTATTCTAGGAGTCTGTCGGACTTGAGGGATCGTAATGAGAAAATGTGAAATCGAGGACAGATTTTCGCAAATTTGAGATCGAATAGCAGGGCTATTTGTCGATAATTTGCGGAAATATGGTCCGATTTACCGATTTCGCAATAGATTCATTCCTAAGTCCGACAGGCTCCTAATGATCAGTTCAACTCATCATCCTTCCAATACTTGGTCCCGGCGATAGTTGCCTGCAAAGCCACTCCGGCTTCCGTCAGAGTATAAATTTCGATGCTTTGCTCAAAAGATCCTTGGGCACCGACGGCACCACCTTTTTCCTCTGACTTTGCCGCCGCATCCGCCTGGCCGCCAAACTCCCAGCCTTCGTCTATAAACTTGTTCAGGACCAGCGGATCATAGAAGATAAAAACTGCACGGTAATCCTTAAGGCCGAGACCCGGACCGACGCCAAGCTGGAACATTTTCATATAAATTGTCCGGCCAGCACGCTTATCTTCACAGACACCATATCCGGAAGCACCGCTGAGCAGCAAAAGGTTTGTGTTGACACTACTGAAAACAGCATAGCCGACAGCACTTTCAATTTTGTTTTTTGAAATCGGTTTTTCCTGATAGAGTCTGGCAAGGGTTTCGGATTTCATCTGGTAAACATAGTCCCTCTTCGCCTGCAGGGAATCTCCCTTGGGAACCGAACAACCGAAAAGGAAAAGACCCACCACCAGAAAAAGGACAGCCTTCTTTGTAACCCTCATTGTACCCTCCGTTTTTACAATTTTTAATCGCTCGAAAGAAATCGTTCCATCGCAAAGCAATATGTAATTGTTAATAGAAAAACGAATCAATATCAAGGGGAGAATATTCCCAAAAACCACGAATGAGAGGAAAAAAACAAGAGGCACCATTTCTGCATAAGTTAGTTTCTCACTCTGTTCCGGAAAAAAGATTAAAAGAGGTCACAGGTATTGAGGAAGGCTTTGCGTCATGTCTTTTTCAGGAAACTATAGAGGTCAGAGGGGGTTACAGCACTTCCAGAGAAGTTTTTCCAGGCACTGCAACATTTGGAAAGCCTGTGCGTCTGTCGAAATTCCAGCAACCTTTCGTTGTCAAAAAGACACACTTGTTCCAAACAAATGAAATTTGCCCCTTTTGACTCTTTTAATTTGACAAGTATCGTACTCTGCTTTAAATACGTGGAGGAGTCAGGGCCGGAATTCTGAAGCACGTCTGAAGAAGCCGTCCCGTCAGAGATAAATTCCTGACGCCTTTCATCACTCATTCTCCACAATTTCCAAAAACAGATCATTTACCTGAGGATATAAAAACTGTTTAAAAAATCCTTGAACCGACAAAATCGCCCCGGGTGGCGTGCTTTTCAAGCTGAACTTCAGCAACAATCAGGATCAAAACGACTCTGGTTGCGGGCCGGGGTTCGAATGACGGCTCTCTCTTTCCTGGCGGTTGCGACCCTCTGCGGAATCTTGACTCTGCCCTGGGACAAGTCTACCCAGAGCCCGGTCATGACAGCTGAGGCTTCCCTGCCACCCGGACCGAGCCTCAAACTGTCCAGCAAGAAAGACATCCAACGACTTTTCAGCGTGCACGGATTGAACAACCTGACCGCCAAAACCGTCGAACTGCCGTTCAAGAACCAGGTTATGCAGGTGGAGACCAGCCTGAATCCGGACCTCCAGAACTACCTTCTCGCCAAGATGGATCGCAAAAATTCGCGCTATATCGGCATCGTTGTAATGGAAGCCGATACCGGACGTGTCCTGGCCCTGGCAGGCTTTGACAAGGACGACCCAAACACTAATCCCTGCCTGAGCAGCGACTTCCCAGCCGCCAGCATCTTCAAAATCGTCACGGCAGCCGCAGCAGTCGACCACTGCGGCTTAACAGCCAATTCAAAAATGTATTTCAACGGCTATAAGCATACTCTGTATAAAAGCCAGTTGAAAAAGAAGAGAAATCGATATACCAATACTGTTTCGTTGAAAAACGCCTTTGCCCAATCGGTCAATCCTGTGTTCGGTAAAATAGGCCAACTTCATCTGGGGTCGGAACAATTGGATAAATTCGCCAATGCCTTCGGATTCAACGAGCCCCTCGATTTTGAACTCCCTCATTCCCCCAGCCGTTTTGAAACCAGCGAAAAACCATATAACTGGGCCGAACTGGCGAGTGGATTCAACAACGACACCACCATGTCACCTCTGCACGGCGCCGTAATGGTTTCGGCAGTACTCAATGAAGGCCGCATGGCTGAGCCATCCATTGTGGACCGCATTGTGGGCCCTAAAGGCGACGTCCTCTACCACGGGAGTCCCGCTTCGGAACAGCAGGCTATGTCCCCTGAAGCCTCCAATGTTCTGAACAAGCTTATGCAGGCCACCATTAAGTCCGGTACAAGCCGCAAATCCTTCCGTGGTTATCGTCGGGATAAAACTTTGTCGCGCCTGGAGATCGGCGGCAAGACAGGCTCAATCGGCAACCGAGCCCATGACCAGCGCTTCGACTGGTTTGTCGGTTTTGCCACGGAACGAAAGGGTGAGGCCAAGCTGGCTGTAGCAGTGATGGTGGCTCACCAGGACTATATCGGCATCCGCGCCAGCCGTTACGCCCGCATGGCCATGAAGTATTATTTCCGAAACTGTCTGGCCAAAAACGATCAGGAACAGCCGGATCAAGACAGTTAGTATTCCGTTGGGGACACCGGGACTCACCTTAAAGAAAAATCCGACACATTCTCAGCTTGTCCAGGTACTTCATTAAATCATCCGCTTTTACCCCAGATTTCATGCCATCTCAAAGTGTTCTCACCTCCAGCTTTCCGTACTAGCCCGGTTTATTCATGAGGCTTTGTCGGCGAAACCGGGAAGTGTGCGTCAAATCAAGCCAAGCACAGTGACGCGCTCTGCAGGCGCACTTGCAGTACGTCGAAGAGCAAGGAGCGAGCACGGCTTGAAATGGCGTACACCTTTCGGTTAAACGTTAACCCTTAGAATATAATTGAGTTAAAAATGACTCTATTGCACGAAAGACGGCTCTGAAAATTTGAATAATTGCTATTTCTTAGTAAAATTTGAACACTAGCCAGCTCAATTCCCAATAAAGAGGCTATATTATTATTTTTCAACATTTCTTCAAAAACTGCCGTTCTTATGATTCGAGGTGTTCCATGTTCCGACCTGCAATGAATCATTCAGAAGGCTTCCAGGGAACAGTGCTCAGCACCAATCTATTTTCACTATCTAATTCTTCGGTAAATGACAATCGGGAGTGTATCCCTGGCCAAAAATCCACCCGCGGGAGGCATCGTCATAATTGTTTCAGCAGACAGGCTTTCCTTATGGAAAGGTCACGAGAGAAAAACCCTTCCCGTCTTTTTCCGAAGAATTGTTCAAAATTTAAAAGTTCTTTTTATCTCACATATTTTTGGCCGGTAATTGAAAACAGGTTCAGGTGAAATTTCACGTTGTCCAACTAGAAAATTGCAGTCATTGAAATAATGTCTTTGGACGGATTTTGAACAGGAGAGCCCTGTTTTAAAATCCAAATGTTTGCTTTGTGGGGACAGCCATGAAATCTATTGGGGTGAAAACACCCGAAAAAAACAACCTCTTGGCAACGAAGCGAGAACCCTCCCCCACCACTTTGGAAAGCGTCTTCAATACGCTGCATGAGGGGGTGTGCATTTACGATATACAGGGGAAAAGCTTGTCCTTGAATCCTGCCGCCTTGAAGATGCACGGGTTCAAGACTCAGAAAGATTTTCAGTCTTCTTTTAACGGACTCTACTCTTTATTTGAAATTCTGGAGCCCAGCGGCCGAATCCTTCCAGTCAAGGAGTGGCCTTTCTCTCGAATCCTGCACGGGGAATCAATTTTCGATCTCGAACTGATCGTTCACCGCCGGGATCCCGCTTGGGAGAAGTTCTGGTCTTACTCCGGAACAACGGTTTTTGATAATAACGGCCAACCCAAACTGGCGGTTATTTCCATTCAGGACATTACCCAGCGAAAACAAATGGAACAAGCCCTGCGGGAAAGTGAGCAGGAGTTCCGGGCCTTTTTTGACAATTCGGCCGTGGGAAACGCTCAGGTGGACATGAAGGGACGATTCATCCGGGTCAACGACCGCATGTGTGAGCTTACCGGTTACAACCGCGAAGAACTGCTGAAAATGAGCCCACTGGATATCACTCACCCGGAAGACCGGCAAAATGAAAAGGAAGGCCTTGCGGCGCTCATGGCGGGAAAAGCGCAGGTCCATAAACTGGAAAAACGTTACATCCGCAAAAACGGGGAGAGCATCTGGGTGCAGGTGAGAGCGGGGCTCGTTCGCGACACGGAAGGCAAGCCTCTGCGTTCGGTAGCCACTATTCAAAACATTACTGAAAGCAAGCGCCTGGCTGACGATCTGGCTGCGGCGAAAGAGGAAGCGGAAAGGCGTTCCAGTGAACTTGCCGCTGCCATGGAAAGCCTCGCTGAAGGTGTCATTTTTTATGATAATGATCATAAGATCACCCATATGAACACCTCAGCCCAAAAAATCCTCGGTTTCAGACAGGAAGAAGTGAAAAAGTGCACTGAAGATCGCATTCACCTGTTTCGGATTCGCTCCAAAAAAGGTCACGTTCCTGAAAAAAGGGAACTGCCGGGTTATCGAGCATCTCAGGGGGAAATCGTCATCAATGAAGAATTTCTGGTTTATCCAAAAGGGAGCGATACCCCCGTTTATCTCCTCTCCAGCGCGGCACCCATTAAACTCCCTGACGGAAAAACCATCGGAGCCATCCAAACCATTACCGATATCTCCGACACCCTGGAAGCCAAGCGTCAGGCGGAAGAGGCCAACAGGGCCAAGAGCCAGTTCCTGGCTATCATGAGCCATGAAATCCGTACCCCCATGACAAGCATCCTGGGCATGCTTGATATGACCCTGAACACCCGAATCAGCGAAGAACAGCGACGAAATCTTGAAATGGCCAAAGAATCTGCGGATTCCCTTCTCTTCCTGATTAACGACCTTCTGGATTTGTCGCGGATCGAAGCAAAGAAGTTCGAGCTGGTGGAGGAAACCTTTGACTTGTGGAAAACCTTGAATCGAGTCATGGAAATCCTGTCGCCCAAAGCCAGGGAAAAAGGTCTGAATTTCAGCCTGAAAATCGGCGCGGATATGCGCAAAAATATTGTGGGTGATTCCCAGCGCTTGAAACAGGTCCTGATCAATCTCCTCGAAAATGCCATCAAGTTCACTTCCAAGGGGAAAGTCACTCTAACCGTGGAGAATCACGATTCGGGCGAAGCCATACGCTTCAAAGTCCGAGATACCGGCATCGGAATTCCCAGTGAAAAAATCCGCGACCTTTTTCAACCCTTTGAACAGCTGGACCAATCCCTGACCCGAAGGTTTAGCGGCATGGGTCTGGGACTTTCCATTTCCAAGGAAATTGTGCGCCAGATGGGAGGGGAAATCAAAGTAAAAAGCGAGCCGGGGAAAGGGAGCATTTTTTCTTTCACGGCCAATTTCCCGCGTGGAGAAACGGCAGTATGTCCTGACCAGGACCAAGAAAAAAAGCTTTCGGACGGGCAGAATGGGATTATTTTTCCCACTCTTCCGGCCCGGGTCCTGATTGCCGAGGACGAACCGATGCTGAGAAAATTAATTCAACTTCTCCTTCTTCAGACCCCCTGGAAATCCGTCATTGTCACGACTGGAAAAGAGGCGGTGAGCGAATGGAAAAAAAGCAATTTTGAGCTGATTCTGATGGACGTGCAAATGCCGGAAATGGACGGACTGGAAGCCACGAGAACCATCCGCAAATTTGAGAATAAAACCGGAAAACACACCCCCATTGTCGCCCTGACTGCCCATGCCCGAAAAGAGGAAAAGAAGCTTTGCCTTGAAGCCGGCATGGACGACTGTCTGACCAAGCCATTCAAACCGACGGATCTTTTTTCCGTGGTCGAACGGCACCTGCGTGTGAAAAGGGTGGGCAGCTGATTTAACCCGGAATGACAGAATTCCTTTGGCAAAAACGGTTTTGACCCTGTTCGCTATTAGGCTCTGTCCCTGGGAAGGATATCAAATCACCCCGGCTCTGTCGGAGCGATTTGATATTGGATGCCTGAAAGATATGAACTTTTCACCGTTTGCAGCAAAAAAATTCAACCTTTTAGCTGAAACCAACTGAAAAATATGATAAAAATTCTTCTACCTCATATATAAAGACTAAAATGAAACGCGCCATAATCCTAATAATCTGTTTTACTTTTGTCGGTTTTTCCTTAGCTGCGCAACAATCAGCTGATCGCCCTGAGTCCTGGGCACAGCCCCTCAAGCTTGAAGGGGTTCAAAATCTCCACAAGGTCAGCGATAATCTCTTTCGTAGCGCTCAACCTACGGCAGAGGGCATGCAAAACCTGAAAAAGTTGGGCGTTGAAACGATCGTCAATCTCCGTTCCTACCATTCCGATCGCGATGAGATCTGGGGAACCGGGCTCGGCTACGAGCACATCTACATGAAAGCCTGGCACCCGGAACGCAAGGAGATTGTCCGTTTTCTTCAGATCGCAACCAACCCAAAGCGCACCCCCATTCTCGTCCATTGCCTGCATGGTGCGGATCGCACCGGAACCATGTGCGCCTTGTACCGCATTGCGGTTCAGGGCTGGACCAAGGCGAAAGCCATCCAGGAGATGACTGAGGGTGGATTCGGCTTTCATTCAGTCTTTGACAATCTTCCGGAATGGATTCATGAACTCGATATGGAGTCAATCAAAAAGGACTCTGGAATCAAGACCAGCACAGAGCAATCAGATGGAGACTACGTCATAATAGCTGCGAATCAAGGGTTACGTCGGCCATTGCATAAAAACGAATTCAACTAAAACGAACGGAATCAGGCTGCTGTTTTTTATTTCAGCGGGGGCGGAATGTGAATTCAGTCCCCGCTTCGAGCGTTGTCCGGATGGATGTCGACTTTTCGCTTTTCAATATGACCGTCGTTTGCCTGGTGGGTCTTGTCATGGGGGTTTGGGGCGCGATTCTCGGCAGCACCATGTTTGTTCTGGTTCCTCTCCTGAACTATCTGGGGCTCCCCATACATGCGGCTATCGGTACGGCAAAACTTTCAATTGTCGGCAGGGAAATCACACCGCTTTTCGTTTTCCGCCGGAGCAGGCTCATCAATGCCAGACAGGTGGTCCCCCTCTGCATCGCGGCGGCCATCAGTGCCCACCTCGGAGCGCTTCTCGCCGTTTCACTGGATGGAGAAGTTCTTAAAAAAATAGTGGGTGTTTCCATGGCAACGATGTCCCTTATCGCTTTATGTAAAAAAGACATGGGTGTTCAGGAAACAAAGGTCGAATTCACTTTCAGGCACGACCTTCTGAACCTCTTTTGCGGTATCCTGATCGGCTTTTACACAGGAATATTTGGTGGTGGGACCAATATTTTTATCATTTTTCTCCTGGTATACTTGTCCGGTCATTCCTTTCTGCAGGCTGTTGCCAACTCCAAGCTGCCGAACATTCTGATAACAGCCGCGTCACTGCCGGTTTTTATCGGAAACGGGCATGTCATATGGAAAATCGGGATTCCCCTTACTGTCTGTACGGCCCTCGGTTCCCTGGTCGGGGCAAAGATCGCCCTCAAAAAGGGGAGCAGGCTGATTCGCTGCCTTTTCCTGTTCCTGGTGATCGGCTTGGCCATAACCTATCTGATTTAGAAATATTCCGGCCAGACTCTCGATTTTTTTCTCTTCCGCCTTATTCTACGCGATTATGCTCATTTCCTACATGATCGCCATCAGCATGGCCCAGGTCGCCTACATGATATCCATCAAGCACCTGAGCCTCCTGATCGGAGTTTTTTTACGGCCATCTGCTTTTCAAGGAGAAAGGTCTTCGCGAGCATCCACTTGAAACGGCACTGATGCTTCTGGGGGGGATAGTGTTGATCACCTTAAGTCATTGATTCTCCAGCTCTCCAAAAAGACTTAAAAAAATAAAAAAGCCCGAGCCTTGAGTATTTTTTCTTCATGGTGCTATTCTTTTTTCAAAAAGAAAAGGAGAAGAACCATGGCGGATGAGCCAGAGCCGAGAGAACGATGCTGCCAGATCTGCGGACGGCGGGAACAGGAAACTGAGATCCTGGTGGCAGGCGTGGTACGGCCAGTGGTCGCCGACCTCATCAGACAATCCTGCCCGGAATGGTCCGATGAAGGATTCATCTGCCTGGACGACCTGAACCGGTTTCGCAACCAGTATGTACTCTCTCTCATTGAAGAGGAGAAGGGGGATCTGTCTGAACTGGAAAAAGAGGTCCTGGAAAGCATAACCAGACACGAGATCCTCGCCACCCATACTGATCAGGAGTTCGAAACCCAGCTCAGCTTCGGACAACGGCTCTCGGATCGTTTCGCACGGTTTGGCGGAAGCTGGAAATTCATTATCATATTTGCAGTTATTATCGTGGTCTGGGTTCTCATCAACACCATTGTATTCCTTCTCAAACCCTTCGACCCCTATCCCTTCATTCTTCTCAACCTGATCCTGTCCTGCCTCGCTGCGCTGCAGGCTCCCATCATCATGATGAGTCAGAACCGGCAGGAGGAAAAAGACCGCCTCAGGGCCATGCACGATTACCAGATCAATCTCAAGGCGGAACTTGAGATTCGCCAACTGCACCAGAAGCTGGATCATCTCCTGTCCCATCAATGGGAACGCCTGGTCGCGATACAGGAAGTCCAGATAGAGCTTCTGACCGAGATGAGAGGAGCTAATTCAACACTGAAGCATACCAATTCGGTTCCTGGAAAGGATAAACAATAACTCCTTTTTCCTTTTCCCGAAGAGCCCCAAACCTTGAGCGTTACCCCTCTCCCTTAAAGGTCGTTCCGGCAAGAACCAGATCACCTTTGAGCAATATCAAATTCATCCGTTCTCCAAGGGTCTTTAAAATTTGCCCGACTTTTTCGGGGGAATGAACCAAAGCAATCTCCAGTTCCTCAACATGCTGGATAATTTCATTTATCGAACCTTTCGCGGGGGCACCGACAGCATCAACAATTCCAAGAAGAATCTTTTTCCCTTTTTTCAGATTGTTTTTCGCCTCATCCTTCCGACCCAAATAATATAGCCGGTCTGCATCGTAGATAATCTGTCTGAACTCGGTCATGGGGATGTCGAAAAATTGAAGCTTCAGCAAAGAGTGTCTGATTTTCTCTAGAGATTCATGAGCTTGCGCGGAATCACCTGCATTTATCTCATTGCCGGTCTCATCGACAGTCTTTAGGGCTTTGCCCACCGTATCCGTGAGATAGATGAACGTGGTCTTTTCCAAAGTGGGAATCCATTGTTTTGGACCTGGTTCCTGAGAGCAGGACATCAGTAGAAAAACAATGGGGAAAAGGGCCAAAAAGGGTGTTATCTTTGTTCTCATAAAACTCACTTTCGTCAAAGAAACGACAATGTCTTTTTGAAAAAATTTTCGGCCCCTGCGCAAGTTTTAATGGGCGGCCGATCTTTTTCCAAACCCGGCATCAACGTTTAAATAAAATCATCCAAAAGACAGAACCCCATTTTAAAATTAAAACTCAAATACAAGTTAATGGGACAGATTTTTTTTAAATCATTATCTTTCTAAAGATTCCTTTGTCTCCACAAAAGCCTGTTTAATTTTGGCCAGGCTTTATTAACTTTTTCGAGAATCAAGCGGGAGCAATATTCAGCAATCCGGGAAATATATTGTCCGGATCATAAATCTTTTTCACTCGCATCAATCTCTCCAGGTTCTTCCCGTAAGCGCCTCTGAGCAGCGCCTCCTTGTTTTCTACAAACCCGGGGAAGTTAAGATAATTCCCGCCACTGGAGAACGGCTGCATATCATCGAAAATGGTGCGCGCCCAGGCGATATTCGCTTCCGAATCGGCGCGGTCGTGCCAGTTGGCCTCGATGCCGATCATGATCGGATGGTTGCGGTTGTAAAACGCCGTGGCTGTCGGTGAAACACGCCCAGTTTCTCCGCCGAGAAACCAGACATCAATGGATGATTCTGCGGAGGGCCGATTCAGAGCATGCCGCTCCAAGACCTCCATGGCCTCCTCATTCAAGTGGTCGAGATAGAGTGATTTCCAGTAATAGAAGATGCCGGCGGGGTAATCCTCATCAAGTTGCCGTTGCACCTCTTTCCAGCCCATGGATGAACTCAGATCGGCAATAGGTTCGCCGATGGTACGCAGCGGAGCGAGAACCTCTTCGGCCCTGTCCTTCGGGCCGCTGTAACAGCCGAGAAGAATCAGAACCGGTTTGCCATGAAATTTCACCGGGACTTCCGGCACCGCGGGAGCGCTCCAGTAGACGCCCAAAACCATCAGTTCTTCAGGAGCGCTGGCTATATAATCCCGGCAGACCGTCATGACCTCCCGCGCTTTTTCAATCGGGTAGATCGGCAGAAGGACCGAAACCTGCGGCTCCATCGGATAGAGTTTAAACTCAAAACCCGTAGCAACGCCGAAATTTCCGCCCCCACCCCGCAACGCCCAGAACAGGTCAGAATGCTCTTTTTTCGATGCCCGGACCAGTTGCCCATCGGCGGTTACGATTTCAATGGCGTTCAAATTATCGATGGAAAGCCCATGCTTGCGCATGAGCCAGCCCACGCCGCCATGCAGGGTCAGGCCGGCCACCCCGGTTTCGGAGACGACACCAACAGGGGCGGCAAGCCCGAACGGGGTAGTTTCATGGTCGAGGTCTCCGAGCCGGGCACCACCCTCCACCCAGGCAGTACCTTTAGAAGGATCGACATGCACCGTGCGCATTTGCGAAGTGTCTATAACCAGCCCCTTGTCGGCAATGGCTGAGCCTGAGACGTTGTGCCCTCCGGACCTGACGGAAAACAACAGTTGGTTTTCGCGGGCAAAATTCACCGCCGCAATAACATCGGCCGTTCCCAGGCAGCGCACAATCAAGCCCGGTTTTTTGTCGATCAGCCCGTTCCAGACTTTGCGCGCAGATTCATACTCAGTATCGTTTTCACTCAGGAGTTGGCCTCGCAGCTGACTCGCAAACGAACCCAGCGCATCCTCACCCAATGTTATAGTCTTTCCCTGACGGGTTTCTATTTTGACGGGATTCATGATTTCCTCCCTTTTTCTGACAGGATAATATTATCAGCTCTTTTTCAAAACAATCCGGAAAGAGTTAGGAAAAGAACTCTAGTCAAAGTTTACTCGATTCATTGCAATTTTCACCTGTTCCGAGCCGGATATAAATAAAAGGTGAAATTCGCAGCCCATATACAGTTCTGATAAGTGCAATTCAGAGCAAAAAGCGGATCACATCATGTATCCCAGTTTCTCTCCCGCCCCTAAGAGATCAGAAAAATGGGTTTTATGAGAAAATCATGTCACTTTCAAAAAAAATGGGTCAGGTCTTTTGTGCCTAGTTTTAGGCAAGGATGATTGACTTCCATTGAAGAAGAGAATAGAGCTGTTGAGGTGTCACCAAGCACGTTAAACCGGAAAATAACTCCAGGTACCCAGACTCGGCCTCTGGGAGGCTAGTTGTGCTAAATAACAACCAGCAGTGCCGGCAGCGCAAGGCAGATGAAGCAGAACAGAGCCCAGCGAAACATCTGTCGTGTGCCGATAACGCTTATCATGGCCAGCTTAAAAACAAGATTGGCAACATAAGCCAGAAGCATACTGATCACGGCCTGAGTTGCTCCCAGCGTCCCGGTTCCGACCAGCCTGGCATTGGACAACGTGATCGCATCGACATCGGTGAGACCGGAAATCAGCGAGACGATATAAACCCCTTTATCACCAAAAAAATCCTTCCCAGCGGAAACACCCAGCAGAACGAGGGCATATATAAGACCGAAAAAAAGTGCCTGCTTAAGTTCCATTGGATTCTTGGCTTCCGGAACGGGAGTTTCCTGCATAGTGGCTTTTCTCCAGATAATCAGGGCGGGAACCAATCCACACAGAAACATTCCGACCATCGGCAGCGCCAGTTTAGGCAGCAGCTCGATGTGGATAATCCCGACCAGAAACGCCATCCTGATGAGAACGATTATGGTAGCAAGAGAAACAACCAACGAGCCCATTATTGAGAAACTCGGGTTTTCTTTGGCATGTCGGCTGAAGGACAGTGTCGTAGCGGTGCTGGACACAACTCCCCCGAGAAGACCGAGAACCGGTCCACCCCAGCGTTGACCGACAACTTTCAGAGTAATGTATCCGACCAGGTTAAGGGCACTGATCATAACCACCATTAGCCAGATATTGTATGGGTTCAAGGCATTGTACGGACCGAAGCCACGATCCGGGAGAAGCGGGAGAATGATGAAAGCAATGAGAACGAACTGAAAAATGGCATAGAGATCGCGTTTTGATAGACGTTGCGAGAATTCATGCATCTGGGGCTTAAAGTAAAGAATGACGGTTGTCGCCAAACTCAGAGCAACCGCGGCCATTTTTTGATCAAGTCCCACCATAACCCCTATCCCGAATGCGACAAGCAGGGCTACGGATGTCGTAAATCCCGCCAGGATTTCCTCCTTGAAACGTAGAAAATGCACCATCGCGGCCTGAACGGTGACGGCGATCATACCGGCCGGAATGATCCATTGACCTGCTTCCATGGTCGAAATATGGCCGCAGATGCTGCCGAACAAGGTTATAAGGATAAAGGTTCTCAGCCCGGCCAGACGCGCTGCTTTTCGCTCCCTTTCCAATCCCATCATCGCGCCCAGGAGAATGGCCAGGAAATAATTCTGAAAAATATGTATAATGGTTATTTCCATAGTCGCCGGTCAGTTACTCACAGCCGTCGTGCGTAATGACCTTATACCCTCCTTTGACAGACACTCCTTATTTAAAGAATAACAAAAATTCGTTTCGACATTGCACTCTCCGCCATATATCAAAATGGCCTGCCAAAAAACCTTGGCAGGCCATTTTGATTTTGTAGAAACAATAGACTTATGGGACAGCCATAAAAGCAACTCATATATTGGACAGACAAATAAAGACATTAGAATATTGAAATTAACTTCTCCAATTCATGAAAAAAAACCAAGAAAAGAATTATTGGGAATTGGATTTGCAAAGAAGGTCTCTTCGCCCATCCCAATTGGGTATAAAGCTGAGTTTCATCTGCCTTAGAATGTGCAAGTGGATTGAAACGAAACTGCCAGGTGCAGCTGCTTTTCTGTCAAATAACATTGATTGGGAGACAATATGGACACAAAATACACGGTAAGGTTTACAGGCGAACTTCACTCCGAGTTCAAATTTGAGGACGTTGTCACTAACTTCGTCTCTATTACCAAAATGGACAGGGAAATGGCCGAGCAGCGCCTCTCTTCCGGCCAACCTGTCCTGATCAAAAAAGACGTGGACCGGGAAACGGCTGATAAATATTATTCCCGCTTCACGGAAGCCGGCCTGCAGATTGAGCTGAGTGAGTCGGGTCCCCAACCACAGGCAGGCACTGTCGTGGAGAAGACGGAAGAGGTCAAGAAGGAGGCACCGGCACCAGCTATGTCCCAAGAGTCCTCAGCCGAGAAACCACCGCCGCTGCCGGTTCAGGAGCCGGTTCCGGAAAATCCTTATGCCGCACCCATGGCGGATCTGAAGGTTGAAAAGAAAGAAGCACCCGGCAATTGGCTGGACAAGCCGCAGAAGGTTGCGGGCTCCCGGGGCTGGTACTGGGTTAAGACCGCTATCGGATTATTTATGGCGGAACCCTGGAAGTGGTTGGGGATGACCTTTGTTGTCATGCTTATTACCATTCCGCTGAGCCTTCTCCCTTTTGTCGGTTCTCTGATCAATATCTTCCTCGGCCTGTTGCTGGGGGGAGGCATGATAATGGGAGCCCATGAGCAGGCGGAAGGCGGAACTCTCACCTTCGGTCACATGTTCAAAGGTTTTAAACACAATAGAAATCAACTCCTCATGATCGGCGTGATTTACCTTGCCTTTTTTATCCTTGTAGGAGTTGGGATTGGCCTGCTCGCAGGGACCGGCGCCTTGGCAATGTTCGGCATCGGCGGCGATCCGCAGGCAGCCGCCATGGCGATGCAGAACAATATGTCCATGTTCCTGATAATCGTACTGGTTGTATTAGCTCTTTCCATCCCTCTCATGTCGGCCTACTGGTTCACCACCCCCCTGGTGGCACTCTCTGATCGAAAGGCACTGACCTCCTACAAACTAAGCTTTCAGGGTTGTTTGAAAAACTGGCTGGCTTTTCTGGTGTATAGTCTGGCCTTTTTCGCTATCGGCATAATTATCACGATCGCCTTTTCCGTTGTGAGCGGTTTGGTAACCTTATTCCTCGGCAATGACGGGTCAATGTTAACCGTCGTCCTGCCGATGGTGATTTTGGCACTCCTGGGTTTTCCGCTGATAACAATCGGAGGGCTCTCCGTCTATACAAGTTTTCGGGATATTTTCTATCGGACCGCCTGAAATTCCTCCTTTTTTTTGTAAGGCATTACCATGGCCCGGTAACATCGGGCCATGGCGGAAGGTGATATCACTTGGCGGGCAAACTCGACACCATCTCCCACTACCAGACCCCGGAGGGTGTGGAACTCAGCCTCTCTCTGGCCGGTCCCATGGTCCGTGGGATGGCCTGGTTTATCGATTTTGCCATCCGGATTGTTCTCTATATCATCCTCGGAATTACCGTCGCTATGCTGGGAGGGATGGGAAGGGGAATCCTTTTGATCGGCCTGTTCGTGATCGAATGGTTCTATCCGGTCCTTTTTGAAGTACATAACGGCATGACGCCGGGGAAAAAAGTCATGGGACTGCAGGTGGTCCATGAAGACGGGACCCCTCTATCCTGGTCTTCCGCGCTGCTCAGAAACCTTATCCGCTGTATCGATCTGTTGCCTTTTTTCAACATGACCGGTTTCATCACCATGCTTATGAACTCCCGCTTTAAACGGCTCGGCGACCTTGCCGCAGGCACAGTTGTGGTCTACCACAGGGATAAGACAAAAAGCTTCAGCATCCCAGACTATCCCCCATCTCCTGCGCCGGTCCCTTTGAAGCTGGAAGAACAGCGGCTGGTTCTCGATTTCTGCGAACGAGCCGCTGACCTGTCGGAGCAACGTCGCCATGAACTGGCCTTTCTGTTAACCGATATAACCGGGGGGGACATTCCGGAGAACCGCCTCCTGGCTATTGGCAACTGGTTTCTGAGAGGCAAAGCCGCCCATGAATCAAAGTCGCTTTGAACAAACCTACCAGGATCAGTGGGATCGTTTCCGGCTTCTGCTGGAAACACTGGAAACCAAATCGGATAGCGCAAAAACGGATGTTCCCCTTGCGGATCTGCCCTCCCACTACCGCCAGATCTGCAACCATTATGGCCTTGCCCAGGCCAGGCATTACAGCCCCGCGCTCGTCGACAGATTGCACGACCTGGTCCTGCGTGGCCACCGGCAGTTATATAGAAAAAAAACCAGTTTGATATGGGCATCGATCAATTTCCTGGCAATAGATTTTCCCCAAACCGTTCGCCAATATTACCCGGCATTCTGGCTGGCCTTTCTTCTATTTTACGGACCCGCCGTGGCAATCGGTATCGCGACGTACCGGAACCCGACATTGATCTACTCCATTACGGATGAAAGCCAGGTCGTCCAAATGGAGTCGATGTACGACCCGGCCAACAGGAAAGTCGGCCGCCTGGCGAAACGAGGGTCCGAAACCGACCTCGCCATGTTCGGGCATTATATCCTGAACAATATATCCATCGGTTTTCGTACCTTTGCCGGTGGTATCATTTTTGGCCTCGGCTCGATTTTCTTTCTGGTCTTTAACGGGACGATGATCGGCGGGGTCGCGGGGCACCTGTCACATCCTCCCTTCAGCACGACATTCTGGCCATTTGTTTCGGGACACGGAGCATTTGAGTTGACCGCCATTGTTATCAGCGGTGCAGCCGGGCTCCTGCTCGGCTACAGCCTCATCCGCCCTGGACGCTACAAACGAACGGATGCGCTGCGACTCCGGGCACCCATCGCCCTGAAGCTGGTCATGGGGGCAGCGGTAATGTTGCTTGCCGCAGCGTTTTTTGAAGCATTCTGGTCTTCTTCCACGCTATCCCCGACGATAAAGTACGGGGTAGCCGCCTGTAACTGGATGCTGGTTGCCCTCTACCTCGGTTTTGCTGGAAGGAGCCGTCGTGGATCTTGAGAAAGTCACGCTGGCTATCCGCCCCCGAAGTCCGTGGGAGGCGATCGATAGCGGGTTCATGCTTGCCAGGCACTGGTATGGGAAACTTTGGCTCCTCTGGTTGCTGGCCGCAGCTCCTTTCTTTCTACTATGGGTCGGTTGTGGGTTTCTACTGCCCGGAGCGACGACCAAGTGGTCCCTGTTCCTGTTCTGGCTGTTGAAGCCATTCTACGAATTGCCCATCCTCAACTGGGTGAGTAAAGCCTTATTCGGCGAGCAGGGCACTGTGCGGGGCACCCTCAAGGATGCGAGAAAACAGCTTTCTCTCAAACGGATAATCACCATTCTCCTAACCCGATTCAGCCCGTTTCGTTTATTTTCCCTGCCGGTCTTGCAACTGGAGGGGCTTGAGGGGAAATCCCGTAAAAGTCGCCTGACACTGCTCGTTAACAACTCCGAAACAGCAGTCTTCCTAACCGCGGCCGGGTTCTGCATAGAACTCATCCTGACCTTCTCCCTGATGATGGTTCTCTTCTGGCTTGTTCCGGAGAATTTGCGCTGGGTGAATTTCGGCAAACTCGTCTCCAGTTCCGACAACTGGATTCTGTTAACCGCCTATTTCCTCAGCTGCTCCATTTTTGCCCCGCTCTACACCTGTTCAGGTTTCATGATGTATATTTCGCGTAGGGTCGAGCTGGAGGCATGGGATATCGAAATCGGCTTCAAGCGCATGGGGCAACGACTGGGCAGATTGAAAAATGGAATGGTTCGAACCTTAGCGGCGCTTATTCTACTGCTGTCCATCCCTCTCTCGATACTGCCGAACGAGGCCAGGGCAAACGCCCCCGCTCCAAAAACAGCTCACGAAACCATTACCCGTGTGCTGAGAAACAAAGATTTCGGTCAGAAGGTCACTAAATATAAATGGGTGGCCAAAGAAAAGGATTCTCCTGAAACAACTTCGGCCTGGACAAAATTGTGGGCGCAGGCATTAGAAGTCCTCGCCCGATTTTTTAAGAAGCTTGTGCCCGTCCTTGCCAAGTACGGGGAGTTCCTGCTGTGGTGCTGTGCCGGAATCATCACTGCCTTCCTGTTGCTGAAATATTCCCGGCTTCGGGAGTGGCTGGACAACCGCTCCGGCTCGCGCGAGAGCGCCTACGCCCCTCCGGAAATCATGTTCGGCATGGATATCAGGCCGGAGAGCCTTCCCGAGGATATCGGCGCATCATGCCTCGAACTGCTTGAAAAAGGCAGGAAACGGGATACCCTGAGTCTCCTCTACCGGGGAACGCTGTCTCGCCTGGTCAACCTTCATCGCCTTGAGATTCACCCCTCTTTTACGGAAGCCGAATGCTGTCACCAGGTGCAAGATCAACGACCGGAAGTGGAAGGGACCTTTTTTGACGACCTGACCAGCCTCTGGGTGTTCCTGGCTTACGGCCACCGCAACCCGAATGGGGAAGCCTGCCACCGACTGATCACCCAGTGGAATGAGCTGTACGGGGTGCAGCCATGACCAGACCGACACTGGCCGCCGGACTCCTAACACCTAAGGTGCTTGTGCCCGCCCTTCTCGTGCTGCTGGGGGCTTTCGGCACCCTGTGGTTCCTGCAAACTCATGAGCGAAAGGCCTACGAGGAATACCAGTGGGATTCACCGGCCGCCCGGGAAAACCTGCTCCTGGCCGCAGAAGGATATTTGCAGGCCTTGGGGCAGAAAACTTCGAGCCGCAAAGGGATGGATTTTTTTTCCGCCCTGCCGTCGACCGGGGATGCCATACTTCTTCGCCGGATGCCCGCCGGAATGGGGAGGAATCTGACCGATAGCCTGTTTGCCTGGGTAGAAGCAGGGGGACATCTTCTCCTGGTTCCAAGCAGAGCCGACAGCAATCATCCGGGTGCGGACGATATTCTCAAGAGAGTCGGTGTGCAATTGCAGGAAGGCAGCAGTAAAAACTGTGGCTGTCCAGATAAAAATGATGAAAAAACGGAGGCCAAGCCCAAAGGTGTGTCCGAGACGGATAAAGAAAACCCATCCGAGCCCGACAGCTCAGGGGCAAACGAAGAGAATGAGGGCTATCATCCCTACACCTCTTTCATCGACCTGAATGTGGCTGGTTTCCCGGTACAGCTCGAGTATTTCAACGGGACGCTTCTGGACGATATCGCCCAGTCGGCCACTTTCCGAATTGACGGTTCCTACCGTATGGAATACGAGGAAGAAGCCGACCGCCAAAGAAAAGCCCACAACCAGATGGTAAAAAAAGATGGCGCCTGGCTGCTGCAATATAAAGTCGGGGACGGCACGATGACGGTCATGAGTGAGATGCTGCTCTTTAATAATTGGTCCATCGGGGAATATGATCACGCCTTTTTCCTCTCATGGCTGGTGCGGGACGCCGACCGCGTGTGGCTGCTTTATGCCGCCAGAACGGATTCCCTTGGAAGCATACTCTGGAACCGGCTGCCTTACTTTTGGCTCTCTCTTGCCGTGCTGACCGTACTCGCCCTCTGGAGGATGCAGAAGCGTAGTGGAGGTCTGTTGCGTCCACAGTTCGACAGCAGGAGAAACATCCTGGCCCATATCGACGCCACCGGGCTGTACAGCTGGCGCATGGACAATGGGTCATGCATGATCGCGGAAAACAGGAAAACGATGCTCCAGCGGCTGGCCAGGCAAATCCCCGGTTTGCGGCAAGGCCGGGAAGAGCAGGCGATAAATATATCCAAGCTGGCGACAAAAATTGGAGCTACGGAGCACGAACTCATGGGGGTGTTTCGGAGCAAAATTGTCAGCGAGCAGGACCTGATACGAACAAGCCGTGGGTTACAAAAAATAGAGGAACTCATACACAATGGAGAACAGGCTCGCAATGAAAGATAACATTCAAGCGGATACGATTACATTCAGCGAGGGCATTCAGAAGGTCAAGGCCCTGGAAAAGGAAATACGCAAAAGTGTCGTAGGGCAGGACCGGGTCGTCAGGGAAATGGTCACCGGATTGCTCGGTGCCGGTCACATCCTGATTGAGGGAATTCCCGGCCTGGGCAAGACCCTGCTGGCCAAAACCATGGCCAAGGCGGCCGGCTCCCAGTTCAAGCGGATTCAGTTCACCCCTGACCTGATGCCCAGTGATATTACGGGGCATGGCATGTTCGACATGCAGGACAACCAATTCAAAATCAGGAAAGGCCCGATCTTCAGTCATTTTCTGTTGGCTGACGAAATCAACCGAGCTCCCGCCAAAACCCAGGCGGCCCTGCTGGAGGCAATGCAGGAGCAGCAGGTCACTATCGAAGGCAAATCCCTGCCGCTTGCCCACCCTTTTCTTGTCATGGCAACCCAGAATCCCATCGAACAGGAGGGGACTTATCCTCTGCCCCAGGCCCAGACAGACAGGTTTATGTTCAAAATATTCATAGACTATCCGGAGGACGAGGATGAACAGCGGATCGTCAATTATGCCACTCGCAGCTCTATTGGTGACGGATTGGACAGCAGCAGTGTGAACACCATCCTGACTTCTGCCGATGTCCTTGCCTTGCAGAAGTTGCTCACCCATATGACCGTTGACGATCAGATCGTCGGGTATGTTGTGAAGATCATTCGCACCACCAGAAAATGGAATGGGATCGATTTCGGCGCCGGCCCCCGGGGGGCGATCAACCTGTTGCGGGCTGCCCGCGGCAGTGCTCTGTTGCATGAGAAAGACTTTGTGACGCCGGATGATGTCAAGAATGTCGCGCTCCCGGTTTTGCGCCACCGCATCAAGCTCTCAGCCGATATGGAGATCGAGGGCTATACCACTGACCAGGTTCTGGCGGGCTTGCTCGACAGTGTCGAAGCTCCACGCATGTGATGAGGCCATGATCCTTCCGACCTCCCTGCATATCGCCCTGTGGACCCTGTTGACCGCGGTCGGCCTGCTGGCCTTTTTCGTTCCGCCCGCCGGAGCCTACTGGCAGATCCTGGCCGGGCTCCTGCTTGGCACCTCTCTGCTCGATGGATTGCTGAGTTTGCGGCGTCCGGCATTGAAACTCAAGCGTACAGTTCATAACAACCTGCCGGTAACCGCCTGGAGCAAAGTCAGCCTTAAAATAACCAGCGCGGCGCGCCACCTCCTCTCTTTGCAGATTCACGATCATTGCCACCCGGACTTTCAGGTTCAGGATCAACCAAATTCTTTCTCCCTGAAAGCGGGCCATTGCGCGACCATCGAATATCGCGTGTTTCCCACCAAGCGGGGGCACTATACCTTTCGCGGCGCCGATATTCTGATCCACAGCCCGCTACGCCTGTGGCAGAAGAAATGGTTTTTCCCCTGCAGCGACGAGACTAAAGTCTTCCCGAACTTTCGCAAAATAGGCCATTATGCACTGCTCGCCACCCACCACCATCTCAGCATGATGGGCATCAGGAAATTGACCAAGCGTGGTGAAGGAAAAGAATTTCATCAGTTACGCGAATACCGGGAAGGGGATGAACTTCAGAAGATCGACTGGAAGGCCACTTCTCGTTACCGGAGGCTTATTTCCAAGGAGTATCAGGATGAACGGGACCAGCAGATCGTTTTCGTGCTGGATTGCGGTCGCCGGATGCGCCATATGGAGTCGGGAAAAAGCCAGCTTGACCAGGCGCTCAACAGTATTCTCCTGCTGGCCTATGTGGCCGCCAAACAGGGTGATGGTGTCGGGCTCTATTCTTTCGGCGGCACCGAAAAATGGCTGCCGCCGCGAAAACAGGGAGATTCGGTCCGGGCCTTGCTGATGGGAATGTATGACATTGAATCTTCGACCAGTGCATCGGACTACCTGCGGGCCACCCAGGACCTGCTGGCATTACAGAGTCGCCGATCACTCATGGTCATTGTCACCAACAGTCGGGCCGAAGATCACGAAGACCTGCTGACGATGACCAGGCAACTGCGTCGCAAACACCTGGTGGTTATCGCCAATCTGCGGGAAGACATCCTAGATGAAACACTCTCCGCACCCATAACGGGTTTCACCGAAGCGGCACGGTATCAGGCATTGCAAAACTATCTCGCTCAGCGTAATAAGCTGCACCAGCAACTGCAACACTTGGGTATTTACGCTCTGGACGTCACGACACACCAGTTGCCTGCATCCATTGTCAACACCTACTTTGAGATCAAAAACGCCGGAACTCTTTGATTTTATATGAAAACTCCACGATACCGACCTGCATCGATCCGCTCTGATAATACACCTCAAGCAGAACCCCGACAGGCACCCTTCACACGGCAGAGGAAATGTCCCAGTCTCCTCATTTTTCAAATCATGCTTTCATTCTGTCGAAAAATTTTACAGGACTGCCATGGATGTTTCCGATAAGCAATTTCGCTTTTCACTCTTGAATCTTGAAAAACCTATTTAAAATTAGCGTATTACCGTGATGAGCAAAGAAATCGCTGTTGTTGAGACCTCTTATTCGCCATTAATAAGCGTCGAAAAACCTTACAACTTTTTTTCTTGTTTTCTGTTAAAATTTCTGCCCGAAATACTTTTTTTACCTAAATCAAAAATTCCAATAGTGAAAAAGGACAAAAGAGAAATTGCAAAACCCCCGTTCATATTGTTTTCATTAAAGAAATTAATTTCAAAAAACATCCTCGAAACAACGTCTGAATAAATTCTGCTTGTTTGGGGGTGCATTTTTCGTTTTTTCTATTTCTTTTTTCCTGATCTCGCGGCGTCGGGAAACTTTACACCCGAAGCTATTCGATTCTTAAAAGTCTGTTTTTATTGATTTTTCTATTTGGAATGATGTTTGCTAAAACGATAGATCAGTTTTGAAAGTTGAAAGAAATTCAAATGTACTGATCGATTATGGTTTTTACTGCAACACACTTTCTGGGGGAAGATTATGAAAAAAGTTTTTGGTTTTTTTGCAGGGATTTTATTGTTATTTGGAACAGTCGGATTTGCTTCAGCGCTTTATGTTGACTTTACTCAATCCGATCCATGGTCCGGAGCAAATGGCCAATCATCATTTACGGTAACCGGTTATGACGGTTTGCTGGATATTACGTTAAACGGTTATAATAGCTGGGGGCAGGACAGGGATATTACCTACCAAAACGATGGACTTGGAATTGATTCGCGTGTGGGTGAGAATGACGAAATTGATGATTTCGAAAGACTTCAAGTTTCTTTCACCCCGGATGTCGTCGTAAACGGTATCTACCTTTTTGATGTTGAAAGAAATGAAACTGCGCGGTATCGATTGGAAGGTTCTTCTTGGGTGACTGCATCCGGAAGTTCCGGAGTAGACTCTCTATTTGAGATACTTACCAACAGTGATGATTTGGTGAGTTGGGTTGAAATAAGTGCCGTAGATCCGGGTTGGTTTAATATTGATAATGTTGCTCTCGCCGGTCTGGATGTTGCTACCGCACCTGTCCCCGAGCCGGGCACTATGCTTCTCCTCGGCCTCGGCCTTGCCGGACTCGCGGGATACCGCCGCTTCACAAAATCAAAATAACGATCTCCTAAACCATAGACTCGTGGAAAAGGAAGTCCGTCAGGACTTCCTTTTCTTTTTGGAGAGCCGCAACCAGATTTGAATAGCTGAAAATTCACAACCAATTATTCAGTTCAATAAACAAGAATGGCCTGCCCAAATACCCTGGGTTGGCCATTCTTGTTTTGCAGAGAAAACAAGTCATACTTGAACTGTATCGTCGGACACAAAGGCTACTGTATATGTCGGAGGAGCCGAGTGAATCTTCCTAATGCACTGAGTCTGTTGCGGATTTTTTTAGTGACACCGTTTCTCATCGCGGTCATTTATCGTCAGTTCCCCCTGGCCCTGATCATCTTTGTCGTTGCCGGGATATCCGATTTTCTCGATGGGTATCTGGCCCGTCGCTGGAAGCAGCAATCCTTACTCGGCACCTTTCTCGACCCGCTGGGGGATAAGCTTCTCATTACGGTGGCCTTTATTTCTCTATGCCTCCAGGGCCTTCTGCCCCCATGGCTGGCAGTAACGGTTGTAGCCAAAGACCTCTATACCGTCATCGGAGCAGGGGTTCTCCATTTTTCCGGCAACCTTTCCGTTGCCGTCCCAAGCCTCTGGGGAAAATTGTCGACGCTGTTGCAGATCGTCGCCGTCGGCTTCGCCCTGCTCTCAGCCCTTCTCTACCATCAGCGCCGGCCTGCTCGATTGGCTCTTCGCTATCACCGGCATGGTGACGGCCGTCGCCTTTTTTCATTACATCTGGCGCGGGGCTCAGCTCTTCTCCGAAGATACCGCCAATAACGGACAATAGACGGATTTGAACTTCGTAAATATGAGGCCTCAATGCTCATTTATTATGGAGCGAATGGTACTTTTCCCCAACATTTTCTTCGATTATTATGATACCCATCTCGGGTTGACAAGTTCCAGTACGGCGATTTCAGGATAGCAATTGAATCTTATTGGATACATTGACCAACCGATTCCCCGGCTGATAAACATCTGGGTTTTGGGGGTGGAAATTAAACCGCTCGAATATATCTTGTTTTTCACGGGAAGGACCGGAGGGCCATAAAAGGGAATTACGACCTGGCCGCCGTGCGTATGACCACTCAGGACAAGTGAAAGGGGATGTCTTATATTTCGTGTCGATGGAATCGGGATTGTGACACAGTAGGATTCTACATTCGTTTTCATCCGAAACGGAAAACGCCTTATCTATCTGCAATTCATCTTCCCAGTAATCTCCTGTTCCACCGATAACAATCCTGTCTCTTCCTTTGTAAACGGGTGTACAGTCATGGCGGATATTCTGCTCCGTTCTTTCCAGCCAGTAAAGTGACCTGTCGAAATCGGCCCAGTGGTCATGATTCCCCAGAACCGAATAGACCCCGTGCCTGGCTTCAAGTCTGGATAAAATCGGCCACACTTTGTCAATGGCCCCTATGCTATTCCTTTCATGCACAAAGTCGCCGGTGCAGACGATAATATCGGTTCGCAATTTATTGGTTCTTTGCACTATCTTTTCGATGAATGACTCGGAAACAAGCGGTCCAAAATGCAGGTCGGTCAGGTGGGCGATAGTAAATCCATTAAAAGAAGGAGGCAGGTTGGCGATGGGAATCCTGTAGCGATTGACCTGGACAAGATTTCTTTCGATCAATACCGGATAACTGCCTGCGAGAGCAACAGTCCCACCCAAAAGTGTGAATTTAAGAAAGGTTCTTCTGTTCATTGGTATCAGATAGTTTTGGAGGAATAATTTTGCTCACGAGCAACTGGGCCGAGCCGCGAAGTTTTTTGCCCTTGACGAAGAAGGGCCTGATAAGGGTTGGACATCACGCTGTTAGGGAGCAACGACAGCTTCCGCGATTCCAGCCAATGCCTTGCGTAGCTTCTCGACTACCGGGCAGTCTGTGACCCCGTGTCGTTGAGCCAAGTAGGCTGGATCGTTGTAGCCAAACCAGACCTGTGCAGACGCATCTTCCCAAACCAGAACCTTGAGCGGCAGGTCGATACCTGTCGATTGGGCACACTCCATCAAAGGTGTACCACCCTGTGGATTTCCAAATATGAGCAACTCGGTCGGCCGCAGAGACTTGCCAATTTTAGCTGCACCCGCGGCATGGTTGATTCGAGCGAAGACTTTCAGATCGCGTTGCTTGACGACCTCTTCTAGCCGGTTCATTGTGCTATTGACGCTATTCGGGCTCTTCAATTCTACGAAACCGTCGGCTGCGGCAGCAGGCGAACAGAACACAAAGCCTGCAAGAACCACGAGTGTGCAAATGACTTTCATGCAAAAATCCTTTCCTGTGGTGCAACAAAAAGTATGACGCCCAACGTGCGCTTCAGCAGCCGCTGCTTTTTTGCGGTCCGCTGGAAAAGACCGTTATATTTTATCCCAATCATATTTTATTGCACCATGTTTGCCCCCATCAACACAGGTATTGCAAAGAATGCACTCCAAATGTTCCATGGCCCATTATTTCCCGAGGTGATGCGCTCAATGGAATCGGCTGGTTTCTTTTGAAGAAATAGGCACTGTCCCTATTTGCCCCCATTCGTTTTGTTTAGCATTGGAGGAATAGTGTTGACTTGCTAGATAAAAACCAGGCTTTCGACTGTTTTTTCATTTTTCACATTTCCGGTATTGAGCACGGTTTTCGGTTCGAAAAGAAGAACATGGCATTCTTCTTCGGCCACCGGAAGATGCTCGACACCACGGGGAATTATGAAAAATTGCCCTTCATTCAAGTTTATATCCCGGTCTTTCAACTTGATTGTTAATTTTCCTTTCACCACTTGCAGGGGGCTGAAAAACAAGAGCTTGGGTCTCAGACAAGGCGCGCTGGTTTTGAAAAGCAGAGCATAGACACCCCTATGTGAGCATTTGAAAAAACAGCGCAACGCAGTATGAGAGCCAAAGACGCAGTTTTTCAACATCCTGCCAGGAAAAGTTCGCCTTCATTTTCCTGCTGATGCCAGACGAACTCACCTTTCAATTTTGCATGTTTCATGTTGCCGAAAACGCCAACTCAGCCGCCTTGCGAGCGTGAATGCTCGTCGTATCAAAGAGGGGAACCGTTGAATCCTCTTGCCCAACCAGGAGCGAGATTTCCGTGCAGCCGAGAATGATGGCTTCCGCACCTTGAGCCACGAGATCTGCGATGATTCTGCGGTACTCCGATCGCGATTCGTCAATAACCTTTCCGAGGCACAGTTCATCGTAGATGACACGGTGAACGATTTCACGGTCCTGCCGTTTTGGTATCAGCACCTGGAGCCCGTGGCGTTCGATCAGCCGGTCTTTGTAGAACGCCTGCTCCATAGTGAAACATGTGCCGAGCAAACCGACCGAAATGAGACTGGCTTTCTTGATTTCTGCGGCTGTTGAGTCGGCTATGTGAAACAACGGGATACGAACTGCCGCCTCGATCGCGGGAGCAACCTTGTGCATCGTGTTCGTGCAGAGGACCACGAAGTCCGCGCCGGCTGACTCAAGTGCTCGCGCAGCGTCAGCCAACAGCAAACCTGCAGCGTTCCAGTCTCCGGCATTCTGCAGATGTTCAACCTCATGGAAGTCAACACTGTAGAGGACAATTTTAGCTGAGTGAAACCCACCCAGGCGCTCCTTGATCGCCTCGTTGATTTGACGATAGTAGGAAACAGTGGACTCCCAGCTCATGCCTCCGATCAGGCCAATGGTTTTCAAGAGGGCTCCTTCGTGGTGGATGCTGATTCTCAACACAGAGAAAAGAGGGATGATTTATTTTTCAACGCAACGTGGAATCGTCACTTTTCAAAAAACGGAGAATAATAGCAGTTGTTAACGCTCCCGGCTTTTTCGAACGGGGGAGAAAAGTGTTATGTTTCGAGCCATTTATACATGACCAACGCATCAACGTAACCTTTAGAAGGATGATTGAATGCCTTTGGCAGGCGGCCAACATTATCGAAGCCAAGTTTGGCCCACAGTCTCACGGCACCTTCATTACTCGTGGTTACAAAATTAAATTGCATTGCCTTGTAGCCCAGCTCAATTGCGATTTTCTGTGAATGCTCACACATTGCCGTGGCCAGACCTTTGCCCCTTGCCTTTGAAGAGACCATGTAGCCACAGTTGCAGACATGGCTGCCGGGGCCGGGCTGATTGGTCTTTATGTAGTAAGTTCCAAGTATTTCCCCCTCTTCTTCAGCCACAAAGGTTCTGCGGGGCAAATGCATCCAAAGTCTTCTGGCTTCTTCTTTCGATGTATTTTGCGGATAGCCATACGTCTCTCCAGCAGACACAATCTCATGAAAAATAGGCCAGATTTTTTCAAAGTCGGCTTCTGTCGCTTCTCTTATTTTCAAAGTGTGCCTTCCATGTGAATCTTGATGACGTGCTCTCCTGCCGGGATGTCGCAGCAGCAGTTTCCTGGTCAGGTAGAACGGCTTTGTTGGACTGACGTATCGGTCTGCTTACCTTTTGAAGCGTTTCCCTGCATCCCATGCCTTGGCCGCTCCAGATCCCAGATTCCAATACCGGTTCTCCGTTTTATTGTAAATGCTTCACCAAACCTGACCTGATCATGTCAAAAGCGTCCAGAATTCGAGCCACAAACTGATCTTTTGGGCGAAAGCTGTTACGGGTTTGGTTGAGAAAATCCTGTTGGAGGTGATCCAGCATTTTATGTAATCGGCGTCGATGCAGGCCAATCGCTGCCTGAATCGGATCGGTAATGATGCCCGACAGCGCAGCAAAGGATGCCAGCAGAGCCATAGTCCCGGCCATTATGCCTGCCGTTATTGCCAACGAAGTCTCCGGTGGAAACCAACTGTAATACACATGGCCCAGGGTTTCTCCCAAAATAAAATCCCGGGCGGCCATGGTTTTGGCCAGCATGGATGCCAGCAAAAATGCGATCCCGACTCCGCCAGGGGTGAACTTCTGAAAAGCAAAAACCCCCACAATCGAACACGACAAACAGTTGGTGATATCCGCCGAGGCGGTCCGGGTGACCCTGTACTGAACGAGAGCCTCGTCCACCAACGGCTCAATCAGCTGGTGGAAGTGCCCGCTGCTGACCGGGTTATTCGCGTGGCATTCATACACCTCCTGCAAGGACTCAACAATATGTTCTTCCAACAGACTGGTGGGTCGGTTCAGTTTCAGCAAGTCAAGCAGGACCAGCTCAGAAATACGTCGTTGGACCCGGGTGGTAAAACCGGGTGGAACCCGGGCAAGCAGGCGATAAAGCCAAGCCAGCTTGCCTTGTTTCCTAACAAAATATCTCACAAGGCACAGCAAGGCATACACAGGCGCCCAGAAAAGATTGACAGGGGCACGAAGCATATCCCAGCCCCACGCCACACGATTGGTTGCCACAGCACCCGGATAGAGAAAGTGGCGGTCAATAAAGTCCGGTACACCCGCCCGGCAATCGTCAAAATACCGCTGTGCGCCCCGAGCTATAGCCTGCTCGATTTCCTCTTGAGAAACGTTGTGTTGAGTGGGGTGGACTTTTGAGGGTGTAACGCTTGACATAAGAATTTATTTCTCTTCGAAGCTTCGGGGAAGCAGGTGACATTATACTTATTTAGAAGATTTTAAACGGAATTATGTCCCCACATTTTCCTATCCAGCATTTCGTCAATCGTATGCCAAACGGGTTTTTTCATCTGTCAGAACGTTCTGAATACGTTCCTGCCATCCGGCCGACTGCCACGTACCCAACTTCTGGTGGGTCACATAATAGTTTTGCGGGATTGGATGAGTCCCGACAACCACATCCAGCCCATACTTGGAGGGAATAAATTCACAGAAAGCCTGCAAACGAGGACAGGGCGGATAGCCAACCACTAGGCCCGTAGCCAAATGAACGACCTCCGCTCCATTCTTTTTCATTTCCGCCGGAGCATATTCCACGTTGCCGCCGGGACACCCCCCGCAGGTGGTATAGCCGACAACCTCGACTTCCTCTCCCTTGTACCGAGCAAAGGCCCCCTCCCGATTTCGCAAAGCCCGCAAGCATTTCCCGCCGGCACAAGTGTGGTAGCGATCGCAGATAATGATGCTGATTTTCTTCATCTTTTTGACTCCTTCTTTTAACTTAAAATATCAAATACATCCCCTATTCTCAGATTGTAATGAGAGAGTAAAAAAATCAACAGCATTTTTCCAGGATATCTTTTCCAGGGTTTCGGGAGAGATCTCGGCCGCTTTCAGTTCCTTAAGCTCTCTGTCCCAGGCATACGGGATGTTCGGAAAATCGGTACCGTACATAATTCTGTCCGATCTGTAATGGCCGAGAGGTATTTTTTCCTCCATCGGAAAATAATCCGTGATGACCATGGTCGTATCCAGCCAGAGATTGTCATATTTTTCAATCAGGTCTTTGTATGCAGCTGTCTCATCGAATCCCAGATGGGGAACACAGATTTTAAGGTCAGGAAAGTCTTTTAGAATAAGCTCCAGCTTCTCGGCACTGCAAAGCTCGTACGGATCGCAGTGGTAAGATGGGCTTTTCGGTTCCCTGCCGACATGCATGACAAGCGGTTTCTCATTTACCCGGCAGCATTCATAGAGGCGGCAAGTTTGATCCGAGTTCATGTCGAAGCATTGCACATGGGCGTGCAGCTTCACACCACCCAGGCCGGAATAAAATCCTTCCTGTAAAATCTCTTCGGCGTCCTCCTCGCCCGGGAATACGGTGGCCAGACCCGTTACCCGGTTCCCGTATTCTTCGCATGTATCAGACATATATTGATTCAGCTGTCTCGCAATACCGGGCTTATGGGCATACTGAAGCGCAATGACATGTTTAACGCCGTGTGACAGCAGGAACTCAATAATCCGGGAGGAGCTCATCCGGTATCTGACGGGATAGGCATTTTCATCAAACCATCTCTGGATTGCGGAAAAAATTTCGTCGGGGAAAATATGCACATGAGCATCAATGACAGGAGGAAGTCCGGCAGGAACCTTTGAACCCTCTTGCTCATCAAATGTCGGCATATTCGGTTTCAGCATGACGGTACCAATTTATCCCTTATGTTGCTGCCATATTTGTTGATACAAATTCATTCAAATCTGAATCCAGTATATTCTTAAGCTCATCAAAGTTGTCTTCTCTAGTTTCCGTGAACAAGAAACCAAAAACAGGATACTTTTTATAATCAATTTTCCGTAGTTCCAGTGGCTTTTCAAAATTTGAAAGTAATTTTTCATAATCAAAAGACGTAATCTCATTGGTATCAATGCCCGTTGAATTGTCCAGCACGATAATACTAAAGAGCTTTCCTTCTTTTCCCTTGAGAACATCCGACCAATTTGGTTTCTTTTGGGAGTAAAAATATAGGTAAGGGTTAAATCCATAAGCAATGAAAGAGATATCTGCGGTAGTACACCAACCCCCAAATCGCATCGGATTTACTTCGATAGGCAATAAAGCCCCATCATTATCTCGTCTAAGCTCAATATGTACTGGAAAGTTTTTTGCTCCAGCTAATTCACCTATTTTCGCAGCAAAATCTGTGAATTCCTCAAGATTATTCTCAATAATCTCTTTGGACGAAGTGTAAACCCTATCACTGACATCTCCATCTGAAGAAAAGGTATGTTTGAGGATGCTTAAAATAACAGGTTCACCAGTTGAATTATAATATGCATCTACAGCAAATTCCTCACCACTAATACATTGTTCAATAATAAATGAACTGGTGTCCAATACCTCTCCAGGATATAGATCTTTAATTTTATCTATTTCAACCATTATTGAATCAATAGCGTTCCCCCACTCCTCAAAATTTGAAACTTTATAAACCCCCATGCTAAAAAAGCCGACCGTTGGTTTGATAATAAACGGTAATGGCAATTCATTAAATTGAATCTTCTTCAAGTCTTCAACCCGCACCTCTTGGAAGGTAAAGTTAGGGAAAATAGGTTTTGTCAGCTCACGAAATTTCAGCTTGTTTTTAAAGAGCTTTATTCTTTCAGGAAGATCGCTAAAAGCTAAATGTTTCGTCACCCAATTTATTGAATTTTCAGACGTCATATAAATAATGGGATTCTTTGTCTGTTGAGCTATTCCAATAGCCTCATCTTCGCCAATTATTTTGGTGCCATTATAAAGATCTAACTTTTTCGCTATTTCTGTGCCGACTATAGGGATGCCATTTTCTTTGACAGTCCTTTTGAAAAATTCCGAAACATATGGTTGATCTACAAAAAACATTACTTTCTATCCTTGGTTAAATTTTAAAATGCATAAGGCAGAATTGAGGAAGGAAAATGGCAGATCCAATCTCTCACATGGCTCATCTCTAGAAAGACAGGGTCAGGTCTTTAGTGCCACGACAGAAAAAGGAAAAGCTGAAAATTATCTGCTCATCTTTTCAGGATCTATTTAATCAACAGTAAGGAAATATATGGGACTATACAAAATACAATTACCAGAACTTTAAACAACCCCAAATAAGCGTACGCAACAACAGCAACGCTTTCTTCCGTAACCCCAAATAACTTCCCGTGCATTTTGCATATAATTCCTTTTAGCATCATGATTAGAGCAGAGCTTAAACATAATAGACCCACATTAATTATCGTCATCCATTTGAAGAAATCCGTGAGTTGCTCTAAATTCATCTCTCTAATCTCCCTTCAAGGCTGGGACTACCGGAGTTAGCGTATTGGCAATGAAGCAAATTGGTTCCTTTTGAATAAACAGGCGCTGTCCCTATTTATCCTATTTATCCCCTCAGCTCATCTTGAACTTCCATGAACCGTTTCAAAGTAGCATCTTCGTCCATTGGAAAGGCAGGTCCTTGCTAAAAGTAATAATAGGTAGGAAATTTTTCCACCTGTCGCGATATTGTCGACAAAAAGTGGTAAATCCCCCGATGAGATTTCCATCTTTTGAAGGTATTAAAACATCCTATAAAAAACAAGCTGAAATCTTGCCAAAACCGAACTTGTCGTTTTTATCTCTTTTATTTTCGGCTTGAGGTCGTTAAAATCACCAAACTCTTTGTTTTCACTTAAAAACAGATATTGATAGTATGAAATCTGCATCACCCATATTCGAAATTCGAACAGTGGAAGTCGTGAACAGGGGTATTGCCCTCATGCCCATCGCCGTTAAACAGCGCCTGAAAAAAGAATTTCCCGGAGCAAAGTTTGCGATTCCACCCTACTGCTACCGGACAACAGGCGTCTCTTATGCGGTGGATCATGGGTTATACCCCTTAATGTGGGATATGCAAATGTGGGACTGGCGGCTCAGGAAAAAATCCGGTCAAATATCAAGGTGGTTGCCGCAATCCTGGAAACAGTTCGGCCATGCGGCGGAATTACTCCCACAATCCTGGTGTGACAGGTTTGGGTTGATCAAAGAATCTTCCGTGGATGTGGTCATTGAAACAAAGGGCTTCATCTTCAGCGATCAATGGGGAATCAGTCCGGTTCGTGAGGTGGCACACAGCATGAAAATGTGGGAAAACCAGGGTAAAAAAGTCATTCTGTTGCCTCAGGCTTTTGGCCCATTTAAAAACCAGGAAATTCGTGAAGAGATGAAGGTGATATTGGACGGGGCCGATCTGGTTTTTGCCCGGGAAAAAACATCGTTTGATTACTTGAAAGATATTTCACCCGGCAACCCACGCATCAAACAAGCGCCCGATTTTACCAACCTGCTGGAAGGCATTCCGCCCGAAAATTCGGAAAATTACAGGGATAAAATCGCCATCATTCCCAATGCGCGCATGTTGGACAAAACAGGGGCTGAAGGACCAGAGCAGTTCCGGCTTTTTTTGCAGCAAGTTGTGCGGCTTTTCAAAGAACGGCATCAGCCTTTCTGCATGCTGATGCATGAAGGAAGGCAACAAGACTATAACCTGGCGCGAGATGCTGTGGCTTCTTTGCCGGAGGGTGTAGAGATTGTTCGTGAGCCGCACCCGCTGAAACTCAAAGGCATCGTTGGCTCTTGCAGGGCGGTCATCGCCGCACGTTATCATGGCTTGATCAATGCGCTATCCCAAAATGTTCCTGCCATGGCCATAGGCTGGAGCCATAAATATGAAGAACTTATGGCCGACTACCAGGTGCAGGACGCGTTCATCCCCCTGAACAGTTCCCCCGAAAGCATCTCGGCCAAACTCAACCAGTTGCTGGACAGCCTGACAAGGGAGCAGTGGATAAAGGATATCTCGGCAGCATCGATCAGAGAAAAAGAAAAAGCTGAACTGATGTGGCAGGAGGTCATTGCCTGCATTCGGGGATAAAAGATGTTCTCCACTTGCCCCTAGTTACAACGTTAGAAAATCTCCCCGCGAGCATACAACCAAACAAAAAAGGGAGCCATAAAAATGGCTCCCTTTTCTCTGTTTCCGGGTTTTCTAAACAGTGTTTTGCATCATATTCCAGGCATCACGGAATGCTTTCGCACCGGCATATTGACCTTGCGGGGAGTTGTCAACGGCAGCGGCAACAATAAGCATAAAATCTGTTGACCCAACCGAACCCACGTACTCCGGCAGGCGTGTAGCTGTTTTCCCTCCCTGTATAATTGGCATGGTCGCTCTATATGGCACCGAACTACTTTGGCATGCTGTTATAACTTTATCAGTTTTTTCATCATGGATATAAGCGGTTGAAAATTCTCCTGGTGTAATGACAAAGTCCGCTCCCAGCATGCGCTGTATTTTAATCATCACCTCATCGCTCACACCCCAGAACGGTAGGCGCGTCGTAAAGTCGCCGCAAGTATTATGAGAGAGAATGGCCAGTTCAGAGATCCTGGAAACCTCGCTGACAATCGACATTCCCTGAAGATACACACTAACCAGAAGGGCATCCACCCCTTCCCTGGCTGCCAATTCTGCATAGCGCATCGAATTGGAATGATCGTCTATGATGTTTGCTACGTACATTTTTTTCTCGCCTGTAGCATCTTCGACAGATTTTTTCATTTCAACCATTCTGCGGATTCTGCTCAAAAATTCTGAGCGATCTGTGTCATATGTCAATTCGTCATCTTTTACGATGTCAAATCCGCCGGATAAAACGGTTTTGTTAATAGCGATCATTTCATCTGTCGTTAGCCCCACAGCCGGCCGCATTGATCTGCAGAAAAGAGGTCTATCAAAAACATTAAGTTTTTCCCTTATGCCCTGCACGCCATAACGTGGTCCAGAGAATTGATCCAACAAACTTTTGGGGAAATTTATATCATTGAACCTGAATCCGGTCAGGTATCCAAGCCTTGGAATTTCGCCAAAAATAATATTCCATATACGTGTAATCCCAAACTCAAAAATTGCAGCGGGATACGCAATTGTTAATTCGAGTTCTTGAGTTTTTTCTGCAGACATTTTGTTTTCGTATACTGGCGTATTGAGGTAGTAGGGGGAGATGTAACATTCTGAATCTTCTTTTTTTACTGATACGCTAACCACTCTTGCCGTAAACGCTTCTATGCCCTCGATAGGAGGCCGAGAGGAGAATCGTGTTGTAGAGCAGCTTTGTTCTTTCGCTATGCCAATTGCCGCAACTTCCGGATCGTGAGAAGTGTAAACCGTGTAGGAAGCCGTAATGTAGTCATTCAGGTTTAACGTTTCGTTCCAGACAAAAAATTCTTTATCATCATGACATAGTGACTCTGTGGCCATATTACCTCTCTCTTAATTTTCCTTTTGTTCCATTATAATTTTCTCTGCAATAGAGAAATCAAATTCATTCGTTATTTTTATATTGTAGGGGTCGCCTTCAATGCATTTTACTCTGTGACCAGCCGCAAGAACCATTTCTGCAGTGGACTGAAAATGCAGGTCTTGAGTATTACTCATTGCATCGGCCAGGACTTCCCGTTTGAAAGCTTGTGGCGCTTGAAACATTCCTGCTGTTTTTCGAGAAATGGACTTGACTGCAAAACCGTCTTCGATAATTGCCACAGGTACACTTGGGTCAAGGAAAAGACCGGCCGCCCCATGTATTGCCGCCGCCTCTATCACCTGAGTGATCGATGACGCCCGGGTAAAAGGCCTTGCTGCATCTTGTATCAGGACAATTCCCTGGGACGTTTGTTGAAACAAAATTTCAATAGTTTCCTGGCGGGTCTTGCCGCCGATAACAAGTTCTACGTTGTGGCTGGCCAAGTGTCCAAAGTCCTCACTGTACTCTTTTGGGACGCCGACCAGAATCCTGCTTACAAAGGGAGCAACGGTTGCCAACAGCTGATCCAGTAATTTTTTACCGCCAATTTCAAGCAGCCCTTTGGGCCCACGGCCGAGCCTTGTTCCGTAGCCTGCTGCGGGAATGAGAGCAACGCAATTATTTTTGGCCATCTTTTCTTTTTCGGGTTAAAGGGTAAAAATATTTCAATAAGCGCCAAGGATTGAACTTTTTTTTGTAAAGCATTTTTTTGCTAATGATGCTGTTGGGGGGAGAGAAAGACAGAAGCTGTTGAAGGTTGAAGATAACTCTTTCACAGGCCTTCCCATCAAACGTATTGCTTAATACTTTTTCCCTATATTGCAAGCGTTTAGAACTATTTTTCTGGGGCGAGTCAATGGCCTCTTTAAGGGCGGTGAGAAACTCTTTTTCGGTTGTTACGACGTCACCAATATCACGCCACAGCCACTCGGGACCATTGGGGTTGAATCTACTGCTTGCAAATCTTTTTTCATTATCAACTAAAATTATCGGCCGATTCAGAGACAGGTAATAGAAAATAACTGACGAGCAATCAGATATGAGTACATCGGCAATATCCATTACTTCATAAAAATCGGAAACAGGATCAAGCAACTCTACACATTCAAATGCTTTCGCCATTTTTATGTAAAACTGGAGGTGCTGAGGAGAGTCCCTTTGCGTCATAGGGTGAGGCTTAATTAACAACCTGATGTTTTTTTGGGTCGCCAAAACAGTTTCTATCCACCCCGGCCCCAATTGGGTTTGCGCCGAAAGCTCAGGACTAAAAGTTGGCGAAAAAAGGATAGTAATTCTATTATCCGTCCTGTGTTTCCCGTTTTTGGCAGTAAGGCGATGAAAAACCTGATCCATCGCAGAAAAACCTGTTTTCCAGTATCCCAGATAAGGTTTGTATCCTTTGGACGTAAAGTCATCAATTGCCCATTGAGAAGAAACACAGGCAAAGTCAGTTTGTTTAAGAGAGCGCTTGGCGAAATTTTTGTCTGAAAACCCATGCCGAAGCCAGACCACATAGGTTTCCGGGATAAAATGCCGGAGAGACTTTGGACACTCACTGGCAACGACAAGGGCATCAGGTTTCAATTCAATAATTTCTGATTCCCGATCGCTGACCAAACAATCGAATTTATTTTGAGCGAGTTTGTAAACAGGCCGCACAATGGGCCAATGATGGGACTGGGAAAAAAAAGCAACTTTTTTCAATTCAATCTTCTTTCAAAAAAACAACGCATCAAGTGATGCAGATTCATTCAACATGCATCATCCGCTCCACATAACAGGCGATATGAGGAGGTGATGAAGTAAAAAAGTGGCTTTTTGGAGGGGGCCGCGCCTTCGGCGCCTATGGCCACCCCTAGCGACTCGAAAGCTGGTTGTTGAAGTCTTGTAATTCAGTAAAGCACTCCTGTCAACACAAAAGCTCTCGGCCCAACACAGGGTTTCCCCGTTTTGCACAGTATTCACACTACCGCGCCTCACCAAATTATAGAAACCGTTTGCCTGTGTCCAAGTCTTTCCACAAGAAAGTGAAAAGTACCCGATATACTATCCTCAAGACTGTAGAACTTCTATTTTTTTAAAAGAGAAAAACACCAAAAAAAACTGGGGACGGAAAAACTCCGCCCCCAGTCTCCATGAATAATCAGAACTTAATACAGCCCCAACCCTTTCAAAGTTTTCGGCCCGGCAATACCATCCACCGGCATCCCTTTGGCTTTCTGATATTTCTCCACTGCCTGCTGAACCTCCTCATCAAACACGCCGTCTTCCGGCCCCTGGTAAATACCTTCCTTTTTCAAAGCCTTCTGCAGGTCCTTCACCTGATAGCCATTGGCACCTTCCTGAAGCATGTAACCGGCTCGGTTCCCTTTCTGCGAACTGTAAAAAGCGGATTTTCTCTTTTTAAGATAACTCTTGCGGTAGGATTCATCCGATTCGGCCTGGGCGATTTCCGTTTTTTCCATGGCCAAGGCGTCCAGCTTTTTCTGCAGTTGCGCATCCTGGTAACGGTCCATATCCTTGGTCAGTTTCTGACTCAAAGCCGCCATGGCCTCTTTGGCTTCGGGAGCTTTGCCGCTTTCATACAAACGCACCGCCTCTTCATGCTCCTGGTCGGCGACGATCAGGCGCGACTCCACAGCCACTTTGCTGTTTTCGTTGTTGCGGACTTCGGCAGCATCACGGGTGAAAACAGCTTTGACAGGGCGGGAAATCTTTTTATTCCGGCCATCGACAAGATCCTGGTAACCGAGGGTGAGTTTTCCGATGTTGACCTTTCCCCGACGACAGGGAGCGAGGTCGAGTTTCACCAGCACCGTGCGGTTTTCACCCTGGTAAAAGTCGGTCAGGTTGACACGGGTCCGCCTGCCGTTCTGACTGGAGGGATAACCGATAACTTCCGCTCTTTTAACCATACTCCCCCAGTTGAACTCCAGGGTCGCGTCACGGCTCACAAGGCGATCCAGGCGACCCATTTCCTCGGAAAAAATCCGCGCGATCTGGTTCGGATGCTCGATGAAATAATAACTTCCGCCGCCGCTTTCCGCTACGACCTGCATCAGGTCCTCATCATAGTCGAGACCGAGTCCCATGGTCGAGATGCGCACACCGTTGCGACGCATGGAGGACGCCAGCCGGGCAATAGCATGACGGTCGGTGACGCCGACATTGGCAAGGCCATCGGACATGAGGAAAACCCTCTTGATTCCCCCCAGGCCATTGCGCAACACCTCGCGACCGCCTTCCATCATTCCTCCCGCAAGGTTGGTACTGCCACCGGGTGCGAGGGTGGAAATAGCTCTGCGAATCGCACCGGGATCATCCACTGTCGAGGAAGGCCAGAGCACCGAAATGCGGTCGTCATATTCGACGATACCGATAATATCGTCCACCTTCAGATGCCCGATCAGATCTTGGGCGGCACGTTTCGCGTAAGTCAACTTGCCACGGTCTACCATGGAACCGGAACGGTCGATAACCAGTCCCAGGTTTAGATTTTCGCGCCGTCGATCTCCCTCTCGTGCACCGTCCACGGCAAAGCGGATGAGGAGATATGCCGTCTGCTCCCTGTCGGCAAGGATGTAAGGGTTCTCCATCTCCACCTTCGGCGAAACTGAATCCGCGGCACCGGCAGAAAACGCCTGCAGGATGAAGCAGGAAAAAAGTAAAACGCTCAATGATTTCATCAGTCTGTTTTTCATGGGTCCTCCTTTTTTTGAATGGCTCAAGTTGTTTGAAAAATTATTATCCGTTTTTTCTTCAAGCCTGACAGAGCCCGGGGAGGAACACCATGCAATGTTCTGTAAAACATTTCCGCTGAAAATTTACATACTTTTTACCTTCATCCCTTGCCCAAACATCTGAAAAAAGGGTACATTTTAGCTGGCCGTGGAAAAAGCGGCCCGACAGGGGCAGGGGAGAAGCGCATGGCAAAAGACAAGATTAAAATTTTTGTGGTCGAGGATGACCCCGGCATTCTTGAAGGGCTTCTCGACCTCTTCGCTTTCCACGGCTATGCACCCGAAGGGATCGCCGACGGTGTCGAAGGACTCCGAACCGCTCTGGAAGGAAAGTTCGATCTCGTGATTCTCGACGTTATGCTGCCGGGGTTGGACGGCTTTTCCATCTGTCGGGAACTGCGAGCCAAAAAACCGAACCAGGCGATTCTCATGCTCACGGCCAAGGGAGCAGAGAGCGACGTGGTCACCGGTTTCAGGACCGGCGCTGACGACTATGTGCGCAAACCGTTTTCCCTGAGTGAACTGCTGGTCCGGGTCGAAGCGGTTCTGCGCCGCAGCGGCAAAGCTCCAACCCCAAAGCAAATGACTATCGGCGGACTATTCTTCGACTGCGAAAATCTGATCCTGAAAAACGGCGAAGCCCGGATTTCCCTGACCTGCCGTGAGATGGAGATCATCGCGTATCTGGACCGCCACCGGGGGCGCACCATATCCCAGCAGGAGCTCCTCACCGAGGTCTGGCAATACGCCGACCCGGACATCGAAACCCGGACTGTGGACATTCACATGGCCAAGCTGCGAAAAAAAATCGCGGCCGTGGCACCCGAGTTCGATTCTGCCGTAAAAGACGGCAGACCGTTCCTGCGCACGGTGCGCGGCAAGGGTTACCAGCTGGGGGCCGACAGCGAGGGAAACAAACCATGAAAGTAACTTTTCAGCACAATGGACTTGCAGAGCCCATGGAAAGGGCGCTGCGAGGCCATAATCCAACAAGGTAAGTTGTTTCCCATGAAAAAGCTCTCTCTTCTGATGGTGCTCTTCATTCTTCTCCTCGCTATTCCTCTGGGCTGGGTCGTGACCCGATCCTACGAAAGCCTGGGGCAGGAGGAACGGGCCGAATTCCGATTTTTCGGCGAAGCCCTTTTCGACCGCATGGAGGAGGAGATGGCGGCCATGATCCGCCGGGAGGAAGCGCGCCCGGTAACCGATTACGCACCTTCCCAGCAAGGGAAGACATCTCCCCTTGCCCGGGCACCGGAAGATCCCTTCGTTCTCGGTTATCTGCAGGTGAATGCTGACGGGTCTCTGCAATTTCCGTTTGCGAAAGCCTCAATCCCGGCTCCCGAACCTTTGCAGGAAGCTACGAAAGAACTCAAGGGTTCCGCCCCTATTCTGGCTCGCAAGGCCCCGCCCCAGACCAAGCTTAAAGCTCCCAAGGAAGACCGGGCGAAAGACGCATACAAAAAGAAGTCAGAGGGCGTGAGTTCCCTTGCGGGCAAGTATTTCCAGCGCAGCCAGCCTCAGAAAAGCTATCTCGAAAAAGAGGAGCGAAGCCGCTATCTGGAAGCGGACGAAGCGGCGGATTTCATCGCCCAGGCAGCGCCGGCCGCCCGGGAATCGGCCCTGGCCGAAGTGCCCCGAAACTTCGCCTATGCACCGCAGGCGACCCGCCCCATCCTCACCCCCATGGAAGCGATCCCCCTAACGGACGGTCGTCTTTTCATCTTCCGCCGAGTCCTGTATGGCAAACAAACCGTCAGCCAGGGGCTGGTTCTCGACCTTCCTCAATACCTGGCCCATCTGCAGGAAAAATATTTTCAAGGGGAGCCGGTGGCCGAATTCGCCCGCCTGGAGCTAACAGCCGACACCACCCGGGGGATCCTTTCTCAGCAGTCGGGGGCCGCTGCAAACGACCCGGAAGCCGTCGTAGAACGCCACTTTCCGCGCCCCTTCGACGCCCTGCAGGCGAGTCTCGCCGCCACAAATCTCCCTTCATCGCCGAGCCGCAATCTCCTCAACCTCCTGGTTCCGCTACTGAGCGCCATCCTGCTGGCAGGACTGTTTCTCATCTACCGCAGCGCCCGGGGCATCCACGAGCTTTCCAGGCGCCGCACGGGCTTTGTCTCGTCCGTCACCCATGAACTCAAAACACCGTTGACCAATATCCGCATGTACGCCGACATGCTCCAGGAAGGAATAGCCACCACCCCGGAAAAGCAGAGCAAATACCTCCGGACCATCTCTTCGGAAAGCCTCCGCCTCTCACGCCTGATCATCAATGTCCTGGAATTCTCCCGGCTCGAAAACCACAGCCGGGTCTTTGAGATGAGGGACCAGCCTTTGGCCGACGCAGTGGAAGAGGTCCGGTCGGTTCTTGATGCCCAGCTCAGACAGGAAGGCTTCGCGCTCCGGACCGATATACCGGCCGCCCTGAATTTCCCCTTCGACCGCGAGGGACTGATTCAGATCCTCATCAACTGCGTAGAAAACAGCATTAAATTCGGGAAAGACGCAGAAAACAAGGAAATCCTCATCCGTGCTGAACAGAAAGGGAACAGCATTGCCCTGGAGATATCCGACAGCGGCCCCGGCATTCCTCGCCACGCTTTGAAGAATGTTTTCGACGATTTCTTCCGCGTGGACGATTCTCTCACCCGCAAAACCAAAGGGACCGGGATCGGACTGGCCTTGGTCAGAAAGCTGGTTCTCGGCATGGGCGGGCAGGTCGAAGCCGGCAACAACAACCCCAGCGGCCTGACCGTCCGCATGACTTTTAACCTGAATCCGTGAGTTGGGGGCGGATGAAGGTTTTATAGTGGGAAAACCATTGTAAAATATTTGACAAATGCAATGCTTCCCTTTTTAATTTACACAAAAGGGATGGACTGTTCGCTCCTGTGCTTCCTGAATATTGCGGCGACTGATGGCAGACCCCCTAAAGGGGTTGCTTGGCTTTCCCCTTCGACACAGCCGGAACGGAAAGGCCGTTTTGAGATTAAGACGGGCAGGCTGTTTGGGCGACGGCAAGTTTCTGCCCGTCCTCAAAAAGGTCGTGGAGCAAAGGGAACCCAAAGGGCAAGTCGCGGGGCGTCCTTTTCTTTGTTTCTTTCTTTTTGACGTAAAAAGAAAGAAAGCGTCGTCGAGGGACGCAATCCTCGGATTTTAAGTTTGTCAAACAACATCATCAGGAGAACTACCCATGAGAAAAAATCTGGTTTTAACCTTGACCGGGCACGATCGGATCGGGATTGTCGAGCGGGTCACCAAGCTGGTTCTCAACTCTGGAGGAAATGTGGATTCGAGCCGGATGGCCCGCTTGGGGGGCGAATTCGCCATGCTGATGCTCGTTTCCCTGGCGGAAAACAGATATGAGGAGCTGAACCAAAACCTCAACGAACTTCGCAATGACGGTTTCACCATGACCATGTGCCCGACCATGCTCACTGACCCCGGAGAATTCGTCGGCTGGATGCCTTACCAGGTGCTGGTCAGCGGAGCCGATCATGAGGGGATCGTCCACAACATCGCTTACCACCTGGCCGAGCACGGCATCAACATCGAGACCATGGATACCAACATGGTCAAGGCACCTATGAGCGGGACTCCCCTGTTCACGATGACCGCTGTTGTGCTCGTCCCGCCGCAACTCCCCTTCCACGACCTGGAGGACGACCTGGAAGCCATCGGCGACAGCTTGAATGTGGACGTCGAGATTTCCCCTTACAAAGGGTAACAGGATGTTAAAAAACGACTTAGTCTCTCCGGAAACGCGAAGAGCAAGTCGCGAAGCATCCTTTTCTTAGCTTCTTTCTTTTTGACGTAAAAAGAAAGAAGGCGCCGTCGGGGGGCGCAACCCCCTTGTTTTCCACCGAAATAAAGAAACTCGCTGGAACGACATAGCCTTTCCCAGTCACACCGGTAAAACAGGTGGTTTACCAAACTGCATAGTTAATCCTGTTTTCATCCTCTCATCAGCAACCCAACAAATCTCCCTTTATCCTTTGGCAGGGACCTGCTCACTTTCCTGAGATAGGGAATTGATCGTGGGGAATGGAAGTTGCTCATCCACATCCCACACCAGTTTTTCAGAAGATTTGCTGGGGAGGAGCTGCTGAAAGAAAAACGTTCTGAAACTCCATTTCCAATATTTTTCCAATAGGTTAAAAGCTTTTTGAATGGCAACTGAAAAAACCTGGGCACACAACTGCTCAATGAATACACACAAGTCTGCCTAAAAAAGTTGCAGCTTTCCTCCAGACAATAAACTGAAGAGTATTTAAGCAAAAAAGTATTCCCCATGGATATTTTTGCGTTTTTTTGTGCTTTTTTCGAATTTTTACAGAGAGCCTTCTCTGAAATGCTTGCTCAATAAGCATCTTCATAAAACTGATGATTAAAGATAAGGCAAGACTTCGCCTAATAAATGATCATTTTTACGGCAGATGGGCACAAGGAAGACATTTATTCAGTAATAAACCGATTACGAATGCATCAATAAGGTAGATTTTAACAATTAAACAAATTTTAATCAAAATTGATCCGCCTTTTTTAGCTCACTATTTTCACCCATGTAATTCATTGAGAGGGGAGAGGAATTATGAAGGGAAAAATGAAACTGCTGCCACTGCTGACTCTATTGCTTTTATTTACCGCACGGGCGGTTTTCGCTTTCGACACGGGGGAGATCGACACCGGAACGACCTCCTGGATGCTGACGTCCACCGCCCTGGTTCTTCTCATGGTGCCCGGCCTGGCCATGTTCTACGGCGGGCTGGTCCGAACCAAGAATGTCCTCGGCACCATGATGCACAGTTTTGTGGCTATGGCGGTTATCGGTGTTCTGTGGGTGGTCTGCGGCTATGCCCTGACATTTGGAGACAGCATCCTCGGAGGTTTCGTCGGCTGGAATGGCGACTACCTGTTTCTCAAGGGGATCGATAACAGCATTGTCAACGGAGTCCCCGAGTATGTTCTCGCCATGTTCCAGGGGAAGTTCGCCATTATCACCCCGGCCCTGATCAGCGGCGCCCTGGCTGAACGCGTCTATTTCAGAGGCTACATCGCCTTCATTACCCTCTGGTTCCTTTTCGTTTACTGCCCTCTCTGCCACTGGGTGTGGGCCGCAGACGGCTGGCTTTTCAACGCCGGCGCCGGTGGCGTGATCGACCTTGCCGGCGGCCTGGTGATTCATGTTTCCGCCGGGATCAGCGCCCTGGTCGTTGCCCTTCTCCTGGGTGCGCGCCGCGGCTACCCAAAAACCGCCATGAATCCCAATAACCTCGTCATGACCCTGATGGGAGCGGGCCTGCTGTGGGTCGGATGGTTCGGTTTCAACGCCGGCTCAACGGTCCAGAGCGGCCTGGACACCGCCCGGGCGCTGACCATGACTCAGGTCTCCGCGGCCAGCGGCGCCCTGATGTGGATGATCATCGAGGCCATCAAATTCAAAAAGGCGACATCCCTCGGTTTCGTGTCCGGAATTCTGGCCGGACTGGTGGTGATCACTCCCGCGGCAGGGGTTGTTCAACCGATAGGCGCCATGATCCTCGGTTCCCTCTCCGCCATCCTCTGCTTCTATGCCCTGCAGGCCAAATTGAAACTCGGCTATGACGACACCCTCGATTGTTTCGGCATACACGGGGTCGGCAGCGGGCTCGGGGTTCTGCTCCTGAGCTTCTTCATCCGCGAGAGCTGGATGCAGAGCGCGGCCGAAAACAGTGCAGGCTGGGGCGCCATGGATCAGTTTGTCGTGCAGTTGATGGGGATGGCGGCCACCATTGCAATCGCCGTGGTCGGCACCGTGATCATCTATTTCATTGTCGAAAAAACCATGGGATTCCGCATTGACGAAGAGAGGGAACTTGAAGGTCTGGATCAATCCCTCCATGGGGAGCACGGTTATGGCCTGATCCAGTAAGTTCCAACAGAGCATGGTTACTCTGTAATAAAATATTTTGATAATTCTTTTGGCGGAAGACCGATGATTCGGTCTTCCGCTTTTTTTTAAGCAGGGTATCATTCGCCGGTCTTACTATCTTCACGAATCGGCGGAAACAGAAGAATGCCCATCGAACACGAAAATTTCCAAATAAATGTTAAAATTGAGCAGAAAGTACTAATGGGAGGACAACCAATAGATGCAGCAGATGATCTCCAAAAAGTCCCTTCTCAAAGCTCTGGCCTGGCGATTGGGCCTGGTTGCAGCGGTGATGGCCATTCTGGTCGGGACACTCACTTACATGACCACCAGGAATAACTTTACCGAGATGGTCAATGTGATTGCCATGCGCTCGGTTGCCCGTTTCAATGCCCAAATCACGCCTTTTCTGGATCGGGGGAAGGCTTTGGACACCAGGCTTCTGCAAAGTAAAGTGGACGATTTCACCAAACATCCGTTGAAGCACCAGCAGGGCCGGTTCGTGCTGGCAAAACTCTACGACCTCCAGGGCCTTCCGGTGGCGGCAGTTGCGGAAAAGGCATATCCCCTGCTAGATGCCGTTAAAACCCGGCTGGCCAAGGAAAGGAAGCTCCACGAGCATAAAACTTCCATTTTTCGAGTCGAAGGAAGCCCCCACGTCATTGTCACCCAGCCGCTTCTCGACAGTAGTGGTAACACCGTCCTCGAGGTTGCCGGAGCTTTTGCGGTTGCCCAGGAGGTCATAACCGCTTTTCGCCTGAAACTGGGCCGCAACATCCTTCTGGTCGTGGCCATCATCCTGGCCACGACGGCACTTTTGTATCCTCTTCTGGCTTCTCTTCTGGGCCGGGTAAACTCCCTGACCCGGAGCCTGCTGCAGGCCAACCTGGAAACGATTCAGGTACTCGGAAGCGCCATCGCCAAACGGGACAGTGACACGGACATCCACAATTTCCGCGTCACCCTCTACGCGGTGAAACTGGCGGAAAAACTGGGCCTGGAGCGAAAGGTTATCCAGGGCCTGATCAAAGGATCTTTCCTTCACGATGTTGGGAAAATAGGCATCCACGACCAGATTCTATTAAAGCCCGGCCGCCTGGACGAAGAGGAATTTGACGAGATGAAGCGACATGTCGAATACGGTCTCGACATTGTCAACCGCTGCCAGTGGCTGGATGACGCCGCGGAAGTGGTCGGCGCCCACCATGAAAAATTCGACGGAAAAGGTTATCTCAAAGGGCTGCGGGGAGAAGACATTCCGATTACGGCGAGAATCTTCGCCCTGGTCGACGTTTTTGACGCGCTGACGGCCCGTCGGCCCTACAAGGAACCTTTCACCCTGGAAAACACCCTTTCCATTATCCGGCTGGGGATCGGAAACCACTTTGACCCTCAGCTGGCGCAGACCTTTATCGAACTGGCTCCAAAGCTTCATACCGCTTATGCGGGAATCAATATGGAGTCCATGCAGAAAGAGCTGAACGATATAATAGACAGGTATTTTTCACTGGAAAAGGACGGGTGACATTACCGGCAGAAACGGTTGTTTACTGAGTACACAATCAGACACACGGGAGACCAACCTCGTTCAAGCCTTCCTGGGGTCGGTCTCCTGGATGATAACGCTCACATTTTTCTTGTTGAAACCTTTATAGCCCTCTCTCCGCTCAATGTTTTCAAGATGACTGCCGATCGATCCCCGGTCGAGGAATCTCTCCGCCTGCTCGTCGCTGATGAGCTTTTCATCAAGAAGTTTCTGCGTCCTGGATGGAGCAACATCCCACATTTCGGCAACACTGAAGGCCTGCTTGAGATACGGAAAATCGCTGAAAGGCGCCATGAAACGGACGTCATGTTTTGCGATGTCCTCAATGAGCCGTTCGAACTCGAAACGAGCCGCCAGATGATGCATCCCGGCCTTGAGGATGGAATCCCCGTGAAGCGCACACCACAGTCCCACGGTCCCAAGCGTCTCCCGCTCTTCCAGCTCCTGCGTGGAGAAGTCGATGTTCACCTCCTCGGGCGCCAGGTCGACATCAAGAAAAAGTGCTAGCCCCGCCGTGGCATGCTCCATGATCTGCGCCCCCCAGCCAGCCTCCCCCCCCGCGTAGAAACGCTCCCGTTTTTGAAATCCGAGCTGCAGGAAGAGGTTGATGAGTTTTGAAAAATGGCGCCGGGAACTGCGAAAGGTATGGTGATCATGGTTCGCCCACCCAATCCCCAGGACGTCCTGCCGCTTTTTCTGCACCCGGCCGGCAAAATTCCGGGACAGCCAGTAGTCACGCTCGCACAGGCAGACGATATGGGCGGCCAGCCCAACCCCGAATTTCGCCACGAGGTCCCCAGCCACTCGGCTCATGTCCCTAAAAACCCTGTCCTCATCCTCTTCCTCTCGCGGCAGGTTTTTCCAGCTTGCAATACCCTGTACATATTCCTGAAAATATTCATCTTCCGGAAAAATCGGGTCATAGCCCAGTGTCCCCCGCCGTTCGACAGCTAAAAAAGCCGTGCCGTTTTCTACAGAGAGGCATGTTCGGCGTAAAGGACTTAAGGTTCTTCCTTCGATTTCGGCGCTCAGATCATTGGCCTGGAGAAAGCTTTCGATGCTTTCCACCCGCAGGGCAACCCCCGGATCGGAGTCGGAGGAATCCCCAACCAGTATTACGGCCGGCAATAAAACCCCCGGATGGACAAAAGCCTCGGCCTCCGTATCCTCCTGCTGTTCGAATCCGAGGCCGCTCAGCTTCTCCCGAACCTCTTTCGAGTTCCACACCAGGATATGGTCGATCCAGTCGAGAATCCGCGAACTGGTCTGCCAGGTCAACTTTTCTTCGAAATCGGCCAGAAGAGCGTTTTTTTTCTTATAGATGTCTAGATAATGGAGAAAAACCGCTTCGACCTCGGCATGACGCTCCCAGTAGAACCCTTTTTCATTTTCCATGATCGTTTCTCCCTGCAAATGGTGTCGCGAGATCAGAGCGCATGTGGTCGGTGAAAACCTGCTCACTGAACATGACTTCAGGATTGAATATCCCCTGGGGGTCGAAAACAAACTTCAATTCCCGCATAAACTGGTAGAGGGTTTCGCCCCACTCCCGGTGGAGATAGGGCGTCCTCAACCTGCCGATGCCGTGTTCAGCCGAGATCGTCCCGCCGTAGCGGAAGACGACCTCATAAACATCATCGGCCAGCCGCTTGATCATCCCCTTGAGGTCGGGCCGGGTCACATCGAAAAGCGGACGCAGATGGAGATTGCCGCTCCCCGCATGGCCGTAAATCATGGTTTCAAGGTTGTGTTTTTTCAAGACCGCCTCCACGCCCAGAATAAAATCAACCAGATGAGAGGGAGGAACTCCCACGTCATTGACCACCGAGAGGGCCTTCAGATGAGGAGCCGGGTTGCGAATCAACCAGAGGATCTGCTTGCGCGCGGCCCATAGTTTTTCTATTTCCTCATCATTCAGCCCGATGGCCGGTTCGCCCGAGATCCGGTAGCCCCCGGATTCGAGAATGGTCCGGACCTTTCCAATCGCCTCATGACAGCCTCGGCCGGAAAATTCCAGCAGCAGGACATGGGCATCCCGGATAAGCTCCCCGCCCGCTGCGTTTTTCGCGCGCAGGATGCGAGCCGTTTCCCGGTTCATGATTTCAATAGCCGCCACGCCCGCGTCCCGGAGTGCGCATACCGCTCTTCCCGCTTCCTGCAGATCATCAAAAAACAGAAGCATGACGGCTCTTTCCGGCTCATGAATCTTCCCGCGCAGAGTAGCACCGGTCACAAATCCGAGGGTTCCGTTACTCCCGACCAGAAGCTGCGCCACCAACTTTCCCAAAGGGAGCTCTCTGAGAAAAGCGAACAGGTTGTAACCGCTCGCAATTTTCATATTCTCTCTCCCTTTAAGGAAGCTCCAGGCCGCGTCATTTTCCCGGATGCGGCCAGCCATATCCTGCAACTGATCACGGAAGCGGATCGGAATCGTGGCCGGGTCCGCGGTGTTTACATGCTCGCCCCGGGCAGTGAAAAATTCCACATCCTCCACAAACCGGTCGATGGAACCGTACATCAGGGCGTGAGGACCACTGGCCTTGGTGGCGATGTTGCCGCCGATCTGACTGATCTCGGCGCTCGAAACATCCGCGGGCAGGAAAAAACCCCGCTCTTTGAGGAATTTCTGGAAATCATCGTGATAGACACCCGCACCGACCCTAGCCCTGGCGCTTCCGCCTGTTTCGCTGAAATCAGTGATCGTCCCGAAAAAACCGTTTCGCGGCAGGGCCACGACGATCCCCTCACCCAGAGCGCCGCCCGCCGTACCGGAACCGCCGCCCCTCGGCGTGAGGGGAATTCCTTCCTCCGCCGCGAAGCAAATGACTTTCTGAAGATCTTCCGGGCCGGAGGGAAATACCACGGCCAGGGGTTCGATTTCATAAATACTCTGGTCTCGGGAAAATTTCCGCAGGTCACTTTCTTCCCAGAAAACATCGCCAACCCCTAGCCCCTGCAGTTTTTTCGCAACCCACAAGCGCTTTCCGGCGGTCGTCTTCATGGGCGCCATCCCGGACTCAACCTTCAAAATCACCCCTTTTCAGCACTTCACGGATGATTCCCAGCCCTTCCCTGATTTGATCCGCAGTGACGATCAGGTGAGGACGGAAGCGGACCCCCTTGATCCCACAGCCGACCATCAGTAATTTTGCCCGCACAAAAGCCTTGACCATCTGATCCCGAACATCGCTGTCCGGCGCGTCGAAAGCGCACATCAAGCCCCGGCCCCGCGGATTGGAAACCAGATCGGGGAAATCCGCGGCCAGCTCCTGAATCCCGGCCAGCAGAACTTCCCCCTGGACACGGGCATTCTCAACCAGATTCTCTTCCTCGATGATGCGCAGGATATGGGTGCTGCGAGCCATATCGATAAGACCGCCTCCGAAAGTGGAACTGATCCGGCTTTTTTCCTTGAATACGTTGTTTTCAACCTCGTCGATACGCCCGGAAGCAAGAATACCGCAGACTTGGGTCTTCTTGCCGAAAGCCAGGATGTCCGGCCGGACACCAAAATGTTCATGAGCCCAGAATTTTCCCGTCAGGCCGACACCGGTCTGCACCTCGTCCATGATGAACAGGATGTCGTTTTCATCACAGATCCGGCGCAACTCCTTGAAAAATTCCGCTCGAAAGTGATTGTCGCCCCCCTCGCCCTGGATCGGCTCAATAATGATGGCGGCGATGTCGTCGCCTTCCCGTTCAACGATCTCGTTGATTTCCCGCAGGGCTTCATGTTCCAAAGCCTGAACCCTTTCAAGGGCACGCTGGTCCAGGGGAAAAGTGATTTTCGGATTGATGACCAAAGGCCAGCCGAATTTTGGAAAGAATTTTGTTTTGCGGGCATCGAAGGTGTTGGTCAGAGAAAGGGCATAACCGCTGCGCCCGTGAAAAGCCTGGCGAAAATGAATAACCTGGGTTCCAAGATTGCCCTCCTTGCCGTTTTCTATATTTTTCCGAACTTTCCAGTCGAAAGCCGTTTTCAGGGAGTTTTCCACGGCAAGAGCGCCCCCCTCGACCAAGAAGACATGGGGAAGGTAGTCCGGAATTCCAACCCTGGAAAAGGTATCCACGAATTCCGCCATCGCCTGAGAATAGACATCGGAATTCGACGGCTTGTTGATGGCTAGACCTCCGAGCTGATCGCGAACCGCCACCAGCTTGGGATGGTTGTATCCCACCGCCATGGAAGCATACATACTGAAGAAATCGAGGTAGCGTTCGCCGTTTCTCTGATCCACGAAGCAGGACCCTTCGGATTTTTCCAGGTCGAGGATCATCTCGAAACCTTCGGTCAACATATGTCGGGAGAGAGTTCTTTTGACATCCTGGGGTTGAATCACCGGCACCTCCATGCTAAAAAAATTTCGACAAATAGTTCCACTCTTCGCTCTCAAACTCGCGAAAACCTTTTCTCGATTCCCATTTTCTCGTTACGATTCCCCAATTCCGACAAACTCCTGGGAAAAAGGATTATCGAGGTTGCGTCTTCGTGACATCAGGTTTCAACATCAAACTTGATCCCCTGCGCCAGCGGCATCTCCGTCCCGTAGTTGATGGTCACGGTCTGGCGTCTCATGTAAGCTTTCCAGGCATCGGAGCCTGACTCCCGGCCTCCACCGGTTTCCTTCTCACCGCCAAATGCCCCCCCGATTTCCGCGCCGGAGGTACCGATATTGACATTGGCAAGACCGCAATCGGAACCGGCATGGGAAAGGAACTCTTCGGCCTGGCGCAAATCGGTAGTGAAAATCGCCGAGGAAAGCCCCTGTTTCACGTCATTCTGAAGGGCAATAGCGTTGGAGGCGGGCCCCTGGTACTTGATAAGGTAAAGGATCGGGCCGAAGGTTTCGGCCTGCACAATGGGAAAGTGATTTTCCGCCTCCACAAGCGCGGGAACCACATAGCAGCCCGAGTCGAAACCCTCCCCGGAAAGGGTTTCACCGCCGAAAACCACCTTGCCGCCCTGCTCTCTGGCAACGTCAAGAGCCTTGTTGAAAGCGGTAACCGCCTCAAACCCGATCAGGGGTCCGACATGATTTTTTTCATCGAGAGGATCACCAATACACAAACCCTGATAGGCTTTGATCAAAGCCAACTTGACCTTCTCATAAATCACCTCATGGATAATGAGCCGACGGGTCGTGGTACAGCGCTGACCGGCGGTGCCCACCGCGCCGAAAACCACTGCAGGAAGAGCCAGTTTGAGATCGGCATGTTCCGTGAGAATAATCGCATTGTTGCCGCTCAGTTCAAGAATGGTTTTTCCCAGGCGCTTGGCCACAACCTCGGCAGCATGACGGCCGATCGGCACCGACCCGGTGAAGGAGATGAGGGGAATCCGCCGGTCGTTGAGCAGGGACTCACCGATAACGGAACCCTCCCCGATAACCAGGGAAAAAATGCCGTCGGGCAGATCATTTTCCTTGAGGACCTTGCCGATAATCTTCTGGGTGGCAATAGCTGTAAGGGGAACCTGCATTGCAGGCTTCCAAATGGAAACATTGCCGCAGATAGCAGCAATCATGGCGTTCCAGGCCCACGGCGCCACCGGAAAGTTAAAGGCAGTTATAATGCCGACAATCCCGAGTGGATGGTACTGCTCATACATGCGGTGGTACTCCCGCTCCGAATGCATGGTAAAACCGTGCAGCATCCGCGATTGGCCGACCGCAAAGTCACAAATGTCGATCATCTCCTGGACCTCACCCAGCCCTTCCTGCAGGGATTTTCCCATCTCGTATGAAACCAGCCTGCCGAGCTCCTCTTTATAGTCGCGAAGTTTGAGTCCGATCTGGCGGACAATTTCGCCCCGCTTCGGCGCAGGAACCAGGCGCCAGTGGGAAAACGCCGCCTGGGCCGTCTGGACCACGGTTTCATATTCTTCATTCGAAACCGGCCGGACAAAGGCGATCGCATTTCCGTCCGCGGGAGAAGAAACCGCCAGCAGATCCCCGGTCTTGGGCATGTACCATTTTCTGCCCGTGGAGGCCCCAAAATTACTCTTTTCTATACCCAGTTTCTGAAGAAATTCCATGTTCACCTCGCTCGGAAAAATCGCCTAATGTCCGCTATTTTAAATTTTCTCTCATTTTTTAGTTTATCACTGTCGAAGGGAGGAGCAACTGGATGGATTTGCATAAAAAAGACTGGAAAAAACTATCAGAAACTCTGCTTTGCCTGAAAAGAGTATCTTTCTTACAGCGTTTTTAAGGACTTAAACATTAAGATTAGCTTTTCTCTATAAACCGGGGAACAGATGCCTCAACTCAAAATATAATTTTTGGCCAGTTTTTGATAAGCCGCTTGTTGGCTCTTCCGCCAATCCTCACCCTCCCCCAACTCTTCAGCCATCAGGCGAATCACTTCCGGAACCATTTTCAGGCTGGCGCCGGCATCGAGAAAAAGCGCCCGTGTTCTGCGGGCCAGGACATCTTCCACTGTACGCGCCATCTCCCGCCGCACGGCATGAATCACTTCCGCCTTTATATACGGCAAGTCCTCATGCAGACGCTGCCCCAATTCCGGGGTCTCCAAGATGAGGTTTTTTATCGAAACCGCCTCGGAACCATAACCGGGGAGGAGATTATCCTTATCACACTCTTCCTGGTAGCCATGTGTTGGCAGGTTTCTGGTACCGCACTCCCGTTCACTCAAGCCTCCTACGAGCATGGCCTGGTTGATCGTGTCTTCCGCCATCTTGCGATAGGTAGTCCATTTGCCGCCGGTAATGGTAACCAGACCGGAGTGCGAAACCGTGAGGTGGTGATCCCGCGAAATCTGTGCAGTATGAGCGCTCCCACCCAGGTTGACGAGGGGCCGGAGTCCCGCGAATACGCTCAACACATGTTCCGGCCCGGGGTCCTTCTCCAAGTATCGGGCCGCGTTTTTCAGGATAAAGCCGATCTCCTCCTCCAAAGCGCAGGGTTCCAGAACAGCTTCCGGAACCGGGGTGTCGGTGGTCCCCACTACGACCTTGTCGTGCCAGGGAACCGCGAACAGAACACGGCCGTCATCGGTGTGAGGAACCATGATGGCGGAGTCACCGGGCAGAAACTCCTTGTCCAATACCAGGTGAACCCCCTGACTGGGGGTAATGATGGGTTCAGCCCGGGGTTCGTCCATCTTAAGGATCTGGTCGGCAAAAACCCCGGTAGCATTGACGACAACCCGGGCGTGAATCTCATAGGTCGTTGCGGTCTCCGCGTCTTCCGCAATAACCCCTTCGATAAGATTGCCGGCTTTCAGAAGTCCGATCACTTTCATGTAGTTGACCGGCGTTCCCCCATAATCAACGATGGTCTGGGCGAGATTGATTGCCAGACGCGAATCGTCGAACTGGCCGTCAAAATATATGACCCCACCATTGAGATCCCGTGTTTCGACGGTGGGTATATGTTTAATGGTCTCCTCTCGGGAGAGGATTCTCGAATGCCCGAGACCAAGCCTGCCCGCCATGAGGTCGTAAACTTTCATCCCCACGCCGTAAAAAGGTCCGTCCCACCAGGCGTACGCAGGAACGACAAAGGCCTGGTTCCTGACCAGGTGGGGGGCGTTCTGCATCAGCAACCCTCTTTCATGAAGCGCCTCCAGAACCAGGCTGATGTTCCCCTGCTTCAGGTAGCGGACGCCACCATGAATCAGCTTGGTGCTGCGGCTGGATGTTCCCTTGGAGAAATCATGCTGTTCGAGAAGCAACGTCCGATAGCCTCTGACCGCAGCATCGAGGGCTGTCCCCAGTCCGGTCGCTCCGCCGCCGATTACCACCACATCCCAGGCGTCGCCGGTTTGGTTGATTGCGTCGATCATTTTCTGCCGATCCATCTCCCGACCTTTCTTATAAAAGTCCTGAAGTTACGAAACCTGCCAAAAAATCGCTATACTGTATAAATTATATGATACATGAAAAATATCTTTGATTCGGAGAAGCTGCCATGAACCAGGAGCGGGCTTCCGAAAAGAGCATGACAAGATGGCTTCTTGGTGTCCTCTGTGTCGCTCTCGGAATATTAATCGGGATTGGAGGATTCACCTTTCAATACGCGGAGGGTCTCTCTTACCTCAGCAATGATCCCAGAGCCTGCGTCAACTGCCACGTGATGCAGGAAAATTATGATTCCTGGCTCAGAGCCAGCCATCACTCGGCAGCCACCTGCAACGATTGTCATGTTCCCCATGCTTTTCCGGAAAAATATCTGGTAAAAGCCCTCAACGGCTGGAACCACTCCAAAGCCTTCACTCTCCAGGATTTCATTCAGCCAATTCGAATTCGGTCATTAAACCTTAACGTACTGCAGCATAATTGTATCAAATGCCACGAGATTGCCGTCAGCGAAATTGCAGCCCACGCCGATGTACAAAAGGGTATTGCGCGTTGTACCGACTGCCATAGGTCCGTGGGACATATGGCAACCTACTAACCTGGGTTTAAAAAGGAGACAACCATGAGACGACCTGGAATCTACATCGGGCTGATACTCATCACTGCCATTGCGACCTGGGCGGTTACAGCACTTTTGTTCAATATCCAGGAACGCAAAGAGGAAGGAAAAGTAACCCATTGGAAGTTTGTCGAACTGAGAGAAGAGACGGTCGATGCCAAGGAGTGGGGAAAAAACTTTCCCCGCCAGTACGACGGCTACCTTAAGACGTCGGATACGGAACGTACCCGCTATGGAGGCAGCGAGGTCTTTTCCAAGATTGACATGAATCCGATCTGGAAACGCCTTTTTGCCGGCTACGGTTTCGGCGTTGATTATCGCGAGGAGCACGGACACGCCTACTCCCTCTCCGACCAGAAAGAAACCCTGCGTACAAAGAACTACAAACAGCCCGGTGCCTGTATCCACTGCCACGCCGGAGGGATGAAAAACGTCTACGAGAAACTGGGTGACGGCGACCTCATGAAAGGTTTCGCCATTGCCTGCGCCATGCCTCTGGAAAAGGTCTGGGAGCTGGCGGGAGATCATCCTGTCTCCTGCACCGACTGCCACGACCCGAAAAACATGAGCCTGAGAATCACCCGCCCCGGATTTTTGAACGGCATCAAGCTGGTCAAAGCCCAACAGGGTATAAAAGACTATGATCCCAATACCATGGCCACCCGTCAGGAGATGCGGACCTATGTGTGTGCACAATGCCATGTTGAATATTATTTCTCCAAACCGGGAAAACTCGTGACCTATCCCTGGCACAATGGTTTAACCATGGAAAGCGCGGAAGCCTATTACGACTCCATCGATTTTGCAGACTGGAAGCATGCCGAAACAGGTGCCCCCACCCTGAAAGCCCAGCATCCGGAGTTTGAACTCTGGAACCAGGGAATTCATTCCCGCAGCGGTGTGGCCTGCGCCGACTGCCACATGCCGTATCAGCGGGAAGGCGCCGTCAAGATATCCGACCACCACATCCGCAGTCCGCTTCTCAACATTCAGAGGGCCTGCCTGCAGTGTCACCACTTCCCCGAAAAGGAGATGCTTGACCGGGCGGAAACGATTCAGGGAAAAACTGCTGCCCTGCTCAAACGCTCGGAAGAAGCCCATGAGGCCATGCTCGACGCCATTGTGGACGCAAAAAACAACGGCATTTCGGACGCCGACCTGGAAAGCTTGCAAAAGCTTCACCGCAAAGCGCAATGGCGACTGGACTACATTTCCGCAGAGAACTCCATGGGCTTCCACGCACCCCAGGAGGCCGCAAGAATCCTGGCGGAATCCATCGATTACGCCCGCCAGGGAGAAGGTCAGGCAAAACTGCTGCAAACGACCAGTGAAAAGCCGTCGACAGAATCCCCTGGCGTCCCGAGTGGTTAGGTTTGCCAATAAATTCTGCAACATTTTAAATAGCGCAGCACAAAAGGCGTGGGGAAAAAAACCCACGCCTTTTATCGTTGTGAACCTGTGCCATAATCCATGGCGGGCTGGAAAAACTGCGCAGAAGGGTCAAGCCCCAGTTGCGGAACTTTGACGTTTCAATCTCTGTAACGCTTCCTGACGCTGTTCAGGCGTCATGTTCGGCCAGCGCCAAACACCCCCCCTAAAACCGCGCCTGTCCAGCCAATCGCCCGGGCTGTCCTGGGCAAAAACAGGGGCTACGAGGGATACGGCAAGAATATCGGAGCGGTCGTAAGCAATCTTTTCATGATTTTTTTCTCCTTGTCAAATAATGGTTTGATGTGCTTTTACTTCTTCAAACGCATGAGATGAGAATCGGTTGACAAAGAAAAAAAGAATTCGGTTTTTTTAGAAAGTTTTTCAGAACTAGCTGAAAAATAGGAATAAAAAAAGGGACAGGTCTTGACTTTCAGGTTGGTTGTGCTACATTCTTCGTCATGGCACGTCCCACTGCGCATAGAATTCCCCGGAGCGATCTATCATATCACCTCGCGGGGCAACGCAAGACTTCCCATTTTTGAGGACATCACGGACAGAAACCAGTTTCTTGATGTGCTGGACGGAGTGGTTAAGCGTTTCAAGTGGCGCTGTCATGCCTACTGCCTGATGAACGATCATTATCACCTGGTTGTGGAAACGGCTGAAGGCAATCTTGCTCAGGGAATGCGGCAGTTGAACGGAGTTTACACCCAGAGCTTCAACCGCCGTCACAATCAGGGCGGGCATATTTTCCAGGGACGATACAAAGCCATTCTGGTGGAACGTGAAAATTTCCTCCTCGATTTGTGCCGCTACGTGGTTCTGAATCCCGTAGGTGCAGGCCTGGTCAAAGAACCGGAGAAATATTACTGGAGCAGCTACCTGGCCACGGCCGGCCTCGAAAAGCGCCCCTCTTTCCTGAAGGTGGACTGGATTCTGAATCAGTTCGGCGAAAACCGGGAAAAAAGCCAGGAAAAATACCGGGACTTTGTCAAAAACGGCATCAACGCGGAATCCCCCTGGAAAGCCCTTCATGCCCAGTGCATTTTGGGCAGTCGAAAATTCCTCGAAAAACTCAAACCGGCTTTAAAAGAAAAAACCGGCCTGACGGAAATCCCGAAAGAACAGCGCCTCGCGTTCCGTCCCCCTTTATCCGAGATATTTCCTCCTAACGCTCAAAAGGCGACCAGGGAAAAACGCAACCGAGCCATCCACGAAGCCCATTTGGAAAATGGCTACTCTCTGGCTGCCATCGCCCGGCACCTGGGTCTCCACTACTCCACTATCAGCAGAATTGTCAACAGTCATCTGCCCGCTGAAAAGGGTTGAATCAGGGGCATAAATTCAAGCATCCTCTCTTCAATACCATTTTTTCACAGTGTCTTTTTCTTTCCTTTAACCCAAGTTGAACAGTCAAATATTCTTTTCATTCACTTCCTGTTCAGACCTGATTTCCTCCAGCAAACGACGGCCGCCTCTTTCCAGAACTTTTTCCGCCACGGATTCACCAAGGCTTTCCAACTCTTCCGACAGGGCGTCACGACATTCTATAATCAGCTCTTTGCCGTCCAGGCTGATGATTCCGCCCTTCAGAAAAATCCGGTCTTCACTCAAAACAGCATGGGCAAAGGCCGGGATACTGCAACCGCCCCCCAATTTTTTCAAAAAAGCACGCTCCGCCAGGACGGTTTTTTCTGTAGCCGGGTGGTTAACGCTCTCGCGAATGCGGCTCCTTTTTTCCGGGGCCAGGTGGATGGAGGATTCGACCGCCATGGTCCCCTGCCCAACCGGAGGAATAAACTGATCAAGCGGCAGTTCCCTGGCAATGAGATGGCTAAAACCCATGCGGTGAACACCCGCGAACGCCAACATCAGAACATCGCAAACCCCCGCCTGCATTTTTCCAATCCGGGTTTGAAGATTACCGCGCATATCGACAATTTGAAGGTGAGGGTAGTAGTTTTTCAGAAAGGCCGTCCGGCGGACCGAAGAGGAACCGACCCGCAGCTTGACCTGTGGGTCATCGATCCTGGCACCGGACTTGCGACTGACAAAGACATCGTTTGCCCTTTCCCTGGGGGTGAAAGCAGTCAACTCAAAACCGATTGAAAGCTGCGAGGGCATGTCCTTGGCGCTGTGCACGGCGATATCAATATCGCCGGTCCGCAGCATATCCTCAAGCTCTTGGGTAAACACACCCTTATCACCAATCTTGGCAATCGCCACATCCAGAATCCTGTCGCCTCGTGTTTCAATCCCCGATAATTTCAGTTTCCAGCCCCGCCTTTTCCAGCTGATCGGCAACAAACCGGGCCTGCCACATGGCCAGTGCGCTGCGGCGTGTTCCAATGCGGATTTTTTCAGGCATACAAAACCCATCCTTTCCGAGTGGATATTCGAAAGCACAGTATAACGGAATATAGAGAAAACATTTCAGAATTTTGCAGCGCGGAGGAGGCCAAGAACTAAAAAACGGATTTGCATGAATTAAGGGAAACTGGAGACAAGCGGGTTCGAGGTGTGGAAAAATCAGCCACGCGGGCTGGGCGCGAAAATCTTAACGAAGGTTTCAAACAGGCCCTGATCAATGTCTGTAATCAGGTCTTCGTGCATGAACTTGAGCGCTTCAAAAGATGTCCTGCGCCGGTGGTAGGGCCGGTTGGAGGTCAAAGCCTCATAAATATCGGCGATACGGCAGATCCGCGCATAAGGGTGAATTTCAGCACGACTCAATCCGCTGGAATAGCCCCTTTC
>CAXXSG010000002.1:0-755687 GCA_963665915.2 Desulfuromonadales bacterium
GGGCGGATTCGACCGGGTCGATGCCCTGCCAGAAGAAGTGCGACGGGTCGAGGTTGGCCCCGAGCTGCTCGCCGCAGGCTTTGCGCAAACGCAGGATCGTCTCGGTGTTGTAGACGGGGAAGCCGGGATGCGCTTCAAACGCGACCTTCACGCCTTCGCTCGCGGCTTCCTTGTTCTTCTTGGTCCAGAAGGGGATCAGCACTTCGTCCCACTGGTACTTGACGATGGCTTCGTACTCCGGCGGCCAGGCGCAGGTGACCCAGTTGGGCATCTTGTCTTCTGGCGATCCGCCGGGACAGCCGGAGAAGTTGATCACGACGTCGGTGCCGAGCTTCGGTGCGAGGCGGACGGCGATGTCGTGGTCCTGCTCGTGCTGGGCGGCCATGTCGCGGTCGGGGCTGACCGGGTTGCCGTGCGTGGCCAGGCCGATGATTTCGAGGTTGCGCTTGGCGCAGTCGTCCTTGATCTTCTGTTGGGCCTTCGGATCTTCGAGCACTTCGGCGGGGTCGAAGAACGGCTTGCCGGGATAGGCGCCGACCGGAAGCTCGATCGCATCGAGGCCGACCTTCTGGCAATAGTCCAGTGCCTTTTCCCACTCCATCCCGCCGAGGCCTGCGCCCATCACGCCGAGTTTCATGATCTTCGCTCCTTGCTGAATTGCTGCTAATATGCTCCGCTTGGTGTCGAATCTATCGCCGGACCGGCGGCACGACAATAGCCGCCGGCGGTGTCCACGCGATGAGACGGGGGATCTTGACGGGAGTATCCCATGGAATTCGGATGGGAAACCGCCGCCATGTGCGGTCTGATCATTCTGGCGCGGATTGCGGACGTTTCGCTGGGGACGTTGCGGACGGTGTGCATTGTACAAGGCCGCAAAACGCTTTCGTGGTTTCTGGGGTTCTTCGAGATTCTGATCTGGATCTTCGCCGTGTCGAAGGTGATCGGCAATCTCAATCAGCCGGTTCTGGCCGTGTCGTATGCGTTCGGTTTTGCGACCGGCAACTATATTGGGCTCGTGCTGGAGGACTGGCTGTCCTTCGGTCGGCGGGCGGTGAAGGTCTTCACGCGGCGGGGGTTGGAGTTGGCGGATACGTTCTGGGCCGAGGGCGTGCCGGTGACGGTCTTCGAGGGCGAGGGCCGCGACAATGCCGTGTACGAACTTTACATTCAGGTTGCACGCCGGCGCGTGCGGCAGGTGATTCAACGGGCGCGCGATCTTGATCCAGTGTGTTTCTATGTGATTGAAGACATTCGGGCGGCCAACACCGCGCCGCAGATGATGCCGGCGGAACCGTCCGGCTGGCGGGCGCTTCTTAAACGCAAGTGAGAACGCCACTCAAACGCGGGGAGCGCGAACCTCCGGTTCGTACGAAGCAGAGCTTCATGGTCCGTGGGGAAGACGCACGAAGCGGAGCTTCATGGTCCCCTGTTTGTGGCGTCAGCCGATTTCGATTGATTGGCCGACGGGGAAGTGCGTGAAGCGGTCGGGCTGCGAGGCGAGGATGCGGGCGACGGCCTGCGGGCCGGTGCAGTGGCAGGGGGCGGCGATGCGGACGCGATAGTGATCGAGCGCGACCAGCGTGCGGTCGAGCCGCTCGGCGGTGGCGCCGTGCAAGTGCATTCCACCGATGACGGCGTAGATATGATCGCGGCCGGTTAGCTGCGAAATGTAATCGAGCGTGTTGACCAGTCCCGCGTGCGCACATCCCAAGACAACCACCACGCCGCGAACCGTGATGAGATAGAGCGCCTGATCGTCGGTGATCTGGTCCGGGACGGTGCAGGCCTCGTCGCGGAAGAACGGGCCGCCGACGTCTTCGAAGTCATTTGTGCGTGGGATGCAGCCGGTTACCCAGATGCCTTCGGCGATCTCGGTCGGTTTGGGCGTCGGTTGGACATTGGGGAATGCCTTCTGCAATTCGTCCATGTTGTGGTAGGCGAAACCGTTGTAGTGATTGTCGTCGGACGCGCCCTGGGCGTATTTCGGGTCGCAGGCGGCGGGATGCAGGTGGACCGGCATGTTGCGGAACTTCTCGGGCCAGGCGGCCAGGCCGCCGGAATGATCGTAATGCCCGTGGCTGAGTACGACGTGGTCGGCGGTGGAGAGATCGACGTCGAGCGCGTCGGCGTTGTGTTCGAGTGCCAGACCCTGTCCGGTGTCGAACAGCACGCGGACGTCATCCGCTTCAATCCAGAAAGCCAGGCCGTGCTCGGCAATGACGCCCTGGCGGCCGGCGGTGTTCTCGACGAGGGACGTTATGCGCGTGCAGCGGATCATGCCTGCTCTCCAGAAAGGCGGTCAAACACAGTGTCTCGGGCAAACACGCTTCTGGCAAGCGGAGAAGGGCGGCGGGCGCAAGTGATTGCCCCGGTCCGCCACGAGGCAGAGTCGGGGCAATCGGTCGGGCTTCGGTTTGTCGTGCGTCGGCAGGCGCGGAATGAGACGCAACAAGACCACGGAAAATCTGACGACAGGCGGCAGCCACGGCGTGCAGATTCCCCACATACCCGATAAGGAGCACATCCAATCGGTTAGCGAAATCTCGGCCCCGTGTGACGGAACATGCCCATCAAAATAGCAGGGCGTTTCGTTTGTTCGCTGGTATTGTATCCCCGCAAGTCAAGTGTCCCCGCGGCCGAACCCAGCCGCGAGGACACCCAACCAGCCCCCACTCTCAAGAAAGCGCCCACACGCTTACACGTTCACACTACTCCGCCGCCGGCAGTTCGCGGATCTTGATATTGCGATACCAGACTTTGTCGCCGTGATCCTGCAACACGATGTTGCCTTTCTTGATCGTGCCGTACTTCGGCCAGGCTTTGAACTTGCTGTTGGCGACGCGCTCTTTCCAGTCAGCGCTGCCGAGTTCGTACTGGACGACCTGGAAGTTGTTGAGCCAGTGTTCGACGTGGTTGCCTTTGACGACAATCCGCACCTTGTTGAAGAAACCGACTGGCGCGGTGATCTCGCGAATCGGGGCATACAGGGCGTAGTTCGAGCCGGCGGACGTCTTGGGATTCTTGCCGTCGGGATGCTCGGCGTTGTCGAGCACCTGCATTTCCGGCCCGGTCTCGTACGGCGCGCCGACGGATTCGTCCACGCGGTAGAAAATGCCGCTGTTGCCGGCGGCACAGATACGCCACTCCAGGCACAACTCGAAATTCTCGAACTTGCGCTCGGTAATGATGTCGCCGGCCGGGCCGGTCAGCACCAGGCAGCCGTTCTGCACCTTCCAGCCGTCGGGGAATTCCTGCTGGCGATAGCCGCGCCAACCCTTGGTAGTCTGGCCGTCAAACAGCAGCTTCCAGCCTTCGGCCTCTTCCGCCGGCGTCAGCGTGTTGTACTGCGTGTCGTCGGTGCGGGTGATGGAACTGATGCTGCGCGATTCGGGCACCTCGGTCACGGTCAGCCAGGCTTCGGTGGTCCAAGGCCGTTCGAGCATGGCCGAATAGAACGGCGGCAGAGCCCGCAGGTAGATCATCTGATCGGGCAACAGTCCGTCGATTTCGAGATGGATCTCCATGAAATCGGGCGTGACGCTAGCTGCCTTGACGGTCAGCGGCTCGCCGGTTCGCCGCGGCCGGCTCGATTCTTCGGCCTGCCCCGACGAGGCGAACTCAAACGGCCATTGTTCGAGGTAGTAGGACTCGGGATCCCAGCCGCAGCGGGCATCGAGCGGCGAGGCCAGTTCGATGATCAGCCCGTTCTTGGCGACCTTCACGTTCTTCATCTCGAACGGGACCGCCATTGTGGGCTCGAAGAACTGCTCGGCCCGCGGCGTCTTGGCCTGCTCCGGTTGTTCGGCTCTTTCCGGCAGACGCGCAATCATCAAGCCGCCCTGCGGTTCGCGGCGGAGCGTATTGAAGTCCTGCGGATGCCCGCCGGAGAACCGGAACGCACAACCTTGCACGTGTCCTTCGCACTCATCCAGCGCGATGCGATAGATCTCGCCGGTCGTGCCATTGCCGACCAATACGTCTTCCTTGCGGGTGATCGGTTTGGTCAGCTCGTAGCCGGTGATTGCCGGCGGACACCAGACGAATGGCTTGTCCGGCCGCTCCGCGGGCGCTTCGCCCAGCACGACGATCCGCTTGTCGGCCAACTCCGTGTATTGGTCGGTCGAAGCGGGGCGGGCCTTCCGCGTGGTCAGGCTGGGATGCATGCCGGCTACCGGTGTGCCGTCGCCCGGCAGGCCGCGACGCAGCGCGGGAATCACACGTTTCTTGCCCGGCGATGCCTTGAGCGGCGTCTTGCGGGCTGCATGTGCCAGCGCCTCGGCCGGAATCACCTCAAACTGATCCGGCTCGACGACGTCCGGCGTTTGCCATTGCAGCGTGAGCTGTGCATCGCCCCAGTTGTTGAAGTGCTCGACGCGGATCGGATGCTGACCCTTATCCAGGTGCAGCCGGGCGTCCTTCGGCAGGGCTCCATGCCAACCGTCGTGGTTGATGATCACGCGGCGGTCCACCCAGAGGCGCGAACCATCGTCACTGATCAGCCGCAGCGTGTACACGCCCGGTTTTTCGATGACCAGCAGGCCGGTTGCGACGGTCATGTAATGATTCTGGAACTTGCCGAAGTCGCCGCGTTGGGAATTCAGGTCCAGCTTGCCGACGCTGTGAATGTCGTTCGGCAGTTCGCCGGCGGCGATTTCGGGCAGCAGCCGCATGTCGTGGCCGACGTCGTAGATGCTGACGGACAATCCGGGACGGGTTTCCTGGGCCTGAGCGGCTGCGAGCAGCCCGCCGAATGCCAGGAACGCTGCAAGAATCAGACTTGTGCGCACGGCCTTCATCCTTTCGTGCAAGGGTCATACTTCCGGCTCAGAGTCCGGCTTGTGGTTGAGAAGTGCATAGTGTGCGGCAACGACGCCCGACTTTCCAGGTTCTCAGCGTGGAGAACTCGCCCCATGTGCAGGGGGGCCGGCCGGCAGTCGTCCCTCGTCGTACGCCACGGAAAGCCGCTCATACGCACTCTGGTAGGCAACAAAGCGGACATGGTACTCGGCCCGGCTGTCGTCGTCCGGTGCCTTGTCCGGGTGCCAACGTTGCGAGATTGTCCGCCATTTGTGTTTCAAATCTTCGCGGCTGGCTGTCGCCGGGAGTGCAAACAGGGCGAGGGCGTCGGCTTCGGGCAACCGGGCTGCCCGCCGGCGAATCTGCTCATCGACGACCTTGCGCTGGCGGGCGTCGGCCTGACGCAGCCATTTCCAATCCCAGGCATCGGGCAGCATGGCACCGAGGCTCGATCCCAGCACGGTCATGGCTCGTGTAAACGGCCGCCCGCGCAAATGCAGCAGGCTGTCCAGAACAAGGCCGCCGGTCGCCGCGATGCGCCCGCCGATACGGGCAGACTTGCGGCGTTGGTCGGCTTTGCGGCCGCGCAGCAGCGGACGCACATCGTGTTGCCACACGCTGTGCAGAAAACGCCGGAGCGTTTCGTCGTCCTGGTTATGCCGCTGTTTCATGGATTCTCGAAAACACAGGCCGGCAGGCCGTCGCGGGCAGCACGCACTCGCCGGCGAATGAGGATATCATGTTCGCTTCGCTCAGGGCTGTCTAGAATGAGCTTGTTTGCAGTGAGGCCGGAGGAATGATGTCGCAATGGTTGGCCGAACACGTGCGCGAGGTAGTGGGGGTGTTGTATGCGCTCGCGGCGGCGGACCTGCTGGTGGCGTTGGGGCTTGTGCTGGCACATCGGCGACGTCGAATGGCGTGTTGGCTTGATCAGCCGCAGCGGCTGGTCGCGCTTCAGCAACGCAGTTCGCCGGTGTGGGCAGTCCTGGTCGCGGTTGCGTTTGTGGCCTGTGCCGGAGCCGCGATGTTTCATTTGCATGCGGCATTGCCGCCGGCGGTGTTGCTGGCCGCGTTTGCGTGTCTAGTCGCCGGGCATGTTTGCCGGTGGAGCTGGGCGAGCGGTTTGGGCATGGTCTTTGTCGGGCAGGCGGTTACGTCCGGCGTGTTGAGTTGGTGGGATGCGGGCTGGCTGGGCGGGGTGATTGGCCTGGGCCTCAGCAGTCTTTACTTGCTCTGGCTGGGGCGTTTCTGGCGTCAGCAGTTGCGGGATGGAGCGGCGTGGACGACGACGGGGCGGATGATCCCGATCGTGCGGCGCGTGGGCTTTGTCGGTGTCGCCGGGACGCTTGCGATTCTGATCAGCGGTCTGGCCGGGCTGGGGGCCCACAGCGTCGGATTGGCGGTTACCTGGCTGGTCGCCGTTGTCGTTGCCAACACGACCGCACCGACGCCGGATGCTGAGCAGGATTGTCAGGTTCAGAGCAACGCACAGCCCGCGGCATCGCTGTCGGAGTAGTCAGTTCAGTGTGATCACGAGCCACACACGGCGCTAACGGAGAACAGTTTTGGCGGGGATCTTCGAGGAGCAGTTCGCCGACCATCGCGTGATTCACGTTCCTGCGGACGTGGACGCACAGCAGCGCGATGCGTTTGTGACGAAGATCACTGCCGCCGTGCGAAAACAGGCGGCCCTGGCGGGCAAGAGCGGGGCGGTGCTGCGGCTGGATGGTAGCGTGCGCGACGAGGGGGATGTTCTGATCATCGCACACGAGCCGGCCCGGCCGCTGCGACCAGCCGCCATTGAGCAAACCGACGACTTGCCGACGATCGAGGAGTTGCTCTGGATTGGCGCGACGATTATCGAGGCGCTCAAAGCCGGCGGCCCCGGTTTGATTCACGGCAGCATCCTGCCCGAATCGCTCTATCTCGACGAAACCGGCCGCGTGAAGCTCGGCGATTACGGCATTGTGCCTGCCTTCGAGGACGTCTTCGGTGTCGATTCGCGGCGTGAGGTGCATTGCACGGGCGGTTTGCAGCCGTCACACGCCGGCAGCACGCATTGTTCAGGCGGTTGGAGCCGGCTGTCGGATGCGGACAGCCGCGAACACGGCTGGGTGGCGCCATATCTCGGGCACGATTTGCTGAGTGGCACGTCGCGGCTGAATTCAAAGGGCGACCAGTTTGCCGCCGGCGTCGTGCTGCACGCGCTGGCCACGGGGCATCATCCATTCGGCGCCGAATTCAGCGACCCGAGCCTGATGCTCTATTTCCACCTCGAACCGTATCCGCTCAACGAAGAACGGTCCGAGTGGGAAGAGGTTTTCACACGCGCAGACAAGGAACTTGCGACCGACGCCGACAAGCCGATTCTCGCGTGGAGCGATCTGCTGCGGCGGCTGCTGGCGAGCGAACCCGCCGAGCGATTTGCCAACGCGGCGGAGGCCGGCAAGCAGATCGAACCGTTTTGTCCGGCGGACTGGCGCCAGGCGACGGAGGCTCTGTCGAAAGGCATGATGCTGCTCGACGAGGGCGAGGTCGAAGCATTGCTCGCGGTGGTGACGCCGTGGCGCGGCTCCGAAGCGCTGCCAGCGCTCTGGCGCGATCAGCTCGACACCTGGATCGCCGACGTCGAAGCGCGCAAGGAAGAAATCACCGCGTACAAGCGTCTGCGGTTGCGATTGGCCGAAGCGCAGGAAGCCCTGCGCAGCGTCGAAGTGGACAAGGCGCGGCAGATCGCACGCGAGATCCTCGAATCGCCGCAATGCGATGACGAATTGCGGGCCACGGCCGAGGAGTTGATCAACCTCGGCGACGAGCAGGCCGAGTTCATAGCGTCCGGGGCGGATGACCTGGCGGTGGCGTATCTCGATTCGGCGCGGAGCAGCCTGGCGGCGTATGCGTTCGAGCCGGCGCAGCAAGTCTTACGCGGCCTGCTGAGCGATCCAGCGATTCCGAAGACGCGGCTCGCGCAAGCGCGCGAACTGCTCGCCGAAGTCGAGCTGGCCGAGCAGCGGCTCGAACAACAGCAGCGCGAACTGGCCGAAGCGACCGAGGACTTGCAGGCGTGGCGGCTTGATGCGGCGTGCCAGCGGTTGGCGGCGTTGGCCGAAGCGGGGGAGATGCCGAGCGAGCTGGCCGAGCAGGTCGCGGCGACGCTGAACGAGGCGCAGTCCGCCGCCCAGCAACGCAGCGAGCACTTGGCGAAGCTGGAAGACGCGCAGACCGCGTGGAATGGCGTGGACAGCGATACCCTCGCCGTGAAGTTGGCGGAAGTGCCGGAGGATGTGACCGATCCGCAGGTGCTGGCGGCGCGGGCGGAATTCGCGGTGCGATTGGCTTCGTTGGAAGAGGCGTTGCGGTATCAGACCGATGCGAACGCGAGGTTGGAGACGGAGGATTTTGAGGCCGCTCTTGCGGCGGGCGAAGGCGGCGTCGGACTGGGCGAACTGCCGGAGAAGCTCGGCGACGAGTTGCGAAGCCTGGCTGACGTGTGCCGCGCGAAGATCGAGACCCGCGACCGCCGGCAGAGTGAGATCGATGCCGCCACGGCGGATTTCGACAATTGGCGGTTGGATGCGGCGTGTGAGAAGTTTGAGGCGCTGGCGGCGGCGGATGATCTGACGCAAACGCAGCGGGAGGTGGTCGAGCCGGCGTGGGAACGCGCGCAGGCGGCACTCGAAGCACGGCAAGCCGGACAAGCGGCCCTCGCCGAAGCCGAGACGGCTTGGAACGCGGCGGATTTGGATGCACTGAGGGCGGCGCTCGAACGCGTGCCTGTACACGTCCCTGATCCCGAATTGTCCACGCCGCGAGCCGAGCTTGAGCAGCGGGCGGCGGCGCTGGCCGATGGCCTCGCCGAGCGTGATCGCGGTCGCGAGCTTCTTGAGGCGGAGGCGTTTGGTGAGGCACTCGCGATCGCGGAGAAAGCTGCGGCGCGAGAGCGGTTGCCGGAGGCGACGCTCGCTGAGTTGCGAGCCCTCGTTGACGAATGCCGGGGACTGATCTCGCAGCGAGAACGCGAGCATCGCGAACAGGCCGAAGCTGTGCTGCAACGTTGCGCGGCGGATCTCGAAGAGCTGAAGGTTGAGCCGGTTGATAAGACGCTGACGCCGACGTTTGTTGACGATCCGCAGTTGCCGGAGTCGCTGCGCCAGCGGGCGCGCGAGCTGCGCGGCGTTGCGGATCGTCTGGCCAGCGTGCTGACGCGGTTCGAGCATGCGCGCGAGCATCTCAAGGAAGGTGGCTTCAAGGACGCGGCGGCGATTTTGCAGGGCGTGCAGACTGACGGTTTGCCTGCGGCCGCGGCGGCGGAAGCCGAGCGGTTGCACGGCGAGGTTGCCGAGCAGCAGGCCCGCCATGCGGAGCAGATGCGCGAGGGCCTGGCCGGGCAGTTGGGCAAGGTCGAGAAGCTGCTGGCCGAGGGGCAACTCGACGCGGCACAGACGGAACTCGGTGCCGTTGCCGCGGCGGAGTTCCTGGACGATGCGCTACGCAAGCGGTGCGACAAATGCGTGAAGGCACTGAAGCAGTATCAGCCGATTCTTGCCGCGATTGTGGCAGCTGAAAAATCACTTGATACCAAGAACGCCGATCTTGCCGCGGTGGAGAAGACACTGGCGACGTTGCCGGGCAAGTTGCCGGCGTGGGCTCAGCCACGCGTGGCCGCGGCGCGTGAGAAAGCCGCGAAACTGGCCGACCGCCGCAAGGGCGAGGCAATCAAGCAGGCCGCCGCGGCGCTCGATGCGTCGGCCAAGGCGCTCGAAGTCGGAGACTATGCCGCCGCGAAGGGGCCGCTCGCGCAAGCCGCGACGTCGATCAAGCTCGACGAGCAACTTGCCACGCGGCATGCCGAGTTGACCCGCGAGCGTGAGCGTTTGGAAACCTGGTTGCCGCGCGTTGTGGAATTGGAGCAGGTGCTTGCGCAAGGTGATCTGCTGCGCGTCCACACCGAAGCGCCGCCGCTCGTAGAGAATAAGGACGTTCCGCCGCTGGCTCGCGACCGGGCCGCGAAGTTGGCCAAGCAAGCCGATCAGTTGATCGCCGAGGGGCAGAAACAGATTGACGGCGAGCTCGACGCTTTGGCGGTTGAGCTTGAGGAGCGGGGGCGCAAGGCTCGGCGGTTTGCGCAGCGTGCCATGCAGGCTGTGGCCAGTCCGCTGGCGACGGCGGAGCAGCACGCGCGGGCCGAGACGCTCGCGAATCAGTACGAACAACTGCCGCGCCCGCCGCTGCCGTGGAAGCTCATCGGCGGCGTCGGTGGGGCGGCGGCGGTAATCGTTATCGTCGTGGCGTTGGCGATGTCCGGCGCGTTCGAGCGTTCCGAGCAACCTGCGCCGCCGGTTGAATCGCCTGATACGACAGTCGCGGAGCAACCGCCGGCGGAAGAGCAGCAGGCGGCCGCGGCGGAGCAGCAGACGACTACGCCGCCTGCCGAGCAGGATCAGCAAGAGACACAGCCAGTCGCGGCGGAGGCCGATACGCCTGGCGAATTGCAGCAAGTCGACGAGCCGCCAGCAGAGGAAACGGATACGCAGCAGGTCGCTACGCAGGCCGACGTGCCGAATGAGACTGACGAGTCGCCCATCGAGGATACGCCGCCGCCAGCGGAGGCGCCGATCGCGGTCCGGTTGGCTGGCGCCTTGCCGCAGTTGCAGACGCGTCTTGATGATGCCGCCGCGGAGGCGAGGGCGAACGATCGCGAGGTTGCCGCATGGACGCTGGCATTTGATCCGCCGGACGAAGTGCCCACGCGGCTGATTGCCCGGCGTGCTGGTGATTCGCACACGGAAACGGTCGCGACGGTGGACGACCCGGCCGCGTTGGCGACGATGGAACTACCGGCCGAGGCGCTTGAACGTTTGTTCCCGCCGATCGTTCGGGTAGATCTTGGCGCGGTTGTGAAACACTACATCGACGAGACCGAGCAGCAGCTCGACTCGGTGATGCTGCGAGCGGAACGCGTCGAACAAGGGGCCGACGCGCTGAGGATTGCGGCGACGTGGAATGGCCACGCGTTGCTACCGTTGACCGGGTTTGCGTTCGATGATCGCGCGGGCGTGCTGACACCGGGGACTGAGGTGATTGCCGCTCACTTCCGCTCGCAAGTCGCCGCACTTGAAACTCTCAGCACGTCATTGCGGACGACGTTCAACGATGGCAACTACGACGCCGTCCTCAAGTTCGCCGGCGATCCGCAGGTTGCGAAGATTCAATCGATCGACGCGCAAAACGGCGTCGTCGCGTTGCGAACAACCGCGACGCTCGAAGGCGATTCGCGTGCCGACGCCGGCTTCCCGATTTCGCTGCGCTACGAGAACGAGCAGCTTGCGATTTCCGGTGACGCGGACGCAGCCTTCACCGACTATCTGACTGACCTCCAGACGCCGAAGTCGGCCGAAGCGGCGGCGGCGCTCGCCAAGGCCCTGGGCGCTGCGGGATCACTCCGCGTGCAACCGCAACCAGATGCCAGCGGTGCGCAGGTGAACCTCGCGATCACGACGGCTGACGGGCAACCGCTCACCACGGCCACTGCAACGTGGATTGCCGCGACGCTGTCATATGATGTGGATGCGGACGCGGTACGAACCGCGATTCGCAGCACGATTCGCGAGCGAGTCGCAGCAGGCGACACCATCGAAGCTTTGCGGGCTACATGGAGCAAGGACCGCGCAGCGCTCGCACCCGCCACGGGCCAACCAGGCAGTGCGTTCTTCGATCAGTTGGACTTGCTCGAACTCGCCGTTCAGGAACAGTCGCCCGCGGACGTGCTGAGCGTTGCAGTGCAAGCCACGCTTGGTCCGGCCGAAGCATCCGCCGCCGAGCGTCTCAGCTATCCCGCGCGACTCAAGCTCAGCGGTAGCCAGTTCGCGTGGGATCCTGAATCATTCACGCTCGCCAAGACCGCCATCGCGGGCGAATTGCAGCGTCTTTCGCAAAGCCCGCTTCTCCGTCGGCAGAGGACCGTGGAAGCGATCGCCGCGTTGGCTCGCGAAGTCGGCGTAGCGCCGGACGCGATTAAGACGCAGGCCGAAGACGACACACTGCGAGCCGAAGTCGCCGCCGCTGGCGGAAGCCGCATCTTCACGTGGAACTGGGATACTGCCGGGTTGCGTTACGCCGGCCGCCGGGAAGCCGCACCGGCGGTGCTCACGCTCGATCAGAAGCTTGCGAAACTTGCCCAGCAGGGCCAGGTCGAAACCGCCGCTCTGCACGATGTTCTGAAGTCCGTAGCCGAATCCAAGCTGGCGCGGCTTGGTGCCGCCGAGTTCCAATTGGCCGATTCGCTTGCCGCCGCGGCCGACCCGGCCGCCGCATTGATCGCGACCAGCGGCCAACTCCAGCGCCTCGCCGCCCCGCGCCCGCAAAGTGAGCCGCTACCGAACGTCTTCGTCGAATACTATGTCGGCGAGCGTGATGTGTACGGACTTGCCTGGCACGCCGAGACCGACAAGGCCGCCACAGTCACAGGCATCACCGATGCGCGTGTCTGGCGCGTTATGCCGACGTCGCAGTTGCAGGGCTACGCAAATCCGGAAGCCTTCCGTGCGGCGTACACGAAAGCCCAACTCGGCGAGCTACTGCTCGGCCCCGCGCTGGGCGAAAGCATTACGGCTGCGGCCGGCGGCTCATTTGGCTTGATGATCGCTCCCGACGGCCTGCTCTGGTTCGTTCGCTGGGAGCAGGTCGCGTTTAACGCCCGTCCCGTGCAGGGAATCGACAATCGCGGCGTCGGCAACGTTGGCCAGGTCGCCCGCCTGCGGGAACTGCTGGCCCCCGGTAACGGCGGCAAGACGTGGCGTCGTGCCGGCGTATGGTGTGTGCCGTGCCTGGCCGGCCAGTGGACCGGCGCCATCGACCGCAACACCAAGCTGAATCTCGGCCCGATCGTTCCCGGTCAGAAGCCCAGCACACTGAGATTCCGCCAGCGCGGCCAAGTGTTGATCGCCAGCGTTAACGACCCCACGCTGGCCGGCGATTTCGCTTGGACGCAATTCGTTCGCGAGGTCGATCCGGCGACGCTCGGGGCTGCATTCTGGGATCGTCGCTGGGAAAACGGCGAGTGGATGCCCACGCCGTTCACGAGCTTCTCGCTCTTGCCGCGGAAGTAGCCGACGCGTGTTTTCCGGCCGGAACGCTATCACCTTGTGGCACACCGGACCGCCTCTATAATGCCGAGTGTTTGGGTAGGGAAACCGGCGTGGTCACCTACGCAAACGACTTACACGGGTACCGCCTGCGCGCAGCGGGGGTATGGGTCGTCAAGACCGCTAAACCGCGCTGAGAGGAGATACTCCCATGGCCGATGAGCCGCATACGCTTCAACGAATTGCCTGGGCCGAAACGTTTCCGTTTGTTCGGCTGTTCTCAACGTTCCGGCGGGCCGTATCGTTCTGGCCGATGGCCCTCGCGTTCGTCTGCGTTGTCCTGAGCTGCACCGCCGGCTGGGTGCTCGATTGCGTCTGGGTGGCTGCGGACGGCGGCGTGCTGGTCGTCTCTTCCGGGCCGGAAGCCCTTTCCACGCCCGCCCGACGGGCGCTGCTCGAGCGCGGCGTGATGGCCGGTGGACGGGGACACGGCGCGACGATGGACGAGATCGAGGCCTTCGCCACGCTCGACGGCGCCGGGTTTGAGAACTGGCGCAACGGCGCGGTAGCCTATCGCGAGCAGCTCATCAAGAGCACCAGCGAGGCCGACGCCCAGGCCTACGAGACCGAGAAGACCGAACTCCTGACGCTGATCGACGAACGGCTGGCGACTTGTCTGACCCAGGTCGAAGGCGATGAGAGCCGCTCTGCGGCGGACATGGAAGTGACGCTGGCCGAGTTGCGCCGTGCGGCGGACGTGCTACGTCTCACCGTGCAGGGCCAGGATACGTCGTTCTTCGGCCCGGCGACGCAATCGGCCAAAGCCAGCGGCACGCTCTTCCAGCGCTACGGCGACGCCAGCGACAATGAATGGGTCGAGCAGCAAAGTCGCGTTTCGACCTTCCTGATGAAGTACCGGAACCAGGGTGAACTCGAACGCCTCGCTCCCCGCGGCCCGTTTTGCAGCCTGCTCAAATACGAAATGTCCTGCTTTGCCGGTGCCGTGCAGGGTGTCTGCAACGGGCGGCTGGGCTTCTCGGGCGACGCCTTCAGCGGCGAGCCGGCGATGCTGGGCAGCATCGGCTCCGCCGCACGCGGTATCTGGTGGCTGGTTACCGAGCGTCGTTGCCTGACCGTCTTCCTGGCGGTGCTGCAACTGCTGATCTTCGCACTGTTCGGCGGAGCGATCTGCCGCATCTCCGCGGTCGAAAGTGCCCGCGACGAACGCATCTCGGCCACTGCCGCACTGCAATTCGTTCGCGAGAAATACACTGGATTCATCGCCGCACCGCTGCTGCCGATCGGCATCTTCCTTGCCACGGCCGTGGTCATGTGGGTGGGCGGCCTGATCGGGGCGATCCCCGGTCTGCAGATCGTAATCGGCTTCCTCTACGGCCTTACGCTGCTCGGCGGCATTGTTCTGGTCTCGACGTTTATCGCACTGATCGCCGGCTTCCACCTGATGTGGCCGACCATCGCCACCGAAGGTTCGGATGCATTCGACGCGGTGCAACGCGCCGCCGGCTACCTCTTCCAGCGCACGTGGAACGTGGCGTTCTACTCGATCTCGTTGCTGGTCTACGGTGCGTTCTCGTTTGTCATCGTGCGCATGCTGGCCATGCTGCTCTTCAAACTGACGCACATGGCGACCGGGGCCGGTATGAACGTCGTCTCCAGCGGCGCCGCGGACAGCGTCGGCAAGCTCGATGCGATGTGGCATATGCCGGCCTGGGCCGATCTGCCCTGGTTGCCGACCGTTGATCAGATTGCTTTCTGGGGCAGCTTTGAAACCGTTCCGCTGACCGGGGCCGAATGGCTGGCCCGCTGGTTCTTCGCCGCCTGGGTGATGATCTTCGTCGCCATGGTCGGTGCGTTTGTGATCAGCTTCTACTTCTGTGGCAGCACACAGATGTACCTGCTGCTCCGGCGGGATGTGGACGCCGTGGATTACGACGAAGTCTATTACGAAGAGCCGGAAGACGAATTCGCCGCTGAGCCCGCGCCGGCCGAGGCGGCCGACGCTGCTGACGGCGATAACGCGGAAACGGGTGGCGACGCGAAAGACGCGGACTAGGTCCACTCCATGTCCGCCCCGACAGACAGGCCGCCTGACAGCGATGCTCCGCCCGCCAGCGGCGGCAAGGATTTTAAGCGGCTGCGCGAATCGCACGAGCGCGAAGGCGCCAGTCTGGCGATCGGTGCGCGGATCTGTTCCGCGCGGGATCGCGTGGCCCGCGTGCTCATCGCGCTTGGCCTGACGCCCAACGCCGTCACGGTGCTGGGCTTCCTGGTGACGTGCGGAGCGGCGTATTGCCTGTACCGTGGGGCGGGGCACCAACTGCCATTCTTCTACAACGGCATTGGTCCGCAAAGCTGGTGGCCGCTTGGGGCGACGCTTTTCCTCTTTGCATCCGGGGCCTGCGACATGCTCGACGGCGCGGTGGCGCGTGTTGGCAACATGAGCAGCCGCTTCGGGGCCGTGCTCGATTCCACGCTCGATCGCATGAGCGATATGGTCATCTTCGTCGCCTGCCTGTTCTACTTTGTCCGCTTTGAAAACGTGACGCTGCAAGTGTTGGCGGTCGCGGCGTTGTGCAGTTCGATCCTGATCAGTTACGTCAAAGCCCGGGCCGAGGAGATCATTGACGATTGTTCGGTGGGCTACTGGCTGCGGGGCGAGCGATTCGCCGCCGTGCTGATCGGCTGTGCGACCGGTCACGTTGCGTTCGTGTTGTGGCAATTGGGCCTGACGAATTGGCTGACTGTCTGGCGGCGGATTTCGTACTCTTACGGCGTGATCGCGGCGCAGGATGCCGGGCGTCCGCTGCCGCCGAGCGGGCCCAATCCGGGCTGGACGGGCCGTTTTCAGCTCTGGCGCCGCCCACGCGGCTCGATCGGCTACGATATTGTTACGGGCCTGAATATCGCGATGATCGTGGTCGCATCGTGGATTTGGCCGGTGTTGGGCGGGGCCGGCGATCCGCTACGGGCGTGGCTGGGCGGCTAAGGAAATCCGCCGCGAAATCCGCCCAGACGTTGACCGGCAGCGCTTTGCCCGAATAATTAGCAGATTGTCTGGGTCACTTACCCCAATATCTGGGAGAAACGCGCATGTCCTCGATCCGTAGTGCTTTTGCTGTGTTGGTGATGACTGCCGCATTCGCGCTCCTCGTCGCGCCCACGGCGTATTCGCAGGAGACTCCGCCGGCCGCCGCGCAAGACCAAACGCAATCGGACACGGCCGCCACGGCTGACCAACCCGCAGACGCGCAGGCAGCCGATGCGCAACCCGCCGCGCCGGCCGATGGCCAGGCAATCATGGCGCGCGTCATCGAAGTGCATGGCGATGTGAAGTGGGCGCCGCTCGACAGCCAGGAATACACACCCTGCAAGCTCGACGACGAGTATCCGCCCAAGACGAAGATCATCACCGGCGTGCGTTCGTCCGTGAAGCTTCAGATTGGCGACGAGGAGCCGTACACCTGCATGCTGATCGAAGCTGTCGGCAAGACCGTTCTCAGCGAGGCTTACAAGACCGACGACACCAAGCACGTGCGTGTCGGCGTTGGTTACGGCCGCATTCGCGCCGGCGTGGCCGAGGGTGGCCTGAAGAGCGACTTCACCGTTGATAGCCCGGTTGCAACGCTCTCGAAGCGCGGCACGTGGGGCTTCACGCTCTTCTATGAACGCGATACTGATTACTTCGACATCGGCCTGGCGGATCGCGGTTTGGTCGAAGCGATCAACCGGATCAACAATGATCGCCGCTCGCTCAGCCCGGGTGAACGTGTAACGCACGCGATGCGTTTCTGGCTCGATCAGGCCCAGTTTGATCGCAACGTGCCCATCCCCGACATCCTCGGTCAGGGCGACATCGACGTCGCCTTCAATCGCATTCAACAGAGCGGTCTCGGCGTGCTGCATCCCGGACAGGGCTCGACTGTGCTGATCAATCTGACCAACCGCAGTGCGCAGACCGACTTCGCGAATCTTCTGCGGCAGTCCTTCGGCGGCACGTTGCCGCACGTTGATGTCAATCACGGCTTGCGGGCTGAAGGATTCTTCGGCACCGGCCGCGGCGACCAATTGGTCGATGTGCTGATCGATTCAGCCAATCCGCTGGTGCAGAAGGGCATGGCCAAGGCCGGTCGCTACCGTTTCCGGCAGTCCGCCGTCGCGGAGTGGATGCGCAATCACGACCCGAAGTAGCGCTGCTGCCGTGGTTATGGCCGCAGCCGAAGCGGCAATTACGCTTGAGTTTGGTCTTTCCGCCGCGGACAATGCGTGCCGCTTTGGAAAGACTGCGCGATGAGCCATCCGCCCAACCAACCGCTGCAATTCACGAAGACGCACGCACTGCAAAATGACTTCGTCATTGTGAGCCTGCACAAGCAGAGTGTGGCCGATCCGGCTGCATTGGCAAAGGCGATCTGCGATCGGCGGTCGGGCGTGGGGGCCGACGGACTGATCATTCTCGACCGCCCGGACGTGGCCGACGCCCATTCGCGTATGCGGATCTACAACGCCGACGGTTCGCGGGCGGAGATGTGCGGCAACGGCATTCGCTGCGTGGGCAAGCTGCTGTATGAACGCGGTTGGGTGCGTGAGAATCCGCTACGTGTGCAGAGCGACGCCGGCGTGCGGGTACTTGATCTGCTGCTCGACGAGCATGCCCAAGTGGCGGCGGTCCGCGTGGATATGGGACCGCCCGTGTTGGAGCCGCCGCAGATTCCCGTACAACTGCCGGGGCCGCCGGTCGTTGAGCAACCAATTGCGATCGAAGACACGCAACTCCGCGTGACGTGCGTTTCGCTGGGCAATCCGCACGCGATTGTCTTCGTGCCGCGTGTCGATGACGTTCCGCTGGATGATTGGGGGCCGCAACTCGAATGCCACGCGCTCTTTCCGCAACGGACCAATGCGCATTTTGTCGAAGTGCTTGGCCGCGATCGTTTGCGGATGATTACCTGGGAGCGCGGCAGCGGCCGTACGCCCGCCTGCGGCACGGGGGCCTGTGCCGCGTGCGTTGCCGGCGTGCTGAACCAGCACACGGACCGCGCGATTAGCGTGCTGCTGCCTGGCGGAACGCTGCAAGTCGAGTGGAATGAATCAACCGACCACGTCTCCCTCACGGGTTCTGCGACAGAGGTGTTCACGGGCACGTGGATGGCCTGAGTCCCGCCTTCGCCACCGTCTCGTCACGGCGCATGAAAAAAGACAAGACGCCCCAATCCATGGGGCGCCTTGTCCACGAACGGAACCTTCACATACAAGGCGGAAAAATCAGTCCACGAGCCGCACCGGCGTACACACGTAGTAGCTCATCGTGGCGTCTGGGTCACCGACCGCGGTTGGGTCCACCACGACGGCCGGCTGCACGATGACTTCTTTCTTGCTCATCTTACCGGTGAGCTTGACGTTCAGGATGCGGATGCCGGCGAAGCCGACAATCGTGTATTCGGCGTTGTTACCTGGGCCGGAGACCGCGTTGAACAGCGGAATCGCACGCGGCTGCCCCTTGATTTCTTCCAACTCGTCCTTGATGCCGGCGCTGAGCCCGGTATCGCCATTGAGCAGGAGCGTGCCGTCTTCGCCGAGCACGAGCTGGCCGCCAAAGTACGAGAGATCATCGGCATTCACGCCGTAGAGAATCTGCCGTGCGATGTCGGCGGTGCTGTTGTTTGACGAGCCGATATCGACCGTGCCGAAGTTACCAGGCGTCAACTGTCCGCTTCCCGCACCCGGGTACAAATTCAACTCATAGATGCCGTCGGAGCCGGCCGAGACGGTGCCCGTTTCGGGGTCATAGCTGTAGTTGTCGCCGCCGGAACCGGCCAGCAGTTCGTTCCAGGAATCAACGTGCAGCGCGAACGGCAGGAGCTGCGCGTTTTCGCCTCCGGCACTGCCGTCGATCTTGAAGCCGGCGATCGCGTCTTCAAACGCTGCGGTGGCCTGGGCCGTCAAGCCCTGCGAATTGACGCCAAACAGCCGCGCAAAGTGCAGCGAGATCGAGCCGCCGCGTTCTGCCGTCTGGAGTACGTTCACGCGCGTGGCGTTCGAAGCACTAGCGTAGCTGAAGGCCGACGAGCCCTGAGACAAATCTGCCAGGTAGCCGACATCGATGTCCTGCATGGGCTCGATCGACGGTGCCGCCCGCAGAATCGTATTCTGGCTGGCGATGGCGACGGCCGTGCCGCGCGCTTCGCCAGTCAAGTACTCTGCGTAGTCCGTTCCATACAGCCGTTCTTCATCCAGCAAACGCCAGGTGGCCGCGACGGCCGAAGCATCCGCCGTACGCTGCAACTCAGCCTGTGCGTTGTATAACATTCCCAGATCGACGGCCAACGCGGCCATGCCGATCACAACCGTTCCGCACACGGTGACATATACGACCACGGCACCGCGACGCGTGAACCGGCGTTGTCCACGTTTTGCAATCTGCGTTCGGTGCGATTTCATCTCACAACTCCGCATGAGTAACAGCTCCGCAGCGATTCCAGCCGGGCCGCCGCGGTGCCAGGGGCCCAAAACCAAACTTTCGCATTACGGCTCGATCTGCAACTCGTAGACCATGTGCTCGCCCTGATCGCAGTAGAGCAAGTTGTTATCGCGATCGTAGTAGCGCACTTCCTTGATCCGCATGCGGTCGATTCGGTTCGCCCCATAACTGATCCACGAATTCGCCACAGAAACGCTGGTGCGGTAGCCGTTGAGGTTCGGGACGGCCACATTGCCCGACAGTCGCGTTTCCGAACCGCCGAAAGTACCCCACGTCGTCGAGGAGCCGTTGCTGATCTCGAATGCCAGCACGCTGCCGTTGGTTTCGATTGCCTGCGTCCACGACAACGTTTCGGCAGTCGTACTCAATTGGTCTTCACGGAAGCATTTCTGCCCCAGCAGGCAGTCGCCCTTCCACACGTGCAGTTGCATGCCGCCCGCGAAGAAGTCGAACGTCTCGCGGTAATTCCAACACACCTGCAAGTGATACGATTCCAGATCCCCGTACGGCGAGATCAACGTGTGGAACTGCGGCGCTTCGAGATCGAGGTCCGGCTCGTTCAGGACGACTTCCCAGTCTTCCTCGATCCGCATCACCTCGATAACCGGTGCGCCGCCTTCCTCCGCGATGGTCGCGGCGGACGGTGCCAGCACCGCAGCGACGATGGCAACGCGCAAAACGACCCTGGCAACGCGGCCCATCGAGCCGCTTACAGCCCGTAGTTTGCAGTCGAAATAGGTCACTTTCTCTCTCCCATCCATAGACGCCAAAGGAGCCTTCTTTCGCGATGATGAGAGGATGCGAAACCGCTATCGGCCTCGCAAATTAGAGGCGTGTAATACTCGGTGGGGACAGGGTTTACCTAAATTAACAGGGTTTTATGAATGGCATTCTGTCGGATAATGCCGGCCCGCACGAGTATTGCGGACCGTTTCCTGTATTCGGGCCTTAGCCGTCCACGACGCTCCAGCCCAAGACGTGCAGCACACGGTGAACGAAGTTTAGTTGCTTGCGTTCTTCCGCATCCACTTCGCCGTCTTCGAGGATTGCGCCGAGACAGTCCGAGAAGATCGCTGCATGGACGAAACGAACCTGTGGTAGCGCAATACCATGATTCATTGCATACTGCTCGATCTCGAGCCGCTCGTCCGCGGTGACTTTGCCGTCGGCCAGTGCGTCCGATACCAGTTCGCGATACGCCTGGAGCTCCGCCGGCCAGTGGGCCCGTTCCTCGGGCCGCATGTTGATCTCGCGTGCGTCCAGCCGCACCCGCCGGCGGGGCGTGAACGCATCGCCCGCGTCCGCCGCGTGATCGATCCGGCTGAGCATGAAGAACCGCCAGCCTTCTTCCGGCGCTCGCTGATAACAGCGGACCATGATGTCCTGATCGCCGTGTGTGAGGTTGTAGGGCTCCACGATTCGCCGGGGCAGGTCGCGGGCATGCTCTCCCTTGCGGTAGAAGAGCGCCACCAATCGGTGATCATTTCCGAGTTGCAGCAGCTTATCGACGGCGGGCGAGATCATGACGTCGGCCTCCGCGTTGGGGCAGCGCAATCCATAACACTGGCAACCGGCCCGGTTGCGCAAGAGTGGTCAGTTGATATGCAATTGTAGCGTCAGCCGCGTCGCGATGACGAGTGCTAGATCGCGAACGTAACGTCCACTTCGACCGGGGCGCCGAGCGGCAGTTCTGCCAGGCCGACCGCGGCCCGGGCGTGGATGCCGGCCTCGCCGAACACATCCTGCAAGAGTTCGCTGGCACCGTTCGCGACGACGTGCGGGCTGGTGAAGCCTTCGGCCGCCGCCACGTAGACGACGACCTTGATCACGCGCTTGATGTTGTCGACGCCGCCGGCGGCTTGAGCGCCAACGGCGATCGCATTGATGGCGCAGATACGGGCCGCGTCCTGGGCGGCTTCGGCGTCGTATTCACGGCCGGCCTTGCCGACGTAGGCGAGCTTGCCATCTTTCAGTGGAAGCTGGCCGCTGGTGAACACGAGATCGCCGTGTGTGGCAAACGGTACGTACGCGGCGACCGGTTTGGGAACCTCGGGAAGGGTGATGCCCAGTTCATTCAGACGTTGGCTCGGCGTGCTCATCTTCTGGCTCCGTATCTGTTGGCTCGGATTGCTCCGGATATTCTTCGGTGGGGGGCTCGTCCGCGGCGTCGACGATTGTGGCGACGCCGGCCGCGACCGGCGTGGTCGGCTCTTCTTCCGGCGATACCTGCTCGGCTTCGGCCTCTTCGTCGTATTCTTCCTCGACCTCGATCAGGGCGAACAGATAGATCGTGCCGTGCAGCGCATCCTGTTCGGCCCGCAGCTGTCGATTGCGAATCAGTTCGAGCACCGCCAGGAACATGCCGACGACTTCGGCCCGGGTCGATTCGCGATCGAAGAGCGATCCAAATTGAATCGGTCCCCGACGTTCGAGCCGATCGAGAATGAAGTCCCTGTGCTCACTGATGGGCGTATCGTCGTACGTAACCTCGTGCAGACCCGGCCCTTGCCCGATCGACGACATCACGTGTCCGAACGCATCGAGCAGATCCCAGACCTGCGCCTCTTCCAGCTCAACGCCGTCGAGGTCGCGCGGCAGATCCACCGGCTTGCGGACATACCGCTTGGTCCGGTCATCGGCCGATGAGCCCAACGCCAAGGCCGCATCCTTGAACCGCTTGTACTCCAATAGCTGACGCACCAGCATTTGCCGCGGATCGTCAGCGTCGTCTTCGGTCTCCAGCGGCGGCGTGGGCAGCAGTGCCCGCGACTTCAACTCGACCAGCGTGGACGCCATGACGAGAAAATCGCCGGCGGAATTGGGATCGACTGATTCCAACAGCCCCACGTATTGCAGGTACTGCTCGGCGATGTGCGCGATCGGAATATCCTGAATGTCCAACTCATCGCGGCGGATCAGGTAGAGCAACAGATCCAGCGGGCCGCTGAAGACGTCGAGTTGTACGCGGTAGTCGTCGGACATCTTGTAGGGTTCAGGGTTCGGGGTTCAGGGTTCAGGTACGGTTCGCGGCTTTTCCGCGACTATCGATGCACCGTTTCCTCGCTCACTTGCAGGTGATCAGGCCGCAGGCTTCTCTTACTTCGGCCATGACTTCCTGGGCTACGCCGCGGGCGCGGGCGGCGCCGGCTTTGAGGATGTCTTCGACGTCGTCCGGGACGGCCGGCCCAGTCTTCGCGGGCTTCGCGTCGCACGCCGAAGGTCTCTTCATGCAGCTCGGCCACGCGCTTCTTCGCATCGCCGTAGCCCATGCCGCCCTGGCGATAACGCTGTTCCCACTCGGCGATTTCTTCCGGACGGGCCAGCAGTTTGAGCAGGGCAAAAACGTTGCACGTATCCGGATTCTTCGCTTCTTCGACCGGCGTGCTGTCGGTCTTGATGCTCATGATCTTCTTCTTGACCTTCTTCGGCGGGCCGAAGATCTCGACAATGTTGTCGTAGCTCTTGCTCATCTTCTGGCCGTCGGTGCCCGGCACGACATACGATTCGTTCAGCCGTGGCTCGGGCCGCACGAAGACCTCGCGATAAGTCGTGTTGAAGTACCCGGCCATGTCCTGCGTCATCTCGATGTGCTGCACCTGGTCTTTGCCGACCGGCACCAGATCGCTGCGGTAGATCAGAATGTCCGCCGCCATCAGCAGCGGATAGCAGAACAGCCCCATGTTGACCGGCAGGCCCTTGGCGACCTTGTCCTTGAAGGAGTGGGCCCGCTCGAGCAGCCCGCGGCCGGTGACGGTCGAGAGAATCCACGCCAGCTCGGTGACTTCCGGCACGTCGCTTTGGCGATAGAGCGTGGCCTTGTTGGGATCGAGCCCGAGTGCGAGGAAATCCAGCGCCACGCCGCGTGTTAGGTCGCGCAGCCGCTCGCCATCGTTGATGGTCGTCAGCGAGTGGTAATTGGCGATGAAGTAGAAGCAATCATCGTGCTCGTCCTGGAGCTCGATGTACTGCTTGATGGCGCCAAAGTAATTCCCCAGGTGCAGCACACCCGAGGGCTGGATTCCCGACAACACGCGCATCATGCTCTCCTTGCCAAACGCCCGGCGCAAGGCTCGTCTCTGCTGTCCGTGGCCTGCGGCGGTGGCCTGTCAGGCTGGATTCGGCCCCCGATACCCGCCACGGTTAATCACGCAGTAGACCACGTATTCGGCCGCAAGACAAGGCGCCGCGCGAAGCCGTCGGGCCGGGTCGTGGCTCGCCGTGCGTGGCGGGGCTGCTACAATCCCGAAATGAGCGAAACTCCCCTGAATGCAACCGTCGTTCAGCGCGACGATTTAAACGACTACTTGACGATAGTGCGGGTCCGTCCGGATAGCGGCGAACTGCCGGCGTTCGAGCCCGGCCAGTTCGTTACGCTTGGTCTGGTTCGCGATCCGGAGGCCGCCGCGCCGCCGGCCGAACCTGGCAAACCCGCCCGCGTCCGCATGATCAAACGTCCGTATTCGATCGCCTCGGCCCCGACCGGTGTCGATTATCTCGAATTCCTGATCATCCTGGTCGAGCGCGGCCGGCTGACCACCCGGCTTTGGGACGTGGCCGCCGGCGGACGCGTGTGGCTCGACCACCGCATTCTGGGCGATTTCACGCTCGACCGAGCCGAGCCCGACCGCGACCTCGTCATGATCTCGACCGGCACCGGCATCGCCCCGTTCGTCTCCATGCTGCGACACTATCGCGGGCAAGGCCGCTGGCGGCGATTTGTGATCATCAACGGCGTGCGTGAGGTCAGCGATCTGGCCTACCGCGACGAGCTGGAGGCGATCACCCGCGAAGACCCGTCCGTGGTCTACATCCCGACTGTCTCGCGCTGCACCGAGGGGTTGCCCTGGGAAGGCATAAAGGGCCGCGCCACGGCGGCGCTCGAGCCGGTGGTCTATCGCGATCTGGTCGGTGCCAATTTGGAGCCCGAGAATTGCCACGTCTTCCTGTGTGGCAATCCGCAGATGATCACGGACGTTGAAACCACGCTTGCCGCCCGCGGCTTCGTTACGCAAACCAAGTCCACCGCCGGCAACCTACACTACGAACGTTACTGGTAGCTGGCGAACACGAGCCGCCGCCCCGCGACAAGAGCGCACAAAAAAAACAACGGCCGAGCCAAGCTCGGCCGTTGTCGCGAATCCATTCGCTACGTAAGTCCGTCGTGCGGTGTGAGCGTTTAGCCCTTCGCCGCCGCGTAGAACTCCGCTACCTTGTCCCAGTTCACCACGTTCCACCAAGCCGTGATGTATTCCGGCCGGCGGTTTTGATACTTGAGGTAGTACGCGTGCTCCCAGACGTCGAGCCCCAGAATCGGCGTGTGGCCGAGCATGAGGGGCGAGTCCTGGTTCGCGGTGCTGCCGACGTGGAGTTTGCCGCCGGCGTCGAGGCCCAGCCAGGCCCAGCCGCTGCCGAAGCGCGTCGCGGCGGCGTCGGCAAACATCGACTGGAATTTGTCGAAGCTTCCGAATGTCTTGTTGATGTCGTCGAGCAGAGCACCAGTGGGCTCGCCGCCCTTGCCGGGGGCCATGATCTGCCAGAACAGCGTGTGGTTGGCGTGCCCGCCACCGTTGTTGATGACCGCCTGACGAATCGAATCGGGAATCGACTCGATCTCGCGCAGCAGTTGCTCGACCGGCTTGGCGGCCAGGTCGGCGTTGCCTTCGAGCGCCGCATTGACCTTGCTCACGTAACCGGCATGATGCTTGTCGTGGTGGATTTCCATGGTGCGCGCGTCGATATGCGGCTCTAGCGCGTCGAACCCGTACTCCAGCGCGGGGACTTCGTATGCCATCAGTCGTTCTCCTTCATGTAGAATTCAGCCCATTTTGAGATTGTATTGTGCGTTGATCGTCTGGCCCGGATTAATACCGGCGGGCATTGTGCTCGTGCCGTATCTACTCGTCAACGCGAGACAACGGTCACAGTGATTACCGGCCGGTTGACGCGCGGCCGATCGGCTCTGAAAATGCTGCTGTGGATATTAAGGCATGCCGTGACGCGGCGCCGTGCGCCCTGCCGCGACCTGTCGCCTGCAGAACAGGTGCTTCGTGAGATCTTGGGAAGTGCTTCGGGAGGCCGCTGACCGAATCGGCGTCAAAGCCCTTGCGGCCCGTCTAAACCTGAGTACGGCTTTGGTTTACAAGTGGTGCCAGGAACCGGCCCGAGACGATCCCAGCGGCTCCGGAGCCCGCAATCCGCTGGACCGGCTACAGGGCATCGTCGAAGCCACCGGCGATGACCGCGTCGTGAACTGGCTGTGCAACTGTAGCGACGGTTTCTTTGTAAAGAATCCCGACGTTGCCCCGTCCGAGATCGAAGAGCAAATGCTGGCGACGACGCAGCGCGTGGTCGTGGATTTCGGCGACCTGCTCGCGACCGTCAGCCGCAGCATCGAAAACGACGGCAGGATTACCCCCGACGAGGCCGACCACATTCGCCAGGCCTGGGAAACGCTCAAGACCAAGGCCGAGTGCTTCGTCGTCGCCTGCGAGCAGGGGCTCTACGACGGCGGTGATGACAAGGAGGAGTAGCGGGGCTGCCCGATTCTGTCAGGATTCGTCGAACTCTCTCAGCACTTCAGCCAACGCGCCCGCAAGTTGTTCGCCGTCTTCATCCGTGAGCGTGCGGCAATCGAACACCAACGATTCATCACTGATGCGGCAGATCACCGGGATTTCCCGCGCGCGTAACGCCGCGGCGATGTCTTCGGTTTCGTACGTGTCCGACTGCACGCGCACCACCCACGTGTCGAACGCGACGGTGGGCAGGGTGCCGCCGCCGGCGAAGGACTCGTCCTCTTCGCACTCCACTTCGATATCGGGGGCGCAGCCTTCGATCGCCTTGGCCAGACATTTGGCGCGTTTTTCCAGCGTTTCGCTGCTCGTCAGCAGCAGCCGATAGACCGGCAGCCGTTTTCGTAGCGATTCGGGATCGCGATACAGCCGCAGCGTCGCCTCCAATCCGGCCAGCGTCATCTTGTCCGGGCGGAACGTGCGTGCGAGCGGGTTCTTGCGCAGCCGTTTGATCAGGTCCGCCCGGCCCACGAGAATGCCCGCCTGCGGCCCGCCGAGTAGTTTGTCGCCGGAGAAGAGCGTCAGATCGGCCCCGCTGTCGAGGCTGTCGCAGACGGTCGGCTCGTCCCATTCCTCGCTCGTGGGCTCCTCGTCTTCGCCGGTCTTCAGCACATCTGGCGAGAGCAACCCGCTGCCGAGGTCATCCACAACGACGATGTTTTGCCGCGGGTACTTCTGGGCCAGCTCGGCCAGTTCGCTCACTTCCGGAGCCGTCACAAACCCGCGCACGCGGTAGTTGCTGGTGTGTACGTGCAGCAGCACGGCGGTGTCTTCGCCGATCGCCCGTTCGTAATCAGCCAGGTGTGTGCGGTTGGTCGTGCCGACTTCGACCATTTGGCAACCGGCCGCCGCCATGATGTCCGGCATGCGATACGAGCCGCCGATTTCGACCAGTTGCCCGCGCGAAACGATGACCGGTCGGCCCGCCGCGAGTGTGTTTAGTGCCAGATACGTCCCGGCGGCGTTGTTGTTGACGACCAGTGCGTCTTCGGCCCCGGTCAATTCGCTCAGCAAGTCGCGCAAATGTTCGTGGCGATTTCCACGCCGCCCCGTCTCCAGGTCGAGTTCCAGATTCGAGTATCCCGCGGCGACCTCGGTAATGGCTTTCGACCGCCTCGCTGGCCAGCGGCGCTCGTCCCAGCCCGGTGTGCAGCACGATGCCGGTCGCGTTGATCACCCGCCGCAAGCTCGGCCGCGTGCGTTGGTAGAGTGATTCGCGGATGTCGAGCGCCAGGCTGCGCAAATCGAGATCGGGGCTTTCGCCGGCCAGCACCGCCTCACGCCGTTCTTCGAGCACGCCGCGAATGCAGCGCACAATCTCCGCACGCGGATATTCTTCGAGCAGCGTGGCGACGGTGGGTTGGTTGAGCAGGAAGTCGACCGAGGGCAGATTGCGCAGGACTTTCTGTGTCGCGTCGTTGGTCATTTCGCGTTCCATGCTGACATGATAAACCGCCGCCGGCCGCGTGCGTATGCCCGGTCGACCGGCGACGTAAGTTTGTCGAGTGGCAGCTTACGGCTGCTCGTCTTTGTTCGGCTCGCGTGGCCTGTGCGGCTGCGTCGCGGCCGGCTCCGCCGGCTCGTTGGGCTCGTCCAGGCCGTCCACGTAACCGAGGTCGGACAACTCGGCAATGTGCTCCCGCGCGATTTCGGTCGCATCCCGTTTCACCGTGTACGGATGCTGCTGGGCTCGCCAGCGGATCAACGCTTCGAGCAATCGCCGGGCCGTTTCGGGCTGCTCGGCGATCAGGTTCTTCGTTTCGTGCGGATCCTGGGCCAGGTCATACAAGCTGAATCGCGACGTCGCGCCCCCGGGGCCCATCGGCACGGGCCGCACGCTCAGCAGCAGCTTCCACCGCCCGCCTTCGATCGCGTAATACTCGCGGAAATTCTGACTGATGCGGTAGTTATGATTCGAGCCGAACAGCAGACGCGATTGCAGCGTGTCGTCGGCCGCCGTATCGCCCTCGCGAAGCAGTGGCAGCAGGCTCCTTCCCGCCAATTCATATGGCGCCGGGAGATCGTACAAGTTCAACACCGTGGGCAACACGTCGAACAGTTGCACCGGCGTCTGCACCTGCACGCCGTTCCCGAACTGCGGGCCGTACGCGATGAGCGGCACGTACATTTCCTCCGCATGCAGGCTCAGTCCGTGTTCCCACAGGCCGTGTTCGAGGAATTGCTCGCCGTGGTCGGATGTAACGAAGAAGCTTGTCTTGTCGAGCAGCTTCTCGGCGGCCAGGGCGTCGAGGAACATGCCGAAACGGGCGTCGCTGTAGAGGATCTCCTCATCGTACAGGGCCCGCACGTGCTGAAGGTCGCGCTGCTGTGCCTGCGGATCGCGGATGTGCCGAAACGTCGTCGCCCGGTTGTACGTCCCGTCCAGCCGGCCGCGATAATCCGGGTCAAACTGTCCGGCATAACCCTGCGGCGGCGAATACGGTGCGTGTGGCTCGGCCGTGTGGATGTACAAAAACATTGGCCGATCGCGGTGCCGCCCGATCCAGTCCATCACCTCCGGCAGCGGAATTGTCCGGTCCGCCGTGGTCCAGTAGTAGCCGATCTTGTCGATAAACGTGTCGAAGCCCTGGTCCATGCCCTGCCGCGGACCGGCGTTCACATTCGTGCAGAACGAGACGGTGGCGAAGCCGGCTGCCCGTAAGGCGTCTGCCGTCGTGACCAACTCCTCCGGGGCCGGCGTCGAGTTGTGATGCACGCCATGCCGCTCGACCGGCATTGACAGCAGCAGGTCGGGAATCGATTCGATCGTCCGCGACGAGTTCGCGACCATGTGCTTGAACTGCACGCCTTGCGACGCCATCGTGGCCAGCCGCGGCATGGTCCGGCGGTCATAGCCGTACATATCGATATGCTGCGCCGCGACCGTGTCGATCAGGTAGATGACCAGGATCGGTGGGTCGGCCAGCGATTGGTAGATCGTCGGATTTGCCCAAAACGCGACCGCGTCCGCGGCCGAACTCGTAGCCCGTAGCGTGATCGTTACGCTCTGCCCGGCGTACTCCGCGAGCGACGCCGCCAGCTCCTGCCACTGTTCGGCCGCCCGCACCTCGGCCTGGACGATGCGTTTCTCGCCGTCCGCCGCTGCGACGAGGACTTCGAATTGCGTCGGCACGTCAGCCTGGGCGGCTCCGGTGATGTGACCGATGCCGACCGCAAAGCGTCCGTCCGGCGGGATGGTCACGTTCTTGTATTGCAGCTCCGCCGGGCAATGGGCGTAGATCGCTGACCGCAGATCATGCCCCAGCCGCACGCGCTCGATGCCCACCGCTTCGGGATAGGCGTTTTGACGCGGCAAAAAGGCGATTCGCTGCACTTCGATCACTGTTCCGGAAGCGGTCCCGTCCGTGATGATCGCGATGTCGTCCAGCGGTCCGGCCCATTCCGCGAACCCATCCGTCAGCACGCGAACCGTGAATGCCGCCTCCAGCGATTGCAGCGGAACGAGGATGCTGCCGGCCTTGCTCCATTGCAGCGTGATGTGCTTCCCGAAGGGAACCTTCACCGTCAGTTCGATCTGCCCGACGTCCGCCCGCTCGACCTGAAATCCGCCGATGTCCAGCCGCAGTGCATCTTTGCCGTCCGGCGTGGCCTGTTTCATGACCTGCACGCGCAGGTGTTCGTCCCGCTGGTCGGTGCGCAGGTCCGTCACTTCGGCCAGCACGGCGGCCTCGTCCTCGGCGGCGGGACGCTTGGCGCGCTTCTCGGCCATCGTCAGCCGGCCCCGATCGTCTAGTCGGATGATCGGCCACTGTGCTTCTGCCAGGGTCGGATTCGTGGGCAGGGGAACGGCGGCCGGCGGCGTCTGGAGACGTTGCTCCGCCCAGGGCAGCAGGGCGGCCCAGTCGGCCGGGGCGTCCTTCAGCGGGTCAACATCGCCGTCGCCGGTGCCCGACGCTCCGCCGGAGCGTGAACAGCCCACGGCGAAGAGTGCGACAGCCGCCGCCAGAATGGAGCAAACGAGTCGTTTTTGGGTGTCACAGGCCAAGGTTTACCTCCCCAAACGAGCCTTTTGTGATTATAACGGCGATCGCGGTTTGTGCCGTGATCCGGTCCCTCGCAACGACCATCTTTGGCCGATAAAAGTGGTTGAGCGCGGCCGGGCGTGCGGCCATAATCGCCAGCGATTGTGCCGCACGGTTGCCGGAAAGGACGACGGGCAGGACAGGTCCCGCGGCTCGCAATTCGATTTTTCGCTGGTTTATCGAACACGAAGCCGCACCGGCGCGAGACGTTTTGTCACAGAACACGTCGTTACGAGGACCAGGCATGGCGAAGAAAAAGAAGGCTACGGCAGGAAAGAAGGCTACGTCGCGGCGCACGACCACGAAGAAGCCCCGCAAAGCCGTGAAGTCCAGCGCGAAACGCAAAGTCACCAAGAAGAAGGTCGCCAAGAAGACCGCACGCAAGGTTGCCAAGAAGGCGGCCAAGAAGAAAGCGGTGAAGAAGACCGCAAAGAAGGTGACAAAGAAGAAGGCCACGAAGGTCACCAAGAAGACCGCGAAGAAGAAGGTGGCTGCAAAGAAGACGGCGAAGAAAAAAGTTGCCAAGAAAAAGGTCGCAAAGAAGAAGGTGACCAAGAAGAAGGTTGCCAAGAAGAAAATCACGAAGAAGAAAGTCACAAAGAAGAAAGCGACCAAGAAGAAGGTGGTGAAGAAGAAGGCCGCCAAGAAGACCGTCAGGAAGACGGCCAAGAAGAAAGCGGCACGCAAGCCCGCCGCGAAGAAGGCAACGAAGAAGACTACCAAGAAGGCGACGAAAAAGACCACCAAGCGTTCGCCCAAGGTGAAGGCCGCGACCGGTATTGCCGCCAGGAAGAAGACCGCCACGCGCAAAGCTGCGACGCGGCGTCCCTCACGCCGCAAGGCCGCCCCGGTAGAGCTGCCGCCGCCGACCACGCCGCTCGTCCCGCCGGCCCCGCCGGTGATTGGCGGAACGTTTCCGGAAGAGCCGCGCCCGCAGATTGCGAGTGAACGAGCGCCCGACGTGATGCGTGAAACCGCCGCGGCGGAGGAGTCGTTGTTCGAGAATCCGCAGCCGCGCGAGACGTCTGCGTTTGATGACGAACGCCCGTTTGAGACGCCCGAGGCGGATCCGGTCGATCACTTTAACGATGAAGAGAGCGGCGATGGCGAGTCGAACGATGACCATCGCGACTTTGATGACCAACTCGATCATGATGCGGACACCCCCGGCGACGATCGCTGGTGGTAACGCAGAGCGAGTTGGCCGGGATTTTTCAATTAACAACAGCAGTATAGGTAGACCATGACGAATTACTCCGATCGCCTCCTGGCGGCGATCCGCGCCAAACGTACAGCCGCAGTTGTGGGGATTGATCCGGTACTTGAACGCTTGCCCGCCGAACTCAGAACGGGGGACGATGACGCCGCCGCGGCCAAAGCCCTGGCCGGTTTTGCCGAGCAGGTTGTTGCCTGCGTGGCCCCGCTGGTGCCCGCGGTGAAGATTAACTCCGCCTTCTTCGAGGTCTATCACGATCACGGCGTGGCGGCGTATTACCAGGCGGTGGCCGCCGCACACGCCCAGGGGTTGCTCGTCATTGGCGATGTGAAGCGCGGCGACATTGGTTCGACTGCGAAGCTGTACGCCCGCGGTCACCTGGCGACGGCGCCGACTGCGGTGGGTGAGGCCGGCATTCCCGATGCGGTGACACTCGCCGGCTATCTCGGCAAGAACGCGATTCAGCCGTTTGTCGAGATCGCGGCGGAGACCGGCCGCGGCATGTACGTGCTTGTGCGGCCGTCCGATCCAGGGGCCGATCAGGTGCATGAGTTCGGCGACACGACACAGTTCTACGAGCACATGGCGGATCTGGTGGCGAGTTGGGGACAGGCACCGGAGTTAATCGGTCAGTGTGGCTTGTCGTGCGTGGGGGCGGTCGTGGCGCCGAAGGATCTGGAAAGTACTGCCGCTCTGCGTTCTCGTTTGGCGCAGACGCCATTCCTTGTGCCGGGCTACGGTGCGCAGGGCGGATCGGCGGAGAGTTGCCGCCCATGCTTCCTGCCGGACGGCAGTGGGGCGGTGATCAATGCGTCCCGTTCGGTGATCTACGCCTACGAGAAAGCCGGCCTGCCGGAGGGTGAGTGGCGGACCGCGATTTGCCAGGCGGCCGAACGCTTCGCAGCGGACGTCGCGCCGCTTTGCGGATTCTGATTCAGGCCTACTCACGAGGCGACCACTTTCTTCGCCGCGTGCCACTGCTTCAAGCAGTGTCTTTGCTTCTTTGCCGACAACTCACTGCTTGAAGCAGTGGCACACGGCATCCATGGACGAGCCGAGCAGAAGACCGGAAGACCGGAACAAGCATCAGTCCAACAAACAACAAAACCGTCAGCGCAAAAAGAACGAGCCCGAGCGATTCGCATCGCCCGGGCTCGGTTTTTTACTGCTGGCTTAACTCGCGTTCTTAGAAGGCGAGCTGAAGCTGAACACGCCAGACCAGGACGTCGTCGTTGACGTTCGCCATGCTGGTGTACGGATTCGAGATCGGAGCTTCGATGATCTTCGTGACATCCGTCTGGAGCTTGACGTTGTGGCCCTGGAGGTAGTAGTTCAGGCCGGCACCGTATTCCCAGGTGCCTTCGGCGTTGTTCGCGATGGCCGAGATGCCGCCGACGCGGGCAACCAGCTCAAGCTGCTTTTCCATACCCGGGATCGGGAGGAAATAACCGAGCTGAGCATAGGCACCGTGCTGGACGGTGGTGTCGCCCTGGCGCGAGACCATGAACCACGGGGAGAACGGACGGCTGTTAGCCGAACGGACATCCACGAGGCGGAACGCGTACTCGGCCTGCGCCGAGAAGCCCATGTACTTGAACGCAGTGTCCAGACCGAACTGGTGGATCTGGAGACCGTTGGTGTTCGTCAGGCCGAACGCACCGCTGCTCAGGAAACGGCGGGGCAGCGGAACCGGAAGCGAAGTCGTGACGGCATCGGCCTGATCGTCGTTGAACGCGTAGTGCATGCCGATGTCGAGCTTGGGCGACTCGGAGAACATCACGTCGCCTTCGCAGTTGCAGTAGGGGGCTTCGCCCATCGCGTGCCAGACGAGGCGGGCGGCGATGGCCGGATTGCTGTCGAGCTCAGCCGGGTCGTTCGTGATCGTGCGACCGACGGCATACGACTCGTAGTTGCCGAGCGAGTTGACGACGTCAACGTACCACTCGAACTGGTTGTCCATCAGCGTACCCCAGAAGCGGGCGCCCATACCCCAGCCGAGGCTGAAGACCGAGTCGAACACCGCGCGGTCAACCATCTGGAGACCTTCGTGCGGGGTCTGGCTCGAGCGCGTTCCGGCGATCCGGAACAAACCGGCCTTGAACTGGAGAGCATCGCTGAAGCGATAGTTGACCCAGCCTTCGGTCAGGCCAGTGTCGTAGCCCATCGGCGAGTCCGAGCCGAACTGAATCTTGTAGGTCAGATTCGGATCGTAGGCATGGCCACTGAAGGTCATGCGGAGCCGCTGGACGTCGAAGCCCGTGCGATCGTCACGATGCTGGCCGAGCGGCATGTAACGGTTCCAGGAGCCGGTTCCGTAGTGCTGCCAACGGAACTGGACCAAACCGTTGATCTTCATCATAAAGTTGTCGTCTGTACTCTTGATGAAGAAGCCGTTGTCGTAGCCGGCTGTCAGCACGGACGGCATCAGGCTCTCACGGAACTCCTGCTCGCTCAGGACTTCCCGGATTTGTTGCTTCATGGCCTCTGTACGGGCAGCCTCATCCTGGCTGGCGGCGGCAGCGCTTACTTGCTGCTGCAACTGGTCGATCATTTGCTGCTGGGCTGTGAGCTTCGCCTCGAGCCGCGTGACCGTATCATTGCTATCATCCGCCCAGGCGGGCAACACGAGCACAACTGCCAGAGCTACACCAAGAACGCTATTCCACTGTCGATCCTTCAACACCGTCTTGCCTCCCAAAGCAGACTCAGGAATTCAGAGGTGACCAGCTCAGTCGTCCATAGTGACCGCACACAAATGGACGGAACCGCGCCTACCGAGCGCACCTCCATCTAATCTGTCGGTGACATTACCACTGTCGGTTGGTTTGTCAACAGATCCGTAGGTCCGATTTTCGTCCGCCAGTGGGCGGCGCCGAAATCTTTCTCAGACAAACACTTAATGACGGGATTCCGCCATATTCGCCCCCGCCTGTGAGCGGTTGAACACCGCTCTCGCAGCGGCCGATTTTGCACCGCCCGCGTCGCACAAGCAGATCGCCTGTTCGTGATCGGTTTCGTGCTGTAAAATCCGCACATTATGGCGTTGGCAGGCCGCCGCGCTGTTCGTTCCCCAGCGAGTAGATTCGCCTCACGTCGGCGTCCTCATGCATATGGGCCGCGATGACGCGTCCCACGAAGATTACGTGGTCTCCGGTCTCGTGCTCCGATTCCAGCCGGCATTCAAAATTCGCGACCGAATCTGCCAAAAGAACGCCGTTCACCGCGGTTGCAGGCTGTGTGGCGGTGCCGCAGCGGGCCAGCTTGTCCATCTCCCGGCCGGACTCCTTGCCATGGAACATGAGATCCCGATCCATATTGATTGAAGGGAAACTTAGGACGAATTCGCCAGAGTTTCGAATTGCCTCGTAGGAATGCCGTTGTTTGCCGACGGCAATCGCCATCATCAGCGGTTCATGCGAGCAGAGCATCGTCCAACTGATCGTGATCGGATTGTGTTTGCCCTGTGCGTCCCGCGCGATCGCGATTGCGATCTGCTCGGGAAAACGCCGGGCGAGCGCTTCATCATTCGTCGCCGGTTTCTGCATCATGGTCTCCCTGCATTGTCAAAAGCCCAGTCGTCGTGAGCCCGTAACTATGCCAATAAGCCCGGCGGACGCAAACATGACTGCCTCCGGAAGCGCCCCACGCACGCCGCAAGTGCGGACTTTCCCTCAGCTTGCGGTTGAGGTTTCTTGCGATCACCGGGGGAGTCGCAGCGACCCTTGCCGCCAGTGTTGACCGTGCGATCCACGTGGTGCGACTGCGATGGTGTGACATAAGTGGTTGGTGAATAATTCGTTATGATGCTTTGCGGCGATGTCACAATCCGCTTTGCGTGCGATTCAAGGCCGATCTGCCCGCTTGTTCGCTACGGATTCTGGCTCCGCCAAACGCCTGGCATGCAGTATGCTTTACTTACGGCGACATACCCATGTATCTCTCGGCGCAGAACTACAACGTTGAATGAGCAGGAAGACCCAATGAAATCACACCAGAAAACAGCCGCGGACACTCTGGCGGTCCACGCCGGCATCCGGAAAAACGAGTTTCTCCCCGCCGTCCCGCCGATCTACCAAACTTCCACGTTCGGATTCCGCAGTGCCGAACATGGCGCAGCGTTGTTCGGGGGCACAGACGAGGGCTACATCTATTCCCGGATGGGCAATCCGACCGTCGAGGCGCTCGAGAACTCAATCGCTGCACTCGAAGGCGGTGCGAAGGCTCTGGCGTGCGGCAGCGGCATGGCGGCGATTCATTCCGCCCTGGGCACCCTGCTCAAGCAAGGCGACCATCTGGTTTGCAGCGAAGCTGTCTACGGTCCGACCTGCACACTGGCCAACACGTTCCTCGCGGATCTCGGCATCGAATCCACGATGGTAGATACTTCCGACCTCGACGCCGTTCGTGCGGCGATGCGGCCCAACACGAAGGTTGTCTACATCGAAACGCCTGGGAATCCGACGCTAGTCGTGACCGACCTGGCCGCCGTGGCCGAAATCGCGCATAAGCAGGGGGCCAAGGTTGTCGTCGACAACACGTTCCTCAGCCCCGTTCTTCAGCGTCCGTTCGATCTTGGCGCGGACGTGGTGATTCATAGTCTGACCAAGTTCCTCAACGGCCATGCGGACGTGGTCGGCGGCGCGATCGTTGTTCGCGACGAAGAGCAGTATCCCTGCTTCCGCAAGGCACTCAATCACTTTGGTGGCGTGCTGCCGCCGTTCGAGTCATTCCTGGTTCATCGCGGCATCAAGACGCTTGTACTTCGCATTCAGCGGCATTGCGAATCGGCTCTCAAGGTTGCCAAGTATCTGGAGCAGCACGACCAGGTCGAGTGGGTCCGTTATCCGTTCCTCGAGAGCCATCCGCAGTACGAGCTCAGCAAACGCCAAACCACCGGCGGTGGGGCGGTTATCAGCTTCGGGCTCAAGGGCGGCATCGAAGCCGGCCGCCGTATGATGAACGCGGTCGAGCTCTGCATGCTGGCGGTCAGTCTGGGTGGCGTCGAGTCGCTGATTCAGCATCCGGCGAGCATGACGCATGCTTCGATGGGCGCCGCCGCCCGACAGGCCGCGAAGATTGGTGACGGTCTGGTGCGTTTGTCGGTTGGTATCGAAGCAGTGGAAGACGTGATTGCCGACCTGGACCAGGCGCTGGCCGCGGCCGGTGGCGCGAAGACGACGCGCCGCTGCCCCGACCACGTGGCCGCCACGTAGAGTCGGTCCCCCTTAGATCGGTTTTCAACACACGACTCAAAACTGGACGGTGTTTCGCCGGCGCGTAGAATTGCTCGCGGAAGACTCGTCGTTCCCTCGTGCCGCGCCCCGCGTGACGCGACCTGTTCGGGTGCGCGGTCCTTGTTTTTCTGCCGCGAGAGGGCGACAATAACCCGCCTTAGCGCGTGATATCTAAATTGTGAGGTTCAAGATGAGCGAGATCCGTCTGGCGATTGCCGGCGTGGGGAATTGCGCCAGTTCGCTATTGCAAGGGCTCTCGTACTACCGCGATGCGGAGTCGGTAGGGAGTGCCGGATTGCTGCACCGCGACCTGGGCGGTTACCGCCTGGAGCATATCAAACCCGTCGCCGCGTTTGACGTGGACGTTCGCAAAGTCGGCCAGCCCCTCGAACAGGCCATCTTTGCCCAGCCGAACTGCACCACGGTCTTCCAACGTGAGGTTCGGGCCACGGGCGTCACGGTTGCAATGGGGCCGGTGCTCGATGGCGTAGCCAGCCATATGAAGAGCTATCCCGAAGCCCAGGCCTTTCGTGTTGCCGACGAAAAGCCCTGCGACGTGGTTCAGACGCTCAAGGACGCCAAGGCGGACGTGCTGGTCTGTTATATGCCCGTCGGATCCGAGGACGCTGCCCGGCATTATGCCGAAGCCGCACTCGAAGCCGGCGTCGCATTTGTCAATTGCATGCCGGTCTTCATCGCGTCCAATCCCGAGTGGGCCGAGCGTTTTCGCAAACGCGACCTGCCCGTCATCGGTGACGACATCAAAAGCCAGTTCGGTGCCACGATCATGCACCGTATTCTTACGCGACTCATGACCGATCGCGGCGTGAAGCTGGACCGCACGTATCAACTCAACACCGGCGGCAATACCGACTTCCTGAACATGCTCGAACAGACGCGCTTGGCCACCAAGCGCATCTCAAAGACCGAGTCCGTGCAATCCCAGCTCGACGAGCCCCTCGCGGCCGACAATATCCACATTGGCCCTTCGGACTACGTGGCCTGGCAAAAGGACAACAAGGTCTGCTTCCTGAGAATGGAGTGGAGCGGCTTTGGCGATGTGCCGTGCAATCTCGAAGTGCGGCTCAGTGTCGAGGACTCGCCCAACAGCGGCGGCGTGGCGATTGACGCCATCCGTTGCGCGAAGCTCGCGCTCGATCGCGGGCAGGGCGGCCCGCTGGAAGCAATCTCCAGCTTCGCCATGAAGCATCCGCCGCGACAAATGCGCGATTTCGACGCAATCGCGTTGCTTGAGAAGTGGATTGCCAACCAACTTTAAGCCGGCCGGTTAGCTCCCGTTGGTTTGTTGTCCGTGCGCGGACTTCGCTCAAGATTCGTACTTGAATGAGAGATTCACGCGCGCCCGGAACGCCTTCACTTTTCCGTCCTCGACCTTCATGTCGAGCTTGGTGATCTCGGCCACGCGTAGGTTTTTCAGGCTCTTGCTGGCGGTCTCCACCGCGTTCCTGGCGGCCTCTTCCCACGACTTCTCGCTTGAACCGACCAACTCGATCACTTTGTAGACGCTGTCAGACATGAGTATGCTCCTTGTGACGCGCTAAGATGTGTTGCGGGTAGTATACGCGTGGGCCGGGTATGCTGCGAACAATCATCGCCGGCGGCCCTGGCTTGGCCCGTTTGGGAGAAGTTGCTTGTCCGAATCGGCACTCACAGCTTTGGCCGGGATTGTCTTGTTGGGGGTCGGTGCGCAATGGCTCGCCGCCCGGTTGGGGCTGCCATCAATTCTGCTGCTCTTGGTGGTCGGTTTCTTCGCCGGCCCGGTGACCGGTTTTCTGCATCCCGATGAACTGTTTGAAGAATTGCTCTTCCCGCTCGTCTCGCTTTCCGTTGCACTCATTCTGTACGAGGGCGGGCTGACGCTGAAACTGTCCGATCTGCCGCGGGTTGGCGGCGTCGTGCGCAATCTGGTCTCTTTTGGCGCGATCGCGACGTGGCTCATTGCCGCTGTCGCGGCGCGTCTGATCTTCGGTCTGGATGTGCGTTTGGCCGTGCTGCTCGGAGCCATACTTGTTGTCACCGGGCCGACCGTGATTGGCCCGCTGCTGCGGCACATTCGCCCGCAGGGCAATGTCGGTTCGGTGTTGATGTGGGAAGGCATCGTCATCGATCCGATCGGGGCCGTGCTGGCGGTGCTGGTGTTCGAGGTGATCGGGCACGGCGAGGCCGCGTTCGACTCGGCGCAACTCGTCGTTCTCGCCATTGCCAAAACGCTCGTTTTCGGCGGCGGGCTGGGCATATTGGGCGGCGTGGTGCTGGCACAACTGATCAAGCGCTACCTGATCCCGGATTTCCTGCAAAACGCCGTCTCGTTCATGTTCGTGCTGGGTGCGTTTCTCGGGGCGAATCTGCTGCAACACGAGGCCGGACTGCTGGCGGTGACGGTGATGGGCATCTACCTCGCCAACCAGAAGCAGGCCGACGTTCGTCATATCGTCGAGTTCAAAGAGAACCTGCGTGTATTGCTGATCTCGTCGCTGTTCGTGATTCTCGCCGCGCGGCTTCAGCCGGCGGCGCTTACGAACGTCATGTGGCGCGGGCTGCTGTTCGTGGCGGTGCTGGTCTTGATAGCACGCCCGCTGTCGGTCTGGATCTCCACGATTGGCTCGAAGTTCACACGGGCGGAGCGGCTGTTCATCATGTGGCTGGCGCCGCGCGGCATCGTCGCCGCCGCGATTGCTTCGCTGTTCGCGCTGCGGTTGGAGCACGCCGGCTATGCCGATGCCGGCCAACTCGTACCGATCACGTTCATCGTGATCATTGGTACAGTCGCGATCTACGGCCTGACGTCGCCGCTGGTCGCGCGTTGTCTCGGTGTTGCGTCCGTCAATCCGCAGGGCGTGCTGTTTGTCGGGGCTCAACCGTGGGTGCGGGCCGCGGCGGCGATGCTGAAAGACAAGGGGTTTCGCGTGCTGCTGGTTGATACGAATCGCCAGAATGTCACCGCGGCGCGGATGGCGAATCTCGATACGTATTCCGGCAGCGTGCTGGCCGAGTATGCGATCGAGGAAATGCGGCTCGGCGGAATCGGTCGGTTGCTGGCGGTTACGCAAAACGACTGGGTCAACGCGCTCGCGTCGCAGCGTTTCACGCCGGTGCTCGGCCGTCAGAACTGCTACCAGATTCGCCCCTATGAAGACAAGCAGGGCAAGGAGTCCGAACACAAGCACCTGCACGGCCGCTGGCTCTTCGGCGAGAACGTCAGCACGCTCGACCTTGCCCGCCGCCACGCCGTCGGCGCCGTCGTCAAAGCCACGCCGCTGACCGAGGAGTTCGACTTCGCGGCGTACCGAAGCATGCACGGCGACCGGGCGATCCCGCTCTTTGCGATCACGGAAAATAAGAAGCTGATCGTCCTCTCCGAAGACGACGAAACGACGCTCGCCCCCGGCCACACCGTCATCAGCCTGGTAACCGAACCGAAACCCGAGAAGAAGTAGTAACCGGGGAGCATGAACCTCTGGTTCGTGCGTCCTGGCCGCGGATGGACGCTGGTGCGAGATTCATATCTCGCACCTCTCCGAGCAGGAATCCTTTCCTGCATTCCGGCGAACTGACTTGCCGCACACAAATCGGCGCCTACGGCCGAGCAGAGCTTGGCCGCTACAAAGGCAGAAGGCAAAGGCAAAGACGAAGACGAAGACAAAGGCAAAGACGAAGACGAAGACGAAGACAAAGACAAAGACAAAGACAAAGACAAAGACAACTGCAACGGCCGGCCGGTACGGAGCCCGGCCGCTACGAAGAAGACCGGTCAGAGACCGGTTCCGCCTCGGCCCCTCGGCCCCTCGACCCCTTGGCCCCTTGGCCCCTTGGCCCCTCGGCCTCTTGGCCCCTTGGCTCCTATCTCTTCTTTACGCCTTTTCCCCAAACTCCCTCACCAGCACCGACACGAACATCTCGTAATCGATGCCCATTCGGCCATACTCTTCCGACTTCTCTTCCAGCCCGACCAGCGCCGGCGGGACTTCCGGCTCCACGCCGATTGCCTTCTGCACTTCGTTCGGGAACTTCGCCGGGTGGGCCGTTTCGACCGATACGGCTAGCGGTTCGTTTGTGCTTGGCGATGATTTGTTTACCCCCACGCGCTGCCAGTAGTTCTCCAGCCCCGCCCAGCCGACCGCCCCGTGCGGCTCCAGCATTACGTTGTACTCATCGTACGCCGCCTTGATCGTAGCCCGCGTCTGCTCGTCGCTGATGCTGATCGCGTACAGATCCCGCCGCATGGCGTCCATGTCCGGCGGTTCGCGCAGCGTGCCGACCTCATCCATCCAGCCGCCGTAAACGTCCACCAGCCGTGCCAGGTTCGACGGATGCCCGACGTTCATCGCGTTTGAGATGCACACGCGCGACGGCACGATCTTCTCGTATGTGCCAGTCTCCAGGAACCGCGGTACCTCGTCGTTTGCGTTGGTCGCGATGACGATGCGTTCGATCGGCAATCCCATCCGCTTGGCAATGATCGCGCCCATCATGTCGCCGAAATTGCCGGACGGGACGCAGATCGTAATCGGCTCGCCCGCGGCGGCGTCCGCCAGGTTCGCATACGCGTACACGTAATAGACACTCTGCGGCAGCAGCCGGCCGATGTTGATTGAATTCGCCGACGTCAGCCGAATGCCGCTCAGCTTCTCGTCCGCAAACGCGCGCTTCACGAGCGCCTGGCAATCGTCGAACTTCCCGTCCACGCCGATCGTGATCACGTTGCCGCCGATCGTCGTCATCTGCTTGCGCTGCCGATTTGAGACTTCCGTCGGCGGAAACAGCACCACGACGCGCACGCCCGGCACGCCGTGATACGCGTGGGCGACCGCCGAGCCGGTATCGCCCGACGTGGCGGTCAGAATGACCAGCTCACGCTCGCCTTCCTTGATCAACTCGCCCATCCAACGGGCCATCATCCGCGCCGCGAAATCCTTAAACGAAGCCGTCGGCCCGTGATCCAGCCGCATCAGGTGCCGCCGGCCGGTCACATGTTCGAGCGGAACCTCGTAGTCGTATGCGTCGTCGCACAGCGCCCGCAAACGAGCATCGTCGAACACGCCCGTGCTAAAACGCCGCAGAATCTCGTATGCCACGCCGGCGTAGGGCAGGCCCTTGAAGCCGGCGATCTGCTCGCGCGTGAGCTGCGGATATTCGCGCGGCAGGAACAACCCGCGATCGGCCGCTTGTCCTTTCAGCAGCGCCTCGTCGAGTGTCACATCCGGCACGTTACGGTTCGTACTGTAAAAACGGAGCGGTTCGGCCATCGCGGTCACCAGCGTCTTTCTGTTCGACAGGTGGTTGTGGGCGGCGCTTCGGGGCGCCGCACGTCCCCAATCACGGCGTACCAAACAGGTTAGCCAATCGGCGCCGCAAAGAGAATAGCACCCGCCCCTTCCGACGTTGGCTTGCACCGACCGATTGTGTATGCTGGATTATTCACGAAGTCCCCAAAACACCGTCTGACTGGAGATCAAGAATGTTCGGCAGTGAGAACGTGCACGTCACCCCGGGAATGCAAAAGTACATCGACCGCAACAACGAGTATCTGGCCCGCCGGGCGAAGTACATCCGCGATGAGGTCAAAAAGTGGAAGTTCGACACGATTGCCGTGCACGGTCTTTACAACGTCGAGGACGCGATCGAGGACTATCAAGGTTCGATTATCGAACCGGTCTTCATGAGCTCTTCGCAGGCTTATCGCGATTCCGACGAGATGGCCGCCGCCCTGGGCTACCTGATTCCCACCTGGTGCTATTCGCGCATCGCCAATCCCTCGACTTATTACTACGAATGGACGCTCGCGCTGCTTGAAGGCTACGGCTACGATGGCGAAACCGGCTGTTGTTCGACCTCGTCCGGCATGGCGGCGATCATGACCGCCGTGCAGCCCTTCCTGGTCCATCGCTCCCACAACAAGCACGAGCCGCGCAACTTCATCGCCACCGCCCAGTGCTACGGCGGCACGTTCCAGCAGTTCAAAGTCCGCATGGACCAGGAACGCGACATCGAGTGCCGCTGGGTCGAAGATCCGACCGACATTGACCAGTGGGCCTCGAAAATCGACGAGAACACGCGTTTTCTCTACGGCGAACTGCCGTCGAACCCCGGTCAGGGCTTCTTCGACATCAAGGCGGTGGCCGATCTGGCTCACAGCCATAACCTGCCGCTGATCTGCGACGCCACAGTTGCCTCGCCGGCGCTGATGCGGCCGATTTGCCACGGGGCCGACATCGTCATCCAGTCCGCCACCAAGAGCCTGACGACCAGCGGCTTCGGCGTCTGCGGCGCCGTGACGGCTCGCAACAATCTCACCACCAACATCGACAACGACGACCTGAAGGCCAACTTCTCGGCGTACGTCAAATACCTGCCGAATCGCGACTACGGTCCGAACCTGCACCCGATGCAGGCGATCCTCACGCTCAACGACATGCGTACGCTGCGGTCGAAAATGGACCTGCTCAGCCGCAACACGATGAAGGTCGCGCAGTTCCTCCAGACGCACCCGCAGATTGAGAGCGTGGCGTACCTGGGCCTGCCCGACCACCCGCTGCACGAGCTGGCCAGCAAGTACATGTGGCTGGTCGACGCTGAGCACGACGATACCTATGGCAAGCCGGTCAACCGCTACGGCCACCTGATGTCGTTCTGCGTCAAGGGCGGTGCCGAAGGGGCCCGCGCATTCTTCGACGGCCTCAAACGCATCTGGCGAGCGACCGACCTCGGCCGCATCAAGAGCGTCGCGACCATCCCCGCCATCAGTACGCACCAGCAGCAGGGCGAGGAAGGCCGCAAACTGGCCCACATCCCGCCGAACATGGTTCGCCTCTGCGTCGGCGGCGAACATCCGGACGACACGATCGCGGACTTGGATCAGGCGCTGTCACGATTGACGACGAAAGTGGCGGCGGGGGCGTAAGACAGTTGTCAGTAACCAGTTATCAGTCCTCACGATGGAGTTGTCAGTAGTCAGTTCTCAGTTATCAGGCATTGGCGAGACGCGTCCCCGAATATCGGAAACCACCCGCCGCCAAAACTGAGCAGTGACAACTGATCACTGACAACTCCTGCTGTTTTTCGTTATACTAAACTACTTCAAATAGATGCTGTCTCGTCCGCCAGGAGAGGGAAATCATGCTTCGTTGCCGCCCGATCGCCGGGATCATTCTTGCTAACCTGCTGGTCGCCTCCGCCGTGGCCCAGATCACCATCGGAGCCGGGCCGTGGATCGGGACCGATACCGCTGGGAACAGCTACAACGAGGAGTTCCAGGATTGGGTCTATGGCGACCTGCGGGCGCTGGATGGGGCGGGGTCTTCCGTCGGCGGGCGTTACAACCTCAACGACGGCTACGATGATTCGCGCGACCTGATCGCCTTCTATTCACGCGCGGAGGGCGACAACTACTACTTCCGCGTCGATCTCTATGACCTGGCCCTTTCCGCCGAGAGCGGCAACCTCGACATCTACGTCGCGATTGACTGCGCCCTCGGCGGCCAGGAGTGGATGCCCGACTACACCGACGTGCGCGTTGATCCGTCGCACGCCTGGGAAGTCTGCATCAAGCTCTATGACACCGTCAATTACGACGTCAGCGACGCGAATTGGAATTCGATCGGCGGCTTCCTCGGGGCTTACTACCACAGCCAGATCGACGCGGTCGAATTCGGCATTACCAAGCAGACGCTCTACAACCAGGGCTGGGACGGCAGCAGCGTCATGTACTTCACCGTCATGACTGCCAAGGACTCGACCGATCTCACCGGCGGCTACGGCGACACCAGCGATGCCACCGACGCATTCTTTGATGACGGCCGGGGTTTCGACGACGGGGTGATCAACGGCGCGATTGCGTCCGACTCGCACACCGGTCGGGCGCAGTACGCGTCGATCGCGCACGGCAATCAGTCGATCAACCAGGCCGAAGACCTGCGCGTTCACATCTTCGACCCGACCACGACCAACCAGACCGGTTTCGTCCGCACGCTCGACACGCACGAGATCTTCAATGTCCCGCTCAACATTCACATGAGCGGTTCGCTGATGGTTGCCAGCAAGTGGGCTGTCGCGCCTCCCGGCGACGATCCGCTCACCGATGGCCCGGCGTTCCTCGCTCGCGTGGCCGAGTTCGTGAACGCCGACCAGGACGATGGCCAGCCCGGCTCGCTGATCGGCGGCGTCTTTGCCGAACACATCATGCCGTACTTTGAAGGCGACGTGAACGCCACCAGCATCGAGCTCTTCAACGACCTGATGTACGACTACTTCGGCCTTACGCCGGCGGACGTGCAGGTCATGCATACGCCGGAGCGCGTGATCCGTTCGGACTCGACCGGCCGCGACCCGCTCGACGGCCACACGTTTGAGGACGTCGAGAACAGCAATTATGCGGCGACGGTCATTGACGAAGTCACGCACCTGCACTGGTGGTTCTATTCCGGCGACGCGTGGAGCGGCTACAACGGCGGCTACGACGCCCCGCACCAGCACAAGCTTCATCTGATCAACGGCGTGTACTGCTTCGCCATCAACGATCGCGAAGACCAGGCCAAGTTCGGTCCGTACGACGGCGGCATGGCACTCGACACGCGTTACGCGTTGGTCGACAAGGCTTCGCAGGCGGACCAGACGCAGCTCACGCTCGTGTTCGACGATTGGGAGGCGCTGGCCGGCAAGAGCTTCGATCCGGCCCAGGGCGTGTCGGTCGAGAACAACAACCAGTGGCAATACCAGCAGACCATTCGCTGGGCCGCGAACCACCCGTGGATCGAGATCGTCAACTTGAAGGAGATTCTCGACCGCGCTACCAATCCGGCCAACGCGCAATACGATTCGAGCTGGGTGATCGACCACGGCTACAACTACGACCTGAGCATGCAAACTTACGAGTGGCTCAAGCACGCCTCCGAGAATTCCTACGAATACTGGTACTACAACCATGACAACGGCTACACCGGCAACGAGCAGAGTTTCCAGGCTTTGGTGCCGGTGCTGCGGGGTGAGCAAGGCGACTACCACCGCCGCTTCCCCGGCGCCGAGCCATGGGACAACGTCTCCGCCCGTGACAAGGACGAGGACGACGGGGCGATCTTCCTGCCCAGCGAGAAGATTCACGGTGACATGGCGGCTCCGGGCACGCTGATGTACGACGCCTGGGACGCGATCGCCGACGCGCCTGCCGGCGCGCTCAAACGCATCGCCGAATACGCGTTTGTGAACCTGATCTACGAGACGGCGTGGCACGAGGAAGACTACGGCGCGACGTATCACTATCAGGGTACGAGTTACGGCACGCCGTGGCCGGTGCCCGATCCGACCTGGGACGGCTTGAACACCTGGGCCCTGCGGCTGCAAAACCACGTTCGTGGTGTGGGCATGATCGCCGCCGCCGCCCAGTGGGCCGGCGACGTGCAGGCCGGGCTGATCGGCCCGCAAGCGGTCGCCACGTCAGTCGATCTCGACCAGGACGGCCAGGACGAATACGTGCTTTATAACAACCGCGTGTACGTGGTGTTCGAGCGGTGGGGCGGCCGGCTTGTGCATGGCTTCGCGATGGATGAGGCCACGGGCGATGCGCTCCAGGTGCTGGGAACGCCGCTCGTCAATCCGTCCGAGCCCGGCGAGGAAGAACGTGTCGGCACGAGCGCGAACCGGTGCAGCACGTTCAAGGACATGAACACTGCTTACGTTGATGCAACGTATCTGGCCACGCTCGGCAGTGGCGAGATTCTGCTGACGTCGCCGAACAGCACGGTTACCAAGACGATCTCGCTGCCCGCGGGCAGTGCTACGCTCGAAGCCTATTACACCAATGGCACCGGTAGCGATCATTATGTCCGTATCGGTGCCTCGCCGAACCTGGAAGACCTGATCGCCCACGGCCGCGACAATCTCAGCGTGACGCAGACGGCGGATTACTACCGCCTGCAAAACGCCGCCGGCGGATTCGTCCGCGTCTTTTTCGGCAGCGCCGGCCTCAACACGACGCCCGCCGATGCGGGTTACGAGAACCGCGAACTGGCCCTGGCCGAGCAGATCGAAGTCTTTGGCGGCAGTGCGTTCGACTTCGCCGTGCAGATCGGCACGAGCATGTTCGACGTGGATGCCAACGGCGACGTGGATCTCAGCGACGCCAACGCCATCGCCCTGTGTCTGGACGGCCCGGACAACGCCATCCCCGGCGGATGTGCCAGCGACGCGACGCTGATCGACTGGGATCAGGACACTGATCTCGATATGACCGACGTCGCGGAATTGCAGGTCCTATTCACCGGAATCCGCTAGGTCGCGTGCCCCGGGGTTCACCCTGGGGGACGGACAGATAGCCGAGAAGCGTCAGATTCGTAGCGGCCGAGGTTTGCTTGGCCGCTCCATGGTTTTGCGGCTGCGGATTTGTTGCCAAGCCCAACCTGCCTCGACTTCGTACGCGAGAGTGACCGCTCCTTAACAGTCGCGGTTCTGAATTGGGGGGAGCAATTGCTGGTGGCAGCTAGTGGCAGCTGGTGGCAGCTAGCGGCACTTGGCGGCACCTGGCCGCACTTGGTTACGTCTGGGGCCACGTCTGGCCACGTCTGGCTACGTCTGGCCGCGCGAGCCTACGCCTACCCTTTCCCGAAAAACGCATCCATCAACGTATGCCCCGGGTCGACAAGATACCCGCCCGCCACGGCGTCCTTTTCCGTAAATGGCCGTTGCTCCACCGGCGCGATTGCTGATCCGGCAAAGCACACCGGCGGCGGCGTGGCGTCGTGGGCCGTCGTCGCGCAGGGCGTCGGATGGTCCGGGGCGACCATGATGCGCCAGTCATCATGCTTGCGCACCGCTTCAAGCAGCGGCCCGACGACGTGCTCGTCGACCTGCTCGAGTGCTTTGATCTTCTCCGCCGCGCTGCCCAAATGCCCCGCCTCGTCCGGTGCCTCGATGTGCGCCACGACCAGGTCGTAATCCTCAAGTGCCTTTACCGCCGCCGCGCCCTTGCCAGCGTAGTTCGTATCGAGGTATCCAGTCGCGCCCTCGACCTCGATCAACTTCATCCCCATGCTGACGGCCAAGCCGCGAATAATGTCCACGCCCGTGATCACCACACCCGCAGGTCCGTATTTCGTCGCAAACGGCTCCAACGCCGTCGGTCGCCCCTGGCCCCACAGCCAGATGTGCGTCACCGGCGGCCGCCCCTCGCGCTCGCGCACCTTGTTCACTTCATGCCCGGCCAGCCATTCCGCCGCCCGCACCATCATGGCGCGAATCCGATCCTGCCCGTCGCCCCGCGGCAGATGTTCGGCCACGAGCTCATTGGGAATGTCGTGCGGCGGTGCGGACTTCAACTTCATGCCCGTCGCCGCCGAGGCAATCATCAAATTCCGATACGAGACGCCCGCGAAGAACCGGCAGGGCTCATCCGCGAACAGCTCGTTCAAGCCCGCGATCAGCGTTTCCGCCTCGTCCTGATGAATGTGATTGGCCGTGAAGTCCTTCATACGCTCGTCTTGAATCGTGACGAAGTTGCAGCGGAAGATCAGCTCGTCTGCACCGGCCGAGAGCCCGCGTGCCGCCGCCTCGATCGGCGCCCGCCCGTCGTAGTACTTGTGCGGGTCGTAGCCGAACAGCGACAGCGTCGCCACGTCCGTGCCCGGCACGAATCCTTCCGGCACCGTCAGCACGCGGCCCAGCCGCCCGTTGGTCGAGATCCAATCCGTGTGGGGAATGTTGGCGGCTTCCAGCGGCGTACGCCCGCCTAGCTGCGCTAGCGGCTCATCCGCGGCACCGTCCGGCAGAACAATCACAGTCTTCATAACGGCCACCCTCGCTTCGCGTTCACGTGAGGCTCACGATTATATCGGCAAGTACACGCGCCAGCATTGTGAGGAACGCTTTGCACGCCAGCATGTTCCGCGCAAAAGGAAACGCCGCGGAGCCAAAACACCGCGGCGTTCACCCGGGAGCAGGGTTTTCGGTATCACCACCGCCGCGCAACTTCGCTGGTCGGCATTAGCCGGTTCGCTGCGGTGGATACCGGGCTTCGCGTTTCTATTTACCGCGTCGGGCAGCTCTGACCGTAGACGGCCAGCAATTGCTGAAGATCGTTCAGATCCACGTCGCCGTCGCCGTCAAAGTCGCCGTCCGTGGCGGACAGGCCGCTTTGCCCGTAGTTGCCGAGCAACAGTTGCAGGTCCGCCAGGTCGATCAGGCCGGTGCTGTCCAGGTCTTCCGGACAATTGTTCGTGCCTTCCTGGACGGTCAGCGTCATTGTGTCCGAGATTGTGACACACCCATATGCCGAAGTAATTACGCAGTCGTAACTGCCGGCGTCGGTCAAGGCCGCCGAACTGATCGACAGCGTAGCGGTGCTCGCACCGGAAATCGTGCCGCCGTCGGAAAGCGGGCTACCTTCGTACTGCCAGGCAAACGTGTAGCTGCCCGTGTCGTCGGTGACCACGCTGATCTCCACGGCCGCGGCTTCGCTCACCGTCTGGTCGGCGGGTTGATCGCTGATCAGGGGCAGCGGGCCGACGGTAATCTGGTAGTTGTCCGACACGGCCGGGCAATCCAGATACGCGTCGCTGACGAGACAGTTGTAATCCGCGCCGGAGTCGCCAGGCTCGGCGCCAAGAATGCCGAGCATGCTGGTCTGCGCGCCGGTAATGTGAACGCCATCGTTGACCAGGTCGGTCGTTCCGCGACGCCACTGATACGTCGGGAGTTCGGTGTCGGCCTCAACGCGCAGGATGAAGAGATCGCCTTCGCACACGGTCTGCTCCAGCGGCGAGAGCATCGTTACGCCCGGCGCCTGGCATGTGTTATCGATAATGCGAACGGAGTAATCTTCGACCTCGCCATAGCTGGTTGTGCCGCAGGCGCTGACGGTCGGATCCTGCTGCCCGTCCTGAATGCGAACGCGCATCCGCGTATAGCCTTCCAACGCGACGCCCTGCACCGGCGAGATGGTTACCGTGTACGGCCCGCTGCCGGACCAACCGGTGGTGATGGTCTCGTCTGCGTCGTCGAAGTCCTCATCCTGGTTCCAGTCGATCCAGACGCCACCAAGATCGGTGCTGTCCGCCGACCCGAGCATCACCGTCAGCGAGTAATCGCTGCCGACCTCGATGTTGGTGGTGTAGTACGTGTAGTCGGTGTAGCTGTCTGAGCTGGTCGAGTTGTTGATCGAGCCGAGCGTTACGTTGGCAATGTACTCATCGGCGGTGCTCGATGCGCCGGCTGCGCAGTACACCAGCGTGCTGCCGCCCGCATCGAGGCAGCCCTGATGCCCGTTGCGATAGCTGACAATGTCCGGAACCGTGTAAGTCGGGTGGAACTGGTTCGAACAGGTCAGGCTGGGGTTCATCGTGTAGGAAGTGCAAGTGCAGTGGTTCGCACTCCAGTTGTGGCCGATCTCGTGAGCCGAAAGATCGGTCGAGCACGAGAGACTACCGCAGCAGCTCGATTGCACGACCGAGTAACCGTAGTTCGTACACACCGCGCCGACCCAGGCGATGCCGATCACGCTGCCCGAGAGGTTGCGGTTCGTAAACAGCTCGGCGATGTCGCGTACGATATTGCTGTGGTTGGCGATCCATTCAGAGCGGAACTCGCTGAGCAGTGCGCTGGAATCGCTGGTCGTGTACGGATTGGCCGCCAACGAACTGCGCACGATGATCGCCGTAATCTGGTGCGTGATCTCGACGTCGCGTTCGTACTGCACGTTCATCGTATTGATCACGTTATTGATGCGCGTCTCGACCGCCGAAACGTCGTAGCCATAGCGCTGATAGAACTGGTAGTCCGCATCGCATGCCAGGTCCGCGATGCACAACACGCCGTCGCCGCACGCGTCGCGTGTGACGAAGCCGCCATCGTTATCGCCCGGCTCCGGATGCGTCAGCAGGTCCGCTCCGCACGACAGCCCCGAGGGGATCACATCGTCGCGGTGGTACACGGCGTGATCGGTCGCGGCGGCACCTTCGACGCGTCCTGCAATCGGCTCGATCCAGTATTCGCCGATCGACGGATCATCAAACAGCACGCGCGCATACAGCCCGTCTTCCAGCAGTGAAGCCGCGACGGTTGTGCCGGGCAGTTCAATCACCTGGCCGCGCAGCGTGCGTTCGGCGGTTGGCGTGGCGTCCTGCAAACTGCCGTCGTCAACCTGCACGAGCAACTGGTAACCCGGCGCCCGGACCGAATGTGGATGCAGTTCCAAAGTGAACCACTCGCCGCTGAGCGGTACGCCCACGTAGATGCGCTCGTCGATTCCCGTCGGCAGATCCAGAGCCGCGACCTCGCAATGCGTCAGGTTGAGTGCGGCGTTGGTGCGCGTTGCCACGTCGCCCGCACCGGCCAGAACGCCGCTTGCGGCAACGTGCTGCTGATCAACGCGGTCGATAGCTTGCGCGACACGCGGGAGCATTGTCAGCGCCAGCAACGTGACTCCGCCCAGCAGCAACGGACGACTGAGTTTCCTCAAGATGGTCTTTGATTGCATTTTGAATTCAGCTCCCAGCGTGAATGCATCCTGTTTGCGCGACTATGAACAAGCGTGCGTATCGACACACGAGTACGATGAGCGAGATTGCTGCGACTGTGTTCGTTCGGCGTCAGGGATAGGTCAGGCCGAATATGGGCTTTCGGCGGCGCGAGTCACGCTTGCTAACATGTGCTCTCTCCCAGTCCGGACTCGCGCATAAGATGATTTGCGCGTCCGCAGCGAAGTCAAGTAAACGCGGGCTACTTGTCCCATAATTCCGGCTGATCCGGCCGAGCGCGAGTGCGATCACAAAAAGTGACGCCGCCGGCACAAGTACCGGCGGCGTAATCGCTCCAGGTCGTGATTCGTTTCGCAGGCGATCCTACGGACAGGTCGCGCCGTACGCCGCGAGCAACGCCTGCAAGTCTTCGAGATCAACGTTGTTGTCGCCGTTGAGGTCGCCGCCGGCGTAACCGACGCCGCTTCCGCCGTAGTTACTCAGCAGCGTTTGCAGGTCTTCCAGGTTGACGGTGTCGTCGCCGTTGAGGTCGGCTCCCAACATCGTCATCGCGGTCGCGCCGCTGGAGAATGCCGTCTCGACCAGGTCGGTGTTGCGCGCCTGGGCGGCGAAGGTGTAATCGGTGCAATCGAGCAGCGTGCCGATCGTCGTGCCGGCCCACTGCGCCTCGGTCTGCCAAACAGCGGTCGCACTTGGCTGCCCGCTCGCGTCGACCCACATGCCGCTCCAACTGCCGTCGGTCGTGGCGGTACACTGAATTGCGAATTCGGTGCCGCTTGGGTTGCCATTCGCGGCCACTTCCACGTCGAGCGAATCCACGCCGACGCTGCTGAGCACCAACGTGCCCGGCACCGCGGCCCAGGTCGTCGCCGTGGCTTCATCCGACCAGTCGGTCACGTTCGGCGTAGCTACGCCGTCCCGCGCTCGCGTGCGATACGTATACGCCGTGTTCGGCGCCAAACCGTCATCGACGTACGCGGTCGCCGTTTGCCAGTTGCTGCTGGTTCCGCCGGTGCCGCCCGCCGTCAGTTCAAACTCGTATTCAACCGGCGGCGTGTCGTCGCTCGCCGTCGTGGCGGTCATGCTGATTGCGTCCGTGCCCGTCGCGGTCGGAACGGCCGCCCACGTAAGTGGTGTGGGGGCCGGCGGTGTGGTGTCTTCTTCCGCTGCACAATCCGGTCCCGACAATGCCAGCACGTAATCGCCCGAAGCGCCCGAAGCGCCCGCCACGCGAATCAGATACGTTGTGTTTGCCGTGACCGAGACCTGCAAGTACGACTGATCGACCGGCCAGAAACTGCATTCTCCGTTCCAGCCGTCGTCATCGTTGCACCCGGCTTCGGTGGCACCCGTGCCCGGGCAACCGGAATGAACCGAGATTACCGTGTCATAGCCCGAGTCGCAGAGACTCAGCGTCAACGTCCCGCTGCTGGCCGGCGTGTACTTGTACCACACATCCGGCGCCGAACTCGAAGAGCCGCAGCTTGCCGTACCGTCATTCGTCACGGACGCAGTCGAATTGGCGTACGTGCCCGGGCAGGCCCGTTCGGCATCCGCGCAGTCGTCATTGGCCGGCGGTGCCGTCCACAGGTTGTGCGCCAGAAAACCGGTCGTGATCTCGTCGTAGTGCGGCGAGCCATTACTCAGGTCGCCGTCGTCATCATCCAGCGTCAGAAAATCGGTTGTGATACTGGGCGTAATCGCCGTCCCGCTGTGCAGCAGAATGCTGTTGACCGTCAGAGCCCCCAGCACGTCGATGTAGTTGCTCGGTTCGGTAACGACCAGTTCGTTGCGCGTACTCCACACTGCGCCTGACAGAAGCTGGCCGCATTCGTGAATCTCGCCTTCACACGGGTATTGCAGGTCGTTGTCGGCGTCGCGAATGCCCCTCGCGCACTGGACGGCGTGGAAGCCCATCCCCATCTTCGAGTGATCCAGAATCAGCATGGCCATGCAATCGCTCATACCTTCGCCGTATTCACCTTGTCCGCTGCCGCCGCGATCAACCAGGTGGTGCCCGTACTCGTGGTGAATGATTGCGGAGTACGCTGTGTTGGCAAGCCCGGTGTCGCTCTGGCAGAAGTTGATCGAACTGCCGCTATACCATGCGTTGCCTGGGCAATAGCCATCCGTCCGGTTTACGTACACCGGGAAGTTCGTCTGCGAGGCGATGGTCGGGTAGGACGGGTTGTATGTCAGAGTGAAGTCGCGGACTTCGTTCGCGCGAATGTAGCCATCGACCTGTGCACGCGTGAATTCATCCGGATCACCTTCGTTCTGGATGAAGTCTGCCGGTCCGGGCGGCGTCACGATTTGCGACAGAGATTCATCGCTGCCGGCATCGTTGTACACGCGGAAGTATTGGCCGCGAATCGTCGAGGTGACCGTCACGGCTGACGTTCCGCTGTTGCTGATTGTGTAATCGCCGTTGGCATCGGTGTACGCCGAGTTGCCGCCGGAAACGCTGACCAGGGCGTGATTCAGTGGCATCAGTTCAGGATCAACGCAATGCGGCGCCCGCGGCCCGGGCGTGGCTATTCCGCTGACGTTGCCGACGACGTCTTCGAATACGATCCGGTTCTCCACGTGCAGAATCTCGCCCGTCACCGCATCCGCCACGAAGCGGAACTTGGCGAAGTCCGAGCTGTCCGGCGTACCGTTGTCACCGACGTACGTCACCGCCAATTGCGGATCGACGTTCATGTCATCCACGCCGGCCCAGATCACTAGCTCGGGTTCGGTGAAGTTCACCAACTCGGGCAATGCGAGCTCTCGCGGATCGCCGGCAAAATCGTGCTCCATCTGTGCGGCCGCCGCGGCGATCGCCAAATCGGTTTGCACCACCGGAGCCGCGGCCAGACTGGAAACCTGAAACGTTCCCAGGTCGCGCAGCGCGGAGGCCGCCAACACCGTCGGCGAACCGGGTACGTTGCGAACCAGGATGCGCAGGTCGGCGCCGTAGACCGGCAGCCCGTCAAACCGCTGTGCATAGCGATAGAGGTAGAACTTGTACTCGCCCGTTGCGGGATCAACCATGACGGGCTGAACCAGTTCACTGCTGTCCGCGAAGCCGACCAATTCCAGATCGTCCGGCGATACGCCGAAGACCTCGGCATAACTGGTCAGAAACAGCTCGGCCGATTCGTCCGGCGTAGTGGCCTCGACCAGCCTCGTTCCGTACACGCGTGTGATACGCCCGGCGTCCGTTTGCATCCGGACCGCCGGCACATCCGCGCGCAATATGCTAATGGCGTCGTGAACGGGAATGCGCTCGCTACCGAAGGTGAATCCGGGCAAACACGACAGGATGGCCACGCCGGCCACCAGTAACTTCGCGGTACGGAGCATCTTCTGCCTCCTAAGACAAGTTGGCTCACGCTGGTTTGCAGAAAGGGGACCGTGAAATGCCGGCGGTCGTCCACCGGCCGATATTCAGGGTTGCCCGACCGAGCATGCGGCGAATTCGCAAAACCTCTGATACCCAAACTATAGCGGCGTTGATGGCGTGAGTGGCGAGAAAACCAGCGCGAGTCGGCGGTACACACGGCAAGAACGCCATTCACAGCTCATTGGGACGTGGTTTCACACCCTCGGAATGGCGACCTCGACAGTTATCGCCCCCGCCTCGTAACAGCTCGGCCTTTACTTTCCCTTCACATTCGCCGCACGTCCATTTAACATTCGTCAGATAAATCAGTTAGCGGGGATGTGCTTCGCGGCTGGTCGGATTGCCGGGCTGCTGACAAGCCCCGACTCTGACCATCCGAACGCCAGGCGCGGAACTTCACATGGATAGCGGCAAAGCAATCCTCATCGTTGAGGACGAAAACGATCTGGCCGAGGTGCTGCTCTATCACCTCGAACGCGAAGGGTATCGGTGCCGGCGAGCGCGCGATGGCGACGCCGCGCTGGCCGAAGTGCAGCGTGCCATACCCGACCTCATTCTGCTTGATCGCATGTTACCCAAGTTTTCGGGGGACGAGGTCGCTGCGCGCCTGAAACGCGACGCTCGCTCGGCGGACATTCCCATCATCATGCTGACGGCCAAGGCCGAGGACGCCGACGAACTGGTCGGCTTTGCGCTCGGCGCTGACGACTACGTTCGCAAGCCATTTTCCATGAAGCTATTGCTGGCCCGCATCGCCGCCGTGCTGCGGCGCGACCGCGCCAGCCGTGAGAATCGCGAAGTGCTGACGATGGGGCCGGTCGTGCTCGATCGCGCTCGACACGAAGCCACGGTCAACGGCGGCCAGGTTTCGCTCACGGCCACCGAATTCCGCATCCTCGCGACGCTTATGAACGCCGGCGGCCGCGTGCTCGATCGCGCCCAGTTGATCGACTCGGTGCTCGGCCACGGCGTGGCGGTGACCAATCGCACGATTGACGTACACATCGCCGCTTTGCGCAGAAAGTTGGGTGAGGCATCCAACTGCATTCAGACGGTTCGCGGTGTAGGATACACCTACCGTGTGCCGGTTGATGAGAAGCGCTAATCCCTCCGTTGGAATTGCACACGCATGCAAACGCGTGGAATCCTATTGCGAGCGCTGCTGAGCAGCGCAGCGTTGCTGCTGCTTGTTTTGCTCGGCGCATTCTGGGTCACAGCACGCCAACAGCGTGATGTCCTGGACCAGCGTTTGCGCGCCGACATGCTCGATACGGCGCGCCTGCTGGCGGCCGTCGCGGCGGAAGAGGACGGCGCCAAGCCCGGGCCGCGGCTCTCCGCCTGGGCAGAGCGCCAAGCCGAGCGCGACTGGACTACCGTCGTCGTCGGTTCCGAACGAGAAGTCCTGGTCGATTCAACCGGGGGTATCGACTGGGCGCAGCAGTTGCAGCACCTGCCCGAGGTTGACGAGGCCTTTCGTCAGGGCGAGGCGGCTTATGTTCGGCAGGGCAGCGGCTATTCGGCATCTGTGGTCGTCGCCGTGCGGGTCGATTATCCCGAACGCGGCATGGGCTTGGTCTGGATGTCTGCGCCGGCGAATTCGATCGCCGTGGCGTGGCACACGCTGCTTCCTGCGCTACGCGTTTCACTGCTGATCGCCGCCGTCGGCGTGCTCGTCTTGGGCGGCTTGCTGGCGGCATTTCGGCGACAGTTCCTCCATGCGCTGGCTCTGATGACGCACCGCCTTTCCCGCGGGCGGATTGAGGGCACCTACGACGATGATTTCCCTGACGAGTACGCCGAGCTGGTCATTGCCGTGCGGGGCATGCGCGACCGCCTGCGGGCCGACATGGAAAGCGTGGCTCGGCAGCGGCACACGCTCGCCGCACTGATCAACCAATTGCAGGAAGGCGTTGTTGTTACGGAGGCCAACGGGCATATCGCGCTGATCAACCCGGCTGCCCGGCAACTGCTGCAATTGCCGTCTGATGCCGGCGGGAAACCACGTCCCCTCGTGGGTGAGCCGCTCGAACGCTGTATCCCTTTGCACGAAGCCCAGCGCTTGTTGCGGGGTGAAGCGATTGATAGTGCCACCGTTCGCGCTATTGCCGAGCCGCATGAACGCATTTCATCGTCGCCATCGCTGCCCGAGCCGCACGAGCAGGAAGCACGCATCCAGGTCAAGGGCCCTTCGGGGACAATGCAGTTGCTCGCCCGAGCGTCCGACGTGAAGCTGCCGCTCGACGATGACAGCGGCGATACGTCCGCCGTCGGTCGCATGCTTGTTCTGACCGACATTACGGAACTCACCCGTGCCATGCGTATGCGGACAGATTTTGTCGCGAACGCTTCGCATGAGTTACGCACACCGCTGTCGACGATTCGCGCCGCGGTCGAAACGCTCCAGCAGATGAACTTTGCGGAGGATGCCGCCGCCGCGCAGAGGTTCATCGCCGCCATTGATCGACAGAGCACGCGTCTCGAAGCCCTGGTCGGCGATCTGCTGGATCTCTCGCGGCTGGAGTCGGCATCGGCCCGCTACGAGCCCGAGGAGTTGAACGTCCACGACGTGCTCGAAGACTTGCGCCTGCGGTTCTCAGAGCGGCTGGAATCGCGCGGCGTGCAGTGGGAGGCGATCTGCGAGGCCGCCCCGGACGCGACCGTTTCGGTACATCCGCATCTGCTCCGGCTGGTTCTCGACAATCTCGTCGACAATGCGATCAAATTCACAGAGCCGGACGGCGTTGTGGCGGCACGATGCGACGTTGAGGACAGCGTCGTCATCTTTGCCGTGATTGACACCGGTTGCGGAATTCCCCGCGCTGAGCAGACACGTGTATTTGAACGGTTCTACCAGGTAGAGCGCGCCCGTTCCGGGAACGAGCGCGGTACCGGCCTGGGGCTGTCTATCGTCCGCCACGCCATCGCTTCGCTGGGCGGCCACGTGACGCTGGAAAGCCGCCTGGGTGAGGGGACCACCGTGACCGTTCGGATTCCGCAGCCTCCTCAGGCCCCATAAAACGCGCGTCCCCGCTGCCAGCACTCTCTCCCAGATCAGACGGTTTGCCTTAATGAGTTGTTAATACTCCGGCGGTACAACCTTTGCGCAGGGCGCTGTGTGCAGACTTGCGCAGTCCGGCACGGCGGTCCTCGAGCGACCCCATTCCCAAAACAATGTGCAGGGAGACGAGAACGATGCGACGACGAACGTTTCGCGAGACATCGCTGTTGTTGGCTGTAGCGGGTTTGGTCCTTGCGGCGTCGCCGGTGTTGGCTGACGAGAACACGATCGTGATCGACGGTTCAACGACCGTCGGCCCGATCGCCAAAGCATTTGCCGAGTACTTTCCGAAAGAACACCCCGGCGTGACGGTTACCGTTAGCGAATCGGGCAGCGGCAATGGTGCCAAGAGCTTGATCAACGGCACCTGTGACATCGCCACCATGTCGCGCTTTATGAAGCCCAAAGAGTTTGCCGCCGCAGTCGAGAAGGAAGTTCTTCCGACGGCGCATGTGGTCGCGATGGACGGCCTGCCGATCATCGTGAATCCGCGCAATCCGGTTAAGGAACTCAGGCTGGAGCAGGTTCGCGACATCTATACCGGCAAGATCACCAATTGGAAGCAAGTCGGTGGCCCGGATCTCAAGATCGTCAAGATCAGCCGCGACACGAACAGCGGTACGTACGAGACGTTCGAGACCGTCGTGATGCACAAAGAGAAGATAGCGTCCGACGCCGAGTACGTTGGCAGCAACGGTTTCGTTCGCCAGCGTGTGCAGTCCACGCCGGCTGCGATTGGTTACGCCGGCCTCGGTTTCGTGGATCGCACCGTCAAGGCGCTGACGATTGACGGCATCGATCCGACCCCCGAGACGGTTTCGACCGGTCGTTACCCGATCGCTCGTGCGTTGTACATGTTTACCAACGGTTTTCCAAAGCTGGGCACGAATATGCACCAGTTTGTCACGTTTCACCTGACGCCCAAGGGCCAGGAGATCATCGAGTCAGTCGGATTCGTGCCGGTCACACGCTACTAGATCCGGAGCCGGTTAATCCGCGCGGCGGATTGCGTCGCGTGTTGCGAACATGGCCCAGTTGAGCTCATTTTCCGAGGACCATTTGGCAGCGGGCAAGCCCAGCTTGATGCTGTCCAGAGGCGCGTCGCGCGCGAAGCGCGTGATGGCCGTTCTCGGCCATGCGGTGTTGCTCACGATTGCGGCCAGCTCCGCCATTGCCGTCCTGTTCATCTTCATCTTCATTGCGAAGGACGCGATTCCGTTCTTTCAATTGCGCGGGTTCAAAGAATTCTTCCTTGGGATGGATTGGAATCCGGTCGGTGCCGTGCCGTCGTTTGGCAGTTTCACGATCTTCGTCGGCACCGGCCTGGTAACGATCGGGGCGATCTTTGTGGCCGTGCCGCTCGGTGTCTCCGCGGCGGTGTGCCTCAGCGACATCCTGCCGTTTCGTATGCGGCAGATCTTCAAGCCGATCATTGAGTTGTTGGCGGCGATTCCATCCGTTGCGTACGGCTTCTTTGCTTTGATCATCTTCGCGCCGCTGCTTCAGGAGCATGGCGGTCGTGTGTTGTCGGCCGCGTGGTGGTGCATCGCCGGTCCGCCGTTGGCGATCGGTACGTTTGTGATTTCCGACCTCTCCGCGGCCCGCTTCGGCGACCCGCGCAGCGAGAACCGGGCCCGGATCGTGTTGATGACGGTGCTCGGATTCGTGGCACTTGCGATTCTGGTTCTCGTCGGCTGGCGCTTCAGCACCGTGCAGATCTCCAGCGGCACAAATGCCCTGAACGTCTCCATCGTCTTGGGAATCATGGCGTTGCCGACCGTGATCAGCGTCTCCGAGGATGCCTTGCAGGCCGTGGGGCGTGACTTGCGAGAAGGGGCCTACGCGCTCGGCTCGACCCGCGCCGAAACGCTGTCCCGCGTTGTGTTGCCGGCCGCCGCGAGCGGCCTGTGTGCCGCGGTAATTCTCGGCGTGATGCGCGCCATCGGCGAAACGATGGTGGTCTGGATGGCCTCGGGTAATGCGGCGCAGGTGCCCAGTCCGATCTGGAATCTGCTCGAACCGGTACGGACGTTGACGGCGACCATCGCTGGCGACATGGGCGAGGCCGACCAATCGACCGGCTCGGCCCGCTACCACGTGCTGTTCGCGATGGCGCTGGCTCTGCTTTCGATTGCTTTCCTCTGCAACCTGGTCAGCGAGCGCGTGATCGCCCGCTCAGTCAAACGGCAACGGGGAGGCTGAGCGAGATGAGCCTGCGTTCCCGAAAACTGCTGAACCACTCGTTCACCAGCGCGAGCGTGATATCGATCGTGCTGGTTGGGGCAGCGCTCATCATCCTGCTGGCGCCGATTGTTTCGGGCGGCCTGCGGGCTTTCATCTTTCGCGGCACGATCGAGCATCGCCGCGTGATGTGCGACGAATTCGGCCACGGGGATCAGGCCGAAGTCGAAGCCGAGTACGAACGTGTGGTTGCCGTCCGCCAGCCCGTCTTCGACATGATCACGAATTTCGAGACCGAGCTGAAGGAAATGGACTATGCGCAGCGCCGCGAGTACCGCACGGCGCTGCGGGATCTGAAAGATCAACTGCACGAGTTGTTCGGCCCGTTTCCTGGCGAAGATGAGCCGGCTCTGTTGCGCGACAAGTACGGCCCCACGCGTTGGAGCCGCGCGCAAATCGCACTGCATCACACGCTCAACGTCGAGTCGTATGACTACAGCGATCCGACGCAGATGGGCAACGTTGTCTATACGCCGCGGGCCGATGACTTTCGCGGCACCTCGATCGAGCCGCTCTTTAGTTACCTCGACCAAAACGCCGAAGCTTTGTTCGAGCCGCAGTGGACTTTCTACTGGCGGTTTCTCTTCGATGAGCCCAAAGACGTCTTCATCTTCGGCGGAATCTGGCCGCAACTGCTGGGTACGCTCTATCTCACGCTCGGCGCGATTCTCTTTGCTGTACCGGTCGGCGTGATTTCCGCTATCTACCTGTCCGAGTACGCACCCGACATGTGGTTCGTCGGCGTGCTGCGCACCTGTGTCAGCACACTGGCCGGTGTGCCCAGCATTGTCTTCGGCCTATTCGGTTTGGCGTTCTTCATCAATGGTATTCACATCTCGTCGACCAAGAGCATTCTGGCCGGTTCGCTAACGCTCGGGGTGCTTATTTTGCCCGTGGTGATTCGCGCCTCGGAGGAAGCGCTGCGCGCGGTGCCGCGCACCTACAAGGAAGCGGCGCTGAGCCTCGGCTCCAGCCGTTGGGCCTCCATCTACAAAGTGATGTTGCCGGCGGCCTTGCCCGGCATTCTGACGGGGGTGGTGATCAGCATGGGTCGCGCCGCCGGCGAAACTGCGCCGATCATTTTCACCGCCGCAGCCAGCCAGATTGTCGGTCGTTCGCTGGGCTTCTTCGAGACGTTCACACAGCCCACGAGCGTGTTGTCCTGGAGTATCTATAACGTGGCTACCGAGCACGAAGCCGCCGACGAGATTCGTCACGTGCAATACGGCATGGTTCTCGTGCTGGTGCTGTTGGTTTTGCTTCTGAATGGGGGCGCCATTATTATGCGTGCCCGCATCACGCGGAAATTAACGGGTTGAGGCGATGCTGGTGACCGCTCCGCGGAATGACGCGAAAGAGAAGAAGTCCATTGCGCCGAGCCCCTCCCAGGCCTCGCGCAGTACGCCTGACGCGCACATCGTGATGGAGGCGTTCTCGGTCTATTACCGAGCCCATCAAGCGGTTGTCGACGTCAGTATGGAAATCCCCCGCGGCTTGGTGACCGCCATCATCGGTCCCAGCGGCTGCGGCAAGAGCACGCTGCTCCGGGCGATCAATCGCATGAATGACCTGATCCCCGGTTGCCGCGTCACGGGCAATCTGCGGCTCGATGGCGAGAACATCTATGGCCCGATGGTCGATGTGACCATGCTGCGCCGCCGGGTCGGCATGGTCTTCCAGAAGCCCAACCCCTTTCCGAAATCCGTCTTTGACAACGTCGCCTACGGTCCGCGCATCCACGGTGTTCGCAGCCGCCGGCAGTTGCGCGAAGTTGTCGAGAACAGCCTGATTCAGGCCGCTTTGTGGGACGAGGTCAAGGATCGCCTCAATGACAATGCACTCGGTCTCTCCGGCGGCCAGCAGCAGCGGCTGTGCATCGCCCGCGCCCTGGCGGTCGAGCCTGAATTGCTCCTGATGGACGAGCCCACGTCGGCCCTCGACCCGATCGCCACCGATCGCATCGAGGCCCTGATCGGCAAGCTTCGCGGCGACTACACGATTGTTATTGTGACACACAACATGCAGCAAGCCTCACGCGTTTCCGACTTGACCGCGTTCATGTACATCGGAGAGCTGATCGAGGTCGACGATACCAGCGTCGTTTTCACAAAGCCGACGCACGAAAAGACGCAGGCCTACATCACAGGCCGCTTCGGCTAGACGCCGCCGGCAACGCCAGGGAACGGAATCGGCCACACGCCCGGTCGGGCCGGCAGCTATCTGAGGTGACAACATGGACACGGCCAGCGCGGCTCCTTGCCGCTCCGCGCGCTCGTTGCTAGACTCGGCTCATATGAGTATGCACTTCGTAAGATTGCTGGATGAGTTGCTTCGCCGCTCGTTGCGAATGGCGAGCCAGGTCGAGGACATTCTTCAAGAGGCCTGCGAGTCCGTCTTTGAGCAGGATGTCACCCTTGCCCAGCGCGTTCAGGCTCGGGATTCCGAAGTCGATCGCGAAGAGGTCGAGGTTGAGAAGGAAGTTGTGCGCCTTATGGCACTCTACCAGCCGGTCGGCGTCGATCTGCGCATGCTCTGCACAGTCCTCAAAGTCAACAATGATCTTGAACGTATCGCCGATTGCGCCGTCAATATTGCCGAGCGCGCCAGCCATCTCGAAGTGCAACCGCTGGCCGATGGCAACGAAGAGTTGCGCCGCATGGTGACGAGCGTGCGCGACGTGCTGCGCCAAGCGGTGCAGGCCTACAGCACGGAAGATGCCGAGCTCGCGACCCGCGTCATGAAGCAGGATGCCACCGTTGACGAACTGTACGGCATCATCGTGGGCGACATTGTCGCGCTCGAACGGCAGGCCCCCACCGAGTCGGCGGCCCATCTCGATCTGCTCTCCGTTGCGAAGAATCTTGAGCGAATCGCCGATCACGCGACCAACATTGCCGAAGATGTGATTTTCCTTTCAACCGGCGACATTGTCCGCCACCAGGATCCGCAGTAACCGCCCGCAGGCCGTCCCGCAGTACGCCGGCGACGAAAAACCCGTCCACAATCCTGCTGCCAGCCCCATGGCGGTCGGATACCATCCTGCATTGCGGCCGCCAACGGATGGATGATCCCAGGGGGCGGTGAGGCGTTGCGTACGGCTTCACGCTTCACTAACCCGTCGTTTTCGGCCGATTCTGTCAACAGGAAGTGGATGCATGCCGCCAGCGGGCCGGCGGTCGGCCTCCAAGACGCGAACCCGATCAGCCCACAGCCCAAGGGCACTACGGCGCAGAGCTGCAATGAGCGATTTGCCTAGCGAGTCAAACCTGGCGTATCTCGAAACGCTCCTCGACGAATACCTCCAGGATCCCGAGTCGGTTCCGGCCGAATGGCGGCGATTCTTCGAATCCAATGCCGCCGACCGCGGCCAGAGGCTACGCCCCAACAAGCCGGCCTTTCGACCACGCTCGATCTTCAATCCGCCCGGCGGCAACGGCGTGGCCGCCGCGGGCTCGAACGGCACCGACGCCGGTGTGTACCAGGATCGCGTCGACCAGTTGATCCGGGCGTACCGCGTCCGCGGGCATATGCTGGCCCAGACCGATCCGCTTCATATGCCGCGTCCGGTGGACCGCGAGCTTGATCCGGCCCATTACGGCTTTTCGCTCGAAGACATGCGCAAGCAGTTTTCGGCCCGCACAATCTCCGGCAAGCCGGTCCGCACGCTGCACGAGATTCTTGACCTGCTGCAGAACACCTATTGCCGCTATATCGGCGCGCAGTTCATGCACATCGACGATCTCGAAATCCGCCATTGGCTCCAGGAGCGCATGGAGGGCACCGAGAACCGCATCAAGCTCAGCCGGCGCGAGCAGCTCCGCATCCTCACGCGGCTGACCGACGCGGTGATCTTTGAAGAGTTCATCCAGAAGAAATACACCGGGGCCAAGAGCTTTTCGCTCGAAGGTGCCGAAACGCTCATCCCGCTGCTCGACCTTGCCATCGAGCAGGCCGGCGACCAGGGCATCGAAGAACTGGTTATCGGCATGCCGCACCGTGGACGCCTCAACGTCCTTGCCAACATCGTCGGCAAGTCGCCGCGCGATATTTTCCGCGAGTTCGACGATACCGACGCCGAACGTTGGCTCGGTCGCGGTGATGTGAAATACCACAAGGGTTATCACGGCGACTGGACCCTTGCGAGCGGCAAGAACGTCCACGTCGCACTGTGCTTCAACCCCAGCCATCTCGAGTTCGTCAACCCTGTCGCGCTCGGGCGTTTGCGGGCCAAGCAGGACCGCCTCGACGACGGTCAGCCCGATCGTGCCATGGGCATCCTCATTCACGGCGACGCTGCGTTCGCCGGCGAGGGTGTCGTGCAGGAAACGCTGAACCTTAGCGAAGTTCCCGGCTACACCACCGGCGGCACGCTGCATGTAATCGTCAACAACCAGATCGGCTTCACGACGTCGCCCGAAGAGGGGCGCTCCAGCCTGTACGCCTCGGCGATCGGCAAGATGCTCCAGATTCCGATCTTCCACGTGAACGGCGAGCACCCCGACAGCGTGGCCCAGGTCGTCAAACTGGCAATGGATTTCCGCCGCGATTTTCACCGCGACGTGATCATCGACATGTACTGCTACCGCCGACGCGGCCACAACGAAGGTGACGAGCCGGCGTTTACGCAGCCGAAGATGTACAAGGCGATCCGCAGCCGTCCCTCCGTCCGCGAGAGCTATCTGAAACACCTCGCCAAGCTGGGCGATGTCACACCCGAGCAGGCCGACGCGATCGAATCCGAACTCAAAGAGCGGCTGGAAAACGAACTGGCCGCGTCGCGGGAGAACGGAGAATCGACGCCGCAGACGGTGCGACCCACCACGCTGACGCGTGTCTGGAGACAGTACCAGGGCGGCCCGGATTCCTCCGTGCCCGAAGTCGATACCGGTGTCGAGGCCGATCGTCTCGGCGAACTGCTACTCGCCACGACCCAGGTGCCCGACGGCTTCACGCCGCACCGTAAGCTGAGCCGCTTTTTCAAGGGTCGTCAGGAGATGGCGGCCGGCGACAAGCCGCTCGATTGGTCCGCCGCCGAGGCCCTTGCCTTCGCGACACTGGTTACCGATGGCACGAACGTGCGTCTCAGCGGTCAGGACTGTGGTCGCGGCACGTTCACCCAACGCCACGCGGCTTTGCGCGATGCCGAGACCGGTGCTCTTCACATACCGCTGCAACATCTTTCGCCCGATCAGGCGACGTTCCAGGTACTCAACAGCCCGCTTTCCGAAGCCGGCGTACTCGGCTTTGAGTATGGCTACAGCATCGCTTACCCCGACGCCCTGGTGATGTGGGAAGCGCAGTTCGGCGATTTTGCCAACGCGGCCCAGGTCATTATCGATCAGTTCATCGCCAGTGCCGAAGACAAGTGGGGCAGTCTCAGCGGCCTGGTGATGTTGCTGCCGCACGGCTTTGAAGGGCAGGGGCCCGAGCACTCGAGTGCGCGGCTCGAACGCTTTCTCCAACTCGCCGCGGAAGATCACATTCAGGTGGCGTATCCGTCCACGCCGGCCCAGTATTTCCACATGCTGCGCCGCCAGGTGGTGCGTCCATGGCGCAAGCCGCTGATTGTCATGACTCCGAAGAGCCTGCTACGCAACCCGGCCTGCACGTCGAGCCTCGACGAGTTCACTGCCGGCGGTTTCCAGCGCATTCTGCCCGATACGACGGTCGAGTCGGCGGGCGTGAAACGCATCCTGCTCTGCACCGGGAAGGTCTACTACGATCTCGCCGAACGCCGGAGCGAGCTCGAAGCCAACGACGTGGCGATCATCCGTTTCGAACAGCTCTATCCACTCTCGGATGAAGCGGTCAAAGCGGCGCTCGAACCCTATCCGGCGGACGCCCGCGTCATCTGGGTGCAGGAGGAGCCGGAGAACATGGGGGCCTGGCGCTACCTGCGCGTACGGTTTGGTGATAGTCTGTTCGGCAAGTGGAGTTTCTGCGGGGCTTATCGCGCCGCGTCGGGTAGCCCGGCCACTGGTTCGTCTGCCAGCCACAAGCTCGAACAGAAGCAGTTGGTGGACATCGCTTTCGGTCTCGGGCGCACGGGCCCCATCGCGACCGAGACCGCCTGTTCCGGACATTCAAGCTGTTGCCGCGAGTGCATGCGGTGTGTGCCCGAGGCCAAACGCAGCGCCTGAACGCATCACAATTAACACGTAAGAATTCGAGAGAGACGACCAGCGATGGCGGTTCAAATTACGATTCCAGAAGCGGGCGAATCAATCAGTGAAGTCCAGGTCGGACAGTGGTACAAATCCGAAGGGGACTGGGTCGAGCAGGACGAGGCCGTCGTCGAAGTCGAAAGCGATAAGGCCTCGATGGACCTGCCTGCGCCCGCCGCCGGCGTGCTGACCAAGATCATGATTCAAACCGGCGAGATGGTTGAGGTTGGCCAGGCCGTCGCGGAGATCGACGAAACCGCCCAGCGGCCGGCCGGCGCGGAAGCGAAGGCGAAGGACGCCGCTCCCGCTGCTGAGGCCAACGCCGCGCCACAGCCCGCCGGCCAGTCCGGCGAAACGCGTGTCATGCCCGCTGCCCGCCGCGAACTCGCGCAGAACCAGCTTGACGCCAAAGACGTGCCCGCCAGCGGTCCCGGCGGCCGTCTGCTCAAAGAAGACGTGCAGCGCCACGTCGCGTCCGGCGGAGCGGCACAGCCCGCCGCGGCGCCGTCCGCCCCCGCGGGCGAGCGTCAGGAAGAAGTCGTGCCGATGTCGCTATTGCGCCGGCGCGTCGCCGAGCGGTTGGTCGAAGCCCAGCAAAACGCCGCTCTGCTGACAACCTTCAACGAAATCGATATGTCCACGGTGATGCAGACTCGCCGGCAGAACCAGGACGCGTTCCAGAAACGTTACGGCATCAAGCTCGGCATCATGTCGTTCTTCGTCAAAGCCACGATCGAAGCCCTCAAGGAATTTCCACAGCTCAATGCGGAAATCCGCGGCAACGACATCGTTTACCGCAACTACTTCGACATCGGCGTCGCCGTCAGTACCGAACGCGGCCTGATGGTTCCGGTCATTCGTAACGCCGAGCGGTATAGCTTCGCCGAACTCGAACGCCTGATCGCCGATTTCGCCGAGCGCGCCCGCGACAAGAAGATCGCCCCCGAAGAACTCCAGGGCGGTACGTTCACCATCAGCAACGGCGGCGTATTCGGCTCGCTGATGTCCACGCCGATCGTCAATCCGCCGCAAAGCGGCATCCTCGGCTTGCACACGATGCAGGAACGCCCGGTTGCCCGCGACGGCCAGGTCGTCATCCGCCCGATGATGTACGTAGCGCTGACGTACGATCACCGCATCGTCGACGGCCGCGAATCCGTCGGTTTTCTCAAACGCATCAAAGAATGCGTCGAGCAGCCCGCCCGCATCCTGATCGAGTCATAACCCACCCGCGTTGCCACATCCCGAAACCGCGCACGTTCCAATAAGGACGCTCTTAGAAACATTGCGTGCGCGCTTCACGCTCTGTAGCTTCATAACGTTCGGGTCCGCGAATCTGTCTCGCTGTCTGCGCGTGGTGCACAACAGCCTCGTCACGTGTGTCAACACGCAAAACCGCGGCGACAACGCTCGAACATCCGGTATCCACGCAGCCTCTCACGCGAGAGGAACACGGCGACAACATCAACTGAGGAGAGGGTAATGAAACGGCACGTTCTGCTTCCCGCACTGTTTGCTTTGGCTCTTGGCGTCCTGGTCGCCCCGGCGGCGACCGCCGGCACATTCGTTTACGTGGTTCACGCCCTGCCCGGCTCGGACATCGGCATGGCCCCCGCGTTGCCGCTCGACATCTCCGTCAACGCCGATTGCCGCTTGCGCAACCTGCAATTCGGTGAGGTCGTCGGCCCGCGCCGGCTGTCGCCCGGAACCTACGAACTCGACCTCTTCCATCGTTCACCGGACGGCCCGTGCATGGGCGACCTGTTCCTTTCGCAGACCGTGACGTTTGAGCCGGACACCGCCTACGCATTCGTCGTGCATCTCACCGCCGATGGCATGCCTACCGCCACGGTCTTCGAACTCGACGCCACCGGCACCGGCCCCGGCACGACGCGCATCGCGATGCACAACACCGCCGCCACCGGCCCGGTCAATTTCGAGTTTGAGCGCGGCTCGCAATCAATGACGCTGACCGGCGTCGCCAATGGCGAGGCCCAGCAGACCGAATCGCGTCCCGGCCGCTGGGATCTGACGGTCTACGACGAAGACGGCCTGCTCTACGGCCCCCGATCGCAATGTCTTCAATCCGCACACCGCGTACTTCCTCTTCGCGGTCGGCACCCCCGAGACCGGAACGTACCAGTTCATCTCATTCAGTCTCGGCGATTTGAAGAACGACTTGCTCTCCGGCACGGCGAAATAACGGCCGCAGTTAGTCCCGAAGGGACGCAGGTAAGTAGCCCGGGGCGAAGCGTAGCGCCGCCCCGGGTGCCCAGCGGCGCAACAGGCAAAGCCCTGGAAGGGCGGAGGTAATTCACCGCCCCATATCTTCGCAATGGTCGGGTAACGCAAGAGAACGGCAGTCTATATGCGTGACGGCTGCGACTTGTCGGGCCCCGAGCTACCTCCACCCCGCTGGGGTTTCGGTCCGCGCATCGCGTCTTGTCCCGGGGCTACGCGTTGCTTCGCCCCGGGCTACTCACCTGCCGCCCCTACGGGGCTCGAATACAAGATGAAGGTCGCGCCACAACGGGGACATCATCGTTCGCATTCAGTCGCGTTTGGCTTCATTCCTCAAGTTCGCATCTATGGCGGGGAGCCACGCGTCATATTCGTTCGCGCAGCGCGCGTATGTGCTCCGGCGTTGTGCCGCAGCAGCCGCCGACGATTTGCACACCGGCTTCAACCCACCGCGCGGCGCATGTCGCGTATTCCTCCGGCTCCACGCTTTGCGCAAAACTCCACCCCGGCGTCGGCCGCTCGTTGTTGATGTGTGCATACGCAAGCAATGGCCGGTTCGTCACCGTCCTCAGCCGCGGCAATAGCGCATCCATTCCTCGCGGCGGAATGCAATTCATCCCGATCGCCACCGGCTCGAACGCCTCCACTGCCCGCACGGCGTCTACCAGCGCGTCGCCGCCCAACAGCTCCCCGCTCTCGCGCATCACGAACGAAACGACCGCCGGTAACTTACGCCGCTGCGCAGCCCGCGCCGCCGCGGCTGCCTCGCGCGTTGTCCCCATCGTCTCGATCCACACCACATCCGGCCTCGCATCCGCCAGCCAATCCAGCATCTGCTCGGCCTCGCGTTCCAGTGTTGCCTCGTCCGGTACGAGATCCGGCCGATAGCAATCCTCCACCGGCGAAACGCTCGCCGCGACAATTGGCGGCTCACCTTCTGTCGCGGTAGCCAATTCTGCTGCCCGTCGCGCCAACTCGACCGCCAGTCGATTCAACTCCGCCCCGCGCGCATCCAACCCCGCCGCCCGCAACGCTCGCGGATTTGTCCGAAACGTATTGGCGACCAGAATCTCCGCCCCGGCCCGCAAGTACTCTCCGTGAATCTGCTCAGCGATCCCTGGCTGCTCCAACAACGCCCGCGCCGACCACAACGGCAACCCGCAATCCACGCCGCGGCGTTCCAGTTCGGTCCCCATCCCGCCGTCCAGCAGAATGGTTCGCCCATTTTCCAGCCGCTGCGCCAAGCTTTGCCGCATGCTTTCGACTCCATCACAAACAAGCCGTACCCGAATCGTACCGGTCGCATTATGATACCGACCAATCGACGCCGGCAGACCCGCCCGATAACGCGGTTCGCCGCGCAAAACCTTGGCGCCCCGTTTCGACCACGAGTGGACTTATGGCAAAAAGCACCCTAATCCGCGGCGGCCGCATCATCGACCCGTCGCAGGCAATCGACGAACAAACCGACCTGCTGATCGTTGACGGCAAGGTTTCCACGATCGGCCACCAGGCCAACGGCGCCGCCGACGAAGTCATCGACGCCGCCGGCCTCTACGTCGTCCCCGGCCTGATCGACATGCATGTCCACCTGCGCGAGCCTGGTTACGAGGACAAGGAAACCATCGAGACCGGCACGGCCGCAGCCGCGGCGGGCGGTTTCACCGCCGTCGCCTGCATGCCGAATACCGATCCGCCGTTGCACAGCGACGCCGAGGTCGAGTTCGTCCTGCGCCAGGCCGACCGTGTTGCCCATACGCGCGTCTATCCGATCGGTGCGCTCACCCGCGATCGCGGCGGCAAGGAACTGGCCGAGATCGGCCTGATGGTCCGTGCCGGCGCCGTCGCGTTCAGCGATGACGGTGACGCGATTCAGGACGCCGGTATTTGCCTCAAAGCCATGAGCTACGTCGCCCAGTTCGACCGGCTCTTCATCCAGCATTGCGAAGACAATTCGCTTTCCGGCGGCTGCATGAATTCCGGCGTCACCGCCACGCGCCTCGGTCTGCCCGGCATCTCGCCCATGGCCGAAGTCGTCATGGCCCAGCGCGATATCTCGCTCGCACGCCAGGCCGGCGTGCGTTACCACGTTGCCCACGTCAGCACCGCCGGCGCGGTCGAACTCGTCCGTCGGGCGAAGGGCCAGGCCCAGGCCGTTACGACCGAAGTTTGTCCGCATCACCTGCTGCTGACCGACGAGCAGTGCGCCACGTACGACCCGAATTACAAGATGCATCCGCCGCTGCGCAGCCAGGCCGACTTGCAGGCCTGCCTCGAAGGCGTGCGCGACGGCACGATCGATTGCCTGGTTACCGACCACGCCCCGCATTTGAACTCCGAAAAGGAACACGGCTTCCAGAATGCCCCGTTCGGCATCGTCGGTCTCGAAACCGCGCTGCCGCTGTTCATCAAAGCCCTGATCGATTCGGAAGTGCTCGATTGGTCCGGGCTGATTCGCGCTATGTCGACCAAGCCGGCCGAACTGCTCGGCGTGTCCGGCGGTACGCTCGCCGTCGGCAGCCCGGCCGATGTCACGCTGATCGATCCTGAAATCAAATGGACCATCGACGTTAACCAGTTCCGCTCCAAGAGTTGCAACTCGCCCTTCGGCGGCTGGTCGGTTCGCGGTCGTGCTGTGATGACAATGGTTGATGGCGAAGTGAAATATCGCCGGGATGCCGTCGCGCAATAGTGAACTGAGTTAGTTGGTGGGCTGATCCGTGGGCGGTGCGCTGTTCTCAAACGCCGTCGGCGCTAACACGTTCACCTGCAAGCGCATCTGCGGCAGCGGCTCTTCTGCGGATTCGGCATCACTGGCCGGCGGGGCGGACTGCACCTGTGAGTTCAGCACGTAGAACACGTTTTGTACCTGCGTCTCGAAGTTGTAAACCAGATTGTCGATCGCTACGACCAGCGGGTCGCGCTCCGCCTCTTGCGTGGTTGGCGGCGGCGTTTCGCATGGCAACCCCAACGACACGTCTCCGATCGTCGGTTGGCGAGCTGCATCGTACGCCGCGTTCTCCTTTTCGGTCGACTTGTCCTGGTCTTCCGTCACGCCGTGCGCCCGTCTTGCCGCGTACGCGTAAACCCGGTCGTCCTTGAGTTCGCCTTCGGTGATTTCTCGTCGTGCCGTCGCCCCTCGCCCGGCTGACCGAACCTCCGCCTCAGGTTTGCTTTCTTCCGCGACAGCGCCGCTTGGCGTGGCCGGCGCCATGCGCCCGCCCCAGGCGAGGCTCGGGGCTGGCATTTCCTGCGGCTCGGCCTCTTCCACCCAATCGTTACTGACCGGCAGCGAGTTCTGTGCCATGATCTGCTGTACTTGTGGGAAACTCTGCGGGCGGAACGTCATCGCCACCTGTACGTTCTGTGGCGCCTGCGCCTCCAGATCGACCAACAGCGCCTGCATTTTCTCCGGCGGCAGATCGATCACCACGTTCTGCGTGATCAGGGTCTCGTTTGCACGCCAATTGTTCTCGGTCAATGCCGACATGTCTTCGCTGCCGGCCAGACCGCCGCGTCCGCCTCGATTGATGATCACGCCTTGCGTTTGCGACAAACGCTGCCAGCGCTCCAGCGTTTCCATGCTCGAGACGTACTCTTTTTCCGATTGCGGCGAAACCGTGATTTCTACTGCGGGGGTGTCGCTGTCGATGGACGTTGGCTGTGCGGCGACCCAAGCTTCAGGCTCTGCCGCATACGGTTTTGACGCTATGTCCGTATTGCTCGTGTCCAGCGCCAGGGCATCGGTTGGCTCCGCGAGATTGGAATTGTCGGCATAGCCCAATGCCCGCAACCGGTCCATCTTGGCATCCGGCTGCGCCGCAAGCCTCTCTGCCTTGGACCCGGCCATGGCGACCGCGGGAGCCGCCGCATCGGCGTCCCTGGCCGGCATCTCGGCCAGTGTGTTCGGCGTCGCGGCGCCAGCAGTCCCGTTTGGCGGGGCCTTTGCGAACTCAGCCTGGTCGGCGGCCGGCGTCGAATCCGACGTCGGGCCATGCAGCACCATCCACCCCGCAAACGCACAGGCGAAAATCACCGCCGCCGAACCGCTGATTCGCCACACGATTCTCCACACCGCACCCGAACTACGGACCGGCCGTTCGAGCAACGCCTGTCGCTCGGAGCTTTTCGCCGCTTGGCGGGCGAAATCAACCGGCGCCTTCATCCGCGGCAGCGTGCCCAGCGACTCGGAAACCGTGTGCAGATCCGCCAGCATCCGCCGAGCCTCTTCTGACTCCGCGAGAATGTGTTCGATCTCTGCGGCGCGCTGCGGCTCCAGTTCGCCATCGAGATACGCCGAGAGATCAGCGCCAAGTTGTTCCTTATCAGCCGACGCCAACTTCAGGCTCCTGCTGTTCCAGAATCTCACGCAGCATGCTTCGTCCGCGAAAGATCCTACTCTTCACGGTGCCGATCGGCACCTCCAATACGTCCGCAATCGCCGCGTAGTCGAGCCCCTCGACGTCCCGCAGCACAACCGCGGCCCGAAACTCGTCATCAAGCTGCGCCAGTGCAGCCTCTAGCCGTTCGTGCAACTCGGCCTGCTGGGCCGCCTGGCTAGGCTCTTGTTCCGTATTCTGATCGGGCGGGTCGAACTCCCGTCCGTTTTCGTCATCGAAATGCCGCAGCGACAGCGTCGGCCGCCGGCTGCGCGACCGATGGTGCGACAAGGTCACATTCACCGCGATGCGATACAGCCAGGTGAAGAAGGTTGCTCGCACCTCGAAGCGGGGCAGGGCCTCGATCGCCCGCAGAAAAGCGGATTGGGTCAGATCGAGCGCGTCCGCATGATTCCGGCACATTCGGTAACAGACGTTGTACACGCGATCCTGGTATTTCGAGACCAATTCCGACAGCGCCGCCGGGTCACCACGTTGGGCCCGCGTCACGAGTACGGTGTCAGTCGAAATCTCGTCGGTCTTCTCGGCTACCATGTTTCCGACACAAGGTCTGACGTCGGCGGTCCGCAAAAGTTCCCGGATCGCTCCCTGCGCATATTATCGCCACTTAGTGATACAAATGCGACCGGAAGTGGTTTCCCCCAATTCGCCGATTCCCCGAGAGAAGTATGTCACTGCGGATGAGTGGTGCGTATCCCGGCCCGCCTACTCCATCGGCAGCGGACTATCAAAGAGCCGCATGCTCAGCGCGTCCAATCGCTTGCGGAAACCCTTGTCCGGCCCGGCTTTCAGCAGGGGGGAGGCGGCCTGTGCCAGATTCGCCGGCGAAAGCAACATCGCCGCGGCGGGGTCCATCGTCGTGGCCCGCGCAATGCGCTGCAAGTCGCGGCGATCTTCTTCGCTCAGCCCGAGCAGATCGACCGCCAGCGTGAGAAAGTCAATCTGCGGTTCTTCTTCACGCGGCGCCTCGCGATTGAGATAGCGTGCCGCAACCAGAAGCAACACGATGAACCCGACCACGCCGACCCCCAACGCGACGTATTCGCCCGTACCCGGTCCGGTGTTCAGCGCATCGCTGATCGAACGCAGCAGCGGATTGGCCGGTGCCGGGGGAAGCTCCATCGGTTGCGATGCCAGCAGGTTCATCATGATTCTTCGTCGCCCTCCGTCGTTGCTGCCGGCACTTCGGTGCTCTCGCCGCCGTAGACCTCACGCAGCAGACCACGCACGCGCCCGACCAGTTCCTCGCTGTCGTTGGGAGCGTTGCCGGTGGCCAGTTGTTCGAGCGACGCCCGCAACTCGCGCCGGGCCGTGTCCGTCGTGCCATGTGCCGCAGCGTCGTGCGCTATCGGCGACCGTGGATTCGCCGGAGCCGGCCGCCGCGAGACCGTTCGCACCAGCGTCTGCGCCAGGTTGCGAATGCCCTCGATTGGATCGTTGAACATCTCCTGCAAGTCGTGACGGAAACGCAACGCCAACTCTTCCGTGCTGATGACCTGCAACACCAGGATGCGGTCGCGCGGGTCGGGTGAGTGCATATACGACCGCAATCGCTCGTGCCAGATGTGGGCGTGCTCGCGCAACGCCGCGATGAACTCCGCGCGCTCGTTCGGGTTCGTACGCCGGCATACCTGCCACAGCATCGTGCAGTCGCCTTCGATCTCGTCGATCGATTCCTGGTCCACGGCGTCATTGGGGCCCATCGGCGGCAGGGGCCCGCCCGACGTCCCGTCCGACAGTACGCACCAGCGCGCGAATGATGCCAGCGGCGACGCACTCTCCGCCACTTCTTTCAGCAGCGCCCGTGCTCCGTCGCTGTCGATTTCCGCCAGCGCATACACCGCCGCCCGATGTACGCGATCATCCGCCGACTTCAGCCAGCCCGACAGGAGTGCCGTCTTCTCGCACTCGCGGAAACCCGCCTGCGAGACCCAGCGCGGCGCGTTTGGCCGCAACTCGGGATCAATGTCGCTCAGGTCCAGTTTGCACTGCGTGAACCACGGCGGGCTCTGCACGAAAGCCAATCCGCGGCAGATCGCCGGATCTTTGAGCAGGTCGTCTTCTCGCAAGAGCGCTTCGAGGTGCTCGCGTGAGCGCCAGTTCGCCAGCGCCGTAACGGCCGGATCACGCCAACCCTTGTGCTGCAATGCCGTGACCAGGAAGTAGGCCGCCCGGGCGTTGTCCCAGGTCGGCAGGTTCTCGGCCAGCATCGCTCCGGCCCGCGAGCGCCGATTCGCCAGCAGGTTCCACAACGAATCGCCCAGATCACGCGCCAGCCAGACCGCCGTCTCCAGTACTTCGGTCCGCCGGTGTAGATCAAACGTCCGCAACGCCTCACCCTGTGCCAGCGACAACTGATAGCGCACGTCGCGATATGCCCGGCGGGCATCCTCGTCGTCCGGCTGCGGCGTGTCAGTCAGGAAGCGGTCGACCAGCTTCCGCCACACTTGCCCAGCCAGCGCCCGCACCTTCGGCTGCGAGTCGCGCAATACATTCGGAATCAGGTATGCCAGCTTGGAGTGTGGGGCGTCGTCCAGGGCCAGCAGCGCGTTCGTTCGCGGCTCCGTTGCCGTCGTCCGCAGTGCCAGTGCAATCCCGCCCTGAAACAGCTCGTCATTATCGTGAATGGTTTTTTTAATATTCGGCGCAAGCCGCTCATACTGACCGATAAGTGCCGCCCACGACGCATCCTTGGCGCGCGTCAACAGTACATTGACGATCCGCTCGGCCCAGGCGGGTTCCGCATGCTCCAACGCCGTGGCAAAAACGCGATCGCACGCCGGCGCCGGGCCTTGCGCAAGCCAGTCATATAGACGGTCTACGAGGCGCATAGATTCTCGGTCATCATGCAGCATTTGTTTGCCTAACCTATAAGCTGTCTGCGTCATGACAGCACTGCGGTACATTCATCGGCCTGAATCTTGCGTGAGGTGATCAAGAACGTCAGCGGTGTTTGCCCGTCGGCGTTGACAACGTCCGAGAACGGCAGCATCCTGCCGCCATGACTTCATCGCCCACCGCCGACGATCCGCGTTTGGCCGTCAGTCTGGCCGGCCTGACGCTGCGCAATCCGATGCTGACCGCCTCCGGCACCTGCGGCTACGGCCCGGAGTACGACGGCCTGCTCGATTACGGCCAGCTTGGCGGCTTCACCACCAAGAGCGTGACCCTGCACGAACGTCCGGGAAATGAGCCGCATCGCATCGCCGAAGTTCGCGGCGGCATCCTCAACGCGATCGGTCTGGCCAACGTCGGCCTCGATCGGTTCCTGGCCGAGAAGATCCCGTTCATCCGCAGCATGCCCACGCAGGTGTTTGTGAACGTCGCCGGTCACTCCTTAGATGACTACGTGCAGGTTGCCGCCGCGATCGATGAGCAGGATTGCATCGCCGGGATTGAACTCAACGTCTCGTGCCCGAACGTCTCTGACGGCCTGATGTTCGGCACCGATGCCAAGCTGTTGCGTCAACTCGTGCAGGCCGTACGCGATGTGGTTCGCCACGGCGTGCTGGTTGTGAAGCTTTCGCCGAACGTGACCGACATCACGGAGTTCGCCCGGGCGGCGATCGATGGGGGGGCACAGGTACTCAGTCTGATCAACACGTATGTCGGCATGAGCATCGACACGCGCACGCGCCGGCCGCGTTTGGCCAACGTCACCGGCGGTCTGAGCGGCCCAGCGATTCGCCCGCTCGCGGTGTACAACATTCACCGTGTCTATCGCGAAGTGGCCCACGCCGCCGGCGTGCCGATTATTGGAATGGGCGGCGTCGAAACCGTCCGCGACGCGATCGAATTGATGCTCGCCGGCGCCAGCGCCATTGCCGTCGGCACAGCCCTGTTCATCAACCCCGCCACGCCGGTGAAGATCGCCCACGATCTGGCAAAGTACCTCGACGAACAGGGCCTCCAAAACGTAACCGACCTGACCGGTGCCGCGGACCTGACCAGCGCCTCCGACCTGGCCAGGGCCGTGGACCTGACCAGTACCGCCGACCCGACCAGCGCCGTGGACCTGACCAGCGCCGCCAACCCGACCAGCGCCGCCAAACTCCCCAAGAAGTAGCGGCCCGCGATTTCACCCCAGCGGCCGACGATTTCGGGGCAGTACCATTCCAAAGGTAGCGGCCGGGCTCCGTACCGGCCGGCCGTTGCAGTTGTCGTTGTCCTTATCTTTGTCGTTGCTCTTGCCGTTGCCGTTGCAGCGGCCAAGCGCTGCTCGGCCGTAGATGCTCAGTCAGCCTCACTCGCCCACCGATCCCGCAACGCAAAGCCGCCGACCGCAAGCAGCTCGGTACCAGCCGGCCCGAACAACATGTCCACGTTCGCTCCAAATGACTCAACGCAATCCCGGACCCAGGCGTGAACGCCGTTCATTCGACTAATTCGCGTTCTTATCGCCTCGTTCGGATCTAAACCGCCATGATTCTCGGCGAATCCTGACCTCAAGGATGTACAATGCAGAGCATGCCGAAGCCCGCTTCGGGGGGGGAGTGCGTATCTCCTGGGGGCGAGCTTCGAATAACTCGTTTCCGAATCAAGAGGGAGGCACACATGTTCAGCCTGGGTGACTTGTTCCGCAATCTGGCAATCGTCATCGCAATTCTGTTCTTCTCGCTGGTGGTTTCCCCCGTGTTTACGTAGATGACTTGGCCGCCGATCCGAAAGCGCGCTTGGCACAATCTCAGCGCAAAAAGAACGGGCGGGCATGCCGTTGGCAGTGCCCGCCCGTTTCGTTTGCTGCAATCGCCTTGCGGCGGAAAGCTACTGCTTGCTGCTTAGCGACGGCGGATCAGCGTCAGGGCGCCGAGGGCCAGCAGGATGGCCGAGGCCGGCTCGGGGACGTACGTGCCGTTGAAGTTGATGTCGTCGAGCTGGTAGCCAACCTGGTAGCTGTAGCTGGTCATCGCGAAGCGAAGGCTCGCGCTTTGCCAGTCATCCGGGATATCGAACGTGAAGTTGTTCCAGGCGTATTGGCCGTAGGTGTCGTGCGCGGTGGTCCAGTCGGCGCCCATCCAGTCGGCCAGCATGAGCTGCGTGCCGACTTCGTTCTCGACCCAGATCTGGATGCCTTCGGTCGACTCGGCAACGTCGTACAGGAACTTGAACGCGTAGGACAGCTCGACGTCCGCATAATCCGAGACGTCCACAGTCTCGATCTCGAGCGTGATCGTGCCCATGTTCTGCTCGTTTTCGTACGAGCCGTTGCCCGTGTTGTTGTAGTAGTCGCAGACGCCGATGTAGTCGCCGCTGGCGTCGCGGCCGGCTTCGTCACCTTCGAAGTAGCTTTCGATGCCGAGCTCGGTGGCGCTGCCATCAAAGCGGACAGCCAGATCACCGGCATAGTTCTGCAGGTAGTGCGAACCGACGCCACGGTGGTGGTAGGTGGTGCCGTCCGACAGAAGCTGGGCTTCTTCGAATCCGGTGCCGGCGATCCACTCGGCATTGGCAGCCGAGGTGAGCGCCATAACAGTGACGATCGTAAACAGGGCAAACTTCTGCATCTTAAATCTCCTCCAACCTTTTCGGTCCGCCGCGCAACCGACCGGGAACACCCCGCGCCGGTCTGAACGGTTCGCGCGACTCCTGAATCGCGGTCACTGTCACACGCGACGAGTACTGCGGACGTGGGCGGAACGGCCACCCAACGCGATGCTTATACACTTCTCGCGCTCACGATCAGCCGCCTTCGCGTTAATTCCGGATTAAATCGCAGACGCTTTCGATGGGAAAGAACAAAGGGGGGCCAAGGCCGCAGGTGTGGTACAGGCTAATAGCCTGTGCGGCGGTGGTGCTGGCCTCTGATCGTGTCCCGGTGGCGGCGAGGTTCCGTGCGGCTCGGCTCAAACGGTATGTCCGCGCCCGCCTAGTTGCGTATAGAGCGCTCGTGGAATGTCCACAGGGCCGCCGAGCTGGCTGGCCGCGGTCTTTGTGCGGCCATGTCTGGTCTTCGTCGCCTTTACCTCAAATACCGCCAGCGCGGTTGTCTCAGAGCATTTTCCGCAAACCCAGGCGTCGAGCCGCAGTGTGGGAGTGGTGTCGGCCTCCGCGATCGAGAGCGTTGCCAGCGGCGACAGATCTCCGCTCTCGAGGCGTGCTCGATCCTCCGGCGTCTCGGGCGGTGTGAGGACGCGCAACGTCTCGTGTAGCCGCGCCCATTGCCCGCAGCGCTCGCAGAAGACGCGCTGGTTGGTCGTATCCCTGGCAAAGAACGTTGCGACCGTCAAAATGATGAGCGTTTCGGCGAACCATTGGGCCCAGGCGGCCAGACCGGTCGCTTTCGACGCCCGCAGTTGCCAACCACGCCCGTTGATTGCGACGAGTTCGTGCCAGATCCGTGCCGGATTCAGCACAAAACCTAGCAGCGAGTCATCCGCGGCCAGATTCCCCTCACGCTGCAAGACGGCCAGTACAAATGTCGCGGCGATGCAGTAGAGCGTGCCTAATGCGACCAGGAACGTCACGGTCACGAGGAACGCCGGCGCGCGGCAATGCGCCCACAGGCACGTCCAACTCGTGCCAAACGCCACCCCCAAACCGCACAGTACCGCGAGTGCCAGCGTGAAGATCCCGTGCAGCGGGTTGTACGCCGTCGCGAAACCGTAAGAAACGCCCAGTACAATCGCGAGCACCAGTCCGGCGATCGGGGCGATCAGAGGTGCTGTGCCCAGCCGGCCGGAATGCTCGTGGCGGCGGCCTTGCCCGAGAAGTAAAGTCAACTCGTCAGCACTCATCGTCATCCCTTTACGCACCGATTGTACTGCAACGACAAAATATCCCATACCGGTCAGCGACCCACTGTGGAACCGGTCTCTGACCGGCGTGTCTGGGAACAATCTCTGACCGGTCCTTTGTAGCGGCCGGGCTCCGTACCGGCCGTTGGTGGCCAAGCGGCCATGATGCGCCAATACTGCTTGATCTATCGTCTCTGCACGATTATCGCCAAGCCGATCCCGCCTTGAGTCAGCACGTGGGAGTGACTGCTCCTTAACAGTCGCGGTTCTGAATTGGGGGTCGCGCTGCGAAACATTCGTCCTCCGCGCCGCGTTGCCCTAAAGGGCGGGGCCCCCAGATGCCCACCGGTCAGAGACCGTTGCCACAAGCGCACAGGCTATTGGCCTGTGCCGCCCCTGGCCCCCTCGGCCCCTGGCTCCTCGAGCCCTTGCCTCTCTTCACATCGGCTGCGACTCGCGCAGTTCGATCAAATGCCCGACCGGGTCATGCACGAGCAGGCATTGGTTGGACAGGTCGATGCCGTGGAGTTTCTGATAATGCCATTCCTGCTGCTGGAGACGCTTCTCGATCCGGTTCATGTCCGGGATGATCAGCGTGAATCGCCGGGCGATCGGATCGACCTGCGGATCGTGGCGGAACTCAAAGAACAGCCCGCAATGTGGGTTGCCCACGCCGTAGCCGCAGGGAATCTGCCGCTCCGGCGGCCACGGTTGCAGCCCCAGCAGTGTGCCGTAGAACCGCAGCACGTCGTCCAGCCGCTGGCGCGGAATGCCCACGCGCACCTCGCGTACGCAATGAACACTCGCCGGCGGCGGCTGGTTACGGTCGAGAATCGGCACAACGTATACCACTGTAACGGTTTGAGGCAGGGAGAAGGAATGGCTAATTGCCAGAGAGGGGGCCACGGGGCTGAGTGTGAGCTAGGATTTAGGATTCAGGATCTAGGGTTCAGGGTTCAGGAAAGGGGGAGACGACGGAGGGGGCGAGGGGCTGAGGGGCCGAGTGTGGCACAGGCTAATAGCCTGTGTCGCTGCGGCCCCGGCCTCTGACCGGTCCTTTGTAGCGGCCGGGCTCCGTACCGGCCGTTGGTGGCCAAGCGGCCATGATGAGCCACTACTGCTTGATCTATCGTCTCTGCACGATTATCGCCAAGCCGATCCCGCCTTGAGTCAGCACGTGGGAGTGACTGCTCCTTAACAGTCGCGGTTCTGAATTGAGGCGATTGGTGCTTCACGGCATTCATCCTCCACGCTGCGCCAAAGGGTGGGGCACGCGATCAGGAGGGCATCCGACCAGGTGGGTGGGATTCGGGCACATCGGTCAGAGACCGGCGCCACACTGGCCTTTGACCAGTGCCACAACCGCGCAGGCTATTAGCCTGTGCCACACCTGGCCCCGGGGCCCCTTGAACCTACGGTCCTCGGTTCCTTGGCTCCTCGGCCCCTCGACCCCTTGACCCCTTGAACCCTTTGGCCCCCTTGGACCCTCGGCCTCTCTTCCCTTACGTTACACGTTTCACGCAGGCGATAGTCTCCACGTTTCACAGCCACAGGAAGCGAGCATCATGAGCGACCAGTTGATCGAATGCGTTCCGAATTTCAGCGAGGGCCGTGACCACGGCATCATCAAGCAGATTACCGATGCGATCGAATCGGTTGAGGGGGTCACGCTGCTCGACGTCGATCCCGGGGCGGCGACGAATCGCACCGTGGTTACGTTCGTCGGGGCGCCCGAGCCCGTGCTCGAAGCCGCCGTTCGCGGCGGGCGCAAAGCCAAAGAGCTGATCGACATGAGCAAGCACAAGGGTGAGCACCCGCGTTTCGGCGCGATGGACGTTTGCCCGCTCGTGCCGGTCGCGAACATCACGATGGAAGAAACGGTGCCCCTGGGCGCACAAGCTCGGCCAGCGATTGGGCGAAGAAGTCGGTATCTCCGGCTATTTCTATGAGTCCGCCGCGAAGATTGAAGAGCGGCGGAACCTGGCCGTGTGCCGCGCCGGGGAATACGAAGCCCTCTCCGAGCGGCTCAAGGACGCGCGCTGGAAACCCGACTTCGGCCCCGGCACGTTTGATCCGAAGTACGGCGCCACGGCGGTCGGCGCGCGCGACTTCCTCGTCGCCTACAACGTCAACCTCAACACAACCTCAACCCGCCGGGCAAATGCGATCGCGTTCGATGTGCGCGAGAAGGGCCGTGTGAAGACGGTCGACGGCAAACCGGGCAGCAAGGCCGTGCTCGACGAGCAGGGCAACAAGATGTGGACGCCGGGCTCGCTGAAGTGCGTAAAGGGCATCGGCTGGTTCATCGAGGAGTACGGCGTTGCCCAGATCTCGATGAATCTGACCAACATCAGCGTTACGCCGGTGCATGTCGCATTTGATGAATGCTGCCAGAAGGCGGCGGAGCGCGGTATTCGCGTGACCGGCTCCGAACTGGTCGGTTTGATTCCGCTCAAGGCGATGCTCGATGCGGGGCGGTTCTTCCTCCGCCGGCAGCAGCGCTCGCTCGGCGTGTCCGACGCGGAGCTGATCAAGATCGCGGTCAAGAGCATGGGGCTCGACGAACTGTACCCGTTCAAGCCGGAAGAGAAGATCATCGAATACGCGATCGCGGCGCGGCAGGCGTCCGCCGGCAAGCGGCTGGTCGATATGACGATGGTTGGCTTCGTCCACGAAACCGCCAGCGAGAGCAAGGCGCCCGGCGGCGGATCGATCTCGGCGGCGATGGGTGCGATGGGTGCGGCCCTCGGCACGATGGTCGCGAACCTGTCGAGCCACAAACGCGGCTGGGACGAGCGTTGGGAAGAGTTCAGCCAGTGGGCCGAACGCGGCAAGGCTTGTCACGATGAGTTGCTCAAGCTGATCGACGACGACACCGACGCGTTTAACAAGATTGTCGCCGCCTGGCGGCTGTCATCGTCTACGGACGAGGAAAAGGCGGCCAAGAAGCAGGCAATCCAGAACGCGACCAAGGAGGCGATTTCGATTCCGTTCCGCGTGATGGAGGTTGCGCTGGAATCGATGAGCGTTGCGAAAGGCATGGCAGAGACGGGCCTGAGTGCCTCAGCGTCCGACGCCGGCGTCGCCGCCCTCGCCGCCCGCAGCGCCGTGATGGGCGCGTTCCTCAACGTAAAAATCAATTCGCCGGACGTAGAAGACAAGGCGTGGCTGAAGGACATCCTCGATCGCGGAGCCGCGATTCAGGAGCAAGCCAAGCAGTTGGAGGCGGAGATTCTGGCGCTGGTGGAGGAGAAGATCAGGGGGTAAACAGAGGGTTCAAGGGGCCAAAGGGGCCCAGTGTGGCACCAGGCAATGGCCTGTGCTGCTGTGGCACCGGTCTCCGACCGGTTGATGTGATGACGTCGGGGGTTAAGGGGATGCGATGAGATCTATATCAAGTTTGAGCGCTGTTGTGCTGTTCGCCTGTGCCGTTGCCTCAGTTGTCGCCGAGAACAATGACGAAATCGATCTGCGGCCGCGATGGACGGTGGGGCAGCGGGAGTACATAGAGTTCACTTGGGACAACGATGACACATACGCCAGCAGCGACACTTCCCCTGTCGGCAAGCCGTTTAAGGCTCGAATCATCCTGGGTTTTGTACAGAGGGTTGAGTCGATTACCTCCGGCGTCGGAACGACACTGTCACTGACCATCGATCGTGTTGCACTTGAACTGCGAACCGATGAGGAACAATTCGCATGCGATACGGATCGACCCTCCCAATCGAAGGGAACTCCACGGTTATGCAAACGAATCCAGGCACTCATCGGTCAGTCCTTTGAGGTGCTGATCAATGACAACGGAGTAGTGGTTTCGGTAACAGGGGCCGATGCAGTTGCACAGCGCATTATGCCGACAGGAGACGATGATCCCGGTTACGCGCAGTACCTATCCTTTCCCTTAACGGACACCATTCAGCAGGGCATATGGCAACGATTCTGGGGTTGCTACGCCTTTGCAGAAGTACGCGTCGGCGACAAGTGGCTCCGGACTATGCCCGGCACGAAGTGGCTCCCGTCGTTGGGTGTGATTTATCGACTGACGAGACTGGATAAGCAAGACGGCGCGCCGGTCGTAATCGTGACGTACCGCATGCATATGGCGGAGGAGAAGGAGTGGCGCACGATTACGGAGGATCTCCGGTCCAAGAGCGGCCCCATTGAGATGGAAGGGCAGGCTGTCATCGATCTCCGATTGCTGCGCATCACGAACAGGACGGAGAAGTGTGATCAGCAGACACAATCACGAGGCACGAAAAACGGGAGTTTCCCGCAGTGGTGGTCGCGAATCGAATCGAAAGCCAAACACCGCATCATCGTTACCAGTATGGAAGAGCGCAAAGCATCCCGCACATCGCAGGCAGAACCACGGCCTGCGAAGGAAGCCGAACCCGCTGACAAGGACGATGAGAGGTGAGTGTGGCATGGTCTAATAGCCTGTGCTCTTGTGGGACCGGTCTCTGACCGGTTGGTCGTAGCGGCCGCAGCTCTGCTCGGCCGTAGAGCGTTAGCCAGCACAACACGTCGGCCAACCCAGCTCGACCAGCCAACCATTCAGAACCGCGACTGTAAAGGAGCAGCCAATCCCGCGAGCAGACTCATGGCGGGATCGGCTCGGCAAGGAGCATGCACAGACGAGAGACCAGCAGGTTTGGTGCATTATGGCCAATCGATAACCAACGGCCGGTACGGAGCCCGGCCGCTACCCAAGCTCGGCCGGTACGGAGCCCGGCCGCTACGGACCGGTCAGAGACCGGTGCCACACTTGAATCCTTGAGTCCTTGAATCCTTGAGTCCTTGAATCCTCGACTCCCTGAATCCTTGAGTCCTTGAATCCCTGAATCCTTGACTCCTATTCCCTGAACCCTGGATCCTGAACCCTAAATCCTAACCCCTAAATCCTGGACCCCAACGATGAACCCCTGGCAAGCATTCTTCAAGGAACATGCCGCCTCGTACGACAACGAAATCTTCGTCCAGAACACCGCCGCGGAGATTCCATTCCTCGTGAAGGAACTGGAGCTGCGCGACGGGGCGCAGGTGCTCGACGTTGGCTGCGGCACCGGGCGGCACAGTGCCGAATTGGCCCGCCTGGGGTATCGCATGACCGGTGTCGATCTGTCGCCGGACATGTTGGCGGTGGCCAGCAAGCGGGCGGCGGACGCCAGCGTGGAGGTGGAACTCGTCAACTCCAACGCGGCGGACTTCGTGCGGCCGGACGCGTTCGACGCGGCGATCTGTCTGTGCGAGGGCGCGATGTGCCTGCTCGGACCGGACGACGACGACCTTCAGCGCGACCAGATCATCCTCGGCAATGTATTCCGCTCGCTCCGCCCCGGCGGGCGGTTCTTGTTCAACGTGCTCAACGCCTGCCGCATGATTCGTCTGTACAACGATGACGACGTTGTTGCCGGGAAGTTTGACCCGGTCGAACTGGTCGAATACACCGATCCGTCCGCCGTCGAATCGACGGCAGAGAGTTCTGCTCCTGCATCAAACCCGCCGACGGCGCGCTTGCCCGTGCCACGATCCCAGGATTTGCGCGAACGCGGCTATACCGCACCGGAGATCCGCCGCATGGTGCTCCAAGCCGGTTTCGAGCTGCTGGGCCTCTACGGCGGCACCGCCGGAGACTGGGGCCACCGCCCGCCGAAGATGGATGAGTATGAATTGATGATTGTTGCGCGGCGACCAGTGTAGAAAGCCGGTCAGCGTAGGGATGGGGGGGTAGGGGTGACAAGGTAGAGTACGAGTGTTGGAACGGGGAGTGGCCGAGTCGCCTCCCAATCCGCACCGTCAGGATCGTGCCAATATCCGCCGTCGAATGCTGACCCAAGCTGAGTCAGTGCACGCCCAGCCGCCACGTGTTCAACAGCCCTTCGCAAGTCTACACGGCCGGCCAGCAGGCGGGGTGGCAATCCGCGCAGGGAAGATCTATGGAAGGGCCGTGAAATATCTTTTTTGATAGGGAACACTTGCCAAGGAGCAGATGGCAGCGTAATGTAGGTTTCTCGCGTCCTGTTGTATCGGTGGCTTCTGTTTCTTGTTCATTCAAGTCTCGCTGCGCGTGCGCTGTTTGCCTGGGTTGGCGGGGGCATGCTGCGGCAACAGTGGAGGTAAACAGAGATGATCCGTATAGACCGTCGTTGCGTTCTGGCGGCATTGATTCCTCTCTTCTTGACAGGCTGCGCGACGCGCAAGGATGTTGAGATGATGATTGCGCAGTCAGAGCAGACGTTGCGAAAGGAGCGAGTTGCGGCTTGCGAGCAATTGGAGAAGGATCTACGCGCAGATATGGCTGTTTCGGACGGTCGCCTGCAACAGAGGATCACGGCGCTCTCGGACAGTCTAGAGGCGGTCGCCAACCGTTTGCAGAGTGCATTGAAGGACGAGGCGCTCGATCGCGCGCAGTCGGATCATTCATTGCTGGAAACCATCAACAAGAACGCTATAGCTACCAACACACGCATCGATCAGCTCGATCTGAAGATTGATCAGGCGGTTGCGGAATTGTATGCGGCTTTGACCGCCGCCCGAAAGGATATGGCAGATCTGCGCATGATGTTGGCGCGGATGCCGCTCGATTACAGCGGGCTGATGTTTATCGCTGGCAGCAACATTGCGGACCAAATCGACACAGTAGCGAGAAAGCATGTGCCGCGGGAGATGGGCGACGTGGCCCCGGTAATTATCGTTCTTGATGCGAGCAACAAGAACGGTGCGTACTGTGTGCTGGGCTACGACCTCAGCCACCAGATCGCCGCGATTCTGGGGGCACGGCAGTTGACGTCATCGCCGATTCGCACCCAGGACGACGTAGAGCAAAAGATGGTGAAGCTGATCTTCGGCGAAGCGCCGGACATCTACAATCGTGAACACCTGGAGGCAATCGGGATCAACCCGGAACATCTGTTCTATCTGTCAGGGCGAATCGAGAGATCTGGCAGCGGTTACCGGGCATTTTACCAATTGCATCGTGGGACTACTGATGAGCTGTACCCGGTAAGCACTACCGGTGAGACGATTCCACGAACCGAAGACACGGACTTGAAGTTCGAGGAGACGCACCTTACTCCACTGCAACGTGCGCAAGCCGAGAAAGAGGATTAAGGTCCGCGCACGTATAGTTGGCATAGTCTCGATCGATGATCAGAACCGCGACCGTGAAGGGGCAGCCGCGGTTCTGGTTGTCGCCTCGGGGCAGAGCTTGCAGCACAGTAGTAACCGGTCAGAGACCGGTGCCACACTTGAACCCCTCGATCCTGGAATTCCGAATCCCGAATCCCAAATCTCAAATCCGAAATCCTGAAATCTCCCCCCGTACTCCTTGCCTCTTAATCCCTACTCCCCGTCTAATCCGCAAGAACGATCAAGCGGCCGCTTTCTGGTCTGGTTACTTTCGCATTCGGTGAAACCATGAAGACACAGACCCAACGTGATTACGAAGAGCGAATCCTCCGGGTGCTGGTGCATATCCAGCAGCACCTCGACCACGCCCTGGATCTCGACGCACTCGCCGCCGTCGCCAACTTCTCGCCGTTCCATTTCCACCGCGTTTTCCGCGGCATGGTCGGCGAGACGGTCGCGCAGCATGTCCGGCGGTTGCGGCTGGAACGAGCGGCGTGGCAGCTTCGCGACAGCATGGCGCCGATTACGCAGGTTGCGTTCGACGCCGGCTATGAAACGCACGAGGCGTTCACACGTGCGTTTCGGTCGCTGTTCGACGCTTCGCCCAGCGAGTTCCGCGAGGCCAACCGGCGGGTGCCGGTGCCGGCGGCGGCGACGAGTGTTCACTACGACCCCGAGGGCGAGCTCTGCGAATTCACATCGATTGGGCCTGAATGGCTGAGAGGAGCCCCCATGGAAGCGAGAATCGAGAAGCTCGAACTGATGCGCGTTGCCTTCGTTCGCCACGTCGGCCCATACGATCAGGTCGGCCAGGCGTGGCAGAAGCTGTGTGCCTTCGCCGGCCGCCGCGGCCTGTTTGGCCCGAACACGCAGATGTTCGGCATGTGCCACGACGACCCGGAAGTCACCGCGCCCGAGAACATCCGCTACGACGCCTGCATCGTCGTCGGCGACGGCATCGCGGCCGAAGGCGAGATCGGTATCCAGGAAGTTCCCGGCGGCGAATTCGCCGTCACAACACATCACGGCCCGTACGTCGGCCTGAAAGACACGTACGCCCAACTCTACGGTCAGTGGATCCCCGCCCAGGGCCGCGAACCCGACCTCCGCCCCAGCCTGGAGTTCTATCGCAACGATCCGAACACAACCAAGCCGGAAGACCTGGTGACGGATATCTTCGTCGCGTTGCGGTGAGGAGGGGAGCGAGGGGGGATTAGGAAGAAAGGGTTCAGGGTTCGGGCTTCGGAGAAGAAGGATTTGAGGGGGAAGTGAGGGGCCAAGGGACCGAGGGGCCAAGTGTGGCACAGGCTAATAGCCCGTGCTGCTGTGGCATCGGTCTCTGACCGGTGGTAGCGGCCGGGCTCCGTACCGGCCGTTGGTTGTCGATCGGCCATGATGCGCCAAACCGGCGGGGACTCTCGGCTCTGCACATCTGTTTGCGAAGCCAGATCCGCCTTGAGTCTGCACGCGAGAGTGGCTGCTCCTTTACAGTCGCGGTTCTGAATGGTTGGCTGGCAGGGTTGGCCGACGTGTTGTGTTTGCTGACACTCTACGGCCGGGCTCCGTACCGGCCGTTGGTTGTTGATCGGCCATGATGCGCCAATACTGCTTGATCTATCGTCTCTGCACGATTATCGCCAAGCCGATTCCGCCTTGAGTCTGCACGCGAGAGTGGCCGCTCCTTAACAGTCGCGGTTCTGAATGGTTGGCTGGCAGGGTTGGCCGACGTGTTGTGTTTGCTGACACTCCACGGCCGGGCTCCGTACCGGCCGTTGGTTGTCGATCGGCCATGATGCGCCAAACCTGCGGGGACTCTCGGCTCTGCACATCTGTTTGCGAAGCCAGATTCGCCTTGAGTCTGCACGCGAGAGTGGCCGCTCCTTAACAGTCGCGGTTCTGAATGGTTGGCTGGCAGGGTTGGCCGACGTGTTGTGTTTGCTGACATTCCACGGCCGAGCAGAGCTCGGCCGCTACCCACTCGAATCCTTGAATCCTCAGATCCTCAGATCCTCGGATCCTGTGGTCTTCAGATTCTCGAACACTTCTTCTCTGAACCCTGAACCCCGAACCCTGAACCCTCTTCCCTTATTCCTTCCTCGATCTCTTAAACACGCGCGTCTCCAACGCCGGCACCCAGCCCGTCCACTCGCTGGCTTCGTCGAGGTCGTCGTCGATGGCGTTGAAGATCATTTGCAGCTTCGCGTCGAGGTTGTCGAGGTAGTGGACCATCATCGCCTCGGCGGTCGCGGGCAGTTTCGGGCTGCCGTACTCGTAGCGGCCGTGGTGGGCGACGATGATGTGCTGCAGCGAAGCGGCCAGGTCCGGCGGCACCGGCTGGCCGGTTTCCTGCTCGATCTCGTGGAACTTCTCGTGGATCCACGTCGCCGTGAGCACAATGTGCCCGATGAGCTGTCCCTCGGTCGTATACGAGAAGTTGGTCTCGCTGGCCAGTTCGGCGGTCTTGCCGCTGTCGTGCAGGAAAATGCCAGTCAGCACCAGATCGCCGCTGATTCGCGGATAACGCGGCAGCACCAGCACCGCCAGCTCGAGCAGGTTCAGCGTGTGTTCCAGCAGGCCGCCAAGATGGGCGTGGTGATTCGAGCGGGCAGCGGGGGCGCGTTTGAACGCGTCCACAAACTGCTCGCTGTTGATGAATTTCGCCAATAGCGCGAGCAGGTGCGGCTCTTTCACGTCGCGCAGGATTTCAAGCGCGCGGTTCCACATCTCGTCGACGTCGAACTTCGTCGCCGGCAGGAAGCAGGAGGGATCGACCTCGCCCTCGGTGACGGCTTGCACACCATCGATGATGAACTGCGGGCGGCCTTTGTAGCTTTCGACCCGGCCGAGGAACCGCATCAAGCCGCTCTCCGGCATCGAATCGTAGATCTCACGCGAGGCGCTCCACATGCGCGCCACAATCTCGCCGGTGCGATCGGTCAGCACGGCGTGAATGTAGAGGCTGCCGTTGTTGGTGGTGCGCAGGTCTTTTTGTGCGATCAGGTAGATCTCGTTCTCGATGCGCTCGCCGGCTTGCAGCGATGCGATATCACGGTGGTTTGCGGTAGCCGTGTCTGCCATGTTGCCCTCAAGTGCGCATGCCGAAGCAGGCGGCAGCGCGCTATTGCGTCTGTGTGAATGGTGTTCTTACGGTCGTGTTCTACAGCGGTCGCGATTGAATCGCCGCTGGCCTAGCCGCCGTTCGGATCGGCTTCGGTATTGGGACGTCGGGCCGGCGATTCGGATTCCGCGTCAGCGTCACCCGCATTCTCATCGGACGGCGCGCCTTCATCGCCGGTCGTCGCTTCGTCGGCCGCGTTCATCTGTTCCTGGAGATCCGCGATCGCCGTTTGGAATTCTTGCCTCAAACCCATGATCTCGGCCATGTATTGCATGACAACGGTATTAGCAATTGCCTGTTTGTCTTCCGGGCTCGGATCTTCTTCCTCGGCCACCTTTTGTGCGATTTCGCTGATCAGCTTGCTGCCAAATGTGAACGCTCTCGTCAGCAAGGCCGCGTCTTTTTCATCGAGCGTGAAGCGCGGATCGATCCGCCACCCGTCTTCCAGTTTGCGAAGCTCGATGGTGATGCTGGAGGGTAACATCCCAGCCAACATACCAAGCGACATGTTGGCATTGGCCGTATCGGCACCCGCTTCAGTCGCGATGATTTCCTCCTGGATGCTTTCGAGTAATCCGGAACCGGCAATGTCAAAGACCGCGGTGGCGGTTTCTTCGTCCAGTACCGTGATCGTCACTGCGTCAGCGACCGCGTTTGCGATGTCGGGCAGAGCCTTCGTGTCCGCCGCGTCCTCGCCTTGCGCATCCTGCATGCTCTCGAGCGTATCGACGAAGCTATCCGCGGCCGCAAGGCAGTCATCGGCTCGCAGAGCCGCGATGTTGTCTTCGATGAACGCGTCCAGGAAGCCCGCCAGGTCCAACTCGGCCAGCGACAGCAATCCGTCGCGCAGCGTATCGCGAACGGCCCGGGCCTCTTCGCCTTCGTCGGCGCTGCCGGCGGCCATGCCGCCCTCGGCTTCCTGCGTCTCGACCAGCGGTTCGTAATCAGCGGGCTGGTATGACTTTGTGTCTTTCAGAATACCTTCGTCGATCGGGCCGGTGCCGATCGGCACGCCGGCGGATGAATCGCCCAGCGTCTCGTTGAAACGGGGACTGTCGGAGTCCTGTTTGCCGCAACCGCTGGTCAGCAGAAGGCCGGCCGCGAGGGCAAGCGCGAACATGCGAATCGGATGTTTCATGGGGTTCTTCTCGCTGTTGCCGCGGGCTGGCGGCGGGTCAATCAACGTACCGGGTTAGGGTAGGCGGGGCGCGCGCACGCGTCAATCCCGCGTGGCCGGTCGTTCAGATGGAGTGAGGGAGCGTTCGGACACTGAGGAGCGTCCATACGCGGGGAATTACTCGCAGGCCGGCCGCTCAACGCCCGTTTGAAGAGCATTGGCAAGCGCGTCGCGGATCTCCGCCGCCCGCTCGTAGTCCTCGGCTTCCAGGGCTTCGTCGAGCTCGCATTGCAGCCGCTCAGGCGAATCGGGCGGCATGCGGTCATAGACTTCCTGTCGCAGCGATTCGAGCACCTGCATCTCGCCCTGGCCCGTTTCATCCTCCCGCCGGGCTTCGTCCTCGGCCCATTCCTCGATGTCACGCAAGCCGGCGTGGACCTGCTGAAGTGCCGCGGCGTAGCTCGCCGCACCGAGCGATTGATAAACCCGCGCCCGCGTGTTCATCATCTTCACGTACGCCCACTGGCTTTCGAGGGCCGACTGGTCGTACTCAGTCTCGGCGTAATAGCGGCAGAGTTCGATAATGCGCAGATTACGGGCCGTGTCACGCTCCACGCCGTCGTATTCTTCGAGCACGAAGAACGAGAGGTAACGCTGGTAGAACAGGTGTGCCTCGTGGCGAAGATCGCGGCAGTCTTCGGGCAGCAACAGAAAGCCTTCGTCGGTGCCGTGCCGCCGGGAGAACTCATCGAGTCGCGTCTCGAAGAAATCGAGCAGGGAATCGCAGCCGTACGGGCGGCGGCCGTCGGGGCGGCCGTCGGGCTCGAACTGGAGCAGACCGAGATCGACCCGCGTCTGGATCTTCTCGTATCCGTCCGCGCCGATAATCTTCCGCACCGAGATCTTGCCCGGCTCGTACTTCCAACCGTCGAGGATGTTGCGCAAGTCGTGTACCATTGCACTAGCTGTATCGGCTCGGCGGGGGAATGTTCTTAGCTGCGAGCAGGGCGATTGGGTAGCTCGACAGCGTTTATGTTGGGTGCGGCTGGTGATGCGTGTAGTAGCGGGACGGTTTCGCGGTTCGGTTTTGGCAGCGCCAATGGGGCGGCGAACGCGTCCGATAACCGATCGAGCCAAGGAATCCCTCTTTAATGTGCTGGGGAATAGGCTGGGCGAACCAGGCCGGTTGCCCGAAATCGCCGTGCTCGACATGTTCGCCGGCACCGGCTCGCTCGGGATCGAGGCACTCTCACGCGGGGCGGCGAGCTGCGTGTTCATTGAACGGGATTCACGCGCGTTGCGCGCCCTGCGCTCGAATATCGAAAAACTGCATATCGAGGAAGAAACGCGGATCGTGACGGAGAACGCGTGGACGTTGCGCGTTCCGCCGGCCGAGCCGGACGGCTATCACCTCATTTTCATGGATCCGCCGTATCGCGATGTGGCGGACACGCTGCGGATGCTGGACCTGTTTGAACGGACAGCCCCCCGGCTCGCCGCCGACGGCCTGATCGCATTCCGCCACGAGTCGAAGACGGCATTTCCGGTCGAGGATCTGCGCACGCTGGAATGCGTGGACGAACGCCACTTCGGCCTGATGCGCATGTTACTACTAGCCCACCGCCCAAGGTAGCGGCCGGGCTCCGTACCGGCCGAGCCTGGGTACCGGCCGGGCCTGGGTAGCGGCCGGGCTCCGTACCGGCCGTAGGCGCGCGGGGGGCCCCACCCTCTAGCGCAGCGCAGGGTGGGGGACAACCCACCCTACGACGTCGCTCCACGACGTCGCCCCGCACCCCCACTCCGCGAACCCGCCCCACATCCCATCCAACCCACCCTTATCACCCCATCCACATTTTTCCCGCCGCCATTGAATACTCGTCGCACCTCGCCCGTCAGTACTCGCGAAAGGCAAACGACCGCGGCGGCCTGGCCGCCCCAACAAAGGAGAACAGCCATGCGTAAGCTCAGCCTGACCATCATGCTGCTCGCCGGCCTGTTCGCGGCGACCGGCTGCGACGAGCTCGAAGAAGTGACGATCCAACTCGGCGGCCCGCCCGCCGGCTACTACAGCCATGACTACCAGGACGACTACTACTACGAAGAGGTCGTCTACGAGGAGACGTACTACGAGGACACGTATTACGAAGACTCCTGGTACTACGACGACTGGTCCACCGGCTGGTTTGACTGGGGTTGGTAACCGGGCTCGGTAAGAAGCACCAAACAACAGAAATCGCCCGCCCGGCACAAAGTGCCCAAGCGCACCGCGACGCAGCGCCCGCTGCAACAGACGTCCCGCCGCACTCCGGATGAGTCGGCGGGGTGTCTCTATTGTGGAGGGGCCGAGGGGCCAAGGGGCCAAGGATTCGAGGGGCCACACTTGGCCCCTCGAACTCTCGGCCCCTTCTCCTACTTCGCCTCGATCCGTTCCATCCCACCCATATACTGCCGCAACGCCTGCGGGACCGTTACGCTTCCGTCCGCGTTCTGATTCGTCTCAATCAGCGGAATCAGGATGCGCGGCGACGCGGCGACGGTGCTGTTGAGCGTGAAGCACATTTGCGGTTTGCCGTCTTCGTCGCGGTAACGCAGTTTCAGTCGGCGGGCCTGGAAGTCGTGGTATTGGCTGGCCGAGTGCGTTTCGCTGTACATCTCGCGGCTGGGCATCCAGGTTTCCACGTCGAACTGCCGCACCTTGCTTTGCCCCATGTCGCCCGTGCAGACCTCGACCACGCGATACGGCAGTTCCAGCTTGGTCAACAAATCCTCGGCGTTTTGCAGAATCTGCTTGTGCCAGTGTTCCGACTCGTCCTTGTCCGCCCGGCAGAGAATCACCTGCTCCAACTTGTCGAAGAAGTGAATCCGGTACAGGCCGCGCGTGTCCTTGCCCGCCGCCCCGGCCTCGCGGCGGAAGCACGTGCTGCGCGCGACGTACTTCTTCGGCAGTTCGGCCGCGTCGAGAATCTCGTCGCCATGAAAACCGGTGACGGGTACTTCGGCCGTGCCGACCAAACACATCTCGTCGCGTTCGGCGAGATAGACCTCGTCGCGATGCAGCGGGAAGAAGCCCGTGCCGACCATGAGTTGCTCGGTAACCAGCACCGGCACGGTCAGCGGCGTATACCCGCGCTCGACCATCATGTCCCACGCCAGGCGGAGCACGGCTTCGTGCAGCATCGCGCCTGCCCCGGTCAGCACATAGTTGCGACTGCCGGCGAGCTTCACGCCGCGTTCGAGATCAAACAGCCCGAGCGACGCGCCCAGGTCGACGTGGTCCTTGAACTCGAAGCCGAGCTGGTCCTTGGTCTTCGGCTGGCCGATTTTGCGGACTTCGACGTTGCCGGACTCGTCCGGGCCGATCGGGGCGTCCGGGTGCGGCACTTGCGGCATCAGCAGCATCAGCTCGGCCGAGCTCGGCGTCCACGGCGGCCCGCTGCTCTTCGATCGCCTTGAGCTTGCCCTTCAACTCGCCCATGGCCTTACTGAGCGCGGCTTTCTCATCTTTGGGCGCCTTGGCGATCTTTTCACCCGCCTGCTTCTGCTCGTGGCGCAGCGTGTTGAATTCTGTCTCCAACTCGCGTCTTTTTTCGTCCGCCGCCAGCACACGATCGATATCGACCGTCATGTGCTTGTCGCGCGCCGCCTGCCTGATCAAGTCCGGGTTTTCACGAATGAGTTTGATGTCGATCATGTTTAGGGTTCAGGGTTCAGGGTTCAGGGTTTAGGGTTAGGGTTCGGGGTTCAGGGTTCAGCAAGAATAGGATTCGAGGATTCCAGGATCTTGGGATTCCAGGATTCGAGAGATTCCGGGATTCGAGAGATTTCGGGTTCCAACACTCGAGTGTGGGACCGGTTTTTGACCGGTCCGTAGCGGCCGGGCTCCGTACCGGCCGTTGATTGTCGACTGGCCATGATGAGCCAACGCCTCTTGCCACACCGCCTTTGTACCTTTCTTGCCAAGCCAGCTCCGCCATGAGTTTGCATGCGGGACTGGCTGCTCCTTTACAGTCGCGGTTCTGATTGGCTGGCCGGGCTCCGTACCGGCCGAGCTTGGGTAGCGGCCGGGCTCCGTACCGGCCGTTGATTGTCGACTGGCCATGATGAGCCAACGCCTCTTGCCACACCGCCTTTGTACCTTTCTTGCCAAGCCAGCTCCGCCATGAGTTTGCATGCGGGACTGGCTGCTCCTTTACAGTCGCGGTTCTGATTGGCTGGCCGGGCTCCGTATGCCGGCGTGCCATGTTTGCCGACACTCCACGGCCGAGCAGAGCTGCGGCCGGTACGATTGACCGGTCGAGGACCGATCCCACATTTACAGCAGACGAAGGCCGGTCCCATACTCACGACAGTCGGAGGCTGGTTCCGTGTCCGCACCGGTCAGAGGCCGGTGCCACAGTCAGAGCAGACGGAGACCGGTGCCACAGCAGCACAGGCTATTAGCCTGTGCCACACTTCGCCTGTGCCACACTTCTCGTCGTCGTATCTACGGCTCCGCGTCTCTTCGTCTCTCGGTCTTTCAACGCGTCGGCATTATACGGCTGGCCTCACGATTGACGAATCCGTGGCGGGTTGTGCGCGGCTTTGATTGATCAGCGGTCCGGAAAATCGCGGTCGGCGGCTTGCAATCGGGCGGGGGTCGGGGAGTATAAGAAACTGCGGGGCGACCGCGCCCGGTTGGCGTACGCCCGCAAGTCGGCATCATTAAAGAGGTTACCGCATATGCCCCTCGCCGATACGCTCATTAAAAAGGGCCTGATCAGCAAGGATCAGTTGAAACAAGCGGCCGGTCAGCAGGCCGATAACGAACGCATCGACCAGGTTCTGGTTCGTACCGGCCTGGTGCTCGAGCGCGAGATGCTCCAGGTGTACAGCGAGCGTTTCGCGATGCCGGTCGTTGAGCTCAGTGAAAGCGAGGTCGATCGCTCGCTGGTCAAGATCGTGCCCAGCCGGCTCGTGCACAAGTACGGCCTGATGCCGATCAGCCGCAACGGTAAGACGATCCGCGTTGCCACGTCCGACCCGTTCAACATGTACGCCATCGACGACCTGCGGGCGTCGATCAATACGCCGGTGGAAACCGTGCTCGCCACGCGCGTCGAGATCCACAAGATGATCAAGGCGTTTTACGGCGTCGCGGGTGACGTGATCACCGAGATGGTGGCGGATGCCGGCGAAATCGAGGTCATCGACGAACATCGGATCGAGTCGGAAGACCTTGACGTGCAGATGGCCCAGGAGGCGTCGGTCATCAAGCTCGTCAACGAGATTCTGCTCGAAGCGATCGACCAGCGGGCCAGCGATATTCACTTCGAGCCGTTTGAGAACGATTTCGCGGTGCGCTACCGCATTGACGGTGTGTTGCACTTTGCGAACGTGCCGCCCGAGATTCGCCGGTTCCAGAACGCGGTCATCAGCCGTATCAAGATTCTGTCGGGGTTGAACATCGCAGAGAAGCGTGTGCCGCAGGACGGCGGTATCAAGCTGCGGGCGCACAATCGCGAAATCGACCTGCGTGTGTCGATCATTCCGATGACGTTCGGCGAAGGCGTCGTGCTGCGTATTCTTGACCGTACGTCCGTAAGCCTGAACCTTCAGACGTTGGGCATGGATGGTGACATCCTCGAAAACTTCGACGATATGATTCGCCGCCCGCACGGCATCATTCTCGTTACCGGCCCGACCGGTTCCGGTAAGACGACCACGCTGTATGGGGCGTTGAACGCGATTGTCAGTTCCGAACTGAAGATCCTGACCATCGAAGACCCGGTTGAGTACTACCTCGAAGGCATCAACCAGGTGCAGGCACATCCCAAAGTCGGGCTCAACTTTGCGCGTGCGATGCGTTCGTTCCTGCGTCACGACCCGGATGTGATTCTGGTCGGTGAAATTCGTGACCTGGAAACGGCCGAGACGGCGGTGAACGCCTCGCTGACCGGCCACTTGGTGTTCAGCACGTTGCACACCAACGACTCGGTTTCGGCCACCACGCGTTTGCTCGACATGGGCGTCGAGCCGTTCTTGATTTCGAGTTCGGTTGAAGGCGTGCTGGCTCAGCGTCTGGTGCGAACGATCTGCAAGAGCTGCCGCGAACCCTGGACGCCGGAAGATCCGAAGACGCTGCCGAAGGACTTCGAGTACCAGCCGGGCGAAGAGCTGTTTCACGGCGCCGGTTGCCGCGAGTGCCGCAACACCGGCTACGCCGGCCGGCGGGCGGTCTATGAACTGCTGAACATGAGCGACGAGTTGCGCGAAATGATCCTCGCACGCAAATCCGCGTCGCAGATGGTGCCGGTCGCAAAGAAGTACGGCATGCGCGTGCTGCGTGAAGAAGGCTGGCGCGTAGTCCGAGCCGGCCACAGCACGCCGTCGGAAATTCTGCGCGCGACGAAGGTGTAGAATGGCAGGGGGGAGAGGCGAGGATTGAGGACTTAGGGGGGCAAGGATCGAAGGGTCCAGAAATCCAAGATCTGAAATCTCAGATCTCCAGTCTTCACTCAGCAATCTCAACCACGAGATCCCAGATCCCAACGCGCCGCTTTGCCGCTGCTCCGCTATACTTCGCGCCATCTACGCATTCGCCGGCAATCCGTTCGACTCCGGCGAAACTTGGTCTCCTCAGAGGTGGCTGCTCATGACACGTCGATTCTCGCTTCCATTTGTCGTTGGCTTGGTTTTCCTCGTCGGTGTCGCACTGCCTGGCAACAGCGCTGCCGGCTTACTCAGCAGTGACGACGCCCGTGCGTCCGGTAGCTCTGCACTGCGTCTCCCGGCGATCATTGCTGACGGCATGGTTTTGCAGCAGCAGACGGACTGTCCGATCTGGGGTTGGGCTGGGCCGGGGGCGGAGATTGTGTTGCGCGCGTCGTGGCTGGATGAGGAAACGCGTGTGATGGCCGATGATGCCGGCGCGTGGAAGGCGATGCTCGCCTCGCCCACCGCGGGCGGGCCGTACACCATCACGATCACCAGTACGAGCGAACAGACGTCCAACGCGGCCGGCGGCGGCGCAGCAGCGCACGCCACCGCTCAGAGCACCATCACCATTTCCGACATCCTGATCGGCGAAGTCTGGATCTGCTCCGGGCAGTCCAACATGGAATGGCCGCTAAGTTGGGCCGATGGCGGGCAGGAGCAGGTCGCCGCCGCGAAGTACCCACAGATTCGAATCTTCGATGTTGAGCACCAGATCGCCGTGACGCCGCAAGCAGACTGTCGCGGCAAGTGGCAGGCGTGCGATCCAAAGACGATCAGCCGTTTCAGTGCCGTGGGCTACTTCTTCGGACGCGAGTTGCACAAGGAACTGGACGTGCCGATCGGGCTGATCGGCAGCAATTGGGGCGGCACGCTGGCCGAAGCCTGGACCAGCGGCCCGGCCCTCCGTCGTCACGGCGATTTCGACCAGACGCTCGATGCACTGGAGCGCGAAGAGCGCGAGCCCGGCTACATCGAGAAGCACGGCCGGGATTTGATGGCCGCGTGGTGGCAGGACTTGGAGAAGCCTGATCGCGGCTGGCAGGATCGGTGGTGGCAACCCGATCGCGATACGAGCGACTGGCCGACCGTGACATTGCCGCAAGCGTGGGAAAAGAGCGCGATCGGTAATGTGGACGGCATCGTGTGGTTTCGCCGTGAAGTCGATCTGCCGGACGAGTGGGAAATGCAGGAACTCGTGCTCGAACTCGGCCCGATTGACGATTACGACATCACCTGGTTCAACGGCGCGCAGGTCGGCGAGTTGAAAGAGCCCGGGGCCTGGACGACGCCGCGAAAGTACACCGTCCCGGCGGACTTGGTTCGCAGTGGCCGCAATGTCATCGTGATCCGCGTGTTGGACACGGGCGGTGACGGCGGTCTGGTGGGTAAGCCGGAGCAGCTTCGGTTGCGCCTGGCCAAGGGCGCCGCCGATGCCGAGCCGATTTCGCTGGCCGGTTCGTGGCAGTATCAACTCGGTGCCAGCATTGAGAAGCTGCCCCCCATGCCGCGCGCCACGCGTGTGCATCAGAACATGCCGACGGCACTCTACAACGGCATGATTGCACCGCTGGTGCCGTACGCAATCCGCGGCGCGATCTGGTATCAGGGCGAATCGAATCGCATGCGCGCCCGACAATACCGCACGTTGTTCCCGGCGATGATCGCCGATTGGCGCGCGAGTTGGGGTATCGGTGAATTCCCGTTCTATTTCGTGCAGATTGCACCGTTCAACTACGGCGGCGACGTGGGCGAGGCGGCGGAATTGCGCGAAGCGCAGATGATGACGCTGAAAGCGCCCAATACCGGCATGGCCGTCACGATGGATATCGGCAATCCCGCGGACATTCATCCGCGCGACAAGGTGCCCGTCGGCCAGCGGCTGGCGGCGTGGGCCCTGGCGAAGATCTACGGCCGTGAGGGCGTTGTCTGTAGCGGGCCGATCTATCGCGAGATGCGGGTCGAGGGCCACGCCGTGCGGTTGCAGTTCGACTACGCCGCGGGCGGGTTAATTGCGGGCCAGCGCGAAGCCGACGGTTCAATCACGCCGGCGGAGGCGCCGACCGGATTCCAGATCGCCGGCGCCAATCGCAAATTCGTCCCCGCGACCGCGGAGATCGACGGCGAAACGATCATCGTGCGTTCGCCGGCGGTCCGCAAACCGGTGGCCGTCCGCTACGCCTGGGGCGCTGCCGACGCCGGCACGCTCTTCAACAAAGCCAAACTCCCGGCGTCCTCGTTCCGTACGGACGACTGGTAAGCTCTACCCAGTGCTGCAGTGCTGCAAATTGTTAGCCGGGGAGCATGAACCTCCGGTTCGTGCCGGGTGCCCCACCCCTCGAGGGTGGGGGACGAAGAACCCGGCAAACGCTCGATCATCAAAAGAACTTGCATCGCAATTCAGAGCCGCGACCGTAAGGGAGCAGTCACTCGAACCTTCGTTATCAGTTTGCGACAGGCTTGGCGGACAGCCTGACCAATCTGGCCGGGTGCCCCACCCTTTGAGGGTGGGGGACGGAAGAGCTCGGCGATCGTTATTCCCCCGACAGACGCGAATCCGTTGACTAAATCAGTCCCCCGGGGGCAAGCCCCGGGGAACCCGGCTGTCCGAGCTCGGCAATCAATCTTGATCCGCACCAGCCAGCCTTCGTATAATGGCTGGAAACCAGGATGTACTTTCACCTACGAGGGGACCATGACGATGTCTTCCCGATTTCACGTTCGCATGCTCAGCATCGTGGGCTTGCTTGTGCTGGGAGTGGCACACAATGCCGCTGCCCAGTCGGCTGCCTTCCGTGGCCTCGGCGATCTTCCCGGCGGTAATTTCGGCAGTCGCGGGTACGCCGTGTGCGGCGATGGCTCGACGATCGTTGGAAGGGCGTCTGTCGTTGACGGCGTTGAAGCATGCCGTTGGGTCAGCGAGGGAGAACCGGAGGGGTTGGGGCGGCTGGGCCACAGTGTCGGCTGGAGTTACGCGCTGGCTGTATCCAATGACGGTGGTGTGATTGTCGGTTTTGCGCCCAACAATGGCGGCGGCTCGCAACCTTTTCGCTGGACTGCCGACGAGGGAATGGTCTCCTTGGGTTTCTTGCCCGGCGGCGGTACGTATACCACCAAGGCCAACGGCATATCTTCCGACGGTAGCGTGATCGTCGGCGCCGGCGATTCCTCCGCCGCGTATCAACAGGCATTTCGCTGGACCGCAGATGAGGGAATGGTGCCGCTGCCCGACCTCTACGGAGGCGGAGATATGCCTAGCATACGGAATCTCTGCGGACGGGAACGTCATCGTCGGTCAGGGCACGGGCGAGGACGGAATCGAGGCCACGATGTGGATCGACGATAAGGTGGTCGGGCTGGGTAGCCTTGCGAAAGGAGATCTCTATCACAGCTTTGCCGAGGCCACGTCGGCAGACGGCAGCGTCATTGTCGGCTCTACGCGTTCAGCGCTCTCCGGCCCCGAGGGGTGGGAGGCCTGCATCTGGACTGATGTTGATGAAATCCTCGCGCTCGGCGATCTCCCCGGTGGCGACTACCTGAGCATAGCGTACAGCGTTTCTGCTGACGGAAAGACGGTTGTCGGGAAAGGTAGTAGCGAACTGGGCGTGGAAGCCATCATCTGGGACGCGCAACACGGTCTGCGATCGCTGGCCAGCATGCTGTGCGACGATTACGGACTGAGCAGTGCACTTGAAGGCTGGACGCTGAGTTCGGCCGATGGAATATCCGCCGATGGCCTGACAATCACCGGTTACGGTTGGAACCCGGACGGCCAATCTGAAGGCTGGGTCGTACATCTGCCCGAGCCATCCACATTCTGGCTGCTGCTAGCTATCGCGGCGGCGGGGCATCGCCGGCACGCATAACAGTCCCAGTAGCACGGGTGCCCCACCCTTCGAGGGTGGGGGACGAAGAACCCGGCAAACGCTCGATCATCAAAAGAACTTGCATCGCAATTCAGAGCCGCGACCGTAAGGGAGCAGTCACTCGAACCTTCGTTATCAGTTTGCGACAGGCTTGGCGGACAGCCTGACCAATCTGGCCGGGTGCCCCACCCTTCGAGGGTGGGGGACGGAAGAGCTCGGCGATCGTTATTCCCCCGACAGACGCGAATCCGTTGACCAAATCAGTCCCCCGGGGTCAAGCCCCGGGGAACCCGGTGCCGGGGAGCATGAACCTCCGGTTCGTGCATCTCGGCCTGCTTGTCGCGTCCGCGTCCGTCTTCCCGCATAATCCGATGCAATGCAACGCAACACGTACAAGCTGTGGGTAGTGCTCGCGCTGGGGCTGGTGGTTCTTGGCGGCTATCTGGTGGCCATTGCGCCCTATTGGCCGCAGATCAACGACGACGCCTTCATTACGTTTCGCTATAGCAAGTTCCTGACACTGGGCCGCGGGCCGTACTTCAACGTCGGCGAGCACGTCGAGGGGTACACCAACTTTCTGATGATGCTGCTGATGGCGGGCGGGATTGCGCTGTTTGGCGACAACAACGTGCTGCTGGTTGCCAAACTGATCAACGTCGCCGCCGGCATTGCGGCGATCGTGGCGTGTTGGGCGTTGACGGCCCGTTGGCTGCGAAAACTGGACGGCCTGCGTGAGCACGCGGACTGGCTGGCCTGGGCCGCCGGCGGATTGGTCGCCATCAACAGTGCCTACGCGCTCAACAGTACGACCGGGCTGGAAACCACGCTCTTTTCTGCCACGCTGCTTATCGGCTTGTGGCTCGTGCAGTGTGCGATTGATGAGCAGCGCTATTCATTCGCCGGCGTCGCTTTCGCACTCGCGGCACTCACGCGGCCCGAGGGCGCGATGCTTTTCGCGGCGGCGTACGCCGGCCGGTTACTGACCTTTGAGTGGCGAACACGCCCTGGTCGCCGGGCGCTGCTGCTTGATGCACTGATTGTCGGCGTCGTCGTGCTGGTCCATCTCGCATTTCGCTACACGCTTTACGACGGCGAATTCGTACCCAATACCTATTTCGCCAAAGCGGGTGGTTTTCGCTGGCGAATTACCGCGGGCGAGTACGTCTGGATGTTCATGCTGGCCATCATGGCGGTGTTGCCGCTCGTGCTGACGCTGGTGCCGCTGACGGCGAGAAAGCCCGCCGTGCGGTTGCAGATTCTCCCAGCGTTGTTCGTTTGCCTGGCGTCGATGGGCGGAATCTTCCTGGCTGGTGCAGGCTGGATGCCGGGCTTTCGGCTGCTGATGCCCGCGGTACCGGCGTGGACGGCCCTGATCGTGTGCGGAATCGCCGCCGTGTGCGACCGTATGCGCAACAACGCCGTTGTTGCGACGGTGGCTACGGTGCTCGCACTCGTCGCGGGACTGTTGTGGTGGACAGATATGACGTGGACCGGCTACAAGAGCTACGTCGACATACGCGGTGCGGGCTATCGCGCTGCCCACATTCCACTCGCCGATTGGATCAATGAAACCGGCCAGCCCGGCGACACCATCGCCCTGATGGATATCGGCATCGTTGGCTTCAAATGCATCGATTTCAATGTGCTCGACATCACCGGCCTTACCGACCGCACAATTGCCAAGTCGCCCGGCGGCTTTCTGACTAAGGAATTTGATCCGGCTTACGTCTACGATCGGCAGCCGGAATTCTTCATTCTGACGATTAAGGCTCCGCCCGGACCGATCACGCCTGAGAACGTCGGCGAGTTGTTTGCCTGGACGGAGATCGAACACCGGCTGTTCACGCGGCCGGAGTTTGCGGCGCACTATGTGAGACGGCGGGAGTCGCGCGCAGGGGCGTCCGAACTGGAATGGCTGGCCGATGTGTTCGGCGCCGAGCGGGTCTATCGCCACAACTATCCCGGCAAGGGTTACTTGCTATTCGCCTATCGCTGGCACCATGCGCCGGCGTCACAACCTGCCGATGAGGATCGCACGCAATGATCACCACACGACGGTACGCACTCGTAGCGCTGTTTTGCATGCTCACGCCAGCGAGCGGATTGATAGGTTCGGCAGATGCTGCACCACCGCCGCCGGATGTGATCTTCCACAATGCCAACATTCACACGCTGGATCCGGCGCGGCCGCGGGCCGGAGCGATTGCGGTGGCCGGCGGTCGGATTGTCGCGGTTGGGGGACGAGCGGATGTGATCGCATTGCGGCAGGCTGCGACACGCATGGTCGATCTCGAAGGCGCGACCGTGCTGCCGGGCCTGATCGACGCACACGGACACGTTGCCAGTCTCGGTAGCTATGCCCTCGGCCGGCTCGATCTTAGCCAGGCGAGTTCATTTGACGAAGTCGTCGAGCTGGTTGCGGCGGCGGCCAGAAACGCCGAGCCGGGCACGTGGATTCTCGGCGGGCGTTGGGATCACGAGAGCTGGCCGAGCCGCACTTTGCCGACGCATGTGCAGCTTTCGGCCGCGACGCCGAACAACCCGGTCTACCTGACCCGCGTTGACGGGCACGCTGCCTTGGCCAACGCGGCGGCGATGAAACTTGCCGGCGTGGATCGCGACACGGCGGCGCCGGCGGGCGGTGAGATTCTCAAGGACGCTGCCGGCGAGCCGACAGGCGTGTTTGTCGATACGGCAAAAAGTCTGATTCTGCGCCAGATTGGCGACGAGGGGCCCAGCTTTGCGGACCTGGTGCTCAAAGCGCAGGAAACCTGCCTGGCGGTCGGGCTCACCGGCGTGCATGACATGGGCATCTCGCCGGCGGAGATTGACGAGTATCGCCGGCTTGCGGACGCGGGCAAGCTGAAGCTGCGCGTGTATGCCCTCGTCGATGGCACGCACGCGATTGACTATTTCGCCCAGCACAAGCCGCTGATTGGCGATCGACTCACCGTGCGGGCAGCGAAGCTGTATGCCGACGGAGCGATGGGTTCGCGCGGTGCGTGGCTGCTCAAGCCGTACGCCGACCGACCGGTGGATAACGCCGGCCGGCCGTACACCGGGCTGAATCTGATGAAGCCCGAGTTTCTGCGGATGGTGGCCGAGGACGGTTTGCGCAAAGGCTACCAGGTCTGTACGCACGCCATCGGCGACGCGGGCAATCGCATCACGCTCGATGCGTATGCGATCGCGCTGAGCCGCCGCCCGACGAAGAACCACCGCTACCGCATCGAACATGCGCAGCTCCTGGAAGCGAAGGACATTCCGCGTTTCGCAGCCCTGGGCGTGTTGCCGTCGATGCAGCCGACGCATTGCATCAGCGACATGCGCTGGGTCTACGACCGTGTTGGCGCCGAGCGGGCGAAAGGGGCCTATGCCTGGGCGAGTCTGCGAAAGACCGGTGTGCCGATTCCCGGCGGCAGCGATTTCCCGATCGAATCACCGAACCCGCTGTTGGGAATCTATGCCGCCGTCACGCGGCAGAATCTGCAAGGCGAGCCGGCCGGCGGCTGGCATCCCGAGCAGCGCATGACGCGCGACGAGGCTTTGCGTTCGTTCACAATCGATGCGGCGTACGCGGCGTTCGAGGAAAAGGACAAGGGTACGCTCGTGCCCGGTAAGCTGGCCGACTTCGTCGCTTTCGATCGCGACGTGATGACGTGCGAGGTGGCAGAGATTCCAAAGGCCCGCGTGCTGCGCACTGTGATCGGCGGCGAGACGGTCTACCTTGCTCCACCAACGCCCTGATCTACGGTGTTGCTGGTTTCTGATGAGCCTGCAATTCCTTGATTCGCTGCTCACAGGCGCCTTTCGCCGCGGCGTTGGCCTGCACTTCGGGCAGCAGTAGCAAACGCTGTAACGTGGCGATGGCGGCGTCGTAATCGCCGGCGGAAGTCTGGGCCGCGGCGAGCAGGTCCAGCGTTTGCGGTGACGGCCCGCCGGCCAGTTCGATCGCCTCATTGATCAGCTTGATTGCCTGCTCATTCTCACCTTTCGCAGCGTGAAGTTGCGCCGCAAGCAGGCGTGCGTCCACCGTTTTCGGTGCAAAACGAATCGCTTCGGTCGCATGTTGCAGGGCTTCCGCGTTTTTCTGTTGTGCGGCGAGCAAGCGGGCCAAAGCGAAGTGCGCCGGGGCGCTCGTTGGATCGATCCGGAGTGCCTCGCCGAACTGTTCCGCGGCGCGCGTCAAGTCGCCCTTGCGTTGCAGCGCCACGGCTAGATCGGTCCGCAGTTCGGCATTGTCCGGCGTGATCGCCAGCGCCTTTTCGTAAGACGCGATGGCTTCGTCAGTCCGACCGGCTTGGAGCAAAGCGTCGCCCAACTGCTGATGCGCCACGGCCGAAGTCGGATTCTCCTCGATCGCCTGCTGCAAGAGTGCGATTGACTGCCCCTGTTCTCCACGCGCCGCGAGCAGGCGACCAAGGTTGGCCTTCGCGCTGCTGTCATCCGGTTTGAGTTTCAGCACCTTCTGGTAATGCTCGATCGCAGAGCCGTAGTCGCCTTCCTTCGCTTCCGCCGCCGCAAGACTGTTGTAGAAGAAGGCGCGGTAGGTCGCGACGCCGTCGAAGTTCGACTTGCCGTTCGAGTAGCACAGCCAACCGGTCACGGCACACGCCGCCAGCGACAGAATCGCAAACTGGTTGTCTTTGCCCCAGCGTAGCAGGTGATAGAGCCCCCACGCCGCCAGGCCGACCATGATTGGCGTGACGGGGAAGCGATAACGCGGCGAATACCAGAAGCAGACGACGACGATAAACGGCACGAGAAACAGGATCAGTTCCGGGCCGTACTTTCGCGGCGATTCACGCAGCAGCATCACCAGCACGATGATTCCGCCGCCCATCAGCCACGGCAGCGGGATCGGCGCCAGCCGCAACATCTTCGCGTAGCCCTCGGCGATCTCGACCGGCGGCACATAGATGTCGCCGAAGACGTGGCCGCTGACGAACAGATACGCCTTGCGCTGGAAGAGGCTGGTCGCATAGCTGGGATTGTTCTTCCACGAATCCAGGCCCATTTTGAAGAAGTAGCGGTTACAGCCGTTCCAACTGGGCGGATTGCCGGTTTGTTCGGTGTAGTAACGCAGCGCGTCGAGGTTTTGCGTGTGGCGCGAGCCGGAGACGCCGGGGATGACGGTGTAGGCGCCGTTCGCGCCGGCGATGTTGCCCTGGGCGAACGTCACGCCGGCCTGGGCGCTGACGGGGATGATCTCGTGGCTGACCATGAAGTTGTGCACGGTCGCCGGCGCGATCAGCAGGATGGCGCCGAGCATGACGAGAATCGGTTGCTTGATCGCGGCGACCGCGAAACCATGCCGCCACCAGAACCAGACCATCAGCAATGGAACCGCGAGCAGCATTGGCGGGTTTACGAGGCAGTTGAGCCCGGTAAGTACGCCGGCCCCGATCGCACCTTTGAACGTCGGATCTTTCGGCAACGTGACCAGTCGCAGCCACAGCGCGGCGACGAAGAAGAGTTGCCAGGTCGAAACCAGCGGCCGCCCGACGAAGTACGCCGGCTCCATCAGCAGGATGAACAGTCCCGCGGCCAGCAGTCCGGCAGTGGGGGCGAAGCGTTTGCCGACCGCCATTGCCAGCAGCACCACCGTCGCCAGATGCACGAGCAATTGCAGGATGTAGACCATGATGAGCCCGCCGCCAACTGCCCGCACAAGGCCCAGCACGTACGGATAGAGCGGGGCGGACATGAACGGCGTCGAGCCCAGAAGCTGGCCGTGCGAAATATCCGCGGCCCATTGCCAATAGGTCTCGGCGTCCTGAATTGGCGAACGTGCCAGCGGGTCGTTTTGCCAAGCGTCAGTCAGGATCAGCACCTGCTGCAACGTGGCCACCAGCAGAATGGCGCCGAGGATCAGCCACCAGGTGCGATCGAGTGTCGGGGTCGAGGTTGCGGCGGCGTTCTCCGCGGCCGGTTTGGCGGGGGTCTTTGTATCGGTCATCGTCTGGGCCCTACAATCCAGTGTCTCGCTGCCTACTCAAGGGGGCGCGTGATTTGTCTTCAGTGCGGCGCGAAGATATATGAGTCGCGGATGTCTCGCAACGGCAAGGTTATTGTGGCAATGTCCGGCGGCGTTGATTCCTCCGTCGCCGCCTGCCTGCTCCAACAGCAGGGATATGAGTGTATCGGCGTGTTTATGCGGGTCGGTGCACATGCCAGCGAGGCGGAGGAGGCCTGCACTCTGCCCGCCGACCCGGCCCGTAAGCTCAAACACGGCTGCTGCTCGGCAGCGGACGCGATTGATGCCCGCGCCATTGCCGGCAAGCTGGACGTGCCGTTCTACGCTCTGAATTTCGAGCGTGAATTCGACGGCATCATCGACTATTTCGTGGATGAATACAGCCGGGCCCGCACGCCGAACCCGTGCATCATGTGCAACAGCCGGATCAAATTCGGACGTTTGCTGCAATATGCGGACATGATGGATGCGGAGTTTGTGGCGACGGGGCATTATGCGCGCGTGTTGCGCGGTTCTGGCGGCGATTGTCGGCTGGCGCGGTCGCTGAACCTCGACAAAGATCAGTCCTACGTGTTGTTCGGCATCGGGCGCGAGCATCTGCCGCGATTTCTGTTTCCGGTGGGGGAGATTGCCGACAAGGCCGAGGTGCGGGCGATCGCGTCGGAGCTGGGGCTGCGCGTGCATGATAAGCCCGATAGCCAGGAAATCTGCTTCGTGCCGGAGAATGACTATCGGCTGCTGCTGACGGAGCGCCGGCCGGAATTGCTGCGGCCGGGCAGTGTCGTCGATGAGGACGGCAAGGTGCTCGGGCAGCACGAGGGCGTGGCGGCGTACACGATCGGGCAGCGGCGCGGGCTGGGCATCGCCGCCGGCAAGCCGATTTACGTTACGCGGCTCAATGTCTTGAACAACACGGTGACGGTTGGGTCGAAAGCGGATCTGCTATCGAGCGGTCTGGTGGCCGAGTCGGTGAACTGGCTGCGCGATCCGCCGGCGGCAGAGACGTGGCAGCCGGCGCAGATCAAGATTCGCTACACGCATACGCCGGCGGCGGGGGAGATCCTTCTGCGGCCCGATGGTGCGGTCGAAGCACGGTTTGATGAGCAACAGACCGCCGTCACGCCGGGGCAGGCGGCAGTGTTCTATGAGGGCGACGTTGTGCTCGGCGGGGGGTGGATTGGGAATGCTGAATAGCGAATTCAGAGTTCAGAATGGGGGATTCCGGCGTGGGTGAGTGGACTGTGTTGCATGGGGGAGCTTTGGGGGACTTGGCGCTGACATTGCACCTCGCGCTGCGATTGCCGGGCTTGGAGCGTGGCGGGGCGATTGATGTCATTTCACGCGTGGATCCGGGGGATCTCGCGGCGTGTCGACCGGCGATTCGGCGCGTGTCGTCGGACAGCGTGCGGGCGCATTGGTTGTTCGCGGATTCGGATGATCCGCCGGGCGAACCGCTCTACGACCGGCTTGCGGGGCGGCGCGTTTTGAACATGCTTACCGGCATCGATTCGCCGTTGCACGTGCGACTCGGCCAATGCGACCCGCAGTGTGTTTACAGCGTCGATCCGCGGCCGCAGCCGGAGAGCCAATCGCACATCGTCACACAGTGGCAAAACGCGCTCGAAGGGCAGGGGCTGCTGTTTCATAAGTGCATCCCTCAGCGCAAGGGCACGCCGCACCTGGATGTGCCGGAGGCGATTCGGAGGTGTGGGGGCGAGATGTTTGCTGAGCATGGCATACACGAGCCGCCGGCGTTGATTCATCCCGGCAGCGGCGGGCGGGCGAAGTGTTGGCCATTGGCGGGTTTTCTCGACGTGGCGCGGCGGCTGCGATCGAATGGCATTGACGTGTGCTTCATAATCGGACCGGTCGAGCTGGAATGCTGGCCGGATGACCAGCTCGACGCGATTCGCAACGACTATCCGCTGATCGAATGCCCGCGACCAAACGATTTGCCGGCGATCTTGGCGGGGACACGAGGGCTGCTGAGCAACGACTGTGGCCCCGCACACTTGGCGGCGCTGCTGGGCACGCCGACGGTGACGCTGTTCGGAACGACATCGCCGGCGGTCTGGCGACCAGCGGGCTCGCAGGCGGCGGTGCTGGCCGGTGATCCGGCGCAGGCGGGCGCAGACTGGGGGATTTCGGCGGCCCGGGTCGTTGAAACACTGGTTTCACACATGAATAGCCATCCCTGAACCGCCGCGAACGATTTGCGACGCGCGCCGCGAACTTCTACGATGCAAGCTTGAAAACAAGGAGACGCAGGCATGGCGGAAGTGATGTTTCATGGGGCGGCGGGCGAAGTTACCGGTTCGATGCACCTCGTGCGCGTGGACGAGAAATGGGTCGCGCTCGATTGTGGGCTGTACCAGGGCCGGCGGGAGGACTCGGAAACCAAGAACCGCAAGTGGCCGATCGATCCCAAGGAAATCAGCGCTGTCGTGCTCTCGCATGCACACATCGACCATTCCGGACGCCTGCCGAAGCTGGTGGGAGACGGTTTTGAGGGGCCGATCTTCTGCACGCCGGCGACCCGTGACCTGTGTGCCATCATGCTGCCGGACTCGGCCCACATCCAAGAGGAAGATGTCGTTTACATCAACAAGAAGCGGGCCCGCAAGGATTTGCCGCCGATCGAGCCGCTCTACGGTTATCACGAGGCACTGGCGGCGATTCGGCTGATACAGAGCATCGCGTATGACCGTTGGTTCCAGGTTGTGCCGGGGCTGCTGGCGCGGTTTCGGGATGCGGGGCACATGCTGGGCTCGGCCGGCATCGAACTGGCATTCGGCAAGCGCGACGGTGAAACGCCCTCGGCGTACTACTCGGGCGATGTCGGCCGGCGGGACAAGCCGATTCTGCGTGATCCGCGCCCGTTCCCCGTCTGCGACAACATTATTTGCGAAAGCACTTACGGCGGGCGTGTGACTGAGCAGGTGGACGATGCGATCGAGAAGCTGGTGGATGTGGTGAACCGCACGTACGAACGCGGCGGAAAGATCATCATCCCGGCGTTTTCGGTTGGTCGCACGCAGACGATCGTCTATTCGTTGCACGAGCAAATGGTGGCGCAGGCGATCCCGAAACTGCCGGTGTACATCGACAGCCCGCTGGCCGTGAACGCGACCGAAGTCTTCAAGATGCACCCGGAGTGTTACGACGCCGAGGCGCGGGCGTTTCATCGCGTAACCGGCGATATTCTGGGCCACGGGTGTTGCACGTATGTTCGCAGTGTGGATGAGAGCAAGGCGCTGCATCGGCGCCGGCGGCCGTGCATCATCATTTCCGCCAGCGGGATGTGTGAAGCGGGCCGCATTCGCCACCATTTGAAGAACAACATCCGCAGCAAGAAGAACACGATTTTGATCGCGGGCTACCAGGCTGAGCACACCCTGGGGCGGCGGCTGGCGGACGGCGCGGAGAAGGTCCGCATCTTCCACGAGCAGCTACCCGTGCGGGCGGAGGTGACGCAGATTCATGGCTTCAGCGGCCATGCTGATCAGACCGACTTGCTGCGCATGCTTACGCCGCTGGTTGGAAAAGCCAAGAATGTGTACTTGGTGCATGGCGAAACGGAGCAATCGCAAACGCTGGCAAACGAGTTACGTACACGCGGGTTCGCGAACGTGACAGTTGTTGAGCCGGGGCAACGTGTTACCTTCTGAGTAGTGTGTGTTTACTTCGGTACGGTGGGCGGATCGGTGAATTCCGTTTCGGCAGTGATGAGCTTCGCTCGCGAACCGGTTTTGTAGTGGATTCCGGCCCAGCGCAAGCGATCAAAGTCATAAGTGCGGGCCGCTTGGCGCAGGCAAACGCCTAGATCTGGAGTTATCTGACCCTCGTAGACCGTCCTTCCGCTGATTTCGACTTCGATCGGCTGGGACCAGTCGATCATGTCGTCACCGATCCATACCGTCAGTTCACGCACTTTCTTGCGATACACGTCGATTTTCTGGCCTTCGACGTCGCCACGCAGCTCGCCGAGTAGCGATCTGACCGCGCGGCCCCGAGCCTTGGCGACGTCACTCAGCAGATTCGGGTTTTCCTCGGCTCGGAAGGAGAGCTTCAGTGGTTGCTCGTCCCACCAACTGCCGGACCATTGTTGCGTTTCCAGCCAGTAGGTCTGTCCCTGGTGGACGAGGCGAAACGTCTGCTGGACATGCTGGGGATAGTGCGCACGCCGAAGCTTAAGCACGCGCTGGATGTCCTCCTTAGGGGGGACGATGCCGCCATGGCCCGCACCGGCGCACTCGTACCAAGTGATGGGCCAGCGATTCTCCGCGGCCAGCTTGCAGATCTGGCGGTTGAGGCCGGCGATTCCGCCGCCGGGGCTGGGCGTCTTGCCATCGTTGCTCAGCGAGTCGTCTTCGCCCCAACAGGCGAAAACGTGCGTGTTGGCGAGGTTAGGGAGGAATGTCGGCAAGAGTTGGTCGGATTCCGGCAACAGCAGCGTGCCGGCGATGGGGACGATGCCTGCGAACTGATCGGGATGGGTAACGGAGAGTGTCCAGGCTGCATGTCCGCCCTGGGAATACCCAAGCGCGTAAACGCGATCACAGTCGATATGTGCGAATTGTCGTACGGCGCGGAGTACACGGACATGTTCGGCGGATGGTGGTGTTGTGCTGCGGACCAGAACTTGCTGATAGCCGGACGGGGCAGCGATCACGAATTGTTCAACTTGTTCTCCGAGCAATGCTTCAACGTAGGCGATGATGTTCTCGGCGCGGCCACCCATCCCATGAAGTCCATAAATCAAGGGATAGGGCCTGCTTGCATCGTAACCGGCGGGAATTCGTACGAGTGTTCGGAGCGTCTGTTTCTGTCCAATCTTCACTGATATGGGGTGAACACCCGAATCTTGCGTGTCAAAGAGTTTGCTAGCATGCAGCCATGTGCTAACTCGCGATCGGTCGTATGCGGGATCATGTTGAATTCGGTCGATGGCCGCGGCGCGTTCCTCGGCACTGGGGCTGTTCATAAACAGTCGCAAATTGTCGAGGATCTCGCGTTCTGCGGCGTTGGTAATGATGGGCCCCAAGACTATGATGGTGGCACAAGTGAGCCAGGTTCGGGTTGGGTTGGTCACGGCGTTGGCTCCAATCGCGTCGAGCAAGGTCAAATCGCGTGCCAGGCAGTACGCACACTTCACCAAGGTAGCTCCTGCGGTACGCATTGCCACACCAAAAGCAAAGAATGGTTGGGCGCTGTGGACATATCAGTAAATTGTAGTATGATCCGCTACAGATCGATGGGGCAGGGAATTGGGGGAAGGGTTATTCGTCGCAGGAGCGTTTAGATTGAAGAAGCAGAAGAAAAGACCCGACATCGTCAGTGTTCACCTGTCGCCGGAGTCGAAAGCGCGGTTGGATGAAGTCTGTGCCAAACGCGGCATGACCATCAAACGTTTGCTTGGCCGTCTGATTGAGTGGTTTGTTGACCTGGACAAGACCGAGCAGTCGATCGTGCTCGGCTTGGTCGAAATCGAAGACGTATCGTCGTTGGCGGAGATGGTGCTTACACGCCAGAAATCGCGCGGCGGAAAGACGGCGAAGAAGACCTCGCGTTCGCGATCCTGATGCCGGACCGGCGTCAAGCAAGACGGGCATTTCGCCCGAGAACCTGACTGATCCAGTCGCATCCTGCGTCGCCCAGAGTAATCTGGTCGCGGCGTGGTTGCGCGCGCCGATAACGTTTGAACGCCTGGTTTGACCCACACGTAGTGAATCCCTAGCATGGACGGTTTCACAGGGACGTCCGGGGTGTGGTTCCCGGTCCCTCCTCAAACCCAGACTGACGCGTTCCGGCGCGGGTTGCTGTGCCGTCCGAACCCAGTCGTTTTGGACCGGCCGTGCCATGACCAGCGCTAAGCAGATGATCGGGATTCGCCGCGAAGATAAGAGTAAATGGGAGGCCCGCGTGCCGCTGGTGCCGGCGGATGTACGGACACTGCACGGCGAGCAGGGCCTTTCGTTTACGGTGCAAACCTCGCCCATCCGTGCGTTTGCGGACGCTGATTACGCCGGCGCGGGGGCGCAGATCGCGGAAACGCTCGCCGATTGCCCCATCATCATGGGTGTGAAGGAAATCCCCGTCGAATGCTTCGAGCCTGAAAAGACCTACGTCTTTTTTTCGCACACGATCAAGCGCCAGCCGGCCAACATGCCGGCCCTGCGGCGGATGGCCGAGCTCGGCTGCACGTTGATCGACTACGAACGGATCGTCGATGCCGAAGGGCGCCGGCTGGTCTTCTTTGGTCGCTACGCAGGCCTGGCGGGCATGATTGATACGCTATGGACCCTGGGCCGGCGGCTTGATTACGAGGGGATTGACAGCCCGTTTTCACAGGTTCGCCCGGCGCATCGCTATCAGAATCTGGAGCATTTCAAGCAAGAGTTTGCCGCGGTCGCGGACGCCATCGCGACGCAGGGGATTCCCGAGCCGTTGCGGCCGCTCGTGTGCGGATTCGCGGGATATGGGCAGGTATCGCAGGGGGCCCAGGAAATCTTCGACCTGCTTCCGGTCGAGGAAGTCGCGCCGGAGGATCTGGGCACGCTTCCGCCGGCGGCTGATCGCTGTTTCAAGGTCGTCTTTCGGGAAGAGCACCTGGTGCGGCCGCGTGAGGCGGGGGCGGCGTTTGCGTTGCAGGAGTATTACGACCATCCCGAGCGTTATGAGGCGGCGTTTTTTCCCCATGCGGAATACCTGACGCTGCTGATGAACTGCATTTACTGGGAGTCGAAGTATCCGCGGATGCTGACGGCCGAGCAGTTCCAGCAGCTATGCGCCGGCGGCCAGCCGCGATTGCGGGTTGTGGGGGACATTACCTGCGATATCGATGGAGCCGTGGCCTGCACGACGCGGTCGACCGATCCGTCCGATCCGGTCTACGTCTACGATCCCACAAGCGGAGAGACCATCGACGGCGTGGCGGGCAATGGTCCGGTCGTGCTGGCGGTGGATTTCCTGCCGTGCGAATTGCCGGAGGACTCCTCGCGGCACTTCAGTGCAGCGTTGCGGCCGTTCGTGCCGTCGCTGGCCGGGGTGGATTTCCGAGGGAAACTGGCCGCTTCCGGCCTGTCGCCCGAGCTGCTCGCCGCGACAATTCTCTACAGAGGGAAACTTACCGAATCGTATCGTTACCTGGAGTCCGAGATCGGTTGATGTTCGCCCCGCGCACGCGATGGGAGCACGCCGGCGCGTCTCGCGCGGCCGAGCCCCTCGCCTCAGCGTGAAGTTTTCGGCCGAATGACGGCGTCGTTGGAGGTTCGCATGAAGAAGGTTCTGGTTCTCGGTGCAGGTTTTGTGTCAGGCACGGTCGTTCGCTATCTCCTCGACCAGCCAGGATTTAAGGTCACCGTGGCCGAGCAGATTGTCAGCAAGGCCGAAGCGGTCGTAGCCAGTCATCCCCATGGAGTTGCGCTCCCGCTCGATGTCACCGATACTGCCAAGCTCACGCAGCTTGTGAGCGAGCACGATCTTGCGATCAGCCTGCTGCCCGCGCCGCTGCACCCCGTCGTGGCCGAGATGTGCATTCAGCAACGCAAGCACATGGCCACGGCTTCCTATGTGAGCCCAGAGATGAGAAGTCTTGATGGCGCGGCACGCGATGCCGGCGTGATCTGCCTCAACGAGCTGGGCGTTGATCCCGGTATCGATCACATGTCGGCCATGCGCGTCATTCACGACGTTGCACGCCGCGGCGGCAAGGTCGTTAGCTTCAAGTCGTGCTGCGGCGGCTTGCCCGCTCCCGACGCGAACGACAATCCGTGGGGCTACAAATTCTCGTGGAGCCCGCGGGCGGTCTGCACCGCCGGCAAGAACGCAGCCCGGTTTCTCATCGACGGCGAGCAGGTGGACATTCCCGGTCCGGAGTTGTTCACGCACGTCGAAGAGATCGAGATTGAGCCCATCGGACGGCTCGAGGCCTATCCAAATCGCGATTCGCTTGGGTATATCGAGCTCTATGGGCTGGCGGGGATCGAAACGATGTTCCGCGGCACGTTCCGCTATCCGGGCTGGTGCCGTTGTCTGAAAAAGATCGTCGACCTGAACATGTTGGATGAAACACCTGTTTCATTCGCGGCGGGTACAACGTTCGCCCAATGGACCGCCGGGCTGATTGGGTCAGATAGCACGGATGATCTGCGTGCGCAGGTCGCCGAACGGATCGGGCTCGATGCGGGCGATGACGTGCTTGACCGATTCGAGTGGCTGGGCCTGTTCTCGGCGGACGAACTGCCGATCGTTGAGCAGGAAACCACGAACCTGGATCTCCTCGCTACGCGTATGGACGAGAAGATGTCCTACGGCGCCGGCGAGCGTGACATGATCGTGATGGTTCACCGTTTCGTTGCAAGCTTCCCCGACGGCAAGGAAGAGCAGATCAGCTCCGAACTGATCGACTACGGCCAGCCGGAAGGCGATAGTTCGATGGCGCGCACAGTGGGTTTGCCGGTGGCGGTGGGAGCCAAGATGATTCTCACCGGTGAAATCAGCGACACCGGCGTACACATTCCGGTCAAACCAGAGTTCTACAACCCAATTCTTGATGAGCTCGAAACGATGGGCATCAAGTGCGAGGAACGCCGACTCTAGCCCCCACCCAGTTGCAATAGCGACGCGTCCGCCGTCGTCCGCCGCAAACCTGGGGTCATTCTCCCTTAGAGGACGTTAACTCCGTGCAAACACGGTATTTTCGTCTATGCGCCGTGCCGCGCCGGTCGTTATAATCTTTCTGTTGGGATGCCGAGTGGCTGGAAGCGTCACGGAAGGGGAAGAGGCCCCGTGGCCAGGGTCACGCTTGCCGCACTCACGTCTGCTTGCCTGGGAGCTGGATGACAATGCATATCGCATGCGCGAACGCCGCCCTTTTGCGGCCGGTCTTTGGTTGTTTTGTTGTCGTTATTGGACTGTTGGTCGCTTCGCCGGTGCTGGCGCAGCTTTCGGACGCCGATATCGCCGCGCTCGAGAAGCGCGCTATCGAAGAGGGCTGGACGTTCGGGGTTGGCCCGAATCCGGCCACGGACTACGACCTCAGCGAGTTGTGCGGCCTGCGTCCGCCACCCGACTGGGGCACGGAAGCGCCGGTGGAGGATTACCAGCCGACGCGCGACCTGCCGGCCTCGTTTGATTGGCGTGACGTTACGGGCTGCCCGCCCGTGCGCAACCAGGCATCGTGCGGCAGTTGCTGGGCGTTCGGAACGGTCGGTGCGTTTGAATGCGCGATCATGATCCGCGACAACGTCGAGGCCGACCTGTCAGAGCAATGGCTGGTGAGCTGCAATCAGGACGGTTGGGGCTGCGAGGGCGGCTGGTGGGCGCACAACTATCACACGGGCCTGCGCGAGGATCCCTGTGGTGGCAGCGGGGCGGTGATGGAGGACGAATGCCCCTACGCCGCGGCGGACCTGCCGTGCGGCTGTCCGTATCCGCACGAGTATTGGCTCGACAGTTGGGGGTACGTTTACCAGAGCGGCGTGGCGCAGCCGTGGCAGATCAAGCAGGCGATTCTCGAACACGGTCCGATTAGCGTCGGTGTGGCTGTTGATGATGCATTTCAGGCCTACAACGGTGGCATATTCAATGCCTGCACCGCAACCGAGCTCAATCACGCCATCGTACTGGTTGGCTGGGAGGATGACGAGAGTGGGTACTCCGGCGTGTGGATTCTTCGGAATTCGTGGGGGCCGAACTGGGGCGAAGATGGTTACATGCGCATTCGCTACGGCTGCGATCGCGTGGGCTATGGTTCGTGCTGGGTTGATTATGGTGGCAAGGGGCTGACGCCGACGCCGTACACCGGTTGTGATGTCGAAGGCCCGGTTGGTGGTCCGTTCACGCCCGAGAGCACAACGTACACGGTGGAGAACAATGCGGCGAGCAGCATCAACTACGCCGTGTCGGCGGACGTTGATTGGCTGACGGTGAGCGGCGGTTCAGGGAGCCTGGCAGCGGGCGGCACAGCAGACGTGACGATTTCACTGAGTGCGCAGGCGAACTCGCTGCCAGCGGGCGACTACACCGCGACGATTTCGTTTGTGAACCAGACCAGCCACATCGGCGATACGCAGCGAACGTTCTCGCTAACCGTTGGCACGACGCCGCTTCAGATCAGTTTCCCGAGCGGCGTACCGGCGTATTTCGTTCCGGGCGTTGCGACGGACATCGATGTGCAGATTATCGAAGACACTGAATCGCTGGCGGATGGCAGCGCCTACGTCCACTACCGCTACCAGGGCGGCGAGTTCGTTTCGGCTCCGCTGACTCTGGTCAGTGGCAATTACTACCTGGCGACATTGCCGCCGGCGAATTGTGCCGACGGTCCGGAGTTCTATTTCAGCGCCGAGACGGAGGGCGGTACGCTTGTGACGCGGCCTTCGACTGCTCCGACGGATATCTACGCCGCGGCGGTCGCCGAAGTGGCGGCGTTCTTTGTCGACAACTTCGAGACGGACCAAGGCTGGACGGCGGAAAACCTGGGCGCGAGCTCGGGGGACTGGCAGCGCGGCGTACCGGTCAACGATCCGAGCTGGGATTACGACCCGGAGACTGATGGCGACGGCAGCGGACAGTGCTACCTCACACAGAACGAGACCGGGAATACCGACGTTGACGATGGAGCCGTGCGGCTCACATCGCCGACCATCGACCTCGCCGGTGCGTTCAATGTCGAGCTTCATTACGAGTATTTCCTCAGGCTGACCGACGACGATGGCAATGACTTCCTGCTGCTGGAGGTTGATCCGAACGGCGGCGGAACCTGGACTGAAATCGCACGCCACGATACGGACGGTGGGCTGGAGTGGCGGTCGCACACGATCACGCAGGCCGATCTGGCTGCGGCAGGTGTACCGCTGACCGGCGCGATGCGATTCCGCTTCACCACCAACGACGCGGACTCGCAGAGTATCAACGAATCGGGGATTGATGGGTTCCTCATCTACGGCATGGGCTGTGTGAATCCGCCGCAGTACGACGTGATCGTCACCACGGTTGGCAATGGCACGGTGACGCTTGATCCTTCCGACGGCAGCTACTTTGCAGACGTCACCGTTACGCTTGAAGCGGTGGCCGATGCGGGTTGGGAATTCGATCACTGGGAAGGTGCGCTGTCCGGAGCAGTGAACCCGGACACGTTGCTGATTGCCGGTGATGCAAATGTGACGGCAGTGTTCGTGGAGTTTGCGGATTGCAACGACAACGGCGTTCCGGACGACGAAGACATCGGCACGGGCACGAGCCTGGATACCAACGGAAACGGTATTCCGGATGAGTGCGAGTGCCCGGGCGATCTCGACGGAACCGGGAACGTTGATCTTGCCGATTTGCAGTTGCTGCTCGGAAACTACGGGCAGACTGGCGTTACGTACGAAGACGGTGACTTCGACGGCGACGGTGACGTCGACCTGTCGGACCTTCAGGAATTGCTCGGTTATTACGGCACGTTGTGCGATTGACGCCGGAGGTTTCGATCCCGGTTGGCTCGATCGCGCTTCACGCGAGATAGCGTTGAAACGCCCAATAAAGCGGCGACTGCAGCGCGCGGGCGCAGGCTGTTTTCAGAACGGCCGATAATCGCCTGTGGACGCGGGCGAAAAATCTTGATCTTACGCCCGTACGCGGAATACCGTCTTGTTACCGGGGACGTTGTGCGCACTTCGCGTGGTCTCACTTCGTGCGCAGCGTCCAGCGCGACACTTCCAATTGGGAGCTGGAAGACGTCATCTCGACCTCGTGAGGACACAAGGGAGTAGGGAATGAACTGGAGTAGCGTCAGGCCTCTCAGATGGAATCTATGTCTACTTACTATGCTCGCGGTTTGCGCGTTCACACTCGCGCTGCCGGCTTCCGCCCAGCAGCAAGCCCCGCAGCAGGCTCAGGCAACGGTGCTCCGTGGCGAAGCGGCCCGCGAGTTTGCCCGCGAACACAACTGGCCCGTGCGGATCGACCGCGGTGTCGGCCTGATGGAACTCCATTCCATCGTCGATGGCTTCCCGCGCTACCGCATCACGCACAACGCCGATGCCGCGGATAGTGTCAGCACCGATGAGGTGCTGCCCGGCGGTTCAACCGGTCTGGGACTGACCGGTGCCGGCGTTACGCTGGGTGTGTGGGACGGCGGCGGGGTGCGGACCAGCCACCAGGAATACGGTGGTCGCGCCACGCAGATGGACTCACCCGTCGACACGCACTATCACTCCACCCACGTCGCCGGCACGATGATCGCCTCCGGCGTGGTGGCGGCGGCCAAGGGCATGTCGCCTGCCGCGTCCTTGCATTGCTGGGATTGGGATAACGATACCTCGGAGATGCGGTCGGCGGCGAGCGGTGGTCTGCTCGTTTCCAGCCATTCTTATGGTTTCGTTCATGGCTGGACCTACGACTATTTCAACGATGGCGAATGGGTTTGGTTTGGCGATACGCGTATCAGCACGACCAAGGACTATAAGTTCGGTCTGTATTCCGATGACTCGGAAGAACATGACGACATCGCCTGGGACTATCCGTACCTGCTGATCTGCAAGTCCGCCGGCAACGATCGCAACGACGACGGTCCGGGGGCTGGTGGCGGACACTGGTATCCCAACTACAACACTGGTTACTGGGAGTGGTCGACGACGACACGCGACCCGGACGGCGACTATGACTGTGTCGGTACGGTTGGCGTGGCCAAGAACATCCTCACGGTGGCAGCGGTCGAGGATGTCATCGGTGGCTATTCCGGCCCCGGCAGTGTGACCATGAGCCCGTTCTCGGCCTACGGTCCGACCGACGATGGGCGCATCAAGCCTGATATTGCCGCCAATGGCGTGGAGCTTTACTCCACTTACGATGATTCGGACTCGGCCTACTACAGCATTTCCGGTACGTCGATGTCGACGCCGAATGCCAGCGGTTCGATGGGCGTGCTGATCCAGCACTGGCGCAACACACACCCGGGCCAGGGCGACATGCGTTCGGCCACGCTCAAGGGGCTCGTGTTGCACACGGCCGACGAGTGCGGAACGAGCAACGGTCCCGATTACAAATTCGGTTGGGGCTTGCTGAATACGAAGACCGCGGCCGAGACGATCACGCAGGACGTTTCGATTCCGCTGACGATCAGTGAGCAGACGATCAGCGACGGCGGTACGTTTACGGTCTATGCGACGACCGACGGATCGAGCAGCCAACTGCGCGCGTCCATCTGCTGGACTGATCGAGCCGGCACTCCGCCCGGCAACGTGCTGAACTCGTCCACGCCGATGCTGGTCAACGACCTCGATCTGCGGGTTATCCGCGATTCGACCACCTACTATCCGTGGGTGCTCAATCGGAACAACCCGTCCGCCGCGGCGACCACGGGCGACAACAGTGTTGATAACGTTGAGCAGGTCGTGGTCTATTCGCCCGGCAGCAACACGTACGCGATTCAGGTGACGCCGAGCGGTTCGCTCACCGGCGGCAGCCAGGCTTATTCGCTCATCATCACTGGTGCCTCGGCGATCAGCACCTCGCCCGGCGGCTACACGCTGAGCGTTGCGACCTCGGGCTCCGGTACGGTTAATCTGGACCCCGCCGGCGGAATCTACTCGGCCGGCACGACGGTGGAGTTGACGGCGGTGGCCGCTTCCGGCTGGACGTTCGACCATTGGACGGGCGACTTGAGCGGTTCGACCAACCCCGAGTCGCTTTACATGGACGGCCCGAAGGCGGTCACGGCGGTCTTCACGCAGGATTCCTATACGCTGACGGTCAATGTCGTTGGCAGTGGGAGCGTGACGCTCGATCCTTCGGGCGGTACGTACCTCTCCAATACGACGGTTGAACTGACCGCCGACGCAGACACCGGCTGGGCATTCAGTGCCTGGTCGGGCGATCTGTCCAGCACGACCAATCCGGATTCGATTGTGATGGACGGCCCGAAGACGGTGACCGCCACATTTGTCGAATACAGCGACTGCAACGGCAACGGTGTTGAAGACACGACCGACATTGCCAATGGCACCAGCGTCGACTGCAATGGCAACGGTGTGCCGGACGAATGCGATGTGGACGGCGGCGGTAGCGACGACTGCGACGGCAATGGCGTTCCGGACGAATGCCAAAGCGACTCGGTCGGCGGCTTGGCCGGTGCCTACTACAACACGATCGACCTCTCGGGTATGCCGATGGGCCGGATCGATAGCACGGTTGATTTTGATTGGGGCAACGGCTCGCCCTGGACGGGTTTCAACAACGATGATTTCAGTGTTCGTTGGACTGGTTACGTTGTTACGCCGAGCGTGAGCGGAACGTATAGGTTCTATGCGAATACGGACGATGGCGTGCGTGTCTGGGTCGACGAGCAACTTCTGATTGACGAGTGGACCGACCACGCGCCGACCGAGTACTCCGGCACTATCAGTCTGGAAGCTGATCGCGCTTACACGTTCACGATGGAGTTCTACGAGAACGGTGGCGGAGCGGTGGCCGAGCTGCGCTGGCAGCCGCCGAGCATGTCGAAGGTCATCATTCCGTCGACGAACCTGATTCCGGGCCGGGACTGCAACAACAACGGTACGCTCGATACGTGCGACGTGGTGAGCGGTGCTGATGATGTGAACGGCAACGGCATCCCGGATGAGTGCGACCCGCACTACACACTCACGGTGAGTACGTCGGGCAGCGGCAGCGTCGCGCTCGATCCGACCGGCGGCTACTACCTGGAAGGCACGACCGTGGAACTGACGGCCAGTGCTGACACGGGCTGGTACTTCAACGGTTGGAGCGGCGATCTGACCGGTTCGACCAACCCCGAGACGATCGTCATGGACGCGGACATGAGCGTCACGGCGACGTTCCTCGAAGAAGAGTATGCGTTGACGGTGAACGTCAGCGGGAATGGTTCGGTCGATCTCGATCCGGCGGGCGGCTCGTACACTTACGGCGATACCGTAGAACTGACGGCCAATGCCGATGCGGGTTGGACGTTTGATCACTGGGAAGGCGACCTGACCGGTTCGACCAACCCCGAGTCGCTCTACATCGACGGCCCGAAGACTGTGACCGCGGTGTTCACGCAGGACGCCTACTCGCTGACGGTGAACATCACGGGTAACGGCTCGGTCGATCTCGATCCGGCCGGCGGCTCGTATTCGTACGGCGATACTGTCGAACTGACGGCCAACGCCGACGCGGGTTGGACGTTCGATCACTGGGAAGGCGACCTGACGGGTTCGACGAATCCTGAGTCCTTGTACATCGACGGGCCGAAGACGGTCACGGCTGTGTTCACGGAGGATGCCTACTCGCTGACCGTGAACATCACCGGTAACGGTTCGGTTGATCTTGATCCGGCCGGCGGCTCGTATTCGTACGGCGATACGGTTGAACTGACGGCCAACGCCGATGCGGGCTGGACGTTCGATCATTGGGAAGGTGACCTGACGGGTTCGACGAATCCTGAGTCCTTGTACATCGACGGGCCGAAGACGGTGACCGCGGTGTTCACGCAGGATGCGTATTCGCTGACGGTGAACATCACCGGTAACGGTTCGGTGGATCTTGATCCGGCGGGCGGCTCGTACACTTACGGCGAGACTGTCGAACTAACGGCCAACGCCGACGCGGGTTGGACGTTCGATCATTGGGAAGGCGACCTGACGGGTTCGACGAATCCCGAGTCGCTCTACATCGACGGGCCGAAGACGGTCACGGCGGTGTTCACGCAGGATGCCTACTCGCTGACGGTGAACATCACGGGTAACGGCTCGGTGGATCTCGATCCGGCGGGCGGCTCGTATTCGTACGGCGAGACTGTTGAACTAACGGCGAACGCCGACGCGGGTTGGACGTTCGATCATTGGGAAGGCGGCCTGACGGGTTCGACGAATCCCGAGTTGCTCTACATCGACGGGCCGAAGACTGTGACCGCGGTGTTCACGCAGGACGCCTATTCGCTGACGGTGAACATCACGGGTAATGGCTCCGTGGATCTCGATCCGGCGGGCGGCTCGTATTCGTACGGCGATACGGTCGAACTGACGGCCAACGCCGACGCGGGTTGGACGTTCGATCATTGGGAAGGCGACCTGACGGGTTCGACGAATCCCGAGTCGCTCTACATCGACGGCCCGAAGACTGTGACCGCGGTGTTCACGCAGGACGCCTACTCGCTGACGGTGAACATCACGGGTAACGGCTCGGTCGATCTCGATCCGGCGGGCGGCTCGTACACTTACGGCGATACGGTTGAACTGACGGCCAACGCCGACGCGGGTTGGACGTTCGATCACTGGGAAGGCGATCTGACGGGTTCGACGAATCCTGAGTCGCTCTACATCGACGGCCCGAAGACGGTCACGGCCGTGTTCATCGAGGACGTTGTCTGCCTTGGCGATCTGGACGGCGACTTCGACGTTGACCTGAGCGACTTGCAGATCCTGCTCAGCAACTACGGCTCGACCAGTGCATCGCCGGAGGACGGTGACCTGGATGGTGACGGCGATGTTGATCTGGCCGACCTCCAGCAACTGCTGTCGATGTACGGCACGGTTTGCTAAGCCGACCGTCGGTTCGGTAAATCACATGTAAAAAGAAGACGCCCGGCCGCTACGTGCGGTCGGGCGTCTTTGTTTGCGCAGATTGGGAAGCCGGCGATTTACGAGTTGGACGGCTTCTCCGGTTTGGGGTCGTCCGATTGCGTCGGGTGTTCGACCGGTTTGCGGGCCGGCGGTCGGCCGGTGCCATTCGGCGCCTTCTTGGGGCCGAGCACCTTGCCCGGCTTGGCCGGAGTCGGTGAGCGCTGTACGCCGGTGGGTGTCACGGTTGACCGGCGGACGTTCGGATTCGACTTGTTCTTTGAGATGGCCCGCGAACGCATGATCTGGATTCGCAGCCTGGGAATCGCCGGGTCGTCCGTCATCACGTTTACGAAGCCGACGCGCGTGTTGCTGGTGCTGTAGTTGGCCGGCACATGCAGCACGACGTACTGTTCGCCGCTTTCGCTCTCTTCGACGCTGGCGGTCAGGTTCTTATCGGTTACCGTCACCTCGGTGACCTTGCCGGGCGTTTTGCCCGACCAATCCAGCCGGACTTTCGGGTCGAGATCCTTGTCGACTCTCTGCGGAATCTGGAAACGCGAAGGCACGGCGCGCAACCGGGGAGCGATTCGCCCGTAGACGCGGATCTGTTCGCTGGGAACCTCTTCGATCCCGGTTTCCAGGTTCAGATTCGTACTAATCGTGTTGTTGGGCCACGGCGGCTTGAGGTGAATGTCGAGTTCGTATTCTTCGCCGGCGGTGATTTCTTTGAGTTCGGCTTCGATATTGTTGTGGGCGACCGGATCCATCTTGAGGTGGATCGGGCCGGCGTCGCCGCGCGTGATCTTGATCGTGCGGTTCTCGCCCTCGGAGTCACGGGCGATGTTCGAGAAGACAGCCGATTGCGGCGTCATCTTGAACGGAACCTTGACGACCGCTTCGCAGGTCAGGTGAACCTGCGCGTTTTCCGGATCATTGGTGTAGACGGTAATGCGTTTGCTGAAGTTGCCCGAGCGACGTTTGGTGTCGATCGTGAAAGTGGCTTCGGTGAATTCGCCAACGGCAATCGTACGGTCGGACCGACCGTCAAGTTTGGTACCTCACCCGCCCTTTAAGCGGATATCGAGATCGGCCTCGCCCTCATTGCTGATTTTGAAGGTGAACTTGGCCTTCTCGCCGCGCCACACTGGTTCGGATGAGACCTTGGTCTCCTTGCAAACGAATTTGGGATGAGGCCCTTCCTGCGCCGGGGTCGGATTGGCATTGGCCGCCTTGGATCCACAGCCGGACTTGCCCTGTTTGGCAGCTTTGTCCCGCGCGACTTGTTCCTGGCCGATCTGCGCCTTCTTGGCGCGTTCTCTCGCGGGTTGCTGCCGGGCTTCCGGGGCCTGCTTCGCGTCCGGCTCGGGCTCCTGCGGAGCCGAGGCGGGAACAGGGCGGCGGACGGCGGCGACCGTCGTGTGCGCTGCGGGCGTCACTGGCTTGGCGTCCGGCTTGGCTGACTCCTGCGCCGGTGCCGGCTCGGGCGGCGGCGTTTGCGCGACCGGTTGTGCCGGCGCAGCCGGTTCCTTGGCGGGGGCCGGTTCTTTTGTTGCCACGGCGGGGGCCGGCTCGCTCTTCGGTGGCGTGGCCGGTGTGGCCTCGGCGGCCGGCGGCGTTGTTGCAGTCGTTTGCGGTTGCTCAGCGGCCGGCTCCGTTGCGCGGTCTTGCGACGCGCAGCCGGCGATGAGCAACGCACTCATCACAGGGATGCACAGCCAAGCGACGAGTCGTATCGTCGGGCGGTGCGCAACTTTGCTATCTCGTTTCATGGGTGAACTCTCGATTAGTACGGTCAAATACCCCACTCCGATGGTGAAGACGCCTCCCGATGTGATCGGCGCCGACGAAGATATAATCGTACCAGAAAGCACTCTCCATCACAATTGCCGACGCTGTTTGAGCTTACACAGATACTTCTGTCTGGGAATCCGCCAGTCCTGCGTTGATCAGAGTGGCGTGTGCGACCAAAAAGTTGGCGCCGGAATTGCGCCGGGGACGTTATAATGCCTTCGCCAGGCTGAACTGCCTGAAAGTGCATATCTATCGCCGCGTCGCGCTGTCCTGGGCGTGGGCCCACGATGGTTCGTGTCAGCCTCTTGCGACGCTGTCCGGGCTGTTTGTTGATGTCGGCCCGAGAGGAAGAGCCATGTCCAGTTCTGATTCGACGGATACACACATCGCTGACCAACCACCGCGGGAGGCGGTACTGGACGAGAAGCAACTCCGTCGTATCTTCGAACTCTCACCGGACATGCTGTGCCTGGGGAACCACGACGGTTGGTTTGTTGAGATCAACCAGGCCTGGGAGCGCACGTTGGGGTATTCGCGGGAGGAGATTCTCTCGCGCCCGTTCGTTGAACTCCTGCATCCGGATGACCGCGAATCCACGATGCGCGAGGTGGCACGTTTAACAGCCGGGGGCCCTCCCGCAGTTGGCTTCACTAATCGGTACCGGTGTCGAGACGGCAGGTATTGCTGGCTCTCATGGGCCGCCGTGCTGGAGACGAATACTGGTTACTTACTGTCGACGGCCCGCGACGTCACAGCGGAAAGGGAGGCACAAGCAGAGTTGGAGCGTTCGGAGCGTCGCTACCGGGAACTCTATGAAACCATGCCGGACGGGTGCGGTGCCGTTGATGCCGAGGGCCGGTTCACGGACTGCAATCCGGCCTTCGAGCGCATGATTGGCTACACCCGTGAGGAACTCCGGTCGCTGCTCTACCAGGAGCTGACGCCGGCTCGTTGGCACGAGATGGAAGAGCGCATCGTGCGCGAACGAATCATGGTAGACGGCTGTTCGGGGCGGTACGAAAAGGAATACCGGCGCCGCGACGGCTCAGTGTTTCCCGTGGAGCTCACGGCCCATTTGATTCGCGATGACCAGGGACGACCGGCCGGCATGTGGGCGATTGCACGCGACCTTACGCGACAACGGGAGGCCGAACGCGAGCTGCGTGAGCGCGAGGCCCACCTGCAGGGGCTGCTGCGGACCGCTCCGGTTGGGATCGGCGTCGGGCATCAGCGCATCCTCCGCGAGGTTAACAAGCGTCTCTGCGAGATCACGGGCTATACCCCGGAAGAGCTGCTCGGCCAGAGCGCACGCATGCTCTACTCTTCGCAGGCCGAATACGACATGGTTGGAGAGAAGGGCTACGCTGAGGTCGTCAAGCACGGTACGGGTTCTGTGGAGACGCGCTGGCGCCGCAAGGATGGCCGGGAAATGGATATCCTGCTCAGCGCCACGCCGCTCAACCTGGATGATCCTGACGCCGAGATGGTGTTCACCGCGCTTGACATCACCCAACGCAAACACGCGCAGCGCGAGCTTCAGCGTCTGAATGCCGAGCTCGAGCAGCGCGTGGCCGAACGAACAAAGGAGCTCGAACATAGCAATGCCGAACTCGAGGCCTTCAGCTACTCCGTTTCGCACGACTTGCGGTCGCCGCTGCGCCTGATTGACGGCTACGCACGCATGCTGGCCGAAGATCATCAGGTGAGTCTGAATGAAGAAGCCCAGCGCATACTCGATGCCATTCGATCCGGTACGCGGCGAATGAATTGCCTGATCGATGGTTTGTTGCTGTTGTCGCATATCACACGCCGTCCATTGAAGACGAGTACCGTGGATTGCAGCAAGCTCGTGGCGGAAGTCTGGCAGGAGTTGGTTACACAACCGGACGTTCAAGACGCGAAGTTGGAAGCGGCGGATCTGCCGCCGGCACGCGCGGATGCGCAGTTGCTACGGCAGGTATGGGCCAATTTGCTCAGCAATGCGCTCAAGTACAGTGCGACTAGGCGACCCGCGCGAATCGTGGTAAGCTCCTGTTGTTCGGACGGGCGCACCTGGTATCAGGTGCGCGACAACGGCGTCGGTTTCGATGCCGCCTTTGTCGATAAGCTTTTCACAGTGTTTGGGCGATTGCACACGGAAGATGAGTTTCCCGGATCGGGAGTAGGATTGGCGATCGTTCACCGGATTGTGGCGCGACACGGCGGGAGCGTGCGTGCAGAAGGCGAGATCGACAAAGGAGCTTTGTTTCAGTTTACGCTTGACTCGTGAAGTGCGACGTGTGCTGACCGGCTCAAGTGCAGCCGGTTAGTAGGACCAACGCCGCAGTACTCTCGGCGCTTGTTCCGCGCCGACTGGGAGTTGCATATGGCCCGCCGATTGAGTGTGCTCCTCGTTGAGGACAGTGTCGGCGACGCCGAGCTCTGCGTACGCGAATTGAAGCAGGCAGGTTTTGATCCCACATCCACGCGGGTCTGGACCGCGGCCGGTTTGCAGGCGGCGCTACAGGGGGAGAGCTGGGACGTCGTTCTCTCCGATTACCAGATGCCCACTTTTGATGGCATGGCCGCACTGGAAACGCTGCGGCGGTCAGGTCGCGAGATTCCCTTCGTCTTTGTCACGGGCACGTTGAGTGAGGAGACCGCGGTCGAGTGCCTCAAACGCGGCGCCGACGATTACGTGCTCAAGGAGAATCTCAAGCGGCTGGGGCCCGCGGTCGACAACGCCATTCAGAAATACGTTGACCGCCGCGAACGGCAGGCGCTCGAGCAACAACTGCGACACGCCCAGCGGTTGGAGACCGTCGGCACGCTCGCCGGCGGCGTAGCACACGATATCAACAACGTGCTGACGGCGATTTTCGGCCACCTGGACCTGGCGCGCTCTACGATCCACAGTCCGGAGGAGGTCAATGCGCACCTGGATGCGATCCATGCCGCCGCGAACCGCGCATCGGGTGTGGCGCGCGGTCTATTGACGTTCAGCAGGCGCACTGCGTCGGAAAGGCGGACTTTCTGCGTCAACGAAGTGTGTCGTGAAACCGCGCGGCTTGTGAAACGTCTGATACCGGCAGCCGTGTCGCAGGAATGGCAGATTCCCGACGAGCGCCTGATCGTCGATGGTGATGAAACACAGATCCAGCAGGTCTTGATGAATCTGGTCATCAACGCCCGTGATGCCATGCCGAAGGGGGGATGTCTGAGCGTGACTCTTAGCCGCCGAGTTGGCTCGGGAGGATCTGATCAGGCCGACGAGGATTCGCAGTATTTGGCGCTGGAGGTTTCCGATACTGGAATCGGCATGTCTGCGGAGGTTCGGCAGCGCTGCCTGGAACCGTTCTACACGACCAAGCCGCGCGGCGAGGGAACCGGACTCGGCCTGGCGATCGTCCATGGCATCGTGTTCAACCACGGCGGCAGCGTTGACGTGGTCTCTGAAGTAGGCGTTGGCACGCGATTTACTATCTCGCTGCCGTGTGTGGACAAGGCAATCGATGTAGATCCGGGGGGGGAGGGCGACTCGCTTCCAAGCATTGATGGTATGACAGTGCTGGTGCTGGAAGACGATCCGCTGGTACGGGCGGTCATGGCCAGTGGGCTCCGCGGTGCGGGGTGCCGCGTATTGCAGGCGGGTGATGGATACGAGGCCCTGCGTCTACTGCGGCAGGACGCTATCTCGGTCGCCGTGATTGACTTGCAGCTTCCCGGTATGCCGGGCACGATGTTCCATAAGCAGCTTCGTGAAGCATCTCCGAGCGCGGCCGCCGTATTCGTGTCGGGACAACCGGATGATCCGCAGCGAGACCGCGTGGCCTCACTCGGTGTACCGCTCTTATCCAAGCCCTTTCCGATGCGTGAACTGATTCGCGCCGTTTGGCGCGTAGCAAGCGAAAACGTCGCCACGAAGACATGACCACAGATTGCCCGATCCGCATCCTGGTTGTCGACGACCATCCGTTGGTACGAGACAGTCTTGCGTCACGAATTGCCATTGAGGTGGGTCTGGAAGTTGTTGCGACCGCCAAAGACGGTGATGGGGCACTCCAGGCTGCGCTTGAACATCACCCCGACATTGTCTTGATGGATGTCGACATGCCGGGACTGAGTGCGTTTGTAGCTGCGGCCCGCATCAGTGAAGAGTTACCCGACGCGCGCGTCGTGTTTGTGAGCGCGTTTTGTCACGACGCGTACGTTGACCAGGCCATTCGCGCCAAAGCGTGGGGATACCTGGGCAAGGACCAACCGGTATCCGCTCTGTGCGAGGCCATTCGCGAAGTGGCACGCGGCTGGGTGCAGTTCGCTCCCGGCATTCGGGATCGGATTGTCAGCGGCCCCGATGGTCCCCGCTTGGCCGCGAGCCAGCCGTCGCGCGTTTCGCTGCTGAGCCCGCGCGAAATTGAAGTCTTGCGGTATCTGGCCCAGGGGCTTTCCACGCGACAAATCGCCGAGACGATGGAAATCAGCACCAAGACGGTCGAGAACCACAAAACGCATCTCATGTCCAAGCTGGGTATCCACGATCGCGTCGAGTTGGCCCGCCTGGCCTACCGAGAGGGGCTCGTACGTCCCTGAACGCGTTTCGAATCATCCGCATGAGATGGTCCAGCTACCACCGCAATTCCAGGAAAGTGGCGCTCCACTCCATATAAGTCGATACTAACCTGCAGGGAGCGGAGCGCAGTTGACACGGGGCACGTGAGGGCCGGAATCGGTTGCGATGATGGCCGGATCGGGGCGAATCTGCGTGGATTCAGCGACTGCGCCGAGGTCTTTGCACGGTTCCACGTGATGAACAAGATCGCCACCAAGTTCCTCGCGATCAGCGGCCTATTCGCCATCGCCTTTGCGGGGTTTGTGCTTTATCACACCTACCGCACGGCAGAACGGCAGACTTCGGCGCTGATCGACCGCCAGGCGCGGTTGGCCCTCGAGTTCAACCTGGCAATTCGCGGCTACGTCGGTGACGAAATCCGGCCCATCATGGAAGGGTTGCTGCCCGCGGATGAGTTCATTCCGGAAGCGATGTCCACCTCCTACGTCGCGCACAAGATATTTCAACGCGTACAGAAAGCGTTTCCGGACTATGTCATCAAGTTCTCTTCGGACCATCCGCGCAACCCAGCCAATCAGGCTACGCCGGAAGAATTGCACATTATCGAGTACTTCAACGCCAATCCGCGGGCCACGCAGTGGTGCGGACCAATAAAGTTTGGAGGAGAGAGTTACTACGCCCGTTTCAGCGCCCGCCGAATGACCAACGACTGCCTGCGTTGCCATGGCGATCCGGCCACAGCCCCGCGTTCGTTGATTGAACGCTATGGCTCGACGGCCGGATTCCATCGCATAGTGGGCGATGTCATCGCGTTGGACACGGTGGCGATTCCGACGCAGGCCGTCGACCAGGTTCTGATGGCGGAGCTGCGGAAATCGCTGCCGCTCGCCGGCTTGGCGCTGATGGTCCTCTTTCTATCGATTGCACTGGTATTCCGGCATGCCGTTTCGGAGCGGTTGGTCAGCATTGCCCGTCATTTTCACAGAGCGGCTACGCAGCCCGACAATACGCCGCTTACTCCGGTGGGCGTGAAGGGCCGCGACGAAATCGCAGTCGTCGCTTGCGGTTTCAACCAACTCGCTGAGCGGCTGAATGTAGCGCATGCCAGGCTCGAAGCGCGTGTAGAGCAGCGCACGAAGGAACTGGCCCACGCCAATGACGAACTCCGGCGCGAAAACGAAGTTCGCGAGGCGGCGGAATGTTCACTGCGAGAGCAAGCCGAACGGCTGCACGCCTACAACGTCGAGTTGCAGGCGCAGAAGCAACAGCTTGCCGCGCAGCAGGTCGAGTTGATCGGCACCAACGCCGAGCTCGAACAGGCTCGGGAGGCCGCTGAAGTGGCCAACCGGATCAAGAGCGAGTTCCTGGCCAACATGAGCCACGAGATCCGCACGCCAATGACGGCTATTCATGGCTTTGCGGAAGAACTACGCGAAACGGTGGTTGCCTGCGATGAATGCCCGAGCGGCGAAATGTGTTCCCAACGGCGTGAGGCGGGCGAATCAATTGAGATCATCTGCCGCAATGCCAGCCACTTGCTCGACATCATTAACGACATTCTCGACCTGTCCAAGATCGAAGCGCAGAAGATCTCGGTCGAAAAGCTGCGCTGTTCGCCGGCCGACATGCTCCGCGACGTCGTTTCCATTGTTGGGGCACGCGCTGCGGCCAAGGGACTGTATCTCGAAATCGATACGGACGGCCCGTTGCCGGAGACGATTGAGAGCGATCCGACGCGCGTCCGTCAGATCCTTACGAATCTGCTCGGGAACGCGGTGAAGTTTACCGAGCAGGGCGGCGTGCGAATTCGCACGCGATTGATCAACCACAATGCGCCCGAAGCGCAGTTGCAGCTTGACGTGATCGATACGGGGATCGGCGTTGCACCAGAACAGGCCGAACACCTTTTTGAACCATTTGTGCAGGCCGACGCCTCTACTGTACGAAACTACGGCGGCACTGGTTTGGGCCTAACGATCAGCAAACGCTTGGCAAACATGCTGGGCGGTGACGTCACGATTGTCGAGTCGCGGCCTGGCGAAGGGACAACGCTGCGATTCACGCTTTCCACGGGATCGCTACGCGGAGTTCCGCTCTCAGATCAGCCGTTTGAAGAGGCAGTGCGCGGAGCCGACGCGTGTCTGGGTTACGCCGGGCCGGTGACTACTTCGCTGAACTGTCGCGTGCTGCTGGCTGAGGACGGTGTCGACAACCAGAAGCTGATTGCACATATCCTGCGGCGAGGCGGCGCGAGCGTCGAAATCGTGTCCGATGGGAGCCAAGCCGTCGAACAGGCCACGTCGGCGATGCGGCGCGGCGAGCCTTTCGACGTGGTCCTGATGGACATGCAGATGCCAGTGATGGACGGCTACGAGGCGACCCGCGAGCTGCGCGCCCGTGGCTACGAAAGGGCCATCATTGCCCTGACAGCGCACGCGATGGCCAGCGACCGTGGCCGCTGTCTTGACGCCGGGTGCGACGATTACGCCACCAAACCAATCGACCGGGCCTTACTGCTGTCGGCGATCGCTCGCCACGCGCGGCGCCAGCCGGCGCAGCACACTTCCCAGTGACGATAGAAGTATCCGGCGCAAGATGTGCGCGTGGTGAGCAGGCATTCTCGGCCGCTTCACTTGCTTCGGAGCATTGCTCGATCGAGCCATGGTGGTGCTGGTGGCGGTGAGTCCGGTGTGTTGTGGGGGGCTTACCCCACGCGGGACGCACCGCACTGCTTACCCCGCGAGGAACGAGTGATGATTATGGCAAAGCGTTAGGGAGCAGTGCGTCGATCTAGCACTTGGGCGGTCAGGGTTTGTCCTGGCCGCGATTCTCCTTGGCAGCAGCGTGCGATGGGTGCTCGCATGAACCGTCTGAGTTACGTTAGGCCGCACTCCTTCGAGCGGCGAATGCGGTTCGTCATCGCCGGGCTAACGCTGCTCGTCGCGGCGGCGAGTGCCCTGGTTGCCTCGGGGCTGACTCGCTCGTACATGATTCGCCAGGCGGCCGAGCGTATCGACGACGTCATGCTCGAGAGTCGGGCGCTTCATCAATACGTCCAGCAGAACCTCCACCCCGCAATGTACGAACTTAAGCAGGAAGGACGCATGCCGGAGGATTTCTATGCGCCCGAGCTGCTCTCTTCCTCATACATCGCGCGAAACCTCTATCGCCACTACAACGAGGAACGCAAACGGGCCGGCTTGCCCGAGATCACCTACCGGATGGCCGCGATCGATCCGCGCAATCCGGTTAATGAAGCCACGCCGTTCGAGCGCTCTCTGATCGAGCAGTTCAACGCGGATCCAAGTCTGCATGAGTACCGCGAGATCATGGAAGCGGAGGACGGAACGCGCGTGCTGTTGTGCGCGCGGCCGTTCTTGCGGACCGAGGAACGCTGTTTGACGTGCCATGGTGATCCGGCCAGTGCCCCGCAGGAATTGCGGCAACGCTACAATTGGACCGGCGGCTTCAATCGTAAGGTCGGCGACATCGTGGCGATCGAGACCATTCGCTCGCCGCTGACGGCGGAGTTCACTGCTTCAAATGTCGCGCTGCTTATCTTCCTGTCCATCGCGGCGTTGGTCGGCATTCTGTTCTTCCTCAACAGTCGTCTGCGTCATCTGATTCGCGGGCAAGTGGAGGCGCTGGCCGAGAGCGAGCAACGGTTCCGGGCGCTGTTCGAGCAGGCCGCGGACGCGATTGTCCTGATTGATCTGGAGACGCTCGCGATTGTGGACTTCAACGATCTCGCGTGCCGAAACCTCGGTTACAGCCGCGCGGAGTTCCAGGCGCTCCAGCTTGAGGATCTGGAGGGCGATTCTCAGTGCGAAAGCCTGGCTGACCACGTCACTCGTATTCGCGAGCAGGGCGGCGATGTTTTCGAGACTTGTTTGCGCACGAAGGAGGGCGACGTTCGGCATTTTCAGATCACTATTCGAGCCGTCGCCGTTGGTGGGCGCGAGTACTGCATCGGCATTTGGCACGACATTACGCAGCGCATTTGCGACGAGCAGAATCGCGCTGCACTCGAAGAGCAACTTCGCCAAGCACAAAAGATGGAAGCGGTTGGCCAACTGGCCGGCGGCATTGCGCACGACTTCAACAACATCCTCACCGCCATTCTGGGAAACGTCGAGCTGGCGTTGATGAACGTGGACGCCAAGAAGTCGCCCGTGCCGGCGATGTCCCAGGAGTTGCACGAGATCGAACGCAGCGCGCAACGGGCTGCTCGACTCACGCGTCATCTGCTGGCGTACAGTCGCCGGCAGGTCTCGCGGCCGGAACTGCTCGATCTGAACCAGGTGCTGCGCGAGACCGAGACCATGCTGCGGCGGCTGATCAGTGAGGACATTTCGCTCAAGATCAACGCCGGTTCCGACCTGCACGTTGTGCATGCCGATGCCGGCCAGATCGAACAGGTACTTCTCAACCTGGTGGTCAACGCCCGTGACGCCATGCCCGACGGCGGCGAACTCACGATCGAAACGGCCAACATGATCGTCGACGAAACCGCCGCCGCACGCCACAACGGTGCGCGACCGGGGTTGCACGTCATGCTTTCGGTACGCGACACCGGGAGCGGAATGGATGCCGAGACGCAACGCCGGGCGTTCGACCCATTCTTCTCGACCAAGCCGGTTGGGAAGGGGACCGGGCTGGGCTTGGCCACAACCTACGGCATCGTTGCGCAAACCGGGGGGCACATCGTCGTAGAGAGCGAAGTCGGCCAGGGCACGACATTCCGCATATACCTGCCCACGGTCATGGCTTCCGTCCGAGCGTCAATGCCTTCGGCATCCGATCAGGCCAGCGCACCAGGCGGTACGGAAACGATCCTGATTGTTGAGGATGATCATTCCGTTCGCGATCTCACGGTACAACTCCTCACCGACGTTGGCTATACGGTTCTCGCTGCCGAGGGTGGGCGGCAGGCCCTCCAGCTTGCTGAGGAGCACCACGGTCCGATCGATCTGCTTGTCACGGACGTCATCATGCCCGAGATGAACGGCCGCCGCGTCTCCGATCAATTGACCGCCGATCGCCCTGGCCTGCGCACGCTCTTCGTTTCTGGCTATACATCGAGCTACATCGCCCAGCATGGCGTGCTCGAAAAGGACGTGCATTTCCTGGAGAAGCCTTTCAGCCGCCGAGCCTTGTTACGTGCTGTTCGCACGACGCTCGAAGCAGAAAAGCCGGTTTTGGTCGCGTCAACATCCCATCGATAGCCAAGTGTGGCGTTCCGACTTACGGGGCGGGGTTGTCTTCTTCCGATTCCTCTGATGATTGTGCTTCCATCTGCGCCTGGTAATACCGCATACGTGCCTGGATCTGGCGTGCGAGTTGGAGGTTGCCGGTTTGCTGCGCGAGCAACGCCGCGTGCTGGGCGGTTTCGAGCGCTTCGCTGTGCATGCCCGTGGCGGATTGTGCCGCAGCGAGGGCATCGAGCGCGTTGGCGTCGCGCGAATCGGTCGTCAGGCAGGCATGCTCGGCGAGTTTGAGCGAACGCTGTGGGTCGCGCACGCTGGCGTCCGGGCAGGTGCCTAGCAGCTTCGATAGCCAGATGAGCAGGCCGGGCCGATCCGGAGCCGCTTCGAGGCCGGCTTCGAGCACGCGTTTCGCATCCGCAAACCGCCGCTGCTGGGCCAGGCCGGTCGCGATCTGTTCGTAATGGGCGATGAACTGATCGTCGAGCGTCACGCCGCGCTGCAATTCGGCCAGACCGTCGTCGACTTGCCCGGTCTGAATGAGCACGCCGCCGAGGTTGGCGTGCAGCTTGGCATCGTCGGGGAAGAGCTTGAGCGCTTGACGAAAAGCCGTGATCGCCTCGGCAAGTTTGCTTTGCCGCGCCAGCACGAAGCCGAGATGCTTCAGCCCTTCCGGGTGTGTCGGTTCCAGCACGACCAACTTGCGGAAACACTGTTCGGCTCGGGCGTAGTCGCCTTGCTGCATACGCGACGTTCCATACGCGTGCAGGATCTTGGGCTGCGCTTCGTAGAGTTGCAGCGCCTTTTCGAGGTACGCGTCGCCCTCGGCGATCTTGCCTTGTTCGAGCAGCACGATCCCCGCCGAGCCGTAGCTCTGCGCCAGGCCGACTTCGACGCCGGGCGGAATGCGCGCCGCGAGCAAGCCGCCGGCGGCGACAATCACTGCTGCCCCAACGATCGCCGACCACCGCCGCGTGCGAAGCTGGTCGATGATCCAGCATGTGGCAAACGCCGCGAGCACGATCAGAATCGGCACGACCGGCAGGCGATAGCGCGCCGTCACAAAGAACGCCACCACGCCCAGCATGTACGAAACGACGAAGCCCCACAGCGGTAGCAATGTTCGGCTGCGTCGCAAAGAGAGCAGTAGCCCGAGCAGCCCGAGCGGTGCGACGATCGCGAACGACAGCGGCAGAAACCGCGTGATCGGTGCGAAGTTGCCCGTGACGAAGCGAATGTCCTGGTTGTTCGAGACTTCCCAATGACTCCAGAAGTAGCCCAGTTTCTTGAGCAGGTTCGCCGCGGCGGCCTGCGGCTGCGCGCGGAAGAACGCGAACGCCTGGTCGAAGTAATACGCGGAGATTTCCGACGCCTTTAGCGGATGCCCCGCGGCCTCCTCGGCCCGCTGGTTCTGGGCCTCAATGCCCGGCCAGAATTCCGCCGGCGTGCCGGGCACGATCGCGCTCATGCCGTCGGATTGCGGATTGTTTCCGATGAAGAAGTTCACGCCCGCGGTCGACGAAACGAGCACACGGTCATGGCCGACCACGGCGTTGCGAATCGTGACCGGCGCGATGGTGACGATCATTCCGACAGCAAGCGAGGCGCCAAAACCAAGCAGCCGGCGCCACTGGGCGTAATAGAGCATTACCAGCCACAGCGCCACGACCGGAACGAAGATCAGAATGCTTGGCCGCGCCACCGCCGACACGCCAAGTGCGATCCCGCTCAACAGCCACAGCCACCACCGATCTTTCCGCCCGGCATGCAGCAGCAGCGACAGCAGCACCAGATCGAGAAAGACAACCAGCGTGACCACGAGCAGTTCGGATTCGAAGTACGGGAAGAGCCAGTACGTCGCCGCCGCGAAGCCGGCCAGAATACCGACGCGTCGTTCAAATGCCAGGCAACCGATCAGATAGACGAGCACGCAATTCAGCGAGCCGATGATGATCTGGATGATGCGCGGGGCGAGGTTACCGTCGCCGAACGCCCAATAGATCATCCCCAACAGCCACGGATACAGCGGCCCGCGAAAGTAGGGGCCCTCCATGAACCGCTCGCCCGCCGCGACCGCCAGCCCCCATTCGCGATGAAACGCGGCGTCCATGATTTCATGGCCGAAGAAGGGGCAGCTTTGTACCTGGAAGAGGTAGATCGCCCGCACGGCGAGCGCGACGAGAAAGATCACCAGCGGCCAGACAAACCGCATGACGCCCGGCGGCGTTTGCAGTGACGATTTGCACTCCTGCGCTGCGGCATTGTCGGCGGCGTTTGGGTTCACGCTTATAATCCTCTCGATACTCGATCGGTATCCTCATCGGACGAGTTGCATATGGTACCATCGTGGCGCGGGGATTGTGAGCGACTCCATGAGTGACAAGCTTCGGCACTTGCCGGTGCAGTTGGACCAGATTCGCGATGCGACCGAGCGTATTCGGCCGCATGTGGTGCGTACGCCGGCGGTTCATTGCGAGCCGCTATCGCAGGAACTCGGCTGCGAGATTCACTTCAAATGCGAGAATCTGCAGCGCGTTGGTGCATTTAAGGCGCGCGGGGCGTGCAACGCGGTGCTTTCGCTGGATGACGCTGCGGCGGCGCGGGGCGTCGTGACGCATTCGTCGGGGAATCACGCGGCGGCGTTGGCACGGGCGGCGAAGATTCGGGGCGTGCCGGCGCACATCGTCATGCCGCACGACTCGCGGCCGAACAAGCTCGCCGCGGTGCGGGCGTTCGGCGTTACGCCGGTGTTGTGCGAGCCGACGGCGGAATCGCGGGCGGCGACGGCGAACGAGATTCAGAAGCAAACCGGGGCGACGCTCATTCACCCGTACAACAATCCGGCGATCATCGCCGGACAGGGCACGGTCGGGCTCGAAATCCTCGAACAGATCGAGCAGATAGATTGCGTGGTCGTGCCGGTCGGCGGAGGCGGGCTGCTCTCCGGCATGCTGATCGCGATCAAATCGTTGCGGCCGGAGATCCGCGTCATTGCCGCCGAGCCGGCCTGGGCCGACGACGCGTACCGTGGTCTACAAAGCGGCCACCTCGAAATGCCGACGCGCTACGACACAATCGCTGACGGCCTGCGTTCGCCGCTGGGCGAGTTGACGTTCCCCGTATTACAGACACTGCTCGACGATCTGCTGCTGGTTGACGAAGCAACGATCGAAGCGGCAACGCGGGCGATCGCATCAAAGGCCCGCCTGGTCGCCGAACCGTCCGGTGCCGTCCCGCTCGCCGCGATCATGCAACACGAGCAGCGATTCCGCGACCAGCGCGTCGTGGCCGTGATCTCAGGCGGGAATCTGGATTTCAGCAGTTTCGATCTGCGCTAATGCGTGCGAAGGTGTGAAAGTGCGAAGGTGTGAAAGTGCGAAGGCGTGAAGGTGCGAACGCGGGATGATTCTTTCCCGCCTTCACACGTTCCCACTTTCCCACCATTCCTCGCTACGCAATGAAGCGAACTATCCCACCATCCACGCGCAACGCGGCACCGTTAATGCCGGAGGCCTTCGGGCTGACGACGAAGGCCACCGCGTCGCCGATTTCCTTGGGTTGCAATAGCCGCTGAATCAGCGAGGTGGGGCGGTTCTGCTTGACGAAATGCGCGCCGGCTTCTTCCGGCGAAACGTCAGGGAAGAGTTCGCCGACGAACTTGCGCACGCCGTCGGTCGCGGTGGAGCCGGGCAGCACGCTGTTGACGGTGACCGCGGTGCCCTTGGTGAGTTCGGCCAGACTGCGGGCGATCGACAGTTGCATGGTCTTCGTCGCGCTGTAGTGCGCCATCTCGGGAGCGGGGCTCAGGCCGGATTCGCTGGAGATGAAGACGATGCGGCCGTCGTTGCGCTCCAGCATGCCGGCCAGGTAGTGCCGGCTGAGCCGCACGCCGCTCATGATGTTGACCTCGAACAGATGCTGCCAGGCTTCGTCCGATGCCTCAAAGAACGCGGACGCCTCGTACGTGCCCAGATTGTTCACGAGAATGTCGACGGATGGATGCGCGGCGATCGTTTGCGCGCAGCCCGCGGCTGTGCCATTGTCCGCCGCCAGCGGTAACAGATCAGCGTCGGGATGTTTGCCGCGAATATCCTCAATAGCACGCTCGACGCGGTCGGCGGTGCGGCCGTTGATAATGACGCGCGCGCCTTCACAAGCCAGCGAGCGCGCGATTTCCAATCCGATACCACCGCTCGAAGCCGTGACGAGCGCGACCTTATCTGTAAGTCCAAGATTCATGGCAATCGTCCTTTTCTGCGATGCCGATATGCGGTCACGCTGTTGGCCCGCATGGATGCCGCGGGCCCAGCTCGTTGTTCCACTCGGTTCTGTCTACGCCCGCAGGAGTTTATGTCCGCTCCGTCGGCGGGCAAGGACAGCAACGCCGATCAGAACCAGAAGGACGGTGCCTGGTTCGGGGATGGCGAGCAGTTGATCTCCGTTGATGACGGCCTGGTCACCAATGGCAACGTCGCCATACGCGAAGAGTTGCCCGGTGACTTGTGAATCCCAGCCGACCGTCGCCGGGCCGCCGACGAGCAGGCTGCTGTCGACGAAGTTCTCCGTACCGACGTTCAGGTTGCCCCCGATGCTGAATAGCGATCCACCCGAGCCATAACGCGTGATGCTGTTCTTCCACGCAAGACTCGTGTCTCCAGCGACGTAGACCAGCACGTCGCCGGCGGACGCATCGAGCAGGATTTTGGCTTCATCGCCGAGCGTCAGACTATCGAAGTAGTATCTGCCGGCCGTGAGCTCTAGATTGCCGCGCCACTGTGCCGAAATGTCGCCATACGTTCCAGGTGAGAGCGAGAGCGTACTATCGGAAAGCGCGCTGAGTGCCTGGCCGCCGTTCGGCTTCATATCGAGCGGAGGAAACGTCCAGTCGTCGAATAGCGAGGCACCGACTTCGCCATACGTTGCACCAAACGAGCTGTCCCAGCCGGTGGTGATACTGCTTCTGGCGAAAAGGTTGCCTTCGACGGTTGCACTGCCGCCAAGCTGCAACGCGCCGCCGGCCACGGCATCACCCCCGATCGATGCACTCCAACCAACGGAGAGATTGCTGCCCGAGTACACAGCCGCCTCGTTCGGCTTCCAGTCCGTGATCATATCGGCCCACAATGGTGCCGCGAAAAGCACAACAACGCTCAATGAGAAGATGCAGTTGCGCATCGTGTTTGCTCCAGTCCAATAATGGTGGCCTCGATTGCGTCACGGCGGCGGCGATGTGTTCGCCAAGCGCCGCACATCTGCAATCCCTGAAAGCGTTCAATACGGCAGTGGATGAAGGCAAATGGCTGGAGTTTGGTAGAGCCCACAGTTGCGTTGGCCATCGGAGCTACCGGCGAACGACCCACGTGCCGGCGAGCCGATCGTGCAATCCGCGATGCGGGTGCAGCACGCAGTACGCCGCGGCGAGCAGCCAGACGATCAGAATCACAAAGGCCAGCACCCTGGCGGTGCCAGTGTTTGACTGACCCAGCCACATCGTCAGCGCCATCGGCACGGCCAGCGGTAGCCACGCAACGGCCCAACGCAGCAGTCGCCGCGTTGGTGAGGCGGGCTCGCCGGCGGCGTTGATCACCGCCAGCCGGAAGATGGTGTGACAGATCGTGTTGCGAAGCGGAACCGCCAGCAGTTGCGCCACCGCCATCACGGCCAGCACGATCAGCACCGAGTTCAGGATCATCGAACCGGCTGAATCCCACGGCTTGTCGTGGTAGCGGCCTACGAATACTGCCACCCAGATGTAAAACGGCAGCATGAAGATCGAGCCGGCGCGAATGCCGCGGCTGACATCGGCGGGGCGATCCAGCAGTCCGCGCAGCGTGCCCGCCAGGTAGCTCAGCTTCTCAAACTTCTCCTGCGCGAGGTTCTTCAACACGCTGCGCGCGTGCAGCGGTGCGCCCGTCGGTTCGACGAAGCTGGCGACTGCGTGCAGGAAACATTGCTGCCCGGCCATGTCGCTGACGGGCATCGGCTCGGCCCGTGCGTCAATTGCCGGCCAGGGTCGGTCGAGCAACAGGGCGCGACCGTCCGCGGTGATCCAGACTTGGGCGAGGCTGAGCGTTGTCGGCAATGTCTGGTCCGCCGCCGCGGCCCACAGCTCCTCGGCAATATCGTGCAGCCAGTAGCGCAGCGTGGCCCAAGGAACTTGCTTGTCTCTCTCGACCAAAGTGAGCAGCGGCTTGCCCTGTATGGCTTCGTAGGCGTCCCAGGTTTCCTCGCCGGCGGTTACGGTCTGCAACCAGCGCAGGCGACCTGGCCGTGCGACTTCGCGCCGTGCGAGGGGGAGTTCCGCACTCTGCCGCCGGAGTAGCCAGACGCGGCGGCGAAGCACGGGATCAGTGCCCGCGAGCCAGTCATCCGCGATCGGTTCCCCGGTGATCTGGTACGGACCGAATCTTGGTGCGTTGGCTTCGTCGCCGGGAAGCTTCGGCTCCGTGACCGGCGCGATTGCCGGACGTTTCGTGCTCTTCGGCTTTATGACCACGCGCGTGCCGCTGACCAGATCCCAAACCGTGGCGTACCCATTCTCTCGCCGCGCGACAATCGCCAACGCTCCGGGAATCCAGCCGCAGAAAACCGCCGCCAGCACGAATACGATTGTCTGGAAGCTGGTCCACTGGTAATCGGAGATCATCGCCATCATCAGCGGCATGCGCACGCCTTCGGCACAGAGAATCGGTACAACGATGCGAAGCAAGGCGCGGCCAACGCCCGGCGCCCGACCGTTGGGTCGAACTACACGCAACCCCTTAAGCCACTTGCCCAGCCCCGCGCCCCAGATGCCCTCGGCAATGGCGAAGTATGCGAACCCGAGTGCGAACAGCAGCAGGTAATAGCGGGCCGACAACAGCGTGTGTTCGACCACCGGCCGCACCAGCAATTCTTCACCGCCGACAATGAGCATCAACGCCACGTATGGCGGCAGAAACGCAAGCAAGTAGTCGATCCAGCCGGCGGCCATCCGTGCCAGAATCGAAGCCGGTTGCGGCTCTTTCGATCCAAATGGCAGCAGGGCATTACGCAGGGCGGCGTAGCTCGCGAAACGGCCGTCCGGCTCCTTGGTGAGGCAACGCGTTACGATTTGCGCCAACGCCGGCGGCACGTCTTCACGCAGCTCGCGCAGTGGCGTCGGCGGCTGATTCACCGCGTTGGCGACGACCTGTACGGCGTTGTCGCCCTCAAACGGAGCCCGATTCGTCAGCAGCATGAACAGCGTCGCGCCGACGGAATAGATGTCGGCCCGCACGTCGAGTTCGTCGCCGCGAAGCTGTTCCGGCGATGCAAACGCGGGCGTGCCCATGATTCGGCCGTGAGCCGTGACGAGCGTATCCGTCTTGGCCAGCGTCGAAACCGACAGGCCAAAGTCACCGACTTTCACCGAGCCGTCCGGACAGACGAAGCAGTTCGACGGTTTGATGTCGCGATGCAGAACGCCGGCGTCCTCTGCCGATTCGAGCCCGGCGATCACGTCCAGAATCGCATCGACGGCCTCAGCGATCGGCAACGGACCGTGCTCTTTCAGGCGATCCTTCAGCGTACCCGCGCCGGCGATTTCCATCGTGATCACCGGCAGACCGTCGATCTCCTCGCTACCAAACACGTAGAGGCTGTTCGGGTGGTTGACGCGCGCGGCCAACCGGCCCTCGCGTAGGAATCGCTGCCGCATCTCCGGCGAATCGAGCTGCAAGCCGAGAACTTTCAGCGCCACGCGCCGGCCCGTGTCGCGCGTTTCCGCGTCGTAGACCACGCCCATCCCGCCGCGGCCGAGCAAGCCTCGCAAGCGGTACTGGCCGAAATCGAAAGGGAACTGGGCCGGCCCGTGTTGCGAGAGCGGTCCGCCGGGCACGGTTGTCACAGTGCGTGTTAGCCCGTCCGCCGTCTCCAACGCCCCCGAAAGCAGGCACGCCGGGCAAAGCCGCTCGGTGGCGGCGGGGGGGATGTCGGCGCCGCATTGTCGGCAAGTCTGTTTATCGGAAGCGTTCATGAATCCATCTCCGAATCTGGGTTCATCCGCTTCTTCCTGAAAGAAAAACGCTCGGCGGTTACGAGAAAAGTGCCAGGAAATCAGTTTTGACGCAGAACGGTGATCAAATAACGCATTTCGTCGTCGAGGTCAGCTTCGTTGTTGACGGTCTCCGCGATCGCGGCCCGCAGCAGTGTGCGGTAGCGCTGCCGCAGTCGGTGGATCGCGACCTTGAGCGCGCCCGGGCTCATGCTCAGCCGCTCCGCAAGCTGCTGCCGCGGCGAGTCTTCCTCGCCCGTGAGGCAGCCTTTGAGCGCCTCGAACTCCTCGGCTTTTCCGTCGGCGGACATCTCGTCGCGCAATGCCCGCAACGCCGCGGCGATCGTTTCCAACGCCCACTCACGGTCAAAGGCGCGCTCGGGATCTCCCTCGGAGCTGGCGGCGCCGGCGAACCGCGACTCCGGATCGAGCGCGTCCCATGCAATAAGCTGCACGCCGCCGCCACGCTTCAGTGCCTGCCCGCGCTGCCATTCGTTTGCCAGAAAATGCTTCATCGCGCCGAGCAGGTACGAGCGAAAACGCCCACGGGTCGGGTCCGCGCCGGCCAGGCCGTTGGTTTCGATGATCCGCGTGAAGAACGCCTGTGTCAGATCCTGCGCATCGTCCGCAGAATGCCCGCGAAAACGCACGAATGCGTACAGCGGATACCAATACGCACGGCAGAGCGCCTCAAGTGCCCGCCGAGCGTTCGACGCATCCGCCCGGTCAACACGAGCGGCAGCGACCAGGCTCCAATGTGTAGTGGCAAACTCACGCGGTCCGATAGGATCGGTCATGCCATCATCGTAACGGTGAGCAGAGCGTTTGCGAAACCCCGCGCAGTATCCTTCTATCGCTCGCCGGCTCATCTCGATGGGGTAAGCACCAGCCTACACTCATTGGTGTATTTCACACTATCACGCACATAGTTGGCGTGTGATAGTTTCTGAGCCGTAGAGTCGCTCTGGCTGGGGGCGCTAATGCCGCAGTCAACCTTCGAGCATGAGTACTTCGCGGATTACATATCATTTCCTCGATGGATGGGGTTCAGGGCCGTGGGGCTGGCGCCCCGCGTTTTGGTATTGGCGCAAACGCTCCAGCAGTGCGTTCCGTAATTCACCTCCTCCGGGTACGCCTACGCTGCTCGCGATACCGGTAAGGATTCGCAGGAACTCTCCAAGGCATCTGTTCCTGAGGCTTTCCTCACGCTGTTCTTTTCGTTGGCACACGCGTAACGCATAGGACAGGAACGTGAGGAAGAGCTCTGCACAATCGCTGGGATGATGGACATAGACAGGCGTGATCTGGGTAGATCGGAGAGACCGGCGGAAGAAGATTCCGCCAGTGAAGGACGAGTCGTTCGCATTGTAGCCTAACGTCAAGTGCCTATTGTGCTCCCACCATTCGAGTTGCGCGAACAAGAATGTACAGGCGCCGATTGAGATCTTGTGGCCAGGTCGGCGTCGCGCCGCGAGGCGTTTCGCAATCTCGTCGCGAAGTCCCCACTCCGGTGGCGTGTGCGTGTCGATGCACAAGACACAGCGCTTCTCCTTGCAGCGGCTAAAGAGACTCTTTACACGGCGACTGGTCATCCAAGCGCCGGTTTCTGCAACAACAAAAAGATGGGTCCATCGTCGCCTACGCGAGTGCAGAAGTTCCTCCGTTTGTTTCTGAAGCGTCAGGTAGGTCGGCAAGGCCTTCGGCTCCGTGAAGACCCATGGTGATCGCGGATCCGCACTGGGAACGACCTCAACCTCCTCTCCGTCGAAGACTTCTTCAACGTTTCTGTCCAGAAAGTCGTCCAGCGGCACAGCGTTGCCGACGCATTTCTGGAAATCAGGCGCGGGCGTGCTTGGGGAATTCGGGCAGACAACGGTAGCTGTGGAGGGGATCGAGAACTGGCTCTTCAGAGCGGAACACAGCTCTTTCAGCGTCGCGACTTTTGCGTAGTAGGTTTCCTTGACGTCACCGTTTAGGCTGCGTTTCAGAAAGTCGAAGGTGCCCAGGAAATCGTGGCCCTGCCCAGGCGGAGCGGGACGATAACGCTTAAGGCGGCAATTGTGGGCCATGACCGAGACATTCACCATTCCCTTGCATTCAATGATGTGTAACAGTAACTCGGCGCGAAAGCGATTCTCACGCGTGTGTCTGGTGTTGTGCGAGCCTTGGATCCAATCCAAGACCCCACGGGATGTGTTCGGAGATGTGAATAGCGCCGCAAGTATCAGGTGACGCGCAATGGGGATCACTGGGTAGTTGTTCGTTGTCAATTTCGCGGTGAGGGCGTTACACACTGCCCAAAGCATCAGATCGACGCTTGGTATCTTGCCGTTTGATTTCTTGCCGCGCGAAAAAGCACTGCTGTTGACGAACCGCACAAGGCCGACTGAGGGAGGTGTCTTTGTGCGTGCATACAGTATCTCAGGACGGATCATTGCTGTGCGAGTATGTTCAGAAGTGGCGACCATTACGATGACATTGTCAATGTCGGCCCGGTGTTTGTAGATATAGTGGGCGAAGTCCGTATCTTGCCAGGAGTACCCCAGACTGATGATGTCGAGTTTCAGACTCTGCCCGCTCTGCGGCGGGGTGCAAATAGTACGATCAAGCAGACGCACCATTTCGTGAGTCAGGGCGCCTGTTTGTGGCACTGTAAAGCGAAGAGTTTCTGGCGCAGAAATCGTACCATGTGCTTTGATGATGTGCGGCTTATTCTGGTCCTCGGCGGCGAGTACGTGATGATCCGATGTGATTCGCACGTAGTCCTCTGCCGCGAGTTCGTTCGCAACGGCCGTGTCGAGTAATTCGTCGAAGTTGAACGAGACGATGTGGTCGATAAAGCGATGTTTGAGCAGGTGCGCAATCAGCTCGTACGCAAGCTGCGGCGGCGGACCGTCGGCCGTCGGCCATGGTGCAAACCAGCCAACGAGCTCGGCCAGTATTCTGTCTCGCAATAGTACGTCGTCGCAGGCAACAGCGCAAAGCTCGTCAAGAGTAGCTTCCTCAAGAACACGATCGCGGGCAGCGGTAGGTTGGTCGCGATCTGGAGTTGGTGGTAGCCCAAGTCGAGGGCCGAGGCGATCCCACACGGCTTCTACAAAGCGGTCGCCGCCGCCATAATGGCCCTCTGCAACAAGAAGAACCTTCTTCTTGAGCGCCGGATTTGACCAGAGTGGCAAGCCGGACCCAGAGCTGACGCCAGCTCCGATAACTAAGACTACTCGATGTTCGACGGCATCACTTTCAACTTGAGACTTGTAACGTCGTGCCAGAACATCAATCAGCGTTTTAAAGTTCTCTGTGTCGTGTGGTGTGTTCATGGTTACCCCGTTCGATTCGCACATTGTTCCGGTGTGTTGTGCATTGCATTGTGTTCGCCGGTGAGATGCACGCCTTAGGACACCGCAAGCACAATGGCCAGCCGAACTTCATTACGCTAGGCCGCCGCCCGGATGTGGAACACCATGGTCGCCAATGTGCGTTCTCGATGGAGGCAGTTGCCAAGTATGTAGCAGCCAAGAGGTCGACCTCCATGCAAGCAAGACATGAGCCACTGTTGCGGACGCCGGGATAGTGAATATTAGATAATACGAGTGTCATTGGTGTGGTGCAAGTCTGTCGTCGTGTTTATCGAGGAATACGCATGGCGGAGCGACAGAAGTCGTTGTGTGGAAAGCGGTTGCCTTGTTGTCGCTGTGCTCCGAGAGGCCGCAATGGGGATGCAGTCGCGTATTGCGTGTGTCGTGGAATTCGATTTGGCTTGGCGCGCGCCGTGTCAAAGGATGCCCTGCACACTTTGGGGCTCGCCTCACCCGCTGCCGTTCCGGCAATTTGTTCGCAAACCGCTGGTCGGCCGGGGTTGGGCGAAATAAGATTCGGCGCACGAGCACTTGGATGCCCACCCCACCTGGTCGTTTCGCTAACGTGGCGTCGCGGCGGACATCATTGACAAGTAGCTCCTTATTGCCTTCTGGCGGTGTCCGTCTCGCGTAGAGTGGCCCCCGAGGCAAGCCGGGCGTGCGGAACGATGCTGCGCAGCGTTCCCCGAGATGGCCTGCATGGTCGACAAACGTACACGTGCTCGTTCGCGGTCTCCCCGCCGGCCGGCGGCTGGCCGGCCGACACTCCTACCGATTCAGATTCTGCCACAGCCCGATGACGATACGTGCGGGCCGACGTGCCTGCACGCGGTCTATCGGTTCTGGGGTGAGTCGATTGAACTCGACGAGGTGATCGAGTCGGCCCGATCGCTCAACCCGACAAGCGTGGGGCGGGGGACGCTGGCGGTTATGCTCGGGATTCACGCTTTGACCCGCGGCTACGACGCAACGCTCTACACCTTTAACCTGCAAGTGTTCGACCCCACTTGGTTCGGCCCCCATGGAACAGTTCCGCCGGCGGAGCTGGAATCCAAGCTGCGCACGCAAGCCCAGGTCAAGAGCACCGACGATCCGCGGTTCCGCGTCGCGACGGATTCGTACCTTGAGTTCGTGAAGTTGGGCGGAGCAATCTGCTTCCGCGATCTCACCAGCCGACTCATCTCTGGCTTCATTCGCGACGGCATTCCGGTGCTGACGGGGTTGAGTGCGACGTATCTCTATCGCTGCGCGCGCGAGTTTGGGCCGAATGACGACTATGATGACATCCGTGGCGTACCGACCGGGCACTTCGTCATTCTGCACGGATACGAGCCAAAGGGGCGAAGGGTAACCGTCGCCGACCCGCTGGCCGACAACCCCGGCTTCGAGTCGCAACAATACGCTGTTTCCATGACGCGTCTCGTGCCCGCCATCATGCTGGGCGTGCTGACGTACGATGCCAATATGCTCGTGATCGAGCCCAAGGCCGATCGGATGAACAGGCAGAATCAGCAATGACACCGCTACTCGTGGTCGATTCGCCAAAACGCTGGCCACTCAGAATTCCCGGTACCGAACTTGTCTCCGCCTACGCCTACTTGTCGAGCCCGGAACTCGCCCAGGGAACCGGCCGCAAGGTCTTCAATCTTTGCCGCTCTTTCAAATACCAGGCGGCGGGATACTACGTCTCGCTGCTGGCCGAAGCGCGCGGCCATCGCCCGCTGCCTTCGCTCACGGCGATTCAGGACTTGCGGCTTGCCCCGGTGGTGAAGCTCGTTTCGCAAGATCTCGAAGACCTGATTCAGACCAACCTGCACCGCATCAAGTCGGACACTTTCGAGCTGAGCATCTACTTCGGGCACAATCTCGCGACCGGGCACGAGCGGCTGGCTTTGGCAATCTTCAACGCTTTCCCGGCGCCGCTGCTGCGGGCGAAGTTTGAACGCAACGGAAATTGGCGTTTGGTCGCGGTGCGTGTGCTCGGGCTCGGTGACGTTCCCGATGCGCATCATCCTTTTGTCGTGCAGCAAGCGGAGCGCTATCTCCGCCGCGTACCCAAGCGTGGCAAAGCCGCGGCGGCGGCGCGGTTCAACATGGCGATTCTCCGCGATCCGGATGATCCGTTGCCGCCATCGAATGCCGAAGCACTGAAACGGTTCGTTGCTGCCGGCGAGACGCTTGGTATCGCCTGCGACCTGATTAGCAAGGACGCCTACGGCCGCATTGCTGAGTACGACGCCTTGTTCATTCGCGAGACGACCTACGTGAACCACCACACGTACCGGTTTTCTCGTCGAGCGGATGCGGAAGGCCTGGTCGTGATTGACGATCCGGGTTCGATTCGGCGATGTACGAACAAGGTGTATCTGGCCGAGACCATGGCCCGCCATCGCATACATACGCCCAAGACCCTGATCCTCGCGGCGGACAATGCACTGGCGGGGCTGCGATCGCTCGGGTTCCCCTGTGTGCTGAAGCGTCCGGACGGAGCTTTCTCGGCCGGCGTGTTCCGCGTGGAAGCGGCGGCCGACGCTGAACGCATGCTGGCCGCCTTTCTTGAGGACAGCGACCTGCTCGTAGCGCAGGAGTATGTGCCGACGGAGTTTGATTGGCGTATTGGGGTGTTGGGCGATCGGGCGCTCTTCGCATGCCGTTACGGCATGGCGCCCGCCCATTGGCAAATCGTCAAACGCGACGCGGACGGCATTCAGCAAGGCGACGCCGAGACGCTGGCCGTGGAGGATGCGCCGGCGGACGTGGTGAAACTCGCCGTGCGCGCCGCGGGCTTGATGGGCGACGGTCTCTACGGCGTGGATCTGAAGATTGTGCGCGGCAAGCCGGTGGTGATTGAGGTCAACGACAACCCCAACATCGATGCCGGCGTGGAAGACCTGGTGCTTGGCGATGAACTTTACCGCCGCATCATGCGGCATTTCCTTTCAAAGCTAGATACACGATGAATCTGCCCATGGAATCCGGTGACTGGTCATACCCGTTCGGTTTGTTCGATGTGGTGGGAATCGAATTGGAGTACATGATCGTCGATCGGGCGACGCTCGACGTGCGGCCGGTGTGTGATGGGCTCTTTCGCCTGGCCACCGGCGAATCGACGTCGGAAGTTGAGCCGGACGGGCCGGAAGGCCGCGTCTCCTGGTCAAACGAGTTGACTTTGCACGTGGTCGAATTGAAGACGCAGCGGCCGGTGCCGACGCTGGATCATCTTGCCGATGATTTTCAGGCCGGCGTGAATCGAATCAACGGCTTGCTCGATTCGCTGGGTTGCCGGCTGTTACCGACGGCGATGCATCCTTGGATGGACCCGGCGCGCGAGACGAAGCTCTGGCCGCACGAGTGCAACGAGATCTACAGAACCTATGACCGCATCTTCGGATGCCGCGGACACGGTTGGGGCAATCTGCAAAGCACGCACATCAATCTACCGTTCGCCAATGACGACGAGTTCGGGCGGTTGCACGCGGCGTTGCGACTGGTCCTGCCTTTGCTGCCGGCGCTCGCCGCCAGCTCGCCGATCGCGGACGGCACGTACGCGCCGCATGCCTGCTATCGCATGGAGGTGTACCGCGCGAATTCGTTGCGTGTTCCGATGATGGCCGGCCTGGTCGTGCCCGAGCCGGTGTTCACGCGTCACGGGTATGAGCACGACATTCTCGGCAAGCTGTACGACGATTTGCGGCCGTACGATCCCGACTGCGTGTTGCGTTACGAGTTTGCCAATGCGCGCGGGGCGATGGCACGTTTCGACCGCGGCGCCATCGAAATCCGCGTGCTGGATATTCAGGAATGTCCGTTGGCGGACATGGCGATTGCGGCGCTAATCGTAGAAGTCGTCCGCGCCTTGGTTGACCAGCGTTGGTCGGATTACGCCAGCCAGCAGGCCGTATCGACCGAGGCGTTGTATGCAGTTCTGCTGGAAACCATTCGGGATGCCGAGCGGGCCGAGATTCGCGAGCCGTGTTTGCTGAACGCGTTCGGCATCGAGCAGCCACCGTGCCCGGCCCTGGAACTCTGGCGGATTTTGCTCGATCAAGTCATGCCGAATCACGCCACGTGGACGCCGATGTTGAGACGCCTGATTGATGCTGGAACGCTCGCCACGCGTATTCGCCGATCATTGCCGCCCGCGCCCACGCATGCGGACCTGCACAAGTGCTACGCCGAACTGGCGGATTGCCTGACGCGGGGAGAGCTGTTCCGCGTTCCCTGATTCATGACGATGTTCGAGGCCGCACGAAGGTGGCAAGTCGTCGCCGCAATCAGGGAGTCTCCGTCTGCTTGTCAGCAATCGCCACCTTCGCTGCCAGCACGTCAACCAGTTCTTCTGAAGCCTTGTAGTGGTCGGTGTACTGTTCGGCCGGAAGCACGCCGGTTTTGCGATCGACCTGGCTCACCAGTTCGAGCCCTTCTGCGGTGCGGTGCGTAGCGATGTTCCAACTGAACAGTGCGGATTCATCCTGGTTTGCTGAGTCAGCCGGGTCTGTGAGTTCGAACTGTGCTGGGATGACGAAAACAGCCTTGCTCTCCAATCGAAGTGGGACTTCGAGTTCGAAGGGGCATTGACGCGCGTCGTCGGCATCTTCTCGGAGATAATAAGATTCCCAAGGGGCCGGCAAGCGTCCCACGAGCCCGTCCGGCGTTTTGTGGAAGGCATCACGGACGGTGTACGTTGCATGCAGCGTGATGGGTTGATCCAGCGCTTCGATGTTTTCGATTTCCAGCGTGTCGAGCCGAGTGACTTTGAATGGAACGAGCAGATCCTGGATCGCTGCCCGTTGATCGTTCTGGTTCCAGATGCTCAGGAAAGTGCGCATGCGTGTTGCGCAATCGCCGGAGAGTGTGAGATGCTCGTCAACCGAGGCATGCGTTCCGCCTGCCAATTCGATGCGGCGGTCGCAGCGAACCACAGTCGCCGCGCACGCGCCGGTCTCGATGAATCTGGGGTTGTCCGCGTCCAGCACGAGGATTTGTTTGCTGGCCAGCGTGTACGGCAGTGGGCCGGTCAAGTCCGCGTACTTGTCGGTGCAATCGATGAACCGGTCGCCGTCCGGGACGTCCACATGCACAATCATGTGGTCAAACTGATCGAGCGAGGCCAGCGTGGGGCGAATCCCGTGTGTTGTGCTTATGAGAGCCAGGTTGGCGCGGAATCCGGCCGCCGTCAGCAGTTGACGCAAGAGCAGCGCGTGGTCCTTGCAGTCGCCATACCGGCTGCGAGTGATGAAGTCGGTTGTGTTGGGGACGGCGGCGCGTCGGCCGAATTCGATCGCTCTGTACGTGTATTCGCTCTGGACGTGCCGCACCAACGCCGCCAGCTTCTCATCGTCGGTCGCGAGTTGCGCCGTGAGACGCGCGGCGAGCGCGCGGGTTTCGTCATCCAACTCCAAGTGGTCCCGCAGCGATTCCAGGTACTCCGTGACTTCGGTATCCCACGTTGCACGTTTGTCCGCGAAGGCCACAGTGGGCAACCAGCGATCGTAGCGGGGTGCTCTCCATTTCCAGCGGTAGATTGGCTGGTTGGTCACCGACCAAATGACGCAGTTCGGTTCTTGCTCAACGGTGATGTTGTCAGAGGCGTCGTATGCCAGGTTGGCGACGTCTCCTCGCGCAAACACGGCGTGATAGCCCACCGGGCATCCGTGCGCGAATATCTCCTCCTCGAATGACCAACGTTCCGTTGCAGTGGAGCGCAGTACCGTCACGGCATAGTCCACGATCAAGCCCGGCGCCAATCCGGGAACCGGGACATGCAGAATCCTGTCCTGAGTTACCATGCTTCCCGAAGTGTCGTCCACGACGTAGTACGTGTTCACGTCGCCGGTCGCAACCGTGTTGCCGTCCGCATCCTTGACCGTCAGCCAGTTGACGAAGATTTGCTCGGTCAGCGGGTCAAAATCGAACGTCAACGTGTTGAAGTCGCTGACGGCCTGGCGCGTGTTGACGTGAATCACTACCTGCTGCGTTTGCCTCCGGGTACCGTCCTCCTCGAACTCGATCCCCTCGACGTGGATGGGAATCCAGGCGCCGCTTTCATTCTCGCTGAGTTCGGGCATCGTGGTGGAAGCTGCCTCAACGCGCGCTGCAACCGAAGCCGGTAACTGCACGGGATCGAGCGGCTCCTTGATGTTGCTGTTGTCGCCTTCGCCCAAGAGGCCCGAAACGTACGCCAGGTAGCGGCGGATTTCCTCGTCGGTGGGATCCAAGCGAGCGGCATTTTCGAAGGAAGTTTTGGCCTCGGGATAGCGTTTGAGGCCCAGCTCACATTGGCCCTTGAGCCAGTGCAGGTAAGCGCTGTTGTAGCCGTTTTCGATGGCACGCTCGCAGGCGGCGCGGCCGTCGGCGTATTCGAGTGCTCCCAGGTAGTTCTCAATCAGGAGCGATGTCGCGATAGCGTCGAAGCCGCTGTTCGCTTCCATCTCGCGGAGCAATTCAATGGCCTTTTCGTGCTCTTGCTGGTCCCCATAGAGGCGGGCTTTCCACAATTGATAGTGGCGTGACCCGCCACGTGCCAGTGCCGCGTCGACCGCCGCATGCGCGTCGTCGAAGCGGTTGAGTGCTTCAAGCTGCTCGATGTAATTGTCGAAGAAGCCCTCATCGTCGAAACCGTCCGCAAACGCACGCTCGTAGATTGCCACGGCTTGTTCGGGCTTGCCAAGGCAGGCGAGTTGATAGGCTTGGTTGGCGTGGCTGAGTTGGCTTTTCGGAAAACGCGCGATGTGCTCCTCCAGGAAACTCAGCGCAGCCTGATTACGCCCCAACCGGCTGTAAACATCGGCGACCGCGTTCAGCAGGTCTTCATTGTCCGGATTGTACGAGAACGCCTGGCGGTAGTATTCCACGGCACGCACAAACTGTCCGGCGTTGAACACGGCGTCTCCGAGGTTTGCGAAGAGCAGGCTCTGCGTTTCGCGTTCCGGCGGACTCAGTTCACTCGTTGGGTCATCCGTGCCAACGTAGGCAAACCGCTGCACGATTTCGTCGAGCGGCGCAGTGTCGACTCCCGCCATCGCCAAATGCCAGCCGGCCAGCAGATATGCGAAATCATTGTTGCGGATTACATGCAGCCGGTAGACGAAGTTTTTGTCCTCCACCTGCCGCGTGCAGTCGAAGACGTGGCCTTTAAGATCGCCTAGCGCAAATGGCCGTTTTGCATCAACGTCCTGCGGGTACATCATCCCGATGGTTGCCAACATCGCGGTTGCCAACTCGGCGTCGGTGGGGGAGAGGCCGCCGAGACGCAGCGGCACAACACTGAAAACATGCGTGAGACCACGCAGCGCTCCGCTGTGCGCCGCGGGGAAGTTGTCGTGCATCTCGGTCCATTCATGCCAGCCGCTGTCGGCCAGCCGCAATTCATAGCCGAATTGCGGCGCCTTCACGTCCTGGGCCGAACGTGTGGCGGCGTGGAAAGTGCGCTCGGGCTCCAGCAATTCAAAACGGCGTACGAGTTTGCGGCCGGCCCGCTGCACTTCTGCCTCGGCCGAGGCGGGGCCGGCGACAATGAATTGCCAGGCGTATCCGTTATGGATTGCGACCCAGTGTGAGAAACTCATCATCCGGCCGGAGGTCGTGACGCTGCTGGTGAACCGCAGGCCGGCAACGCCCGCCACGGTCTCCTCGCGTTTCTCCCCGATCGCGGCCTGTTCTCCACCCTGACGCAGGTGGGCTTCCGCCACGGCGGCCAATCCCTCAGCCGCCATATTGGATTCAACCCCCGCTTGCTCCGCGATTATGAAGAAGAACAACTCCGGGTCGCGACGTGAGAAGCCCAAAGTCGCATCCGGATTAATCGTCTTCACGTCCAACCGAACCCACGGCTTCTCCGGAGCCCTGAAGCTGAAGTTGTATTTCTCGAATTCAAAAACCTCGCCTGGCTCAGTTGCGATCTGCGGAGGGGCTTTTTCCGTGCGGGCCAGGACGTTGCGTACGAGGCCGAAGCCGCACAGGGCAATGAATCCGCTGCTGAGCAGGATTCCCCAGACGGCCTGGTGCCGTCCCTGGCGGTACTCGTCTTTGTGTTGCTGATAGTCAACCAGACCGATGATTCCGAGCACGAACGCCGTCACCACCATGCAGAACAGCACCATCCATCCGACGATCATGAAGATGCGGGGTGACTGATCAGATTGTGCCACCTTCGGGGCGATCGCGTTCCCTAGGATCGAAAAGCCCACCCATGCGATGAGAACCAACGTAAGTGAAAGCACGCACAGCGTGTTTGTGGTCGGGCGCCGGATAATCTGGAGGCATTTCAGGATGCCGGCGAACAGGAGGAGAATCGCGAATAGCATCCCGCAACTGCGGCTGGTCTCCGTCGCATCAGCCAGAAGTGAGGCTATCTCTGTACCCGCAATCAGCATGGGAATCGCCCTCCATTCGCACCCCGAGTGAACTTGCCGAGACTGGTGCAATGCGACGCATCGCAGAACTCAGCCGCCGCGCCGCTTTATCGATAAGGTGCGCCGTCTATTCTTCTCTCGCTCGTGCCGGGCAGATTATCCGCGCCTAGCGCGATAGGCAACTTTGCCACCACACAAGCGGATGACGATCAACCTTCAGCGAAGCGAGGTGTTCTTTGCCCCGTGGTGCTGGCGCGGGTTTGGACGCCGCCGCCGCGAGAGCCACAGATGTGGCCGACGTACGCGGGCAGTTGCTCTCAGATGTGTCGTGGTTACAACTGTTTTGTTTGTAATGCTTTGCGGTGAAGGCGGGTTGGCCGGGCAGCCGCTCCCGGGTGTGTGGAGACCACTTGGGGATTCCAGACTGCAATGGCCTGCTATGATTATCCGAAGTCCGAGGCCCATCGAAACGAGACAGGAGATCTCCAATGTTGAAGTCATCCTTTCCCATCGTGACCCTCACCGCCGTTGCGGCAGGTTGCGTGTTTCTCGTTGGCTGTTCTTTTCCGGCGTCGTGGCCGGAGAGCCCGCTGTATGAAACGCCCACCAACGACGCCAACTGGGTTGCACCGACCAGCAAGGAAGAAGCCATGGCGGCCATGGCGGGGCACTATGCTCACTACGACATCGTTGCCTACGACGGAGAAACGGCCAACGGCCCGCTGGCCACGTTCATCGTTTCATATGGCTTCACGGACCTGGTCATCGAGGACGGGGAGCTAGTTGCGTACGACAGCTTCTGCCACGCCGACTACATCGCCAATCAAAACTTCGACACGATCTTCTCCGACGCCGCCACGCAGGCCATTCAGCCCATTGGGGCGGTCGTCGATGTTTACGAGGAGGACGGAGCGTGGAAGATCCATCGTCCTGCGACGCCGACGCTGAACGGTATTGATGGCGACCCGAATGTCCCGCTCTCCACGGATCGCAACGATCCTCTGATCAGCGACGACGACAACGATGGCAAGCCGGGCGTGACGGTCGTCGTGAGACTGTTTGGGCTTATCGAAGGCGAGATCTACATCGCACGCCGGGAGATCTTCGCAAACGACATGACGCTGTATTCCGACGGCAGCCTGCGGGGCAATGTCATCGACGACTCGGAGCAGCTCGTGATCGGGGCGTCGCTCGCGATTCTGGACACGCCCAACAATCCGCCGCAGCGGCGTGATCCCGGCCTGAATCCGATCATCCTGATCCCGGTTTCGGACGACATTGATACTTGCGAAGAACTCATGTCGATGCGCGATGAACTGTTCCCGCCTGAGCCGGAATTCTAAGGCCGTGTGATTGGCGGCTCGAAGTACTAATCCTCGTACTCTTCGACGTACTGCTCCGGGTACTTGCGCTCGTGTGCCGCCTCGCGGACTCGCAGTTCTTGTGCGTCCGCGCGTCGCTTCAGCACTCGACGCACGGCCAGGTTGCTGACTACGCCGATAGCGATGCCCGCCGCTCCCAGCTTGTACGCCAGAAGGCAGACCAACCCGGCACAGACCGCCGCGATGACTGCCGCCGCGAACCAACTGAAGATGACCCAGATCGTGCGGGCGAGTTTCAGATCGGCGTCGCCACGCTGGAAGATGCGGTCGGCCGATCCCGTGGCGATGATGGCGGCAAAAGAGACGTACGTCGTCGAAACCGGAAGCCCGAATCCGGACGCGTAGGCGATCACACTGGCCGAGATCGAGAGGATGACGCAGGCCCGCAGCACGTCGTAGTGCATGCGTTTGCCCTTGCGCGTAATCTCCGGCAGCGGTGCGAGGACGGCTCCGCGACTGCGGAATCGCAGCAGCAGGCGCGCAATCGCGAGGCACCACTGCGGGGCCCACAATCGCACTTGGTGCGCCATGCTGCCGGCACGGACTGCCGAATCGGTCACCCGTCGCGCGTTACGCGTCGTCATGCCCAACGCCATCAGGAACCCGCAGCCGGCCAACGCCCAGATCGAGATGGGCACCTTGCTGGCGGTCTCGACGCCGGCGTGCCAGTTCTTAAGTAGATACACCGCGGCGAGTCCCGGTGCTGCGCAGTTGGCCAGGTCGTTTTGCCCAAAAGCGAATGCCATGGCCACCGTGCCGATGATGGCGACCGCGGGAAACAGCCGCCGAGCACACCACTTTCCGAGCGACGCCAGCAGGATGTGAATGATTATGCCGTAGCCCACCCAGAGGATGAGCAGCGTGAGTATCGGCCCAACCGATTGATCGAACGCGGCGTTGATCGCATTCATAAAAGCGATGTGCTTCATGCCTTTGACGAGCATGAAGTATGTCAGGCCCGCGAGCATGCCGCCCGCGGCCCAGCCGCCGTGGTTTAGCAGCACGGGGAGATGTCGACTGCGATCACCGATTGCACCGCGCACGACACGTTGAATCAGGAAGGCGGCGAACCCGGTGACAGCGATGGAGCAGACGATCGCCGCGACAACGCTACGCGCCTTGGTCCAGTTGACCACATCTGCTCCGCCGAGGGCAAACGCGGCGCCCAGCAGCTCGAAAACCAGGCAGGCCGTCGTGCTGACGGGCATGCCGAATGCCGAATAGCCGTACAGCAGGACCGTATCGACGATGTAGACGGCGACGTATACCGACAGAGCCATCTCGATCGTCAGCATGCTGGGATCGAAGATGCCCTTGCGGGCCGTCTCCATGACGGGACTGGCCGCGGTTGCACCGAGCAGGACCGCCGCGCCGGCGATGTAGACCGCGACGTTTCGATCCAGGACGCGGGCGCCGATGACAGCGTTGACCAGGTTGGCCGCATCGTTGCGACCGACCTCGATCGTGTCCCACAGCAGCATTCCGACGGCGACCACGCCGGCGCCGATCAGAAAGAGAGTTTCAGCGGAGATGGCGCCCAACAATGCTCAACTCCTGGAGGTCAGGCGGTACAGAACATCAGTGAGCCAGCATTCGTCGCACTCGCTCGGCGGTCTTGTCCGCATGATTGGCGAGCGCGCCGAGATTCTGAAAAATGCCGGACCACAGGAAAATATCCGTGGGCTTCATCTGGTCTTCCAGAGCGAATAAGCGCTGGGCCAGCGCGTATTGCCGCTTGTCGGCCACCCACTCTTCGTGTTCGGCCTCCGCGACGAGCTTCATGAGTTGGTCGCCCTTGGGGCCGTCGAAGTCCTGTTCCTGCAAGCTCGTCAGTAGATCAACGGCCGCGTACAGCCGATCGCAGACTTTGAGCACCTGTTGGACGTACTCGATCACGTCCGCCGCGAGTTCGGTCGGCAAGGTGAGCCGCTTCAATGTGAGCTGGACTGCAAGATCTTCCGCCTTGTCCGCGATCTGGTCCTGCACGTGTACGAACGCCAGCAGATCGCCGCGGAACACCGGCAGCGAGAACGCCTTGGGAATCGTCCGGCGGATCTCGTTCTTGACTTTGTCCGCCTCGTGCTCGGCCGTGAAGACCTCCTCAGTCAGAGCATTCAGACGTTCGTAATCGCCGTCGCGAACGCTCTCGAACATAGGCAGCACGTGGTCGACACATTTGCGGACGTGCCGCATGTGCTCGGCCAGCGGATCAAAGGGGGAACGCTTTCTCCAGTCCCATGAACCCACGGTGCTTCGTCCTTTCAGAAATGTCCGCAACCCAACGGCCGCGGCACCGCGTCCATCAGGTATCAGGATCAGGAACTTAGACTCGGCGATTCGCGCTCCGCCGTCAAGCGCAGTCAGGGCAGCCCACTTAGCGAGGTTGGCCGGCGTGCTGCGGAAGCAGTGCGCATCCCCGCGAAGCCGTGACTCGATAAGCTGCCGGCAGAAGCCGTGACTCGATAAGCTGCCGGCGGAAGCTGCGACTCCAGGAGCCGCCGGCGCAGAGTAGCAGAGTATGCGACTTGAAAAACTGCCGGTCGAAGCGGCGGTCGAAAAACCGCCGGCCAAAGCCGCGTTTGCTGACTCTGAGGCCGGATTCTGGTAACATCAGCCACGCATGCTGCCTGCGAAACGGCCGCCGGTGCGGGGCAAACGCCCGCAGAAGCGGCGTTATCGCAAGCGTCGTAGTGTCAATGACTTGCCACTGTAGCTCAATTGGCAGAGCAGCGGTTTTGTAAACCGCAGGTCGTGGGTTCGAATCCCACCGGTGGCTTTCTTGCTGTTTGCTGATGGTGGGGAGGGGGCAGCGGATCGCGTGCGGCGGGTGGTGTGCGCGTCGCGTGTTTCTGGCGTTTCTCATCGTGGCGATGGGGGGGAATCCCTAATGTCGCTGGGGCGCTATTCCGACGAGAGCGCGCCGAGAGCCTTGCGAGCTAGGGCTTTCAGCTCATCCGGAGCGTCCGACATTTCGAGAATCGCAGTGACATCCTTGATTTTCGCTTTGAGGTCTCCGAGTTCGTCGTGTGCCACGCCGCGGTTGTACAGGGCCTTGGCTCTCTGGTCCGTTGGCGCCTCGGGCATGTCGATGACGGTGGTGAAATCCACGATTGCTGTTTTGTGGTTTCCGAGCTGACCGTGTGCCACGCCGCGGTTGTTTAGGGCCTTGGCTCTCTGGTCCGTTGGCGCCTCGGGCATGTCGATGACGGTGGTGAAATCCACGATTGCTCTTTTGTGGTTTCGGAGCTGAACGTGTGCCACGCCGCGGTTGTACAGGGCCTTGGCTCTCTGGTCCGTTGGCGCCTCGGGCATGTCGATGACGGTGGTGTAGTCCGCGATTTCCGCTTTGAGGTCTCCGAGTTTGCCGTGTGCCACGCCGCGGTTGTACAGGGCCTTGGCTCTCTGGTCCGTTGGCGCCTCGGGCATGTCGATGACGGTGGTGAAATCCACGATTGCTGTTTTGTGGTTTCGGAGCTGACCGTGTGCCACGCCGCGGTTGTTTAGGGCCTTGGCTCTCTGGTCCGTTGGCGCCTCGGGCATGTCGATGACGGTGGTGAAATCCACGATTGCTGTTTTGTGGTTTCCGAGTTCGCCGTGTGCCACGCCGCGGTTGTTTAGGGCCTTGGCTCTCTGGTCCGTTGGCGCCTCGGGCATGTCGATGACGGTGGTGAAATCCACGATTGCTGTTTTGTGGTTTCCGAGCTGACTGTGTGCCACGCCGCGGTTGTACAGGGCTCGGGCTCTTTCATCAGTTGGCGCCTCGGGCATGTCGATGACGGTGGTGTAGTCCGCGATTTCCGCTTTGAGGTCTCCGAGTTCGCCGTGTGCCACGCCGCGGTTGTTTAGGGCCTTGGCTCTCTCATCAGTAGGTGCCTCGGGCATGTCGATGACGGTGGTGTAGTCCGCGATTTCCGCTTTGAGGTCTCCGAGTTCGCCGTGTGCCACGCCGCGGTTGTTTAGGGCCTTGGCTCTCTCATCAGTAGGTGCCTCGGGCATGTCGATGACGGTGGTGAAATCCACGATTGCTGTTTTGTGGTTTCCGAGCTGACCGTGTGCCACGCCGCGGTTGCAGTAGGCACCGGCTTTACACATAGTTGGGGCACTCGATTGTCGCAATGCTTGGAGAATCTCATCTGAAACTGAGCTATCGAGATCGTATCCGGCGGCGTCGGCGATCATCGCTCCCCAGATGGTTTCGTGTGCCTTGCGATGGCGGAGCAGCTCGGCGACTTGGGGATGATGCCGAAAATCGCGCACCACTCTGAGGATGCTCCGAGCAGTACTGAAGGGCGAAATCTCCCACGCCCACGCGAGGGCTCGCTGCGCGGTCCCTCGAATGGCATCGGGGTTTCCTTCCACATGAGGTATCGCGCAATTCCCAGCCATCCGCTCCAATACAAAGCACTCTCCCAGCAGATCCGGAAGCAGCGGCGGCAGTTCGTGCTTGGCTTGCTTCGTGTCGTAACCCGTAAGGACGCGGTAGGTTTGCAGATTCAGCGAATCCATGTCGGGCAGCCCCCGCACACGTTTCGCGGCTTTGTATGCCTGTCTGCGTGACAGACCGTCTATGAACGTCGCCAGCACAAGCAGATTCACGTGCCTGGCATCGACCCGATTCTTCCAACGCGTCTCGATTTCTCGTTCCAATACGAGCTTGACCAGCGTATCGGTCTCCCATCGCTCGAATCCTGTGGCCCCACGTTCGGCCACAAGCTCCGCGGCGAGGACCGCAAACAACGGACGTTGCTGGACTGGGCGTTCGCGAATGTGTTCCAGAAACGTCGCCTTGAGCGCACGAAGTTGCGCTACGCTGACCGACTCACTGTCGGGATCGGTCGCACGCACCATGTGCGCAAAGACCTTCCAGGCGGATTCCTCATCGGGCGATTCCAACTGCCGCGGCGGCTGGTAGCGGTGGTTGTTCAGTTCGGTTTGCTCTGATCCGGTCGAGCAGAAGTCCCGATACCACTGGTCGGTTTCCGTTGCGGAACGCTCCAGCAGGACAAAACGGACCTTCTTGCCCAGCATCGCGGCACGGTCGTGGAGCGCGGCAATGCATTTACGCGTTTCCTCCGGTCGCGAAGCGACATAGTCCACAATAATCAACGTATCGTCAGTTGGTTTCCAGCGTTCAGGATCGAACGATTTGACCGTACGCAGGAAGCCCGCCGCCCAGCCGCGGTATTGGGCTTCCAGTATGAATTCCAGCATGAGTCGGCTTTTGCCGACGCCGCCGTCGCCGACCCACAGCCACCACAGCAGCGCTCGGTCATCGTCGAGAAACGCGCCCAACTGCTCCAGTTCCCGCTCGCGTCCCAGGAGCGGCACCACTCGTGCGTTGTATTTGAACCGGTCGATCGGCTCGACGACTTTGGCGAGTGGCGTATGTAGCGCCGGCGCGTGAAGCCGGTTCAGCTCGGCGACAATGCTCTGCGTATCTGCGATGTGGCATTCCAGGATCGCGTCGAAACTGTCCCGGAACTCCTGTTGGATAACGGAGATATGCTGTTCGAACCGCATGATGAATGCGGTCAACTTGCGTCGAGTCTGCGCATCTGCTTCCAGCACGCCGCGAATCGCCTTCAATTGCTCTTGCCGCTCCGCTCCCTCGGCGGCGGCGGCCTGTGTCATCAGAGCCAGCAGGCGAAGTTGTGGATCTGCGGTCTCTGCGTTGATGGCGTCGGAGAGCTGGTTCAGCTTCAGGCTCTTTAATCGTGCCTGAACGTCGGTTTCTATTGCCGCGACCAGTTCTCGCCGGCTGTCGCTGTCGCGCTTCCCCGCGAGGTATTTCATTACGGCAGATGCACTTACGGCTACGCCGGCACATGCCACGACCCCCCAGCCGTCGTCCGATTCGGTTGCCTTGAGCAGAAGCTGCTGAAGCCCAACGGCGCCGGTAACGGTGGAAACACCGCTGGTTACCCAATCACAGATATGTTGTACGGTGCTGCGTGGTGACATAGCGAGATCCAGGGCAGAATGGGACAAGCTCGAATCTATCAAGAACGCTCGTCAGCGGCAATGCATGGGGGCTGGCTGTCGCGGTTTCTGGATTCCGGCCCTTCCTAAACTTGCACTCATTCTCCACCGCGTTACACTCACCTCAACGTATCTCAGACTCTGGCGAGTGGATTGTCTACATAACTCCGCCTTAACGAAACCAATGCCCGGCCGGCGTGACGGGGTGCTTTTCTTCTTGCTCCGGCGGGGTGGATTGTGGAATGGGGTGGCGCATGGACCTTTCGGATTCGGCGACGCGGGTCAAGCTCGCGGCGGCGGGGGTTTGTTTCCTTTTGGCGCTGATTGTTGGTTTTCAAATCGGCGGCGGCGGATCGCCGTTGCCCGATGGCGTGCAGTTCGTCTGTGTCGAGACCGGCGACACCTTCTGGCTCGATCGCAGTGAAATCGCCTGTATTCCCGCGCAAAACCCGGACACCGCCCGACGGACGCTGTTGCCTTGCATCAAGAGCGAAGACGGTGTGCTCCGTGTTGGCGAGCATTATCGCGAAGTGCTCGCCGGTCTTGCGGAAGTGAATGCGCATGTAGACACCGACACACTGGGGGTACGGGATGAGCCGCTCGCGAAGTGACGGGGCCAAGAGGCCAAATCAGTCTCACCATGCGCAAAGCGTTCACGCGCCAGGTACTGCATCTTCATCCGCGTCGGCTCCGCTGCGCAACGTGGTGACGCGCACCGCATTCTCACTCACCGAACTCCTGATCGTTGTTGCCATCATAGTTCTGTTGCTGACAATGATTTCCGCCGGTCTGCAATGGGCAAGAGCACAAGCGCGTTCTGTTGTCTGTGCGCAGCGGCTGCGCGATTTTGGCGTCGGTCTACACTCGTACACTACCGAAGAGGACGATTGGTTTCCGGGAGTCAACACTTCGGGCGTCGCCGTTCGGACGCTGAAGTGTGTCTGGTATAACAATCCCGGCCTGTTGCACCGCCGACACCTGCCCGTGCAAAGCTACGACTGGATGTCCCCGACGTTGCCGCACATATCCTCGCTGCCAGCCCGGCGGGCGGAGCGTTTCCACCTGCTGCTTGATGAGTGGCGGTGTCCGGCGCAGGGCGAAACGTCTGTGATTTGGGGCACGCCGCGACCGGAAATCAACCCCGACCTTGCGGATTTCGAGCAGATCGGGCCCTGGCCGGCGGTTAGCTATCTGATGCCGGTTCATCATCAATACTTCGGCCACAAGAGTCGTCGGCTACTCGCAAGTGCGCCGCTCGCCGGCCAGGGTGAGTACAAGGTGTACTCGCTGAGCGCGCCCAACTTCGAGACCGACGAATACGGCTGGGAAGTGCAGACCGCCAGCTACCTGCCGCAACTCTTCCGCTTGGAACAGGCTGATCGCAAGATCTTCGCGGCGGACGGCACGCGTTTCCTGCCGAACACGCTGGTGCTCGACCACGACATCTCGCCGGACCCGATGTGGTTCGGTTCATTCACGTCCGCCGGCGCGTGGTGGACCGGTTCGCGCTCGTATGGCGTCCGTGCCGGAACGCGAAACTGGGACGGCCGTCTGCTCGACCACGTGAACCAACCGCCGTCGGGCGGGCAGAACCTGGCCCTCTCGTACCGCCACGGACAAACCAGCGACATGAGCAGCGGCGACGCGCACGACAACAACGGCTGGATCAACGCGGTGTTCTTCGACGGACATGCGGAGACGCTCAGCGATCGCAAGTCACGCAGTCCCGTGTTCTGGTATCCGACCGGCGGCGAAGTGAAGGCTGCATCAGAAGGCATGACCGATTTGCCCGTCGGCTCGGTAATTCCGTAAGAAGCGCGAGCCCGTGCGAGGCGCGATTCCGTGAAGGACGCGAACCCGTAGGGCGGGCTCCGCTCGCCGCAATGCCCTGTGCCAGGTGGCGCCCGCTTGCCGTTGAGCCTGGCCCAGGTCGCTCGACCATCAACGGCCGGCCGGTACAGAGCCCGGCCGCTACAACGGCTGGCCGGTACAGAGCCCGGTCGCTACAACGGCCGGCCGGTACAGAGCCCGGTTGCTACAACGGCCGGCCGGTACAGAGCCCGGTTGCTACGACGGCCGGTCGCTACAGAGCCCGGTCGTTACGCGTGTGGTGGCTTGACCCCCGCGGCCCGTGGCGGTGAGATCACTTCAATCACGCGCCCAAACAGCGAATTCGGCGATGCGTCTTCAATCAGCACTTTGACAATTGCTCCCGTGTATTCCAACGGGGCTTCGAACAATGCCATCGCATCCCCCGGCGTACGCCCGACAAGCTGCAGGATTTTCCCTCGCTCCTCGGTTCCCGCGTCTATTCGCTCCCCACGCCCTGCGTCCCCTCGCTTCTCGGTTCCTGCATCCACGCGGCGTTCCGCGCCGGCGGTTCCTTGTCCTGCTGTTGTTCCGGTAGCGCGTTGACGCTGCTGCTCTTCTGTAGCCTGAGCTCTTTCGATGAACGCCGGCGCCGCCTTTCCGCGCGTCCGCAACTGCGAGCGCTGCTCGCCTTGGGCCTTCCGCGCCGCCTTGCTCGGGCCCTCGACCAGCACCTCGACCTCGCGGCCGATCATCGCTCGCTTGCGCGCGTGGCTGATCTCATTCTGCACCGCCAGCAACTCGTTGTTACGCCGAGCTTTCACGTCGTCGGGAATGTCATCCTCCCGGCGGTCGGCCTTGGTGCCCGGTCGCGGCGAATATTTGAAGATGAACAGGCTCTCGTACTGCACGCGCCGAATGAGATCGACCGTCTGCTGAAAATCCTCTTCGGTCTCGCCGCAGAAACCGACGATGAAATCGCCCGCCAGCGCAATATCGGGAACGTACTTGCGCGCCGTGTCCATCAGTTCAAGATAGCTTTCGGCGGTGTACGTTCGCCGCATGTTCTTCAGCACACGATTCGATCCGCTCTGCGCGGGAATGTGCAGATACGGCATGATGCGCGGATAGTCACGCATCACCCGAAAGATGTCCTCGTCCCAGTCCGCAGGAAAACTCGTCACGAACCGAACGCGATCAATCTCCTCGACCGCATGCACGCGTTCAAGCAGCTTCGCAAACGAAACCGGCTGATCGTCTTCGAGATGCGCGTAGCTGTTGACCGTTTGCCCCAGCAGCGTCACTTCGCGGCAGCCGTATTCGGCCAACCGCCGCACTTCGTCCACGATCGCGGTCGGGGGGCGGCTGCGTTCCGGCCCGCGTACGAACGGCACCACGCAATACGTGCAGAACTTGTCACATCCACGCTGCACACGCACATACGATTGCAGCACGCTGCCTTCGATGTCCGGTGTACGGGCCAGATCGAGCGCTTCGAGGCTGTCATACTCCAGCGCCCGCTTGAGCACTTCCGTCCGCCGCGACATGCTGCCGGCCAGCGCCGTCACACGCGCGTGCCGTTCGGAGATCTCATCCAGCAGCGCCGGCAAACGGTTGAGTTCCCCCGGTCCGCACAGCAGATCCACATGTGGCGCGCTGACGAACAGATCTTCTTTGACGCGTTCGGCCATGCAGCCCAGCACGCCGATGATCACATCCGGCCGCGCCGCCTTGAGCCGCTTCAGATGCCCCAGTCGCGAATGGACCTTGTCCTCGGCGTGTTGGCGCACACTGCACGTGTTGAACAGAATCAGATCGGCTTCGCTGAAGCTGCTCGCCGCGGACATCCCCCGTGCTTGAAGCTGAGCCTCGACCAGTTGGCTGTCCAGAATGTTCATCTGGCAACCGAACGTCTCCAGGAAGTACTTACCGCTCTGCACGCAAACGTTCTCCGGTCGAGTTATCGCTCCAGGCTGCTCAGTTGCCGGCGGACCTGCTCCCGCAACTCCGCTGGCAGGTCGTCGCGATCCAGCAGCTTACTGTAGAGGTCGAGTGCCACGTCGGCCCGCTCCAGGCGCTCATGCGCCAACGCCACATGATAGAGCGCGCGGGCGGCAAGCGTCCGATCTGTCGTGGAATCGGCAAGCTTGAGCATGTCGTCCGCCGCGGCAGCGGCCTGGCCGGACTCCAGCCGGCAGCGTGCGAGCAGGATTCTGGTCGTAAGTTTCGTTTGGGTATCCAGATAGGGCAGCAGCCGCTCCATGATGTCGCGGGCGTGGGCGAACTGCTCGCTATCTGCCAGTTTGCGCGCCGCTGCCAGAGCGAGCGAATCGTCTGACAAGACAGGCGGCGGCCCCGTCGAAGCGGCTCGTTTTGGCGTAGCGGGCTTGCGATCGTTAGCCCGCTCCTCGCCGAACAGCAGCGGCGGCAGCTCATCATCGCTTTCGGTTCGCGACTCGGACGTAGCTGATGCTGACTGGCCCGCAGACGCGGGAGGCCGCAGGTCCTGGGGTATGTCCGCAACGCCTTCCAGGACCGCCAAGTCCACGAACAGTCGGCGTAGCGGCTCCGGTCGCTGGCTGGGCAGCGATTCCTCCCAAAACGATCGTAAACGCCTGATAGCCAGTTGGTTAGCCTCGGAGCCTGGCGGTTGCGCCTTCCGCGGCAGCAAACTCGCGCCGAGCTGCGGATGCCGCTCGATCATCGCCAGATACGCCTTGATCGCCTCCGCGAAACGACCCGCGTCGTTGTAACTTCCAACCAGTCGCGCCGAGATCAAATCTCGCAGCCATCCTTCGTTGTACTCAGACCGCGCCAACTCGTACGCCGTACATGCCGTGGCGGGGTCTCGGCTGCGCAGCAACTCGGCATTCGAGAGCATCGGAAGGTCGGTGATTTCGACCCGCGTGATCTGTTCAAGCGGCTTGCGCAGGATCTCACGCGATACGCCGCGAAACTCCAACCGACCATCGATGAAGTTGCGAATCTGGACGTTGCGGAAGGGCGGCTTGCCGGACAGCACGACGGTGTCGGCGCGCGCCGCGCCCGCTACGAATAAGCTTGCGCAAATAGCGCCGGCGACGTATTGTGCAAATCGTTCGTTCATACCGAAGAATAGATAGTGTACTCGAAGCGACGAATTATGGCTCAATCGGGTGGGGGGGAGGGAAAGAGGTTGCAAAGCGATCCGCAGCGCAGTACATATCAACTAGCAGGGACGCTTTCATCAGTATCCAGGATGATCTCGGTGGGTCCGGATAAACGCAACGCGATGATCGTAGCGAGCCTAATCGGTTCCATGACGATTGGTGCTACGCTGCTTCTATGGCTTGAACCGCCAATGCCCGGCTGGGCTTCCAACACGCTTCTGATGGCGGAGAGTTCGCGCAATGTCGCCGAGGTGCAGATCGACTATGTCGCTGCTCCCGCCGACCGCGATTTCTTCGACTGCATCATTGGGCCTGATGGTCAGTGTATTTGGGAGCCGCGCAGTTCGCACGTTCGTGTGGCGGTGATCGCCACCAACGCGCCCACGCTGCCGCAAGCCCAGGCCGAAACGCTCTTGGCGGTCTTTGGAACACTCGAACAACGACATGGGTTGGACCTGGCGCAGGTCTGGCTCCATCCGGCGTCGGATGCCCGGCTGCATCCGGAGTTGTCCGAGCAGGCACATGACCTTTGCCAGCTTCTGCTGCGCAAGGGGATCGTGCGATAACTCACCCGGCGAAACCGCTCTGGGGTTGGTCGCCCCCGGTTGTCGCCGCAAACCGTGGAATACGCTAAACTCTGGTGCTGTCCCGGCAGCGGGCCGGGACATTTTTATGGTGGTTGCGAAGGGGCCATGGCCCGTACGTTTGCACATCTGCCTGGATACGAGATTTCCAATCGTATCGGTCGTGGTGCCGGCGCCGTCATATACGCGGCCCGCGAACGTGCTGCGCGGCGGCAGGTCGCGATCAAGCACGTGGTTCGCCACGGCCCGAAGGACAACCGCTTCATCGAGCAGGCCGAAATCGAATACGAAGTCTCGCACGCACTCGATCATCCCTATCTGCGGAAGTGCTACGACGTTGTGCGTATCCGCCGCTGGCTCAAGACGCAGGAACTGTTCCTGGTCATGGAGTTGGTGGAGGGCGAGCGGCTCGACAACCAGTACCAGGAAAAGCCCCCCGAGCACATTGAGCCCGTGGTCGAGATGTTCATCAAGGTAGCCGAAGGGCTGCACGCGATGCATCGTCACGGCTATCTGCATGCGGACATCAAGCCGAACAATATCCTGCTGACGCCGGACGGCGGGCTGAAGATCATCGACTTCGGCCAGAGTTGCGAACTGGGGCACACGAAGAAGCGCATTCAGGGTACGCCGGACTACATTGCTCCGGAGCAGGTTGCACTGGCTCCGCTGGACCAGCGAACGGACGTGTTCAACCTGGGCGCGACCATGTATTGGGTGCTCACGGGCAAGGCGTTCAGCACGATTTTGCCCGGCGCCCCGGCTGGATCCAAGAAGTTAGCGATCGAAGCCCGGCGCGGGAATGACCCGCCGATCGAACTCAATTCGCACGTGCCGCTGCCGCTATCTCTATTGGTGATGGAATGTTGCGCGACTGAGCGCGATCAACGTCCTCGCGATATGTCCAAAGTCCAATCGCGGCTGGAGACGATATTGCATCTGATGTCTCGCAAGCAGAACTCCGCCGCCTCATCGACCGACAGTTGAACTGAGCGCCGAGTAGGCGGGCAGAGGCCGGCTACGTGCTATAATCAGCGACGCGCTTGCTGATCGAGGAAGAGCATGCAGGAAATGACGGACGAGACGGTTGCGAAGCCCGCCGACGCGAAGACGGCTTGTGAAGTATTGCACGAAGCCGCCACGTTGTTGCGTGAGGATCCGAACCGGCGGGGCTCGATGCTCGAGTTCGGCTCGGCCGGGCAACTCGTCGTCACCGGCGACCTGCACGGCAACCTGCGCAACTTCGACAAACTCCAACGTTTCTGCGCCCTCGAACGCAGCCCCGGCCGCAGCGTCATTCTCCACGAGCTGATTCACGAAGACATCACCGACCCGAGCAAGCACGATCTTTCGATCGACCTGCTGGTCCGGGCCGCGCAGTGGAAGTGCGAGTATCCCGACAACGTCTTTTGCATCCAGTCCAATCATGAGCTGGCGCAGTTGCGGCGTCAGGAAATCACCAAGGGCGGCCGCTCGGTGCTCTACGATTTCGACGTCGGCGTCGAGCAACGCTATGGCGATGCGGCCGACCTCGTGCTCGAAGCCGTCGAGGATTACATCGCGGCGCTGCCGTTGGCGGCACGCACCAAGAACGGCATCTTTATCGCGCACAGCCTGCCCGATCCGCTGCTGCTCGACACGTTCGACACGTCGATCTTTGAACGCGATCTGACCGACGCCGATCTTTCGCCCGGCGGGCCGGCATACGCGCTGGTCTGGGGCCGCTTCCACACGCCCGCGGTGGTCGAGAAGTTTGCCCGCATGCTGGGCGTCGACTGGTTCATTGTCGGCCACACGCCGCAGGAACAGGGCTACGCCACGATCGGTCGTCTGATGATCCTGGCCAGTGATCACGCCCACGGCGTATTCCTGCCGCTGGATCTCAGCCGCAACTACGACGCCGAGGATCTCGTGCGTTCGATCCGCAAGTTTGTCTCGGTCGAGTAGATGCATCCACCGGCCTTCGCGCTACACTCTGGCAGTGCTGTGTTTTTCCTGTCCACGCTGATGAGTGCTGCATGAAGGCGATCCTTGCCAAACCCCGTGGTTTCTGTGCCGGCGTCGAACGCGCGATTCGTGTGGTCGAGATGGCGCTCGAACACTACGGTGCTCCGATCTACGTTCGCAAGGAAATCGTCCACAATTCGCACGTTGTGCGCCGGCTGCGAGAGGCGGGGGCCGTGTTTGTGGAAGAGCTGGACGACGTACCGGACGGTGCGGTGGCGATTCTCTCGGCCCATGGCAGTCCGCCCGAGGTCTATCGCCAGGCCGAGCAGCGCGACCTGCGTGTGATCGACGCCACCTGCCCGCTGGTGACCAAGGTTCATAAAGAGGTTCACCGCTTTGTCCGCGAGGACTACCGCATTGTCTTGATTGGTCACGCCGGGCATGATGAAGTCGTCGGCACCATGGGCGAGGCGCCGCAGCACACGGTGCTGGTCGAGACGGTTGAAGAGGCCGAGCGGCTGGAACTGCCGGCGGAAGAGAAGGGCGTCATCCTGACGCAGACCACGCTCAGCCAGGACGACACGCGCGATATCGTTGCCGTGTTGCGGCGGCGGTTTGCGAATCTGGAACTGCCGCCAACCGACGACATTTGCTACGCCACGCAGAACCGCCAGAACGCGATCAAGGAAATCAGCGACGCGATCGATTTGTTGCTCGTGGTCGGTTCGCCGAATTCGTCCAACTCGCTGCGGTTGACCGAAGTGGCCAAGGCTCGCGGCATTCCCGCGCACCTGATCGATGGCCCCGGAGGATATCGACGACGCGTGGTTCGAGGGCGTGGAAACGGTCGGTGTTTCATCCGGCGCAAGTGCCCCCGAAGAAGTCGTCCAAGCCGTGATCGAACGCCTACGCAAGCTTGGCGTCTCGGAGTTCAACGAAGTCGACGCCCCCGACGAGGGCGTAGCCTTCCGCCTGCCCGTCATCGGTTAACACACAGCCGGCGGCTTTTGCAGGGCAGAGCCCCATGAGCGTTAACATAACCTCGCCACGATCACGCAAATGGTGTTTGTGAATCGGAAACTGTCATGAATTGGCGGCTGCCGTTAGTCCCGCAGGGACGCAGGTGAATAGCCCGGGGCGAAGCGTAGCGCAGCCCCGGGCTATTCACCTGCCGCCCCTACGGGGCTCAAATGCCAAGCGAGGAATTCGAGCGTTACGTTAACGCTCATGGGGCGGAGCCCGCCCTACGCAAGGCAAAACTACCGCAAGACAAGCCTACTCACCGCCCTCGCAAAACCGCTGGCTTACTAACTCATTCATCCGGTCCGCCAATTCCGACTCTTCCAACAGCGCCAATCGTCCGTCGCGAACCACTTCGCGTCCACCGACGTAAACACGATCGGCGCGCGGTGTATCGCAGAGGATCAGGGCGGCGAGTGGGTCTTGTGCGACCGCACCGGCCAGGGCGACGTCGTCGGTGCGAAACATTGCAAAGTCCGCCGCCGCGCCGGGATTCAAATGTCCCAATACCTCGCGATGCAGGCAGCGCGCCCCGCCGATTGTGGTGAGCTTGAAGATCGACTCCACCGGCATCAGCGGTTCCGCCGTCCCCGCGGCCAGCCCACGTGCCGATAGCAAAGCCTGCTTCGCTTCCGCCAGGATATTCCCGCCATCGTTGCTGCTCGATCCATCGACGCCGATGCCCACCGGGACTTCGGCGGCCAGCAGCCGCTCAAGCGGTGCCACGCCGCTGCCCAGCCGCAGGTTCGATCTCGGGCAATGACTCACGCCGGTTTGCGTCTGGGCAAAGAGCGTGATCTCCTCGTCATTGAGGTAAACGCAATGCGCTAGATAAACGTCCGGCCCCATGAAGCCAAGGTCGGCCAGGAATTTGACCGGCCGGCAGCCATGATGCTCCAGACAATACTTCTCCTCCTCGATCGTCTCCGCCAGGTGCGTGTGCAGCAGTACGTCACCGCGTTCACGAGCCATTGTCGCCGTATCGCGCAACAGTTCCGGCGTGCAATTGAACGGCGAGCAGGGCGCCAGATCGATCCGCCGCATGGCGTACTCATCACGATTGTGATACCGCTCCAGCACGCGCTGACAATCGGCCAGCACAGCGGCGTCGTCTTCCGTGCAATCGTCCGGCGGCAGCCCGCCATGCGATTGCCCCAGCGTCATCGACCCGCGGCACAGATGAATGCGAATGCCCAGTGACTCCGCCGCCTCGAGCACCGCTTCCATCTTCACATCGCTGTTACGCGGCAGCATGTAAAAGTGGTCGCTGGTGGTCGTGCAGCCGTGCAGCAGCAGTTCGGCGATGCTGATCTGGGCCGCGGTCTTCACGGCCTGGTAATCCAGATGCCGCCACCGCTCATATAGTCCGAGCAGCCAATCGAACAGCCGCTTGTCCTGCACCGCCGGCAGACAGCGCGTCAGCGATTGATACAGGTGATGGTGTGTGTTCACGAAGCCCGGAACGATGACGTGCTGTTGGCCGTCGATGACGTGCTTGAACTTGCCCTCGTCGATTCGCTGCTGAAGCTCGCTCGCGAGCACCAATTCGTCGATCCGCCCCTCATCAAACACAAGGCTATGATGACGCAGCGTGCTGACCGCGTCGTCCTGGGGCGTGATGATCGTTGCGTCGTGTATAACTTTCACGCGATCATTTTACGCGCAAATCCGCCCAGGACTACCAGTTGCAAACAGACGCCGCATTCGCGCTTGAAGTGAAGCGTCTCAGCGGGTAGGAAGGTGCGAGCAATTGCACTTTGAGCCGCAACCCAACACGGGTGATCCGAGATGAAATCTGCAAGCAGAGCGTTCGGCGGGCTTTCGGCATTCCTCGTTCTGACAGGCCTGATGGGAGTGATGACCTTGTCAAGCGGATGCGACAGCTCTGGATCGCAGAGCGACGTTCGGCCGCATCGGCCGCGGCGCGAAACGCGTCCGCCGTTGGGGCACCAGCGTCCCGCCTCCGCCTCGAAGCACCAGTACAAGGCGGGACCGGGGCTTGCTGTGCCGCCGCATCGCACCGTGTCGCTCGGCGAGTCCGTCGAAGGCCGCCCGCTGACGCTGGAGATTTTCGGCGACGGTCCCGATCGCGTGTTCATTTTCGGCGGCATTCACGGCGATGAGCCGACCAGTGCCACGCTGGCCAAACGGTTCGCCGATCACCTGCGTATCCACTGGGAGATGTTCGAGGGCAAGACGATCGGCATCCTGGCCGAAGCCAACCCCGACGGCCTGCTGCGTAAGACACGCACCAACGCCCACGGTATCGACCTCAATCGCAACTTCCCCGCCAGCAATTGGAGCAAAGCCGGCAAAAGCGGGAAACACGGCACGCGTCCGTGCAGCGAGCCGGAGACCCGGGCGATTATCAAGGCGATGGAGCTCATTCAGCCGGCACGGATTGTCGCGATTCACTCGGCCCGCGGCGGGCGACACTGCAACAACTACGACGGCCCGGCTCGCCTGCTGGCCGAAGCGATGAACCAGCACAATCGCTATCCGGTGAAGGCGAGCATGGGTTACCCGACGCCGGGCAGCTTTGGCACGTACGCCGGCATCGACCACTGCATCCCGACAATCACGCTTGAACTGCCGCGCGCGGACAGCGCACTCAGCGTTTGGCGCGATAATGCGGTTGCGCTGGAGTCGTTTATCGGCGGCGTCCCGGTCGTCGCCCGCTAGCTCCCAATCCCGACGATCCTCAAACAGCGTGTGCCGCTGCTTCAAGCAGTGCGGCCGCCGGTAACTGTGCATGCACTGCTTGAAGCAGTGGCACACTTCCACGCACGGGGGCGTGCTTATCGATTATAGGTCTGGCGTATCTCCCTTAGAAATAGCGGCTTAGCGGCGGAATAATCCCTGCCGTGACCGCTTCCGGGCTATCCCCGGTTTGCGGTTGCGTCCTAGTGGTCTCAGGAGGCCAGGGAATGAAGCGTAGCCGCCGCCGTCCGCCGCACATCGTGCGCTCAATCGCCGTTGCTCGCGTCCGCACTCCTGCCTGGAGGCGTGGATGGTGGGCAGCCATTCTTGCCGCGGCGTTGACTCTGTTCGGTTTGGGGTGCAATGGTTGGCCCTCGGCGGCGGCCGAACTTGCGACAGCCTGCCTCGAATCGCCCACGCCGGCAGCGGCAAAGGCGCCTCGTGTCGAGAAGCTGCTGCTCGGCCATTCCGTTGAAGGCCGGCCAATTGAAATGAATGTCTTTGGCGATGGCGACGATGTGCTGCTGATCGTTGGCGGCATTCACGGCGACGAGCCGAACGGAGCCCGCCTGGCCCGCCGCATTCGTGACTACCTCAGCATCAATCCGGACCTCACCGCGCACCATACCGTTGCGATCATCCCCGTCGCGAATCCTGATGGCCTCGCACGCGGTACGCGAACGAATGCCCACGGCGTTGATCTGAATCGAAACTTCCCGTCCGGCGATTGGACGCCGATTGCCTCACGCGGCGGCAAGCATGGTGAGCGGGCGGCCAGCGAACCGGAGACGCAGGCCGTTGTGCGGGCCATCCGGCAACTGAAGCCTACTCGGATCATCGACATGCATTCGATTCCGCTCGGTTACCACGGCAACAACTATGACGGGCCGGCCGAGCAACTTGCGATACTGATGGGGCAGTACAACGAATATCCCATCCTGCCAAGCATCGGCTATCCAACGCCGGGCGCGCTCGGAAACTGGGCCGGCCGCGATCTGAACATTGCGACCATTACGCTTGAGTTGCCGCGTGGCGTGAATCCTGAGCGGTGCTGGCAGGAGAACGCGGGGGCGCTTCTGGCGGCAATGGGTAACGAAGTGCTGGCATCGAGCCGGTAAGCGTAGAAAAGCGTTGCACGACGGTGTGTTTATGACGCCGGAATGTCGCGCCGGGCAAACCGCCACATCCCCACGAGCCAAAGCGCAATCGCACCGCATAGCAGGATGACGATGTCGCTGACTGGCCATTCGCCGGTCCGCGCGCAATCAACCGGGCGGTAGTAGTGCAGAAAGCCGAGAAAGCTGAATCGCTCGATCACCGGCACAAAGACCGCCAGGAAGTTCACCAGAAACGAGACCAAGAGTGTCGCCAGAATCACGGCGACCGCAACGCCGCGCCGTGAACTGATCGCGGCGACGCACAACGTGCCGCCGGCGACGGCGAGCAGCAGCGCACAGAAGTTGACGGCGGCGATGAACACGCGATAGGCGTTCAGCGGTTCTTCGGGCCCGAACAGCCGACCGCCGACCAGCAGCCCGATCCAGGCCGCCACGCCCAGCAAGACGCAACTGACCAGTGGAAGGATGGAGACACTCGCGTAGACGGTGGCTCGTGAGACCGGGAGCGTGAGCAGCAGGTCCGCCGTGCCGGCGTCGAGTTCGCGCACCGTGCCGCGTGTTCCGCTGGTGATCAGCAGTGCCCAGCAGGCGGCCAGCAGGAACGGATGAACCATGCCGAGGCTCATCAGCGAGGTGATCGAAACATCTTCATCGATGTTCACGCCGGCCAGCATTTCCAGCATCTTTTGGATGATGGGGATGCGACGCCACAGTTGCAGCAGATCTTCGGCGACGTTGTCGATTGCGACGACGTAGAGCATCTCGAATCCGACGACCGCGACAAACACCAGCGCGAGTATCCACGCACCGTCACGAAAGGACCGTTTGACGATGGCAGCATTCATGCGCGGCCCTCCGGTCCCGTGTCGGTGTAGTACGCGAGAAACAGATCCTCCAAATCGGGCGGGGCGATGTTGACGTCTGTCACGTTCTGTGACGCCAGCCATTTCAGCAGATCGCCGGCCGGGCCGGTCCACGTGCCGCGCAGGCTTTGTTCGGATTGCTGGGTGATCTTCAACGCCGGCGGCGGATTGCCGATCGCCGGGCCGCGGCCAAATTGCACATCCACGCGACGAACGGCGCGCCGCCGTAAGACGGCGATCTGCTCCTGCTCGATCAGCCGGCCGTTGCGCAGGATGGCGACCTGCTCGCACAGCTCCTCGACTTCGCTGAGCGTGTGGCTCGAAAAGAGCACGGTGCGCCCGTCGTCGGTCACGCGGCGAATCTCGTCGTAGAGCACTTCGCGAATGAGCGGATCGAGGCCGATTGTCGGTTCGTCGAGAATGACCAGTTGCGGGCGGTGCATCAACGCCTGAATCAGGCCCAGCTTCTGTTTCATGCCGCGCGAGTAGGCGCGCACCCGGCGGTCCAGATCCAAATCGAGGGCCGACGAGAGTCGGCGAATCTCTGCCCGGCAGTCAGCGCGACGCACGCCCGCAAAGTAGTCGAGCGTCTGCCGTCCGGTCAGGTGGCTGTAGAACCGCACGTCGCCCGGCAGGTAGCCGACTTGTTGACGCAAGCGCGGACCACGTATCCAAACGTCCTGGTCGAGCACACGCGCCTGGCCGGATGAAGCCCGCAGCAGTCCCAGCAAAATGCGGATCGTCGTGGTTTTGCCGGCACCGTTGGGGCCGAGAAAGCCAAAACGACACCCCGCCGCGACGCGCAGATTCACGTCGCGCAGCGCAACAAACTGGCCGTATCGCTTGCAGAGATTCTCTGTCCGGATCACGTCCATGCCGCGATTACATCGTACGCGGCTACGTGGGGCAAATCGGTCGGCGTGTTATTCCGCATCCGCCGGCGGCGGGGCGGGCGTGTCAGTGGATTCGGCCTGTAGTCGCTTGCGGCGGCTGGCGTGCCACGTCAGGGCGACGACAAAGAGCACCGCCATTCCAATCACCATGGCGTTGCGTTCGAGCAGCGATTGGGCGGAAGGGACTTCGACGTTGTCGACGGTGACCTCGGTGCCGTCAGCAAACTTCACGATGGCTTTGCCGGGCCGCGCCATCACATTGCTGCTGAGCGAAATGCGCATTTGGAACGATTCCGAGCGATTGGCCGGAATGCCGTCGGCGGGTTTCTCCACGTAGGCCCGCACGAATCCGGGGGCGTTCTTCCCGCCGACCATCGAGCGGTTCTTCCAATCCTGCGACCAGCCATCCGGGCAGACGAGTGTGTCGGCGCGGTAATGATCAAACTGAATGGACACGATCGGTTGATCATGATTGTTCGTGACCTTCCAGGCATAGTTCTGCGAGTTCACGGCGTCCACGCCACCAGTAATCGTGACGAGCGGCGTATCGCCGTGCGCGGCTTGCGTTGCCAACGACGCGATGATTACGAGCCAGACGGAAGCGGTGCAGTTGATTCGCATCGGACGCTCACTCTTGGTGGTCACGGTTTCGCAGCGGCCAAGCGAGGTCGCCACAGTTATATGATGAGGCCAACCGGCGCACCTGTCACGCCTATAACACTGTTAGAAGATCGCTTGTGGTAACTATTCCCCGGAGGAGAGGTTGACGCTTTGCATCTCGTAGCACGCGCTGGCCGGATACAGCTCCTGCCGGCAGGTTGGGCATAGGCCATGGCTGAATTCAGCGTCGCTGTGGTCCCGGATGTACAGTTCGATCTGCTCCCAATATCCGCTGTCGTTGCGGATGCGCCTTGCACGCCGAACAGATTGGCAGCAAGCCCGATAGCGTCTTCACTTCGGCGAGGGCGCGGCGTAACTCGGTGACAAGCTGCTCGCGTTGTCGTTCGTGTTTCTTCCGTTCGGTGATGTCCTGAAGGAGCCCGTCGTAAGCGACCAGCTTTCCGTTGGCGTCAAAGTCGGGCACCTGAATCGAACGCACCCAGCGGACGGCACCGTCCTTGCGAATCAGCCGATGCTCGATCGGCTTGGAAGCAACTCCGGATAGCGTCTGGGCGGCTTGGCGTTTCACGCGGGCGCGATCGGCCTTCGGCACCATTCGCAACCAGAGATAGCGATCGCGTGCGAATTCTTCGGCGGTATAGCCGGTTACGCCTACGCACGCCGCGGCGTGAATTGTCGCCGTGGGCACGCCGTCGCGGACGCGGACGGTGTAGATGTAGTCGGTCAGGGCAGCGGTAATACGGCGATAACGCTTCTCGCGCACATGAAGCGCATGCTGGATGCGCAGATGGGCCGACCGAACGTGCTCGATCTCCGCGGCTCGCAGCCGCAGATGGCGCAGCTCGTCCTCACACCCGTGCGTCTGGCTGGTTGATTCCCGTATTCCGTGGCCCATGCAAGGCTCCGCACTCGCCCGCGAATCGGCGAGATTTACGAAACCCCTCCCAATAAGGCTTATCGGAATGCACTGGTTGCGCACTTAACAAAGACGGCCTTGGTTTGTGCAATGATTGTCACGTTAGCAGCAGCGATTGGCCCGGTTTCACTTCCGGCGGAGCAACCAGCCGGCGGGCCAGATCCTCGGCATCGAGCGCGAACGCCGGGCTGATTTCGAGCAGGGCGTCCGGCTCGCCCTCGGCGTCACGCGGCACCGCGCAACCACAGGCTTCCAGCCAACGGGCCGCCCGCCGAAGCAGATCGCGCCGCGTCGTCGCGGGCGAGTCGGTGCCCTCCGCGTTCTTCACCGGCGAGAATTCTTCTTCGCGCGGCGTATAGAGCACGAGTGCGTTTTCTCCCAGCGGGATCGCGTCGAACACGAACGTCTCCAGTTTGACGATCGCGGATTCCGTGGGGCCTGGCCGCACTTGCTTCGGTGCCGAGCACGGCGAGTTTCTTGTCGGCCCGGTGCCACGGCAATTGCACCTTCGCCTCTGGCGCGGTCAGGCGCTCTACGAAGTCGCGTCGAATGATATGAATCGCGATGCTGACCGGCGTCGAAAACACGCGAGCCATCGGCGTTCTTAGCCGTGGCCAGCTCTTCCGAGAGGTCGCTGTACTCGATGACGGCCACTTTGCCGTCGACCAGACAGAAGTTGCCGACGCGCTCCAGATCGTGCGCCTTGGTGACGGCCTTGCTCGACATCTCCGACTGCGTCTCGATGTGCAGGCCGACGAAGAGCGGATCGATCACTTTGACCAGCGGATTATCGACCTGGAAATAGCTGATGTGCTCGATGCCGTGCTCGCGCATGTCGGCCAGCGCGCCGCTGTGCTCGAGCGCGCGAAAGCTCCCGCCGTGGCCGTCCGGCCCGAGCGCCAGGCGATGTTTTTCCGCCATCGCAAAGCGGCCGTCCGGCAGGAACGCTGGCATCTGTCCCTTGCGGGAAGAAGATCACTTCCGACTCGGGCAGGCCAAAGTAGTTGTTCTCTTCAAAGACCTTCAGCGTGTCGTCGTGATTGCCGGGGCTGGTCATGATGTACCAGCGCGGCAGTCGTTCGTAGCGGCGCTGAATGCCGAGCAGGTATTCGGCGAAGACCTGGAACAGCATCGCGTCACGAATCGGCGTGATGCGGAACGCGCCCTTGGGCCCGTCAAAGCCGAGCCGAGTGCCCTGGCCGCCAGCGACGGTGAACGCCGCGACCTTACCGCCGCGAATCGCCGCAATGCCGACCTGCGTCGCGACGCGGTAGCGTTCTTCCAACTCGGGTGTTGGCGAGGCCGGGAGCATTGGCGGCGGATCGATTTTGCTGGGCAGTTCGATTGGCGGGCGCTGTTTCACGAACCGGTCGATCAGCGGCGCGCAGCGTGCTAGGTCCACCTGATCGAGATCGTCTAGCAACTGGGCTTGCTGGTGGCTGTTGAGTTCGTCCCACCACGTGAGCACGTGCTGCTGGCCGTATTGCTGAAGTTTTTTCCTGGTAATCCTTGAAACGTCTGCCCAATGCGCTCATCTTGCCTTCTCCTGAGCCGGGAAAAGGGGGATGCCGAGCAGGTAAGTCTTGAGGTCTCCAAAGGGCAGTTGGCCAGCCTTCTGGGGACCATTCCCGAAACTCTTTCCCGTATCCTGGCCAAGATGGGTAAACAGGGGCTTATTGAAGTGAACGGTTTGAATATCATCCTGCGTGATCCCGACGGGCTGGAAGATCTTGCTGAAGGTGAAGTCAAGTTGACGTAAAAAACCCGCAGGGAAAATATGCGGGGTTTCTCAGTTAACGGAAGAGCGGCCCTTTTCGGGGCCGCTCTTTTTATGTTGATAAGGGTTGATTTATCCGAGGATGGCTTTAATGTCCTCACCCGGGGTTGAAATCGGCATGATGTTGAAGTTATCAACCAGGCCTTGGAGCACATTAGGCGTAAGGAATCCGGGGAGGCTGGGCCCGAGGCGGATGTTTTTAACGCCGAGCGAAAACAGGGTGAGAAGGATGGCCACCGCCTTCTGCTCGTACCATGAGAGGACCATGGACAGAGGCAGGTCGTTGATTTCGCAGTTGAAGGCTCCGGCCAGGGCTTCGGCAATCTTAATGGCGGAATAGGCGTCGTTGCACTGGCCCACGTCGAGAAGCCGCGGGATACCGCCGATGTCGCCCAGGTCCTTGTCAAAGAAACGGAACTTGCCGCAGGCGAGGGTCAGGACCACGCAGTCTTTAGGCACCTTTTCAACGAACTCGGTGTAATAACTCCGTCCCGGCTTGGCACCGTCGCATCCACCCACGAGGAAGAAGTGGCGGATCTGCTTGTTCTTGACCGCTTCTACAACTTTGTCGGCAACGCCCATTACGGCATTGTGGCCGAACCCGGTCATGACGGTTTTGCCCTCTACATCTTCTGTAAATCCGGGGAGTTCCAGCGCTTTTTCAATCACCGGTGCGAAATTATAATCGGAAAGGTGTTGTACACCGGGGAAACCTACTACTCCGGCGGTAAAGATATTGCTCTGGTAAGTTTCGGCCGGCTTCATGATGCAATTGGTGGTCATGAGGATCGCGCCGGGGAACGCGGCAAACTCTTTGTGCTGGTTCTGCCAGGCGGTTCCGTAGTGGCCATAGAAATGGGGATATTTTTTCAGTTCCGGATAGCCGTGACAGGGCAGCATCTCGCCATGGGTATAGACGTTGATTCCTTTGCCGGAGGATTGTACGAGAATTTCCTCCAGATCTTTCAGGTCATGGCCGGAAACCAGGATCGCTTTCCCCTTTTTCGCGCCGAGGGGAACCTGGGTCGGAACCGGATGGCCATAAGTGCCGGTATTGGCGTCATCGAGAAGTTTCATGGTCCGCAGATTTATCTCTCCGCAGGTTTGGATCATTCTGACCATCTGATTGATGGTCATCCCGGTGTTGAGGGTGGAACTCAGGCCCATGTGTATGAAGTCATACACATGGGGGTCTTCGTAGCCGAGGATTCCGGCGTGGTCGGCGTAGGCCGCGATACCCTTGAGCCCATAAATCAGAAGCTGCTGCATGGAATGGACGTCAGGATCGATCAATTCGGGATCAACTTCGATTCCACCCAGCTTTTCACCGTCTTTGATCATGGCCTGGAGGTCGGCACCGGGCTTATAGGTTGTCTCGGGCGTGCGGAATATGTCGCGGCCGCCGGCTTTAGAAATCCTCGGGATCAGGTCTTGGCGCAGCCTGACGCACTCATGGACTAGTTCCGCGAATCGCTCCGGATCAAAATCGACATTGGTCAGCGTCGCAAAAAGGCCTTTGACGGTAAACCGGTTAACCTCGGGGTCGTTGACTCCGTTTCGGATACCCTCAATCGCCACCATGGAGAGACCTTTAAGGGTAAAAAGCAGTAAGTCCTGCATGGCGGCTGTGTCCGGCTGTTTGCCGCACACGCCGACCTGGGTACACGCTTTTCCTTGAGCTGTTTGCTCACATTGGTTACAAAACATCATTTCCTCCTTCTTGTTTTCGGATTTTTCCAGTTTTTTTAACTTATCAAAAAAACTGTGGAATGTTTTTGATCTAAGTCAAACTGAAGTTATGTTCTTAAAAAAATATGGAGACTATCCGGAATATGTAACGGTTTTTATAGCCTTTCAATATAGCTAATAAGACCTCTGAAAGCCAAGACAAAATAATATTTCCTGCTTCATTTATCCGTTTTTTAAAGCTTCGATCCGCAGAACTTGCAGAACAGGGCATCCGCATCATGTCCTTCGGCGCTGCATTCCGGGCAGGCTTCGGTGGTGACCTTTTTCTTGAAGGCCTGGCTCATTTCCACAGTAACGATCCCTGTCGGTACGGCAATAATTCCGTAGCCCATGATCATTACCACGGAAGCCAGAACCTGCCCCAGTCCGGTCTGGGGAGAGATGTCTCCGTATCCGACGGTTGTCAGGGTGACGATTGTCCAGTAAATGCTCTTTGGAATGCTGGTGAATCCCGCCTGTTCTCCTTCAATCATGTACATGAGTGAGCCGAAAATAGTAATGAGAGTCAGAACGGTGAACAGAAAAACCGTTATTTTTTTCCGGCTGGCCCGTAGGGCCGTCATCAGCCGCCGGCTTTCGTTGAGGTACTGGACGAGTTTGAGGATACGGAAGATTCGCAGAATTCGGAGAATTCGGATAACCAGTAGATACTGGGTTCCGGGCAGGAGAAGGCTCAGATAGGTGGGGGCGATGCTTAGCAGATCGACCATGCCGAAAAAGCTGAAAGCGTATTTCAGTGGACGGCCGATGCACAACAGACGGAGGAAATATTCGACGGTGAAGAGAAGTGTAAAAAACCACTCAATAATATACAGGGTATCCCCGTGAAGCTTCTGGATCGAAGCGATACTGTCGAGCATAACGGCGGTAACGCTCAGCAGAATGCTGATGATGAGAACAATGTCAAAGGTCTTTCCGGACGTGGTCTCAGCTTCGAAGATGACCTCCTGTAGTTTCTTGCGCCAGGGGCTCCACTCTTCCTTTTGCTGCTTGAATTCGGGGGGAGTCAGTACCATAAGCTTCCTCCTTACCATCAAATCATGATTTTAAGAGTCTGTCGGACTTAGGAATGAATCTACTGTGAAAAAGGTAAGTCGGGCCATATTTCCACAAATTTTCGACAAATAGTCCCGCTATTCGCTCTCAACTTTGCGAAAATCCGTCCGTGATTTCCGCTTTTCTCGTGACGATTCCCCACGTCCGACAAACTCCTTGGCTGATGCCGCCCAATATAGGATGTTTTTTTTGAACCAAAGAAGAAAAAAACTGTTTTGCAGAAATTTCCGCAATCCCATGTTTTCCCGGCTGAACAGGGAACGGAATACGGCCCTTAAAAGGATATCAGAGCACCGAATCCGGTAAAGCCCGCCCCGAATCCGAGCAGAAGACCTTTCTCACCTGCTTGCGGCTTGCCGCACCTGAGAATTTTTTCCAGAGCGAACATCAGGGTCGGGGAGGACATGTTGCCGTATTGCTGAAAAACCTCATAGGAGTATTGCAGGGCGGATGGGGGGAGGGAAAGTTTTTTTTCGACATTTTCCAGTACCGATGTGCCGCCGGCGTGTACCGCCCACCATTTGATATCCTCGACATTGAGGTGCTGGCGCGAGAGGAGTCGTTCCGCCACTGTGGAGATAACTCTGGAGCCAATGACGGGCACCCGTCGACTCAGAACATTACGCAGACGGCCGTCCATTTCGGTTCGGTAGCGGAGGTGTTCACGGTACTCGGGAAAGATGCCGGACTCGAAGTCCTCGATTTTTGCCAGATACTTTCCCGGTAGGGAGGGGCTCAGGACCGTCGCCGCAGCACCGTCGGCAAAAATACAGTTGCTGACGATGAGATCCGGATCGGGCCCCATGTAAGCCGTCGCCGAGCAGATCTCCACGGAAATGCTCAGCACCTGATCAACGCCCCCTAGGGCCAGAAGTCCCGAAGCGCACTCCAGGTTGGGTACGGCCGCTCCGCACCCCAATGCCCATCAGGTCGAAAACTTTTACCGATGGAGGGAGACCGAGTTCCTCGACCAGGTACGATGAGAGACCGGGACAGAGATAGCCTGTGCAGGTGTTGACCACCAGGGCTCCGATTGCGTCCCGCATCCGATCCGGCTTGATTCAGAGCTTTCCTGGCAGCTTCAGCAGCGATCAGGGTCCGCGAATTTTTGAAATCTTTCGGTCAGTTTTCCGGCGGATGTTTCGCAGCTTTCCTCATAGCGGTCGACTCCGATATGTCGTCCCCGGATCGGACCTTCCAGTAGCAGGCGCCCGGTAAAAACTCTCTTTCTTCTCCGGCGAGTTGCAGATGGGCATCAAAAAAATCAAAGGCTTCTTTCTGGTGGATATAGGCTGGCGGATTGGCCACGGCCAGGCTCTGGATAGCAGCATGCAACGGAATGTTCCTCTCCTCAAAAGTGTTCAGATTTCAGGGATGAGCAATGCCTTCAATGCGAAGAAAGCGATGATTTTTGACCTCCGAATCGGCCACCGCCGGATGATTCCGCCAAGATGCGCTCCAATTCTAAAGTCGAGAAGCTCCTGAGAACGGAAGTCCGCGCATCCATTCGGACTCCGGCATGAGAGCCGAGGGTATACAGCCAGCAACCGAAATAAGCGACCGCAGAGCGTTTCAGGTCGCTTATGAGGAGTGGACCTCTGACGGCTCGGGGAAGTGAAAGAAGGAGCCTGTCGATTTCCTCTTCATCCAGGTGATGAAAAAACATGGAGGCCGTTGCGCAATCGAAAACCTCGCCTGATTGCTCCAGGAAGGAAAAGACATCCTCTTCGACCACCTGAATGGATGACACACCGGTTTCACTGATTCGCTGGCGTGCGTGGCTGTGCTGCATGACGATTTTTTCTCCACGCAGGTGAACCGTATCGAGAGGCCGTGTCCTGAAGGCCCAGCGGCTTAAGGCTATGGGAATATCGCAGCCCCCCGAACCGAGATCGAGGACGCGCAGCAATTTTTCCCCGGAAGTTATTTCCAATTGTCGGCGGATAAAATTGCGCACGGAGGAGATTCCGCCGAAAAAACGATTCGTCCGTTCGATAAATCGGTAACTGGCTTCCGCCAAGCCCGCATCGAAACCATCCCCATCCATGAGCTCAGGTGTCCGTGCTCGCCTCTCAAACATTCCAAAAGCTCCCGCTGACCATCGAGCCCTTTACTTCTTGGAGCCTGGCGATAGAATCCTGCAGAAAATGGCTTTCGATATTCAGCGCAGCTTCCGCCACCTCCCTGCAGTAACCGCACGATTGGCAACCTTTTTCTCCGCAACCCTGATCTTGCATGGTTCGCAGAAAGTCCGGCGGAATTTTCTCTGTGTCGATATGAACGGGAAAGCTTTCGCGGGGAAAAAGCATGCCCTGCTGACGGGCCAGCCTCAGTAGAGGGAGCAGACGTCGAGGATTGATGGAAAAAGGGCGAAAAAAGAAACGCCAGTTCCACATCTGGGACTTGGGGGGTGATTTGGGAAAACCGTGGGAGAGGAGAAGCTCCGCCAGATTGCCTTGAAAGGAGCGCTCGCTGTAGGCTTTGACGCGCTGCAAAAGGTTTTCCGACGGAATACTGCGCTCCATCAGTTTGAAGCTTGAGAACCCCATGTTTTCGTAAACCTCCAGGTCCTCGGGCCGAATCCAACCTGCCTGAATGAAAAGCTGTGGTTTTTCCAGGCGCAGGCGAGTGCAGTTCAGAAAACAATAGTCGATAAACAGTTCTCGTGAACCGTCCGAGGCGTGAGCGAACTGGTTCTGGTGATAAGGTTGCATGGCGCAGTTGGGCAGGCAACAGTGGTTGGCAATGAGCTGCAGATCACAGCTGACGGCTTGGCGGATCTCTTTGAGGCGATTAAAAGCGCGGTTGATAGAGAAGCTTTCGAGGGCGATACTGTTTGCTCCGAGGTCTTCCCAGAACCTGGCCCGCTCGGCGGTATCGACCTGGGCGTAGATGCCGACCTTGATTTTGAAATGGGGATATCTTTTTTTGATCAATTCGAGAAGATAAGGGGTGGAGACAGTTAGCCAGGGGATCTCCATTTCGGACAGCTCATCGAGAAGGCGGCGCAGTTTTTTCTGCCATCTCCCCGACCACTCACGGTTACCCAGGCAGGAACTGTTGAGGAGATAGTTGAATTCGATGCCGTACTTTTCTAGAGCTCTGGCATAAGAATTCAGCTCCTTTCGCGAGAGGGGGCTTCCCATATAGCTGGGCCTCCCGCCGCCGACAACATCGGAGGGATATTTGCCGTAGACTTCTTTCACCGGGTAGCCCGCGAGCTGAGGGATCAGTTCGGTATCGTAATTAGCAGCTATGCTTAAACGCATTTTTCCTTTTCCTGAAAAGGATGCAGGTGGGTGAAATGATTCTCAGCTTTTCATTATACAAGGTTTGGAAATTTTTTCGCCACGGTCGGAGTTTTCGTTCGGGATTCAGAGCGGTTGGGGAAAGGCCCTTTTTGACTTATAAAAAAGGATGTCCCTTAAACAGAAAAAGTTTCAAGCCGGTTCTAGCCCGGCGAATTTCAGGAGAAGTTTTTTTATGCCGATGGAAGGGAATTGGATGAGGACCTTCTGGTTGTCGCCTTTTCCTTCGATGCGGCGGATAACGCCGACGCCGAATTTTTGATGGCGGACCCGGGTGCCGATGCGCGGTCCTTCCGTCGCTTCGGGAATGACCTCCACGGAATCCGAAAAGACCTCATCCCCGTTTTCCTTTGCAGCATTGGTAGAACTGAAATTGAAAACCGTTGAAAGGTTGTGCTTTTCTTCTCTTGAACTCGGAAGCTTGGGAGTGTCTTCAAGGAACCGTTGCGGAATCTCTTCGAGAAAACCACTCGGTGGGTTGAACTGGAAATCACCGTAGACCCGTCTTCTTTCCGCCCGTGTCAGGTAAAGCTTTTCCTTGGCGCGGGTCATGCCGACGTAACAGAGGCGGCGCTCTTCCTCAAGGTCTTCCCCTTCCTCAATGGAGCGGGAGTGCGGGAACAGGCCTTCTTCCATGCCAACCATGAAAACAATCGGGAACTCAAGCCCCTTTGCAGAATGAAGAGTCATCAGGGTCACCCGGCTGCGGTCGGTGTCGAGGGCATCGACATCCGCCACAAGGGCCACCTGTTCGAGATAATCATTCAGCGTGTTTCCGGAAGCCTGCTGCTCTTCCATGCCTCGCAACAGCTCTTCCAGGTTTTTCATCCGGTCTCTGCTTTCCTGGGTTTTGTCTTCGCGCAGCTGGGGGCCATAACCGCTGTCTTCGATAATCTTCAATGTGAGCTGGGGAAACTCCAGGCTCTCGAGACTTTGCTGGAAGGTATCCATCATTGCCAGAAAGCCACCAACGTTGCGGGCGGCCGCTCCTTTTAATACGCCATTTTCCAGGGCAAGCCTGCAGGCGGGGAAAAAGCCGTCGGCCTCTTCGCTCAAACCTTTAATTTTTTCAATTCGTCACGGCGCCGATTCCCCTGGCCGGAACGTTAATGATCCGCTGGGCCGCAAGGGAGTCGGCGGGATTTACCAGGACTTTCAGGTAAGCAAGAATATCCTTGACCTCCATGCGGGCGAAGAATTTGATGCCGCCTATCATCTGATAGGGGATCTTTTCCCGGGCCAGCGCTTCCTCAAAAGAGCGCGATTGGGCATTGGTGCGGTAGAAGACCGCCACGTCTTTCAAAGAGCGTTCTTTGTCCCTGAGTCTGGCAATTCTGCGGGTGATGAAGCGGGCTTCCTCCAGGTCGTCCGGGAGGACTTGGATAGTGATTTTTTCCCCTTCGGGGTTGTCGGTCCAGAGGGTTTTCCCTTTGCGGTCCCGGTTATGGGCCACCAAGTGTCCGGCGGCTTCAAGGATGGTTTTGGTGGAGCGGTAGTTCTGCTCGAGGCGGACGATTTTTGTTTTCTGGAAGTCGTGTTCGAAACGGAGGATATTTTCAATTTCTGCTCCGCGCCAGGAGTAGATCGACTGATCGTCGTCGCCGACGACGCAGAGTTGCGGATTTTTAGAAGCGAGAAGCCGGATAAGCTGATACTGGATTTTATTGGTGTCCTGGAATTCATCGACGAGAAGATGAGTGAAGCGGCTTCGATATTTTTCGTGGATGTCGGGATGATCCTGGAAAAGCTTGACCGTTATCAGGATGAGATCCCCGAAATCGAGGGCGTTGGCTTGCTTGAGGCTCTTCTGGTACTTTTCGTAGATGCGGCGGATCTGCTCATGGTAGCTGTCCCCGCCGTCCAGGTCCTCGGGCCAGAGACCCTGGTTTTTGGCCCGGTCGATAGCCGCTCCGGCAGCCCGCGCCTTGATGAATTTGTCGCTGATGTTGAGATCTTTCAGGAGACCTTTCAGCAGGCGTTCCTGGTCCTGATCGTCGTAAATGGTGAAATTTCGGGAAAAACCGAGAGCAGAAATGTCGCGGCGCAGGATACGGACACAGGCCGCGTGAAAGGTGCTCACCCAGGGAAGTTGGGAAGAGCCCAGGAGCCCCAGCAGGCGCTCTTTCATCTCGTTGGCGGCCTTGTTGGTGAAAGTGACGGCCAGAATTCGCCAGGGGTCGACCTCCTGTTCCTGAATCAGGTAGGCGATGCGGTGAATCAGGGTTCGGGTTTTGCCCGAACCGGCCCCGGCGAGAATGAGAAGAGGACCCTCATTGTGGATAACCGCCTGCTGTTGGATCGGATTTAGAGCTTGGAGAAGACTACTCATGCCTTCGCTCTTCCAAAGAGTGGGAAACCAGGGCCCGGTTATAGGCGGAGATGATGTCGCGGCGGAAGATGATGCCGAGAAGCTTTTTCCCGGTGGTGGCGTCGACAACCGGGAGCTGTTTGAAGTCACGATAGCCCAGCTTGCGCATGCAGGTATCGAGATCTTCCTCTTCGGTAACAGTAATGACATTGGCTGATGCCAATTCCTTGACCACAACCAGATCTTTGAGGTCGGGATCAAAAACCACTCCGAGGAAATCCTGCATGGTGATGACCCCGGTCAGATGACCCTCTTTGTTGATTAACGGAAAGGACGTATTTTTTGCCTCGGTAATGAATTCGGCAAACTGTCCGAGGGTCATGTCTTCGGGAACAACCTCGGGGTTGCTCTCCATGGCATCCTTGACCTTCAGGGCTTTCATGATGTTGCGTTCTTTGCCGGCTTCAAGGTCGATTCCGGCGCGGCTCAGTTCCACGGTATCAAGACAGTCTTTTTTGCACCAGCGTGCGATCGCGGTGGCTGTGACCGAGGCGAGCATGATGGGGAGAATGGCCTGGTAAGAACCGGTCATTTCAAAGACTAGAAAAATGGCGGTTGCCGGGGCATGCATGGTGCCCGCCAGGAAGGCTCCCATCCCGGCCAGAGCAAAAGAACCGGGAATTAGGGCCATGCCTGGAAAGAGCAGGGCCAGGATTTTTCCGAACGCCCCTCCGGCGAAGGAGCCCGTGACCAGGACCGGAGCAAAGAGTCCGCCCGGTAAGCCGGAGCCGATCGTTATAGCGGTGGCAAAGGCCTTGAGAAAACAGAGCGCCAACAGGACCAGGAGAGCGCCTTCCCCGCTCAGGGCTTCTCCCATGAATGCATAGCCGTTACCCATGATCTGCGGGAAGGCGACGCCGATGACGCCTACCAGCATACCGCCGAAAATGGGTTTTGCCAGGCGATGTATTTTCAGGCGATCAAAGAGGTCCTTGATCCGATAATGCATATCGATCTGCCCGGCGCTCAATAGTCCGATAATCCCGCCTAACACGACATAAAAAAGAAGCTCCCAAGGGGTGGCCATGATGTATTCGGGAGTGATGAAACTTTCGGCTTCGGGGATGAACGTCCTGGTGATGGCCGTGCTTAGAGTGCTGGCGATGACAATGGGGGTAAAGCTGGAGACGGCGAACGTCGAGACGAGAATGATTTCGGTGCCGAAAAAGACACCGGCAATCGGGGCGTTGAAGGTGGCGGCTACCCCCCCGGCCGCACCGCAGGCAACCAATATTTTGAGACGGTCCGCGCTCATCTTAAAGGCCTGTCCGAACTGGCTGCCGATGGCGCCGCCGATCAGGGCGATGGGGCCTTCCTGACCTGCCGATCCGCCCGTCCCGAGAGTTATGGCGCTTGATATGCCCGAGGTCAGGGCGATCCTGCCGGGGACCTTGGCACCGTGCAGATTGACGACCTCAAGAAAGCGGGAAAAGTTGAACTTCATGTCTTTGCTGAAAAATATCCAGAAAAACAGCATCAGGATGCCCCCGACCATAGGGAAAAGGATCACGCAAAGTCGGGAGGGACTCCAGTCCGCCATGGAGAGGTTGGTGGGGAGGGTTACGCCGAAAAAGTGAGAGCCGTTTTCCACTACCAGCCAGTGAAAAAATTCGATGGCTTTTCGAAAGGCAATATTTCCAAAGCCGGCCGCAACACCGATGAAGGCGGCAATGAAAGCCATGAACGTGTTTTCCGTGATGGAAAACCTGTCCAGGAAAGCATTGCTTTTGGTTCGCAGCCAGACGAATTTGCCGTTTTTTGAATCCAATACTGGGTTACTCCACAGTTACACTCTTGGCCAGATTGCGGGGCTGGTCGACATCCGTTCCTTTGAGAACGGCAATATGATAGGCAAGTAGTTGAAGTGGAATTGTTGTCAGCACGGGCATGAATTCATCCAGGGTATCGGGAACGACGAGCACGGCGTCAGCCCGTTTTTCAAGTTCCTCATTGTGCTGGTCGGTCAGAGCGATGATGATCCCGCCGCGGGCCTTGACCTCCTCCATATTGGAAATAGACTTTTCAAAAATATCATTTTGGGTCGCAAGGACCAGCACCGGCATCTGTTCATCGATCAGGGCGATGGGGCCATGCTTCATCTCCCCGGCAGGATAGCCTTCCGCATGGATATAAGATATTTCCTTGAGCTTCAGAGCCCCCTCCAGGGCAATGGGAAACTGGTTGCCGCGGCCAAGATAGAGGAAGTTTGTGGCGTCTTTAAACGTCTTGGCTATCGCTTGAATCTGTTTGTCCAGCTCCAGGGTTTTTTCGATTTTCCGAGGTAGTTTTATCAGCTCATCGGCAAAACGGGCGCAATCCTGCGCCGACAGTTTTCCGCGGCAGAGGGCAATATGCAGTGCAATCAGGTAAAGCGCTATCAACTGGGTCGTGAAAGCTTTGGTTGAAGCCACCCCGATTTCGGGCCCTGCGTGGGTGTAGATGACGCTGTCACTTTCCCGGGGAATCGTCGAGTCGACGACATTGCATATAGCAAGGGTTTTCCCTCCCTGTTCTTTGGCCTCCCGTAGCCCGGCGAGAGTGTCGGCGGTTTCTCCGCTCTGGCTGATCAACAGGGTCAGGGTTTTTTCATCGACGATCGGGTTGCGATAGCGGAACTCACTGGCAATATCGAGCTCCACAGGGATGCGGCAGATTTTTTCGAAAAAATATTTGCCCACCATGCCGGCATGCCAGGATGTCCCACAGGCGACGATGAAAATTTTGTTCAGGTCTTTGAAGGTTTCCGCTGAAAGATGCAAATCCTCGAGGTAGATGCAACCTGCTTCCAGAATTCGCCCGGCAAGGGTGTCTGTGACGGCGCGGGGTTGCTCGAAAATTTCTTTGAGCATGAAATGCTTGTATCCCCCTTTTTCCGCCATCTGCAGGGACCATGTGATGGTTTTGGGCTTTTTTTCGAGGGTTTTTCCATCCAGCGTGGAAAAGCGCATTTCTGACGGCGAAAAAACAGCCATTTCGCCGTCTTCGAGAAAGATCATATTTTTAGTATAGCGGAGAATGGCCGGTATGTCTGAGGCAACGAAGTACTCGCCCTCTCCCTGGCCGACAACCAGAGGCGATCCCAGTCGTGCTGAAATCAAGACCCCGGGTTCGTGTTCACAGATGACGCCGATGGCGTAGGAGCCGCGGACCTCTTGCAGTGCCAACCGAACGGCGGTTTCAAGATTCCGGAGCTTCTGATAATGGGCGTGGATGAGGTGGGCGATGATTTCAGTATCCGTTTCGGAGGAGAAATGATACCCGGTTTTCTTGAGGCGGTTTTTGAGATCGAGATAATTTTCGATAATACCGTTGTGAACCACCACGATGCCATCGGAACGATGGGGGTGGGCGTTGGTTTCCGAGGGCCGCCCATGGGTCGCCCAACGCGTGTGACCGATGCCGCAGCTGCCCTCAACCGGCTCGGTTTTCAATATATTCTCAAGCTTGGCGAGTTTGCCTTCGGCACGGCGAATTTCAATTTTTTCCTGGGCGTTAATTGTCGCAATCCCCGCGGAGTCGTAGCCGCGGTATTCGAGCCTTCGAAGTCCATCAAGAATCACATCGGAAGCAGCCTGGGTACCGGTATAACCAACGATTCCACACATATTCAAACAACCTTATCTGAGGGAGTTATTAAGACAGGAAACAAATCGGTACTTCAGTCGGATTTCTTTTTCTTTCGCAGACGCCAGCCTTCCAGGTTTTTCTGTTCTGCCCTGGAGATTGCCAGAGCGTCCGGTGGTACATCTTTGGTGATGGTCGACCCGGCGCCGATCAAACTGTTTCTGCCGATGACCACCGGTGCCACAAACTGGGTGTCGCTACCGACAAAAACCTGATCTTCAATGATAGTTTTGTGCTTTCGAACGCCGTCGTAGTTGCAGGTGATGGTGCCGCAGCCGATATTGACGTCCTCACCGATCTCAGCATCTCCCAGGTAAGTCAGATGACTTGCTTTGCTTCTTTTACCGATATCCGCCTTTTTGATTTCAACGAAGTTACCGATTTTATTGCCGCCCCGAAGAATGGTTCCCGGACGAAGGTGGGCCATCGGTCCGATCTGGGAATTTTCCCCGATTTCAGAGTCCGCCAGTACCGAACCGGCTTTGATGTGAACATTATCGTCGATGCGGCAGTTGGAGATGACGACCCCGGCTTCAATAATACACTGTTGTCCGATTTGAGTGTTGCCGCTGATATGAACTCCCGGATATACAAGGGTGTCTTCGCCGACCCGGACTTCTTCACTTATATAAGCGGTCTCCGGATTGATCAGCGTGACGCCGCTCCTCATCAGGTTTTCGTTAATCCGGCGGCGGATAGCTGCTTCAGCCTGTGACAGTTGGACCCGGTCATTGATTCCCTGGACCTCTTCCGGGTCCTCCACAACGACAGCGGAAATTTTCAGGCCTTTCTCGCGGGCTAACTGAATCGTGTCGGTGAGGTAATATTCCCCTTGGGCGTTTCCGGTATCCAGGCGGTTGAGGAGATCGAATATCAGGGGTGTTTCAAATAGGTAGATTCCTGTGTTAATCTCGGTTATAGTTTTTTCTTCCGGCGTAGCATCTTTTTCTTCAATGATACGAACGATATCCTCGCCCTGGCGAATAATCCGACCATATCCTGTCGGATCGGAAAGCTTCACGGTCAACAGGGTTATTGAGGCCTGTTGGGTGCAGTGATGCTCATAAAGCCGCTCAAGAGTTCCCGCTTTCAGCAATGGGACATCCCCACAAAGGAGCAGAAGGGATCCTGAAAAACGGCTTAAAGATTGTTCGGCGCAGAGGAGGGCATGCCCGGTGCCGAGTTGGTCGTGCTGAAGAGCGAATTGGATGTTTTCTCCGGCAAAGGCGTCGCGGACATTTTCAGGATCATGGCCGATAACCAAGGTGATGGGGTCGGCTCCCAATCTCTCAGCCAGCTTTATGGGAAAGGTGCCCATGGGGACGCCGGCCAGGGTGTGAAGAACTTTCGACCGACTTGATTTCATGCGGGTGCCGCGACCTGCAGCGAGGATTACAGCTGCTAATTTTCTGTTTTTCATTTTAATTCCTTTTATTTATAACAGCGAGTTTTTCATATCATGTTTTTGGTTTTACCGTCAAGGTCAATGGGACTGCTGCTTTTTTCCATATTTAGGGGCGATTTTCATGAGTGATCAAACAGATCGAATCATTATCAAAAAAGCTTTGGCTGATATGGAAGTAAAACTGCGAGAACTCGAAATACTCTATGAAAAATATTTTTCCAAAATCGAGAAGCGGGAGCCGATCCGGGAACGGGAGGATCTGGCGAGGAGACTTCGTTATTTTGTCAATCGGCAAATCATACAGACGGATATGCGCTTCAAATATCAGAATCTTGCAGCCCGGTTTCATTCCTATGTTCAGCATTGGGATCGAATTGTCCGGTTGATCGAGGAAGGAAAGTATTCCCGCGGACAACCGGGAGGTGTGCATGGTGCCCCGGCTCCCAAAGCATCCGTTCCCTCCAGGGACGAAGCGCAGGTCGATTCCCTCTATGAAGAATTCATAAAGGTCCGACAATCCTGCGAGATTGGCGGCAAGGCCCCGGAAAGAGCTCAGATCGCGGCTTTTTTGGAGCAGCAGAAGGAAAAGATTGCTCAGAGAATGGGTTCTTCCAATGTCAATCTGTCCGTCCAGGTAGTGGCGGAAAACGGCAAACCAAAAATCAAGGTGAAAGTGAAAAAGAACTAACCTGCAATTCTGTGTTCCTCAACAGACATTCCCTCCGCCTCAAGCCTTATTTCCGAAAAGAGAGCCGGGATTTGCCTGTCCGGACTGCCGGACGCCCCTGCTGTCAGATCCATTTTTTTGTGAAAGAGCCGGCTCAGCTTTGTAATAATGCTGATGTATTAGAGGAGCGTTTCCTGATAATAGAATCAAACAGAAAGCTTTTTGCAAAGAACATTCCTGGCAGGCTTTCTGTTTTGGGTCGTTTTTTTTGCGGATTTTAGTGGAAAAGGGTATTCTCGGGTGGCAGTAGTTGACCGGAAAGTCCGGTTGAAGAATTGGCGTTGACTGGCGCTCCCCTCTTTTCGAAACTAATTATCTGCTGGAGTCTTTCTGTTTTGCTTTACGGAAACCTGTCCGGGCTGAAAGCCAGCCGGCTTAAATCACTGGAAAAAATCTATCGCCGACGGATTCCGGCCAACCGGGTAATCACTCCGGACCTGGCCCGGTATTTGAGCCAGCTTTCTTTTGAAATCGGTCGCCAGGTCGCTATTCTTGTCAGTCGCAACGGTTCGGTAAAACATGTCATTGTCGGGGACGACCGGGAGGTTATGATCCCCGATCTCAGCCATTATCCTGTGGGGCGCGGCGGCCTGAAGGGCCTCCGCTGTATTCATACCCACCTCGATCATTCGCCGCTCTCCAGTGATGATATCACTGACCTTTCGTTGTTGCGCCTGGATATGATGGTGGTCATCTGCGTCGCCGCGGAGGGGCTGCCGGGCGAAGTCCACTATTCCTACCTTCTGCCTCCCAATCCGGAAAAAAAGAGTGTGGAAACAATTTCTTTGCCGGACATCCACCATCTGGATATGGATGCTCGTGTTTTTCTGCATTCCCTGGAGGAAGAAATCCTCCGCAAAGTTGCAGATCTCAGGGATATTTCCGATACCGGGGAAAGGGCTATCCTGATTTCAGCGAGTTCAAAAAGCCGTCATGAAATCGATGATTCTCTTGACGAGCTGGAAGAATTGGCGCGAACGGCCGGTGTCCATGTCCTCGGCAGGGAAGTGCAGCGGACTTCCCGTCCCAATCCCAAATACATGTTGGGGGCAGGGAAACTTAAGGATGTGGTCATAAAGGCCCTGGAGGAAGGGGTCGGGTTGTTGATTTTTGATCAGGATCTGACCGCGGCGCAGGTCAGGTCCATTTCGTCCCTGACCGAAATCAAGGTTGTCGACCGCACTCAGGTTATTCTCGATATTTTTGCCAAAAGGGCCCATACCCAGGACGGGAAAGTACAGGTTGAGCTGGCACAGCTGAAATATATTCTCCCTCGCCTGACCGGAAAAGGAACGGCCATGTCCCGGCTCATGGGGGGGATAGGAGGTCGCGGCCCCGGGGAGACCAAGCTCGAGGTCGATCGGCGCCGGATCAGGGACAGGATTTCACGGCTTGAAAAGCAGCTGAAGGGACTTTCACAGAGCCGCGTGCAGCGGCGGAGTCGGCGGGCTAATGCCGGCATTCCCATCATCTCGATTGTGGGATATACTAACGCCGGGAAATCGACGCTTCTGAATATTCTTACCCGTAGCGACATTTTTACCGAGAATCTGTTGTTCGCGACTCTCGACACCTCGACCCGACGTCTGCGTTTTCCAAAGGAAAGGGAAGTCATCATTACCGATACGGTCGGTTTTATCCGCGATCTTCCCGAGAGCCTTCTGGGAGCATTCAAGGCCACTCTCGAGGAACTGGAAGATGCGGATTTGCTCATTCATCTCGTGGACCTCTCAAATCCTCGTTTTGAGGCACAAATCGAGGCGGTGGAAAAAATCTTGCATGATCTCAGCCTGCACCTCAAGCCAAGGCTTCTGGTGTTCAATAAAACGGATAGGGTTCCCGAGGAAGAGGTCGAGCCGTTAGCTCGCAGATTCAGGGCTGTTCCGGTCTGTGCCCGGGATCGAAATTCACTCAAAATATTGCTTGAAGAGCTGGAAACCCGTTTCTGGCCTAAAAAGACCGAAACGAACAGATAAGCTATATTTGCGATTTGATTGGAGACACCAGGTTTTGAGAAAAGTTTCTTGTTTTTTATTATTGTTGGTTTTGACCGGATGCCAGTCCAGCCATGTTCAGCACTGGTCTTCTTTTTTTAAAGGTGAGCCGGATGCTCAAGGTGTTCACTCCGGCTACGATGTCTCAGCCAATGATCCCTCTGATTTAATTGAAGAATGTCGGCCGTCCTCCGCCGTTCCCGTTGAGGTTAACGCTGGTGTCCTGGAAGATGATGAGTTGATATTTTTCGACGAAAATCTGTTCGAGGAGGGGGACGAAGAGCTTTCGGAAGTAGCTGTAGAGATCCCCGGGTATCAGGTCAAATTTGAGCTTCCTGTTTCGGATCATCCCAAAGTCAAATATTTTGTCAAGAATTTCAGCGGTCCAGGCGCCCGCGGCTTTAAGCGCCGCCTGGAAAGATCCGGCCGTTATATCCCCCTGATGAAAGAAATATTTTCCGAAGAAGGCCTGCCCGAGGATCTGGTTTACGTGGCTATGGTTGAGTCAGGCTTTGTGGAGCATGCTTATAGTTGGGCAAAAGCCGCGGGCCCTTGGCAGTTCATTGAAGGGACCGGAAAAATTTACGGGTTACAAAACGACTGGTGGCGGGATGAGAGAAGGGACCCGGTTAAATCGACTCGTGCCGCGGCTCAGCATCTGAAAAAATTGTATCGTCAGTTCGATGACTGGCAACTGGCGGTCGCCGCTTATAACGCCGGGGCCGGGACGATTTTTCGCGGCATCCGAAAAACAGGATCAAGAGATTTTTTTGAGCTTTCACGACGGAATTATCTCAGAGCCGAAACCAAAAATTATGTCCCCAAATTCCTGGCAACCCTGATTATTGCCCGGGACCCGGAGCAATATGGTTTCAAAGACCTCGACTATCATTCGCCCCTTGCGTTTGACAGGGTCACCGTTGCCACGTCCACCGACCTGGAGGTCATCGCCCGACTGAGTAACAGCACCTATAAAAAGATCAAATATCTGAACCCGGAACTTAAGCGCTGGTGTACTCCCCCGGGGAAGAAAAACTACAAAGTCAAAATTCCGGCAGGGCTTCAGGATGAATTTCACAAGAATTTTGTCGAGCTTCCGGCGAGTGAGAGAGCTAAATTCAAGCGTCACAAGATCAAGTCCGGGGATACTCTTGGGGCTCTGGCCAGGCGCTATCATATTCAGGTGCGGGATATAATAGCCCTGAACAGTATAAAAAATACTCGTGGCCTGCAGATCGGCGACAATCTGATTCTGCCACTGAAGGATGGCTATACCCGACTTCCCATGGATGAGCTGAAGGATGATTACAAGCGCTCCAGGCGGAAAACTTACAGGGTTCGCAAGGGGGACTCCTTGTGGAAGATTGCCAGGAAATTCGACGTTCCCGAAAAAAATCTCAGGGTCTGGAATACTCTTGGATGGAGCAACACTCTCCGACCGGGGCAGGTTCTGGTGGTTTCAAAAAAAGGAGCGGTTCGCAAGGGGAAAACATCCAAAGGGCGTTACAAAGTTGAGTATACCATCGTTGCGGGAGACAATTTGTGGGATATCGGCCGCGAATTCAGAGTTGGAACCCGGGACATCCAACGCTGGAACAACCTTTCCGCAAGGCATATCCTGCGTCCGGGCAAAAAGTTGACTCTATATGTAGACAAGGTTTCCGGTTCGAAAAACCTGTCTGTTGTTTCCGACAGTAAAGCCCCGGGAAAAGCCAAGTATACCGGGCCTCGCAAAAAGGTCGCTTATACAGTCCGTCCGGGAGATAACCTTTGGGATATCGGCCTCAAATTCAGAGTTGGAACCCGTGATATCCAACGTTGGAACAATCTTTCCCCCAAGCACATCCTGCGCCCGGGAGACCGGCTCACTCTGCATGTCCCCGAAAACTTGGAATCTCCTCTGCTGTCAACAATTTCCGCTGTCCCAGTTGGACAGAAATTGGAATCCGCCAAGTCGCGCGAGAAGCTTGTCTATCAGGTGCGCACAGGCGATACCCTGTGGGGCATCAGTCGCCAATTCAATGTGGCTACCAGGGAGATTCTGCACTGGAACAATCTTAATGATCGCCACGTCCTGCAGCCCGGCGACAAGCTGACGCTGCATGTGGAAACGAACGAAAAGAGCTGACAAATCCCTGACAGCAGCATAATCCTTTCTCTTAACCTCTCCGGGACGGAGAGGTTTTTCTCGTGGTTGGGAGTAATGTTGCCGAGTTAAACCAAGAATATTCATAAAGACTTCTGCTGCAACCGTTGATTGTGCGTCATCTCAAGCCGTACTCGCTCCTTGCTCTTCGACGTACTGCAGATACGCCTGAAGAGCGCGTCACTGCGCTTGACTTGACCTGACACACACTTACCGATTTCGCGACAAAGTCTTAGGAATAGACCGGGTTAGAATCACCTTCTTTTCTGTCTAATTTTCCATGCTTCCGATATTTTTTGACATTTGCCGGGGGGGTTGTTAGAATTTCGCCAAATCACCCTGCCTTGAAAGGATTTTTCGATGTATAACTTGTTGATATCGTTTGGTTTTGGTGCCGTTGTTTTTGCTGCTCTCTTTTTCGGAGCCGGAATTCAGGCAGGTTTTGCAGCTCTCGCCATGGCGGTTGTTTACGTGGCAACTTTCTTCGTCATCAGTCGTATTTTCATGAAAAAGCTGGGTAGCCTCATGGAAGTGGCAGAGCGGGATATGCAGGCGGGGCGTATCGACAAATCCATTAAAGTCCTGGAAAGCGGTTTCAAATACGGAAAATGGCAGCTTTATGTCAAACCTCAGGTTAATGCCCAGATAGGCATGGTTTATTATCTCAAGCGTGATTTTCGTAAAGCCTTTGAGTATTTGCAGAAAGGTTTTACCCGCAACTGGGCTGCCATGGGAATGCTGGGCATCTGCTATATGAAGCGGAACAAACCGAAGGAGATGAAAAAAACCTTTGAAAAAGCTGTCCGTGTGACCAAAAAAGAGCCTCTTCTCTGGAATCTTTATGCCCTTTGCCTGGAAAAAATTGGTGAGAAGGACAAAGCGATGGAAATTCTTGAGAAGGGGATTAAAAAGTTGGGTTATGATGAACGTCTGACAGCCAACCTGGAGGCTCTGAAAGAGGGCAGAAAAATGAAAATGAAGGGCTACGGAGAAATGTGGCATCAGTTTCATCTGGAAAAACCGGGGACTCTTATCAAGCAGCAGACCAAGGCTATCCAGGGCCGGCGGAAGATTGTGAAACGTTAGCAGGATTTGAAAAACTTTTGCCCTCGGAAGCGGTGTTGAAAATCGGCACGAAATACTTATAACCTCAAGTGTAAACTTCGCTGACCCGCCGTTTTTGCAGTAGGTAGATTTTTTAGTCCATCAGTCTTCTTAGCAGCATAGAAAATATTTCGGATTTTTTGTAACGACTAACCCCACGGGACACTCGGTTTTGACGGATAAAAAGACGGATAAAAAGACGGAAAAAAAGAAAACCCTGAAAGATCTGAAAAAAATTCTTCCTTCCCAACCTGCTTCACCCTCACCCCAACCTGTGCCAAACCTTGATTCCGAAGCTAATCCTGTATCGTTTGAAGAAGAGATGGAGCGTCTGGGGGTGGTTCCCCACAAAGCGCAGGACGGAACCGAGTTATCCCCTGCTCTTCCAGCAGAAGAACCGGTCTTGAACAAAAAGCCCTCAGTCCGGCCGGGAAAAAACCCGAATGACGAGGAGTTATTTCTATCTTCCCTTAAAAATTTCGATACCATTTTTGAGGAAGAGGACCATGGCGCCCTTTTTGAACCATTGTCTTCCCGGCGCACCAAGACGCTTCGAAAAAAGAAGTTTATCCCTGAAGCACAGATTGACCTGCATGGGTTGACCCGGAAAGAAGCCCTCCGGAAGGTGCATTTTTTTCTGGAAAATGCTTCTTATCAAGGGTTGAAAACGGTTTTGGTCATCACTGGATGCGGTCACGGATCAGAAGGGGAGGCGGTTCTTCGCAGCGCTGTGGAGGATTTTCTGACCCAGGAGGGCCAACTGTGGGTTTCCAGTTGGGAAAGGGCCCCTCGAAAACTTGGGGGAGAAGGAGCTATTGCCGTTTCCCTCCGCAGAAAAGCGGTGTAATCATTCCTTCCGATTCCCTGAAAGCTCCATCATTAAACCTCTCAAAAGAATATTCCCCCATCATTTGTCACTCAGATGAACGCTTCTGAGGCAGTATTCTCGGGCCCTCTTCTTTTATTATTTTGCTCTGATAAGACACTTTGTGGGGCTAATCCTATTGACCATATCTGCTCCTTTTGCCTGCTGAAGATGCCCCCTGGCAGCAGCCAAGTTGCCTCGAAATTTAGGGGCAGGGCGGCACAAGCGGAACGTTGGGTTCAATCTGTTTTCTCTGCAGAGGTTTCGTTGTCTTTTTTGGACGTGTCCGAAACCTGTTGCGGTTTTTGAGAAGCGGAATCAACGACCCCATTTTTCGCTGTTTTTTCTTTTGCGTCAGGGTTTTGTTCCTGCGTCTTTTTCCCTCTTGATGGTTGACGGGATCTTGGCGCCCGTGGACGGGACCTCGGTGCCGGCTTTCCACCCTCCTTTTCTTCCAAGGATGTTTTTTCCGGTTCCGTTGAAGGGACGGGCGGTTTTGAGTTCGTATCCGAAGTTGGTGCCTCAGGTTTTTTGGGTGCTTTTCGTCGCGGCCGAGGCTTTCTTTTTGGTGGCACCGCCGCTTTATCCTTGCCAGGCTCCTCCGCTGTTCCCACTGAAGCGGCTTGAACTTCTTCCGCGCTGGCAGGAGGCATTTTTCCTGCCTCTTTGGCAGTTTCCTGTGAGAACTGGGGTTCCACTTTGTCCTTTTCGCTTTGTGGCTGTGTTCCGTCCGCCTGTTGCTGATCGGTTTTTTCAGGGGAGGGAGGCGCTTCTTCCGTCATTGGACCCGCCACCTGTTTACCCTGGGGTTTAGCTGGATGCTTCCTGTAGGAAGATTTTCGTGAGCCACCTTTTTTGCGGGCTCCTCCTTCTGTGGAAGCGGCCGGCTTTTCCGCAGCTACAGTCGCCGGTGCCTGGGAAGATTGGCTGGAGGTTATGGGGGCCTGTCCCACCACTTTGGCGGTTTTATCCTCTTCCATTGCGGTTTTCTGGCTCGTCGGCTTTTCCGGTTTGTGGAAAATTATTTCCATCTCATCCGGTTTCAGCTCCGGACGGCCCTTGATAGAAATGACTGTTCTATATTTTTTCTCCAGCTCCGCCAGGGTGGCCCTTTTTTCATTGAGAAGATATAAGGCCGTCTCCAGGGCCGTTTCCCCCTCGATTTTTTCGATGCCCTCACGGGCCATGCCGGCTTCGAGTTTGCGCAGGAATTCGATGGCCAGGGCCTCTACCCTTTTGAGTTGGCCGCTCCCCTGGCAATAGGGGCATGGCAGGGACGATTTTTCTCCAAGGGTTGTTTTAATCCTTTGCCGGCTCATCTCCAGAAGTCCGAATTTGCTGATACGGGAGAGGTTCACACGGGCCTTGTCTTGACTCAAAGCCAGCTTCAGGTTTTTTTCCACATCGCGGATATGGTCCTTGCCTCTCATGTCAATGAGGTCGATGACAATCAATCCTCCAAGGTCTCTCAATCGCAATTGACGGCCGATTTCCGTAGTGGCCTCCATATTGGTTTTATAGGCTGTTTTTTCAATATCCCCCTCGCCCATTGCCTTGCCGGAATTGACATCAATGGCAACCAGGGCTTCAGTTGCGTCAATCACGATGGAGCCTCCGGAGGGAAGACTCACCTTGTTCTTTGCGATGGCGGCTATCTGTTCTTCAATCTGGTAACGGGAAAAGATGGGACGGCGCTCCCGGTGGAGTTTGACCCGGCCCGCGTAATCGGGAAGGACATCCTGGAAAAACTCCTTGGCTTCGTGGAAGACCTTCGGGTTGTCAACTACCACTGCATCCATGTTGGTGTCGAAATAGTCGCGCAGGAAACGGATAACCATATTCGATTCTTTGTAAATCAGGGCTGGGGCCTTGGCCTGTTTGCAGAGTTCGAAGACCTTTTCGTTGATTCGTAGAAGGTAGTCGATATCTTTGCGGAGTTCCTCTTTTTTGCGTCCCACGGCGGCCGTCCGGACGATAAAGCCGGTATGCTCCGGAAGGTCGAAGGATGCCATGGTCTCCTTGATTTTTTTCCTCTGGGATTCTGATTCGATCTTTCGGGAAACCCCCAGCGTGTCGCTGAAAGGCATGAGGACCATGTAGCGGCCGGGCAGGGAAAGGTTGGTGGTGAGGGCCGCCCCTTTGGAACCTCTTTCATCCTTGATAACCTGGACGAGGATTTCCTGGCGGGGCTTCAGGACTTCTTCGATTTTTGGGTAACCCTCGCTTTTGGGAGCATTCGGGCCATGAACCTGGGCAAGGTTGACTTCACTGATCTGCAGGAAACCGAAGCGATCCCCCCCGTAATTGACGAAAGCTGCCTGCAGGCCAGGTTCTGTATTTACCACGATTCCTTTGTAGATATTGCCGCGATTCTGCTCCCGACCGGCAAATTCGACTTCATACTCACAGAGGATACCGTCCTCAACGATAGCGACCCGACTTTCTTCCGGGTGTAGGGCGTTGATAAAAATTTTTTTTCTCATGAATATTCTTTCTAAGGGTTTTCCTCCGGGAAAGAAGAGTTCTTCGAAGGACAACCTTTCAAAAATGAAAAGCTTAATTTACGCCAAATTTATATTTCAATTGAAGGGATATGATTAATCGCCCCAATTAAATTTTAAATGATTTCAATTAATTTATGGCAGAAACTTCTAACAATCGCAATCATGATAGGGAAGATTTGTAAAAAAAATATGAAAAACACTAAATCTGCATTCGAGTCGGAGGTTTCAGTCAGTTATTTGGCTGTTTTGTGTGGTTTATCGATGTGATATAAAGGCGTCATGATTCAACTGAAAAACATCTGGAAAAGATTTGGTGACAAGAAAATTCTTGCGGATGTCTCCTGGCAGATTAACAAAAAGAACCGCATCGGCTTGTGCGGCCCGAACGGCGCCGGGAAGACGACCCTTCTCAGGGTTCTGGCCGGAGAAATAACCACGGACAGTGGTGAAATCCAGGTTGCCAGGGAAGCGACCATGGGCTATCTCCCCCAGACAGTGGAGGGCTTCGGGAAAGGGTCGCTCTTTCAGGAAGTTCGTGGGGCACTGGGCGAACTCACCGGCATGGAAGCTGAATTGGCCCATCTTGAAAAGGAAATATCCCGTTCTTCCGAAATCCGGGTTCTGGAACGCTACTCAGTGTTGCAGGAAACCTTTCGTGTGCGCGGCGGTTATACCATGGAGGCCGATGTATCACGGGTACTGGACGGGCTCGGTTTCACGAAAAATGATTGGGGAAAAAGCTGCGAGACCTTTTCAGGTGGATGGCAGATGCGGATTGCCCTTGCCAAACTGCTCTTGCAACGCCCCAATCTCCTTCTTCTCGATGAGCCGACCAACCACCTTGACCTGCCGACCCGCGATTGGCTCGAAAATTACCTGCGAGAATATCCCTACAGTGTGGTTCTGGTTTCTCATGACCGATTTTTCCTGGATCAGACCGTGGAAAAGATTGTTGAGATATGGAACGGAGACATTCACGAATACCCTGGTAATTACAGCTATTATCTCCAGGAGAGAAGCCGGAGAATTGAACAGATCCGCGAGCAGAAGCAGCGCCAGGACGAAGAGATTCAGAAAATTCAAACTTTCATCAATCGTTTTCGCTATCAGGCCAACAAGGCGTCTCTGGTGCAGAGCCGGGTCAAACAGCTTGCCCGGATCGAGCTGATAGAGGTCCCTCCTCTGCCCAGAAAAGTCGCTTTTCAGTTTCCACCTTCCTCCAAGTCGGGGAAGACGGTTCTTGAAATGACGGGAATCAGTCATGGGTATGGACCTTTGACGGTTTTCGAAAATATTGACTTGATGGTTCTCCGGGAGGAGAGAATTGCCCTTGTGGGAGCTAATGGGGCTGGAAAATCGACCCTGATGCGTCTTATCGCCGGGCAGGAATCGCCTATGGCCGGGGAGCGCAAAGAGGGACATAATCTCCGCATCGGTTATTTTGCCCAGAATCAGGCCGCCCGGCTCGACTCTTCACGTACGGTTCTTGAGGAGATCACCGCGGATGCGCCTTTTGAAGTGGTGCCCCATCTGCGTAATATTCTGGGTGCATTCCTATTTTCCAGCGAAGAAGTCGAGAAAAAAGTTGCTGTCCTTTCCGGTGGGGAAAGAAACCGCCTGGCCCTGGCCAAACTCCTTCTGGTTCCGTGCAACCTGTTGCTTCTTGATGAGCCGACCAACCATCTCGATCTTGAATCCAAGGATGTTCTGCTTGAGGCTTTAAAAAATTACAACGGAACTATGGTTTTTGTCTCCCACGATCGTTATTTTGTCGATCATCTGGCATCCCGGGTGCTTGAAATCGGCAGTGGGGAAGTAATTTCCCATATGGGAAATTACGAAGATTTTTTAAAAAGCAAGGAGCAGGAGGGGGGACAGCGCGCACAGTGCCCTGAGGGTTGAACAGCGCATGGCCTCTTCGGAGCCTTGTGCTGATGACGAGAAAAGTTCTCGTAAACTTGACCGCCTGGAGCGTAAGACTCGACAGAAAGAGGAGCGTCGGCGCCAAAAAGGGATTGAATCTCTGGAAGCAAAAATTGCGGTTGTCGAGCAGGAAATAGCGGAATTGGAAAAATTTCTCGGGGGACTGGATTCTTACTCCAACGACGAAAATTTCAAAGCGACTATTCAAAATTATGAGAATCTGAAGAAGGAAGTTGAACAACTTTATCAGCAATGGGAGGATGCGCAGGCCTATTGAAATGGCGGGATATTTGCAGAGCTTGATTTTCGGCCACAGTTGCCGAAAAAAAGATATGAGGTATTGTCATGATAATTCTGCCGCGTGGGAAAGCCGTAAAAGAAAAAATAAGTTTGAAAAACTTCGATGTGCTCGATTGCCTCAAAAAGCTTCAGATCGCTAATTTTACCGGTTATCTTCGTTTCGATTCCCCGGAAGGGACGGGAATAATTCTATTTAACCGGGGCAAGATGATAGGCATATTTTTTCAGGGAGAAAGAGAAAACCTAATTGCCCTGCGAGCTCTCTCCAGTATCTTTGAGAATATTCGAAGCGGAAGGAGCCTCCTGTATATCTATAGCGTAAGTACACGTCTTCTAATGAATCTTTTCGAAATTCTGCACGGGAATATCATCTATAGGGGGCAGGAACTGCTTCTTATGGATGTCGCATTCCTTATCGACCATATAAAAAAGGAAAACATAAGTGGTGCCCTGCGGGTTTATGTGGGCGATCAGGTCGCTATTATTTTCTATCGCCAGGGAACCCCGATAGGTTTTTTCCATGATGGCGGCAAGGATATCGATACCCTTGCGGATATCGGAAAATCACTGGCTTTAATGGCAGGTGCCCGGATTGATCTCCTGGTTTCACGGGATTCAGAAGGAATGGTGCTGGTCGATTTTAACAAGTCGATTGACTTGCCGGCGCTTTGGGAAAAAACCATGAAGGGATGAATTTATCTTTCCTGGTTCTCCCTTTACCCCGCATTATTCATGAAAGCTTTTACTGCAACCGTCAATTGCACGCCATCTCAGGCCGTGCTCGCTCCTTACTCTTCGACGTACTGCAAGTACGCCTGCATCGCGCGTCACTGTGCTCGCCCTGATTTGACGCACACTTACCGATTTCGCGACAAAGCCTCATGAATAACCCGGGTTAACACCTTTTTTAAACTTTCTGGTTTTTCTGCTATTTCAATGGCTTGACAACCTGGGCATCTTCCGGGACCAGGACAATCTGGATGCGGCGATTCTCGGCCCGGCCGTCAGCGCTTTGATTGTTACTGACCGGCTGGAACTGGCTGAAACCATTGGCCGAAAGTTTTTCACCTCTTATCCCAATCCTGTCCTGCAGGAAATGTACAACATTGACAGCTCGGGCTGTGGACAGTTCCCAGTTGGAGGGAAAAGTCTTTTTCAGACGGGAGCTGATGGGAATATTATCAGTATGGCCTTCAACACGGATACTTTTATCTTCCATTTTTTTCAGGACCTTTCCGACGCGCCGCAGTACTTCAAGTCCCTGGGGTTTGATTTCCGCGCTTCCCGATTCAAAGAGGATTTTTTCCACCAGATTGACGGTCAGTTTCCCTTTTAATTGTGAAATCTTCACTTCCCCGCTACGAATTTCCTTCTCCATAGTCTCAACCAGAGAATTGTAGGTTGATTTGATCTCGGCAAGGCGGGCTTCGCGGGCGATTCGCTCCTTTTCGATCTGTTGTTCCAGAAGATCTGTTTCTGTGCGGATCTCCTGAATGGTTTTTTCCGCCTGCAGGTTTTTATCCGTCAGGACTTTCCTTTGAAAATCCAACTCTTTTCTGATTTGAAGCAGATTCCGCCGGAGTTCTGAATTCTGCTCGGATAATTCCTGGAGGTTCAGGGCCAGTTCCTGTTGCTGCAGAACAAGATCCTTTTTCTGGTCCAAAAGAACCTGGTTCTCATCTTCAAGTGTCTTGAAGGCCTGGCTCAGCTGCGCGGCTTCCAACTCCTTCTGTTCGAAAACGGATTTGCTCACGCAACCGGCTGTCAGGAAGCCGGCAGCAATCAGTAATAACGCACTTTTCAGGATCGAAGCGTTCATTTTTTCTCTCCCAAGCAAACTTTTGGAAATGTGAGTGTTTTTCAGCCGAATTACCTTTTGGATAACCCCTGACGGGGTTCCATCAGATTTCCATTTATTTTCACTTTTCACAAATCATTCTTTTCTACCATAAAAGTGTTTTAAGTAAAGGGAAATCGTTGATTTTGAAGAACTCTTTTCAGTTGCTACGGGTCTTGCTGGTATGCTATAAAAACACACTTATTGGTATCCTGAAGAGGTTTTAAGTGTTTGATATAAAAAAGATAATTCAAAAAGCTTTGGAAGAGGATATCGGCCCCGGCGATGTCACCACGATGGCTACGGTAGATCCGGATCGTCTTGGGAAAGCAGAATTTCTGGCAAAAGAAGATTTTATTCTGGCAGGTCTTGATGTGGCCAGGGAAACATTTTCGACACTTGATTCTGGAGTGCGATTTTTCGGTCTGGCGGAAGATGGGGCATCCATCAAGAGCGGTGAAATTTTTGCCTATCTGGAAGGCCGCGCCCGTTCCCTGCTCCAAGGGGAGAGAGTTTCCTTGAATTTTGTTCAGCGTATGAGCGGGATAGCGACCCTGACCCGACGTTTTGTGGACGCGGTAGAGGGGACATCAGCAACCATTGTCGACACTCGAAAAACAACCCCGGGTTTGAGGGTGTTGGAAAAATACGCGGTGCGGGTCGGCGGGGGACGCAACCATCGCTTTTCCCTTTTTGACGGTGTCCTGATCAAGGAAAATCATATCGTAGCGGCAGGCGGGATCCTTGCGGCGGTTTCCAACGCTCGGAAGGGTGTGCCTCATACGTTAAAGATCGAAGTTGAAACCAGGACTTTAACCGAAGTTCAGGAGGCACTTGAAGCCAGGGCGGACATTATTCTCCTCGACAACATGACGCTGGGGGTGGTCCGGGACGCGGTGAAAACCATTGGGAACCAGGCGCTTGTGGAAACCTCGGGTGGGGTCACTCTCGATACGGTCCGCACCCTGGCGGAATCAGGTGTCGACTTCATCTCCGTCGGCGCCCTGACCCATTCCAGCCGGGCCGTGGATATTTCCCTGCTTTTTTCCGAGCAGGTCTGAGTAAGGATCGTGGGCATTTTAGAGCATGCCGGAACGTATCTTTATATCTTGTGAAAGTTGCACAATGACATTCTCTGTTCTTCCAAGCGAGCTGGAGACCCGCATCGTCGGTTGCCGGATTATTTGTCTGGATACGACGGAAAGTACCAACTTACGGGTCAGACAGCTTGCGGAGGAGGGTGCGCCCGAAGGTACGGTGGTTCTGGCCGATTGTCAGACCGGAGGAAAAGGGCGGCTCGGGCGTTCCTGGGTATCGCCGGGGGGAGTCAATTTTTATGCTTCCGTGCTTTTGCGCCCCGCAATTTCTCCCAGGGAGTCGTCCCAGATCACCTTTATCACCTCTCTTGCAGCGGTCAAAGCCCTTCGGGAAAGCTATAATGTGGAGGCCGAGGTTAAATGGCCCAACGATGTACTGCTGAACGGGAGGAAACTGGGAGGGGTTCTGAATGAACTCTGCACGTCTCTGAGACAGATCAATTACCTTGTTCTGGGTTTGGGGGTGAATCTCAATATGACCCGGGATCAGCTGCCCGAAAGGGAGCTTTTTCCGGCCACTTCCGTTATGCTGGAAAAAGGTGAAGAAGTCTCTCGTACAAGATTCGCCCGCAATTATTTTCGCTGGCTGGATCGATTCTATCTTCAATACCTTGAAGAAGGCTTTTCCGGAATACGGGAGGAATGGGAATCGTACTGCGGAATGGTCGGTTGCCGAGTGGAACTGGATACGGGGGACAAAATGCTGGAAGGACTGGTAGTGGGTATTGATGAGGAAGGGGCTTTGATCCTGCGCGGTCAAAACGGCCGCGATGAAAAGGTTCATTCCGCCGATATCCGCTCGATTCATGATGAAACTCACGGCAAAACAAACATTCAGAGATAATTGTCATGCTACTGGTTTTTGATGTCGGCAATACTAATATTGTTCTCGGGGTCTTCAAGGGAGAGGAGCTTTTTGAAAGCTGGCGTATCAGTACGGACAAGCTCAGAACCGATGATGAATATGCCATTCTGGTTCGTCAGTTATTTAGTTTTCAGGGGATCACCTTTGGGGATATCAAGGATATCATAATCTCCTGCGTCGTCCCGCCCATGCTGAATACCCTGTCGGAATTGTGCGAAAGGTACTTCGAGCTCAAGCCTTATATCGTAGGACCCGGCATCAAAACCGGCATGCCTATCCTCTATGAGAATCCGCGTGAGGTCGGTGCCGATCGCATCGTCAATGCCGTTGCCGCCTATGAGGAGTATCGACGCAATGCCATTGTCGTCGATTTTGGTACGGCAACCACTTTCGATTATATTACCAGTCGCGGGGAATATCAGGGGGGAGCCATTGCCCCGGGATTGAATATCTCTTCGGAGGCCCTTTTTGATGCGGCCAGCAAATTGCCCCGGGTTGAACTGGTGCGGCCTCCACAGATTATCGCAAAAAATACGGTCAACAGTATTCAGGCCGGCCTTTTTTACGGATATGTTGGGCTGGTGGACGGTATCGTGGGGAGAATGAAGGAAGAAGCGGAACAATCTCCCATTATTATTGCGACCGGGGGATTGTGCGAGATCATTGCGCCAGCGTCGCGAATGATCGACAAAACCGACCCGTTTCTGGCCCTGAAAGGGCTGAAAATTATTTATTTGCGGAATAAAATGGCAAATGTGGATTAATGCTATTCAAACAATTCAAATTTTGTTTTAATAACGCCACAAAAAATTATGCTCTGCATCTGGCATGATGTCTCTGTGTTTTTAAGTGGAAAAAAGAGGGAATTAAGCCTCTTCAAATAAAGATCACAGGCAAGGAAAGGAGTAGTAATGGCTAAGTGCTCAAGAGATAAGCTTCGGAATCTGGGAATAGTAGGTCATGGGGGTGCTGGAAAAACATCCCTTGCTGAGGCGTTGCTTTTTATGACAGGCATGACGGACCGGCTGGGCCGGGTGGATGACGGCACATCCACAATGGATTTCGAGCCCGAAGAGTCCAAGAGAAATCTTACCATCAGTACCAGCATCCATCATTTCGACTGGAAGGGCACCAGCTTTAATATTCTCGATACTCCCGGATACACGAACTTCCTCCATGACACGCGGGATTGTATCAGCGTTATGGATGGCGCGCTTCTCGTTGGTTCGGCCGTTGCGGGTGTTAAAGCCCAAGCCGTCAAAATATGGGAATGGGCTGATCATTTCGATGTACCGCGGGTGGTTTTTATCAATCAGATGGAGCGCGAAGGGGCTGATTTTCAGAAGGTGGTTGACGAATTGTCGGACCTTCTTTCGACCCAGGCGGCTGTAGTTACCTTCCCGATCGGCGCTGAAGCAGACTTTAAGGGCGTTGTTAACCTTTTGACCATGAAAGCTTATACCTACTCCGATGGTGCTTCCGGCAAGTCGAAGGACGAGGATATTCCAGCCGACCTTCTGGAAGAAGCCCAGACCATGAGAGTTCTTCTCATGGAGGCGGTTGCGGAGGCGGATGATGCTCTGATGGAAAAATACCTGGAGACCGAGGAGCTTTCCAATGACGAAATAATGGTCGGGCTCAAAAAAGGTGTACTCAGCAGTACGATTACACCGGTTTTCTGTGGCAGTGCCATGGAAAACAAGGGGCTGGACCAGCTTCTTGACGGTTTGGCTGCATGTATGCCTTCCCCACTCGATAAAAAAGCTCAAAAGGGTAAAAACCCCAAAAATGATGAGGAAGAAGAACGTCCCTGTGACGAACAGGCTCCTTTTGCCGCCCGTGTCTTCAAAACCATCAGCGATCCTTTCACCGGGAAGTTGACCCTTTTCAGGGTTTATTCCGGGACGCTGAAAAGTGATTCCAATGTTTTTAATCCCAACAAGGATACGGCGGAAAGAATCGGGCAGCTTTTTCAGTTGGAAGGGAAAAAGCATAAACCTCTGGAGGAAGCCGTGGCCGGGGATATTGTGGCTGTTGCCAAGCTGAAAGTAACCGGCACAGGGGATACTTTGTGTGATGCGGCCAAGGCGATCGTCTTTGAGGCTCCTGCGATCATGAATCCGGTTATTTCCTTTGCTCTTGAGGCGCAGAGCAAAGCCGACCAGGATAAGATTCACGGCGGCCTCCAGCGACTGGTGGAAGAGGATACGACCCTTCAGGTACAGCGCGACGAAGAAACCCACGAGCTGATTCTCTCCGGCATGGGCCAGCTCCACCTCGAAGTGGCGGTAGAGAAACTGAAGCGCAAATATGGTGCTGGAGTTGACCTGAAGGAGCCGAAGGTTCCTTATCGGGAAACCATCAAAGGTAAAGCAAAGTTGCAGAGCAAATACAAGAAACAGTCCGGTGGCCGTGGCCAGTATGCGGATGCCTGGATTGAGGTGGAGCCATTGCCGCGGAGTGGTGGCTACGAATTTGTCGACAAGATTGTCGGCGGGGCTATTCCTCGCACATATATCCCTGCTGTCGACAAGGGTATCCAGGAGGCTTCCGTGAAGGGGATTCTGGGAGGCTTCCCGGTGGTTGACTTCAGGGTGACCCTTTTTGACGGATCTTTCCACGCTGTGGATTCTTCGGAAATGGCCTTTAAAATTGCCGGCTCCATGGGTTTCAAAAAGGCCATGGAACAGGCGAAACCCGTTCTTCTTGAGCCCGTTGTGCAAATGGAAATCACGGTTCCCGATGAGTGCATGGGTGATGTGATCGGAGATATCAACTCCCGGCGCGGCCGCGTGCTCGGGTTTGAGGCCAAAGGCAGTAACCAGGTTATTAACGTGAGTGTCCCGATGTGCGAAGTTCTCAAGTATTCTTCCGAGCTTGGGGCCATGACCTCTGACCGGGGGCTCTTTACCATGGAATTTGATCATTATGATGAGGTGCCCGCCGCAATGACGGAAAAATTGCTGGAGCAACTTAATAAAGAAGAATAAGGTAATACGATTTTTTATCCTGAAAAAAGGGCGGTCATTCCGCCCTTTTTTTGTTTCTGAAACAGGTCAAATGTTGTCTTCTGGTTTTTGCTAAGTGGTGAAAGAGTGCGAGATAAATATGACATGTCAGGAAGTCTCTATGAGGCCCCTGATGCGAACTTTCGTTTCAAACGCAGCTGGGCTTTCATGCTTTGAAATCTTTCCTATGTGGAAAGAGGGCCTGGGCCTTTTAAAAAAACTACCCGACCCTCGCTTCAGGGCAATGGTTATCTCTAGAGAATTAGTAGATTTTTTTTGAAGATTTTCTTGTTTGGCTGGAGGATTGCAGACCCTGTTTCATTATTTAAAATCAGATTTAGAACATCCGATGAAGTTGGCACTTGTAGGCATTTTTTTTAATAATACGTGGTTTTGACTTTTTTTTATTGTGACAGAAAAGGGCCTTTATATTTACCACAATTCCTGCAAAAACTGTAGTGGGCCTAGCTTTTATCCCTTTTTGTTTCTCTGTGAAATGAATGGAACATGTTTCAAACATGAGTGGCTGGGAATTAAACAATGAACTTACTTGGATAATTCGCCTTGTTTTCGCAGGTATTCTCGGTGGGTTGATCGGTTTTGACCGTGAATTTCATGGGCGGGATGCCGGCTTTCGAACCCATGTTCTTGTTTCCGTCGGAGCTTGCCTGATGGTCGTGATATCGGAATCTTTTGCCGTGAAATATAATCCCGAAGTGAGTGGCGGGATCCTTCGTCTCGATCCGTCCCGCGTTGCGGCACAAATTGTAACCGGGATCGGTTTTTTAGGGGCGGGGGCTATAATCAAGGAAGGAGCTACTGTCAAAGGACTTACCACCGCCGCTTGTTTATGGGTTGCAGCCGGAATGGGAATGGCTGTAGGTACTGGTCTTTATTTTGCAGCTTCTTTTACGGCTGTTTTATCCCTTTTCGCTTTGCTTGTTTTGAAAAAAGTTGAAAGGTACATTCGAAAAGGTGCTTATTGGTTATTGACGATTCAGTGTTTTAAACAGCAGGGTGTTTACGAGAATTTAAAAACGTTTTTTGAGGAAAATAATATTGAGGTTGTTGATTTCTCCCTTGAAAAAGACCGGGCGAGCCAGGAAACAACGTTTAATTTTACTATCCAGCCTTGTGGCAGGATGAAAGTTTTTCCGGTCGATTCCCTTGTGAATATCGAGTATGTAAAAAAAGTTTTTTTCCGTTAGTGTCTGTTTGTGCAGTGGATTTTTGTCGATTGAATCGCCACCTTTTGAGGAGATTTTGGTGAATAAAGAAAAAGTGCTTCTTGCTGACGATGTTGAACTTTTTTTGGAATTGGAAAAATCCTTTTTCCATTTGGATCGTTTTGATATTTTTATGGCCAGAACCGGTGTGGAAGCTTTTGAGATAGCTGTTGCGGAAAAGCCGGATCTCATTTTTATGGATTTGTATATGCCGGAAATGAATGGTGATGAAGCCTGCCAGAAAATCAAGAGTCAGCCGGCGTTATCCGAGATACCTATCATTATGGTAACTCATCCGGACGAAGATGAATTGGAAAAATGTTATCAGAATGGCTGTGATGATATCCTGTTCAAGCCGCTTAAGCGCGAGCAGTTCCTGGCTGTGGCCAACACATTTCTGGATGGAAATAATCGGCTCTCCCCGCGAATCGGGACAAGATTTAAAGTATTTTACGAATTTGAAGGGGAAAATGTGATGGCCAAATTTACCGTAAATATGAGTGCCGGGGGCGTATTTTTGGAGTCTGAAGATATCCTCCCTGACAATACACCTCTGGTTATGGAATTCGTGTTGCCCGGCCAGGAAAAGAAGATTCACTGTCAGGGGAAAGTAGCGTGGGGAAATCCGCCGGGTAAAAAACTTGTCCAAGCACTTCCTTCGGGAATGGGGGTCCAGTTTGTTGATCTGAAGTTGGAGCAGATGGATGCCATCCGTAAACACCTTCAGGAAGTCTGCGAAAAAAATCTTCCGCGCGAAGCTGAGTTTTTAAGAAGTTGACAGGCATCATCTGTCGTAATTAACCGTTTCCTCCTTTCCGGATGGAGGGGTGCTGCTAAAGAGAGGTCGATCTGTTTCAGGTTGACCTCTTTGTTTTTTTTGCTTACCTTTTAAAACATTTGATTTGTCCGGTCTCGGTTCCCGGTTTTTCTCCGGTTGTGATATCCTGCAAACTGGTATTAACCTAATAACGGCAGTTGAAAGCTAACCTCTTAAAGTGTCATGACCCTAAAATTATTATTAAAGATTAAGCTGTTAGCTTGTTTGCTTTTCGCTATTTGCCGAATTTAGGATTAAAGGTTTTTGGTTGATGAATCTGGACAAAGGGGTTTTTCGGTTTGAGCCTGCCCCAAAAGATTCCGGGATGCGGCTGGATGTGTTTATTCCCTCCCGCCGTGAATTGTTCTCCAGGACAATGGTCCGAAAAGTGGTCGAACTTGGAGGCATTCATGTCGGCGGAAGGCGAGTCCGGCGGTGCTCCCATCCCGTACGTGAAGGGGAAAAGATCGAACTGTTTCTCGACGGTTATCCCCTGGAGATCTTTTCTTTGCAGGATGAACATATTTTGTTTCGGGATGCGTTTCTGATTGGAATCAATAAACCGCCCGGGATTGAAACCAATCCGACTCCCGCCCGTTATAAAGGGTCGCTTTACGAGGCTTTACTGCGTTTTCTCAAAAATCCTTACCGTCCTTTGGACCGGCCTGAACTGGGCATGGTTCAGAGATTGGACCGGGATACTTCGGGGGTCATGGTTTTTTCTATACACAGGAAAGCGCATAAGCCGTTGACAGCCAGTTTCAGGGAGCGCAAAGTCAGAAAGATTTACTGGGCGCTTGTTGAGGGCCATTTGGCCTGTCCGAAAGGTGACTTTCGCTCGCTTCTGGCTCGCAGCCATTCCACCAATCGAATGAAATCCGTTTCCAGAGGCGGCAAGGAAGCCATAACCTTGTACCGGGTCGTGCAAAAATTCTCCGGCGTTTCCCTCGTGGAGGTTGAGATCCCCACCGGGAGATCTCATCAGATCCGGGTTCACTTTGCCGAGGCTGGACATCCTCTTCTGGGGGACAGTAAGTATGGAAAAAAGAATATGGCAGGAGTAGTTGTATGTGACCGGACAATGCTCCACGCCTGCAGCATTGACTTGCGTCATCCCATAAGTGGTAAGGATCTTTGTCTGGAGGCGCCTTTGTCTGATGATATGAATAACGTTATACGCAGTCTCATGTCCTCCAAAGAGGAATGACCAATAGAAAAATTGTATTTTATAAAAACTCTTTTCAGTTAGTGCTTTTATGTTGTCATATCCTCAAATTGATCCGGAAATATTCAGTATCGGCCCCTTATCTGTCCGCTGGTACGGCATGATGTATCTTTTGGCTTTTGCGTTCGGCTTTGGGATTCTCAAGCTTCTTTGCCGTCATCGCAAACTGGTTGTATCCAACGAGATTATTTCCGACCTGTTTTTTTATGTCATGCTGGGGGTCATTCTCGGTGGCAGACTGGGGTACGTCCTTTTTTATAATCTGGATTTCTATGTCCATCACCCTTTGAGCGTTTTAGCCGTGTGGGAAGGCGGTATGAGTTTCCACGGGGGGCTTCTGGGGGTTATAATAGCTTCATGGTTCTTCTGTCGCAAAAAAGGTTTACCCACATTATTGATGGGCGATATCCTGGTGACGGCTTCGAGCCTGGGGCTCGGTTTCGGCCGGATCGGGAATTTCATCAATGCAGAGCTTTGGGGGCGGACCACGGACCTTCCCTGGGGCATGATTTTTCCCGGAGGCGGTCCCCTTCCACGCCACCCGAGCCAGCTGTATGAAGCACTCCTTGAGGGAGTGGTCCTTTTTGCCATTCTCCTATGGATGCATAAAAGAGAGGTAACTGCCGGCATCCCATTTTTTTCTTTTTTCTTCTTTTACGGGCTCTTCCGATTTTTTGTGGAGTTTTTCCGTGAACCGGATGCCCAACTCGGCTTCTTATGGTCATTTGTTACCATGGGGCAGGTGCTTTCTATGCCAATGATTTTCCTTGGAATGGCGGGATGTTTTTTTGTCCTCAGAAAAAGGCGAACTCAATGAAAAATATTCAAGGTATAATTTTTGATTTTGACGGCGTGCTGTTTGAAAGCAAACGTGCCAATCTGGCCTATTACAATCTGATTCTGGAGGAGTTCGGCGCTTCTCCCGTCAACCCTGAGAATGAAGAAAAGGTTTTTCTATGTCATACTGCTAACAGCGCCCGGGTTTTCGAGGTTCTACTTGGTCCTGATTTGGTGCAGCAGGCCCTTGATTTTGCAACGGAACTCGGTTATCAGCAGTTTGTCCCCTTTATGGAAATGGAACCCAACCTGATTCCTTCCCTGAAAACCCTGTCCGGGAAAATGGCCCTGGGCGTAGCCACCAACAGAGGAAAAAGCACTTTTGACATTCTCCGATATTTTGAGTTGTCTGAATATTTCAAGGTTGTGGTGACATGCCAGGATGTGCAGAACCCCAAACCGGACCCGGAGATGCTCTTTCTGGCGGCGGAACAACTGGGAATTGCAAAAGAAAATTTACTCTACGTCGGAGATTCGGAATTGGACAGGCAGGCTGCAGATGGTGCAGGGATTCTGTTTGCGGCTTACAAAGGGGAGGTGCAGGGGGACCTGGCGATAGAAGATCATTCGGATATTGTATCACTGCTTAAGGAATGCTCAGGGAGAAATTTGACCATTTCCAGTACGTTCCCGCCATCCAGCCTGCGGTAGGAAACCTTGTCCATCAGGGAGCGGATGATAAAAATTCCACGCCCGTGTTCATCGAGCGCTTCCACATTCGGGGTTGAAAGAGTGTCGATGTCAAAGCCCTCCCCTTGGTCAAACACCTTGATATTCAAGCTTTTACAATGGATGCTGATGCTGATATGGACTTCTTTTTCCGGGTCCTCTTCATTGCCGTGGAGCATGGCGTTGGCAATTGATTCGGTGAGAACCAGATTTATGTGATAAGCCAGCTCTTCCCGATCGCCCTTATACTTTTCGAGGGCTCTTGCCATATTTTCCCCAATACGTCCTATCAGCCTCAGGTAGCGGGTCTTGTTGGGGACACGTATGTCGACTTCGATTTTTTCTTGCATTCTCTCTCCGGAGGAGCGAGGTCAGAAACTGGCGAGCGCTTCTTCCGAACTGGGGAAAATTTCAAATACCCGATGAAGCCGCGTTAACTCAAACATTGATTTTACCTGGGATTGTAGACCGCACAGTTTGAGATTGCCGTTTCTCGCTGTGGCGTTTTTGAACCCGGAGACGAGAGCGCCCAGCCCGGAGGAATCCACAAACCGAACCCCTTTCAGGTCGATCACCAGATTGTTTTTTCCATCCTCAAAAAGGCTCAACATCTGCGATTTGAATTCACTGCTGTTGTGAGCATCAAGCCGCTCTTCTTTTACCTCAATGAGCACGGCGGGGCCTTTTTCAGAGATATCGCAATTCATTGAATAATTCCTCCAGGAAAGATAAGTATCAGCATAAATTCAGTAAGAAGTTTCCTATTTAAAATAACATATTTTTTGATTTTCTGGGTTGCAATCTTCATTTTTCAGGGAATTGTTTGTTTTCATTTTGTCTTCAGAATAACTAGAGACACATCATCATCAAAATTTTCTTTCCCCGAAAACTGCTTAACTTCTTCGAGCAGAAGATTAATCATGACCGTTGGTTCCGAGCGATTGTTGCGACTCAGAAAGGCGGACAAACGGTCCTCCCCGAAAAAGTCATTATGGCTGTTCTCCGCTTCGGTAATGCCATCGGTATAGAGCAGGAGAGTATCCTCGGGATGGAGCATATCCTCTTTCTCTTCGAAATCGACTTCTTTTTTTACTCCCAGGATTAGCCCTTCGGCATCCAGACGGTCACAGGTGGCATCAAGGCCGCGATAAATGATTGGAGGATTGTGTCCGGCGCTGGCATAGGTAAAACGCCTCGTTTTTACGTTGTAGTGGATGTAGAACATGGTAATGAAAAGTTCTGCCTTTGTAAGGTCCTGGTAAAAAAACTCGTTCAAAGAGTGCATGATTGCCCCGGGAGTCAGATTTTTTGTCGCCCAGGCGTGAATAAAAGTCCGGGCCTGGGCCATGAGAAGAGCGGCACCCACGTTATGGCCCGAGACATCGGCAATAAGAATATCCAGATACTCACCTTGCTTAAAAAGGAAGTCGTAATAGTCGCCCCCGACAAGACGCGCCGTCTCACAGGTTCCGGCTAGAGACAGATTGGGAATTTTCGGAACCTGGGCGGGGAGAAGACTGAGCTGGATGGTCTTGGCAATTTCCAGCTCTTTTTCCTGCCGCCGCGCTTCAATCAATTTCTCCATTTGGTTGGCATTGCGCCAGGCTACACCGACCTGGCCGGCCAGACTTTTGAAAAACTCAACAAACTCTTCCGTAAAAATTCCTTTGATGGATCTTGAAAACGCCGACAGAACGCCTATCGGTTGGCCTTCAATAACAATCGGAGTATGAGCAAACGATTTGATCCCTTCCTTTTTAACGATTTCAACAGAGGTGGGATTGTGAATGACATCCGTATCATTGATAACAATCACGGTGTTGTCCTGAAAAGATTCTGTGACATAAGTGCGATGATTCATATCGCGTTCGGACGTCAGCAGATGCTCCATGCTCATGCCGATCTGACTGCGGACTGTCAAAGTTTCTTTCTGGACATCAAAAATGCGAATGATACAGAGGTCGAGCATGAATTGCTGGACCAGAAGCTTCAGAATGTCGTCAAAGATTTTCTGTAGACTTTTTCCGCTGGCCACCACACGGGCAGACTCATACAGAACGCTTAGTTGTTCACGGCTTTCCGTGCGGCTGAGGGTGACGTTGCCGAAAATGTCGAAAACATCTTCCATTTTGCTGCCACGCGCCGCCAGGTAGTTTTCGATAATAATGCGGGCCGGTGCAGCTCCGACAGACCCGGCCAGGGTTTTTTCCGTAAATCTTTTGAGGGTGGGAATTTCGTGTTCAGGCAGACTTCCCCGATGGTCGATCATTTTATCTTTGAGAAAATCGTTGATGGCGGAACTGGCCCGCTCTTCCCCAATAAATTTGGTCATAAGTTCCACAAACTCCACAATCGTCGGAGCTTTGCTGAGAATTTTCGGTTGTTTTTCCAGGGTTCTTACCTCAAGATCCATGATGAATTTTCGGCCCTGCTCTTCCTCTCTTCGACTCCTTTTGGTCGCAAGAGAAACAAGTACAAATGCCCCGATGTTGAAAAAGAGGCTCCAGAAAAGGGCGTGAGAGTGAATGTCGAGGTTCTGCAGACCGAACAGACTGTGCGGTCTCAAAAAGTGAAAGCCCCACAGCCCATTTTCCAGAAAATCGCTTGTCATTTGTGCGGAAGAGATGAGAGATGGAATGAGAAGGGTGTAGGCCCAGATGGAAAACCCTAGAACCAATCCTGTCATGGCGCCGTTTCTGGACGCTTTTTCCCAGAAAAGACCTCCCAGGAGGGATGGGACGAACTGAATAGCTCCAACCAATGAGATCAGGCCGATATTGATCAGTGAGTAGGACTCTCCAATGATGTGGTAGTAAAGATATCCCCCCAAAATGACCACAAAAATGCCTGCCCTTTTGGTGTTGATCAAAAATCCTGACAGCGAAGAGACTTTTTTGAATTTCAGAACCACCGGCATCACCAGATGGTTGAGAATCATGGTGGAAAGGGTCACTGAGCTGACCATTACCAGCCCTGCTGATGCTGAAAGCCCTCCTATGAAAGCCATCAGTGCAAGCCAGGGGGGGCCTTTGTCCATTGGGATTTTGAGGGCAAAATAGTCCCCCAAGGAGACGTCTCCGCCATAAAAAATGAGGCCGGACAGGGCGATCGGGATAATAAAGATATTAAAAATAAGCATGTAAGCCGGAAGAAACCATGTGGCTGTTCGGAGATGTTTTTCATCGCAGTTTTCAATCACCATGACATGGAACTGACTTGGAAGGCAGATGAAGGCCATCATGGAAAGCAGAATCAGGGTAAACCATTGAGAATAAGGAATAACGTCCGTTCCGAGTGAAAAAAAATCGCCGTGGTTCGGGAACCGGGCCAGGAATTGGCTGAAAATGTCATTGAAACCATTGAAAAGACCGAATGTCACGAAGATGCCTATCCCCAGAAAAGCGAAAAACTTGACCAGGGACTGTAAGGCGATAGCCGCTATCAATCCGTCATGGCGTTCCGAGGCATCCAGGTGGCGGGCGCCGAAAAGGACGCAGAAAAGGCCCAGCAGAAGAGCTATAACAAGCGCGGAATCGATATAGGAAGGGAGCGTTGGTGAGACCTCGATAATCTTGTGGGGGATTTGACCTTGGGGTATGGAGAGCAGATCGAAGGTATGAAAAAGGTCGATAATATGCTGGGGGCTGACGACCGGGGGAATTTCAAGGAGATCGAAAGTTTGAGCTATGGCTTTGAGCTGGACAGCGATATAGGGGAGGGTGCTGAAAATGATGAAAATCGTCGCCACGGCACCCAGTGAGGCGGATTTCCCGTAGCGGCTGGAGATAAAGTCGGCCAGACTGACGATGTGCTGTTCTTTGCATATGTGGACAATTTTTCGCAGCAGGAAACACCACGCAAAAACCATCAGGGTAGGTCCGAGATAAAGGGCCAGGAAATCGAGTCCACCGGTTGCGGCACGGCCCACGCTGCCGTAAAAACTTAGAGAACTCAAAAATATCGTAATTGAGAGGGCGTAGATATAGGGATTGGCTGTCAGGCACTTTCCTGCCCTGCGCCTTTTATCGGCATAAAAAGCGACGGCAAACAAGAGCCCGAAATAAAGGAGGGATATGCCGGCAACAATGGCAAAAGGGATCATTGCTGATCCTTCCTTTGCTCTCTGTTGTTTTCACCCTGATCTGAGCTTTGGCAGAGAATATGTAAGAAGACAATAAGGGCAATAATCAAAAGTGACCACACGAAAAAAATGTAGACAATCAGGGTCGGCATACCGAAAAAAAACCCTTGGGTGTTGAAAACCTGAATAAAGGGGAAATTCAAAATCACCATCCCCACGGCAATACTGAGCAGCCAGATTTCTTTTGGTTTTTGTACAGGTCTTTTTTTCATGTCCGGGGTTCATTTTTTTTTAATAGTTGGGTCAGGATAAGGCCGATATTATATTCCACTTCCCGAGTAGTGTCGACTTTAATGGTTTTTGGGCTTTTTTCAACTTTTTCAAACGTTGCCGACTGTCCGGGCAGAAGCGCGGCGCGGCCGTCGGAAACATCCCGTCCCTCAATCTCTCTTTTTACCAGGCGCTTAAGAAGGGTCGATTTTTCACAGACCACATGGACAAGAAGAAAGTCTGCCGAATGATTCCGAGCGACTTCCGCCATTGTCAGGCGATGTTTTGTTTGTGCAAAAGAGGCATCGGCAATAACGGAATTCCCCCGACTTAACTCATCGGCCGCATGTATAATGAGTTCATCGTACGTCCTGTCTGTCATTTTCTGGGTGTAAATTCCGGTCGCAAAGGGGACCTGAACTTTTTCTTCGGACACTAATCCCGCCAGTTGTTTCCGCAAGGGATCGGACTGGAGAAGGGTTGCTCCCGTGGCTTGGGAAAGTTTGCGGCTGACAACAGATTTTCCGGTTCCCATCAGCCCACAGGTGATCAGCAGAAATGGAGTCGTGAGATAACCCATGGCCAGATTGAAGTAGCGGCAGGCCAACTCCCGTGCTGTCTGAAAAGTTTCTTCGCCGGGTTCATGTTGATTCATGGCAATGGATTCCACTTTGCCCCGCACCCAGGCCCGGTAAATTTTGTAAAATGGAAGAAGAGTTTCATGCCCCTCGTGCGTACCTGAGTGATCGAGGTAAGTGTTCAGGAGCCTCTGGGCCAGGTCTCTGCGTCCACGGAATTCCAGGTCCATCAATAGAAAAGCCAGATCGGAGAGAACGTCCGATATGCGAAAACGCTGATTGAATTCGATACAGTCGTAGATTTTGACAGGATGGGTGAGGCAGATGTGTTCCGTGTGCAGATCGCCGTGGACTTCTCGCACAAAGCCGTTCCGCTCCCTTTGTTCAAACAGGTTCCGGTCGACCGCCAATAGTTTCTTCAGAGTTTTCTGACTGATCCTCAGGCCGGGTGCGGGAATTGTCTGGTCGGCAAAGGGTTCGGTCTGGCGAAAGTTTTCCTGCCAGTTGCTCTGAATCGAATCCCAGTCACGCAACGATGGGGCAATTTCGGAGACAGGTGGGGCTTTCTGATGGATTTTCGCCAGATAGGTTCCCAGGCGGTCCATTTCGTCCGCCAGTGCAGGCTCGTTTCGCTCGAGAAGGACATCCAGCATACGTTCTTTAGGGAGCCTTTTCATGCGAACGGCATATTCAACGATATCGCCTTCTTCTCCGTTCAGGACCAAGCGTTCTCCCATGACTCGAATGGGTATGACGTCGAGGTAGGTGTCCTGACAGAAACGGCGGTTAAGACGAATTTCCTCTTGGCAAAAAAACAGGCGTCTTTCGAGGGTTGTGAAATTCAGGAAGCCCAGATCCAGGGGTTTTTTGATTTTGTAGACATGCCTGTCTGTGAAATAGAGTTGGGAGATATGGGTCTCAAGGAAAGAGATCGGACCGGTTTTCTCCGGATAGGTGTCTGGACAAAGAAGACTTCGATGCAGGGCGCATTCATCCATTCTCTTTCCTTGCTGGAGGAGCCGCATGTCAAAATTTTAGCACAAAAGAGAAGGCTGTAAAGAAGCGGGCAAGGGGTTTGAATTTGACCTGAAAAGGGGTGTGTGATAGCTTTCATTACAGTATTCTTTATTTCAGGAATTGTTTTCTACAGCTCGTTTTGCCCTTGACGCTTCGCTTTCTACCGACAGGATACGTCTATGATTTTCCGGAATATGACGTTTTTTTTCCTCCTGGTTTTGTGTGTCTTGACCGCCTGCTCACGGACGACGGATTATAGAGACCCCCTGCCTGGTGACTTTTCCGGAGTGTTGCTTGATTCGAAGGAGGGGCAGGAGGAAGCCTACTTTCTTTTCATGCAGGCCGCCCTGCTGTTTGAGGAAGGGAAACTTGATGAAGCGGAGACCTCTCTGGTTGAGGCTCTCCGCCTCGATCCCAAAGCGTCTTTTATTCATTATTTTCTGGCTTTGATTTATACGCGAAAAGGTGAGCTTGAAGAGGCGGTTGCCGCCGGTAAAAACGCTCTACTTCATGACCCGGAGTTAATTGACGCACACCAGCTGTTAGGAGAAATCTTTCTTGCTACAAAAAAACCCGATAAGGCAGTCATCCATCTGAAAAAGGTTGTTGAGGCTCGGCCGGAAGAGGAGGAACCCTATTTGAAGCTGGGGGTTGCCTATGTGCAGTCGGGAGAGTTGTCCCAGGCAACAAAAATCTTCAAGGACCTGCGAAAAAAAAATCCCAACTCTTTGTCGGCCATGCTTGCTCTAGGAAGGCTTTACCGGCAAGCCGGCTTGTTTTCTCTTGCAGAAGATTCTTACCGGGATATTTTACTGCGCCAGGAAGATTTTTTGCCTGCATTTCTTGAGCTGGGGGAAGTTTATGAGAGGATGCAGCAACCAGGGAATGCACTGGATGTTTATCAGGAGGGGTTGAAAGCAGACCCTGAAAGAATGAATATTCGTTTTCGTATTGCCCGTCTCCTAATTCAGGAAAACCGCTGGGATGAGGCCTTGGAGCAATATCAAATCATTCTTGGCTATGATCCCGGAAATGCCGAGGCACTTCAGAAGTCAGGCTTGATTCATCTGGAAAGACAGAACTGGGAGGCCGCCGAAAAGTTTTTTAAAGAGCTTCTGGAAGGCCGGCCCGAGCTTGATCAGGCCCGCTATTTTTTGGGGATTACTCTGGAAAAGCAGGATAAATCAGAGGAAGCGTTGAAGATCTTGTTGGAGGCGAAATCGGGTGGAGAGGGATATCCCGAGATCCTGATTCACATCGGTTACCTATATCATGGCCTCAACCGCGTGGCTGAAGGGATTTCATATCTGGAAAGCCATTTGGGTGAAGAAAGCGCTACTGCGGGCTTATATCGCCTCCTCTCCATCCTTTATGAGGCTGATGGAAGGGAACAGAAGGCTTTTCAGATGCTGGAAAAGGGTCTGGAAAAATTCCCCCGCGATATTGATCTTCTTTACCAGAAGGGGATGGTCTTTGAAAAACAGGGCAAGCGCGAGGAAGCTGTTTCTATCATGTATGATATCCTCCAGCTCGATGCTGATCATTCTGACGCCATGAATTATATTGCCTACTCTTTTGCCGAAAGCGGCATGCAACTAGATAAAGCTCTGAAAATGGCCCGCAAAGCCCTGGAATTGAATAATGTCGGCCATATCCAGGACACCTTGGGGTGGGTCTATTTCAAGATGGGAAAATATTCTGAGGCGCTCAAATATCTGGAAATGGCGGTGGACGGGATGCCTGCCGATCCGACCGTGCTTCAGCATCTCGGGGACAATTATGCCGCTATGGGTAAGTACAGGGAGGCACGAGAAATCTACGAGAAAATTTTGGAAATAAGCCCTGAAAATAAGGATGTTATCGAAAAACTGATGCACTTGCCTGATCAAAAATGATGCGAAAATTCTGGTTTTTTCTCCTTATCGGAAGTCTTTTTTCCTGTGCCCCGGCAACCCGATTTCCAGTTGTTGCGCCCGAAGTGTCCAAAACAGAACTTCTCGGGGTCCTGGCCGGCAACGCGGCCTCTTTCACGAGTCTGAAGGGCATCGCCAGAATCATTCTTCGCGAGAAGGGGGAAAAGACCGTCAAAGGGAAGCATATTCTGTTGGTCAAAAAGCCGCGCCAAGTCCGGACTGAAATCCTCGGCTTGTTTGGTCAGCCGATGGCCGTAGCTGTTGTTGATGGCGCAAGCGTATCCCTTTTGGTGCCCAGGGAGCGGGTACTCTATACAGGTGAGGCCTCGCCCCGGAATATCCAACGGATTCTGCGCATTCCCCTGAAGGTCAAAGACCTGGTAAACTTCATCCTTTATCAGGTCCCTGTCATCGAATACCGGAATGCGGTGTTGAGTTTCCTGCCGGAGGACGGGTTCAGGTTGATTCTACAAGGGAAAGAGCTCGTGGAGGAAGAACTCGATTTTGACGATGATAAAAAACTGGTAAAAGCCCTGTTCCGAAACGGGTCCGAGGAGGTTCTCACGGTCCGTTACGGGAATTTTTCCGAAGAGGAAAACCCGTTCCCCCAGCGTCTGGAGCTGAGCCTTCACCAAAAGGGGACAGAGGCCAGGGTTGAGTTTTCCTCCCTGCAGACCAACGTCGATATTGACGACGGGTTATTCCGTCTGGAGAAACCTGAGGGGTTTCAGGCCCGTCCGCTTCTTTAACCGAATATTTCCGGCGCGACTCAGGGGTAATGAATTATAGCCTGTACATGGATGTTTGCGAATAAATGCCGATTATAAATAAATTTCTGGTTATTCTTCTGTTCGCGGTTTGCCTCGTTTTCCAACCCGGCTGCAATCGTCGAGAGGTAATGACGACGGTTGATGACAAGCCGGCGGTTCCGGTCTATGGCGATACCATCATCATGGGGACTGGTGCTGATGCCACTAATCTGCTGCCGGTTCTGGCTTCCGATTCAGCTTCCTCAAGCGTCAACTCGCTTGTTTACAACGGGCTTGTGCGCTACGACAAAAATTTTAAACTTGAAGGAGAACTGGCCGAGTCCTGGGAGGTTTCCCCCGACAACCTGAAGATCACCTTTCACCTGCGCGAGGATGTTCGCTGGCATGACGGTGTCCCCTTTACATCGGCGGATGTCCTTTTCACCTATCGCCTTTACATCGACCCCAAGGTTCCCACCGCATATGCCGAGCGTTATCGTCAGGTTCAAAAAGCGGAGGCGCCGGACCCCTATACTTTTGTCGTGACCTACGGCAAGCCGCTGGCTCCGGCATTGACAAGCTGGTCCATGTCGATTCACCCGAAACATCTGCTGGAGAATACGGATGTGACCAAAAGCTCTCTCTTAAGAGCGCCCGTGGGCACCGGCCCGTTTGTATTCAAAGATTGGGTTCCCGGCGAAAAGATCGTTCTGGAGGCCAATCCCAATTATTTCGAAGGTAGCCCCTATCTGAAAAGAGTGGTTTTTCGTATCATTACGGACCCCGCCACGATGTTTCTCGAGCTTCAGACCGGAGGGGTGGATTACATGAGTCTGACCCCGATTCAGTTTGACCGCCAGACCGATAATTTCGCTTTTCGTCGCAACTTTCGCAAATATCGCTACCCTGCTGCCGCTTACACCTATCTGGGATATAATTTGCGCAGGCCTCTGTTTCAGGACAGGCGGGTCAGGCAGGCACTTTCCTATGCCATCGATAAAAAAGAGGTTGTGGAGGGGGTGCTTTTCGGTCTGGGACAGGTGGCTTCCGGTCCATACAAACCGGGGAGTTGGCCGCATAATCCCAATGTCCGAAAATATGACTATAATCCGAAACGGGGGCGTGAACTTCTCGCCGAAGCGGGTTGGAAAGATACCGATGGTGATGGTCTTCTCGAGCGCAACGGGATTCCATTTACATTCACTATTGTCACCAATCAGGGCAATGACCAGCGTATCAAAGCCGGAGAAATTATTCAGCGGCGTTTGCGGGAGGTTGGCATCAAGGTTAAGCTGCGGGTCATCGAATGGGCAACCTTCCTCAAGGAGTTTATCAATCCGGGGAATTTCGATGCCACCATTCTGGGTTGGACGGTCCCTCCTGATCCCGATTCCTATAATGTCTGGCATTCCAGCAAAACCAAAATGGGAGAGTTGAATTTTATCAAATTCACCAATCCCGAGGTTGATGAACTTCTGGAAACGGGCCGTCGGACATTTGACCAGCAGAAAAGAAAAGCAATTTATGACCGTTTCCAGGAAATTTTGGCGGAGGAACAGCCCTATACATTCCTGTATGTTCCTGATGCGTTGCCGGTGGTTTCCGCCCGCTTCCGGGGGATTGAGGCCGCTCCCGCCGGCATCATGTACAATTTCAACGAATGGTTCGTTCCCGAGCAGGAACGAAAATATCAGAGATAACAACCAGACATGATTGTCTACCTTTTTAAGAGACTGCTTTTGATGATCCCCCTTCTCTTGGGGATTACGATAATTTCCTTCGCGGTGATTCATCTGGCGCCTGGTGAACCGACGGACCTTCAGACGCAGATGAACCCCGAGGCGAGTAGCGATCTTCAGAAACGATTGCGCAACTACTACGATCTTGACAAGCCTTTGTACGTGCAGTATGGCAAGTGGTTGTCACGGTTGGTTAAATTCGATTTTGGCGAGTCTTTTGCCCAGGACCACCGTCCGGTACGGGAAAAGATCGCCGAACGTCTGCCGGTCACCATTCTTATCAACTCGCTTTCAATTTTTTTGATTCTGGGGTTGGCCATTCCCATCGGTATCCTTTCTGCGACCCACCAGGATTCTCTGTTCGACCGGGGGACCACGGTTTTTGTCTTTCTCGGTTTTGCCGTCCCTTCATTCTGGTTGGCACTACTGATGATGGATTTTTTTGGTGTGCGCCTCGGCCTTGTTCCCATCTCCGGTTTGCGGTCTTTCGGTTTTGAATACCTGAGTGCCGGAGGGAAAGTAATTGATGTGCTCAGCCATCTTATTCTTCCGGTTTTTATTTCCGCTTTTGGGGGTTTGGCCGGTTTCTCCCGCTATATGCGCTCCAATATGCTCGAAGTGGTACGCCAGGACTATATCCTGACTGCTCGAGCCAAGGGGTTGAGGGAAAGAACGGTTATTCTCAAGCATGCAATGCGCAATGCTCTCCTCCCCATCATCACCATTCTTGGGCTTTCCGTGCCTGGCCTGATCGGGGGAAGTGTTATCTTTGAAACAATTTTTTCCATCCCCGGCATGGGCAAACTCTTTTATGATGGGGTTATGATGAGAGATTACCCCCTCATTATGGGCATCCTGGTTATTGGGGCGGTCCTGACCCTTTTTGGCAACCTTTTGGCTGATATTTGTTACGCTCTGGCGGACCCACGTATTCGAAAATCCTGACCGAACTCAGAAAAGCCGACAAAAACTACAGAGCATTCCAGCCGGAAAATTTCCTCCAAAACCCGGAACTCCCTCCTTTTAAAGATCCTCTTTCACTGTGCAAATGGTAATCGAAACCTTTGTTTTTACTAAAGGAGCCTCCGAGGTATACGGTTTGCATAACAACCAGTGATTTCCCCCAATAACCTATTGAAATGACTAAATGTTAGAAACGCTAAAGACATCTCCGAAAATTCTTCTGACCTGCGCCTGGGTTTTCTGCCTTCTGCTTATCTATTTTATTCTTCTCAGTGCGTATCATATGAGCATAGGCACATATTCCAAACTCGATGCTCTGGGTACGGGTTTGATCTCTTTTGCTCTCCTTTTTACGTTTTTGGTTTTTCGGGAAAGCATGAAGAAGGAGAACGAAGTGCGGATCCGTATGCTTTTTGAAAGCACTCCCGTTCCCCTCCACTGCATGGATCTAAGTGGCAAGATCACTCGGGTCAGTGATATGTGGCTCGATTTTTTCAAGCTGCATCGGGAGGAAGCTATCGGACGGAATTTCAATGAATTCCTGTGTGAGGACTCCAAAAAACTGTATTCGAGAAAAGTCCTGAAAGCCTTCCGTTCCGATGAGAAGTGCAGAGATATCCAGATCAAGGCCTTAGTGAAGGAAAAGGAAGTTGTGGATGTTTTTGTTTCCGTTTCTCCTATCGGCCACTCTAAAGGAAAAGTCGAGGGCCTTGTTGTCATTTCACCTGAAAAAGGACGCAAAGCAGACGCGGTTTGTCAGAAATTTGATTATTATGACTCATTGACAGGACTTCCAAACAACTCTTTGCTCAAAGATCGGATGAAAAACGCTCTTGAAAGATGCAGAACCAGCCGGGAAAAAATTGCTTTTTTGCAGATTGATATCGACCTCTTGGGAGGGACGAACCAGATGGTCCTGAATACTCGCTCAGATCTTTTTTTTCGGGCTGTCGCAAAACGTTTAAAAGACAATATCCGCACAGGGGATACCCTGGCCAGACTTTCCGGAGATGAATTTGCGTTACTTCCGTACGGGGTTCAGGACTCGGAGAGCCTGATTCCTTTGGCGGACAGGTTATGTCGGCTTCTCAACCAGCCGCTCAAGGTCGGAGACACGGTTTCCCAAGGGGCTGCGAGTATCGGGATAGCCCTGTACCCTGAAGATGGTCGAAATATTGAAACCCTTTTACGAAAAGCCAATATTGCAATGTACACAGCGAAAGCTGAGGGCGGAGATAAGTTTCACTTTGCGTCTCCAAAAATGAACGCCCAGGCGGAAAAAAGGGTTATATTGCAGAAGAAGCTTGGAAAAGCCTTTTTGAAAGATGAATTTTACCTTCTATTTCAACCTCAAATCGAAATGTCTTCAGGCAGAACGGTTGGTTTTGAGGCCCTCCTTCGTTGGAAATCTCCCCTGGAGGGTATTGTCCTTCCAGAAAATTTTCTATCTGTAGTTGAAGAAAGCGATCTGGTTTTTGTTCTGGGCGAATGGGTTTTGCGTCATGCCTGTAGACAGGTAAAAACTTTAATGGATCAAGGGTATTCGGATATACGCATGAGTGTAAATATTTCCAAAAAGCATTTCATGTCTTCCGGTTTCATTTCCTGTGTAGACCGCATACTCAATGAGAGCAAGGTCGATCCCGGACTTCTTGAAATGGATATGCAGGAAACTCTTCTCATGATTGAGAGTGGAAAGGTCGGTGAAAAATTAAGGGAGTTGCAGAAAAGAGGAGTTCGGCTGGCTGTTGACGATTATGGTTTAGGGCGTTGTTCCATCGCCCAGTTGAAATATCTTCCAGTTGAGCGAATTAAAATAGCGAGAAAATTTCTGCAAAATGTACCCCACGATAAAGACTCCGAAGCTTTAATCGAAACCTTTATCGGGTTGTCTCAAGGGCTAGGCCTGAAAACCCTGGCTAAAGGGATTGAAAGCAAAGGACAATTCAGTTACCTGAGTTCTTTGAACTGTTTGGAGGGGCAGGGCTTTTACTTTTCCGAACCCTTGCCAATGGATCAGTGCCTGCACGATTTATCTTCCTCCGCGGCTCAAATGGTCAGCAAATCAGCATAAATATACTTAACTCCTCTTTTCGTAATTCCTGGATTCAAAAACATCAAAGCCCTGGAATGTCAAAATATTCTTGATGCTCCAGGGCTTAAAAAATAATGATATAAGAGTTAAAAACGTTCTTATCCGAGTTTTTCCTTTCGTTCCTGCTCAGTTTTACATTCAATGCACAGCGTGGCTTCCGGACGGGCCCGCAGGCGTTGCAAACCAATTTCTTCGCCGCAAACCTCACAGTTACCGAATTCCTCATCGTCGATTCTTTCCAGAGTCTCACGAATTTTGCTGATCAGTTTTCGTTCACGGTCTCGAATCCGCAATTCGAAATTACGATCCGATTCTACTGAAGCTCTGTCGGTAGGATCCGGAAAATTATCTTTTTGACCAGTCATTTCCGAAACGGTCTTCCCGGCATCCCGCAACAGACTTTCTAGTCTCTGATTCAGATGAGTTCGGAACTCCTCTAGAAGCTCTTTTTGCATACCGTATTACCTCCTGAAAACATCAATGCACAATTCTAGGACTATTTTAGGGTGTTAGTCAACGTTCATGCGCTTAGAATGTTGGAATTTAGTCATTTGAAATAAACTGATGCCTGCTGTAGCAAAATTGCGCCCAAAATAATGGCGGTAATCCAGAATGAAATGATATCTCCGCGCTTGACCGGAGGAAAAGAGGCAAGCTCTCTCGTTTCCGGGCTGACAGCGTTTTTTGGTAAGCGTTCCAGGATTTCCCGAGTGAGGTCAGCGTAGTTTTCATAGGCATTGGTGAAAATCAGGAAGTTTTCTTCGGAAGAAAGGGTTGAAAAGACTCTTTTTCTGAGGCTCATTGATTCAAAAGAAGTAATATCGGCGAAGGGCATGGTTTTTTGCCTCAGAAATTTGAAATGGGTTATGGAGTCCCTATTGATCACAATGCGGCGAAAAAGGCTTTCCAGAAAAAAAAGGCCCAGAGATAAAACCATCAGGGAGAGAACGACCAGCTTGGGAGGCGTCTCATTCTGAAAAACACAGAGACCCAGGAGGGCGATACCGAGAAACAGGGTCAGGCCGAGAGGGAACATGAAAGCTTTTCGAATTTTGTATTGTTTGAAATCCATATATTTATCGAATCAGAGAATTAATAAGGAGCTGAAAAAACAAGACCGGGAAATTTAACTCCCGAAAATTTTATCAAGAATTTCCTCTATGTGACGAACCCCAATCAATTCTATTCCCCGGATCGGTCTGATATTTTTTGCATTGGTTTCAGGTAGAAAGCAGTATTTGAATCCCTGGCGTTGTGCCTCCTTGATCCGAATGTCCGGACGGGCTATAGCCCGCACTTCCCCGGTCAGCCCGACCTCGCCGAAAACGATCGTCTGGGGCAGAATCGGCCGGTTGAGATGGCTGGAGGCGAGGGCGGTTACCACCCCCAGATCAACGGCCGGTTCGTCCAGGCGAACGCCCCCCGCCACATTAAAGAAAATATCCTGTCCCATCAGGGGAAGGCTTGCTTTTTTTTCCAGAACGGCGATCAGAAGCGATACTTTTTTATGATCGATGCCGATGGTGGATCTTTGCGGGGTGCCGAAAGAAGCGCCTGAAACCAGAGCCTGCAGTTCGACCAGGATCGGCCTTGATCCTTCCAAGGTGGGAACGACCACGCTGCCGGCGGTCCCTTCGGGACGTTCTTCAAGAAATATCTCAGAAGGATTGAGAATTTCCCGAAGGCCCTTTTCTCCCATTTCAAAAACACCGATTTCATTGGTTGATCCGAAACGGTTTTTCACTGTGCGCAGGATCCGGTACGGATAGGAGGGATCCCCTTCAAAATAAAGGACCGTGTCGACCATATGTTCCAGCATGCGCGGCCCGGCAATGGCGCCATCCTTGGTGACATGACCGACAATACAGGTGGTAACCCCTTCACCCTTGGCAAGCTGCATCAGGCGGCTGCCGCATTCCCTGACTTGGCTGACGCTTCCGGGTGCGGATTCGAGCTCACTGGAAAAAATGGTCTGGATGGAGTCAATCACCAGGAAAGCAGGCTTGAATTCCCGTGTATGATCGATAATTCTTTCCAGAGATGTTTCCGCCAGCAGAAAAAGGTCTTCAGATGATGCACTCAAGCGGTCCGCCCGCAACTTCACCTGATGAGGCGATTCTTCGGCAGTGACATACAAGGTTTTCCGGCCGTTTCCAAGATGGCTCATGCACTGGAGAAGGAGAGTCGATTTACCAATGCCGGGATCTCCTCCGATCAGGGTGAGAGACCCTGCAACAAAACCCCCGCCCAGAACCCGGTCCAGCTCGGCAATGCCGCTGCAACATCTCACATCCTTGGGCGATTCCAGAGCCTGGAGTCGCTGGATCTGGTTTGCGGATATCCCGGAGGCGGTTTTTAGAGAAGTTGCGCGGACGGTTTCTTCGACAAAAGAATTCCATTGCAGGCAGTTGGAGCATTTCCCCAGCCATTTTGGGCTCTGCTGACCACAGGATTGGCAGGTGAAAATTGTTTTTTGCTTGTGCTTGTTGGCCATTTTATCCATCTGAAAAAAGAATGAGAAAATCGGTTTTGAAAAAATAGCCGATTTTATTCAATTTCTTTTTGTGATATCTTTCGCCTTCTTTTTTCACTGTCGGCAAAACTGTTTCCCAAGATGATTGTTCTTTTATTGCCTTGTGTCAAAAAAAAACTTAATATAAACAAAATTACCAGAAAAGTCATCTTTTAATGGTGGCTAGCTGAAAACGATGGATCAGCTGTTTTTTTGGTATTGATTCAAGCAGGTGACATTCAATTGGCTCCCTTCATTTGAAGCTGTTTTAAAATAGAAATTGCGGGAAATCGGATCTGGAAATTCCGTTTTATCTCGCCTTTGTATGTGAGGAATAGATTATATGCTGGACAAAAGGATAATTAAAAGTCTTGAGAATATTGTCGGAAGGGAGAATGTGTCCACTGAGAAAGCCGACTTGGTATGTTACTCCTTTGACGCAACCCAGCAGCGATGTCTGGCTGAGGCGGTTGTTCACCCCTGTTCCGCTGAAGAAATCAGCCGGATTCTGCGGCTGGCCAACGAAGAAAAATTTCCCGTATATCCCCGTGGAGCTGGTAGCGGGTTCTCCGGCGGAAGCCTCCCAACCGAGGGGGGCATTGCCCTGGTTCTACAGGGGATGGACAAGATTCTCACTATTGATGAAGAGAACATGGTGGCCGAGGTTGAACCGGGGGTGGTAACGGAAAAACTCCAGGATGCAGTGGAGGAAAAAGGGCTTTTTTATCCTCCTGATCCGGCTTCGCTGAAGTTCAGTACTCTCGGGGGGAATGTTGCCGAATGTGCCGGCGGGCCGCGTTGTGTCAAGTACGGGGTCACGCGCGATTACATCCTCGGCTTGGAGGTTGTGACTCCTCAGGGAGATATTATCCGTACCGGCGGGCAGACCATGAAAGGGGTGGTCGGCTACGACCTCACCCGCCTGATGGTCGGGAGTGAAGGAACCCTGGGCGTTATTACTAAAATATTTATCAAGCTTATCCCTTTGCCGCCAGCTAAAAAAACCATGCTGATTATTTTCGATTCAATTCGCGGGGCGAGCCAGGCGGTTTCAAAAATCATCCTCGGCAAGATTATTCCGACCACTCTCGAATTCATGGATTCCACAAGCATTGATGTGGTCCGCAACGCTACGGACCTTTCCATCCCTGAAGAGGCCAGGGCCATTCTTGTGGTTGAGGTTGATGGCGAGGAGGATCTGCTGGAGAAACAGGCCCAAAAGATTCTCGAGATAGTAGCGCCTTTCGGCATCGTCGAAACTCGTGTGGCGCAGACCAGTGAGGAGGGTGAGGACATCTGGAAACTGCGGCGCAGCATTTCGCCGAGTCTGCGCCAGGTCAACCCGAACAAGTTCAATGAAGACATTTGTGTCCCTCGCAGTAAGATTCCCGACATGATTCTGGAACTGGAAATAATAGCGAAGGAGGTCGGCGTTCCGATCATCAACTTTGGTCATGCCGGCGACGGCAACATCCATGTCAATGTTATGGTCGACTGTTCTGTCCCCGGCGAGGAGGAGAAAGTCGATCAAGCTCTTGAGGAGATTTTCAAGGCGACCCTGGCGCTGGGCGGGACGATCAGCGGCGAGCATGGGATCGGGATCACCAAGGCGCCATATCTCAGCATGGAACTCAATGATCCGACGATCAAATACATGCAGGCCATCAAGAAGGCTCTGGATCCCAACAATATTCTGAATCCCGGTAAGATTTTCGATACTTCCGGACAAGTGTGATTACCGATATGAGTGAACTGAAAAAACAACCTGAACTGCGGGACTACGCTGACGATATCAAGCAGTGTGTCAAGTGCGGGACCTGCCATGCCTACTGTCCGGTATTCGATCAGGAGAAGAAAGAGCCGATGGTGGCGCGAGGGAAAATCACCCTGGCCCAGACCCTCCTCGACGGCGAGGTAGAGATTGACGCTCGTTTCATGGAAAACATGTCCAAATGTCTCCTTTGCGGCACTTGCTGCGACAAGTGTCCCAACCTGGTCCCGGTGGAAGAGATCGTCATGGCTTCACGGCGGGAGATTGCCAAGCGTAAAGGATTGACCTTGTTTGGCACGGGCCTTTCCACCACATTGAAAAGTCCGGCCCTGATGAAGCTGATGCTGTGGCTGGGGAAAACCTTTTCCTGGCTGGTTTTCCGCAGGCTTCCCGAGAAGAGTGGTCTGCGCCTGCGTTTTCCCGCACCGTACATCAAGCGTGATCGCACTATCCCCAAAATTGCTCCCAGACCGTTCCGCGACCAGTATCCGGAGTTCATTCCGGGGGACAAGGATATGCCCCGTGTCATATTTTTTACCGGCTGCATGGTTAACTTCATGTATCCCCATATCGGCGATGCGGCTATTCGGACCTTGAAATTTCTGGGGATGAATATTCACATTCCAAAAGACCAGGGTTGTTGCGGTGTTCCGGCCCTTTCTTCTGGAGATGGCGCTACGGTGGATGAGTTGACCCGGCGGAACTTTGAAGCCCTGGCCAGGGAAGAGGCCGATTTTATAGTGACAGCCTGTGCCTCCTGCAATGCCGGGTTGCGTGGGACCCTGGAAAAGACCGGGGAAGCGGGTAAAACTCTGGGGAAAAAGATTGTCGATATCCATCGTTTTATCGTCGACCAGGGGATAACTGAAAAGCTGGCCGCACTCCCTGTTGCGGATGAAAAAATCCGTGTGACTTATCATGACCCCTGTCATCTCCGTAACCAGGGGATAACCCGTGAGCCGCGTGCTATCCTGAATGCCCTTCCCGGCGTTGAGTTTGTGGAGATGAAGAATGCCGATCAGTGCTGCGGTCTGGGGGGAACCTTTTCCGTTTATCACTACGACATGAGTCAAAAAATCGGAGCGAAAAAGGCGGCGTCGATTGAAAAAACTAATACCCGGATGGTGGCAACGGCCTGTCCGGGTTGCATGATGCAGCTTCTCGATTCCATTAACCATGCCGGGCTTTCCAACGGTGTCTGCCACGTCCTCGAACTGCTGGATTCCGAGCTGAAGAAGCAGGAAACCGCTGGGTGAATGCCGTATTCGGGGAGACTGAAATGACCAGAGGATTGGGGCTTTTTTCGGGTGGTTTGGATAGTGTCCTGGCTGCACTGCTGCTACGCCGACAGGGGATCGAAGTCTGGGGGGTCACATTCGTGACGCCCTTCTTTGGGGCTGAAAAGGCGCGCAAAGCTTCCGCGCTTCTTGATATCCCGCTTATTGTCCGCGACATCGGGCCGGTCCACCTGGAGATGGTGAAGAATCCTCACTACGGCTATGGGAAGAACATGAACCCCTGCATCGACTGCCATGCCATGATGTTTCGCCTGGCCGGGGAGATAATGGCGGAAAAAGGGTTTGATTTCCTCTTCTCCGGTGAGGTGCTGGGCCAGCGCCCCATGAGTCAGAACATGAGTGCTTTGCGGGCGGTGTCAAAAGCTTCGGGTCTTGCCGACCATATTCTGCGTCCATTGAGCGCCAAATTGCTGCCCGTCACCCCGGTGGAGGAGAGTGGACTGGTGGATCGAGAGATGCTTTTTGATATCCAGGGCCGCACCCGGCGACGGCAGGAAGCATTGGCCAAAGAGTGGGGGATAACCGACTATGCTCCCCCTGGAGGAGGGTGTCTGCTTACGGAAAAAGGTTTTTCCAACCGTCTCAGAGATCTGTTGGAACACTGTGGAGAGGCCTCGGTTGAGGATGCGGAACTGCTCAAGGTTGGGAGACAGTTTCGCCTTTCCCCCCGGGCCAAGCTGGTAGTCGGTCGTCATAAGGTGAATAATGATGAGATTAAAAAGCTTGCCCGGCCTGAGGATTATCTGATTCAAGCTAATGATTTTCCCGGACCGCTCGGTCTTTTGTGCGGTCAGCCGGAACAAAAGGATATGGAAACGGCGGCGGCTGTTGTCGCCGGGTATGGCAAAGGAAAAAATAGGGACGAGGTTGTGGTTTCAGTACAGGGGAATGAGAGTTTCCTGCTTTTAAATGTTGTTCCATTTGCAAGGGGAAAAATGGAAGAATTATTGATTACCTGAAACCGGATTTCCAGTATGTTCCATCAATAAGAGAACGAATAAAAAAAGCTCTCCAGAAACTGACTGGAGAGCTTTTTTGTTGGTTACCAGGGAACAGGGGTTTTACATCATGCCGCCCATGCCGCCCATGCCGCCCATGCCGCCCATGCCGGGAGGCATTCCGCCGCCGTCATCGCTCTTCGGTTTATCAGCGATGGTAGCTTCGGTCGTCAGCATCAGGCCAGCTACGGAAGCAGCGTTCTGAAGGGCGCTACGTACCACTTTGGTCGGGTCGATGATACCCGCGCTGATGAGGTCGCAATATTCTTCGGTGGCCGCGTTGAAGCCGAATGAACCTTTTTTACCCATGACCTCATTTACCACGATGGCACCTTCCACACCGCAATTGATCGCAATCTGGCGAAGAGGTTCTTCCATCGCCCGTTTAACGATTTTGACGCCAAACTGTTGTTCGCCTTTCAGTTCAAGCTTTTCCAGAGCCTTGATGCAGCGGAGCAGGGAGACGCCGCCACCGGGAACGATTCCTTCTTCAACCGCTGCGCGAGTCGCATGGAGGGCATCTTCTACTCGGGCTTTCTTTTCTTTCATTTCAGTTTCAGTCGCTGCACCAACCTTGACGACTGCGACGCCGCCGACCAGTTTGGCCAGGCGTTCCTGAAGTTTTTCGCGATCGTATTCGCTCGCGGTATCTTCAATATGGTTGCGAATCTGCTTGACGCGTCCGTCGATATCGACTTCAGAGCCGCCGCCATCAATGATGGTGGTATTATCTTTGTCAATAACGACGCGTTTGGCGGTGCCGAGCATATCCATGGTCGCATTTTCAAGTTTGAAACCGAGTTCTTCGGAAATCACTTTGCCGCCGGTCAGGATGGCAATGTCTTCGAGCATGGCTTTACGGCGGTCGCCGAAACCAGGAGCCTTGACGGCTGCAACATTGATGGTGCCGCGCAGTTTGTTGACGACCAGGGTCGCCAGTGCTTCGCCATCCACGTCTTCAGCAATGATTAGAAGAGGCTGACCCTGTTTGGCCAGGGGCTCAAGGATAGGGAGAAGATCGCGCATATTGCTGATTTTTTTGTCATGGATGAGAATCTGCATGTCTTCCATAACGGTTTCCATGCGGTCCGGATCGGTAACAAAATAGGGAGAGAGGTAGCCGCGGTCGAACTGCATCCCTTCCACGGTGTCCAGAGTGGTTTCCATGGCTTTGGCTTCCTCGACAGTGATGACCCCTTCCTTACCGACTTTTTCCATGGCTTTGGCAAGGATGTCGCCGATGGTGGCATCGCTGTTGGCGGAAATGGTCCCGACCTGGGCGATTTCCTTATGGTCCTTGATCGGCTTGGAGAGTTTCCTCAGTTCGGAGACAGCCACTTCAACCGCACTGTCGATGCCGCGCTTGATTTCCATCGGATTGTGCCCGGCGGTAACAAGCTTCACGCCTTCGCGGTAGATGGCTTGGGCCAGGACTGTTGCGGTTGTGGTGCCGTCACCGGCAATATCAGAGGTTTTGGAAGCAACTTCCTTAACCAGCTGAGCACCCATGTTTTCAAATTTATCTTCCAGATCAATTTCCTTGGCGACGGTTACGCCATCTTTGGTGATGACAGGCCCGCCAAAAGATTTTTCAATAACGACATTACGGCCCTTGGGACCAAGAGTCGTTTTAACGGCATCAGCCAGCTGGTTGACTCCGGAGAGAATTGCGCTACGGGCATCCTGCCCGAATTTGATTTCTTTTGCCATTGTTTATATTCTCCTTTTTTAAAGGCTGTTTTGTCTAAATGATCGAATGTTACTCAACAATACAAAGGATGTCTTCTTCACGCATGATCAGGTATTCGCCGCTGTCAATTTTGATCTCCGAACCTGAATATTTGCCAAAGAGGATTTTGTCACCGACCTTGACATCCATTGGAACGGATTTTCCGTCAGGAAGCTTTTTCCCTTTTCCAACGGCCAGGACTTTCCCCTGCTGGGGTTTTTCCTTAGCGGTATCAGGAATGATAAGCCCGCCGGCTGTTGTGGTTTCCTCCTCCACTCTTTCAACAATAATACGGTCCTGCAAAGGTCTTACGTTCATCTTGAAATGCTCCTTTCTGGTATTTATCTATGGGTAAGTTGACTTTGAAAGCAGATGGATTAGCACTCGACTGCTAAGATTGCTGACAACGGAACTTAATATAATTAGGCCCTACCGAATGTCAAGGGTTTTTAAGAAGAAAAAACAAAAAATGACTCTTTAGGGGATTATTTTTCGGAGATTTAATTTCCAGGGATATATAAGGGGCCCTGATATCAAATTGACAAAAAAATGGTTTAGGTGATAATTAGATCCTTTCGCCATGAACAGGTTTTTGCAAAAGGAAGATTTAGCAGATATTAATTTTTTCCGGAAAGAGAAAAAATGAAGAAAAAACTTTTTATTCCCGGTCCCGTTGAAGTCAGTCCTGACATTCTCAAAGCGATGGCAACTCCGATGATTGGTCACCGCATGAAAGAATATGCAGATCTTCACGGAAAAGTGGTTGACGGTCTGCAGCAGCTTCTGAATACGGAGAATCCTCTTTTTCTCTCCACGTCCAGTGCTTTTGGGGTGATGGAGGGGGCCGTCCGCAATCTTGTCCAGAAGCGTTGCGCCTGTTTTGCCAATGGAGCGTTTTCAAAAAAATGGCATGAAGTGACCTTGCGCTGCGGTATTGAGGCGGATATTTTTTCCGTCGACTGGGGCAGGCCCGTAACCCCGGAACTGGTTGAGGAGACCCTTGCCAGCGGCAAGTATGACGCCATGACCCTGGTTCACAATGAAACCTCCACCGGCGTGATGTCCCCTCTGGAGGACATTGCGCAAGTCATGAGGCGCTATCCAGAGATTTCTTTCATTGTCGATACGGTGTCTTCCATGAGTGCTGTGCCCCTGGATGTTTCAGCTCTGCAGACCGACGTCTGCCTGGCCGGCGTTCAAAAGGCGTTCGGGCTGCCCCCGGGACTGGCGGTTTTTACCGTTTCGGAAAAGGCCCTGAAAAAAGCGGAGAATACACCCGGTCGCGGCTATTATTTTGATTTTCTTGAGTTCGCGAAAAATGCCGAGAAAAACAATACGCCCAGTACTCCCTGTATCAGCCAGATTTTCGCTCTGGTCTGCCAACTGGATAAGATGCTGGCGGAAGGGCTGGAAGTCCGCTATCGACGCCATCGGCAGATGGCTGAAGCGACCCGACAATGGGTGCTTGCCCAGGGGTTTTCTCTTTTTCCGCAAGAGCAATATTGCTCCATGACCCTGACCTGCGCCCGAAATGACGACAAAACCGACTGGGAAAAACTTAAAAAACTGGCTGCTGAAAGGGGTTATGCCCTCGACAACGGTTATGGAAAAATTAAAAACGAGACTTTCAGGATTGCCCACATGGGCGATTTCACCATGGAGGACATGCAGGAACTGTTTGACCTTCTGGAGGAACTTCTGCCCCAGGTTCGGGATTGAGGGAAAAAACTGATTGGCAGGTTTGGATTAAAAATCGTGTTTTAATAAAGTTAGATGCAATGGGTGGGATTTTCCCGCCCATTGTTTTGATTAATCGAGAAAACGCTTTGTAATATCCTCATAAGCGTCAATGCGGCGGTCTCGCAGGAACGGCCAAACTCTTCTCAACTTTTCCGATTCCGCCAGGTCGAGGGTCGCTATTAATATCTCTTCTTCATGGTTACCGGCTTGAGCGCGGATTTTTCCTTGTGCATCGGTTACGAAACTCCCCCCCCAGAAATCGATTCCCGATCCACGCTTGTCCGGATTTTCTTCGAAGCCGACTCGGTTGGCGCTGATAACCGGAATGCCGTTGGCAATCGCGTGTGAGCGCTGAATAGTGGTCCAGGCGTCCAGCTGGTGTTCCTTTTCATCGCTCTCATCCTTTGGTTCCCAGCCGATGGCCGTTGGGTAGATCAGCAGACCAGCTCCGGCCAGCGCCATCAGGCGAGCTGCTTCCGGATACCACTGGTCCCAGCAGACCAGAATCCCAAGTTTTCCCAAGGATGTTTCGATGGGTTTGAAACCGAGGTCGCCCGGTGTGAAATAAAACTTTTCATAATAGCCCGGGTCATCCGGGATATGCATTTTTCGGTATTTCCCGGCCATTTCCCCATTTTTTTCAAGGACCACGGCAGTATTGTGGTAAATCCCCGGTGCACGTTTTTCGAACAGGGAGGTGACCAGGACAATGCCGAGTTTTCGGGCCAAATCACCAAAGAACTCGGTCGACGATCCTGGAATGGTTTCGGCGAGATCAAAATTCCCCACATTTTCCGTCTGGCAGAAATAGAGGGTGTTGTGGAGTTCCTGTAGAACTACCAGTTGGGCACCGTGAGAAGCGGCTTCGGTAATTGCTTTGGCGCTCTTCTCGTTGTTTGTTTTGGGGTCAGAACCGGCCTTCTGTTGAATAATTCCTGCTATAATTTCTTTCATTCCGTTACTCCTGCCGGCAGTTGCATGGTCATGCAATGGAGAGAACCACCCTGGCGGATCAATTCGCGGCAATCGATGCCGATGATCTCCCGGTCGGGGAAGGCTTTCTCTAGCCCTTCCAAGGCTATCCCATCTTTTTTATCCTGATAAATCGGCACCAGCACCGCTTGGTTGATTATTAGGAAATTAGCATAACTCGCCGCAAGACGTTCTCCTTTTTCATTATATTGAGGACTGGGAATGGGGAGGGGGATCAGGTGGTAGGATGTCCCGTTCCGTCTTTTGAAATCCTTGAGTTCTTTTTCCATTTTTCGGAGGGGCTCAAAATGCATATCCCATTGTTCATCGCAGGCGGTGTAGGCGATCGTATCTTCCGTACAGAAGCGTGCCAGAATATCGACATGGGCATCGGTGTCGTCCCCGGCCAGGAAACCTTCATGGAGCCAGAGAAAGTTTTCGATGCCGAGAAGAGCGGCGAGCTTGTCTTCGATATCTTTTCGGTTCAGCTCTGGATTTCGATTCGGATTCAAGAGGCATTGAGAGGTTGTCAGAAGCGTGCCGTTGCCGTCGGATTCGATGCTTCCCCCCTCAAGGACCAATGGAACACGCTGGCGGGTTGCATTTGGAAAAAGGCCTTTTTCGTACAATTGCTCCGTTATTTGATTATCCAGCGAACTTGGATATTTCCCGCCCCAGCCATTGAAAGTGAAATCAAACAAGACCGCGTTCCCGTTTTTCAAGACCGTGACGGGGCCGAAGTCCCTGGCCCAGGTGTCGTTGCTTTGAGCAGCAAAGAGGGTAAATACTTCTGAATTAATTCCAGCACTTATGAGCTCTTTCCGGAGTTCTTCCACATCCGGACCGACAATCAGGATTTTTTCAAAACGGCTGATTTGGCGGGCTATTGCCAGGAATGTCCGACGAATCTCGTTCAGTCGAGGTTCCCAATCGGTTTTTGCATGGGGCCAAGCCAACAGGACTCCGTATTGTTTTTCCCATTCAGCAGGCCAGTGGTAAAACATTCATCTTTCCTCCAGGGATTTAGTGAGAATCCTAGGTGAATTTTTCCCCGCTTTCAATACTTTTCATACAGCCTATCGAGCTGATACTTCAGGACTTCCTGTTGGCGGGTGTCATGCCTTTAGGGGAAAGCGGCACTATGTTCGACAAAAATCCCGTTTTTGTACAAATTTTGCAGTGTTAGATTCCGGGTAACTGACTCTAAGGCTTTTATTATGCTCAAAACCGGCATCCGAACCGAAATTTTATTGAACTTAACCCTCCTGGTGGGGGCCGCACTCCTTTTTTCCTGCATTTTGCTGGTCAAATTTACCGAACGCAAACTTCTTTCCCAGCAAATTCAAAATGCTCAGAATACGGTTCAATCCATTATACAGGGAGGACTTGCTGGAGAAATAAATCATACGCATCCTTCCGAGGAGGTGTTGAAAAATATCGATTGGGTGTTGAAAAATTTTCGCAGTTCGGACCCTGTCCAAGGGTGGGCTTTTTACAACAGTCGTTTGGAGCTGATCGATTCTTTGGGAAAAAGACAGAATGAGGTGGCTATTTCCCCGGTATTGAATGCTCTACGGTTCAGTCGGGAAAGCCAGGTCCGGATCGATTATTCCGGCATCACCTTTTTTTCTGCGCTCAGACCTGAAAAGAGCTCGGGTTCGGTCGAGGTTTTTGCCCCCTGTTGGTTAAAACAGAGGTTTTTGGGTGTTTTGGCAGTCAAATTTTCTCTTGGAGGAATGGTTGCAGCTCTCAATGAAGCCCTGGTTCTGGTTTTCACTTACGCTGTTTTTGTCGCGTTGATTGTAATCGGGTTTGGTTATGTATTACTTGGGCGAACCGTTGTCGGTCCGTTGAACCGCCTGGAAAAAAGCACCCGCCGGGTAGCCGAAGGAGATCTTGAGCAAGTGGTGCCAACAGATGGGCCGCTGGAAGTGTTCAATGTCGGCGAATCGTTTAATGCCATGACCTGCTCCCTGCAGGAACGGAAACGGGAAACCCAGAACCACATTCAGCAGCTCCAGGCTATGAATGCCGATCTTAAGGAAACCCGGGATGAACTGATTCGCTCGGAAAAACTTGCATCCGTCGGCCAGCTTGCCGCAGGAATGGCCCATGAGATAGGTAATCCTCTCGGAGCGGTCCAGGGCTATCTTGACTTTCTCCACAGCGGAAGCAGTGACGCGGTTGAAAAAGATATCATTGAACGCTCCTTGAGTGAGATAGAACGCATCAACCGGCTGGTCAGGGACCTTCTCGACTATGCCGCTCCCGGTCGCGAGCAGGAAGAGCTTTTCGACCCCGCCGAAACAGCTCGGGAGGCGATCGAAATCCTTAAAAGCCAAGGGGTCCTGGATAGAGTCGAAGTTCGAGATGACCTTCCTCCGACAATATCTCCTGTGCGTATGTCGCGGCACAAATTGATTCAGGTAATGGTCAATCTCCTTTTGAATGCCAGGGATGCTATGGAGGGTGCCGGGGTTATAACCTTGACAGGAGGTGAAGAACCTGAATTGACCTGGATAACGGTATCGGACAATGGGGCGGGGATCAAAAAGGAGAATCTGCGCCAGATTTTTGATCCTTTTTATACCACCAAGAAGTCGGGTAAAGGTCGGGGGCTGGGTCTCTCGGTCTGTCAACGCATATTGAAAGAAGCCGGTGGCCATATCGAGCCCCAATCCAAAAAAGGCGCCGGTGCGGCCTTTAAAATATCTTTCAGAAAAGTGGAGCTTTTCTTAAATGAAGAAGAGGTTCGGGAAAATACTGGTTGTGGATGACGAAGATTCCATGCGGCACATGCTTCGACTGGTCCTCGAAAGAGAGGGGTATGAAGTTGTCGAAGCGACTGATGGAGAAGAGGCTTTAAAGCACCTTTCACAAGACGCTTTTGAAGTCATGCTTTGTGATATCCGCATGCCGGGGATGGATGGTATCTCTCTCCTCCAGCAGGTTAGGCAACGCTTTCCCCACATCACGATGATTATGATGAGTGCCTACGGGACCATTGATACAGCGGTGAAATGTCTTAAGCAGGGTGCATATGATTTTATTTCCAAGCCGTTTAAAACCGATGAGGTGGTTCTCTGCTTAAAAAAAGCAGAGGAAAGGCTGGAGCTCCAGCAGGAAAATAGACGTCTTAAAAACAGGCTGGAAAATAACGAGGGCGCCTGGGAGCTGATTGGTGATAGTGCTGGGATTCAAGATGTGATGAGGATAGTGGACCAGGTTGCCGACTCTTCGCTTCCGGTTCTGATAACTGGTGAAACAGGGACCGGCAAGGAGGTTGTGGCCCGGGCGCTCTACCATAAAAGTGCACTTCGCGACGGACCCTTTGTTTCGGTCAACTGCGGCGCCATTTCATCCAGCCTCATGGAAAGCGAGTTGTTCGGTCACGTCAAGGGAGCGTTTACAGGGGCGGAACGCGAAAGAGAAGGGCTTTTCGGGGCGGCGGATGGAGGGGTTCTTTTTCTCGATGAAATCGGGGAACTCCCGCTGGACCTTCAGCCCAAACTCCTGAGGGTATTGCAGGAAGGGGAAGTCCGCAAAGTTGGTGATACCAAGCCGATCCGAGTGAATGTGCGCATCATTGCCGCAACTGCCAGAAACCTTCAGGAGGAAGTGGCAAACGGACGTTTTCGTGACGACCTGTTTTTCAGGCTGAATGTTGTCGAAATCCGTATTCCCTCTTTGCGGGACAGGAAGGAAGATATCTCTCTTTTAGCGGAGCATTTTGTTCGTAAAGTCGCCGCCAAGGAAGGGCGCGAAGCGCCGCTTTTGAATCCAAAAGCTATTGAGCGTCTACAGGCCTACCATTGGCCGGGAAACGTCCGGGAAATGCTCAATTTTATGGAAAAAACAATGATTTTTTTGCGGGGTGAGGAAATAACCGCTGAAGCTCTCCCCTGGGAAGTCAGACGGGAAAATCGACGTGGTCCAAACAGTTATTCTTTGAAAGAGGCGATCAGAAGAATGGAGAAAGAATATATCCAAAAAGCGCTGAATGTTACTAGCGGCAATAAGACCTTAGCGGCCAGACTTTTGGAAATCAGCCTCCGTTCCCTTCAATACAAAATGGTTGAGTATGATTTGAACGAAACATGAAACTTTTGCATGGTAGTACGCAAAAAATGCGTATCTGGGCCGGAGTTTTCCATCCTATAACCATGCAAGATATTGAAAATAAAGAAAATAAAACTCTATTTTTTTCGGCCCCAATATTGCTTTTAGGAATGACAACCATTAATCCAAAAAAGGTTTTTAAAATGGAAAGAAACTCAAACAAGCAAAGCGGCTTCACTCTATTGGAACTGGTGGTCGTAGTGGCCATTATCGCTCTTGTCTCCATTATCGCTTTACCACAGCTTCATACCACGCAGGAAAATTACCGGCTCAAATCGGCTGCCGTGGATATGTTGTCCTACTTCCAGAAAGCCAAGATGGAGGCGGTGAAAAGAGCCAGTAGTGTGTCGCTTGCCTTCACTGAGGGGACTAACGGAAAGTTTGTCATGTTTGTCGATGATGGCGCAGGCAGTGGAACCGCAGAAAATATTATCAGAGATGGAAGCGAGGAAATTCTCAGTCAAGTGAGCATGCCGAAGGGGGTGACATTGACGGCCAATTTCACTGCGGACAGCGCCGGTTTTGATGCAAGGGGATTTCCGCTGTCGAGTCGCATCGGAAATATCAACCTGGTCAATAACAATGGGAATTCATACAGCATTGTTCTTTCTATGGCGGGAAGTGTCAGACTGCAAAAGGATTAGAGACAATTATGGCTATTTACAAAACAAATTATTGGCGGGATAACTCGGGAATTACCCTGGTCGAAATTTTAGTGACTCTGGCAATTACAGGCATTGTCAGCGCAGCAATCTTTTCTGTTTACAACACCAGCCTTAAGACCCATACCTCGCAGACGCAGGTTGCCGATGTCCAGCAGGATGTTCGCGCCGGACTCTTCATCATGACCCGCGAACTCCGCATGGCCGGCTACGATGCTACCGCCACTGCGAATGCCACTATCATTATCGCCGCAAGTGATTTTACCCCCGGTAGCAATAGTCTCCGGTTTTCGTTCGACCTGGATGGAAACGGCAGTCTTATTGATATAGGCGATGATGACGGAGATGGGGACATCACTGAGGGTGATCCGGATGAGGATATTACTTATGATCTTTACCCAGCCGACGGAATGACCAAACTCGGTAGAAGGCGAGTTGGGGAAGCTCGCGACCCAATAGTTGAAAATGCCGAGGCGCTCGGTTTCGCTTTTGCCATTGACGATGGCAGCGGCCGTCTCCGAATGAATGCCACTGGAACAATCTGGGCCGTGATCGACGCGGGAACCGGGAACTGGTTCGATCTTGATTACGACGAGGATGGGGATGTGGATATAGACGACGATGCCGCGGACGGCGCGACGGACGGTGTTATTACCGGAAGAGACACCAATATCCTCGCGGACCCTGAAGAGATCCGCGCGGCGAGAGTCTGGCTGCTGGCCCGGACCCAGGCTACGGACCGTGACTACACCAACACTCTGGATTACGTGGTCGGCAATAGCGTGCTCACCTATAACGACAATGTCCGGCGCAGGCTTTTAACCTCAATCGTGAAATTCAGGAATATGGGCTTATGAGAAACTTAAAAGGAAAAAACGAGCAAGGTTTTACCCTCATTGAGGTGATGATCGCCATCACTATTTTCGCCATCGGACTTCTCGCCGTTGTTTCCATGCAGGTGACGTCCATCAAGGGGAATTCCTATTCTCGGCGCACGACCGAGGGGAGCAATCTCGCCTTCGGAAAGCTGGAAGAGCTTGCGGGTTTCTCTTACACCGACCCTGATTTGACGAGTGGCTTTCATACGGAAGCCCAGAATGGTTATACCCTGACATGGGATGTGGGAAACGGTCCGCTGTCCAACACCAAAAAGATTGATATCGTGGTCCAGTGGAATGAGAAGGGTATAAACAAACGGGTTCTCCTGACTTCTTACAAGTCTGACATTATTTGAATCATGTGTTGATTAAAGGATTTATTTTATGAAGACGGTATTAAAACCTCTGCAGGAAGAACAAGGCTCAATTCTGATTCTGTGCGTTCTGATGCTTTTTCTCCTTACGGTTCTTGGCATAAGCTCCACGACGACCTCGGACCTGGAAATGTCGATTGCCACCAACGAAAACTTTTTCCATATGGCTTTTTACCAGGCCGACGGTGGTGCCGAAGCTGGCAAGGAGATTGTTGAGCAGGCCATTGAAGCACGTATCTGGGTGGATACGACGACCCCTCCTGTCATGATAAACTTTGTGGAAGTCTGGGATGTGGATTTTTATAAAAATTCGACGCTCTCGGATACCGAAATTCCTTCCGATACAAACAAGGATGTTGCTATTCCTGTAACTGTTGAAGGGCGTAATTTGAAAACATTCCTCCGCTATGGTGGCGTAACCGATCTCGCGGTCGGGTCGGCGATTCAGATGGCCGCGGGTTATGATGGTATCGGCAAGGGGGCCGCCGGTGGAGGTGCTTGGATTGATTACGATATTCGTTCAAATCATGAGGGTATCCGAAACAGCAGGTCCAAAATTCAGGCCGGATGGCGTCACGTCATATAAAAAAGGGGATAGCAATGAAAAGCCGATATTTTCGATCGCTTCTTATAGTGTTTTTTTTAACCTTTCTGAGCCTCGGTTTGTCTGTCAATGGTTTCAGCCAGACCCGTCACAAAGAAGCGACGGTGACCCGGGCGCCCTGGCAGGAAAAATACCAGCGCATTGAGCTTGACGGCATTAAATATACTTTTATGCCGGACGCCGTTCTCTATGAAAGGGAGAATAACCGGAATGGCGGATATAGTGAAAGCCCCACCAGTTACTACAAAATCTATAACGGCAGGAAAGTGTCGGTTCAAGTACAGGGGCACCGGATTTATCAGCTCGTCATACTGCCTTGAGGAGGACCACCATGTTTAAGAGGTTTCAACATATTTTAGTCTGGCTTCTGGTTGTAGAATTTTTGGCCATGGGATGGAATGCCGATGGGTTCGCGGAATCGGTAAGTGATTACAGTCTCATGCCGCCGTTTGTCACCCAGGGTGTTTCTCCTCTGGTTATGCTGGTGATGGGTCGCGACCACAAACTGTATTATGAAGCTTATAACGATATTTCCGACCTGGACGGCGATGGCCAGCTGGATGTGGGCTACAACCCGTCCATTGATTATTATGGATATTTCGATTCCTATAAAACCTACGTATACGATTCATCGGACGATCGTTTTGAGCCTTCTGCCGTAACGACGGATAAAAAAGTTATCACCAGTGGAGAATGGAGCGGTGATTTTCTCAACTACCTGACCACCTCCAGAATGGACGCCATGCGAAAGGTTCTTTATGGCGGCTACCGTTCAACCGACTCGACCAGCGATACGACGCTGCGGCGAGTTTATATTCCCCAGGACGCACATACTTGGGGAAAAGAATACACCAGTATTGCTGTTAACGGCTTCGACATCAGCGAGTATGCACCTTTTGTCGAGCCTTCTCCCGGCTACCATCATCTTTTTGCTTCGACCACCCTTTCCGACAATGGGACCCCGGTTCTGAGGATATTGGCCGACAACCCTCATCGTATATGGGAATGGGTGGCCAAAGAACGGCCGGTGGCTGATGACAGTATGGAATCATCGGGAGGAAGGTATGACTCTCATCCGCAGGACGAGACTCAATATGAAGACCTGGTTATGTTATTTGCTAATGCCAGTCATGAGCAAGGGAGCCAAACGGTTAATGAGATCAATGGCAGCGGAAACCCTTTTGCTGTCGTTGCCGACGATAATGAATATTACCTGAACATTTTTGAAGGAACATTTACAATTACAACCGCAGGCAGTTACGAGTTTGCTGTCGATGGGGATGATGCGATTGAAGTTCTGATCGATGGTGACGTTATTGCGGCCTGGTATGACGGGCACGGGTCGTGCGGCTGCCAAACCCATAGCGGAACGGTGACCCTGACGGCCGGTTCACATACCATTGAATTCCGGCATCAGGAGAGAACCGGGGGAGACAATTATTATTTGTATTGGAACGGTCCGGACAGTGGAAGCGTGTGGCAGATCATGCCTTTCCCCGGGGGCCTGACGCAAACAGTTTATGATGTCAATACCTCGACTTCCACGATTGAGGATTTAGATGTAAAAGTCCAGGTGTGCCGGTCGGACATGCCCGAAAGTAACTGCAAACGTTATCCAAACGGCACTTATAAGCCTGTCGGCATTTTTCAGCGCCACGGCGAAGCCGACAGCATGTACTTCGGCCTGATTACGGGCTCTTACGCGAAAAACACCTCCGGGGGGGTTCTCCGCAAAAACATCGGTTCCATCACCGATGAAATCAACTCCAACACCGGTCAGTTCACTGCGGTTAACGGGATAATCAGCACCATTAATACATTCCGCACTGTCGATTTCGATTACGCGGACCACAGCTACAATTCGAACTGTGGCTGGATCACCACCGCCCCCATCAGCGAAGGACAATGTCGGATGTGGGGAAATCCCCTTGGTGAAATGATGTACGAAGGTTTGCGTTATTTCGCTGGTAAGGGTACGCCTACCTCGGACTTCACCTACAGCGGCACCACCGATGACAGTACGCTCGGTCTTCCGCTCCCCTCCTGGAGCGATCCGTATGACGCTACTACCGGTTTTCCCAGTTGTGCAAAACCTTTTATGCTGGTTTTGAGCGATGTCAATCCATCCTTCGACTCGGACCAGTTGCCGGGGGTAGATTTCAATTTCGGATCGGGAATAACCGGCGACCTTACCGGTTTGGACGTGAGCGGTTTGGCTGACACTATTTCAACCGAGGAAAGCCTTGCCGGAAATTATTTCATTGGGCAGGTCGGTAACGATGAGGATGGTGCTCCTACGGCCAAAGCTGTGACTTCGCTGGCGAATGTTCGCGGATTATCCCCGGAAGAACCGACCAAACAGGGGAGTTACTATTCAGCAAGCGTTGCCTACCATGGGAGAAAAACCGATATCAGCAGTGCGGCCGGTGATCAGAATGTTACAACCTACAGTGTGGCGCTGGCCTCTCCCTTGCCCAGGATCGAAATATTTGTTGATGGGAAGACCATCACCTTGGTCCCTTTCGCGAAATCGGTGGGCGGTTCAAGTATCAGCGCTACGGAAGGCGATTTTCAGCCGACCAATACCATTGTCGATGTGTTCATGCAGGAGTTGACCCCGACCTATGGTAGATTCCGCATCAATTTCGAGGATGTGGAGCAGGGTGCCGACCATGACATGGACGCCATTGCTGTTTATGAATACACGGTCAATGGTGATAATACGGTTACCATCAACCTGACCTCCGAGTATGCCGCAGGCGGCATCATACAACATATGGGTTACGTTATTTCCGGAACCACTGGAGATGGGACGTACCTGGAAATTCGGGATGTTGATACAGCTACTGCGGACGATCCGGACTATTTCCTCGACACGCCTCCCGGTCAGCCGCCCGGAGGGACTTGGAATGACGGAACGGCTTTAGATTTAACGGCTTCCAGAACATTTACACCCGGAACCACCACCGCCGCCACCCTGCTTGAAAATCCTCTCTGGTATGCGGCCAAATGGGGTGGTTTCGACGAAACAACCAGTGAAACGACTATTTTGCCCGAAGATCAGGATGAGTGGGATAAGGACGCTGATGGCGTACCCGACAACCTATTTCCATGTGACCAACCCCCTGAGACTGGAAGAGCAGCTCAATAAATCATTTGCAGACATTCTGAGGCGCACATCCTCGGGAACCGCCGCTTCGGTTATTTCAAGTTCCAGGTCTGGCGAAGGTGCCATCTACCAGTCTGTTTTCTGGCCTGAGTACAAAGACCAGCTGGGTAATACGGTGAATTGGATCGGCCAGACCCACGCTCTTTTTGTCGATTCCTACGGCAATATGCGTGAAGATACCAACGCGAACGGCAAACTCGAGCCCGGTGCCGATTACATGATCAAGTTTGAAGGTACCGATGTGGTAGAAGTTTTCAAATATCAGGATCTAAACGGCGATAATATTCTGAGTGCTTCGGAAAGCGCTGTCCCAGCCGAGGGGCCTGGGTCCATCCATGATATCGATTTTCTCTGGTCTTCCAGCAACTGGCTTAATACTGTAGCCGACAGCCATATTCTTGACCAGCGGACCTACACATCTTCCGACAAGAAGCGGTATATTTTCACTTTCGTGGATAACAACACGAAAAACATGGTCCCCGACAGCGGTGAAATAGTTCCCTTCCTGTCGACAGAGACGTCCATCAAACCTTATATTCATGCTCTTTCGCCGTTTGATGTGACAAAAATACCAACATATTTAAGTGATATCGCGACATCAGATCCCACTGCCTTTCCAACGGTATTTGCCGATTTCCTTGATAATCAGAGACAGAGGGTCATTAATTTCATTCGTGGCCAGGACCAGGGAACTTATACTAGCAGCACTTCGCCTTCCTATACGATTCCCGCTTTACGAAGTCGGCAGCTGGATATTGACAATGACAGCACAGTAGAAACCTGGAGAATGGGTGATATTGTCTACTCGTCTCCTACGGTGGTAGGGACTCCGGCCGAGGATTATGACCTGCTGTACAAGGATGAAACCTATTCCGTTTTTTACCGGCAATACCGGCACCGCCGCAACGTCATTTACGTAGGTGGAAATGACGGCATGCTGCACGCTTTCAACGGCGGGTTTTACGATGCCGGCGAGAAAAAATTCTGGAAAGGATATAACACCTCCCTTACCGATCCCTTTAATGATGGGGGGCCGGACCTGGGTGCAGAATTGTGGGCTTATGTCCCCTTTAATCTTCTACCCCATCTTTATTGGCTGACGGAACCGACCTATAATTCTGATTTTCATGTCTCCTACGTTGACATGAAGCCGCGAATTTTTGATGCCAAAATTTTCCCGGATGATACCACGCATCCCAATGGATGGGGGACGGTCATGGCCATTGGAATGCGTTTTGGTGGTGGGGCGATTCAGCCCGATACCAATGGCGACAATACTAAAACAGATGCTTCTTCCAATCCTGAGCCGACTCTGACATCCGCCTATATTATCATGGATATTACAAATCCCGAGGCTCCTCCTACGCTTCTGGCTGAGCTTACTTTCCCGGGGCAGGGTTTTACGACTGTCTACCCCACAGTGGTTCCCATGAAAGACTCAACCAACAATAACTGGTATCTGGTATTCGGCTCAGGACCGGTTACTTCTGCCAATGGCGCCTGGGGTGCGGCACTTTCCGATGCGACCAGCGACCAGGCCGGCAGAATATATGCCGTTGACCTGAATAAACTGGGTCAGGCAACCGGACCCGAAGTTTATTCTCTCGACAGCTCGGGAGCTTCGATTGCCGGTGCCGATGTTCTTGACACTTTGGACAGCAACAGTTTTATTTCCGACCCGATTTCCGTGGATTACAATCTTGATTACAAAGCGGACGCAGTCTATTTTGGGACTGTTTCCGGCGATTATTCCAGCGGTTGGGGGGGCAAGTTAAGACGCATTGTTATTAATAATGACGTTGATTCTAGTCACTGGGATACGGATTCAGTTTTGATTAATCTCGACAGTGTGCACCAGGGGCAGCCCATTACCGCTGCACCAAGCGTAGCTCTTTCAGACCAGGGCGACCGTTTTGTCTACTTTGGAACGGGACGGTTTTTCAACCGCAATGATGTGAATAATCTGTCCACGGCCTCCGACCAGCAGACTTACTATGGAATTAAGGAACCCTACGATCTCACATTGGGAGTAAAAACTTTTAACTGGGATGAAGTTCTTCATACCAGCTTGATTAATGTTTCGGATGTGGAAGTCTATCAGGGGACCTCCATTGTTAACTCCATTGTCAAGGATGTTACAGGGAACGCCGGCTTCACCCAGGATTCTTTTTACAGCCTTGCGTATACTATGAATGATTCGGCTACGGGTGGCTGGTATCTTGACTTCTCCGGCAGCAAGGAGCGCAACGTCGGCCAGGCTGTCCTGTTGGGTGACATATTAACCTTCACTTCTTATGGACCTTCCGCTGATGCCTGTGAAATTGAAGGGTCGAGCTTTCTTTATGCCCTTTATTACAAGACAGGAACGGCATATTATAAATCTGTTGTCGGTTTGGGGACTGGTACCCTCGATGTGGATGATAATGGCGATGGCACTACCGATAGAACCCTGACTAAAGTTCTTAACGGCTTGAGTTTAGGAAGAGGTCTCACAATGACTCCGAATATCCATGTCGGACGTGAAAAGGGGTCAAAGGCCTTCCTTCAGACCAGTACCGGGGCGATCATTGATATTGGCCAAGAAAACCCGGGAACGACAAAAAGCGGGTCAACATACTGGCGGGAAGAATAAACTTCATTTCAATGGGGGAGGCGGAAACGCCTCCCCCATTTTTTTATTTCCTTATCCTCCTTCAAGCGATAATCTATTCCCCAAGTATTGAATTCTAAGGCTCCTGAAGTCCTGCTCTTAAACATTTCCTAGAACATTATTTCTACGTAAAACTATTTTCTAACGTATTCATTATAGTTTTTTTCGGGTTTCTTAAGAGCCCGCTGGGTTATTGAGATTTTTTCATTTAGCTTAAAAAAAAGGGCAGAAATGTGTTCTTTCGGGTTTTTCCTTGCGTGGGTAGAAAATATTTAAGTATATTAAAAGCCAATATTTTGTAGCTAGAGGAGTTTTTACAATGGCTAAGATAAATCCTTTTTGTGGATTTTTGTATAATCAAGAAAAAGTCAAAGACCCTGGTAGTGTCATGGCCCCTCCTTATGACTGTATTTCTGACGAAAGGCAGGACCAGCTTTATCAGCTGAACCCCTTTAATATGGTTCGGCTGATTTACGGGAAAACATTCGGAACCGATGATGAATCGGATAATCGTTATACTCGGGCGGCTTCGACTTTCAAAAATTGGCAGCAGGAAAAAATACTTATCCAGGATGGCGAACCGGCCATTTACCTTTATGACCAGAAATTTTTTACCGAGGATGGGGAAGAGGTTGTTCGAAAAGGATTTCTGGCGCTGGCAAAGCTCGAGGATTTTTCCACCGGCCTTATCAAGCCTCACGAAGAAACGCTGGAGGGTCCCAAGACGGACCGCTTTCATTTGATGAAAGCCTGCAAGGCGAATTTCTGCCCAATATTTTCATTATATTCAGACCCTTGTTGTGTTCTTGAGTCCTTGCTGAAAAAGAACCGGGAAAGGACTCCGGACCTTTTTGTCAGCAATGCTGAATTGGATGAAGAGCACTCCTTATGGCGTGTGACCGATCAGTCTCAGATATTAAAAGCCCAGGAACTTTTATCCGGAAAGCCCCTGTTTATTGCTGATGGACACCACCGTTATGAAACCGCATTGATGTATCGCGATTTGCTTCGAAAGCAAAATCCTGATTACACCGGCAAGGAACTTTTTAATTATGTTCTGATGTTTTTTGCCAACATGGAAGATCAGGGCTTAATGGTTTTTCCCATCCATCGTCTTATCTCTGGTTTGGTTGATTTTGATCTTTCACAGTTTTTAGAGGCAGTTAGAAAGAATTTCCGGGTGGAGACAGATTACTTTGATGCAAGTGATCCGGTCTCTCGAAAGAGGGTGCGGATGAATCTTTCCCAAAAAGGGAAGCATTCTTTTGCCTGTTATGCCGGGAAAGGGAAAATTTATTTTCTGAGCCTGAACAATGAAGAAATAATCGATCGATTTTTTTCGGAAGATGTCCCCAAAGCTCTCAAGGTTCTGGATGTTTCCATCCTGCACCGCCTGGTTTTTGAAGAAGTTTTCAAAATGACTGCGGAAGATCAGAAAAAGCAGAAATTTTTAAAATATTTAAAAAGCTTTGATGCTGGTTTACAGGCTGTTGACTCGGGACATGCGCAACTTGTTTTTTTGATGAATCCCACTCGTGTCACAGAGGTGCGTGAAGTGGCCAACCTGGGAGAAAAGATGCCACAGAAATCAACTTATTTTTTTCCCAAGCTTTTGAGTGGAATGGTGATCAACAAGATTTTGGACAATCCTTGATTTTTATGAAATCATATCCAGGATTGATCCTGTCTTAAGGGCTTGTTCTAGCCATTGAAACAAGTGGGTTTTGCCTGAAAAGCAAATTGAGTATTGAAATGGCTCTCTTTGCTTTTTTGTTTTTGGTGTCGGAATTTTGCCACTTGAAATGATTCTCTTGTTAGCTTGGGTTAATCATGAGGTTTTGTCGCGAAATTGCACAGAGCAAGCCGCGCCCTTCAACGCGAACTGTTGACGTATTTACCGTACATCAAAGGGCCGGAAGCAAGTATGTTTGAAATGTCGAGGAACCGGCGATTGCAACAGAAGTCTTCATGAATGATCTGGGCGAAACGGAAGGCGAGGGACTTTACCCAATGAAAATCATCCGCAGTCTGGAAGATGACTCTTTTCCTCTAAAAAAATCGGTTGTGACCATCGGAAACTTTGACGGTGTCCACCTGGGACATCGGGAGATTTTTCGCAAGGTTGTATCTGAGGCCAAAAAACGCGGAATTCCTTCGCTGGTATTCACATTTGTTCCCCACCCAATGGAAGTCCTCGCACCCTCCCGGGCTCCGCAATTGATTAATACTTATCGGGAAAAAGAGATATTGATTGAAGCTTCCTGTGTGGATGTGCTGGTTTGTGCTCCTTTTACAGCCCAGACGGCTCATATGTCGGCCACTTTTTTTCTGGAAAAAATTCTCCTGGAGAAGTTGGGCATGACGAAACTGATTGTCGGTTATGACTACAGTTTTGGCAAAGGCCGGGAGGGAGATACTCAGTTCCTCCTTGAAAGGAGCATGGACGGTGGGTTTGATGTGGAAATTCTCAAACCGATTTCCCGTGGTGAACAGATCTTCAGCTCAACAGCGATCAGAAAGTTGATTGCCGAGGGCAAGGTAGAGCAGGTAACCCCTTTCCTGGGGAGAAATTTTTCCGTGAAGGGGCGGGTCAAGGAGGGTTTTAAACGGGGGAAAAGACTCGGGTTTCCCACCGCCAACCTGATTCCGGATAAAAAAATCATTCCTTGTCCGGGGGTTTATGCGGTCAAAGTGCGATTTGCACGGAAGATTTATGACGGGGTGATCAATATCGGTTACAATCCCACCTTTTCGCAGAACGAGCTTTCTGTTGAGGTTCATATCTTGAATTTCAACATGGATATTTATGGCAAAAACCTGCGGGTTTTTTTTGTGGAACGCCTCAGGGACGAAAAGCTTTTCCCCACGGAAGCGAATTTGGCCGAAGCCATTAACAGGGATATTGAAAAGGCAACAGCTATTCTAAAGGATGAAAAAGTGATTGAGTACCATGAATATCTGGAGTGTGGTTCCTCCATGCTGAAAGATCAGAAAGGTGGCAAGGATGATTGATGCCCAGACTAAAATTTTTGGGGTTTTCGGGGATCCAATCGCCCATTCGCTTTCCCCTGCAATGCACAATGCCGTTTTCTCAGAGATGGGCATAAATGCGGTGTATCTCCCTTTCCATGTCAGAAGTCATGAGCTGGAAGGCGCTGTTGCCGGAATTCGTGCTCTGAATCTGGCGGGAGTTAATATTACCGTGCCTCATAAGGAGGAAATTCTGGTTTTTCTGGATGAAATCCATCCTGATGCAGGTTTGATCGGGGCAGTTAACACTGTTGTAAACCGTGAGGGTCGCTTGGTTGGATTTAACACCGACAGCCTTGGTTTTCTGAGGTCTCTAAAAGAGGATTTGAAATTTGATCCCCAAGGCAGAAGAATTCTGGTTATGGGGGCGGGCGGTGCCTGCAGGGCGGTCCTGACAGCCTTATCCAATGCCGGAGCATCATGGATAGGGCTGGTGGATGTTGTTTTTGAAAAGGCTGAGGCGTTGGGGAAGGAGTTTATGAAAAAATTTCCGGGCACGCAATTTGCTTGGTTTTGCATTGAGCCTGTTCAAATCACAGGCCTCTTTTCGGAAATTGATCTACTAGTAAATGCCACCCCGGTCGGCATGAAGGGTGAGGTTTTTGAGGGCTTGAATTGGAGAGTCCTTCCTTCAACAGCCTGTGTTTACGATATTGTTTATTCTTTTCCGACGACTCCTCTGGTTCAATCGGTTAGAAAACTGGGTTATCGCGCGGTTGATGGCCTGGGGATGCTGATTGCGCAGGGAGAAGAAGCTTTCTTTCTTTGGAATGGGAAATGGCCCCCTGCGGGGTTTATGAAAAAGAGGATTTTCTCGTTAATTCAGAGGGAATGAACCCTCGGACCTAATTACACTACCGGTTTTATCGGAGACGCCTTTCATGTCAAGCAATCGCCTCGGAGAACTGCTCGTCCGAAATGAAATAATCAACGAAGACCAGCTGAAACGGGCTAGTGAAGAGCAGAAAAGAAATGGCGGTCGTCTTGGCTCAGCTCTAATAAAACTCGATTTTCTTGACGAACAAACGTTAACCAACTTTCTTGCCAAACAGTATGGAGTCCCATTTGTAGACTTGGAAAACATGGAGTTGGACTCTTCTGTTGTCAATCACGTTCCTTCCGAAGTTGCACAAAAATACCAGATAATCCCTATTGAGCGAATTGGTTCTACCCTGAAGATCGCCATGTGCGATCCTTCCAATATTTTTGCTATTGACGATATCAAGTTCATGACCGGCTTTAATATCGGTGTGACGGTAGCTGCCGAAACCGGCATTAAAAATGCCATTGACCGGTATTACGATCAAAGTGCCACATTTGCGGATGTCATGGGCGACCTTGATGATATCGACCTGGAACTGGTCGATGATTCGGACGATGTTGATGTTATGGAGCTGCAGCAGGCCAGTCAGGATGCGCCTGTTGTCAAGCTTGTCAACTTGATTCTGACCGATGCCATCAAAAAAGGGGCTTCGGATATCCATATCGAAAGTTACGAAAAGTCTTTCCGGGTTCGATACCGGATTGACGGTTGTCTTTACGAAACCATGACTCCCCCCATGAAGCTCAGGGCCGCCATCATTTCCCGAATAAAAATTATGGCCGAATTGGATATCGCCGAGAGGAGGTTACCCCAGGACGGACGTATCAAAATCAAACTGCCTGGCGGCAAAGATATGGACTACCGTGTTAGCTCTTTGCCGACCCTTTTTGGCGAAAAAATCGTATTGCGTTTGCTGGATAAATCAAACCTGCAGCTCGATATGACAAAACTGGGCTATGAAGATCAAGCTCTGAAATGGTTCAAGGAAGCTATTCATAAGCCATTCGGAATGGTTCTGGTTACAGGTCCGACGGGTTCAGGGAAAACCGTTTCCCTTTATTCGGCTCTCTCTGAATTGAACAAGGTTTCTGAAAATATTTCTACGGCTGAAGATCCTGTGGAATTTAACTTTCCGGGAATTAACCAGGTCCATGTTCATGAAGGTATCGGGCTTACCTTTGCTTCCGCCCTTCGGGCTTTTTTGCGCCAGGACCCGGACATCATAATGATCGGGGAGATTCGTGATTTCGAAACTGCGGAAATCGGCGTTAAAGCGGCCTTGACCGGTCATTTGGTTCTTTCCACGTTGCATACCAATGATGCCCCCAGCACCATCAATCGTCTCCTCAATATGGGGATCGAACCTTTTCTCGTATCATCTGCGGTGAATCTGGTTTCAGCCCAGAGGCTTGCACGAAAAGTCTGTTCGGAATGCAAGGAAGTGGAGGAGATCGGCAAGCAGGAGCTTGTTCAGGCCGGAATAAAGGCAGAGGAAGTTGACAGTGTTGTTTGCTACAAGGGAAAAGGTTGCTCCCATTGTCATGAAACCGGATATAAAGGGCGAGTCGGGCTTTACCAGGTCATGCCGATGTTCGAATCGATTCGTGAAATGGTACTGGCTGGAGCCAATACTGCGGACATCAAGCGGGAATCCATAAGGTTGGGGGTCAAAACCATGCGTCAATCGGCTTTGACAAAAATGAAGGAGGGCCTTGTTTCTTTTGAGGAAGTGATGAGGGTTACAGTAGCTGATGACGGCTAGCTTTCCTGGCCATTTTAGATATTAAACCAAAACAATAGAGCTTTGGAGATTTCCGATTATGCAAGGAATTCATGAATTATTGAAAGCAACGGTTGAGGCAGGTGCTTCCGACCTCCATATTACCACAGGGTCCCCTCCCCAGATACGTATCAATGGGCAGATGACTCCCTTGGAGCATCCTCTGTTGCAGCCGGCGGATACCAAGCAGATTTGCTACAGCATTCTGACTGAAGCTCAAAAACATAAATTTGAAGAAAATCACGAACTCGATTTTTCTTTCGGGGTGAAAGGTCTGGCCCGTTTCCGCGGCAATGTTTTTGTCCAGCGAGGTGCTCTTGCGGGAGTATTCCGGCTCATCCCCTACAAATTTCTTTCTTTCGAAGAGTTGGGGCTGCCGCCTGTCGCAAAAGATATCGCCCGCAAACCACGGGGTCTGGTTCTCGTGACGGGGCCCACGGGAAGTGGAAAATCCACCACCTTGGCTTCAATCATCGATATGATCAACTCTGAGAGGAGTGAGCATATCGTTACCATCGAAGATCCCATTGAATACATTCATCCACACAGGAAATGCCTGGTTAACCAGAGGGAAGTCGGCGCGGATACTTTTTCTTTTCAGAATGCGTTGAAATATATTCTCAGACAGGACCCCGATGTTGTTCTGCTTGGAGAATTGCGTGATCTGGAAACGATTGAGGCGGCTTTGACTATAGCTGAAACGGGGCATTTATGTTTTGCCACACTTCATACCAACGGTTGTGTTCAGAGTATTAACCGAATTGTCGATGTTTTTCCGACCAACCAGCAGTCTCAGGTCAGAACTCAGCTCTCGTTTGTTCTGGAAGGGGTGCTTTCCCAGACCTTGGTGCCCAGGATAGATGGCAAGGGAAGGGTTCTGGTGCTTGAATTGATGGTGCCCAACATGGCCATTCGCTCATTGATCAGAGACGACAAGGTTCACCAGATTTATTCGCAGATGCAGATGGGGCAGGAAAAATACGGGATGCAGACTTTGAATCAGTCCCTTTTTATACATTTCCATAACCGGAAAATCAGTCGTGAGATAGCATTGAGTCGTTCACCGGATTCGGATGAACTTCTCCAGATGATGGCAAATCCGGCCTCGGTGATAAAGCGTATGAAGCCGGGAAGCATCTCTGTCGCTTAATATTAGAAAATTAACGGGAGGTTAATGATGCCCAAATTTGCTTGGGTGGGAAAAGCCCGAAACGGTGATATCCAAAAAGGTGAAATGGAAGCCAACAACGAGGCGATGGTCATTGCTCAATTGCGTAAACAGGGACTGATGCCTTCAACAGTCAAGGAAAAAGGCAAGGGACTTGACGTTGAATTGAAAATTCCCGGTTTCAAGCAAAAAGTTACTACCAAGGACCTGGTTGTTTTTACCCGGCAGTTTGCCACCATGATCGACGCCGGATTGCCGCTGGTTCAATGTCTCGATATTCTGGCTCGGCAACAGGAAAATAAAACTTTCAAAGAGGTTTTGCAGAAGGTCAAGGAAGATGTGGAATCGGGCTCCACTTTTGCCGACGCCCTGAAAAAACACCCGAAGGTGTTTGATGAACTGTTCGTCAATCTTGTGGCAGCAGGCGAGATCGGCGGGATTCTGGATACCATCCTGAACCGTCTTGCCGCTTACATCGAGAAGGCTCTCAAATTAAGGAAAAAAGTCAAAAGTGCGATGACCTATCCCGCAACCATTGTAGGTATAGCCACGATTGTCATTGCTGTTATTCTGGTCTTCGTCATTCCGGCCTTTGAAACAATGTTTGCCGATTTCGGCGGCGCTCTTCCGGCTCCCACTCAGATAGTGATCAACATCAGTAACTTTGTTCAAAGTTATATCCTGGTCATAATCGGATTTTTTGTGTTCATGTCCTTTTTGCTCAAACGAACGTACCGGACGAAGAAAGGTCGATTAAAAATGGACCAGTTGGCCCTGAAAGCGCCAATTTTTGGGGTCCTAATCCGCAAAGTGGCGGTCGCGAAATTCAGCCGGACTTTGGGTACCATGATTTCCAGTGGGGTTCCTATTCTGGATGGTCTGGAGATCGTTGCCAAAACAGCGGGCAATAAAGTGGTCGAAAATGCCATATACGATGTCCGGGAGAGTATCAGCCATGGGAAAACGATTGCCGAACCTCTTGAAAAATCAGGAGTATTTCCCCCAATGGTCTGCCAGATGGTGGCGGTCGGTGAGCAATCCGGCGCTATTGATACCATGCTTAACAAAATCGCGGATTTTTATGACGACGAAGTCGATGATGCAGTCAACAACTTGACAGCCATGATGGAGCCGCTGCTGATGCTTTTCCTGGGGGTAACCGTTGGCGGTCTGGTAATAGCCATGTATCTCCCGATTTTCAAAATCGCGGGGACCGTCGGGGGTTAAAATCGGTTTTCATGATCGCGAGAAATGCCAATGTGAATTCGGACGCGTTTTCCCTTAACCAGATAACCTGGTATCTGTTTTTCCGGGTCTTGGTAATCACCCTTTTTCTGGGAGGAACGATTGTCTACCATTTGCGGGGCGGGGTTGAGTCGTTCCACCCCTGTTCTGGGCCTACTTTATTTCCTGTTTGGTATTTCGTTTCTGCAGGCGCTTCTTTCGGCTTTTTTATTATTCCGGATTCAGAAGATCAAGTGGCTGGTACAGGTTCAGATTGTCTGGGACCTTTTGATTGCCACACTGCTTATATATGTGACGGGTGGAATCAATAGCCATTTTTCTTTTTTGTTTATCCTGGTTATCACCTGCGCGAGCATTTTTCTTGGCCGGCATGAAATTTTTGTCGTTGCCTCTGCTTCCATTATCCTGTATGGCAGTCTGCTTGATTTGCAGTACTACGGCTATCTTCCACTGATAAAAGGTTTGGATTTGCCGCAGCAGATTAATGGGCGTGAAGCTTTTTATGCGGTCTTCATCCACTTTATAGCGTTCCTTTCGACAGCTTTTCTCAGTTATCAGCTGGTTGAAAAGTTGCGTAAAAGTGAGCTGGCTCTCCGGAAAAGGCAGATTGACTACCGGGAGCTTGAAAACCTCAACCACGCGATTCTGGTCAATATAACCAGCGGACTTATGATTCTTGATTCCGAGGGAAGAATACAGTCCTTTAATCACTCGGCCGAACGGATTACCGGTCACTGTCTGGAGGATATTTTCGATCGACCTTTTCAGGAAATTTTTCCGGAAATGGTGGCTTTCAAAAACAGCCACTTCCGAATAGTTGAGCGTGAGGACTGCCGGTTTGTTGGTCCCAAGGGCGAGGCCAAAATCATTGGATATACGACCTCTCTGCTCCAGAATTCCGAGGATGAAGTTCTGGGTCTTCTCATTTCGTTCCAAGATTTGACCCGGATAAAAGAAATGGAAGAGCAACTGAAACGGTCTGATCGCCTGGCGGCGGTCGGGCAGATGGCATCGGGCATGGCCCATGAAATCAGGAACCCTTTGGCTTCTATAAGCGGCTCGGTTCAACTCCTCATGGAAGAAGGAAAGTTTTCCGAGGAGGAGGCCAATCTGATGAAAATCGTCCTTCGTGAGGTTGACCGGCTGAGCAAACTGTTAACCGATTTCCTGGTTTTTGCCCGTCCCGCAGCGCCCAAAAATGTGGAGGTTAATGTTTCGACAGTGCTGGATGAGTTGGCGGATATGGTTGTTGCGGATAGCCGGTTTTCCGGGCTCAAGATACGGAAAGCCTACCCCCAGGACTGTTGGCTGAAGCTGGATAGTCAGCAGATTCGCCAGGCTCTCTGGAATCTGGTTATCAATGCAGCGGAAGCCATTTCGGGGAAAGGGACAATCTGTATCGGAGTTGATAAAGCTGCTTCCACCCTGTTTGTGGAGGATAGTGGGCAGGGAATTCCGCCGGAAATTCGCTCCAAAATTTTTGATCCGTTTTTTACCACCAAAGATAAAGGCAGTGGTTTGGGGCTGGCGACGGTTTATTCAATTGTCGAACAGCATGGTGGCACCGTGAATTTTAAGGATGTCAAAGGTGGCGGGACGAGGCTGATCATTCATCTGCCCAAGGCTTTCTTCCGGGACGACGCACCTGAGAAAGCTGCTGCAGGTCTTGCTTCCGGAGCAATGCCATCGACCGCCTGACCTGATAAGGGAAAGTCCATCGTTTTTGAAATAATCATAAAAGGAGAATGACTTGGAAGAAAAAAAGTACTCCATTCTGGTCGTGGATGATGAAGAGAGCATGCGCGAGTTTCTGGCCATTATGCTTCATCGTGAAGGGTACAAGGTAACTGCTGCTGAAGATGGAGCTCAGGCCCTGGTCTGTCTCAATAATAACACCTACGATCTCATCATCAGCGACATACAAATGCCGCGACTTGATGGGTTCAAGTTATTGAATCACGTCAAAGAGCATTGCCCCGAGACCGTCATGATTATGATAACGGCTTTTTCCACGACCGAAGAGGCTGTTGAAGCTATGAAAAACGGGGCATATGATTATATTATCAAGCCGTTCAAAAATGAGGAAATCAGGCTGATTGTCAAAAATGCCCTGGAGCGAAAGGTGCTTCGTGAAGAGAATATTGAGCTGAAAAAGGAATTGGGCAAACGCTATTCTTTTTCGAGTATTATCGGCAAAAGCAAGTGCATGCAGCAAGTGTATGACCTGATAGGAAAGGTGGCCGGCACAAAGGCCAATGTCCTGATCACCGGGGAAAGTGGTACGGGGAAAGAGCTTGTTGCCAAGGCTATTCATTATAACGGGAGCCATAAAGACTCACCTTTTGTGGCTATCAATTGCGGTGCTATCCCCGAAAATCTCCTGGAAAGCGAGCTTTTCGGCCATGAAAAGGGGTCTTTTACAGGGGCGACCAACGCCAAAGTCGGCCTTTTCGAGGCGGCAAACGGTGGGACCATTTTCCTAGATGAGATCGGTGAGCTTCCCTCCCTGATGCAGGTTAAGTTACTACGCGTTCTCCAGGAAAGAGAAATTCGCAAAGTGGGAGGGACCAAAAATATCGCAGTGAATGTGCGTCTCATTGTGGCGACAAACAAGGACCTCGAGGAAGAGGTTGCGCAGGGAAATTTCCGGGAAGACCTTTTCTATCGCATCAATGTCATTCGTGTCGACCTTCCCCCATTGCGGGCGAGAAGGGATGACATCCTCCTTTTGATCGAGCATTTTTTCGATAAGATTTCCGACCAGGATAAGCCCCTGGAAATTTCCACCAAAGCAATGAAAAAATTATTGGATTACCACTGGCCCGGCAATATCCGGGAACTGGAGAACGTTGTCGAGCGTTGTGTGATTCTCGGAAATTCGGAAGAGATTCAGGAAGGGGATCTGCCGGCGCAACTTTTCAAAAAAGGGGATGGGAGTACACCGAACGGTTTTGAAGAGCTTCCCGAAGCCGGTCTGGACCTCGACGATTACCTGGGGAATATTGAAAAGGATATCCTTCTCAAGGCGTTGGACAGAACCGACGGCGTCCGAAAAAAAGCCGCAGAGTTGTTGAAAATTTCTTTCCGCTCCATGCGTTACCGGCTGGCCAAGTACGATATTGATCCCGACGGTGACGAAGAGTCGGTTGAAACCGATATCGCAGTGTGACATTTATTGTTCGAAGCGGATGACAGTAATTGGATAGGAATTTCGATTGATCGAGCTCATTTCTTTTTTGTTGAATATTTTTATGTTTGAAAAACCCCGTGTTTTTGGGTTTTTAAGGAAAAATTCAATGAGATTGTTTACATGGCATATGCTTTGCTTTCTATAAAGATCAATTAATGACGGGGGCAAGGAGGTGAAAATAGCGGTTTCAATATTTTAATCAATCCATAGTTTTGTTGGCATTTATAAGAAAGCCAAAAATAAAAACTATTTTTTTACAACCAGAAAGGAGAACAACCAATGTTGAAAAAGTTCAAGAAAAGTGAAAAGGGGTTTACCCTTATCGAGCTGCTGATCGTTGTCGCGATCATCGGTATCCTGGCAGCCATCGCCATTCCTCAGTTTGCTTCCTACCGCCAGAAAGCACAGAACTCCGCGGCGGTCAGTGACCTGCGCAACACCCGGACCGACCTTGAGTCCTACTATGGCGAAAACTTTGTTTACCCCTTCTAATTTAGTCTGACAAAGGAGAATATAGTGATGAAAAAGAATCTGATTGCAGTTTTAGCGGTTTTTGTCTCTCTGGCTTTGGCGGGTCCTGTAATGGCTGAGGATTGGGGTAACTGGCAGGATGACGGCGAAACTATTTTAGAAACTAAAGATGCTGACTGTCCTGCCAATATAACACTCGGTCTCTCTCCCGGTGTTCATCTGGACTACAATTCCCCTGCTGGTGATGGCGCTAATTACATGATGGCTACGGCCAACCAAAATGGAAGCCGCGTTTACGGTACCCAGTTCAATTTTGACGGAATTATCATGTCGGATGATGAATTGGATTTCACTACGGATACTGCTCCTGCAGCTTCTACAACTCTCGGTGACTGGCCTACGGATACATGGGGCGTCATGGGTGGCGGTGACTTGCCAACGGCGGCAGGCAGCTAAGTACTTAAAGAAGTTCATCTAATTTATGCTAGTTTTTAAAAAAGCCCCTCTCAGAAGGGGCTTTTTTTTGTGCGGCAAACCAGCAGGGGAAAAACAATGTTTATGGGGCACATGGGGAAACCTTTTCATTGTTGGAAAACATTTAGAATTGTTTGGAAAACATTGTTTTTGGCCTGCATATTGAATTTAAAGATGATTTTGGGCAGCAGAAATTGTGGAAATTTTGCTTCGTTGGAGTAAATGGTGAGCGACTTTAAAAAGAAAAAAAGGTTCCAAGCGGGTTTGTTTAGTATTCTTTTGGGATATTGCCTGGTTTTTTTGGTGATCTGTATTGTCGTTAGGGTTATCAGGCCAGGCGCATCTTTTAAAATGAGCAAAATCTTTAACTCATTTTCCTGGGTCGATTTTTTTTCAGGATTACTGGGTCAGGATATCCTGCTTTTTATTGTGGGCCTTCTGATTTTGCATGTTCTTTTGGCTGCATTGTTATTTTTAACATCCAGTTTTTTCGGCCATGTATTTCATCTGGACGGGCCCGGTACTCGCGGGTTGGCAAAACTGCTGGCCTTGGTCACGTTTTTTTTCATTCTTTTGAAAAATGCTGAGTTATTCCCGCGTTCCGTTCATTCTGTATATTACAACGTCTTTGTCTTTGAGGGTGTTGGAAAGTTTTTAATGGTTTGTTTTCAGTGGAGTTTGACCATTGTGATGGTCGTCGGAATATCCGGGAGTATCTTTTTACTTGGTCGGAAAATAAAAAGAATCCATGCAATTTTGGCACTCTGCTTTGGATTATTTGTTTTTACATGTCTCATTAGTCAATTTTCACATGGTCCATCAGCTCAGGCATCATCTTTGAGAAAGGAAAAGCCCAACATATTTCTGATTGGCATTGATTCGCTTCGCCCGGATCATGTCGGCTATTATGGCTATTCGCGAAATACGACTCCTAATATCGATAAGTTGTTGGCTGGTGCCGTGAATTTTATGGATGCCTTTACTCCACTGGGGAGAACCTTTCCTTCCTGGGTCGGTGTTCTGACGGGTCTCCATCCCAAAAGCAGCGGGGCTCGCTGCAACCTGATTAACCAAAACCAGTTGCAGTATAAGAAGTCGCTTCCCGATATCCTGAAGGAAAATGGCTACACAACTGCCCTGGCCATGGATGAAAGACGGTTTGCCAATTTTGATGAAACATTTGGGTTTGATCATGTTATTGGTCCGAAAATGGGAGCCGCAGACTTTCTTTTGGGATATTTTGGTGATCTGCCTCTGGCCAACCTCGCCATTAATACTAGCTTGGGAAAAGTTCTTTTCCCATTCCACCATGCAAATCGTGGTGTGTACAAAACCTATCAGCCGTCGACTTTCTCTGACCTCCTGGCCAATTTTTTGGAAGACCCCCACCCAAAACCGCTTTTTTTTGCTGCCCACTTTTGTCTACCCCATTACCCTTACCGCTGGAGTGAATACCTGGATGATTTTTTTGAAGACGGCAGCACATTCGGTCTGCTAACTGAAACCATTGATTCCTATGACAAAAGCCTCGTTTTTGCCGATAATCAAGCAGGAGACCTGCTTGATATACTAAAGAAAAAAGGGCTATTGGAGGACTCTATTGTCATCGTTCTTTCCGACCATGGGGAGTCTTTCGGCTTTACGGGCAATGGATTTTTGTTGGCTGATAACAAGAGGAATTTAAGCCCGGGCAAAGAAAGCCGCCTGCGCTATAGTCAAAGACGTTGGCACGGAACCAGTGTTCTGGATTTCAATCAGAACCATTGTGTTTTGGCTGTTCGGGATTTCCGAACAAAAGAGCCGCAACACAAGGTAATTAAGGAACGGGTTTCTCTGCTGGATATTTCTCCCACCATTTTAGACTGCCTGGGTATAAAATCTGATGTTGCAATGGACGGTCTTTCACTGAAACCATTTTTGGGAGGCGAAAAAAGCACAATAAGCAGATCACGAAAAATCTTTTTGGAGACAGGGTTTTATCTGACTTCACTGGGAGGGGACCAGTCGGTGCAAAAAATGGTCGAAGAGGGGGTGCGCTATTACAGAATTGACAGAGAAAGTGGGCGTATGGTGATCAAGGATCAATACCTGCCTGAAATTATCGGAAATAAGGAAAGAGGCCTGATCCAAGGGGATCATTATCTGGCCGTTACAGCAGATCAAACTGGGCAGCCAAAAATACTGGCTTTGAACTTGGTCGACGGAAAGTGGACTTCGGATATGGATTTTATCGGCAAGGAACAGCCCTATAAAAACATGTTTACAGAGATGACTTCTTTCTATAAGAATGAAATTCCGTTCAAGTGGTCTCGAGAGGGTAAGAAAATCATATTGTCCAACTGAAGGATGGTAAGGGGGAAAAAATATATGAACTCAGCGGAGATTTCTCTTGAGAACATATCGAAAGTATACAACCCTGGTCTTTTTAAAAAGAAAGTTCAGGCTATAATAGACCTGACCCTTGAAATAAAAAAAGGTGAGATATATGGTCTGATCGGTCCCAACGGTGCGGGGAAGAGCACTACCATCCGGGTGCTTCTTGGACTTATCCATCCCGACAAGGGCAAGCTCCTGTTCCGTGGTGAACCCCTTCAACAGATTGAATTTCAGAAGGAAATTGGTTACCTTCCGGAAAATCCCTACCTATATGATTATCTGACGTTAAAAGAGGTGCTTGATTTCTGCGGGCGGACCTCCGGGTGTTCAAAAGCATACCGCATTGACCGCATAGCTGAATTAGTGGAGAAACTTCATCTATCGGAGGCATTAAATCGTCCCTTAAGGACTTATTCCAAAGGGATGCTGCAGAGGGCAGGGGTCTGTTTCGCTTTACTGCATGACCCATCCATTGTGATCTTGGATGAACCCATGTCCGGGCTGGATCCGCTGGGCCGCAAACTGGTTATCGACATCGTTCTGGAATTGAAGGAGCGGGGGAAAACTGTTTTTTTCTGCTCCCATATCCTGAGTGATGTGGAACGTCTCTGTGACCGCATGGGTGTTCTGGTAAAGGGTCAACTGGTGAAGACATTTGAGAAAAAGGATTTCAAGGAGAGCGAGGGACATTCACTGCATCTTCTTCTTCCGCCCGTTCCTGAAGAGAAACGGAAAATTCTGCAAGGTTTGTCCGGAAAGCTTTCTTCTGTTCCCAGCGGTTTTCTACTGTCCATTCCCGCTGGAAAGCTGGTTCAGACAGCTGCATCCCTGAGTGAATTGGGTATCGAGATTGAAGGAACCCGTACCACGCGAGTCTCCCTTGAGGAACTGTTTATCGAGACGGTGGAGGGGGCGGCATGATGAATCGAATTTCAGCATTAGCTTTAATTACCTACAAGGAAGGGATTCGAAACCGATCCCTTTTCGGCATTCTTGCTTTTGCCCTTTTTGTCCTGGGACTCAATATCACTGTAGCCGGATTTTTCATGCGCGAGGTTGGAAAAGTGACCGTGGATATGAACCTGAGTGCTATGACCTTTTCCGGCCTGCTTCTAGTGTTTTTCGTCGCCTTGAATCTCATGTCCAAGGACATTGATAAAAAGACCATTCAACTGGTATTTTCCAAGCCGATCTCCCGGGCGGAGTATATTGTCGGAAAATACCTGGGAATTCAGATGTTCATTCTGACGTCTCTGTTCGTACTGTTTGTCATGTCGACGGGGACGGTCTTTTTTCTCAAAAATATTTATCCCGCTTATTTCGGTGGTTTTTCCTGGCCGGCCTTTTTTATCGCCACTCTTTTTATTTTTCTGAAGCTTTCCGTTTTAAGTGCCATTCTGGTTTTTTTCAGCACCATAACTACCAGCTCGTTTGCCTGCCTGATATTCACCGTCTGTTTTTATTTGATAGGTGAGACGTTGGAGGATGTGATTTTTTATATCAAATCCGGTGTCCGGACAGAGCATATTTCAGAGGGTTTGCAGAGCTTCATCGACGTCATATCCTATGTCTTCCCGAATTTTTCGTTATTCGATTTTAAACTGGAAGCGGCCCATGGTCTAGTGCTTGCGCCGGCGCGCCTTGGCTTCGGCTTTTTTTATGCCCTTCTTTATATCGTTATTCTCCTTTCTTTTGCCTGTTTCTTATTCCATAGGAGAGAATTTCATTGATCGGCAAAAGATCTTTTATTATAGGTTTTCTGGTTGTCGCCATTGCCTGCCATATTTTTCTGACCCGGAAAATGTGGAAGCATCGGGAAACCATCCGTGAAACAACCGAAGCTGGTTATGTCCTGCCGAGTAAGTACAGCCGAATTCTGGCTGTCGGGAACAAGGGTCTCCTCGCGGATTTTCTGTTTCTGAAAACCCTCACCTTTTATGGAGAGAGGTTGATTCATAAGCAGAAACTGAGTGAAGAGGATTGGGAATATATTCTCGCGGGACTGGACTCTGTGACCAATCTCGACCCTTATTTTCAGGACCCTTATATCTTTGCCGAAGGGATTCTGACTTGGGGGGTTGGAAAAATTGAGGAGGCCAACCGTTTCCTGGAAAAAGGAAGCCAGTACCGGCCGCATGACTGGCGGCTTCCCTATTACCTGGGATTCAATCACTTCTATTTCAAAAAAGATTTCTCCAAAGGGGCTGAATATCTGATGCAGGCCAGTCAGCGGCCCAACAGTCCGAAGTTTCTTCCCCAATTGGCGGCCCGTCTCGGGTATTATGGCGATAAAACTAAAACGGCTATCCTTTTTCTTAAAGGGATGATACTGGAAACCCAGGATGAGGGTGTCAGAAGGTCACTGTTGAAAAGGCAGACCGCTCTGGAAAGGGCTTCCTGGATCGAAGAGCTGATTGACAAATTCACATCCGAACAGCAGCGACCACCAAAAAACCTTAACGAGTTGATTACTAAGGGTTATGCTGAAACATTCCCGGACGACCCTTACGGCGGCAAATGGGTGATCATGCCCAGTGGCCGGGTTTTTAGCACCAGTAAATTTGTGGATGCCCGGAAAAAAGCTGGTAAGGGTTGAGGTTCCGCTCCATTAAGGGTATGGACAAATGAAAGCCGTTATTTTTCTGGCCCATGGGTCCCGACGTGTGGAGGCCAACAAGGCCTTTTTTGAACTTTCAGCAAAAATTGCCGGAAAGTTGAACCTTGGGATTTTCGAAGTCGCTTTTATCGAGCCTTCTCTCCCTTCCTTTCAGGCAGCTATTGAAAGCTGTGTTGAACGAGGGGCTGACCGTATTTTGGTTTATCCTCATTTTCTCTCCTCGGGCGTTCATCTCACCAAGGATATGACCGCTGAAATCAAAAAAGCCAGATGTTCTCATCCTCAAATTGAAATAAGTTGTACACTGTCTTTGGGTGAACAACCTGAACTCCTGGATTTAATCTCCCGTGTTGTTGAGGAAGGGCTTCGGTAATAGTCCAGGGCTCTCTTTCAGTCTTCCTGCTTCCCATTTCCCATAAATATTTTGTTGTGGTTGAAAAAACAATCCAGTCCGTTTAATGTTTAAGGGCAGATTAACTCGGGCTTTGAAAAATTCGGCCAGGTTTCGGCTGGAATCTGGGTTTTTTCGGGGCCAGGCTGGACCGGGAGCTGAACAATGGAAAAAATATATGTGGTTGGCGCGGGTATGGAAGGGCTCGAGGCTTTTTCCCCCAAGGCTTTGGACTTGATCGAAAAGGCCGGGGTTTTAATGGGGAGTCAGCGCCAACTCGGCCTCTTTGGGGAATTTCGGGGTGAGAAGGTCCTGATCAATGACAATCTGGATGAGATTGTCGGTCGCCTGCTAAAATCGGAGAAGCTGACAGTGGTCGTTGCCTCCGGTGATCCGCTCTTTTTTGGAATCGGGCGTTATCTGCTTCGAAACCTTCCTGCTGAGCGTCTTGAATTCCTCCCCAACGTGAGCTCCATTCAATATGCTTTTGGCAGGATAAAGATTCCCTGGGATGATGCTGTTTTTATTTCGGTGATCGAGCGGGATATTCGTTCTGAAATTGATCGCATCGTTGCTAGTGACAAAATGGCCATTCTGACGGACCAAAAAAATACTCCATCGAAGATTGCCCGGGAACTGTTGGCCCGTGGGCGTGACGGCTACACGGTTTTTCTGTGTGAAAATCTGGGCATGAAAAATGAGCGGATCATTTCGACAAACCTGAAAAAATTGCAACAGATTCCCACTGAACCGCTGAATGTTTTGATTTTGGTTAGAGAGTTTGAGGGGCAGGAAGAGGAAACGATCCCGATTCTGGGGATTCCGGATAGTGAATTTCATGTTCCTAAAAAAGTCCTGACCCAGGAAGAAATACGGGTTTTGACCCTGAGCAAACTCCGCCTTCATCATGGTATGACTTTATGGGACATTGGCGCAGGATCCGGTTCCGTTAGTATCGAAGCGGATAATTTGTTGAAAAATGGGAGGATTTTTGCCATAGAAAAAGAGCCGGAGCGACTTTCTGTCCTGAGGGAAAACCTCCGCCGTTTTAATTCACGGAAAATTATCGTGGAAGCTGGGGAAGCTCCTGACTGTTTGGGCAGACTTCCGGATCCTGACCGGGTTTTTGTCGGCGGGGCGGGAGGCCATCTTTTGGAGGTGCTTGAGACCATTGACCAGCGCCTGCATCCCCAAGGCAGAATTGTCATTAATGCGGTAACCTTGGACACGATTATCGGCACGAGCGAGTTTTTTGAAAGAAGCGGTTATCAGGTTGAGTTGACGGCCGTAAATATCTCGCGAACGGATCCTGATACCGAATACAAAGTTTTTGAATCCTTGAATCTTGTGTACATCATTACAGCGGAAAAAGGTTCTTACTGAGTTCTTTAATGATTGGCATTTATATTGAATAAAAACAGGTTGGTCCCTTTGGAGGAACCGACCTGTTTTTTCTTGGTTAAAGACGTCAAAGCATCATAAATTCCACAAGATCAGGATGGGAGATAGTGTATGTGGGAGCAATATTTGGAAATCGCTATTCGTATAATCCAAGAGAATATGCCGCTGATTGGAACAGTGATGTTGCTTTCAGTTATGTTGTTGGTTTTTCGTGTCGGTCGACACAGTCATTTGGCGGCAATAGGAGTGAAGCAACTGAACAGCAAAGTCGACGAACTTCAGAACATCCTTGAAGAATTGAAGGATAGTGGTTCATCTTCAGTTGTTTCGGGCGTCGTTTCTGAAACTCTCGCAACCGCAATGCCGAAAGAAGCGGAAGCTGAAAATGTTCTCGACGCTTTTGCAAAAGCCTGTCAGCAGGATCCCTCCCCGGAGGTGAAGCCGGATATGTCCGAGGAAAATGTTGCCCTGGCAATGGAAGAGTTTTCTTTCGACGGGAATCTGGCCATAGATCAACCGGAGTTTCCTTTGCAGCAGAAAGAACAACCGGCAGTTGAGATGCCTCAGCTGAAAGAGGAAATAAAACCTGCTCCTGCGGCACCGGTTGCCGAACAAAAAGATCGTAACGTTGTAAAGTGTGCCAGTTGTGGCAATAAACTGGCCTACAAAGGGGAATGGTCGGGGAAAAAGGTCAAATGTCCATCCTGCAAGGATGTTGTAAATCTACCCTGATTGCATGGAATACTGAAAAAGCCGTTTCAAAGCGGCAGAAGAGTTTTCATCAACTCATCATCAATATAGAAAAAGGCCAGGCACCTGTAAAAATAATGAGGTGCCCGGCCTTTTTTTTACAGAAACCCATGTCTCTCCAAATCTTCTTTGGGCGCCTGGCTGAAATGGGAGAACTCCATGGTAAAAGTTCCCCGCCCTTTGGTTGCGCTACGAAGTTCAGTCATGTACCCAAACATTTCCGATAACGGGACTTGCGCTTTGACAAGTTCAGTATCGCCCCGCGATTCAAAGCCTTCCACCCGTCCTCTTTTTTGTTGTAAAGATGATATTACCTTGCCGGCAAATTCCGATGGGGAAATGATTTCCAGTGACATGATGGGTTCCAGCAGGGTTGGGGAAGCTTCAGCGGCGGCAAGGGAAAAGCCTCTTTGCGCGGCGGCCATTATTCCGACCTCGGTGGTAAACCCTGGGACCGATGGTGCCTCGATGACCGAAATTTTCACATCCGTCAAAGGGTAGCCCGATTTAATGCCCGCTTCACAACTGTTTTCCAGGCTGGCTTTCAACGACCGGCAAAGTTCTTCCGAAATCTCTATCTTTTCATTTTCCATTAAAAAGACCTGAACTCCGGAACCTCGTTTGAGAGGTTTTAATTCAAAATGAATTTCTCCCCCCTGGACTTTCCCTTCTATGTCGATCTGGAATTTTTCATGTCGTTTTATGGATTTTTGGATGGTTTCCCTGTAGACGACTTGAGGCCGACCCGTTTGCACAGGAATTCCAAATTCTTTTTCAAGGCGGTTGGCGATGACTTCCAGGTGCAATTCACCCATGCCGCTGAGGATGGTCTGCCCCGTATCTTCATCCTCTTTTACTTTAAAGGTCGGGTCTTCCCATTGGAGTTTTTCGAGAGAAGGTAGAAGCTTTTCCCGGTCTTCCACGCCTTTTGTTTCCACTGCAACAGAGACTACGGGTTCGGGAATGTTGAGACCGGACAGGAGAAGGGGATGATCCGCATGGCAAAGGGTGTCGCCCGTCAAAGCCTCTTTGAGACCTGTCACCGTAACAATATCGCCTGCGTTGGCTTCCTGAAGGCGTTCTCTTTTATGCGAGTGCATGCGGAAAATTCTGGCCGCTTTTTCCGGAACCTGGCGAGAACAGTTGAGAATATTTTCTCCGACTTTCAGCTTCCCCGAATAAATTCTCAGGTAGGTCAATTTACGGCCTTCATCGGACAGGACCTTGAATGCCATGGCACAGAAGGGTCCATCCGGATCGCACGTCAACATTGTGTGCTTGTCGGATTCGGGGTTTCCGGCCTCGACCGGAGGGATATCCAGTGGGGAGGGGAGGTAAGTTCCGACGGCATCCATAAGAGGTTGCATCCCTTTATTACGCAGGGCAGAACCCATGAAAACAGGTTGAATTTCGCAGGCCAAAACCCCTTTCCGAAGGGCTTTTTCGAGCCGTTCTTTTTCTATCGTTTTCCCCTCAAGAAAATCATTGAGGATTGAATCGTCAAAATCGGCGGCTGTTTCGAGGATTTTTTCCCGGGCTTCGTGAACCTCTACTATCATCCCTTCCGGGATAAGATCAGTGACCGGCGAATCGTTTTCACCCGGTTCCGGAAAAGTGATGGCTTTTTCCGAAAGAAGGTCAATAACCCCTGTAAAGTTGTTCTCGTTTCCCAGGGGAAGCTGCATTATGACGGGGCGCGCATGCAACCGGTCTTCCATTTGCTGGATGACCATTTTATAATCGGCGCCAATGCGGTCAATTTTGTTTATCAGGCAAATGCGGGGGACATGGTAGCGGTCGGCCTGGTGCCATACCGATTCGCTTTGGGGTTGGACGCCTTCCACTGCGCTGAAAATGGCGATGGCGCCATCTAGAACCCTTAAAGAGCGTTCAACTTCAATGGTAAAATCGATGTGGCCCGGCGTATCGATCAGGTTAAACCAGTACTTTCCCCAGAGGCAGGTGGTATTGCTGGCTGTAATGGTAATGCCACGCTCCTGCTCCTGTTCCATCCAGTCCATTGTTGCGGTCCCGTCGTGGACTTCACCGATTTTGTGAATTTTTCCACAGAAATATAGAATGCGCTCGGAAACCGTTGTTTTTCCGGCATCAATGTGGGAAATGATTCCAATGTTGCGGATGGAGGCTAAAGGTGGTGATTTCATTACAGGTCCTCTCGGGAAAATTCTGTCTACTGCCCTGTTTGGTTAGTTCTGTCAATAAATTCTGAGATATTTTGGTTGCTGCCAAGGAGCATCGACGCAGGCCTAGTTACGACTAAGTCAAGGATATGGAACGCCGGCAGCAGGCAAAAGAACCAGAATTGATGAATAGGATTAACCATACGGGGCACTAGTATAACGAATAGAAAAGACAAGGCAAGAAGGAATTATAGATGACAAGAGCTGTCTTGGGGACGGGAAAGGTCACTTTGCTGGAACCAATTCAGGGTTGGAAGAGACTCAGACGACTTATAGGGGAATGCGAAGAAATTAATACGTGTGTTTTTCTCCATGTTGTAGTTGTGGTGAAATTATAGTAAAGTCAGTATCTAAGAATAAAAATGAATAATAAAACTTCTAATTATTGGCATTTCTGAATAAACAATCGGTATTTATTCAAGTTGAGATGGGATGATAGGTAATATGGCATCTTTGCGAACCGTACTGCTGGTAGACGGCAACCGTCATGAGAGAGAAAGGGTGGCCATTCCGCTTCGTAAGGAAATTGACTGTGTCGTTATTGAAGCCGATACTCCCGATGAAGCATTGGAGATTATCGATAAAGAAAAAATTTCTTTACTTTTGACGGACCTTTTTCTGCCTACCAAAGAAGGATTGGAGTTGATCAAAAAGGTTCAAAAAATGGACCCGGAAGTGGTTCCTATGGCGATTGTTCCACTTCACAATCGGGAACTGGAAGTTGAAGTCCTGAAAATGGGTGCTTTCTTTTATATTCATACCCCCTACGATTTTTCCGAAGCTGTGATTGCCGCTTCCAGAGCCCTGGCTTTTTATGATTTTAGAGCCCATGGCGAACCTCGGGGGGCACAGGTCCGCAAAAAAGATGGGTTTTTTGGCATTATCGGGGGCTCTCCGCCTATTGAGACTTTATTCAGGGTTGTTGAAAAAGTGGCTGCCGACGGAGAAAGCACGGTGCTTATTTATGGGGAGAGCGGAACAGGGAAAGAGCTTTTCTCCCGAGCTGTTCACGGGTTGAGCCCTCGTAAGGGGAAAAACCTGGTTCCGGTCAACTGTGCCGCGATTCCCGATGAGCTTCTGGAAAGTGAGCTTTTCGGCTATGTCAAGGGGGCTTTTACCGGTGCCAACCAGTCTAAAATAGGGCGTATCCAGTACGCTGATGGGGGCACTTTGTTCCTGGATGAAATCGGTGATATGAAACCCAACCTCCAGGCAAAACTGCTTCGAGTTCTGCAGGAAAAAGAGTTTGAACCCGTGGGCGGGGTAAAACCCATTCCAGTTGATGTGCGCGTGGTTGCTGCAACCCATCGGGATCTGGAGAAGCTCGTTGAAGAAAGGAAGTTCCGGGAAGACCTTTTTTACCGGCTGAATGTTGTGCCGATCACCATCCCGCCGTTGAGGGAAAGAAAAGAAGATATTCCACTGCTTATTGATCAGTTTGTACAGTATTTCGCGCGCAACAAAAACTATGGCCCTACTGAATTTGCCAAAGAGACCATTCAGGTGTTGACAGAATATCCCTGGCCGGGAAATGTCCGAGAGCTGAAAAACCTGGTTCAGAGGATGATTGTCCTGCATGGTGGTAATCGTATAGGTTTTTCAGAGCTTCCGGAGAGATATCGCGGCGGAGTAAAGGTCGTGGAAGAAATTTCTGAATTGCCGGAACGTACCAAGCCGCCGGAAACGGAGAGCTGGAATGATGGCAAAATTGACTTCAATACGCTGGTGAGTTGTTTTGAGGATCGACTGATTCTTCAGGCATTGACCCGGACGAATGGAAACAAAAAAGAGGCCGCTGAGCTTTTAAATCTCAAAAGAACGACTTTGCTGGAAAAGATCAAGAAAAAAGGGATTGAGGAGAAAAACCCCAGTTCCTGAATTACTCCGATGACGCATGGAGAAACATCTGGTGGTTTTGGGCTTTTTCCTGGATTTCCTCTACAGAAGCCGGAGTCATGAGGACGTCGCAACTGCCATATTTTACAGCCTGAAGGACTTTGCTTCGTGTCCATTTTGGACCGGCGGCAATTACCGGAATTTGAGGCGAAGCTGCTGATTTGATTTTTATGACCGTCGCAAAGCCCTGATCATTAACCTCCCTCATAATTAAAAACACCCCTTTTATCAGTTTCGTCTGAAAAACTTCCTGTATGTCTTCATGAAAATTTTTGCAGATACATTGACAGGCCTGAGGCTCCAGAGATTCTACAAATATTTGAGAATCTTCCGGGGAATCGGATAAAATCAGGATGGCTTCATCCTCTGGATTGAAATCCGTTTTTTCTTTCGGGTTTTCAGAAGCACTTTCTTCCCCTGATAATACCGGATCAACCTTCTTCTTGGTTTCCGGATCCTGTTCACCCGTTTCATTATCATCCTGAGCCTTAGCGGGGCTTTTCTGCTCATTAGCCTGAGTCTCAGAGGTCTTTTCCTCTTCAGCGGCCAGATCGACGGTTTCTTCCAGGCCCAGGAGGGCGGTGGGAAGAATAATATAAAAAGGTTTGAGATCTTTTCCGTCTTTTTGCAAGGAAAAGGATGCCAGAAAAAGGCTTTGTTCGGGGAATGGCTCGTCCGAAGCTAAATCCAGTTTGTTTTTGTTCAGGGGCTCCAGGGTTGTTTTTACAAAGTGTAAGTCTCCTTTGTAATCTTCTTCGAACGTTGTGGAAAGGGAGCCGGCAATAATATTGGCAATTTCACCGAAAGCGTCATTTTCCTCCTCGCCGAAAGCATCCTTGGACATGCGCTCCTCAATTTCATTTGCAGGGAGCATGACCAGGATTCCGGCCAGTAAAATTGAATCTTTCAGTTCGGAAAAGAGGAAGCATTCACCGCTTTGATCGCCGCTGGCGGACAGCCGAGTCAGAACCGTTTTTTTTTCGATTTTTTCGAAAAAATCCCTTTTGGAGACAATATTAGTCTCCAAAAGGGATATTCCCAATTCGGCGTCAACAAGGAGTCCTACTTCTTCCTCGATTTTTTCGCCGACCGTTTCGAATACGGTGGCCAGATTTTCCAGCTTTCCCATTTTTTCTTTCAGCGCTTCACCGGTTAAGTTTTTATCCAGGTTTTGAAAAAAAACCGAAATAATTTCAGGTTTACCTCAAGAACCATCTTGCTTTTCGAAGTTGAATTGGACCTCAAAACTTCCGATATCCGATGTGAAGGGGACGACCAGATGTTCTCCAGAATCTTTAATGTCGAGAGAATATTTCTCGCCAGACACAGCTGATGGGATGGAAAGTTCAATGTCCTTTCCATTGTTGCTGAGGGCGGTTTTCATGTTTCCGGCCAGCATGTTGGCCATTTCGCCCATGGCGTCCAGAACATCTTCGTTGACTTCATCCACTTCGTCAAACAACATTTGGCCGGTTATCTTTTTTGCGACTTCAATAGAGGCATGAATGGCCAGTGCCCCTTTGAAAAGTCCTGTCATGCCCACCATTCCAGATACGGTGTTGGAATGGGTGTTGGAAATTTTCTCCAGGGACTCACCGGAGGAAACTTCCAGTGAAAGCATGCTCTGGAATACTTCTTGGGTGACGTCTGCAAGATGTTGTTTAATTTCCAAAGCTCTTCTCCTGTCAGATTAAGCCCCCGATGACACTCTGAACCTCATCCGGGGTAAAAGGTTTTTTGATACTACCCTTGGCGCCAAGAGAGATTGCTTCACTAATGATATCGTTTCCCGATTCCGTTGTGATCATGATGACGGGGATATCTTTAATGTTCTCATTGGTCGCTTTTTCTTTCAGAAATTCGATGCCATTCATGTTCGGCATGTTGATATCGCTCAGAATGATGTCAGGAGTTTCCTGATTCAGCAGATCCAGGGCAATTTGTCCGTCTCCGGCTTCAAGGATTGTCTCAAATTCCAGTCCGGCTTGCCTGAGTGAGCGTGAGATGATTTTCCTCATTGTGTTTGAATCGTCGATGATCATGACTTTTTTTCCCATTAAAAACCTCCAAATCTTTGATGTAAATTAATTATTCCTCAACAGGGGAGTTCTTTCCCTGAAAAAGCCACATAAAACAAGGTTTCCTGCATTTCAAAAAACCATTTATTCAAATTCTCGTCTGGTTTGGTTGTAATTTCTTCGACGGATTGAGGAAGACCTAAAGAGAATAATTGATCCTCGGGAAGTGCCTCTTGCAGCACTTTACCGGCAAGAGTATTGAGCAGTTCCGCCAGGGTGTCCTGTTGAATTTGTGCGTCAATTTCGTCGCTGTCCATAACGTAAACACTCTCAGCAATGCTGATCAGCAGGTTTTTTGGCAAAAACAGCCAGAAGTTGCCCTCCAAAGGTTCAAACACGGGCAGTAACTCCCCCTGAGGATCCAATAGAATCGGTTCCTGATTTTCAGGTGAATGGGATAGCACTTCCATAAATGTCATATTTTCAAATGTTTCCAGCACAGCTGTGTGGACGGCTTGATTAAAATTTTCCGACATTATTTCCTCATTGACTGATAAGAGGTTCGAGTTTGGACAGAAGGTCAGCCGGAGTAACCGGCTTGGTTAAAACAGCTAAAGCTCCAAGGGACATCAATTCTTTTTCTTTTGCCGGGTTTCCAGCACTGGTGACCACAACAACCGGAATGTCTGTTGTTTTCGGACTGGCTTTAACTCTTATCAAAAGATCTTTCCCGTCCATCTCAGGCATATTGAGGTCCGTGATCAATAGGTCGAACTTGCCTTTTTTTATTTTTTCCAGGGCATCGGCGCCGTCTACGGCCTCTGTGAGCGAATCGTCTTCCAGGCCGATAATTTCCAGGCATTTTTTTATAAAAAGCCTGGCCGTTCGGGAATCGTCCGCAATTAAAACATGGTGCATTTCAACTCTCCTCTTTGCTACCAAAAGATTCTAAAGCTGGGCGGAAGGCACTTTCAGCATCAGAGATAATTTTTGTAAGTTCAGCCGCAGATATGTCAAAAAATTCTTCATAACGGTTGTCAAGGTTGTACTGAAGGCTGTCGTTTCCGGTGGAATATCCGCTCATCATTGCAATAATGTCGCCCAAATGAACAGCATAGGTCAGCGGTTGGAGTTCTTCGCTAGCCTGGGAAGGATTATGGTGGAAACGAATGGCGGCAATAATCTGGGCGGGGAGTTGCCAGTAACTGGCCAGTTCAAAACCTACTTCCGAGTGCTCCGCACCGGAAACCAGTTTTTCCGCCGCAAGGTAGTCGACTGCTTCACCGCTGGTTAAAGCTGAAAGGGCCTTTTGTGAGGTCTTTTCCAGAAGTTTGGATAATACCAGCTTGCCGATATCATGAAGCAGACCGGCAGTGAACGCCAGGTCCGATTCGAGGGCGTTTTTTGCGTATTTAGAAACCTCTTTGGCCGCGAAAGCGGCAAAAAGGTCGTGTTCCCAGAGTTCTCCGGCCTCGCTTTCATAACCTTCCAGAGGCTGATTAAACTTTTTTCTACAACCTTCGGCTATCGCGATGCCGACGACCATTTTTTCTCCCAGATGCGCCACAGCTCTGTCTATGGAGGTGATGGGAACCAGAGGACAGAACGCTGCGGAGTTGACAATGCGCAAAATTCTGGCGGTAAGAGTGACATCAAATTTCACCAGATCGATCACATCTTTCAGGCTGTGATCCGGGTCGGCATTTATTCCCATCAAACGGGTTGTGTTTGGTGACAGGAGTGATATCTTCCGAATTTCTTGTTGGATGAATTGTACCGGGTTTGATGTCATAGTGATTCCTTACAGGGTCCAAGTCCCTCTTCCAGGCGAAAAAATTTTGACTTCCCCGTTGGAGATGTTTATGGAAACAGTTCTGCTGATTGTGCCTCCAACCTCTTCACCTACAGCACCCAACCCATGGGCCCACAAGATTTTTTTAATGGCCAGCAAGTTTCGCTTCCCAATGTTGAAAATTTGGTTTTTATCCATAATGGATGCACCGCCGACCAACTTGACCTTCATGCCCTTGCCTCTTGTCGGTCCTCCAATTTTTCCCAGGGCATCCAGCAGCTTCGGAATTCCTGAATCGGCAAAAAAACCGGGTTTTTCCTTAGCTCGGCCTGGATTGACTTTTGATTCCGGTAGAGCAATGTGGATCATTCCCGCCACAGGAAGAGTCGGGGAATAAAGAATTACAGCAACACAGGATCCCAAAGCATAGGTTTTTATGGATTGTGAAGGGTCTTTCGAAACGCCGAAATCTCCGATACCCAGGATAAGATCACTCATCAGCCCATCTCATTCAGGAGTTTAATGGTTTCAGAAACGATTTGGCGGAGGGGGACCAGTTTTTTAGCGCCACCACGTTCAAATGCAACTTTCGGCATTCCAAAGACAACGCAACTCGCTTCATCCTGGGCAATATTTCTGGCTCCAGCCTGATGCATTTTCAGCATGCCCTGGGCTCCATCCGAGCCCATTCCGGTCAACATGATTCCAAGGGCGTTTGGGCCGACATCCTTGGCGACCGAGTCCATCATGACATCAACAGAAGGACAGTGACCACTCACTTTTTCCCCTTCCTGGCAGAGCACCTGGTAAGTACCTCCGCTCCTGATGACCTTTAGATGCTTGCCTCCGGGGGCGATCAGAACGCGTCCGGCCCTGACTCTGTCCCCGGTTTCTGCCTCTTTGACTTCCATGGCGCAAAGCTGATTCAGGCGTTCTGCAAACATCCTGGTGAATCCTGACGGCATATGTTGAACAATAACCACCCCCGGCATGGTGGCCGGAAATTCGGTCAGGACCGCTTTGATGGCTTCCGTGCCTCCGGTTGAGGCTCCGATGGCAATGACCTTGTCGGTAGAGCCAACCAGATGGGTCCTTTTTTCAGAAATTGTGGCCTTCTGGACCGTTTGCCGGTCTTTTTTCCAATGGGCAACATTTGCTCGGGACGCGATTTTAATTTTTTCCCGCAGAGATTTAATCATGACTTCCAAACTCTGGGCCATGTTGGAAGTCGGTTTGGTGACAAAATCGACGGCTCCGGCATCGAGAGCATCAAGTGTGATTTGTCCGCCCCTCTGGGTCAGGGAACTGACCATTACCACGGGTAAAGGGTGTTGCGGCATGAGCCGGCGGAGAAAATGAATGCCATCCATTTTCGGCATTTCCACATCCAGAGTTAAAACCGTGGGTTTCAGCTGGACAATTTTATCGCGAGCCATATACGGGTCATGGGCCGTTCCGACGACCTCGATTTCCGGATCCATGCTCAGGCCTTTGACAAGAATCTGCCTAACCAGGGCCGAGTCATCAATGATCAGTACGCGAATTTTATTTTGCATCTGGATTCTTCGCCTTTTTATAAAGAGCAGGGCTGATATAAGTGTAAGCCTGCTGCTTTCTCCCCAGGGTTTCAGAATGTCCAATGAACAGATATCCATCCGGTTCGTTAAGATGGTAAAAATGTTCCACCACCTTCTTGCGGTCGATCTCATCGAAGTAGATCATGACATTCCGACAGAATATGATGTGAAATGAATTTTTGAAGGGATAAACATTATTCATCAGATTGAATCTCCGGAAGGTGGCTTCTTTCCTTAGGCGATCGATAATCTGATAATTTCCATTATCAATTTTTACCGTATATTTGTCCCGCAGGCTTTTGGGCAAGGAGTTTATTTTTTCTTCGCTGTAAATTCCTTTTTGGGCAATATTCAGAACATGCTGTGATATGTCGGTGGCAAGAATTCCAGCATTCCAGTCATGATGATCCTGGCCGAGAAACTCATCCAAAAGCATCAGCAGCATATAGGCTTCCTCGCCGGTCGAGCAGCCGGCGCACCAGATTCTCAAATCCTTTTTCCCTTTTTTCTTTAATTCGCTGGTCACTTCCGGCAAAGCGGTCTGAAAAAAATAGTCAAAATGATCTTTTTCACGGTTGAAAAAGGTGTGGTTGGTTGAAATCCGGTTGACCAGCTCTTGAATATGAGCATTGTCATTATTTTTTACCAGATGATCGTAATAATTCTGAAATGATCCGAAACCTGATTCGCGGATTATTTTCTGAAGTCTGGACACCAGCAAAGAACGTTTTTTGTCAGTCAGGTTGATGCCGAACTTCTGATGGATATAATCGCGGAAAAGACTAAACTCCTCTTCGGTTATCTCCATCAAATAATTTTTTGTCATGCTGCTTTGGACTGTCAAAAGGGTGTCCTTTCCAAGGAAAACGTCACCGGTAACAGACTGATTATGAAAAAAAATTAATCAAATGGGTTTTTTTTGAGGGTGGAAAGGGGAACATGCGGTTCAAAAAATGAACCCCTTCCCACCCTCTTCATGTTTGCAAATAAGGAATGTCAGTATTTCCCGAACTCGTTGTCATCAAGTGCAATGACATCCTCGGGCGCCCCATTTCCCATGGAATGTTCAGAGGGACGGGGCATCGTTTCGTTGACGGCCATATCCATCTGATCCATTGATGGTTGGCCCTTGAGCTGAAACTGGCGAAGCAACTGGTTCAATTGTTGGGCCTGGCTGGCCAACTCTTCGGAAGCCGCCGCACTCTCTTCGGCATTTGCGGTGTTCTGCTGGGTCACATTCTCGATCTGGCTCAGACCCTGGTTGATCTGGCCGATGCCCTGCGACTGTTCGTTGGATGCCGCAGCAATCTCGCCAACCAGGTCCGTGGTTTTGGTGATGCCGGTCACGATCTCGGATAACGCTTCAGCCGTACGCTGGGCGATGCCGACGCCGTTCTCCGCTTTTTCCACCGAGCCTTCGATCAGGTCAGCGGTCTCTCTGGCTGCTTGAGCACTGCGGGCCGCGAGATTACGTACCTCTTCCGCTACAACGGCGAAGCCCTTGCCGTGCTGACCGGCGCGGGCCGCTTCCACGGCTGCGTTGAGGGCCAGAAGGTTGGTCTGGAAGGCAATCTCGTCGATGACCTTGATGATCTTGGAGATGTTCTGGCCGGAGGCGTTGATCTCGTCCATAGCCGTCATCATTTCCTTCATCTGCTCGTTGCCTTTTTCAGCCGCGTCGCGAGCCTGGCTGGAAAGCTGATTAGCCTGGGTGGCGTTCTCGGCGTTCTGCTTGGTCTGGGAACTCATCTCGGTCATGGAGCTTGTGATCTCTTCGAGGGAACTTGCCTGTTCCGTGGCGCCTTGGGAGAGGGACTGGCTGGAGTCGGAGACCTGAGTCGAACCGTTGGAAATCTGGTTGCCGGCCAACTGAACCTGGCCGAGGACGTTGTTCAGTTTTTCCGTCATGTTTTTCAGTGCATTGCCGAGCTGATCTTTATCCGAGGCGACCTTCACGTTCACATTCAGGTTGCCCTTGGCGATTTCTTCAGCTACGTCAGCGGATTTATCCAGACTTTCAGCCATGTCGTCGAGGGCCTGACCCAACTGGCCGACTTCATCCTTCTGGTCGAGCTTGAGACGTACGCTCACGTCTCCTCTTGCGATCTCTTCTGCCAGATGCAGGGCTTTGCGGATCGGGCCGGTGATGCTGCGGGATAAGAAGAAGCCAAGGCCGATAGCGATGACGAAAGCTACGATGACCATGGTGAGGATGGTTTTTACGACACCGCTGTAAACTGTTTCAGCACGGGCACCAAGGTCCGCAACAATTTTTTCGTTGTAACCCTGCACGGCATCGATGTTTGCGCGCATGGTTTCAAAGGCTTCAGCCGCGGGACCGAGGGTCAGGCCGAGGGCTTCGCTACGGCCGATGCGGGTATCGGCAATGCGGCCGTCGACTACCCTGCGGGAGAGTTTGGACCAAGTCACCCAGTCGGCCTGGAACTTCTGGTTGGCGGCTTTTCCTTCTGCGGTAGTAAACATGGCAGCCGCCTGGTCCCAGCGTTCCTTGACCTGGGCCACGTTTTCTTCGTAGTCCTTGACGAGATTTTTAAACTGGTCGGACTTGGAATCCGCAAAGATCATGGAGCGTTCGGCCACCAGGGCCTGCTGCAGATCGCGGTCTGCGGAGATAACCAGGTCGGTGATGGGAAGCCGGGTTTGGATGACCTCATCCAGTTCGTGGTTGATGGTTTTAATGCTGGAGTAGCCGGTGTATCCCAGTACGCCCATCATGGCGACCAGGATGGCGAAGCCGAGAGTGAGTTTGACGGCAATTTTGAGATTTTTAAACCAATTCATGAAATCCTCCGAAAAAAAATTTGATGTTGCTTAATCCGACGCAAGAGATATCTGTTCCAGTTCTTCTTCATATAATAGACGTTTGACATCGAGAAGGATTTTGACCTCTTCCCCAATTTTTCCGATGCCCTGGATATAGGAGCAACTGTTATTGTCGGTGCGGGGGGGAGGTTCAATCTGGTTATCGGGAATGGAAGCCACATCATTGACCTTGTCCACCACCAGGCCGACCGATTTTTCCTCCACGTTCACCACGACGATACAGGTGCGCTCGTCGTAATCTCTTCCCGGGAGGGAAAAGCGGGCACGGACATCCATAACCGGGATGACTTTGCCGCGGAGATTGATGACTCCTTTAACAAATCCGGGCATGTCCGGCACCTCGGTGATTTTTTGGATACCGATGATTTCGGTGACGTACCTGATTTCCAGGCCGTAGTCTTCATTTGCAAGCCGAAAGGTGAGAAACCGTCCCTTCAGGGTATCCTCTTCGATTCCGAGGTCGGTTTCTTCTTCGACAGGTTTTCTGGCCGTGTTTTCTTCCATATACCGTTCCTCCTTTAGTTCTATCCTTTTACAAATTGTTAAACTCTGCTTTTATGATTTCGGTCTATTTTGGTTCCATCAGGCATTTGATGCCTGCAGTTGTTCTCCATACTCCATTTCAACCAGAGAGCCGATATCGAGAATCAGGCAGACATCCCCATTTCCCAGAATGGTGCAACCTGAGATGCCCCTGACATTTCCGATGTAATCCGATAACCCCTTGATGACGGTTTGCTGTTGTCCCAGGATTTCATCCACTTGCAGGCAGAAGCTGTTTCCCTGATCTTCCATTACCACCAGGACGCTGTCTTCAATTTTTTCAAAGTCGGTTGATTTTCCGAGAACATCGCTGAGACGTCTGATAGGAAAGAACTTTTCCCGGATCTTTGCCAAGTCCTGGCCGTCCGGCGTGGTTGTGATGTCTTTTCTTGAAGGCCGGATGATTTCCCGAATGGCGATCAGCGGAACGATGCATTTGGTTTTTCCAACCCGAACCAGCATGCCGTCGATAATGGCCAGGGTCAGGGGTATGCGCAGCTTTAACTGGGTTCCCAGTCCCTGTTTGCTCTGAACTTCGATTTTCCCTTTGATCTTTTCGAGGTTCTGTTTGACGACATCCATGCCGACGCCGCGGCCGGATACGTCGGTAATTTTGTCCGCTGTAGAAAAGCCGGCATGGAAAATAAGGCCGAAAAGGGCCTTGTCCGGCATATCGGAACCGTCACCCTGGATTAGTCCTTGACTTATGGCTTTTGCCAGAATTTTCTCGCGATTCAGGCCTCTGCCATCATCCTCCACAATAATCCAGACTTCCCCTTCTTCGTGGCGGGCGGAGAGTTTAACGACCCCTTTTTCCGATTTCCCGTTATTAATTCTCTCGTCAGGTGTTTCAAGGCCGTGGTCCAGTGAGTTCCTTAATAAGTGAACAAGGGGGTCGGTGATTGTTTCGATGACGGTTTTATCGACTTCGGTTTCTTCGCCTATCAGTTTCAGTTCGACTTTTTTCCCGGACTTAGCCGAGAGATCGTGCACCAGTCGAATCATCCGTTTGAAAAGGCCGGAAACCGGAATCATGCGGATGGTCATGGCCATTTCCTGCAGTTCCCGAATCAGTTTCCCCATTTGCTGAGCCGCTTTGTTGAAATTTTCCAGCTCGAGATCCTGAATGTCGGGGTTGTTAACCAGCATATTTTCGGCAATGACCATTTCTCCAATGACGTTGATCAGATCATCCAGCTTGCCCAAATCGACACGAATATCCTGACGCTTGGCGGAAGCATTTGGTGCTTTGGTCTTCACAGGAGTTTTGACGGTTGCCGGAGGACTGTTTTTTTTCTGCTTTTGTTCATCCAGTGCTTCTTCAACCTGATCCTGGGTTACCTTTCCCATTTCAACGAGGAAATCCCCGACCGGGCGATTTTTCTTTTCAAGAACTTCGTCGATTGTTTCTTTTTCCACCAGACCTTTTTCCACCATGATTTCTCCAAAACGGGGGACGGCCAGGCCTTTGATCGCTTGAACATGTTTTTCGAGGTCTTCTATCTCTCCTTTTCCTCCTTGGCTGATGTCGGTCAAGGCTGTCTTGATGACATCAAGGTAGTCGAGAAGAAATTCTCCGGGGTTTTCCGAGGCGACTTGGGAGCCCTCCCGAACCGTATCGAGAAGAGTTTCTATGTGATGGGTGAGATTCTCGGGGTCCTGAAATCCGAAAAAACCGCAGTTGCCTTTAAAGCTATGCACATTTCGAAATATATCTGAAACGATTTCAATACTTTCCGGGGTTTCGGACCATTTCAGCAGACCCTGCTCGATATTCTGCAGCAGCTCATCCGATTCGAGGACAAAATTATTGACCATTTCGGGGCTGATGAGGTCAGCCAGACTGCTTAAATCTTTCTCAGGTGGGTTCTCGGAAGTCGAAAGAACGACTTCCGCTGCAGGTGATTCCTGAGCGTTGTTCGGATTATCTCCCTCAGCGGCCTCCTGTGCGTTCGTTACAGCATTTTCCAGGAGTTGTTTCATTGCTTCCGCCTGGTCCGCCATGGCTGTGTCATCGCCATGATTTTCCAGGTGATCGAGTGCTTCTTTGGCAAAGTCGCAGGATTGACAGAGCAGATCGACATGATCGTTCTGCATTTTTATTTTTCCCGCGCGAATGCGATCCAGGAGATTTTCAGCCATATGAGCAACGCCTGAAATATTGTTGAGTTCCAGGAACCCGGCACTCCCTTTCATTGAATGGAAGAGGCGGAAAATAGCATTCATAGTTTCGCCATTGCCGTTGGTCTCCTCAAACACCGGACATTTTTTACAGCTCTCTTCCGAGTCGCAAAAAATGCAGGTTTGATCACCATTTTCGATAAATCCCGTCTGGAGCCAGCAGGGGAAATCAAGCTGTTGCCCATGTCGGATGCAATCGGATTTATCGCAGTTCAGTGTTTCCCAGCAATTGGCGGCATGACAGCTTTGCCCCAATTCAATAATTGTTGGTTCAAGCTGGTCAATCATGTCCCGACTTTCTTGAATAAAGTCAGCAATGATTTCATCTAGTTCCGAGAAACTGTCACTCATTGGAAATTCTCCCACGCAAATTATTAATAATACCTATCTTTTTGAGGCTGACACTCCATCAAGCAAATTCCAAGCCACTTCAAATCTTGGTGCGGTTACTATTTTTCCTTGCTCTGTTGAAAGGTTTTGTTGCCTCGCAATTTTCACAGAATATCAATGGGGATAATTCAAAAAGAGGGAGGATGCCTTTTCGTAAACCATATATTAATCTCATCTCTGACGCCAAAATATTGACTTCTGGTTTCTTGGGGTGCTTCCGGAAAGTTCGTGCCTGTTAACAGCGTTCCATCTCCTCGACTCAGTTATTGTCGGCCTGAATCCAGAAAAGCTCAGAATTCATGTCAGAACTCATCAAGGGGGATGCGAGGAGGCTGTTGGGCTTAGCCCGGGTTATTCTGTAAAAAGTTGTAACCGAGGCTACATTCTCGTGGTGATTTGCCAAATCCGACAGCCTCCCGGGTTTAATGGGGTTTAATGAAATAAAGGTTCTAGGCGTGGCACATATTTAGCAAAGTTGTTGTTGGAATCGCGTTTTATGAAAGGACTTCAGCTGTTATGCGTCTTCTAATATTGTCCATAGTTTTTCTACTTGCTTGCCATAGCCCTCTCTGGGCAGGGAAAAATGTTTATCTGAACGAACTCTCTAAAAAAAATCAGATGGGATTTACCCGCTTGACCCTGGATTTTTCTTCTCTTCCTTCCTGCCAGGTAAAGACTTTTGGACAGCGTATTGATCTTCGCTTTCGTGGAGTAGAGCTGGGCCCTAAGTTTCGGGAACTTCCGGAAGATGATTCCATTGTCAGGGTTATTCTTGCTAAGGGGAAGAAAGACCTGGTTCTTTCTTTTCTCTTCAGAAAACTGCCTCTTAAGGTTGAAACGACCCCCGTTGCCTCCAAAGACCAACTGTTTGTAGACATTTTTTGGAAAAGGAAAAAAACAAGGTCCGTACGTCTCGCCGTGGATATGAGCTCGAAAGGTTTCCCTAAGAAAAAAGGGGTTGGGAGCGCCTCAATTTCCAGCGAAAAGTCGGAGTATTCAGGAAACTGGGAAAAATTTTTCCATGCTTACCAGGCTCCTCTTCTAATCAAAGCTCCGGTCAGATTTTCTTTGCCGGAACTTCCCCTCATTCCTGAAAAGTTGATCAGCGAAGATATCCGGGAGGTATGGAAGTTCGTTCGTACTGAAGGCTGGAATACTGTTGAACCACTTCTGGCCATGAAAGCGAAGAATAATAAAGAGTTTGAAGAGAGTGACGTATACAAGGCCGTCCTGATGGAAGCGAGGGTCCGTTCCGGTAAATATAAGGAAGCTTTAGCGGGCGCCTTAAAGCCGCAGGATTCATCGCTGTACCAGCGCTGCCAATATCTGAAGAATTTCTCTCGGGCTGTTCTTTCAGAGCATTTCCTGGCCCGCAACGATGTCAACTCTGCATTGAAAGACATGACAAATGACAACCCCTTTCAGCCCTACTTTCTTCTTCTTCAGGCGGAAATCGCCCTTGCTCTCGATGCGCCCAAGGAGGCATTGGAGTGTCTGTCCCGGAAAGATGTTGCCTGGACTGGCGATCTGGAAAAAATTCGCAAGCTCAGATTGATCGACAGTAAGGGGTTTGAGAATTTGGATATCGCAACTCCACCCAGTATTGCAAAGAATATCGAGGACAAAAGTCTCCCCCCCAATACGGTGGCGGTTAAAGATGGAGATTCCTGGTGGAGCCTGTCCCGACAACATGGAGCAAGTGTTGCGGATTTGAAAAAACGTAATAATATTTCGGGAAATATTCTTCAGATCGGACAGAGGTTAGTGGTTTCCGCTCACAAAGATCTTCCGGTTCCGGAAAAAAAAACTGTTAAAAGCACACCCTCCCAAAAAGAACTTAAAAATCCCTATACACCTTACTTGAAAGATCATGCTCTGTTTTTCAAGAAACCATTTTCCTTATGCCGTGCGGCAGACTTATTTCAAAAACAGAAACGGTTTAACGAAGCACTTTTTCTCTATGAAAAAGCGAAGCTGGCTCTTGAAGACAGCACCGTCAAAACCCTTGTCGATTTTTCGACAGCCCGTCTTTTGAAAAAAGTCGGGAAGACGGACATGGCCTTGGAGAGACTTGAAGGTTTGATTGAGCGGGATCTGAATGCTGATGCTGGTTACAGGGCGCGTCTTGCTCTGTTGGAAGACAAGGCACAGGAAAATCAATGGTTCGAATATTTGAGAATGGCCGACGAATATGGGGAGGTGGCCGAGCAGGCACGGCCAAGAGAACTGCGTGAAACAGCTGCTTTCAAAAAGGCTCTGGCCTTGTATTTTGGAGATGAAAAAGAAAAAAGCATTCATTCTTTCGATAAATTTCGTAAGAATTTTGCGGCTGGAGTACTCGCTAAAGAGGCGGAGTGCTTCCTGCGCGAAAAGCTGCCATCGCTGATTGAAGAGATTGCCGGCAAAGGCCGAGACTTTGATGCTGTCCTGTTGCTTGATGGTCATCGTGAAATCCTTCTTTCCTTACAGATGGACAGTCACTTTCTGATCGGTCTGGCAACGTCGTTAAGCCGTCTTGGTCTCATGAAACGGGCGGCGAAAATCTATTTATTTCTGCTGGAAAATTATCGGGATGAAGAAGGTGAAAAGTTTTTTTATCAACCACTGGTAAACACCTATATGGAACGGCAGGATTATCCGGCTGCGGCTGATTTTTCGGGGCGATATCTCGAACGGTTTCCTGAGGCTGAGAACTGGAAGGAGCTTTTCTATCAGCACATTCTCGCTCTGCAGAAAGCTGAGCGCCTGGATGAGGCGATTTCAGTCTGGAAGAAATACCAGCATCGGGCTGACAGCCGAGGGAGAATGGTGGCGGCTCGGGTTTTCTGGGCAAAAGAACGTTATCAGGATGTTGTTGACTGTTTGCAGAAGGGGCCTGGAGAAGGTGGAAAATTCCCTGACGATATTTTGATTTTAAAGGCGGAATCGCATCTGAAACAGAAACAAAAAAAAGAAGCCTTTGCCCTGTTTCAGGAATTATCTGAAAAAAAGAGTTTCTTTCAACAGTCACTTTACCGGTGTGCCCAGATCGCTATTTCCGCAGGGAATAAAAATGAGGCACTAAACTATTTAAATCAGGTCGTCGAAAAGGGAGAAACCGGTTTTTGGGAGGATCTTGCTCGCACCTCGATGACGGAAATAAAGATGTAGTGACAAAAAGCCCGTTCTATTCTGTTTCGGAGGAGGGTTTTGGAGAATTTTTCAGAAAAAGAGGCATGAATGAAATTATCAGGAATTTTTGATCAGACCACTCATTTTTTAAAAAAAGCACTCAATTTTCGTGTCCACAACCAACAGGTGATTTCTTCGAACATTGCTAATTCCGATACGCCGGGCTACATCCCGGCCCGTCTTGAGTTCGAGGGGAGCCTGAAAGATGCGGTGGGAACTTCTGGATTGAAACTTGCAAAAACCCAATCCAGCCATATCGGACCCGAAGGGGATCTCACTGGTACCGGAGGCAGAGTTGTCCGGGAATCCAAGGGCATGGATATCGGAGATCGTAATGAGGTAAGTGTCGAAGAGGAAATGGTTCAAATGGCTGAAAACCAGATCCTTTATGAAGCAACGGTCCAGTCTTTAAACAAAAAGTACGCGTTGTTGAAATATATTGTTCAGGATGGCCGCTAAGGAGAATTTTGATGGACCTTTTTAACACGATCAAAATCAGTTCATCAGCACTGAAGGCACAGCAGGTTCGTTTGAATACGGTCAGCTCCAACCTGGCCAATGTGGAAACCACACAGACCCCTGAAGGGGGGCCTTATCGCAGAAAGTCCGTCGTTTTTCAAAGCGATGGATCACAGTTTTCGGAGCATATGGATCAGGAGATGCGGGGAGCGGTTCAGGGGGTCAAGGTGAGCCGCATTGTCTCCGATAATCAGGCGCCAAGAATTATCTATAATCCCGGGCACCCGGATGCCAATGAGGAGGGTTACGTTTCCATGCCGAACATCAACTCACTTGAGGAAATGGCGGATATGGTTTCTGCGACCCGCGCTTACGAAGCTAACCTCAATACGATTCAAGCTGCGAAAAGAATGGCTTTGAAAGCCCTTGAAATAGGAAGGTAGGTAACCAGTGAGCAATGTCAATCCCGTAGGTAATGCAGTACCTTTGAATTTTCCGCAGGAGGTGCAAAAACAAGCTGCTCCTGAAGGGGATTTTACCGGTTTTTTGACCGACGCCCTGAAGGAAACCCAAAATGCACAACTTGAAGCTGATCGGGCCATGGAAAAGTTGGCCACCGGTGAGGCAAAGAGCATCCATGAAGTTATGGTTGCTATGGAAGAGGCGGATATTTCCATGAGGTTGGTCGTTCAGATGCGCAATAAAGTTGTGGAAGCGTATCAGGAAATTATGCGAATGCAGGTCTGATTCGGATTTTTTGAAATGCATGCCTCTTGCTTCACTTGATGCAATTCAGAAATAAATTTTTCAATTGTTCCCATGACGTATCATTTTATGAAATCCAAAAGGTTCTTTCCCAATGGCGGAAGAGAATAAAAAAAGTCTTTTAGGTTCAATCAGTCAATGGCCTCGTGGCCGAAAAATCAGTTTGGTTGTCGTGGCAATTGTATCTATCGCCGCTTTTGCCCTGATTATTTCACAGTACCGCACTGCCGACTATCGGGTTCTTTTTGCCAATCTTTCCAACAGCGATGCCTCCGGGGTCGTAGAGTGGCTTAAAGAGAGGAAAATTCCCTTCAAGCTGGGGGATTCGGGGAGTTCGGTTCTAATTCCCGACGATCAGGTTTATGAAGCTCGCATTGAACTGGCCGGATCCGGGCTCCCTCGCGGTGGCGGGGTCGGTTTCGAAATTTTCGATAAACAGAGCTTCGGAATGACTGATTTTGCACAGAAGGTCAATTATCAGCGTGCCCTTCAAGGAGAATTGGCCCGGACCATCTCTTCCTTATCCCCGGTCGATGGGACTCGTATCCATATTGCCCTTCCAGAAAAAAGACTTTTCAAAAATCAACAGAAAGATGCAACGGCCTCCGTCACTTTGAAGCTGGTTCCGGGTGAAAACCTGACCCAAAATCAGATTCGCGGTATTGTCAACCTTATGGCAGGGAGCGTTGAAGGTCTGGATGCTGATAATGTGACCATTGTTGACGATCAGGGGACCATTCTAACCAAGGATCCAGGGCATGCCTCCGAGAGCGACATGTCACCGGAAAAGTTGAGTTTTCAGCAAACGGTTGAGAAGCGCCTTGAAGACCGGGCTCAATCAATGCTTGACCTAGCGCTGGGACGGGACTACTCGCTGGTCAAAGTAACGGCTAAGCTTGATTTCAATCAGATTGAAAAGACTGAGGAGATTTATGATCCGGGTGGTACGGTGCCCCGTAGTGAGCAGACTGTTGAGGAAAAGTCCGGTGTTGAATCGATGGGTGGAGTGCCCGGCGTTGACTCCAACATCAAGGGCAGCTCCCAGTCATCCGGGCATACCCCCTCCAGCAAATCATCTGAAATCATCAATTATGAGGTGAGTCGCACTATCAGCCATGTCAAGACACCTGTTGGGGAGGTGAAGAAACTTTCCGTCTCCGTGCTTGTGGCCGACAAAAGGGTTGAAGGTGCTGAAGGAGAGCCGCCCACATTTGTCCCTCGCGCGGATAAAGAGTTGAAAAACATTGAAGAGATGGTCAAATCGGCTGTCGGCTTCGACGTTGAGCGAGGGGACCAGGTGCACGTCGTTTCCATGCCACTTCCCGGTGATTTGTCGCGTGGAACATGGCCGGAACCATCCATGCTGGATAAAGTCTATCCCCTGATCCCTTTGGCCAAGTATCTTTTCATCGGAATTTTTGCTCTTATTCTCTATTTCCTTTTAATCAGACCGTTGATCAGGACTTTAAAGACTGAAAGCCGCATGGTTCAACACTATAAAACGGTTGAACAACTGGAGGCAGAGATGGGTGGTGTCGCCGGGTCCCATCTTGTGGGTGCCGGACAGGATCCAGTAGCTAAAATTCGCAAGGATGCTCTAGACTCCAAAGAGCTTCCCGGCATGGTTATCAAAAACTGGCTGCGGCAGGACTAATATATGCTGAAGCTGGGAGCAAAACAAGTTGATAAACTCACGGGGGTCCAGAAGTCTGCAATCCTTCTGGTTTGCCTTGGTGAAGAAGCGGCAGCGAAGATTTTTGAAGGGCTTGCCGACTCGGAAGTCCAGGCCATCAGTCGCTGCATGATGGATATTGAGCATGTGCCGAAGGAAATTCTTCTGGATGTTCTGAAAGAATATGATGTCGTTGGAAAAGAGGACTCCGGTGTCTTTGTTGATGGCGATGTTTTTGTCCAAAAAGTTCTTCAGGCCGGTTCCGACAGAAAAAGGGCAGAGACTCTTATGGAGCAGTTTGCATCCGTCTCCAACGAGCATCCCATGGGAACCATTGCCAATATGGATCCCAATACTATTGCAGGCCTTATTGGAACGGAACATCCCCAGACCATTGCGTTGATCCTTTCCACCCAGAAGAACGAACATACCGCTCGTATTCTTGACAACTTTCCCGAAGAACTTAAAGGGGAAATTCTTTATCGCATCGCCAAAATTGAAAAAGTCTCTCCTGAAATTGTCTCCCAGATTGAAAAAGCTTTGCAGAAAGAAATTGGCGGGATGATCACGAGCGAATACCAGAAAATCGGTGGCGTGGATAAGGTCGTTGAAATCCTTGGAAAAATGCAAAAAGGGACAGACCAGGTTGTACTGGAGTCTATTGAAGAGTCCGATGCGGAAATGGCGGAGGAAATCAGAAAACGGATGTTCACTTTTGAAGATATGCTCGAACTGGATAAGCGTGCATTGCAGAAAATTCTCAGGGAAATCAATACGGACCAGTTGACTCTGGCGCTGAAAACCGCCTCGGATGAGTTGAAAGAGGCTATTTTCGCAAACATTTCTCAGCGTGCCGCCAGTATGATTCGAGAAGATATTGAGGCCATGGGACCGGTGAAGCTGTCAGAGGTCGAAGCCGCGCAAGTCGGTATTGTCAAGGCTGCCTTCAAACTTGAAGAAGAAGGGCAAATCTCCATGCCGGGTCGGGGAGGGGATGATGTCCTCGTCTAAAATTCTCCGTGGCCTGGGGGCACATGAATGCAGCCCTTTTGAGTTTAGTTCTTTTGACAACCCGGAAAGCTTGGCGGCTGGTGTAAATCATTCCCTGGGTATCGTGTCCCTGGACGAGGGGAAGGGGAGTGCTCCTCAAACTTCCTCCTCGCATTCCACGAAGATGGACAGCGATCCCAACGAAATTGAAAAAGCTTTTTTAATGGGCAAGGAAGAAGGGCTCCAGGAGGGTGCACAGAACCTTGATACAGCCATCCAAGCCTTGGGTCAAGCCCTCGAGGACGTAAGCCAACTGCGCAAAAGCATCATCCATAACAGCAGTCAGGACATGCTGCATCTGGTTCTGACAATTTCCCGTCAGGTGCTTCATTGTGAAGTTTCCGTCAAGCCGGAGACAATCCTGTCCAGCATTGAGAGGGCATTACTGGCCTCGATCAGCACCGACTCTTACCATGTCAAAGTCAACTCACAAGATATCGAACTGGTGAAGGAGAAAAAGCCTTTTTTTCTCGCGAGAGTCACAGGGCTGAAGAATATCACTTTTGAAGCGGATGAAACCATATCCCGTGGGAGCTGCAAGGTTGAATCGGAGCTCGGGGAAGTCGATGCGTCCATTGAGACTCAACTGGACGAGATCAGGCAATATCTGCTGGCATCCATAACGGGTTAGCAGCCGGGTGGTTAACCCCATTCACCAAATCCGGCCCTCTTTCCCACTGCCAGATTTTATCTTCTCGACAAGAATTTTGTCGGTGGGCTTTGCCAGCGACAAAATTGCCTCAGAATTAATTGACAGCACAATTCAAACGAGACACTGAAACATGCAGGAACTTGCCAGAAACCTTGAAAACCTTCCGCTGATCCGTTCCAAGGGAAAGGTGGTCAAAATTGTCGGCCTGGTTGTCGAGGGGCATGTCCCTGGGGCAACGGTCGGAACCTTGTGTGAGTTGATCCCCAACGGGGGCGGTGAGAAGGTATTAGCGGAAGTAACCGGATTTAGGGATTCCTGCGCTTTACTGATGCCTTTGGGTGAGATTCGCGGCCTTGGTCCGGGTAGTTTCATCCAGGTGAAAAGCATGAGCGCTTCCCAGCAGGTTGGTGAGCAACTTCTGGGAAGGGTAATCGATGCCATGGGGTTGCCCATTGATGGTCGTCCTGCTCCTCTTCTCGAAAAGGAAATGCCTATCTACGCTCTTCCTCCCGGCCCCATGGATAGAAGAGTCATAGAAGAGCCTATGGACTTGGGGGTTCGCGCAATAAATGGTCTCTTGACCTGTGGGGTCGGCCAGCGCATGGGTATCATGGCAGGTTCCGGAGTCGGGAAAAGTGTCCTGTTGGGAACACTGGCCAATGGTGCGAAAACGGATGTCAATGTCATTGCATTGATCGGTGAAAGGGGGAGGGAAGTCAAGGAGTTCATCGAACGCGATCTGGGCCCCGAAGGACTCAAACGTTCGGTCCTGGTTGTGGCAACGTCGGATCAGTCCCCGCTTCTGAGGATGCGCGGGGCTTTTGTGGCGACGACCATCGCGGAGTTTTTCTGTCGGCAGGGCAAAAACGTTCTTCTCATGATGGATTCAGTTACCCGCTTTGCCATGGCCATGCGCGAAGTCGGGCTTGCGATTGGCGAACCTCCGACGACCAAAGGCTATACTCCTTCGGTTTTTGCCACCCTGCCCAAGCTTTTGGAAAGAGCAGGGAGTTTTGAGGGCATGGGGAGCATCACCGGATTGTATACCGTCCTCGTGGAAGGGGATGATATGAATGAACCGATTGCCGACTCCGTTCGCTCCATTCTGGACGGGCACATTGTCCTGTCCCGTAAAATCGCAGCCAGAAATCATTATCCCGCCATTGATATTCTCAATTCCACCAGTCGTGTAATGCGGGACATTATATCGCCCGGGCATCTCGAGATGAATGGCCGGATCCGGGAAATTCTGGCGACCCATCAGGAAAATGAAGAGTTGATCAATATCGGCGCTTACCGCGAAGGGAGTAATCCGAAGATTGATTACACGCTCTCCAAAATTGACGCTGTGAATGATTTCCTGCGCCAGGCGATGCATGACCACATAAATATGGAAACGACATTGGGGAAAATGGAGCAAATCCTTTCCTGATCTGGTTTTTATTAACTTAAAATAAGCAGCTGAACGACATTGGTGATATGAAAAAATTCAAACTTGATCCGGTCTTGAATTATCGGAAAATGTTGGAAAATGTGGAATGTCAAAAGCTTGCTGAGGTGCAGGTCGAGAAGCGCAAGTTGATGAATGCTATCGACGAAGTCAGGCAAAAGCTTGAAGATTATTACGAAAACCTCGAGCAACGGCGCAATGAGGGTATTGTCATTCAGGAATTGATGTTGTTGGAAAGGAATGTTCAGCACCACATGAAAATATTTGAAAAATTGTCAAAAAAGCTCAGCCAGGCGGAAAAAAAGGTTGAAGACCAGCAAATTATTTTAAAAAAAGCGAGTCGCAACAAAAAACTGCTGGAAAACCTGAAAGAAAAATTTATCGAAAAAGAAAAAGGGCTTCTTCAGCAGAAAGAACAGGCGGAAGTTGACGAAATAGCTGTTCTCTTTCATAAAAGGTAAAAAAATGACACGCACAAGAGTTCTTCAGGTTTTGTTCGGGGGTATTTTCCTCATTCTTTTTTTCTTTCTCCCCACTTATTCCCATGCCCAGTCAGCCAAGAATATTCCTGAAAAAAAGATCGAGTCCGTTGAAGAGCGCAGACTCCTGTTTTCTCTCCAAAAAGAGAAACAGAAAATCGAGAAAAGAGAAAAAAAGCTCGACATGAAAGAAATTGAGCTAAAGACTCTGGCCCAGGAGGTCGATAAGAAACTTCAAGAAATCAAAACACAGCGAAAATTCCTTGAAGAGCTTCTTGCGACCAGGGATGAAATCCAGCAGAAGAAAATTCGTTCTTTGAGCAAAATCTTTGAAAAAATGGAACCGACAAAAGCTGCTGCGATATTGGATTCTTTGGATGATGACTTAGCTATTGGCATCCTGGAGGGAATGAAATCAAAGTCAGCTGGAAAATTGCTTAGTCAGCTGGAAGAGGAAAAGGCTGCAAGGTTGAGTGTCTATTTCACCCTCCACCAAAAGAATTAAATTTTGAATTCATTTCAGAAAAACAAAGGAAATAGAGAGAAAACATGGAAATGATGCCTGTCATTCCAATGGCTGTTGAAAACTTGCCGAATTCGGTTAGCTCTGAAGCCTCCGCAATAACTGGAGGCGAGGGAGATTTCGCTTCCTGCATGGCAGAATTTGCCGACATCAAAAACCCCGAAAAGATACAAAACGGTGTCCTGTTGCCTTTTGCAGGATTTCAGGGTGCCGGCCACGAAGCGGTATTAACAGCTCCGGAAACGGACTTGCTTTTCCAGGCTGATGATATTGATACGTTGATGTCTGGCGATGAATCCTTATACAGCGCCTTTTTTTCTTCGGTCGTTCAGGGTGAGGCGACGGATTTATCTGTCGAAACAGGTTGCAAAGGCAAAGCTTCGCAGGGGGAACTTCCTATTATTCCTGAAAACCGTACAGGTGTGCCACTGACGACGGTTTTACCGGAGGAAGCCGCCATCTTGACGGATGCCATGACACAACAAGTGCAAGTAAAAAACCTTCACTCAGGCACTGCCCTGGCCGACCAACTGAGCGACAATCCAGCAGTTCAGCTTCCTGGTGCCAACACGACATTGAATGACAAGGGTCTGAAAAACGCCATGATTTCCGACAGTGACATCAATGTTGCGGCGGGCTTGGAAGAACAGAGTGAAGTGAGCCAGTTGCTTTCAAAGGCAATGGATGAGGCTGTTCTGGACAAGGCGCCCGTGCGGGATACCCTGGCGGGGAAAGGGCTCTCGAACAAGGCCATGGAACAGGGCAGCATCTCAATGTCATCCGGAATTTCCGAGCGCAGTTCCGAAGACTCCGGTGAAGGCATTCAGAAGCACTCGATTTCAAATCCTTCCGAATCAGGTCTTTCGGAGGCAGCTAAAGGTCTTGTCGCACAACAAACGGGTCAAATGGACGCCTCTCCGCAGGAAGTAAACCTGACCGGGCAGTCCGCACCTGCTGATCCTTCCGCCCAGGTGGAATCAATTGGGAAAGAATTTGTTAACGTCCGGGAAGGGGTCGAGTTCTACCGCCTTCCTTCGGGTGAAATGGTAGATAAAAACTCAGTTATCGACCAGGTAATTCAGCGTGTTTCCCTGCACAACGCTCAGGAAGGGAAGACCCTGACGGTCAGGATGCACCCCCAGGAATTAGGCGATCTCAAACTTGATCTGATTCTTGAAAATGACAAGGTCAGGGTCAATATCCAAGCGCAGACGAATGTGGTGCGGGATGTCCTGGAACAGCATCTCCCCCACCTGCGGAGTGCACTTGAAGCCCAGGGGATACGAGTTGGGGAAATGCAGTTAAGTCTTGATTCTCAGCAGCAAAGCGGATTTGAGTCATTCAGAAATTCCGGCTCCGGCCAGGAGGGATTAAATCAGCGTTTCCAGCATGCCTCTCAGGGGCGTAATGAAATTGGAAACGAAATCACTGAGATGCCTTCCGAGGTGTTGTCGGAACGGACCCAGAAAACTGCCCAAGGCGGTTTGAGCCTTAGGATCTGATAAGAAGAGAGGAAATTTAAATATGTCAGCGATATCTCCGGCAACAGCAGCGACTACAACCTCTTCGAGCAATTCCTCCTCCATCAGTGAAGCGGCAATGGGTAAGGAGGATTTTCTGGCGCTGCTGGTTGCGCAGCTTCAGAATCAGGATCCCTTGAATCCTTCCGATCCCACTGAATTTACGGCTCAACTGGCCCAGTTCAGTTCTCTTGAGCAGCTTTTCACCATCAACAGCAACCTTGGTCAAATGGTTGAAATGCAAAATCAAAGCAGTTCCGTTTACGCTCTTGAGATGATCGGTCAGAACGCTGTGGTGGAAGGAAATGAGTTCGCTCTTAATGGAGAATCCGTCCAGCTCGGATTCGAACTGGAGTCCTCTGCCAGTGGTGCCACTTTGTATGTGATGGATCAGAATGGTGTGACCGTCAAGACTCTGGAAGAGGCCGCCCTGTCAGGTGGCAGTCATTTTATCGAGTGGGATGGTACCAACGATGCGGGCGCTGCGGTTGAGCCCGGGACGTACCGGTTGGTGGCGACCGCAAACTATGGTGGCGGCGAAGAGCTCCCCGCCCAGACCCTGGTGGTTTCTGAAGTGAAGGGTGTGGACTTTAACCTGGAAACTCCCCAGATAGTTACGGATATGGGAATTTTTGACATAAGTGACGTAAAAAGTGTCCGAAGTATTTAGATCGGAATTTTCAGAGCGGCGGGAAGGGTTTTTCGCTCAGAAAAGATTTTTCCATGACCTGGTTCCCAGTTTTCGGAAAACGAAAAACGGAAAAATACAGGGGAAGACATGGTTTGATCTTTCAAGTGTACTTAAGAAGCATTATTTCTGAAAAATATGAAAACAGTCTTTAATATTTAACAAATCATTGGTCAATAGAATCATCCCGGATTAAGTGATCCAGGGTGGGCAGGCTATCCGAAGAAAGGATTAACCATGGGTCTTTCATCTGCACTTTACAGCGGCGTCAGCGGTATGGCGGCAACCAGCAATGCCATGAATGTTGTCGGAAATAATATCGCCAACAGCAATACTGTTGGCTACAAGGCGAGCAGAACCGTTTTCGCCGACCTCTTGTCCAACCAGGTTTCCAGTACCGGAGGCTCGACTCAGGTCGGGACCGGGGTTGGGTTGGCGTCTGTTGACAGTATTTTCAGTCAGGGAACTTTTGAAAATACAGAATCCAATACCGACCTTGCCATTGAAGGGTCCGGATTTTTCATTCTCGGTGATTCAACGACAGGAACAACCTCCTATTCCCGTGACGGATCCTTTAAATTTAATAATTCAGGGCAGTTGGTCAATACGGAAGGGTTCATTGTTCAGGGCTATTATCTCGATGACAATGACGATCCAACCGGAGACCTGACCAATATTCAGGTGGATACCAACTCCTACTCGCCTGCAAATGCCACGACTGACGTGACTCTGACGACCAACCTTAATGCCCAGTCTCCCGCATTGCCCGGGGGCGCTGCTTTTGACATTGTCAACCCGGACGATACATCCAATTACGCAGCATCGCTCCAGGTTTTTGATTCACTGGGAGATACCCACCTGGTAACCAATTATTTTCGAAAAACAGCTTCCAATGCCTGGGAGTATCACACCGCAGTGGCTGGCGCTGATGTCGGGAATGCGGCGGAATTTGTGGAAGTGGCAAGCGGAACCCTGACGTTCGATGTGAACGGACGTCTGATTCAACTGGATGGAAATGACATTTATCAGGCCGATGGGGTGACTCCTGTTGACCCCGCGCCGGTTGCTACTACCGCGGCTCTGACATGGGTTAATGGCTCAGATGCTACTATCACCACGGAATTTGAGTTTAACATGACCCAATATTCCAGCAATTCCGTGGTTGTCTCCCAGGTTCAGGACGGTTACGGGACCGGGAACCTCGTCCAGCTTGCTATTGATGAGGAAGGTAACATTATTGGGAATTATTCGACAGGCGAGCCGCGCCAGCTGGCCCGTATCGCCTTGGCCAAATTCACTAACCCGGCCGGACTCTGGCAGGATGGGGGTAACCTCTTCTCCGCGACAAATGCCTCCGGGGTTCCGATTATCGGGACAGTCGGTTCCGGTGTCGGTTCACTCTACACCAACTCCCTGGAGCAGTCCAATGTTGACCTGGCCCAGGAGTTTGTCAACATGATTACCATACAGAGGGCCTATCAGGCCAATTCCCGAATCATTACCACCACGGATGAAATGATGAATGAACTGATTAACCTGAAACGCTGATAGTATTTACCCGGATTCAAGTCAATTTAATGACTCTAAAAAGGGCCTTTGCAAAAGGCCCTTTTTTTATTTTTCCGGGTAACTGGTATAAAAATCAGAATTATTCCCCCTTTTATTACCTTCAATCTTTTCTGACTTCGCGGTTTTTTGCTCCAAAAGAGAGGGCTGGAGGGTGGCATGTTAATTGCCATTGAAAGTGCCAGTCAGGTTTTGCCTGGCTGGAAAACAACCGTAATCGGAGGCCTGGAAAATTTCATGGATTTAATGACGATAATAGGTTTAATCGCCGCTTTGGGGTTAATGCTCTGGGCGATGGGAACAGGTGGAAGCATTACTATTTTCGTTAATATACCCTCCTTGCTCATCGTAGTGGGTGGTACATTAGGTACTACCTTGGTGCACTACCCTCTCAGGGAAGTCAAAAAAACCATTTCCGTTGTAAAAAAAGCTTTTAAAAATTATCCGGCCAACCCTATAGGCCGGATTGATCAGCTTGTAGAATTTGCCGGCAGGGCACGCAAAGAGGGAATTCTGTCTCTTCAGTCGGTCATGGGAGAAGTGAAAGATCCGTTTTTTATCAAAGGGATTCAAATGGCAGTGGACGGGTTCGAGCCTGAGTCTCTCAAAGAGATGCTGGAGCGCGAAATCGAATACCTGGAAGAGCGGCATGGCAAAGGGTCGGAGATGCTGACAGCCATGGGTGCTTATGCTCCCGCCATGGGGATGGTCGGTACTTTGATCGGTCTGGTCCAGATGCTTCAGACCTTGGAAGACCCGTCGACGATCGGGCCTGCAATGGCTGTGGCTCTTTTAACAACCTTTTATGGGGCTGTGCTGGCCAATGTAGTTTTTATTCCCATGTCCGGAAAGCTGAAAGTGCATTCTCAATCCGAAGTTCTCGATAAAAGCTTGGTGGTTGAAGGTCTCAGGCTGATTCTTGAGGGTGAAAACCCGCGTATTATCGAATCGAAGCTGCATGCTTATGTAGGGCCAAAACTGCGGAAAAGCACCTTTAGTTAATTTTGAAATAGTGAAGAACGGGTTACAGTGTTGTGAGAAAGAAAAAGAATCAGGAAGGCAGTCAAGGTGGGGCACCCGCCTGGATGGTGACGTACAGCGATATGGTGACGTTGTTGCTGACCTTTTTCGTATTGCTGCTCTCAATGGCCCGGTTGGATAAAGTCCTGTTCAGGGATGCGGCAGGGTCGCTTCGAGGTGCTTTTGGGGTTATGAACAGCGCCCAGAACAACGAAGTGGCGGTTCCGAAAATCATTGAATTCAGCCCTATTGATGATGACTATGTGGCCAGGGTTTACAAAAGAGTGCAGACGAACATTAAACGGTTAAAGCTCGATCGTGACATTGAACTCGTCAAAGACAGGGGAGCGGTTATTTTAAGAGTGAAAGACTCGATTCTTTTTGACACAGGCTCCGTGGCGGTTAAAGCCGCAGCTTATTCGGTTTTACAAAAAATTGCCGAGTTGGTCAAACCTCTGCCTTTTGGTTTAAGAATCGAGGGGCATACGGACAATGAGCCTCCAACACGTGGAAATTTGACGAATTGGGATATTTCAATGATGCGGGCGGTCAATGTGCTCAAATATTTTGTCAAAGATGAAATCTTTCCGATTCAAAGAATGTCGGCGGTCGGTTACGGAGCACAAAAGCCGATCATGCCGAATGACAGTCCGGAAGGAAAGGCTCTGAATCGTCGAGTTGAGTTTGTAATGGAAAGCCTTAATGAATACCGCAGCGAACTGCCTTACCTGATCGATGCGAATGAACAGTCGCCATTTTAGAAACAAGGAGCAGGTGAACCATGGCTGAAGAAAAAAAAGAGCCTGAAGAGAAAAAAAAATCGGGGCTGATGAAAAAACTGTTGATGGGGGTGGTTGCCCTTGTGGTTTTGGTTGGGGCCATGTCGGCAGGGTTCATGGTCAGTTCCAGCAATATCCTTGGCAATCTTATGGGGGGCAAGGAAGAAAAAGCCTCCGGGGAAACCGGCCAGGGAGGCGAAGGGGAGGGCGCCCCTTCGTTGCAGATCGGCCCTATGCTCGATATCGATTCTTTTATCGTGAATATTCTGGATGAGGAAGGGACCCATTACCTCAAGGCATCCATTACCCTGGAAGTGGATAATCCTCTGACTCTGGATGAGATAAATCAGAGAATGCCCCAGATTCGGGACAATATCCTTCTCCAGGTCGGAAATAAAACGTTTAAAGAGCTGGCTGATCTGGAAGGGAAGCTGCAGTTGCGGGCCGAACTGGTCAGCAGCCTCAATGGGATCCTGGAAACGGGTGAGGTCAAGAAGATTTTTTTTACTGATTTTGTCGTTCAGTAGAAGGATTTTGCGTGGAGCGTATTCTATCCAAAGAAGAGATTTCGGAGCTTCTGGCCTCGATTCAAGAGGGCGAAATCCCGCTGGAGAATGAGCTGGATGATTCCGGGCCTCAAGAAAAAGCGGTCCAGTTTGACTTGTTTCAGGGTAAGGCAAAATCTTTCGAGCTTGGCATCTTTGATCTAATTCTGGATAGTTTTGCCAAAAACTGTTCAATTTCCCTGACCAACCGTCTGCAGCGTTCCGTGACGGTCAAAAGAACTACTATTGAGACAACGAAGTTTAGGAACGTTCTGGACCAACTTTCACCCAGTTTTGCTGTGGGGCTCATTTCCATGGCTCCACTACGCTGGGGGGGGCTTCTAACCTTTGACGATAAAGTCGCTTTTCCTGCTGTTGAAATATTGCTGGGGGCAACGGATGTCCATCGGATTATCGTCCCTGACCGGGCTTTATCGACCATTGAGACCAACATTCTGACGGCGATTTTCAACGATGCCTGTATGGATTTGAATAAGGCTTTTCAGCCGGTTGAAAAGCTGTCCGGGATGTTAGTGAAAATGGAAAATAATCCCCGCCTGATTAATTTTGTGCCCCCCGACGCCCAGATTGTTAAATGCCATTTTCGCGTCCAGATAAATAATTTTACAGGGAAAATGAATTTGATGATTCCCCTCCTTTCCCTAGAGCCGTTAAAGGAGAAATTTCGGGCAAAAACGCCCGACGCTTCTCAGACTGAAAACTGGCGGGAGCACATGGCCGAGGAGTTGATGAAGGCTGAAGTGTCCCTTGAGGCACAATTGGGGAAAATCACTTTTTCGTTACGGGATATTCTGAATTTTCAGGTTGGTGACATCCTTGAAATGCAAGCATTTCGAAACGAAAAGCTCCGGGTCATGGTCGAGGGGAAGCCAAAGTATCTTGGCGTCGCAGGTGTTCGTAATGGCAAAAAAGCCGTCCGTTTAACTGGAAAATACAGGAAGGAAACAGAGGATGGAAGAAGATAAGGTTGCTGAAACTAAAAATGAAGAGCCGGTTCAGGACTCTCCCGTAGAAAAAGTGGCGGCAAAAGATTCGGTCAGTCCTCATAAAAACATAGATTTTCTTCTCGATGTTCCTCTCGAGATATCTGTTGAGGTTGGAAGGGCCAGAATTCTGGTTAAAGATCTGCTCCAGATGCAGGATGGATATGTCGTTGAGCTTGACAAGTCAGCAGGGAAACCTCTCGATCTTTACGTCAACTCCAAACTGATTGCCAAAGGGGAGCCGGTTCTGGTGAATGACAAGTTCGGGTTACGCCTGACAGATGTTATCAGCCCCGCGGAGCGGATTGAAAAACTTGAATAGCAGGCAATTCTGCTTTCAACCTTTAACCCTTTTGCCTGGAACCTTGGGGCAAAAGGAAAATGGATTTTGTTTATGATACGCCTTCTGTTGTTTCAATTGTTGATCCCCACTCTGGCTTTTGCGGAAACTGCGGCGGAAAGTCCGGACTCGATATTTCCGATGGCCGGCCTGCGGCTTGTTATAGCACTGGGACTGGTTCTGGGCATTTTTTTTCTTTTTTATGCTTTGAGTCGAAAAGGTCTTAAGTTTTTGCCCGGGAATAAATCCGGAATCATCCAGGTGGTGGAGATGCGCTCTTTGGGACCCAAAAGAGCTCTCTACCTGGTAGAGGTGAGAGGGGAAGAGCTGCTTCTGGGGGTCGGAGCGGAGCGGGTGGAACTGATTTCGAAAATGGGAGCGGCAGCAGAGAAAAAACCATCCTTTGAGGAGGAAGTCCAGGCCCATCTTGAGGAATTTAAATGAAAAAATGGTGGCTTTTTATATTACTGATTCTGCTCCTCAGCGTCCCTGCATTGGTTATGGCGGAACCGTTCCCGAGCATAACCCTGGGCTTTGGCGGCGCTCAAGAGGGTGGGCAGGCTTCGACCGTGGTGCAGATCCTGATTATGTTGACGGTTCTTTCGGTTGCCCCCGCTATTCTTTTGATGACTACCGCGTTCATTCGCATCGTGATCGTTCTTTCTTTTGTCCGGCATGCCATGGGAACTCAGCAGATGCCTCCAAACCAGGTCATCGTCGGCCTCGCCCTTTTCTTGACATTTTTTATAATGGCCCCGGTCTGGAGCCAAGTGAACGAGAAAGCGATCCAGCCTTTCATAGCGGACAAAATAACCCAGGCTGAAGCCTTTAAAAGTGCTGTTGTGCCTGTCCGGGAATTCATGTTTTCCCAGACCAGGGAGGAAGACCTCGGTCTGTTTATGGAAATTTCCGGTCATGATGAACCGGAGAGTCCTGAAGATATACCGACGATGACTCTTATCCCCTCTTTCATGCTCTCTGAGCTCCAGCGGGCCTTCCAGATCGGTTTTATGATTTTTATCCCGTTTCTGGTGATCGATATGGTGGTGGCCTCGGTTCTGATGTCCATGGGTATGATGATGCTCCCGCCGGTTATTATCTCGCTCCCTTTTAAACTGTTGCTGTTTGTTCTTGTGGATGGTTGGACCCTGGTGGTTGGATCTCTGGTGCGGAGTTTTATTTAAAAGAAACCGGGTTACACCAGGGAAAATAAAATTTTTACGGGCTTTGGCCCGAGGTTCTAAACATGACCCCTGAATTTATTGTCGATGTTGGCCGCAAAGCCATAGAAACCATTCTTCTGGTTTCCGCTCCCATGCTGATTTCGGCCCTTGTCATCGGTTTGCTGATCAGCGTGTTTCAGGCAGCGACCCAGATCAATGAGCAGACCATGACATTTGTTCCCAAAATTGTGGCGGTTCTGGTTTCTCTCCTTCTTTTCGGCCCCTGGATTATTCAGGTCATCCTGGCTTTCACCCGGAGCATTTTCGAAGGCCTTCCCCTCATCTGACCCTGAGAGCAACAGTGGAAATTCAGCTGATTCCAGTCGAGCAGTTTCAGAGCTACCTTGTCTGCACCGTCCGTGTTGCGGCTCTGCTAGGCGCCCTGCCGGTTTTCAGCGGCGCGCAGATCCCGGTCAAGGTCCGTGTCTGTTTGATTCTGGTTATCACGCTTGCTCTTTTTCCCGTGTTGAAACCTTTTGCCTCGGGACTGGATTTTACCCCTTTGACGGTGGCTTTGCTCGTATGCAAAGAGGCTCTTCTGGGGATTTTGATCGGCCTGATGGCCCGTTTTGTTTTTATTGCGGCAGAATTCGGTGGGACCGTTATCGGCTATCAGATGGGGTTTGCCGCGGCCAATATTTTTGACCCCCAGAATCAGACCCAGATCTCACTGGTTTCCCAAATGCAGAATGTCCTGGCCATCCTGGTTTTCATTACCATCGATGCTCACCATATTTTCATTCGCGCCATCGTCGAGTCGTTTCAACTGTTGCCCCCCGGCCAACTCGATTTTACTGGAGAAGCGATTCCGTATCTGCTGGAGATGGCCGGTAGTATTTTCGTTCTGGGTGTTAAAATCAGCGCTCCTGTTCTGGCGGTGCTTCTGCTTTCGGGATTGGTGCTGGGCCTGATGGCGAGGATTTTCCCCCAGTTGAACGTATTCCTGCTTTCTTTTCCCGTCAACATTGGCCTGGCTTTTATCGGCATGAGCTTGACACTTGATCTGACCGTGGCGCTTTTGACTCAAGAATTTCAATCCCTGTCGCGAAATCTATTTGAAGTTTTCCAGTTATTCTGAGGAGTTAAATGTCTGACGATCAACAGGAACGCACTGAAGAAGCGACAGAAAAACGTCGCAAGGACTTCAGGGAAAAAGGGCAGGTTGCTCAAAGCAAGGAGGTGCAGAGCGCTGTGCTTCTTAGCGCGTTTCTGGTCTTGTGGTTTTTTTATTGTCCGATTTTCTGGAAAAATCTTACCGGGTTGACGCAGGAGCTGCTCTCCCTGTGCGGCCGTTTTGCCGTCACGCCTTCATCATTGATCCAACTGGCTATATTGATTTTTGGGAAGATCGCTCTCCTCCTGGCCCCTCTGCTGCTTCTGGTATTAGTCGTCGGGTTTTTGGCAAGTTTTCTTCAAATCGGCTGGCTGTTTACGTCGAAACCAATGGAGCCTGATTTTTCCAAACTCGATCCTGTCAAAGGATTGGCCAAGGTAATTTCCAAACGGTCTTTTGTCGAGCTGATCAAATCCCTCGCAAAAGTCATTCTCATCGGATTTGTAGCCTATAAAACCGTTAGAGCGGAGTTCGGTGAGGCGCTTTCTCTGGTCCATATGGATGTCCTTGAAACCATTCGTTTTCTTGGCAGGGTCTCCGGTCTTGTGCTGATGAAAACCTGCGGGATTCTGATTGTTCTTGGGATTCTCGATTTCCTGTTTGTCCGCTGGGAAATGGAGGAGAAAATGAAAATGACCAAGCAGGAGCAGAAAGAAGAGTTTAAAGAGACCGAAGGGGACCCCTATGTCAAGGCTCGTGTCCGTGCCATCCAGCAGCAGATGGCTCGCAAAAGGATGATGGCCGAAGTTCCCAAGGCGGATGTAGTTGTCACAAACCCCACCCATATCTCGGTAGCAATTGCTTATCGGCGCGACGAGATGAAAGCCCCGAAAGTGGTAGCCAAAGGTGCGGACAATATGGCGTTTAAAATCCGTGAAATTGCCAAAGAAAACAATGTCCCTCTGGTGGAGAACGTGCCGGTGGCCCGGGCTTTGCACAAAGTCGATCTGGACGCCGAAATTCCGGAAGAACTGTTCAAGGCTGTTGCCGAGGTTTTAGCTTATGTTTACAGCATTAAAGGCAGGAAATCATGATTGATACAATGAATGTCCGCCGCTTGCCGGAGTTGCTGGGCCGGAGCGATATTCTTGTGTCGGTTGGGATTGTGGCCATTCTGATGGTCATGATTATACCCCTGCCCACCTTTTTGCTGGACATTTTTCTGGCACTGAACATCACCGTCGCTTTATTGATCCTGATCATTTCTCTTTATACCTTCAAGGCGCTTGAATTTTCCGTCTTCCCTGCCATTCTGCTGGCCACCACTCTTTTCAGACTTTCCCTCAACGTCGCCTCGACCCGTTTGATCCTCCTTCATGGTGAAGAGGGCCCGAGTGCGGCCGGAAGCGTGATCCAGGCATTCGGACAGTTTGTCGTCGGTGGCAATTATGTCGTCGGGATTGTGGTTTTTCTGATCCTGGTCGTAATCAATTTTATGGTTATTACCAAAGGCGCAGGCAGGGTGGCCGAAGTGGCGGCCCGCTTCACTCTTGACGCCATGCCCGGAAAGCAGATGGCGATTGACGCTGATCTCAATGCCGGCCTTATTGATGACAAGGAAGCCCGGACCCGGCGCAAGGAAATTTCCCAGGAGGCCGATTTTTACGGTGCCATGGACGGTGCGAGTAAATTCGTTCGTGGGGACGCCATTGCCGGGATCCTGATTACGCTGATCAATATCGGAGCCGGTTTTGTTATCGGTGTCGTTCAGAAAGGGATGCCTGTGGCCCATGCTGCCGCCAACTATACGACCCTGACGGTAGGGGATGGACTGGTCGGGCAGATACCCGCTCTCATCATTTCAACGGCGGCCGGTATCCTGGTGACGCGCACAGCCGGAACGAGCGATTTCGGTACCGAGCTGAAAGAGCAGTTCAGTGTCAATCCAAGAGCCATGTGGGTTGTGGCGGGAATCCTTTTTGGTTTTGCCCTGATCCCCGGCCTTCCCCACGTCTCTTTCCTTTTGATTGCAGTGCTTCTTGCCTTTCTGGCCCACAGGATTCAAACGAGTCGGGCCAAAGCGGAAGAGGCGGAGGAAAAACTTCCCAGCGAGGCTCTGGCGCCCAAGGAAGAAAATTATGAAGAGATGCTGGCCATTGATCTCCTTGAACTTGAGGTCGGGTATGGACTTATCCCTTTGGTGGATTCGGAAAGGGATGGCGAGCTTCTGGGGCGGATTCGTTCCATCCGAAAACAGTTTGCCCTGGATCTTGGCTTCATCGTTCCGCCGGTTCATATCAAGGATAACCTTCAGCTGAAACCGAATGAGTACGCCATTCTCCTTAAAGGTGTTCGCATCGGATCGGGTGAGATCCTGCCGGGTCATTGTCTTGCCATGAATCCGGGTGGGGCGACGGAGATGCTGAAAGGCATCGCTACCATCGAGCCGACTTTCGGTCTCCCCGCCACCTGGATTTCCGAAGATAAAAAAGATCAGGCCCAGATGAACGGGTATACCGTGGTTGATGGAACGACGGTTGTCGCGACCCATGTCAGCGAAATTATCAAACAGCACTCCCATGAACTGCTTGGCCGACAAGAGGTACAGAATTTGCTGGATAACTTCTCCAAGCAATATCCGAAGCTGGTCGAAGAACTGGTTCCCAATCTACTACCTCTTGGCGCAATTATGCATGTCCTGAAAAATCTTTTAAGAGAAAACGTGGCGATAAGGGATCTGCGCACCATCCTGGAAGCCCTGGCAGACCGTGGTTCTTCCATTCAGGATCCCGATTCGCTGACGGAATATGTGCGTCAGGCTCTGGCACGCTCCATCAGTTCGCGCCTGGCGAAACCCGACGGAACTTTACCTCTTATTGCTTTTGATCGGGGCCTGGAAGAAACAATTCAGGCTGCTCTTCATCACTCCGGTGATGGCAGTTACTTGGCACTGGAACCCAAAACAGCTCACGATCTGATCGAAAAACTGGGAGAAAAAATCAACCAGTTCAGCGGGGATAGTGCACCCGTTTTATTGTGCACTCCGGTGATACGTCCTCATGTCAAAAGGTTGACCGAGCGCTACCTGCCCAACCTGATCGTGCTGTCTCATAATGAGATTTTGCCCCACCTGAAAGTCAGATCCATAGGGACGGTGAATTTAGATGCAAGTTAAAGTTTTCGAATCAGAAGATATGGCTTCCGGGCTTCAGAAGATCAAAGATACTCTTGGTCCGGATGCACTGATTTTGTCCACTCGGACTATCCGCAAAAAGGGTCTGGGTCTCCTGGGGAAGCCTTATCTTGAAATTACAGCGGCCAAGGATTCTCCGGAACAGAGCTTCCAGCCACCTCCCACAGCAAAAAGAATCAACCCCCCCATGCCTGTGGAGGTCAGGGACAGCGACCTTAATGCTCCGGTTTTGGTGCGGGATGAAATATATCCTCTCAACCCGCTGGAAAAAGAAATTGAACAGATAAAAAGCCAGCTTGCGGGACAGGACATTCAAGGTATCCATGAGGAGATCAATGAACTGAAGCAAATTTTTCGGGAGTTTTCAGGAAAAGCATTTCAGGTGGCACCTCCCCAGCCTCCACCCGCAACGGCTAAGACATCCACAGCTTTGGGAACTGCCGTTCTCAGATTGATGGATTATGGGATCAATCCGGACGTTGCGCAGACTATCATTTCCTGCGCCGAAGGTAAATATTCTCCAGCGCAACTGGACGATGAGCATTTTCACGAAGTCTTTCTGAATGAAACCGTCGCGGAGCTGGTTTCCGTTTCAGGCCCTTTGACTGCACTTGAAAACGGACCCCGCAAAGTGGCTTTGATCGGGCCTACAGGCGTAGGAAAGACAACCACTATGGCCAAGCTGGCCGCTGAATATCTTTTCCGCACCAAAGGCAGCGTTGCCCTGATCACTATTGATACTTACAGAATCGCGGCGGTGGAGCAGTTAAAGGTTTATGGCGAAATCATGAATCTTCCGGTGGATGTCGTTTTTAATCCGGCACAACTGAATCAGGCTATTGCAAAACACCAGGATAAAGACATCATTCTGATCGATACAGCCGGACGGAGTCCGAAAGATGCTTTAAAATTAGATGAACTCGCCTCCTTTCTGGGACCTGAAAGTGGCGTTGAAAATCATCTGGTTCTGGCTGCTCAAACCCGGGACAAGGATTTGCTGGAGACAATCCGGACTTTTGGCAAGATGCCGCTCAAAAATCTCATTTTTACCAAACTGGATGAGTGCGAGGATTGCGGGGCACTCTTGAACGTTCCCGTTTGCCAAAATCTGCCGATTTCCTTTCTGACGAACGGACAGCGAGTTCCGGAAGATCTTCTGATTGCCGAACCCCAAAATATTACCGATTTTATTTTAGGAAAAATTTAGGGAACTGAATTATGACTTTCACTGCTAACTCTTCCGATCAGGCCAAAACCCTGCGTAGCCTGAGCCGGTTATCCGGCGGGGAAAAACCATCCGTCATGGAAACCAAAAAACAATCCAAGCCGACCAAAGTTATTTCCGTTACCAGCGGCAAAGGCGGTGTCGGCAAGACGGCGGTTGTTGCCAACCTGGGTATTTCCCTGGCCCGGATGGGCAAGCGTGTTCTCCTCATCGATGCGGACCTGGGGCTTGCGAACATTGATGTTATTTACGGGCTGACCCCGCAATATAACCTGAATCATTTTTTCAAAGGCGAGGTGAACCTGAACCAGATTATGGTCGAGGGTCCTTCGGGAGTAAAAATCCTTCCAGCCGGTTCGGGACTTCAGCAGGTCACCCACCTCAACAGTCTTCAGAAAATTCAGTTTATTGAGGGTCTAGAATCCCTGGACGAAGATTTCGAGATTGTTCTGGTCGATACTGAAGCGGGGATCTCCGAGAATGTGACTTATTTCAATGCGGCGGCTAACGAAATCCTCGTTATCGCAACCTCTGACCCGGCATCGATTACCGACGCTTACACCCTGATGAAGCTTCTGTCCCTGGAATATCAGCAGAAAAAATTCCATCTGGCCGTCAATATCGTCAAGGATGCCGAAGAAGGCCTGGATGTTTTTCAGAAGTTGACCATGGTGGCTAACCGTTTTTTGAACATATCGATTAATTATCTTGGGTGCATTCCTTTTGACAAAAAAATGAGGGAATCTCTCAGGCGCCAGAAGCCTATCGTCGAGTTGCTGCCGGAAGGCAAAAGCAGTTGCGCTTTTGAAACCCTGGCCCAGTCCCTGGTTTCGCTTCCGCCGGACCTTCACCTCAACGGTTCGCTTCAATTTTTCTGGAAAAAACTCCTTATGGTAAACGAGGGAGAGGCAATTTGACGCTGGAAGCAGCTTATCAGGCGTGGGGGCCTGAAGATATAAACCGCTTGATTCAGAGTCATCTTTCCATGATTGATTTCTGGGTTGATCGCATGAGAACTCAGGTCCCCGGATATCTGAAGCGTGATGAAATGGTGAGTGCCGCACGCCTCGGGCTGGTTGATGCGGCACACCGCTTCAATCCGGCAAAAGGGGTGCTTTTCAAGACCTTTGCCGAACAGAGAATACGGGGAGCGGTCCTGGATGAGGTCCGTCGCATGGACTGGGCCTCGCGTTCCGGCCGGGAGAAGTACAGCCGTTTGTGCGAAACCGTCAACCGGCTCCAGAACGAGCTGGGAGAGTCGCCTTCTGAGGCGGAGATTGCCGGAGACCTGGGAATTTCCCTCGACCAGTACCATAAGTTGTTGACCGATGTGAGCCATCTGAGTCTGATCAGTCTTGAAGAAACCATGTCGGCTTCCGAGGACGGTCAATCACTTTATGACAAGCTGGAAGATCCCGACAGCGAAAATCCCCATCAAGTATTTGAAGAAAACGAGTTGGCAGAGATTCTGGCGGAGCAGATTCAGAATCTTTCCGAGAAAGAGCGGCTGGTTGTATCTCTTTACTATTATGAAGAATGCACCCAGAAAGAGATTGCGGAAATATTGAGTATCACCGAAGGCCGGGTTTCGCAGATTCACAGCCAGGCTCTGATCCGGATGAAAGTAAAGCTGCAAAATATTTTTAAAACTCATCGCAAATAAACCCGACAGGAGGATGAGTGGCTTCATCTGCATTATTGAACAAGCTTCAGGAAATTGTGATGGTTGATCCTGCCAGTGCGACCATTATCGGGTTAAGTATCTTTTGCCTGCTGGGATTGATTGTTGCTCTAGTCCTGGTGATCCAATTGCGGCGCAGCCGAAAAGAGATTCGGCTTCTTCTAGATGTTTCCCCGGAGGACCATAAGTTTACCACCGAGGACGATTTTTCGTGGGTGGCCGAGACAAATAATCCATTCGGGAGCGCGATTTTTGAAGCGGAAACCAAGAAGAAGTTAAAAGAAGGGATCTCGGATCGGAAGGTTCCTGAAAAATATCGATATGCACCCTGTCTCCTGAAAAGGGGTTTGAAAAATGAAGAAATAGCCGAGGTTCTCAACCTTTCTTCCGAGGAGGTTGATCAGATCGCCAAGTTGACTCACATTGCTCTTCAGGTGGAAAAAGCCACCGTGCATTGAATCGTAGCGGATCAGGAAAAAATTAAAGTTTTGACCCGTCAGGACGATAAGTAAAGTAAACCATCCTGCCACACCATAAGGGAAAAACATGAGTTCAGGTTATTATGCAGCTGTTTCCGGAGCCGTTTCAAGAATGCAGGCCCTGGATGTCCTTACCAACAATATATCCAACGTTGGAACCCCCGGTTTTAAAAAGAGTGTTGTAAATTTTACTTCCTATCTGGATGAAGCCAGCCAGGCAGGCAAAGCAGAGGGGATCAATTACTCCTTTATCAAAGGGGTGGTTCCCGACATGTCTGATGGAACGACCCTCGAAACCGGAAATCCTTTGAACGTGGCCATCATGGGAGACGGGTTTTTCAAAGTTGAGGGTGCCGGCGGCGTTTTCTATACCCGTCAGGGCAACTTTCGACTTGATGTGAACGGTACCCTCATCACTCCCACCGGCCACAAGGTTGTTGGTGAAGGCGGTCCTATTGTCCTGAATAGCAACGACGTCACGATTACAAAGGATGGCCAGATTTCATCTCCGGATGGTGGTGGCGGTAAAATCAGTCTCTATGAATTTGAAGATATGTCGCAGCTTAACCGGGTGAAGGAAGGGGTTTTCAAGGTTGTTGACGGTGTTGAAGGAAAAATCGTCGAAAGTCCCGGGCTTCTGCAGGGACGGCTCGAAGGTTCCAATGTGAATATTTTAGAGGAAATGGCTCAAATGGTTGCGGGAGTCCGTTACTTTGAGTCTTATGAAAAGGTTATGAAATCCTATTCCGAGCTTTCCGCCAAGACGAATCAAATTGGGCTTCTGGGCTGATCGTAACATGAATTAAAGGAGAACATTTATGATAAGAGCATTATGGACCGCAGCAACAGGGATGGAAGCCCAGCAGTTGAACATGGACGTCATCTCCAACAACCTCGCAAACGTGAACACCTCTGGATTCAAAAAAAGTAGAGCTGACTTTCAGGATCTTCTTTATCAGAGCATTGAACTGGCGGGGAGTTCCGAATCATCAGACACCGAAAATCCGACCGGGATCCAGGTTGGACTTGGCGCCAAAACAGCAGCCGTTCAGAAAATCTTTACGGTCGGAGATTTGATGCAGACCGGTAACAATCTTGATCTGGCCATTGAAGGACCTGGGTTTTTCCAGGTTGAACTTCCCAACGGTGAATCCGGTTACACGCGGAGCGGAGCTTTCAAAAAGGACAGTTCCGGCCGCTTGGTTACCTCTGAAGGATATCCTGTCGTGCCGCAGATAACTATCCCTGAAAATGCGACCAATGTCTCTATCGGGGAAGATGGTACGGTGGAGGCGTTTCTCGATGGGTCCATGACGGGAAGCCAGATCGGTTCGCTTGAACTCGCCACCTTCAGCAACGCCGCCGGTCTCAGCAGTCAAGGAAAGAACCTTTATATGGAAACCACTTCGTCAGGTTCAGCCACTTTGGGTACTCCGGGGGAAACGGGGCTGGGAACTCTCGCCCAGGGTTTTCTGGAAGGTTCCAATGTCAGCGTCATGGAAGAAATGGTCAACATGATTGCCGGCCAGCGTGCTTACGAAGTAAATTCCAAAGCGGTCAAGGCAGCGGATGAGATGCTGCAGATGACCAATAATCTCCTCTAGGATTTCAATGAGAACATTTGGTAAAGGCTTTCTTTTTCTGCTTCTCCTCCATTTTTTCTGTGGCTGGGCTGTAGGCATGGAAGTCCGTTTTAAAGGAGCGGCTACCGTGACAGGGGAGTTCTTTGCACTGGGAGATATCGCAACTCTGAACCCATCGTCTTCCGAGCTTGCCTCTCGAATGATTTACCGTTCTCCGGCGCCCGGGAAAAAAATGACCTACAAGACCGGAGAGATTCAGTCTTACCTCAAACAGACGGATGATGATTTTGCAGAGGTTGTCTGGGCAGGCGCCAAAACGATCAACATTATCCGTGAGGGGATTGTCATCACTCCGGAAAAGATTGCGGGGATCATCAATGAATACCTTGAGAAAAACCGCCAGCGTACCCAGGTAGAAAATATCCATATGGAATTTATCCCTTCCCGCCAGCCAAAAACGTTCACTTTGCCGAAAGGGAAGTTGAGCTGTCGGGTATTACCCGCCGACTCTCAACTTTACCGCAGTAAAAGCTTCAATATTACTTTCAGCGTTGACGGCAAGGTTGAAAAAAATCTCGCTGTAAGGGGGAATATCAAGGCAACGGCGCCGGTTGTTGTTGCTGCAGCGGATATTCCTCGCGGGACGCTTTTGTCGGACAGCGATATCCAGGTTGTGACCATGAATCTGGACCGGTTGCGGGACCCGTGTTTTTTTCCACAACAGCTTCGGGGTCAAAAGGTGAAAAGAAATCTGCGCCAAGGGGCAGTGATTGAAAAAAGCATGGTGGCTTTTCCGCCCCTGGTAAAACGGGGTGAGCTCATCACGGTTACCGCAAAAAATGGGGGACTCAAAGTAACGGCTACGGGTATTGCCAAATCCAATGGTAAAGAAGGAGAAACTATTCGGGTCAAAAACAGCGGCTCCGGAAAAGAGATCCTCTGTAAGGTTGTCGGGCCCGGAATGGTGATGGTGGAGTTCTGATATGGGAAAAAAAATAATATTACTAATGGTCGGGACTCTGCTGTTCGGATGTGCGCATCATGAGAGAGCCGTCAAACAGGACATGCACATTCCTGAGGTGTCTTCGTCCCAGATGGAGGTGTCCAGGGAACCGGTCACAAACGGTTCGTTATGGACCGAAAACCAGGGCGATCTTTTCTCGGATAACAAGGCCAGAAACCTCGGCGACATCCTGACAGTGGCCATCTATGAGCAGGCCAGCGCCAGTAGGGAAGCAACAACCGAGACTGACCGAACAAGTTCAGCCTCGGCGGATATCACCAAATTTTTGGGTCTTGAGGAGAAAATTGCCAATCTTTTTAAAAACAGTGATGTCACCGACCTGATCAATACAAGTTATCAAAGTGATTTCGAAGGCAGCGGGTCAACCACTCGAAAAGAGGACTTGGTTGCGACGCTCACCACTCAGGTTGTCGGGGTTTTCCCTAATGGAAATCTCGGCATAGCGGGACGGAAAAAGGTGACCGTCAACAACGAGGACCAGTTTATCATGCTGACCGGCATTATCCGTCCCGCAGATATTACAGCCAATAATTATGTGGACTCCAAGTATATTCTGGATGCTGAAATTTCCTACACAGGCAAAGGTGTTATCAGCGACAAACAGAAGCCTGGCTGGATGACGCGGATACTCGATCATGTCTGGCCATTTTAGGCGATAGAAGGTATGAAATATTTCCGGAAAATTTTATTGCTGACAGTTATAGCAGGCTTAGCCCTGTTCCTGACCAAACCCGTCATGGCTTCCCGCATCAAGGATATCGCCTATCTGGAAGGTGTGCGGGAAAACCAGCTTGTCGGTTATGGCCTGGTTGTGGGACTGAATGGGACCGGAGACAGTGCCGGAAGCAAATTCACTGTTCAGGCCCTGGTCAATATGATGGAACGCATGGGTCTGTCCGTGGAACGCAGCACAGTTAAAGTCGACAATGCGGCGACGGTGATTGTTACGGCGCAGCTCCCGCCTTTTGCCAAGCCAGGCAGTTCCATCGATGTGCTGGTATCTTCCATGGGGGATGCCGACAGTCTTACCGGTGGTACTCTGCTCATGACCCCCTTGAAAGGTCCGGACGGAAAAGTCTATGCCGTGGCTCAGGGTTCGCTGATTGTAGGCGGCCTTGCCTTTGGCGGCAAAGCAGCCAAAGTCCAGAAAAACCACCCCACGGTGGGGCGTATCCCGGGCGGGGCTCTGGTCGAAAGGGAAGTCGCTTTCAGTCTGCCGAGCGGGACTCACCTGACTTACCGTCTTCAGGACTCCGATTTTACCACCGTGACACGAGTGGCTTCCGCAATAAACCGGAAATTCAATCGGACAATTGCCAAACCGAGAGACAGCGGCGGAGTAAAGATCAATATCCCTGAAAATTATCGGGATAGTATTGTCGATTTTATCGCCGCCATTGAAAATCTTGAAGTACGGCCTGATTTTCCCGCCAAGATTGTTATTAACGAAAAGACCGGCACGATTGTCATGGGCGAGGATGTCCGGCTCTCTACGGTAGCGGTGTCTCATGGAAATCTCAGTCTGGTGGTTTCCGAGTCGGCTGAGGTATCCCAACCCAACGCGTTTTCGCAGGGACAGACTGCAGCGGTTTCCCAGACCGAAATGGATATGGTGGAAGATCAGGGCAATATGATTGTGATGCCAATGGGAATCAGCATCGGTGAGATTGCCAGAGCTCTCAACGCCATTGGGGCTTCGCCGCGAGATCTGATTGCCATTTTTCAGGCGATCAAAGCGGCCGGCGCCCTGCATGCCGAGCTGGTGGTTCTCTGACAGTGGAGATAAATAATATGAAGGTTGTTTCAGGGGTTGCGAATCAGCTGCCGGCCGATCCGGTCGCCAACCGGAACCAGGCGGAAACAAAAGGTTCTTCCGCCAAACTGGAGAAACTCTGCGAGGAGTTCGAGGCGGTTTTCGTCCATACCATGCTGAAAGGGATGAGATCAACTATCCCCGGAGACGGACTCCTCGAAAAAGGGTTCGGCTCGGAAATTATGGAAGAGATGAGAGATCTGGAGGTCTCCAAGTCTGTCTCCCGGCAACAGAATCTCGGTATTGCCGAAGCCTTGTACCGGCAACTATCCATTATTGAGAAGCAAAACGCAGAAAATCCCGAGGATTGATTTTTAACTCGGTTTTTCCAGTTTTCTCCCATCGGGAGGCTGTTTTCATAGCCTCCAAAAAGTCCCTGTCAAAAAAAATCTATTTTCCCCTAAAGTTTATTTTTTAACCGCCGATAAGATGACTAAGAGTATTTTTAGTCACTTTCTGAATTTTCCAACAGCAGGTGGGGATTATGAGCATCAAGATTCCGGGGGACGGTGGATTCAATCCAACCTCTCCACTCAAAAAGGCCCAGCAGGATCCAAAGTTGTCGACCACGGACAAGACGGAGCAGAAGGATAAAGTAGGTTTTTCATCCTTCCTTCAAGACGTCGGTCAGGCTCGGAAAGTCAGTTCTTCGGCCTCGGAAACCAGAGCGGAAAAAGTCCAGGCGTTGAAAGAGCAGATTACATCCGGGAACTATAATCCTGACCCTAAAGAAGTGGCCGCAAGTCTTTTGAAAAATATCGGCCTGGAGTGAGCGATGAGCGCTGACACTTCATTTGAAAGCCGTCTTGAAGATCTTCGCCAGATCCTGGTGGAAGAGCGGGTCTGTATCCGTGAATTAAAGATGGAGCGCCTGACTGAACTCCTGGAGAAAAAGCAGGAACTGTTGCCGCTTCTGGAGGAGCAGACGGATGCTCCTTCACACCTTATGGAAATCGCCCGGGATGTCCGCTTCGAGAATCGTCGCAACGCTTATCTTTTGAAATCCTCTCTCAACTGGATCAGGGCTCTGATGGAAATGTTCGGAAGAACTCAACAGCCATCAGCTTACGGCCGCTATGGGAACCAGGTGGTTCTCCAGGCAGGCGGCGGACTGCTTTCAGGAAAGGTGTGACATGGGCGGCTTATCAAGTGCACTCAATACCGGCAAGATCAGCCTTGCGACCAATCAGAAGGCTATCGAGGTTACCGGTAACAATATCGCCAATGTCAACAATGAAGACTATTCTCGCCAGACCCCTGAACTTACTCCTACCCCCACTTTGAATTACAAAGGTTTTTTTGTCGGAACCGGGGTGAAGATCAGCGATATCACTCGCGCACAGGATGTTTTTGTTACCAACCAGCTGCAGGAAAAATTCGCCGATTTTGGGGAGGCAAACGCCAAATCCAATCCTCTCTCCGAACTGGAGCGGGTATTCAGTATTTCGGAAGAAGGACTGGCCACGGAAATTGACAAGTTTTTTGACTCCTGGCAGGAGCTTTCCGCAAATCCCGGCGGTACCACTGAACGTCAAATGGTTATCCAGCAGGGTGCTCTCCTGTGCGATGCTTTTAAAGACGCTACAGTCGCCCTGGATTCAGTTCAACAGAATATTGATGACAGCCTCGTATCCAAAGTAACGGCTATCAATCTCAATCTCGAAGCCCTGGCTGAACTCAACAGCCGCATCGTCAATCTGCAAACCGCGGGGACCAGCCCTAACAGCTTTCTGGATCAGCGCGATGCTATTGTTCAGGAGCTGACGGAAGCTCTGGGGGTGCAGGTTTATGAAGATGGTGTCGGCATGGTTTCAGTACAGCTTCCCGGAGGTGTTCCCCTGGTTCAGGGCACGGAAACACTAACTTTGACGGGGCAGGTGGTAGGTGGTCTGACTCAGTTTTCCATTGAAGACAACAATATCAGCATTGATATTTCCGTCGATGACGTGGGGGGTGAATTCAAGGGCATGCTGGAGGTTCGGGACACTCTGGTTCCCGACCTGAGGTCGAGCCTTGATGAACTGGCATACAATATTGTGACCTCGGTTAACACCCAGCATCAGGCCGGAGTGGGACTGGATGGGGTCAGTGGCCGGTCTTTTTTTGCCGATCTGGACCCGGTCCCGGCTATCGGAATTCCCGGTGCCTGTCGCAATATGGACGTGGCTCTGAGCAGCACAATGGAAGTTGCTTCTGGAACCGATACGGGCAGTGGGGCCATGCCCGGTGATAACTCAAACACACTTTTAATAGCTTCTCTTGCCACCCAGAAGGTTATTGGTGGAACATCCTCCTTTACGGATTTTTATGGCACTTTGACCGGGCGGGTGGGATTGGAAGCGGCGCAAAACACCCTGGAATTTACTAACGCTGACGATACCATCGTGCAATTGAAAAATCTTCGCGACGGAGTTCAGGGCGTTTCGCTGGAAGAGGAAATGATCAGCCTTATGCAGTATCAGAAGGGCTTCGAAGCTTCCGCAAAATTTTTAACGTCTATTGACGAGATGATGGCCGTTGTCATCTCCATGAAACGATAAAAAATGGTGATTTTATGAAAGCGACTCAGGGTACCACCTATCGTTCTCTTCAGGCTCAGTTGAGCAAGATTGCCAACCAGATGGGAAGTTTGCAAGTGGAGTCATCGACCGGAAAGCGCCTTACCAAGCCGTCGGATGATCCCGCAGCTATCAGTCCGGTTCTCCATTCCCGTGCTCAAATCCGGCAGACAGACCGTTATTTGGATACCTTGGGGATTGCAAGTGACAAGCTGGCTATTCAGGATACTTTTCTGGGCGGCACAGTTGAGGTTTTGACCCAAGTCCGGGACGAAGCCCTGCGATCTATCAACGGGACCCTGAGCGATTCCGACCTGGGCACCATCGCTGATAAGATCGCTTCGCTCAAAGAGGCGCTTTTGGGGGCGGCTAACACCCAGGTTGAGGGGAAATATATTTTTGCCGGGTACATGGAAGATACTCGGCCTTTTGAAGAGAATCCCGCTTATGACCCGCTTTTGTATGACGCGGGAAATTCCGCTACTTGGCCGGTTGTTTTTCAGGGGAATGAAAACCCGATCTCCCTGGAAATTTCACCAGGCGAGGTCATTGAAGTGACCGCGACCGGATGTGCCACTTTTTTGGGCGACAGCGATAACGATGGGGTGCTTGATGCGGGGGGCGTTAATCTTTTCAATGTTTTGACTGAGCTGGAAACGGCCATAAGGGCCAACGATGTTCCGACCATTGAAACCAACCTGGCGGAGTTGGACCTGGGAATGGATCAGGTAATAAGCAAAAGAAGCATTCTGGGCATTAATGCCCAGCGCGTTGAAATCTCCAACTCTCAATTGGAGGACGTTAAGCTTGACTATCAAAAAACACTTTCCCGTTATGAAGATGCGGACCTGGTGGAAACCCTCTCCGAATTGCTGGAGCAGGAGACCGCTTTTCAGGCGACCCTTGAAGTGACTTCCAGGATAGCCAATTTGTCCATATTGAACTACCTTTGATTGAGTTCTGTGCATAACGGTTGAGTGCTGTTGAAAAAACCAGGATGGACTAAAACAGACCAGGGAGGGTTGCATGCTAGTCTTGACCCGGAAAATCGGTGAGGGAATCGTCATTGGAAATGACGTCAAAATTACGGTCCTCGAAACACGAGGAGGAACGGTTCGAATCGGCGTTGAAGCGCCGAAATCCAAAAAAATTTATCGCCAGGAAATCTACGAGCGGATTTGTGAACAAAACAGGGAGGCACTGCAGTGGGATATTGTGGATCTGAATGCGTTGAGCGGCAATCTTACCAAACAGAAATGATGGAAACACAAAAAATAAACTCCCGGTTTGGAGAAATCGAGTACGAACCGGATAAAACGATCAACTTCCCCGAAGGCATGATCGGCTTTGAAGAGCTCAGGCATTTTGTTGTCATGCCGAATGAAAAAGGCGCCCCTTTGTTTTGGATTCAGAGCGTAGAGGACCCATGTGTCGCCTTTATTCTAGCCGATCCCACGCAGTTTTTTGAAGGGTATCAGCTTCGTCCAGGCAAGCCAGAGCTGGATAAACTTAGCCTTGAGAAGGATGAAGCCTTTTTTGTCCTGTCGGTTGTTACCGTTCATCCTGATGGACAGGTTACTTTCAATCTGGCTGCGCCGATTCTTTTTGCTCCTGAGAAAAACAAAGCCATCCAGGTCATTCTGGAAAGTGCTGGATATCCTTCGAGAGTTCCCCTGCCGGGTGCGAAAGCTTTTTGCCCCAGCGTGAAGAACCTTTAAAGGTGAGTCAAAAAAACTGGAAGGATGTTGGATGCAGGTATGGAACGATCTGTATTTGACATTTTTTAGGAAAGACTCTGCAAAAAGTTTTTGACTGTCTGATGGCAGCAAAAACGTATCTCTCGTTTTTTCACTTCAAAGTGTTGGCACTTTTGTTCCCACTCCATAGGATCACTTGAGAAAAAGCGCATGCTTGGCAATAAGACGGAAAACAGTTTGGATTCAGCCTCCCGTGAGATGCTTACAAAAGCACTCAAAACTGGTTTGGAATGTCTTCGAAACGGTGATCTGGCGAATGCGCAGAGTCTTTATGAAAAAGCTCTCCAGGTCGATCCTCGTCAGGATGAAGCCTGGCAATATCTCGGGGTGATCGAGCAGCAAAAAGGAAACCTTCCCAGAGCTGATGAATATATCGCCACAGCCATAAAGATCAATCCCCGCAATTTTCTCTATCATTTCAACCGCGGAGTTATTCAGCAGCAACTTGGCATGCTGGATGAGGCCGTAAAATCATATCGCTCCTCCATAATATTGAAACCGGATTATGCCGAAGCTCACGAGAACCTTGGTGTGGCCTTGCAGGACACCAATGCAACCCGGGAGGCTTCAAAATCTTTTAAAAAAGCCCTGAAGTACAATCCTGATTCGATTCTGGCTCATCGAAACCTGGGGACAGTTTTGGAGGCAATGGGGGATTCTAAGGGGAGCCTCGCACATTTCAATCAGGTTTTGAAGAGAACTCCCGCCGAAGCGGAAACCCGCATGAAGCGCTCCATGCTTCGTCTGCGCGCAGGAGATTATGGTGAGGCGTGGGATGAATATGAATGGCGTCAGTACGCGCCAAGTTTCTGCGATCAGAACCCAGCAAGGAACTTCCCTTTTCCTAAGTGGGATGGAAGCGATCCAGCGGGTCGAACCATTTTGATCCATTCTGAGCAGGGGCTTGGCGATGAGGTCATGTTCGCCTCCTGCCTCCCCGACCTGATTAGGGCCTGCGGCCTTTGTATTGTTGAATGCGATCCCCGGTTGCAAGCTATTTTTAAGAACGCTTTCCCCGATGCCCACATTATTCCCCGTCGGCCCCTGAGTGATCTTACATGGGTGAACGATCTGCCTGCCATTGACTGGCGTCTCCCCATAGCCGGCTTGCCGCGGTTTTTCCGCAGGAAAAATGAAGAGTTTCCCAAAGAGTCGTTTTATCTCAATGGAGATCCTCAGCTGATTGCCCAATGGGGTGAACGTCTGGCTCCTTACAATCATGAAATGAAAGTGGGCATTTCCTGGCGGGGCGGGAGGAATCCCAGGGCACAACGTTATCGCTCCATGGCTATTGCTGACATGGCGCCGATCCTGAAAATGGAAGGAGCTCGATTCATCAGTCTTCAGTATGACGGGGATATGAGTGAGCGGGATCAACTCCCTGAAGCCCTGCGTGAAAGGCTTGAATTTCTTCCGGATATTGACCTGTTTTCTGATCTTGAAAACATGGCTGCACTGGTAAAAAACCTGGATCTGGTGATTTCAATTGATAATTCCACGGTTCATTTTGCCGGTGCGCTGGGCGTGCCGACTTGGGTCCTGTTGCCGTCTCTGGTGGATTGGCGCTGGCAGGATAACGGCGAGAAGAGTGATTGGTATCCTTCTGTGCGGATCTGGCGGAAAAGTTTTTCCGAAAAAAACTGGGAGCCATTGGTCCGGCAGGTTGCGGCTGCATTGGAACATCCTGAATCGCTGATTCGGAATCGAGGGAGTCAACCTCAGGAACATTCCGGTAATGCTGTGACGGCAGAAAGCGTTTGTTGGAAGAGTCGTGAAACGAATGCCGACACCTCTTCCACTTCGTCTTGTCTGCTGCTTAATGACACCAGCGCCTGGTATCACTGGGGCTGTTCCTGCACCAGTATTGCCTTGCATGAGGGCATTCGTCGACAAGGCTTCAGTCTGCAGTCTATTCCCCACCATTTGACCAACCGGTTGCCCGAACTCCCCCAAACGCTGGATGCTTTCAAGGACCGGGATCAATTTTTAAGGTGGCTTGAAAAACAATCCCATTTGAGTGAGCCGCTGCACCGGGTTGAAACGGTTGTCATCAACGGTGAAGGAACCCTGCACGGTATGGCTGAGGGCGCCCTGGGGCTTTTATACCTCGCTTACCACGCCAAAGGGACCTTGGGAAAAAACGTCCAGATCCTAAATCATTCCTGCTATCCGGACGGAACGGCAGACCCGAACCCTTCCCAAGCTCTGGAACTCTACCAAGAGGTATACAGCCAGCTTGATTTTGTCGGTGTCCGAGAGACGATCAGCGCCGCATTGTTGGAGCGGCTGGGCATCAAGGTCGAGCGGACTTTTGACTGCCTGCCTCTTTTTGTCCGACAGTTTTTCAAAAAAACTCCTGAAAAGGAGGATTATGTCCTGGTCGCCGGATCCGTGGCTTGGCAACAACAGCAGATTCCTGCTCTGGCCAAGTGGATGAAGAATTGCCGTAAAAAAGGTTTGAAGGTACGGGTACTGATCGGTGCCGAGACTTTCATGGCTGCGGACGATATCCGTTTTGTGGAATCTCTGGCTGGGTTCCTTCCCCAATCAGAGTGGGAGCTAACCATGGCAACCTCCGAAAGTGAGTGGTTGAGGTATATTGCCGCGGCTCGGCTCCTCGTATCGGGACGTTTCCATCATTCCTTGGCGGCGGCATGGCTGGAGACGCCGTTTCTTCTTTTCGGCAGCAACACGCCCAAAATACCAGGTCTGATGCGTATGCTGGGGCTGGAAAAGGCTTTTATCCCATTCTCCAATGACTGGGAGAACGTTTTAAAGTGTGAGACCGAAGGTCTTCTTGTCGATTTCGGAGTGAACCTGGTCCCAAAAAAGCGGCGCCTGGAGCTTGAAAGGATGAGTGAAAAAAATTTTTTCGGGCTTGAAAAAATATCGGGTTAAAAACCTAAAGAAACCGAGAAATGATCCGATAAGGTCTGTAAGACCATAATTATCAATGAAAGGAGGTGCAGGTATTCACTAGATAGTATTTAGCACAGAGTTGAAACAGCAGCAAAACCAGCAAAACCAGCAAAACCAGCAAAACCAGCAAAACTAATTCGATCGGGCAAGGAAGCCCACAACTAAAAACTCAAGGAGGAAACACAATGTCTTTAACCATTAACACCAACGTAATGTCTCTTAATGCTCAGCGCAACCTGTCCAAATCCCAGGATGCCCTGTCCCAGTCCATGGAACGTCTCTCTTCCGGTCTCCGCATCAACAGCGCCAAGGACGATGCTGCAGGTCTGGCCATTTCGGACCGCATGACCGCTCAGATTCGTGGTCTGAACCAGGCGGCCAGAAACGCCAACGACGGTATCTCTCTGGCCCAGACGGCGGAAGGTGCCCTGCAGGAAAGTACAAACCTTCTGCAGCGTATGCGTGAACTCGCGGTACAGTCCGGTAACGATACCAATACCACCAGCGACAGAGCATCCCTCCAGGCGGAAGTCGGCCAGTTGCAGGCTGAGCTTGAGCGTATTGCAACCACCACGACCTTCAACGGCCGGCGGCTGTTGGATGGTTCTCTTTCCGCTGCAACCTTCCAGGTCGGAGCCAATGCCGGTGAGACCATTTCCTTCAGCATCGGTAGCGCCAAAGCCGCCAGTATCGGCGGGATCGCCAACGAGCAGGGTACCGAAGTCGCCGCTGCAACTGCAGCCGACATCACTGTGGCTGTCGGCGGGAGCGCGGCACAAAATATCTCCAGCAGTGCCAACTTCGCCGTGAGTGGCGACTCCTATCGTGGCACGAACTCTGCCTATGCCAAGGCCGCGGCCATGAACGATGCCGGGATCTCCGGTCTGAGCGCAACGGCAGTCACTACCGGTACCCAGACCATGGGCACCATCGGTGGTACTTCCGGGGATACTTATTCTCTGGCCGTCAACGGCGTGGCTATCTATTCAGGTACCGCTGCTGACACCGAGATTTCCATCACCGCTGTTCGTGATGCCATCAACGGCCAGAGCGCCAACACCGGCGTAAGCGCCAGTGTGGATGGTACGGATATCACCCTGACCGCAAATGATGGTCGCGATATCCTGGTGGCGGAAAGCGGCACCGGTTTTGTGGCAGGTACCGACGGTATTTCAGTGACAGGCGGCGATTTTGCCGACCAACTCCGCGGTCAGCTCACCCTGTCAGCGACCGATACCATTACGTTGGGCGGAACTGTAGCGAATATCGGCTATACCGGTGACATCGCCAAGGATACCCTTGGGGTGGACTCCATTGACGTTTCCACCATTGCCGGTGCTGAAACCGCATTGAAACGTGTTGATGCGGCCCTCACTTCCATCGACAGCATCCGCGGTGACTTGGGTGCGGTCCAGAACCGTTTTGAGTCGACCATTGCCAACCTGCAGAACGTATCTGAAAACATCACTGCAGCACGCTCCCGGATCATGGATGCCGACATTGCTGAAGAAACCTCGGCCATGACCAAGCAGAACATTCTGCAGCAGGCCGGTGTTTCCATTCTCGCACAGGCCAACCAGGTGCCTCAGCTCGCACTTTCCCTCCTTGGTTAATTAGGGAGGCTTGATTGATCAGGTGGAGGTCCGGTTTCCCGGACCTCTACTTTTTCAAAAAGGTGTCTAAGTATTGGCTGATAGAAAAGGAGCAAAGTCATGAAAGTGGAAGGAATAAATGCAGTTGACTCCTTCTCATCCTCCCAGAAAACAAATTCTGCCGCGGAAGAGGTGGTGAGTCAAAGAGAAAAATCGGATTTCTCTGATCAAGAGTCGGGGAAATCTCAGAAGAGCCCGCCGACAGAAGAGATCATGAGTCGAATCAAAGAAATTACTCAGGACGGTGTCTATAGTGTCAGGTTTGAAACCGATGACGCTACGGATAAACTCGTTGTCCGTGTTGTCGACCAGGAAACCGGCGATGTAATCCGCCAGATTCCTCCGGAAGACTTACTGGGCATCACCCAGCGTCTGGAAGATTTGCGCGGAAATATCATCCAGACTGAAGGATAAAATGTAAGGCCTGCCGCATGTTTTGGTGGGGATAAGGATTTTTTACAGGAGGCTTCATGGGATCTATTACGTTTGGCGGATTGGCAACAGGCCTGGATACGGGGGCTCTCGTCGAATCTCTTATGGCCGTGGAGAGAGAGCCCCTTACTGTCATTGAAGCGGATAAAACCTGGTTAAATGGTCGCCTTGAGGCGTATCAGCAGTTCAATACGAAACTGACCGGTTTTGCCAATCTTGTCCAGGATCTGAATTCCCGGGATGAGATTCAGAGCCGCGAAGTTAAATTGAGCTCTGAAAGCTATTTCTCCGCCACGGCTTCCTCTGACGCGTCCTTAAGCAACTATCAGGTGGAAGTGGTCGCTCTCGCCCAGGTTCAGAAAGATGTCACTCAGGGTTATGCCAGCAAAACCTCCAGTGAGTTTGGAACGGGTTCTCTTTCCCTGGCAGTTGGGGAGGCTGCCGCAGTTAATATCGATATTACAGCGGAAAACAACTCTCTGACTGGAATAATGGAGGCTATTAACGAAGCGGATATCGGTGTAACCGCCGCGATCATCAATGATGGAACGGAAAATCCCTACCGTCTTGTTCTGACCGGTGAAAACGTTGCTACCGATTTCACCTTTGATGCTTCCGGCCTGACCGGGGGGACTTCCGAAGTTCCTGTCTCTATAACGACCCAGCCCGCCCAGGAGGCCCATATTCGGGTTGACAATATCGATATATATGCGAGAAGTAACACCTTGACCGAAGCTATTCCGGATGTGACCCTCAAGCTTCTTCAGGCGGAAGAAGGTGAAAATACCAGCGTTGAGATTTCGCAAGACAGTTCAATTGTCAAAACCCTGATAGAAGATTTTGTCTCCGGATACAACGAGGTTGTTTCTTTTATCACCGGGCAATCGGTCACGGAGGACGATGATACCGCCGGGATTTTGCTGGGGGACTCAGGTCTGAACAACATTAAAAGACGCCTCCAAAGCATGTTGGGGGAGACCATTTCAACCTCCGGAAATCTCACGTGCTTGTCCCAGCTTGGTTTGGAGACGGAACGTGACGGGACCTTGACCATCAACGAGACAACCCTTTCGAGTGCAGTTACAAATAACCTGGAAGATATTGAAAAGTTACTGGTCGGAGAGGGGAAGGTCGATGGTATTGCCACCCGGCTCCAGGATTATTTAAAAGGAATGACGAGTTCCACGCAGGGGTTCCTGGCTGGGCAGCGAGAGAACATTGAGAGTAATATCGGCCGAATCGACGATCGAATTGCGCAGATGGAATTGCGCCTCGATAAACGGGAGCAGACGCTTATTAACCAGTTTACTTCTCTTGAACTGCTGGTCAGCCAGATGAATTCAACGAGCGACTATATGACAAAACAACTTGACTCTATTAACAACATGTGGAGCTGGAACCGAGGATAATATGATGAATCCATATATGCACCAGTACCGACAGAACCAAGTTCAGACCGCTTCCCGGGAACAAATTCTGATTATGCTCTATGATGGGGCGATTCGATTTGTAGGCCAGGCGCGTCAGACAGAGACTTCAGATGGCAGGCGTGAACCGATCAGTCGTGCTATGGCGATCATTATTGAGCTTTCCGATACCCTGGATCGTAAAATCGGCGGGGAAATGGCTGAAAATCTTGATGCTCTTTATAATTTTATGATCCACAGCTTGACTCAGGCCAATCTCAAAAAAGAAGTTGAACCGCTTGAAATTGTGGAAAAGCTCCTGAAAGATTTACGGGCAACCTGGAGTGAAGCAATTGAACTGCTAAAAAAAGCTGAGCAGGCTGAAAAAGGGGAATCCCAGGTGGATGATGTCGATCCTTCTGCAGGCTATCAGGGTTTTTCCGCCGCATTATGATTCGCTGGGTTCTTCTGATTTGAGAAAGGGTTTGGTTCGGATGCAGACTTCAGATCTTTTTCGGGAAAAGCTGGAACGATCGCTCCAACTTTACAAGCGGATGCAGGTGCTATCCCATGAAATGGATGCCAATCTGACCCGTTGGAGTGTGGCCAGGATTTCTGAGTACTATACCGAGACTCAGAAGTTGCAAAGTGAAATTCAAGACTTGGACCTGCAGATTAAAGAAGCCCAAGATGAGATTCCGATTTCAGCAGCTTGCCGGGAACTGTATCTGGCGCGAACGGAAATTATCCGGGACATTCTTTTATGTTTGGAAAAAAACAAGACAGTTGTTTCGCGCATGCAGACCATGCTCGCGGATGACCTTTCCAAAAACAAAAACTTTCGAAATGCCGCTGGGGGATATTTCAAAAAAAGCCGGATGACAGGTCGGACTCTGGAGAGAACGGCATGATGAATTGGCTGTAACGTTTCTAAACTAGAAATGATCATGCAAGCACAAGAGGTGTTAAAAAATTTTACGGTCGCAAAAATCTCTATTCCGGTTTACGGAGATGGAATGGTAGAGCTGGATTGCGTCGTTCATATGACAACCCCTCCTCATTTTGAAGCTACTTTCCTGCCTGATCAACTTCCCGCAAGCCGCCTGGACCTGGAAAAAACCTGCAAGGTTTTTTATTTTGCGAATGGCCAGGGACATTTATTGAATTCTCAGATAAGTAAAATACTTTCCAAGGAAAAATTATTATTAGCGGTCAAAAAAAACAAGGTATTCCATCACGCTCGGGATTATTTCCGCGTGGACGCTTCCGGCATAGTCCATTTTGAACTGATTTCTAAAAGGGAAACCGATCTCAGAGAATATGAAGGGATCATTAACATCAGTGGTGGAGGCGCCCGTTTCCCGGTTAGAGATAATTTCAGCCTTAATCAAAAAATCAGATTGAATTTCTTTTTTAAATCCCCTCTAGAAGTTGAAATCGATTGCCTGGGAGAAGTCGTAAGAGCCAGAAACTTTCATCTGAATAGAGATCTCGCCATTAAATTTATTCAAATTGACCCCAAGGCCCGGGAAAAATTAGTTTCCCTCTGCATGGCTATTCAGAGGGAAGAACTTCGTACCAAGGTAAGAATTTCCGATCCCTTTGCCTCTAATTAATGTAATGGTTTTGTTGACGCTTTTTCTACTGATTGAATAAAGTGCTGAACAATTGTTTTGGGAGGGAACATGCCTTTAAAACCAATTGAAAAGAGCCTGGTTACAGGGTTGCTGGCCAGAGTCGCGGTGCCCTCAAATGAGGGGATCGCTGAAACTTATTTCGCCCGGGTGAAAATTACGGTTTTTCCTTTGATTGAGGTTGAATTTTCCGGTGATAAATATCCGGCCGATGAAAGTGTTGATGACTGGGTCATTACAGTGGATACTATCACCCACTTGGTTTCGATCCGTGCCAAAGTGGAGGCCCATTTAAAGCCCAACTGTTTTTGCCTCCGGGTTTTAGGATCGCAACATCACGTTCAGGGTCGTCGTCATCAACGTGTCGAAGCGGAAGCTTATTTAAGGTGTTTTTCGAACGGGGAAAGTTCTGAAAAATGGGCCAAGCCTCTGAAAAAAAAGGTGGATATCAGCCCCTCCGGAATTCGTTTTTTTGCGGATGGTGACTTTCCCCTGGGGAAAAAAATCCAAGTCGAACTTTTCCTGTTGGGGCATGCGTTGGAAAAGGTGGTCTTTGAGGGGAAAGTGATCAGAGCTTCCACTAAAGAAAACGCGGGTCTTGAAGTATCGGTCGATATCACTGAAATTCGATCTTCAGATGAGGAGAAAATCAGCGCGTTTTGTATGGCGCAACAGTTCCGGAATATGAAAAACAAGGCAGAGGGACTTGTCTCTTTGAACAGCCTGTCGCTTTTATCCCAATAAATCAGGAGCCTGTCTTTTTTTCGGCGGCAGAGCTAAAGAAAAATGCTCACAATAAAGCCCGTTTCTGAAATCATCCCGACCAAAGCCCTTCAGTCTTCTCAAGATCCCCCTGTCTCAATTCTAAGAACGATGACTCCCGGCCGGGTGTTGAAAATAGCGGTGATCCAAGGGGGAAAAGAGAATGCTTTGCTCCAATGGGGAGATTTGCAATTCCGTGCGGAATCTAAAGTTCCTTTGCAGGAGGGGCGGAAACTGAATCTTCTGGTTACGGAAAATTCCTCCCGGATCAAACTGAAAATCCTGGAAAACTTTCCCCAGGAGCTGCGAACCTATTGGCCCCTTCTGACTGAAAAGAATGTAGTGTCCCGACTGCTTGAAACTTTAATGTCTCAGCCTCACCTCTTGGGAAAGACTCTGAAACCGGACGTCAGCAAAGGCTTGGAGCTTTTTCAGGCACTTCAGGAAAGCTCGGAGGCTCTTGGCATCGAGCGGGTTGTTCAACTTCTCCGCATGCTCGGTATGAACTGTTCAAAGACAAGAGCAGGACATGGACCTGAAGGGGATATTCTTCGATCCTGCTTAGAGGAGGTTTTAGCCGGGTTGAAGGAGCCTGACTCCGATCTGGGCCGAAAGCTGGAAACGATTCTCGCAGGGCTCCAGAAAAACACCATGACAGGGCAGGGGGGGAAGGAGCCGGAAGCCTATTTCACTTTATTGCCGCTCCCTTTTCTTGAGAAAGGCTTTCTGGTGTTCCAGAGGGAAGGCGCCGAGAACCAGACCACTGAGGATGTCCCCTGGCGTTTGAGCCTGGTTCTTGAAACCGAGTCTCTTGGAGAGATGCAGATTGATTTTTTAGAGGAGAAAAACGGTCTGCTCATTAAATTCATGTCCGCATCCTCTGCTGTAAGGGAGCATATGGAGTCCTGCCAGGAGGAGTTCAAAGAGATATTCAGAACCGTGCCCCTGCGCGGGCTGACTTTTGAGACCGCCAAAGAGTTGCCCAGCAATTTCCTGTTTCGAAAAATTGCCGGTGGGAGCGAAGGCGTTTTAGAGACCTGGGCTTGATAAGGAAGGTGAGACAGGTTGATAGGCTAAAGGTGTAAAGCTGAAATTCTGCCCAAGTTCCTTGACTCGGGCCATTGGTTTTCTCTTTGCGTGCTTCGCGTTCTTTGCGGTTATAAATGGTTTGCTTTTTCCCTAACAGTCATCAGCCTTCAGCCTGAATACCTAAGTTATGAAAAAAACACCCAAAGTTAAAAAAGCCGCAGCGCTTGTTTACGATCAGGATAAGGATTCGGCACCTCGGATTATTGCCAGCGGGCGAGGTCGGGTGGCGGAGCGGATCATTGAAACGGGTCGTGACGCGGGTGTTGCGGTAATGGAAGACTCTGATCTGAGTGACGTCCTGGAGGCCCTTCCGCTCGAAGCAGATATCCCTCCGGAACTTTATCAGGCGGTTGCCGAGGTTCTGACCTTTGTCTATCAAACCGGACAAAAATATCGTCAGAAAAAGACCTGACCTCTTGCCGGCCCGTCCTCTCCCACCATTGTTTCTTACTTGTCGTTGAAAATCTGAGCGGAAAAGATATAAAGTCGGGTGTCTCCGGCTTTCCAGGCGTTTCGCGGCAACCCCGCTTTCATACAGGTGTTCTCCAGGAAAGTGGTTCTGCCCCAGCCGTGTTCAGTTGCCACCTGAGGCAGCAGTACTCCGCGGCTGAATCCTTTTTCCAGATAAATTCCATGTGTTCCCACTTCAATCTCTTCCGGATTGTCTGTTTCCATTAGAGGAGATAAGACGGAAATTTCAATCGTGAAATTTTGCAGATCTTCTTCAACCATGGGGCGGAAACGGGGGTCTTTGGTTGCCGCAGAGACCGCCATCTCGGCAATTTCCCGGTAGAGGGGTTTTTCTGAGGAGAAAACGCCGATACAGCCGCGCAAGTCGCCATTCTTGCGAATGGTAACGAAGCAACCTCTTTTTTCATTCAGGGTGTTGTCTTCCGACGGGTCCACATCCAGCTTTCCCGTGCGAACAGCAACTTCGACAGCTTGGCGGGCAATGGAGAGAAGAACTGACTTCTGCTCGCTGTTCAGACTTTCTGGCATCACTCCTCCTGATCATTGAACTGGTGAGCCTGAAGTGAAACTTCCCGGGGAGAGCTCTAAATAGCCACCTTCTGATGTTTTTTCCTATCATTGGCACTCAGAATTTTTTTGCGGAGCCGGATCGATGTCGGTGTGATTTCGACCAGTTCGTCCTCATCGATAAATTCCAGTGCCTGTTCCAGAGAAAGTTTTCGGGGCGTGACCAGGCGAACGCTTTCATCAGTTCCGGAAGCACGCATGTTGGTGAGTTTTTTTCCTTTGGCGGGGTTGACGACCAGGTCTTTTTCTTTGGCATTCTGGCCGAGAATCATCCCTTCGTAAACCTTTACGCCTGGACCGATGAAAAGAATTCCGCGCTCCTGCAGGTTGAAAAGAGCGAAAGCCACGGTTGCACAGGGTTCCATCGCAATGAGAACGCCATTCTGGCGGCCCGTGATGACCCCTTTTTCGGGGGCATATTCGTGGAAAATATGATTCATGATTCCGGTGCCGCGGGTGTCTGTCAGAAACTCGGTCCGAAAACCGATCAGTCCCCTGGCGGGAATAATGAATTCAATACGGATATTTCCCTCGCGGGGGTGCATAGCCACCATCTCGGCTTTTCGGGTGCCGAGCTTTTCAATGACCACTCCCTGGTATTCTTCCGGGACCTCAATGACCAGGTATTCCATCGGCTCGCAGCGAACACCATCAATGGTCCGATAGATGACCTCAGGCTTGGAGACGGCAAGTTCATAGCCTTCGCGACGCATGTTTTCTATAAGGATGGAGAGATGCAGTTCACCGCGCCCGGAGACTTTGAAGGTATCTGTGTCTTCAGTTTCCTCGACCCGCAGGGAGACGTTGGAACGGAGCTCCTTGAACAGGCGCTCACGGAGTTGACGCGAGGTCACGTACTTCCCTTCGGTGCCGGCGAAGGGGGATTTGTTGACCATGAAAAACATGGAGAGAGTGGGCTCGTCAATGGACACGTAGGGGATAGCTTCGGGCTTTTCCGGACAGGCAAAGGACTCGCCGATGTTGACTTCCTCAAAACCGGCAATTGAAATGATATCACCAGCCATGGCGGATTCCAGTTCCACCTGTTTCAGGCCGTCGTAACCGATGAGCTTGGATATCTGCCCCTTCACGACTTTGCCGTTTCTTTTGACGAGAGCGGTTTCTTCCCCCTTGCGGACCGTCCCGTGAAAAATTTTTCCCGTGGCGAGGCGGCCGATATAATCATTGTAATCGATGCTTGTAACCAGCATCTGAAAGGGGCGCGCCGGGTCTCCTTCCGGCGGCCGGACTTTATCCCGGATAACCTGAAAAAGTGGCTCCAGATTGTCTGAATTCTGGTTAACATCGAGCATGGCATAGCCGGCTTTGGCACAGGTGTAGACGATGGGAAAATCGAGCTGGTCTTCGTCTGCATTCAGCTCGCAGAACAGATCAAATACCAGGTTGACCACCTCTTCAGGGCGGGCTCCGGGCCGGTCGATTTTGTTGATAACCACGATGGGGTTATGACCCAATTCGAGAGATTTCTTCAAAACGAAACGGGTCTGAGGCATAGGACCTTCAAAAGCATCGACCAGCAGCAGGACCGAGTCGACCATTGTCAGGACTCGTTCCACCTCGCCGCCAAAGTCGGCATGGCCGGGAGTATCGACAATATTAATTTTGATGCCGTTGTGCCAGACAGCCAGATTTTTAGAGAGAATCGTTATGCCCCGTTCTTTTTCGAGATCGTTCCGATCCATGATTCTTTCCGTAATGGCCTGGTTGGAACGGAAAACTCCGGATTGCTTGAGCATGGCATCCACCAGCGTGGTTTTCCCATGGTCGACGTGAGCGATTATGGCGATGTTGCGAATATTCTGTGACATGGGATTGACCATCCTGATGTTGAATTGTTTATCCAAAAAGTCTGGGAGGTTTTTGAAAAACAGCACCTTTGACCCCAAGGGGCATTGCACGCATTTCCCAACGACCCGCATATCAATTATATATGCTCCGCTTCTCAAAATCCATGCGCTAAGGAGTTTCTCGATAACCTCCCCGTAAAACTTTTAGACTTTAAAGCAAAACAACCTTGGTTGCCATATTAAAATGCCTCTTTGTTGACGATTTTTCGGGCAGATTCGGTTTCTCCTGGAATTCCTTTCGAAAGGGAATAAACTTATTTTGACATCAGCTTGCATAAAAAGCTCAAAAGGGGAGGCGTGTATTATGAAAGCTCGTAATTTTGTGTTGCCGGCCTATCTGCTGGTTTTCTGTTGGAGCTGTGCTTATTCTCCAATGTTGGAGAGACCGGACATACCCCTTCTTCAGGAAGTTGCTATCGGTAAAAAGCTCTTTCCCTGGGCAGTGCAGAAAATGGGGGGGGCTTATTCCGACCCGGAACTGGCCGCATTTGTGGAGGGAGTAGGGCGAAAGCTCGAAAAGCATACCGGACGCTCGGAAGTGACCTATCATTTTCAGGTGGTTAATACGTCCAAACCTGGAGCATTTGCTTTTCCCGGAGGTTTTGTCGGCATCACCCGCGGGCTTTTGCAAAAGCTGGAAGACGAAGCTCAGCTGGCCGCCGTCCTCGGCCATCAGATGGCCCATATTGAAGATTACCACCTGAACGATGCTTTGCAGGACAGTGCACTCTATCCATTGATACAGAACATGGTTTTTTCGGCGGGGAATGCACCGTCCTACGATCAATCTGTGGTCGACGCTCAGGAGCTGGTGAGCCGATTGCTGGCATGGGACTTTTCCCTTAAGGAGGAACGTGACGCAGACCTGATCGCTGTCGGCTACATGGCGCGGACCGGCTATGATCCGCGAGGGATGCTGCAGTTGATTGATATCTGGTCAAGTTTCGAGGCGTCCCGTCGCGCTTCCGGGAACTCTTCACAAAAGATCCAACCGCATTCGGTAACCGAAGAACGGTGGATTATCACCAAACGATACGTGGATAATTTTCTCTATCCCGGGAACAGAAGTCGCTATCAAGGCGATGAAGTCTATGCAACGGCGACGAAAAAACTGCGGCAAAATTCTCATGGATATGACCTTTTTGACCAGGCGGCGGAAATGGAGAAAAAGGGGGATTTCAACCAGGCCGTTGCTCTTTACCTGAAGGCCGCCGCTGAAACAGTTGACGAGCCTCTTATTCTCTGCCGCCTGGGGCTCGCCTACCTCAAAGCCGGAGAAAAAAACTCCGCGGGTCACTATTTGCGGCAGGCGGTTCGTCTTGGACCGAATTACTACTATCCCCGTTTGGGGCTGGGTTTCAGCTTGCTTGAAAACGGTGAGCCGGATCAGGCGATAGTTCATCTGGAAACGGGCATGCGGTTATTTCCCACGATTGAGGGGGCTTTTCTGCTGGCAGAAGCTTATGAACGGCAAGGCAAACGGCCCCAAGCCGTGAGTCTTTATGCGGATGTGGTCAAGGCCGAACCGTTCGGGAAATTCGGCCGCCGGGCCTCTGAGCGGCACCTGCAGCTAAAGAACAATTGATGGATTGCCGTAAGTAATCAGTTTCAGTTCTATTGGAGTCCATAATAAAAACATTTGGTTATGGTGTTTTTCTGGCCCATTTGATTAATATAAATCCATCACTGGATTCTCTCTGCGCACCCAAATCAGGCAGGTGATTTTTTAGGTTTTCAAACTATTTTGGTTGTAACCAGATTGATCGGTGTCTTCCCATTAAGTATGGCGATAGCTTGTTCAAAAAGGGACCGGGAAATATTAGCTACCGATTCCCGGGTTGAACCGCCTATATGCGGAGTCAGCACCACATTGTCCAAGGAAAGCAGTTTACTGGCTTTGTCCAGTGGCTCATTGCGAAAGACGTCCAGTCCCGCAGCAGCAATTTTTCTCCGTTCCAGCATGTCGGCCAAAACCTCTTCATCGACAATTCCTCCCCGGGAGGTGACGATTAAGATGGAAGAGAGTTTCAATAGATGCAATTTTTCTGCATTCAGCATATTACAGGTCGCCGGTGTAAGGGGGGCATGAACAGAAACGATATCGGCTTCTTGAAGTAGTGCATCCAAACTATTGCAGGATCGGGCGGTCAATTCCGGGGAGAGATCTCCAGGCAGAATCGGGTCATAAAAGCTGACTTCCAGCCCAAAACCCTTTCCTATCTCGGCAACCCGCCTGCCGATGGCACCGAAACCGATGATCCCGAGACGTTTGTTTCTGAGCTCAGTGCCGGTAAATTCCTCCGGCAGCTCGCCGCTGTCCCCGCTCTTCCATTTTTCCCCCCGGATATACCGATGGGCATTGACGGTTCGCCTAATGCAGTTCAGCATAAGGCTGAAAGTCAACTCGGCAACGGCCCCGGCGTTGGCCCCCCGGGTATTGGCAACCGGAATCCCTTTACTCTCAGCAGCTTCCAAATCCACATGATTGGTGCCGGTACCGTAGACCAAAATACCCTTGAGTTTTCTACCCCGCTCCAAAAGGTGTTCATCGATTCGGGCATATTCCGCGATCACCAGTTCGGTATCGGAAACTTCCTGCATTAGTGTTTCTTTTTGATCGAGAGTCAACTGGATGATATTACCCAGAGCATTGAACTGTTTTCGGATATCGTCCAGCAGGTTGAAAGAATCGGCAAAAATTATTTTGGGTTTCATAACACACTCATCCAAAACAGTTCTCGAAATATAGGAGGGGGGTGCTGAGCATATGGTCAGGAGATCAACCCTCTTGTTGGGCACGACAACGGCCTATAAAAGATGGTTTACCGGCTGCGTTCGATTTTGTCTGGATGTAATTTCATCCGCGGCCCAAAACGCGACACCCCTGAAGTTACTCCATGATTCTGGAGGGAGTGGTAATACGCCGATTGAGGGCAGTCGGATTATTTTAGGCCATCCAACCAGGCTGTAAAGGTTTCGTCACGATTTCGTCCCCGGCATGATAAGCATCAGCTTCAGATCATTGACATTGGTCCCGGTTGCGCCGGTCAGGATAGCGTCACCCAGCTTCATGAGGGCGGAGGAGGCATCATGTCTGTTCAGGACGGAAAAAAGGTCGATTCCAAGGTCCCTGGCCCGGCTGACGGAAAAATTATCTCCGATACCCCCGGCATAGTCGGTGGGTCCGTCCGAGCCGTCCGAATCCAGACCGATAACAACTACTTCACCGGCCTGATCGAGCCAGAGGGCCGCACCGAGGGAAAATTCCTGATTTGGTCCACCCAGGCCGGCCTCCCCATTGATTTTAACCGTCGTCTCCCCTCCGCCGATCAGGAGGCAAGGGGGCTTCAAAGGCCGGCTGTTCATCAGTATCTCCTTGCCAATGGCGGCAAACATTCCACCAACTTCACGGCTTTCCCCCTCCAGCATGGTTGAAAGGATCATCGTTTCCAGTCCCATCGCCCGTGCCTTTTCGGCAGCTCCCTCGCAAGCCGCTGTACCCGCTACAATAATAAAATTATCGAGCCGGTGATCAGCAAAATCTTTCGCCTTGGGTGTTTCCAGTGAGGGATCGCCGGTTTTCAGATGCCTGGCGACGGAGGCGGGAACCTTGCCCCAGAGTTCGTATTTGGTCAGGGTGCGGCGAGCGTCTTCGAAACTGGAGGTATCCGGGACCGTGGGGCAGGTGATGTAGTCGAGCGGATCTCCGATCACATCCGAGACGGTCATATTGATGAGATGCGCTTGTGGATGGACGGCCTTGGCCAGCCATCCCCCCTTGACCCGGCTCAGATGTTTCCGCACGGCATTGATTTCAATGATGTTTGCTCCGCAGGTCAGGAGTAATCGGCTGACCTGTCTCTTCTCCTCCAGGGTGATACCTTCCGCAGGGTAAGGCATCAAGGCCGAACTGCCACCGGTGACACAGGCAAAAACGATGTCTTTCGCAGAGGTTTTGCCGGCCAGCGCAAGAGCTTCTCGTGCTGCTTTAAATCCCGCTTCATCCGGAATCGGGTGACTGGAGAGGTATAGCCTAGAGCGGGAGAGATTGCCTTGCTGCCCGTATTTGCAGATGATCACGCCATCGGCAATTCGATCTCCAAGTATCTCCTCCAGGGCTTTAGCGATGGGGAAGGTGGCCTTTCCGGCTCCGAGAAGAAAAATTCTCCCCTGTTTTTTGAGATCAATGCTGATCTTGCCGACCTCGAGGATATCACCCTGGAGACGGACGAGTTCCTTTACCGCCCGGTAAGGATCAGCTCTGCCCAGCGCATGATTGACAATGTCAAGAGCCATTCGGCGCAATTTGACGTTACCGTGGGATAACAGCATCTCCAGGTTCTGGATGTAATTCAAAAAGCCTCCGATTCAGGGCTTCAGAGAGGGCGGCGGTCGGCGAATAACTCCTCCCGCCACCTGGTTCCAGGAAGTTAAAATGCAGCGTGAAAATCTCGGCCCGCATAACGGGCCTGCGAACCGAGTTCCTCCTCAATCTGGAGAAGGCGGTTGTATTTCGCCGTTCTTTCGCCGCGAACGCCTGCCCCGGTTTTGATCTGGCCGGCATTGAGACCGACTACCAGGTCGGCAATGATCGGATCCTCCGTTTCGCCCGATCGCTCCGATACCATGATGCCGAACCCGTGCCGATAAGACAACTCCGCAGCATCCAGGGCCTCCGAGAGGGTTCCGATCTGGTTGAATTTCCATAACAGCGCGTTGCCTGCACCCAAGGGTGCTCTCTCGCGCACGCGGTCGGGATTCGTGCACAGGAAATCATCGCCGATAATCTGAATCCCCAGTTCCTTCGTGGCTCGGACAAACCCTTCAATATCGTCTTCGGCAAAAGGGTCCTCAATTGTCTTGATCGGATATTTTTTTATAAGAGCCTTGTAATAGTCCAGAAGCTCGGCTGTGGTCAGCTCAATGCCTTCCAAGGTGTATTTCTGAGTTTTAGGATCAAAGAAATGGGTTGCCGCGCAATCGAGGCCGTAAACAATCTCTTTTTCATATCCGGCCCGTCCGACGGCCTGGACGAGAAAATCCATTGCTTCATCAACTTTGACGATTGGCGTTGCAAATCCGCCTTCATCTCCGACGTTGGCGGCTATTTTTCCGTATTTTTTGATAACGATTTCACGTAGTTCATTGTTGACGGCGTTCCCGATAGCCATGGCCTCGGAATAGGTTTCGGCGCCGATGGGGAAGATACAGAACTCTTGAAAATCAAGGTCATTGGAGGTCAGTTTGCCGCCGTTGAGAAGATTCAGTAACGGCACCGGAAGAATGTGGGCATTGCAGTTGACATAACGATAAAGAGGCAGATGAACAGAATTGGCCGCAGCGCGCGCGGACGCCAGCGAAACGCCGGCCAGGGAATTGGCTCCCAAGTTGGATTTGTCTTTGCTGCCATCGATTGATCGAAGTTTTTCATCGATCTTACGCTGATCGGTCACATCCATGCCGATGACGGCTGGTCCGAGAATTTCACACACATTACGGACCGCCTTCCTGACGCCCAAACCGGCATAGCGTTTTTCGCCGTCCCGAAGTTCTTTGGCCTCGTTTGCGCCGGTGGAACGGCCGGCCGGGACATCAGCCCGACCGAGAATTTCATTATTGACCCAAACATCCACCTGCACGGTCGGGTTCCACCGGCAATCCAATATTTCTCTGGCTGTGACCGCTGTAATCTTGAATTTTGACATGATTTTGCTGCTCCTTTTTAAGGTAAATCTATTGATCTGCTGCCCGGTCAACAGCGGTTAATGCCCGCTGTGCCTGGGGAAAAAACAATACCGAAGGTGTTGGTTTTTGAACCATCTGCATAGCCCGATTCAATGCATCCTGCGGAGAGTCCGCCGATGACAAAAACATCTTTTCCAGGACGGAGACATCCACGCGGGGAGACACGACTATAATGTGTATTCCCTGCTGGAGGATCTTGCCAAGCAGGAGCGCGTGATCCATCTGGATTCGATAGTCGGATTTTAAATGGCGGATGACATCATCAATGTCCTTTGCTCCTTCATAAGGGATAAGCATATCTTGCGTCCCGAGTCCATCGCAGCACGAAGAGTAAAGGACCAGAACTCCTCCACGTGGCATCACCGAAGCGAGCGCAATCAGGGGTTTTACCGATTGGTAGAAATTGATGTTCAGAGGCTTCCCGGGTGTGGTCACAATGATATCCGGCCGCTGCTGCAGGTTGATCTGACAAAAAGATCGCATATAGCTGACCGCGGCCAGATGTGCTTCTCCAAGGCTGCCGGTAAATATCCCAATAGGTTCTCCAGACTGATTCAAGACCAGGTTGACAGAGAACTGTACCTGCAGCATTTCAGCCGCTTCGACCATGTCCAGATGAATCGGGTTCCCCTCCAGTTGCCCAGGCCGGGCATGGGGCGACATGAGCATTTCAGGACAATGATTGGACTGAATGGCTTTTTCGCTGGCTACCCCGGGAAGAACCGACTTTCTTCCTCCTGAAAAGCCTGCAAATTCATGTGGTTCTATCTTGCCAACGGCGATTTTGAGATCCGCCTCGTAAACCGTGCTGTTGACCTCGACCGGTGTCCCATAGGAAGTACTTCCCAGCCGGACAAGCTTTTGGTGGGCCCAAGGATCATGATTGATGACCTTCACCTCGTCGATGAAATCCTTGCCTACAATCTCCCTGAGTTCAGCGGGTGTGGCGGGTCGATGAACGCCTGTGGCAATGACGACAGCCACCTCTTTTTTTGAGATGCCGGCAGAAGCCAGTTCATCAAAAATCATTGGTATCACGGCAGATGTCGGAACGCCACGCGTCGAATCAGAAACCATCACCGCAACCTGTTTGGCCCCTCGGGCCAATTGTCGGAGCGGCAGACTGCCGATCGGTTGTGAAAAGGCGGCGCTGAAATCCGCGGGCCATGAGAGAGGAGAAGGCTCCCGGATTTGCATTAGACCCAGACAGTTTTCGGCTGGGGTCGCTATCGTCACATCCTCGGTGTCATCGCGGAATGTAGCCATTCCATTCTTTTCATCAAAGGAATACATGCTTCACCTTTGTTCAAGGCTTTTATGAAAAGCGGTCCTTGACCGACCTTGCAATATGGGTTCAAGGTCGGAGCCAGTCCATATGGAACTTATGCCGGGGACAGGTGCTGGAAACACCTCCTTAAGAGGTTTGAAAACCTTTGATGGAGGCCTCACATGGGCCAGTCCGGCTGATGATGTTACACATAGGGTCATCGGAGAAGGTTTTAGGTCCTCTGATAAAGGAAAAATGGTGAAAAAACAGTTATTCGTCAATATGTTCCACACAGGGCGGCGGAAGGCCCTTGATATCCCGAACAATATGCAGGATGCCGTAGATCAGCATTAATAAGAAACTGACGGGGATAGCCGCATATGGCCAGCTGACGGAAATTCCGAGAGCTGGTGTAATCTGAGAGCGTGTATTGTAAACAAGGATTGCTCCGGAAACGGTGACTATGACAATGGTCAAAACTCCGAAATAGATTACCGACCTGGCCAGAATCTTCTGCACTTTCTCGGGCATCATTTCACGAAAAATGGTGATGCCTAAATGGCCATTGCGTTTGTAAAGAATACTGGCACTCAGAAGGGCATACCAGACAATGGCGAAACGGAGAAATTCCTCTGACCATGTAAGTGCGTCATTAAAGACATATCTTTTGATCACATGCATCCAGGCGACGACAAGCATTGCCACACACATGACCATGGTTATCCCCAAGGTGATTTTCTCCAGATAATTACAGAGCGTTTCCAGTCTTCCCTCGTCCATTTCCATGTTCTCCGAAAACTCTGTTTCCACGTTACTCAGAACGATTTTTTCCCGGGTTTCGATTGCCGGAGGGGAAAGGTAATGGGTGCTCATCCCCTCCGGCCATGCATCTTTACATTCCGGCGTTTACATCTTTGCTAAAATCTTTGATTGCTTCGAGCCAGTCGTCGACAAATTTTTTGTCGGTGCTGGATTTAATTTTGGCAACGACCGCTCCCTGAGATTTCTTTCTCATTTCTTCCTTGGCTTTGGCAGATAAGTCGTTGACTTTCATTCCCTTGGCTTCAAGCTTGTCGACGAGTTCCCTCTCACGGGCTTGATTGACGAAACGGCTGTAATTTTGTCCCAACAGCGCTCCTCTTTCGATAATCGACTGGTATTCTTTGGGTAGTTTGTTGAACCATGCCAGGTTCGCGACCAGCGGCATCGGGTCGTAAATATGCCCCGTCAGCGAGGTATACTTCTGCACTTCATACATTTTTAATTCCCAGATGTTAGCCAGGGGATTTTCCTGCCCATCGACAATTTTCTGCTGCATCGTCATGTAGAGTTCAGTCCAGGGGACAGGGGTCGGGTTGGCGCCAAGGGTTTTGAAATTCATCATGTGCATGGGAGCTTCCATGGTCCTGATCTTGATGCCATTAAGGTTTGCAGGACTGTTTATCGGCCGGACGTTGTTGGTCACATGACGGAAGCCGTTTTCCATGTAAGCCAAACCTTTCAGACCGATGCTTTCGCTGGATTCCAGAAGCTTTTGCCCCATGGGCCCATCTAGTACACCCCATGCGGCGTCATAACTGTCAAATGCAAAGGGAATGTCCAGGACCATGAATTTGTTGTTGAAGGTTGTCAGAGGGCCTGCCGAGGCCGTCGCCATTTCCAGCGCCCCGCTTTTAACCTGCTCAACAGATTCCCTTTCTCCACCAAGCTGGGAATTGCAGTAGATGGCTATTTCCATCGCTCCCTTGGTTTCTTTTTCAACATATTTCTTGAAAAGCATCAGGCCGAGGGTTTGCGGGTGGGTCATGGAATTGCACACCGAAATTCTTGCTTTTGTGGTTTTGGCAAACACCATTCCCGAAAATAGGAATAGCGATGCCGCCAAGAGAGCCGTACCGGTAAAAAGGTGCCTCTTTTTCATGATCCTACCTCCTTTTTAAATTGTAGCCGTTACTTCAAAACGGCAGTTCGGGAATCTCGGGTTGCCGAACCGCCAACCTATCTAATAGCCAAACATTCGGGGTAACCATAAAGTCAATGCCGGAATGTAGGTAACAAACAAAAGGATCAGGATGCTGATCAAGATCATCGGCAACCCTTCCTTAGCCGTTTGTTCGATGGTGACTCCGGCCATCGGGCTTGTCACGAAAAGGGTGATCCCAAACGGGGGGGTGGCCAATCCGATAACCAGATTGACACAGATGATAACCCCGATCTGGAGAGGATCAATTCCCATCCCCCAGGCGATGGGTGCCAGGATCGGTCCCAGGACGATGACAGAGGCATAGTCATCCATGAACATTCCGTTGATCAACAGCAGAATATTTAGAAGGAGCAGGAAAAGCCAGACCGGTATCTGTGACATGGGACCACTGACGGTCTGAATGATCTGTTCGTTTGAGATGGCCCATGCGGTGATTGTCGCACTTCCTGCAAGCATGATGACCAGGCCGGATGTAAGTGCTGTCTCCATGAAAATGCTGGGAAGATCGGACCATTTGACATCTTTCATGACGAACATGGAGAGAAAGAATGCATAGGCGGCGGCGGCGGCCGAGGCTTCAGTTACAGTGAATATCCCTCCAAAAATGCCGCCGAGGATGATGACCGGCAACATCAGTGCCGGGCAGGCCTTCCTGAATTGTCTCCATTTCTCCGGCCAGTCTCCGGTTTCATGACAGGGGTAATTCCTCTTCCGGGCCAAAAAATAAATCACCAGCATCTGGGCGAGGGCGATCATGAAGGCGGGTATGATGGAAGCCAGGAAAATTCCGGCAATGGAAGTTCTTCCTACGGAAACACAGTAAATGATCATCAGAACGCTGGGCGGCATAATCGGCCCAAGCAGCGAAGCCGAAGCCATCACCCCGGAGGCGTAACCGGCAGAATATCCCTCCTCTTTCATCATCGGGATCAGAAAAGAACCCAGGGAAGCGGTGGCTGCAACTGCAAGGCCGACAATGGCTCCCATAAAAAGGCAGGTACCGACAGTCACGAGAGCAAGAGCCCCTCGCACATGCCCCACGAAAGCATTAACAAAATCGGTCAGTGACTTGAGAAGACTTCCCTTGACCATTAATTGGCCGGTAAGAATGAAGAAAGGGACTGCCAGCAGAGCAAAACCGTTCATCCCTTGGAACATTCTTTGGGAAACCAGTGTCAGGGGATAATCTCCAACCAGGAGGTAGACAATCGAACTGAGAATCAGATTGAAGGCAATGGGGAATCCAATCAGCAGCAACAGCACAAAACAAATGATCAAAGACAGTAAAGCCACTTAAAACCCTCTCCCCAAAGTTAATCGTCCGAATGGTTTACTAACCTGTCTCTAAAAATGCTGATTATTTTGCATCGCAAAATCATTTTGCGGGAAATGTCACCTGCTATCCTTTTTGTGATTCAAATTGGATTTGCTTAGAAGTGCTGAGATTTCATTTGCAGCATGCTTAACAGTTTTTATGTTATTTTTTAACGTTGCTTCAGAAAGACGGAAAAGCGGACCACTTATCGAAAGACTTGCCGCTATTTTCTCATTTTGATTAAAAATTGGCGCAACAATCGAATACGCCCCTTCTTCTCTCTCCCCCTGGCTTACCGCATAACCATCCCGGCGGATCTTTTCCAGGTCCATCTCCAGCTCCTCTGGATTAACGACGGTTTTGGGGGTAAATTGTTCCAGGCCTTTATTGCTGATGAATTTCTTCCGTTCAGAGGCTGTAAGATAAGCAAGAAGAACTTTGCCGGCCGCACCGCAATGAAGGGGTAAAATCTTGCCTACCGGTGTGACTTTTGCCAGGTCAAAATGACTTTTTACAGCCTCAAGACAGATTCTTCGATTTTCATCGAGCCCATAGAGGGAAACCTCTTCCCCACAAGAGTCCCGAAGTTTCTCCATCACTGGTCGTGCCAGGTCCGGCAGACTTGTTTTATGACGAAGCACGGCAGACCACTGATGAAATTTAATCCCAAGTTGATATTTGCCGTTTGGGCCGATCTGTTCAATACATTGTTTTTTAGCAAGCGTGGAAAGAATTCGTGAGACGGTACTCTGGTTTAGGCCGGTCAGATGACTGATTTCGACAACCCTGAGGAGAGGGTTTTCAAGTGTAAAGCAGGAAAGGATGTCAACAGATTTTTCGACGGATTTTATGAAGGTCATATTTTTTATTGCACAATGTGAATGGTTGTTTCATATCATGAAATAATTATATTTCCCGCAATATTATTGTCAAGTTTAATTTCCAGTTTTTCAAAAACGTTCCTGTGGGTTATTTGATCTTATGATCTCGCAGTCGAAAGACTCTTTTTTGAGGTTGAGCCACTAGCCAAAAGCCAAGAGTTGATATAAAAATTGGCGGTTGCAGCAGAAGGCTTTCTGAATACGGGTAAAAGTCCGGGAAATCCATTGACTTTTCTCGATCTCTCCACTTACCCTTTTGGCAAAATCGATAGGAAATTGGAGCTTATGAGAAAAAAATTTTACATGGAAACCTTCGGTTGCCAGATGAATGTCGTGGATTCGGAGCAGATTGCCGGCCTTCTGGAGGGGTTGGGTTATGAGTCGAGCAGCGCTCCGGAGCATGCCGACCTGATTCTCCTCAACACCTGTACCATTCGTGAGAGAGCGGAAAGAAAGGTTGTCGGCCACCTGTGGCAGTTCAAGCCTTTGAAAGAGGCGAATCCAGCTCTGCTGATTGCCGTGGGCGGCTGTGTGGCTCAGCAGGAGGGTCAGCGCCTCCTGGACCAGCTTCCCCATGTGGATGTCGTGTTCGGCACTCACAATATTCACTTGTTGCCTGATTTGATCCGCAAAGCCGGGGATCACCAGCGTTGCCTGGAAACCGATTTCCTGGATAAGGAAACGCGCCTGAGATTATTTCCGAAAAGGCGTTGTAACAGGGCTGTTACCCAATTTGTGACGATCATGCAGGGGTGCGATAACTTCTGTGCTTATTGCGTGGTTCCCCTTGTGCGGGGGCGCGAAATCAGCCGTCCCAGTCCGGAAATCGTCGCGGAGGTTCGGGAACTGGCTGAAAATGGAACCCGGGAAGTGACGCTGGTCGGACAGAATGTCAATTCTTATGGTAATAATCTTACGGATGAAAAATCCTTTGTTGAGCTTTTAGATGTGGTCCATGATATCCCGGGGATTGAAAGAATCCGCTTTGTGACCTCTCATCCTAAGGATATTTCAGATCAGCTGATCGACTCTTTTTCCAGATTGCCGAAACTTTGCAGACATATTCATCTCCCTTTTCAAAGCGGCTCCAACGGAATCCTCAAGCTGATGGGGAGAGGGTACACACGAGAAGCTTATCTGGAAAAGATTGCTCGTCTTAAAGCGACCTGTCCTGAAATCCGTCTGACCACGGATATTATCGTCGGTTTTCCCGGTGAAACGGAAAATGACTTTAAAGACACCTTGGATCTGGTCACACAGGTTCGCTTTGCCGATGCTTTTACCTTTCTCTATTCACCACGGCCCAATACGCAGGCTTTGAATTTGCATGACGACACTTCTGGAGTGCTGAAACAACAGAGATTCGAGCGTCTCCTGGAAGTTCAGGAGGAGATCAGCCGGCAAACCTGGGCTGAGGATGTCGGCAGAACTTTTCCGGTACTGGTGGAAGGTGAGAGTCGCCAGGGCGGAGGCCAGATTTTCGGGCGGACCGACTGGAGCCGAATTGTCAACTTCTACGGCGACCCGGAACTGATCGGACAGACGGTTGCGGTGCGGATCGTCGCTTCATACAAAAACTCGCAACTGGGCGAACGGTCGAATTCTTTCTGAGGGCTTGAAAAGTTTTATTCGCTGATAGCTCGTAGTCAAAACCCTTTTTACCGCAGAGAACGCGAAGCACGCAAAGAAAAAATAACCGCTGATTTGCACTGATCGTCGCTGATAAAGAACCAATGACCAGTGACAAGCGACCAATGACCAATGACCAAAAACGACCATTAGCCATGAGCTACGACCCACGAGCCAAAAACATTCAGCCTTCAGTCTTTAACCTTCAACTTGTTTTATATTGGTGATGAGCATGGCAAAAGGTAGAATCCTGGCAATTGACGATGAACAGTTTTTCAGAAGGTTTTATGCAGACCTTTTGGGAGCGGAAGGCTACCAGGTTGTTACGGCCGTCAGTGGCAGTAAGGGGCTGGATCATGTCTATCGTGAGGAATTCGACCTGGTTATTCTGGATATGGACCTCGGGGAGGAAAATTCTCTGGAGGTGGCGCAACTGATCCGGCAGCTGAATCCCGATCAGGAAATCATGGCGGTAACCCGGCAAAAAGATGTCAACCTGGCTGTCCAGGCCATGAAAAAAGGGGTTGCCGAATACCTGCTAAAACCGATCGATCCGGAAGCCTTTCTCCTTCTGATCAATAAAGTTCTCTATCGCCAGACCTTGAGGAGCGAACACGCCAAGCTGATCGATGAGAATGTTGATTACTTTTCGATTCTCGCCTCTTACCGGAAGTGCCTTGGTCTGTTGAAAATCCACGAATTGGATCGTTTGACGGACTTCATTGCCGACATCATGATGGAAATACTGCAGGCTGACGGCGCCGCCCTCTGGCTTTATCGGGAGATGGCCAATCACTATCGTTTGCGTAGTGCGCGAGGGCTGGCCAAGGTTCCTCCTGAAGAGGATATTTTTCAGCCGACCGGAGCTGAACGCCGTGCTTTTACCGATGGGGAAGCCATGTTCGGGGATGAACCTACAACCATTCAGGTCCCTGTCAATTTCAGCAACGAAACACTGGCGCTGGTCCGGGTGGAGGCCCCCAGCGGGCGGAAAAACTTTAATCGTAGAGACCTGAAAGTGGCAGCCATGGTGGCTGAAATTGCGGCAACGGGTCTGCATAACGCCCTCCTTTTTCGGAGCCTGGAGCGTAACATTCTGCGTTCCCCCCGCAATGAAGCTTATAATATGGTGTTTTTCCGGGATTACGCTTCCAAGGAGATTCACAAAGCCCAGCGCTATGGACGCGATCTGTCGATCACCAAGTTGCGTATAAAGAACTATGCCCAATTGAAATGTGAATTCAAAGATCGCGAGGTCGAGGATGCGATCAGCAACCTGGTCAGTGCTCTTGGTATCACGCTCCGGGAGGCGGATATCATTGCCATGGATGGTCCGGACGAGTTTTTTCTTTTTCTCCCGGAAACGGATTACTGGGGTTCCCTGTTGACCCAGAGGCGCATTCTGAGGATATTAAAACCTAAACTGGTGGTTAACAATCTTCAGAAAAGTCTTCCCATCAAGGTGGTTCTGCGTTCCGCTTCCTGTTCCGTGGATGGAAGTTCCTTCAAGCAGCTCACTGAAACCGCGGAAAATCGTCTTCAGGCACTGGACTCAAGTCTTACTTGCAAATACGGTCTGGAAGATCTCTCCTTCTGGGATGCCGTTGAAAAAATCATGGGAAAAACCCCTGAGACGTCCTCCGACGTTTCCGGATATCAGGAACACTGCAATGTCCAGCTCACCGAAGACTGTATTGAGAAAGTCCTGCGTTCTTTCGGTCGAGAATTGACGGAGGCCAGCCGAGTTCGGGGTTTTATCTATCATGGCTGCGGAAATTTTGAAAATGTCAGGGGGCAGTTGCCCCATCCCGGGTTGATTGAAAGCTCTTCGACTTCTATCTTTCTGCTGGGGGGAAGTCAGAGGGAAACCTGGAGTTATCAGCGGATTATTCCTATATATATTTCCGAACCAAACTTCACCGAGTCGCCCTTTTTTCTCTATTTGAGCGAAGAATTTGCCTATGCCCTTCTGACCAGGCGAAAAGGGGGACAGTGGTACGGATTTCATACCTCTGATTTTTATTTTGTAGAAAGCATGATTCTAAAACTGCAGGAACAATATCGGCTTCAGGAAGACATCTGACCTATGAGCAAAAAAACTCTTCATTTAATCATTGCCGGTGACATACCCGAATTGGCCTTCATGCCAAAACTGTTGGCTGAACAGGGATTTTCTGTGCGGGTTTGCAAAGACGGGCCGGAAACTTTGCAGGTTTCTCTTGTCACTCCTCCGCAGTTGTTGGTGGTGGATATGAATCTGGCGCTTCTGCCGTTGCTGAGCCTGGTTTCTATCCTGAGGAGCAACCCAAAAACGCTGGAGATTTCTTTCTTTATCCTCGGACGGGATGAAAATTCCCAAAAGATCATGGAATTTATGCGTCCGGAGAAAGATTTTTTTGTGTCCCGGCCGTTTAATCAGGAGCAGATGACCAACCGGGTTCTCCAGACCCTTAAAAAGTCGGTCGATGTGGGTGAACTGGCTGATCGCAAGAACGAAATTGAGGGTGACCTGAAGCAGATTTCACTGGTTGACCTGCTGCAGGTGTTCAACTTGAATCGCAAAGACGGGATTCTTACCCTGGAACGTTCCCGGGAAAAAGGGAAGGTGTTTTTCTTCTGGAAGGCAATGTGGTCAATGCCCAGGCTGGAGCTGTTGATGGTGAAAAGGCTTTGTTCCGGCTTCTGGGTTGGGAAAATGGAAGTTTCTGGTTCAGTCCCGGGGGAGTGAATTGTGAAATAAAAATCAACCTTCCCGTGGACCATCTTCTTATGGAAGGGCTGCGGCAAAATGATGAAATGGAGTCGCAGATCGGGTTCTTGCCCCGGCGGGAGATGAGCCTGGAACTTCGTGTCCCTAAAGATCACCTGCCCAAGGGATTGCGGCCTTCCACCCAGGAAATTCTTACCCTCCTCCATCACTATGAAAAAGTGGAAGACATTCTGGATAAATGTCCTCGTCCCGATTACGAGGTTCTGCACATTCTGAGGGTTCTTCTGGAAAAAGGGTTGGTTGAAAAAGCTCAAAAGCTGGAACCCACCAGCCATAAAGATGACCATCCTTTGTTGTCCGCTGAGGCAATAGTTTCTATTCGCGACTGTCTAGGGGAAAAAGATTCCCTTTTGGAAGAGGGGTCCGCCAAACTCGTTGTGCTCACCTCCTCGGCCCGGGAGTTGACGGATTTTACGGATGTTTTCAAGGGTATACACGAGTTTGAACTGGAGTCCGGTTGGAAGAACAATGAAACGATATTTCGAGTCGGGGACTTCGGTCGGCTTCGCGTTGCGGAAAATTTTTTTCTGCGATTTTTTTCCATGTCTTCTGCTCCTGAGGCCGGGCCGCTGTGGGCCCCCTTCTGTCGCAGGGTTATCGGGGTCATATCCTTGTACCCTTATGAAGAAAAGACAGTGGCTGAGTCCTTTTTCCAGAGCAAGAAAGTCCCGGTGTTCAGGGTTCGGCTGGACAAGGCCCATGGTGATGAATTATGGTTGAAGTCAGGAGATCGTTCAGAACTTCGAAAACTTTTGGACAACTTTTCATCGGCTTTTCTGGCTAACCATTTTGCAGTGAGGGAACTGCCATGATTGATTTACATACCCATTCCATTTTCAGCGACGGGGAGCTGATTCCGTCGGAACTGGTCCGGCGGGCGGCGGTTACAGGATATCGTGCCATCGCTATTACCGATCATGCTGACTATTCCAATCTTGACTATATTCTTCCGAGGCTTTCCAAGGTGGCGGAAAAGCTTGGAGAAAACTACGGGGTCAGGGTTTTTTTCGGGGTTGAGTTGACGTATATTCCGCCCCCGTTAATCAAGGATGCGGCCGTTGAAGCGCGAAGGCATGGCGCTCAACTGGTCGTCTGCCATGGCGAGAGCTTGGTGGAGCCGGTGGCGCCAGGGACCAATCGTGCTGCCATTCTGGCTGGTGTCGATATTCTTGCTCACCCCGGCCTCATCCGTGAAGAAGAGGTGCGCCTGGCAAAGGAAGGCGGAGTCTGTCTGGAGATCACTACCCGCAAGGGGCACTCCCTCTGCAACGGTCACGTGGCGGCTCTGGCCAGGAAATACGGCGCCGACCTAATTATTAATACCGACAGTCACTCTCCAGAAGATCTGACCACTTGGGCAAATGCCAGGGCAGTGGCTTTAGGCGCGGGGCTTTTTGACGAAGAGGTTGAAAATGCACGTCGTAATTCTTTAAGGATTGTTGAGAGGATACTCGGGAAGAAATTGGACGGATAAAACCTTTTTACCGCCGAGAACGCAGAGAAAAAACGACTGAATAATCTTTTGTTTTCCTCTGCGTTCTCTGCGGTTGGTTTGTCTTTGCGGTTTGAGAGAGCAAAGCGAGCGGGTGTGAGGGGTTTTTTAAATAAGGAGAAGGAATGAATAAGAAAGACCTGAAGTTTTTGAAAGAACTTGTTGAAATACCCAGCCCTTCGGGCTTCGAACAACCGGCCCAGCGCAGGATCCGGAAAGAACTGGAAGGGGTGGTTGATGAACTGAAAACTGATCTCATGGGCAACGTGATTGCCTGCATCAAGGGAACGGGCAAGGACAGCCTGCGGGTCATGCTCGCCGGCCATTGCGACGAGATCGGATTTATTGTCCAGTATATCGATGATAACGGCTTTATTTACTTTTCGCCGATCGGGGGGGTGGACCCTCACCTCGTTCCCGGGCAACGGGTCCATATTCACACGGACAATGGTCCGCTGCTGGGGGTGGTGGGCAAAAAACCGATTCATCTGATGGAGCAGAAAGACCGCGAGGTGGTGGTCAAGTTTAAAAACCAGTTCATTGACATCGGCAGCGCAAGCAAGGATGAAACCGCCTCCCTGGTAAATATCGGGGATCCGGTAACCATCGCCGTTAAACTCGAGCATTTGCAGGGGGATCGCCTTACCTCCCGGGCTTTTGACGACAAGATGGGTGCTTTCATCGTCGCCCAGGTTCTCAAGGAAATCCGTCGGCGCGGTCCGGTAAAAGCCGACGTCTATGGCGTTTTTACGGTTCAGGAAGAGGTCGGCCTGCGCGGTTCCCAAACCAGCGCCTACGGTGTGAATCCGGATGTCGGTATTGCCGTTGATGTCGGTTTTGCCACCGATTGTCCGGAAATCGACAAGAAGGAGCTCGGTGAGTTGAAACTCGGTGACGGCCCTATTCTCTGCCGGGGACCAAATATCAATCCAGCCCTGTTTCGCATGCTGGTTGCCACCGCCAAGGATGGAAAGATTCCTCACCAGATCGAAGCTTCCGGCCGACCGACCGGTACCGACGCCAACGCTCTTCAGGTCTCGCGGGAAGGGGTGGCTGCGGCGCTTATCAGTGTCCCGTTGCGTTACATGCATACACCGGTGGAAGTCCTTTCCCAGTCCGATCTGGAAAGTACCGTTAGCCTGCTCTCCGATTTCCTTGAGCGTGTTGAAAAACGGGAGGATTTTATACCCAATTGAATTAGCCCGGATGCTTCATGAAGACTTCTACTATAACCGTCAATCGCATTTCATCTTGAGGAGTCTGTCGAACTTAGGAATGAATCTACTGCAAAATTGATAAATCAGGCCATATTTTCGCAAATTCTCGACAAATAGCCCTGCTATTCGAGCTCAAATTTGCGAAAATCTGTCCTCGATTTCCCATTTTCTCATGACGATCCCTTAAGTCCGACAGACTCCTAGATTTCTCATGTTATTTGTTACGATTTCCCAAGTTCGATAGTCTCCCGGTCGTGCTTGCTACTTGCTCTTCGAACTATAACAAGTACACCTACAGAACGCGTCGCTGTGCTTGATCTGAAGCACACTTGTCGATTTCGTGCCAAAGCCTTATGAAGAAACCGGGCTAGTCAAATTCTGCGCCGGTTTTCTTTGACTCCTCAAATGAAAAAGCATAGAATCACCGATTAATCGGTTCGAAACTTTTTGCGGGAGAGAGGAGGCTGGTATGGTGGATTCAGTGATCAGGGAAGGTCTTACATTTGATGATGTTCTTTTAGTACCGGCCCACTCCACATTTTTTCCCAAAGATGCCGATCTGACCACAAGCCTGACACGAACCATCAAGCTCCAGATCCCTCTGGTATCCGCCGCTATGGATACGGTGACCGAATCGCGCACCGCGATCTGCATGTCCCGGGAAGGAGGGCTGGGTGTTATTCATAAAAACATGAGTCCCGCCGACCAGGCTCTGGAAGTCGACCAGGTCAAAAAGTCGGAAAGCGGGATGATTGTCGACCCCATCACCATGAATCCCCGGCAGAAAATTCGGGAAGCCCTGGAACTGATGAAAAAATATCGGATTTCAGGGGTCCCGATCACCGAAAACGGAAAACTTGTCGGTATCCTCACCAATCGGGATCTTCGTTTTGAAACCGAGCTTGACCAGGTCATTGAGCATGTCATGACCAAAGATAAGCTGGTCACTGTCCCTCCCGGCACGACCCTCGAAGACGCCAAATTCCATCTCCATAAACACCGGATCGAAAAGCTTCTGGTGGTAGACAAAGACTATATGCTTCAAGGTTTGATCACCATCAAGGATATCGAAAAGGTTCGCAAATATCCCCACGCCAGTAAAGACGCTCTCGGACGCCTGATTGCCGGTGCCGCCATCGGTGTGGGAAACGACCGCGAAGAACGGGTGGAGGCGCTGGTCAAGGCCGGAGTCGATGTCATTGTTGTCGACACAGCTCATGGTCATTCCCAGGCGGTTATCGATGCGGTGCGGGATGTCAAAAGAAGCTACCCGGATTTACAGCTGGTTGCGGGCAATGTTGCCACGGCCGAAGCAGCGGAAGCCTTGGCTGGGGCAGGGGTTGACGCCGTCAAGGTTGGGATCGGTCCCGGTTCTATCTGCACCACCCGGGTTGTTGCCGGGGTTGGCGTTCCGCAATTGACCGCCATCCAGGATGTCGCGCGGATTACGCGTAAAAAAGGGATTCCTCTGATCGCTGATGGAGGGATCAAGTTCTCCGGCGACATTCCCAAGGCATTGGCCTTTGGTGCGGATGTTGTCATGATCGGGTCCCTCTTCGCCGGGACCGGGGAGTCCCCCGGAGATACGATCCTTTACCAGGGGCGTACCTACAAGACGTACCGTGGCATGGGCAGTATCGGCGCCATGAATAAAGGGAGCAAGGACCGCTATTTCCAGGCTGACGTGGAGAGTGAGATCAAGCTGGTTCCGGAAGGGATCGAGGGGCGGGTCCCTTATCGCGGGAGTCTCTCCGACAATGTTCACCAGCTTTTAGGTGGGCTGCGCGCAGGCATGGGTTATACAGGTTGTTGCAATATCCGCGAGCTTCAGGAAAAGGCACGGTTTATTAAGATTTCCAATGCCGGTTTGAAGGAATCTCATGTTCATGATGTACAAATTACTCACGAGGCGCCCAACTACCGTTTTAACCCGAATTTCTGATGGGTTGTGGAAATGACTCCACTGAATTTGATATGCATGACCGGATGACCGGGGCGGAATGAAATCTGTCCCGGATTTTTGTTTGCAGGAAATGGATTATGATAAAAGATATTCACAGCGAAAAAATTTTGATTCTCGATTTTGGTTCACAGTACAGTCAGCTCATTGCCCGGAGGATCCGGGAAACCCACGTTTACTGTGAAATCCAGCCTTTTGACATGGACCTGGATGCAATCCGCTCTTACGCCCCCAGGGGGATTGTTCTCTCAGGGGGGCCAAAATCGGTTTACGACGAAGGGGCTCCCGCTGTTGAGGAGGAGCTTTTTGAACTGGGAATTCCGGTACTTGGGATCTGCTATGGCATGCAGCTGATGTGTCGTCATTTCGGCGGTGCGGTTATTCCTGCCGGAAAGAGGGAATACGGGCATGCGGAATTGTTGGCCGAGGGGCAGCCCGGCCCCCTCTTTGAGGGTTTTTTTGTGGAGCGCAAAAACTCGGTCTGGATGAGTCATGGCGACCATATAGACAAGGTGCCGGATCAGTTCGAGGTTGTGGCTTGCTCCGAAAACGCTCCGGTCTGCGCCTTCCAGAATATCGAACGCCGCCAGTACGGTGTTCAGTTCCATCCCGAAGTCAACCATACCTTGCGAGGCGACCTTCTGATTGAGAATTTCGTGCGCAGCATCTGTCGTTGCTCCGGTCAGTGGACGCCCGGGAATATCATCCAGGACGGTGTTGCCCGCATCCGCGAGCAGGTAGGTAAAGATCCCGTGATTCTGGGTCTTTCCGGCGGGGTTGATTCCTCTGTGGCCGCCGCCCTGCTTCATCAGGCTGTCGGTGATCAGCTGACCTGTGTTTTTGTGGATAACGGCCTTCTCCGGCTGGGGGAGGGGGATCAGGTCATGGCCACTTTTGCAGAAAATCTCGGCGTCAGGGTAATCCGGGTAGACGCCCAAGAGCGATTCCTGTCCGCTCTCAAAGGGGTGGCCGATCCCGAGCAGAAGCGGAAGATCATCGGCGGGCTTTTTATCGAGATTTTCGAAGAAGAGGCGAAAAGGCTGGGGGATGTTCGCTGGCTGGGGCAGGGGACCATCTATCCCGACGTCATCGAATCCGCCGGTGCGAAAACCGGCAAGGCCCACAGTATCAAGAGCCATCACAATGTCGGCGGCCTGCCCGATATCATGAAACTGGAACTGGTGGAGCCGTTGCGCGAACTATTCAAGGATGAGGTGCGTTCCATCGGCGAGGAACTGGGACTCCCGCATCAGCTGGTTTATCGCCATCCTTTCCCGGGTCCGGGGCTGGGTGTCCGCATCCTGGGGGAAATTAAAAAAGAATTTGCCGATGCCCTGCGTTATGCCGACGCCATCTATATCGATGAGCTGCGCAGCACCGGCCATTACGACAAGATCAGCCAGGCTTTTGCCGTGTTTCTGCCGGTCAAAAGTGTCGGGGTCATGGGGGATGGAAGAACCTACGAGTTCGTCATTTCCTTGCGGGCCGTGGAGACAAAAGATTTTATGACGGCCGAATGGTATCCGCTTCCCTATGCCATCATGTCTCGCATCAGCAACCGGATCATCAACGAAGTAAGGGGGGTGAATCGGGTGGTCTACGATATTTCCAGCAAGCCCCCAGCTACCATTGAGTGGGAGTGAAAATAATATTGACTATTTGCTTTTTGAGCAAAGCAGCTCAGCAAAAAACAGTAAAAAAGGCTTTCTGGGGAATATTTTTCAGAAAGCCTTTTTTTTCAATATAATTATGGTCTTTCAGGCGACCTCCAGCCAGGGAACTCCCGTCTCTTCGATTCTCTCCGGAATATTCCTGGTATCGAGCTTGACCCAGTGATCAAGAAGTTGCCGGGTTGGGGGATAGGAAAATGAACCGTTGAATTGGTTGGTGTCCAGCAGGTAACCGCGAAATTTTTGGTAGAGATCGGGATCGGGGGGCATTGGATGTGTCCAGAAGTTCTCCAAAGGGCCGAAGTCGGTCAGTCCTTTTATTTTGTAAATCGCTCTTCCGAGCACCTTGACCGGGACGTTATGGAAGAGGGCCTGCAGCCCCACAGTGCTGTTTACCGTGACCACTCCGCGGGCATGACGCAGAAGGGTGGGCAGATGGGCATCCCAGGTATAAATAACCCGCCCACTCACACCGTAATGACGGGCAAACTCCCGAATGCTGGAGGTGTAATCACGATAAGCGCGATCCATGGGGTGATGTTTAATCACCAGAGACAGGTTCTCCGGGGCATGATGTGCAAATGAACCTATTACCTCATAAAGAATCTTCGATTGGTCCTGCTTCGGAGAATGAAACAGTAGCTGGCAATCATTGTGGACCTGCAGGGGGAACAGAAAATATTTCATATTGAGAGGACCGGCAACCAGCCGGGTAACTTTTCTGGAAGCAGGCGCATGCCGATACCTTCTCCAAGCGGAAAGTAGCCATTGTCGGGTTTCTTGCCAGATATTGTTTCCTCGGTGGTGGCGATATCCCGGATATTTCCACTTGCTCAGCCAACCGACCAGACCGTACATAAGGGTGAAGAAAACCATACGGGAAAAGGGATGAGAGAACTGTGTCGTCGCCTCTTCCTTGACTTCAGTTCCCTGCCCCCAGAAAAAAGATGGCTCTGACGGTAAAGTCGAATTACCGTTGACGCCATCCTCCTCCAAGGTGATCCAGTGAGGGCGGAGATATCCTTCTTCAAAAACCCGAATGGCGAGCCCCATCCGTCGGGCCATACTGATGGCTGCCCGGTGGTAGGCTCGGCAATCGCCGAACAGGACAATTTCGTCAATTTTCCTGCTCCTGACCAGCGATTCAAAAAAAGCGGGCCAATCATCATATGATCCCCGATAGGGGATGGCTCCCGTTGGATAAAAGAGGGCATCTCCGCCATTTAAGTTGACCTTGTAGACGGTTGCTCCTCTTTTTCTCAGGCGGCGAGCGAACCACCAGAAAAAGGGGCCCATCGGTCCCTGCAAAAGAAGGATATTATGGCTGGTCAGTGGCATTCGGTGATCCCTCCCTGTCCCGTATCCCTTCAAAAAAACCGCTGAGTTTCCATCGCCATCGCAGCATGAAACCGTTCTGTCCCCCTCCGGTTGCTCGTCTTCCCCTGCCGTTCTTCAGGTGTTCCAGGGCTGCTTCAGGGGAAATAACCTGTCCCGTACTCCAGTCGATGTAACGTGGATAGAGAATCAGGGCTCCTGTTACCAGTTCATCCAAAGCCAGTTTTCTGCCCCGTCGACTCACCTCATGGCGATCCCGGGTGAGACCCCATCCGGCATAGAAAGGCAGTCCGTAAGTGAAAACGGCCTTCCCATGCAGCAGGGCCTCAAATCCGGTCAGGCTGGTGAGGGTATGAACTTCATCCACGGCCCTCAGGCAGGCGGGCATTGATGTTTTGGTGATGATTTGATCACAGAATTTCAGCGCTTCACTGGTAGTGATGCCCCCCTCGCGATTCCCTGCCAGAACATCCGGATGGGGTTTATGCACGATATAGGCCCCTGGGTTCTGCCGGCGCACCTCCGCCAGAAGGTCGAGATTTGTCCGGATATCCACACATCCCAGGCGAATGGAAGCGTCATCTTCCACCTGTCCTGGAACCAGGATAATGCGCTGTCCCGGTGCCGCTGAAAGGTCAGGAGGTGAATCGTCCCCCACGTTGTATTTGGACAGGCGCTCCTCCACGATACGCTTCCGCATCGCAGCCCCACGTTTTTTGAGATCGGTGGAGAAATCCGTCTCCCTCAGGATCGTCTCCAGATCGCTCGGAGCGTTGGGGTTAAAATAGATTCCACTGGTATCCACCACCAGGGAAAGGGGGCGGACCAGATCTGACCCGAGTCCCACGGAGCGTAGAAATCCGTCCTCCATACGATGTACGGGGACACCTTTTTTTTCGGCTGCGCGCACCATCTCCGACCGATCTCCTGCGCCCCAGACAACGACTTTGTCTGCCTTGACAAGATTCCGGGGATTGTCCGAGAATGTCACCCGGTTTCCCGGTGCGGAAAGAGCCCGGCGAATATAAGGCCGCTTCCACCAGCGGAACCCGCTACAGATCAGGCGTCCGAAATCGGCCTGGAAAATTGGGCGCTGCCTGAGCAGGTGCTCGATGACATCTTCCAGAACTCCCGGTTGTCCCGTTTGAGGATTGATATAGCGGGGATAAAGGATGTAGGCAGCCGTGAAAAGCTCTTCCGCAGTCCGTTTTTTTGTTCGCCTTGAACAGCTTTGCCGATCCCGTGTGAGGCCCCAGCCGGCGTAGAAAGGTATTCCGAAGCATTCCACCGGTTTTCCCAGAAGGAGCGCCTCGAATCCCATTTGTGAGGTTACAACGTAGATCCGGTCTGCCTTTTCAAGTACCGAAAGGGGATTCAGGTCTTCGGCGAGGATATGAACACGGGAGGATGAATGACTCAGGTTGCATAAATACCCGCGCTTCTTTCCCGCGATCACGTCAGGATGGGTCTTGATGATAATATCCGCCTCGGGATTTTCTTTCAGGGCAGCAGCCAACATCCGCTCGAAGGTCGTTTCGTCCGCCATACCGCAGACAATCGAACTGTCCCCGAAAGTCTGGTCAACCAGGAGGACTTTTTCTTCTCTCGATCCGGGAAGTGCCTGGTTCAGAAACGGCATGTGATTATATTTTGATATCTTCTCTTTTACGATGCGGTCCAGTAATCGCTGTGCCCGTGCAAGCAGCTCCGGAGTTTCCCAGCCGCCGTCTTCCAGCAGGGTTTCAAGGCGGGAGGGACTATGGGCATCGTAATAAATCCCTTGATCATCCAGGACAAGGGAAAGGGGAGGGTCTCCCAGGCAGCCAGGAGCGACAGATCGCACGAAACCATCTTCCAAGGCGAGATAAGGAAGCCCTTTCTGTCTGGCCAGAGAGCGAGCCCGATTCGCTGTTTGGCGGTGTCCCCAGCCGAACACAGCATCGAACTTTTTTCTTCCGAACCCTCTGCTTGACACGAATCGGTGGCACTCCGGCACTAAGGCCTTGAGATGCCGCATTTTTTTGATGCCGCGGGAGAGCACAAGCCCTAAAGAAAAATTAGGAAGTAAAAGCGAATCGCCCATGAAAATTTTTCATCCCAATTGTTACTAGCAGCGGTCTCTAGCCGCGTACCTGATTGTTTCCGAAATCGTAGATCTGAAGGACTCCTACCACATCGTTCTGATCATTGACCACAATCAGGGCATTGATCTTGGCTTCAACCATGCGTTCTTCTGCAACGACAAACCGTTCATTCATATCAATTGTCTTTGGGTGGCAGGTCATTATTTCCTGGGCAGAAATGATTATGGGATCTCTGAATTTTTTAAAGGCCCGCAGGATATCCCCATCGGTAATAATGCCCCGAAGCTCCTTCCCTTCCAGAACAATGGCCAGGCCGAGTCTTCCTCGAGTGATGACCTGTACAACTTCCTGAAAACTAGCTTCCGGAGAGCACACCGGCAAACTCAATCGTTTCATGACATCGGAAACGCGGGTAAGCAGACGTCTGCCCAAGCTTCCTCCCGGATGGAAACGGGCAAAATCTTCCGGTTGAAACCCTTTGAGCGTGGAAAGAGCAACCGCTAAAGCATCTCCCATCACCAGGGAAGCCGTCGTTGAGCTGGTTGGAGCCAGGTTGTTGTTGCAGGCCTCTCTCTCGACGGAAATGTCAAGAAAAGCATCAGCATTTTGAGCCAAAGTTGAAGTGAATGTGCCGGTCATGGCGATGATTGGGTTCTTTTGGTGCTGCATAAAAGGGATCAGGCGGATCAGTTCTTCCGTTTCTCCGCTGTAAGAAATCATCAATACCACATCGGACGGCTTGATCATCCCGAGATCGCCATGAAAGGCTTCTCCGGGATGAACAAAAAAGGAAGGTGTGCCCGTTGAGGCAAGAGTCGCGGCAATTTTTTTACCAATGATGCCTGACTTGCCCATGCCAACAACCACCAGACGTCCGCGTGCGCCGAGCGCAAGCTGCACAGCCTTTTCAAAATCGTTGTTCAGGCGGGAGGACATCCGGGAGAGGGCATCAATTTCCGTTTGTACGACCTCTTTTGCCAGATCGATCACACTTGTTTTTTCTTCAAAAGAAGGCAATTTCATCTCGGCAGCATTGTCCTGCTTGAAGATAGGAACCACCTTCATTTTTTTAATCTCCATTGAAATATTTACCCCTTTTGGGGGTGTATAGCGCTGAATTGAACTTAGCTTGTTAATTGAAATTTTTCAGACAATGCTGAATATCCGCAGTTGGAACCTTTATAGATTCAGGAGCGCAAAACTTTCTTCCCGCCATGAGATCATTTTTAAGGTTTGGTTTTCGGCCTTCTCTAAGCTCACCAATATGCCAATAATTCCAGGCTTCCCAGTACAACAAGCGAGTGGATGACATTCCTGTAGACGAATAACCCGTATCTGCTGCGGTCATCAGAGAATTAGGTCGATGGGAGCCGAGAGTTAAGGGTTGAAGCACGCGGTACATAGCACGTCGGCCAAAAACCAGTTTCAATCTTGCCAGAAACTCACTGTCGGCTCCGGTGCGGACGGGGTCCCAACCACCCGCATGTTCTAGAACCTGCTTGTGTCGAAACATTGGTGATGCAGGATTTATGCGCATAAGTGGATGGACGGGACGGGCATAATAAAGCCCATTATCCTGCATGCGCACCCAATGAGATGTCGTAAAAACAAGGCGTTTATTTTTTAATAAAGGCGTAACCTGACGTTCAATCCGCAATGGATGAGTCCAATCGTCGGAATCATGACATGTTACAAACACACCATTGGCTTTTTGTAAGCCGATGTTTTTGGCGACATAAGTCCCAACATTGCGGGGCAACCGCACATAAACTACACGCGGGTCCTTCCTCGCAAGAGCCTGAATGATATCACCCGTTTTATCGTTGCTGGCATCATCTACAACAATTACCTCAATATCCTGATATGTCTGGTCAAGCAAAGAGGTGATGGCTGTTTCAATTCGATCCTCTGAGTTGTAAGCCGTCATTAAAATACTGACCAGAGGTCCACGGATGAATGGAAGCTGTTGGGCCAGTCCTAAATTTGTTGGGCTGGGAGCAAATGAGGGATTTCGTAATTCCAAAGGAGGCAAATTGTTGTTTGCAAGGAAGCGATTTAAGTTTTCCAATTGCTGGTGCGGTTTCATTGGTATGGCGTTGCTCTGGAAAAGGAACAACTCGGGGTTTTTAAAACCTTCTGTTGTAGAAAGTTCAGCCCCCAACAATGTCGCCGCTTTTTTTAGTTCTCCCGTCCGCAACAGCAAAGCTGCACGCAAAACGGGGGGGGCATCACTCTCTCCCAGAGTTCTACAGGCAAGCTTGGGATGAAATGGCGCTAAAGCATCGGCCAAGACAGCTTTTTGCGCTGCCGGAAAATTTTTCGAAAGCAGCTGAAAAGTTTTTTCTTTCGCTTCTTGGTTGCGCCCACAGGCTGCCAAAGACACTGCCTGGGCAAAACCGGCCTGCCAGTGGCTTATGTCTACATTGCAACTATTTGCAACGGTCTCGTAAAGACCTAATCGATAAGCGGCATAGATGGACTTTGCATTTTTAAGAACAGGAAAATGCCGATACCTTGAAAGGGCCTCGGCAAAATGATTCTTTGCGAAAAATTTTCTGAAATAAATTGTACAAATCATCTCAAGCGCGAATTTCCGTGTATTTGCCGGTCGGTTTCTTAAATTTCAAAGTTTTTTTCAGATGTCCAATAGAGAAAGAGAAGCTTAATGCCGGAAAAATCACATCAAGTTTTTTGAATTTATTCGCTCTCTGGCCATTTCAGCATTTACTGAATAGATTGAATTCATGTCTGCTGACCTAGTATTTTTCAACTTTTCGTAAATTTCCAAAGCTTCTTTATATTTTCCTTCACGAAAAAGTCTATTTGCGTTCCACAAAGAATTTTTTTGATCGTCATCAGGTCTTTTTTCCGAACTTTTTAAGTCACAATTGGATTTCCCGTTGTCCCCAAGGCTTGCCAAACTTTTGATATGATACTTTTTAGAAATGGTTTGTACTTTTGAAGGTTGAGGTCCATTTAGAATTTCCCCAAAGCTTTCAAAGATATGCTCCACAAAATCCAACTCAATTTGGGATTTTGAAGCATTTTTATGATGATTTATAGCTTCAGTAAAAACTTTTAGATATTCTTGGACATTCCGGTTTTCATCAAACAAACTTTCTGCAACTTTTCTGGCATTCTTACTTAGTTGACCCCAATCCTTGTTATGACAAACCCAAGAAATCCCATTTGCAAAATCACGCGCATCAAAGGGCTTAGCGAGATACCCATTCTCTTTGTGTCGAATAAAATCTGTGAGTCCGCTAGTGTTAAAAGCAACAACAGGGGTGCCACAACAGATAGAGTCCGACGCCACAACCGACAAACTTTCTTGCAGTGCAGGTACTACGGTCGCATCAATGGCGTTATACAAAGAGACTTTTTTTACATCATCATCAATAAACCCCAACATATGACATCGCCCTCTTGATTTTTTGGGAACATTTTCCAATGACCCTTTTCCAATTAGAACAAACTCAATATCTTCGGAGAGTCTTCTGTCTTGTAAAACTTTAAATAATAATTCAGCTCCTTTTCTCTTGTTTTCCAAATTAAAAGCTGCGAGAAGTACCAATTTATTATCCAGTGGTAAATTTAATTTTTTCCTTAAACTTTTTTTGTTTTCTTTGAGTGGTCTAAATTCAGATAAATCTATTGGATTATATACTTGTCGGATAAGATGATTTTTTGTTAATTCAGCTGAACCCATTACTTTTTCCAACCATTTACTTATTGGAGCAAAAACAATATCTGGCCTTAATTGGTAAACAATTTTTTTTAAAAAAAATTGTAATTTTGCAACAGACCTCTCATTAATATCTGAAATCACATCACAATTATTACATTCATTTTTATATTTATTACAATTAATTAAAGAAATAAATTCTTCATAAACGGAATCATTAATTCTATCAATATGCATGTCTAACTGAAACATACATCCACCAGTATGAGACCAATTATCTCGACCAATCCAGACAATCGGATAGTTTAAGGACACTATATCAAAAAGAGAAATTATCCCTCGATCAACAGCTCCTAATACAATTACATCAGGATTAATCGATCTCACTTTTTCTCTTAAAACATTTGAATGTTCACTATTATGATATGAATTAAAAAAACCAGTTGTTTTTAAGGATTTTGGTTGCCCGGATAAATCTGTCTTAAAATTTGGAAAATTCTCTTTTGATAAGGTGTGAACGTCAATGCCATTTTTAATCATTGCATTTTTCAGGCGGTTGCTGGAGGCCGCAGCTCCTGCGCCAAATTTTTGGTCAAATGATATTGAAATCATCAGGACGCGAAAGTTTTCTTTTAATGGTTCAGGATTTTTGCCAGCTGAAGGTGACAACTTACCTTCAGCATTAGCTTGGGCTAAAAATTCAGCTCTTTTCCACATACTTTTTTTAATATTGTCAAGGCTGAAACCATTAATACAATTAGATTCATCAACTGGACCGAGCCTTTCGCATTCAAGTTTAGTAATCCTCTCCAATAGTTTTTCATTTTCTAACCGAAGGGCCTCAGTTGTGTTTAATGCATCATGGCTGAATAATTGTTCACATTTTTGAAGGGAATTTAGGTGTGACTTCCCGTAAAGAAATGCATCGTTTTCTGTACACAAAACCGGTTTGTCTGCCAACTCAGCAATTTGCTTTGCCTGTTTCCAGTTGCTCTCGATAAACACCAAGTCTTTTCTTGACTTGAAAATTTCTGCTTTAAATGGAGCGTGAGCACGCCTTTTCCGACGTTCTTCAGCAGAGGGTAAATCCAACATGATAAGCTCACCATATTTAACGTCATGAACGCGAAGCCAGTCCTCAGTCTCCTTTCTAAATCTTTCGAGGCGTGATGTTACTATTGCAGAGATTTTCTTCTTGGGTATGAATAATGGATTTGCCGTTCGAATAAACTCCAAATAACGAGGCCCATCATCATTTTGCTCTTCCGTTGGATCAACACAAAGAACGCCATCCATGTCAAAGCAGGCTTGTTCTGCAATAATATGGTTTCGGTAGTTCCATTGAAAAACCCTAGGTTGAGGGACCGACACCAAACCAAGATCAACCTCTGGAGGGAGATTTTTGATATCGTTTGCATAAACTGCACAGTAGATATATTCAAAACCACTTTCGCTCAAGGCCAAAAGCTTTCGAACCCTTTTCAGTTCAGCGCCAGTATTGACCGAATCGTCAACAATCAATACTGATTGTTGAGGATCACAACCAATCCGACTATCATTTAATTTTCTTGATCCACTTCTTTTTGCATGAATAAATAAAAATGAGTCGAGGTCAAAAAGGGGCTTATTTAAAAATGATGCGATTATACATGCCGGAATTAAACCTGATTTTGGAATGCCGACAACAAAATCAACCTTTGGTAAAAAAGAAATTTTATTTGCAATATCATGGGAAAGATCATAGTAACTTTTAAAGTTAAACATTATTTTTCCTCAACAAAAGCTATTAAAATTAATTCTTTAAAGATATCGTCAGAAATTTTTCTTATCAAAAATTTATATCCTAAATTCAAGCTTTCTAATAAAGGTTTTATCTCAAAAAAATCTTTTGCAGTGTGGTATATCGATATCAATAATATTGGCTTGAAATTTATTATTGAATTTATCGAACCTAATATTGATTCATATTCATTTCCTTCGACGTCAAATTTAATCATTGCAAGATTATCAATTTTATTTTCTTTTACTAAAAAATCGACATTTGTTGCCGGAACTTTAATAGAGTCATTTTCACCAATATTTGATTTTTTAATTACCGAAGCACCAACACCATCACCCCACAGATTCATATGCCCAATACCAGATCCTGTTGCAGAATTTATTGGTATGATTTTATCCTCTAATTTCCACTCGGAAATTTGTGACACAAGACTATTATATGTTGTAGGGTGTGGTTCTAAAGCATATACGCATGCTGGGTTATAGTACTGAAAAAATAATTTTGCAGTATCGCCAATATATGCCCCTGCATCAATTATGGACTTGTTTCTTATCGCTAAACCAGCCAACTTCTGTATATAAAAAAGACCACTATGAAATAAAAGTTCGGGCAGTGGAAATTCTGGTAAATTCAATTCGGTTTGAAGAGAATTTAGTTTGTCATTTAGACCAATATGATATTGAATTTTTTTAAAATGAGTTAGTGTTTTTTCCGGTATTAAATTTCTTTTTGAATTATTATCAAAATATAAAAAATTAGAAATAATACTAGGTGATAATGGATTAATCAAATCAAGTTGAAGATTAACAAGATCTTTTGACTCATTGTCAAGGTTGCTTAGTAATTTTGACAACCTATTCTCCAAGACCTCTTTTTTAAATGAATTTAAATAAGTTTTCCAACTAATCCGGTAAGACTCATTAAATGCAATATGTTTATTAAACGGGACCAGTGTAATTCTTGAAGGCGCATTATTTTTGTGTCCACCGGACAAATTTTTTTTATCTTCTCTTGTTTTATTAAGTTTTTCTAGTTGTTGTGTCGTTCTTTTGATAAGTTTATCAGCGTCAGCTTTAGCCTGGTTCAATTGCTCTACTTGACTCTTCAACTCATCGATACATCTTGCTTGCTCGACTTTGGTCTTGTCTGCAGCTTTCAATTCCCGTGTTCTTTCAGCCACAAGGTTTTCAGCCCTTGCCTGATCCATTTGCAGCAGCTTATTTTGTCCTGAAAATCTTTCAACCACAGCTTCCATATCACGAATATAGAGTCCGTAACCGATAGCGGGGTGTCGCTCTGATTCCACGGATAGACACCGAAATCCTTGTGCTGCCATGAATTTGTCAAGTTCACTCTGATGGGCTGGGCCTTCTGGCAATACTTCTTTCATTAGTAACATGCGCACAACAACAACATTTAAGTCATCCAGTGTATCACCTGCCCCTTTAATGATGGGCAAACCGGGTAGGCAATCCACAATAAGCCAATTAAAAGATCGTTCGAGTTCTTTTTTCAGACCTGCTAGAGTAATTGCAGAGTAAGTTTTTTCTTTAAGGGTCTCGATATTTGGCCAAAGGCTACGTAAACTCTCCGGTTTCAAGATGCCATTTTCAGCACTATTGCTGGCAAAATAGAAAAGCGTATCTTTGCTTTTTTCGGCAACCAACTGGTGACGTGTCTGCCAGTCCTCTCTTAAATGATCTGCACCTGACAAGTGTCGATATTTTGTTTCATCTGCTTCAAATAGGATTACATTTGAGGTTTTCCAAGTATAGAGCAACTTCACCCACTCTCCTTGGCCTGCGCCAGCCCCTACAAGAGTGACACCGTTGGCAGGCATTAATACATCTAGAAAATGTAACCATGATGATATATTGCGAGTGGTACTTTGCTTGTTTAATGCGTTGTTATGCATTTGCTAAACCTTCTCGGCCCCGTCTGAAATCTTTGACTTCGCGCCTCAGAAGCCATGGTAACTTCAACCCACCAATGGGCGATCGAACGTTGGCTATCATGGTAGCTCCCAGTCGATATGAAAGATGTTGTTTGACTCTTTTAGCCTCATGAAAATCACAGTATTCATAAATAGGAGGGAGTTTTTCCTTCTTCCGCTGTTTTTTCTCTTTGCGGAATTGCCGGGTTACTCGAATTAATGTCCAAGGCAAAGAAAGCCAACCGCCAAAGGTGCGGGAATTTTCAATCATTGAAGCGCCCAGCCGGTAGGATAGCTGACGTTTGATACGATCTGCGGCACCGTAATATACAGACGGTGAGGGGTACTGGGTGGTCTTGAGGTTTTGGTTCTCAAGGTAGTATCGTTCGAGCTTTTCCTGAACATGATGAAGTTGAAGCAGGAGTTGCTCGTTTTCCTGCTGACTTTCTTTTTGTGTCGATTTGAGACGCTGCTGTTCCTGGTTCAGGAGAGTGATCTGTTGTTTCTTTGCCTCAGACAAAGCGTTGGTGTCTTGAATACACTTTTGCAATTCAGAAATTTTTATCTGCTGTTCTCTGTTTTGAGTGGTTAATGTACGGCTATGGTCATACTGTTTGGCCATGGTTTTCCAAGCAACAAAAGCTGAATGACTAGAAAACTCCTCTCCTGCATAAGGTAAATTTGCCACGGACTGAAGCTCTTCGTACATTTGGCGGCCATCCGGGAACTGATTGATCAGCGCTTCTGCGATGTATTGTTTCAGAGAGTTTTCGCCGTTGTTAACACCCATGTTTTGCCACGTTGTCTCAGCTAATAAAGTTTTACAATTTTCCGGCTGGTTCATTGCTTTAGAACGGTTACTTTGAACACTGGTATTGGAGCCGCTGGGCCCAGAATTGACAAAAATTTCTGTTTTACCAGCATCGAGTGTGGCATCAATTCGAGCGCGAACCTGCTGCAGATAACTTTTTGCTGAAGCCCTGGCCTGGCCCGCATGAACTAACAAACAGCACTCGGAGTTTCGATGGTAAAAATGCAATAGTGCTGCATTGTAGGTACACCATTTATGGACCCGCTGATCCAGGGTCTGGGACGTTAGCTCCTCTGTGTTTTCAGAATCTTGTGTCAACAGGCAACGTGGATGGTTATAAACTAGGATGAAAGTGAATTTGGGATCTAGGTTCTTCCAGTAGTCCAGAAAATAAACGGCGTGTGGGTCAGCCCACCCCCAAAGTTGTTGCTCAAGATTTCCTCGCAGAAGGTCCAGCGCCATACCGTTCCATACTGGACTGACCTCGATCTGATGGACTTCATCATCAAACTCTGACCGGTTTAGGACATTCACCCCATGTGCCTTGCACAGAATCTCGACAATTTCTGCTGGAAGAATTCCTTCCTGGCGCGAAGGCTGTGCGGCAACCATGCCCCAATCATTGAGCAGAGTTTCAACCTCCTCATATTTGGAGGACGGATGACCAACGACAATTATTTTGTTCATCTTATAAAAACCTCACCCAACTATAATATATTTCTTAACTTCCTAGACAAAGGAACTAACTTACAAATCCAGCACTACCTTTGTCGCCACCGCAACCTGATAAAGAATCTGCGAAATATCCTTCAACACCTGAAGATTCTTCGAATCAACCTTGGGAAGAACCAGAATCTGGTCACCCGCCGCAATGTGACTTTTCTTAGATTGCAGAACCTCACCGTTCGGTTTGACCAACAGTATCTGCCGCTTGTTGGCACGGTCTGAAAACCCACCGGCACCAGCGACGTAATCATTCACATCCATTCCCTTGCGGACAACGACAGCCTGCGGCATCATCACCCTCACCGCTGATCAGAACAACATCGCTTTTTGGGTGGAATGACGATGATATCCCCATCCTCCAGATGGATATTGGAAAGTTCGCCATTGTGGCCTACCACCACTGTCCCGTCAGGCTTCAGAGTGCGGGCCTTTTCCACGAATTTGGCGATCAACTCCGCCTCACGAACTCGAATAGCCGCTATTTCGGAACTCTGAGATGTCGCTGTGAGAGCGCTTTGCTCTAGGCGTCTTAGGGCCTCATTCAGCGCTTTCTTCTGGCGTTCGGCCACGCTTCGCCGCAGGATATGGATCCCTTTAAGATTGGCCAGTTCAGGCTCAACTGGAATATAGTGCAGAAGATCAATCAGACGGGTGTCTTTCCCGACCGGGTATCGGGAGGCGCCGACGATGGCCCCTTTGGCAGCGACCATAATAGTGTCACCGGGGGTATCGGCATGAAAATGAACAACGTCGCCGTCTCCCAGTTGCATTTGTTGAAAATCTATGAGCGGCATATAGGTGTTGAACGGGGCGCCTTTCCGGGAGCCTACGATGCTGACATGAGAAGCCTTGTTCAGGGGGTCGCACAGTTTGACAAACTCTTCCCCCGTAATTTTTGAGTTAGGCGCAAACTCGAACCGGGCGCTGTGGCGAACTTGGCCCTCTGCAAGGATTCCGGCCCCTCTTTCTCCGACCAGAATCACGTCACCCTCCCTGAGGCGCGGGGCGTTTAATAGTGCCTTCAAGTATGAATGGATAGAGGTCAAGAGCGCTCAGGACCTTGCTGTTTCGGAGAATTTTTACGTCGCGGTAGCTGCCGCGTTCCGGATCGATCCCGCCGGCCATGTCCAGGTAGTAAAGAACGGAATCGGTCGGGCCCCCTGCGTAGCGGCCGGGCTTTAGAACGAATCCGGTAACGAAAATAGCTACGGGTTGAGAGTTGATGAGATTGACGTAGACACCCACATTGTTGGTATAGACGGAGCGAATCTTCTTTTTTTACAGCCTGAAAAAGCTGGGCGTGGGATATCCCACCGACCATGACAGGACCAACCTCGGGGGAGGAAGAGGTTGCCCCGGGCATCCACATCGAGTAATCCGTGAAAGGTTCGTGCTCCCCAGAGACGGATTTCAACGCGATCGCCTGGCATGATGGTGTAAATCGGCATTGAGTTCATCAAAGGTTCCTTTGGAAAAATTCCCGTGGAACAGATCGGCCCCGAAGGGTGCCGGGCCGAGGTCATGTTCAGGCACCTGTTTGGGGGGAGACTCCGGCAGGGCAAAAGCCAGAGAAGAAAAGAGTAAACAAAGGACAAAAACAAGACCAATCTTCAAGCGATACATGTCAGAACCCCGCGTGTTCGCGAACGGCCGCTACTACCAGGGAAGCGATGCCGAAAATGAGTATGGATGCGCCGAATACCAAAAGGATGGATCGGATACGGTGCGGATAGAGAGCCTCTTGCGGCAGGGTTGGTGCGGCAAATGCGACCAAATACCGGCTTTTGCTTCCGGCGCGTATACGAGCAGCCTCAAGGGAAGCCAGAGCCGATATATATTGTTTTTGCGCAAATTCCTGTTCAGTCATCAGTTTTTTCATAACCGGCCACAATTTCGTTAAGAACTTTATTGTCGGAGCCGGTCAGGCGGGCCTTTTCGGAAGCAATCTGGCTTTCCAGGGCGGCGATGCGTGCCTGCAGTGCTTTGATCTGGGCGCTGTCGTCACGCATATAGGAGCGAGCTTCCGCCAATTCGGCCCGGGTTTTGGCAGCCTCGCCTTCCATTTCAGCAATCAGCGAGAGCATGGATCCGGCGGTGGCTTCAGGATTGAGCGCGTTGTTGTTTGCGCGAAATTTTTTAAGGGCCTCCCGGGCTCTGGTTATCCGTTGTTCGGCCGTCTGCAACTCCGTTTTGGCCAGGGTGAGGCTATCCTGCAAGTGCGCGGTCCCGCATCCGATTGGACCAGTTCTTCACTCAGGTCGATGATGACCTGACCAATGCGCTGGGCTGTCTCGGGAGTGAAAGCTCGGGTCTGAAGGGTAAAGATTCCCGTGGTTTGATCGAACCCGGCTTTCACTACATCCTGGAAGTAGTCCAGAAATTCTTCATCTGTTGCCTTGTTTTCCAGGCGGGAGGAAAAAGGTCAGCTGCCTTGCTTTGGAAGTGTTCCTTAAGGCCGAGGGATGAGTCGAGGTCGCGCAAAAGGGGCATGGAACGGATATATTCCTGCACCACAAAGGCGTCTGTACCAGTCCCTCCTGTGTGACCGAAAATGGCCAACCATTCGGGACCGCTGGGGCCCTCCCGCGCCGCGAACGGCGAAGCGCGCCTCGGAAACGTACATGTCCGTGGCCAGAAAGGAAAAATAGGCTATAGCGGAACAAGGTTGGAATGCCGACAAAGAGCATTAACTTTTTTTTAAGAGACATTTTTTTTATTTTCAATTCAGGCTTTCGTACTGGTCAATAGCCTCTTCCACATCATCATAAACAGAAAGTCGGCCGTCATGGATAACGGCGGCAGTTTCGCAGTGTTCACGGATTGTGGCGATGTTGTGTGACACCACAATAAGAGTGGAACGGCTTTTTCCGCTTTTTGAACTCTTCTTTGCTTTTTCTTTTAAAGCTGGAATCGCCTACGGCTGTGACTTCATCGATCAGGTAGTAGTTGAAGTCGATAGCCATGCTCAGGCCAAAGGCAAGTTTGGCTTTCATCCCCTGATGAATAGGTATTGACCGGCATATCCATATAGGTTCCGAGTTCGGCAAAATCGTCTACAAACACGGCAACTTTCAATATATCAGCGTTGTATATTCGGCAGACCGAAACGCAGGTTCTCACGTCCGGTGAGGCTGCCGTTGGAATCCGCCGGAGAAACCGATGGGCCAGGAGATGCTGGCCTTTCGCACGACATCTCCAGAGGTGGGAAGTTCTGCCCCGCCGATGATTCGAAGCAGCGTCGATTTGCCTGCCCCGTTTCGTCCCAGAATCCCCATATTGCGTCCCTGAGGGATGACTGTACTGACGTTTTCGAGAACCGTCTTGAAGCCTTCGGGAGTAGGATATCTTTTTGTCAGGTTCCTCAGTTCAATCATTGTTACCTCTATGTATCGACGGGAATATCGTTCCAACAGCAAACCCATTGCCAACACCAGAAAAAGAAAAGTGTTCACATAACCCAGGTCGACAAAGCGACTCTCATATCTCCACGTCAGTCCTTCCCGAGCTAATTCAATCAGGTGGGATAGGGGGTTGAAATAAAGAATATTTCTGGCTGACGGTGGCAACGTTTCCACCGAGAAGAAAAGCCCGGAAACAAAATAAATGATACGAATGATAATCGGCACTATGCGGGCGGTGGCCGGCCACATCAGATTGAGGGCGGAACAGAAGGCTCCTGTCCCAAAACCGAGTGCCAGGGCCAGGAATAATGCAAGAAAAACAATTTCCGGTTTCCCCCCCCGGGGACCTTCACCCAAAAAGACAGCCAAACCAAGCAAAATACCCATGACGCAGAGGTACATGGCTCCCTTTAAAAGGGACCTGGCCAGAAGAATATCGATGGGGAAGACCTGCGGGTAAGCCAGCAGAGTCTTGTTTCCGTCTACAGCATTCAACCCGCCGTTGACGGATTCCGAAAAGAGATAAAAAGGGATGAATCCACCCAGAAGGAAGACCGGAGTGGTAAGACCGTGAGGGGCGTGAAAACCTCCGACTTCACGAAGAACCCAGAATATCCCGATCGAAAAAGCGGCATTGATCAGCGCCCAGAGGTAGCCGAGCTTATGCTTGCCGAAGAGCGTTTTGGTCTCACGCAGCATTAGAGCCCAGATAACTCGGCGCTGTGTTCTGAATGCCCCACGCAGGCTGCTCATGTTCCCCCTTGAACTCCTCTGCCGGCCCGGATACCCGGAGCTAGAAACCAGCTGTCATCTTTGCTTTGGCAGATAGAAACATCCTCGCCCAATGAAAGATCGTTCCGGACGCGAACCTTTTTGCATAGCAGCCCTGAGGCTGCTTTATATTCATGCGTCAGTTTCGCCGAGATTTTTCCGCCCAGTTTCGGATCGTCCATTACGGTCTGGCTGCCCATGTCATGCACCGTAGCCCAGGCAACCAGAGGACTTTGGGATAGTTGCTGTTCGGGAACTGAGTGCCTCTGATTCGGCAGAGGGGCGCAGCCAACAAGTAAAATAACTGCAGCAGATAACAATGCCAGTTTGGCGGAAAAAACAGAGGGGATAAAAATATGCTTCATCTTAAAGGCTTCAACCTGTTCTAATTGTTAAATATAAGATTCTTTAATAATTTTAAAGAAAACCCGACACTTTCGGGGCATGAAACAAACGGAAGCCATTTTTGCAAACGGTGCACCGAAAAGGCGTAAATTTACATCATCGCCTAGGTGGGTTTCTGTAAAAATCAAACAATTCTGATAGCTTGAACTAATGTCCGGGGTTAAAATTTAATTTAAGTTAATTTTTTTTGGCGTAATCAGCTACCCAGAACCACAAAAGAGCCAAAATCTTGTCTTTTTAAAGATTCTTGTCACATTACCAACAGGGGACAATATTGTTCTTGCTGGAACTGCCGAAGAGGTAGCACCGGTCAACTTTGAAGTCCCAAGTCACGTTTTTGTTCCAGTCAAAAATTGGTGGACAGGATTAGTCACACTAGACCCCGGCTTTTTCTTCCCTATATAATGGCTGCAAGTTTCCGCAATTCTGAAAACATGGGATATATCTCCGAATGACTGTCGACAAGGTGCAAAAACCTCTACCGCCCGATTTTTCTGGGGAACAACTCGGCCCCCTCCCAGCGGAAACCCGCCTGGTTTTCATCGATGCCGGAGTGGAACGGCTGCGCATCCACTATTGCGGACCGACCTCAGGCAAGCCGCGAAAGGGAATCGACTTCCTTAAAATGTGGTTCACGGTTAAACTCACCGGAGTCGTGTTGGCTGATAAACAATGTAACCAATTGAACCCTTAAGGATAGAAACCCGGACAATGGACCTGAATTTTTAAACTGAATCATTCTCAAGGGTATTGACCGGAAGTTTCTCTTGATCAATCAGAGGAACTGCAAAATATTTATTAAAGTGGTATAAAAACCGGAATTGAAAACAGGATCAGCCACACAGGACCTGCCGCTTTTATCCAGACCAATGTCGTTGGCACATTTACCCTGCTCGAAGCGGCTCGGGAGGCGCGGTTGGAGGGATCACGAGAGCTTTCCCACTGCCGCTTCATTCATGTCAGTACTGATGAGGTTTATGGCTCCCTGGGGGAAAGAGGTTTTTTTACCGAAGCTACCCCCTATGCTCCCCGCTCTCTCTATTCCGCCAGCAAAGCGTCCTCGGACCATCTGGCCAGAGCTTATTTCCACACCTACGGTCTGCCGGTTGTCGTAACCAACTGCTCCAACAACTATGGTCCCTTTCAGTTTCCGGAAAAACTTGTCCCCCCGGTCATATTCAATGCCTGCAACGGCAAGGAGGTTCCGCTTTACGGTGATGGGAAAAATGTCCGAGACTGGCTGTTCATCGAAGACCATTGCCGGGCGATTCATGCCGTCCTTGAAAAGGGGCGGGTGGGTGAAACTTATAATATCGGCGGCAACAGCGAAAAACAGAACATTGAAGTTGTTACGGCCATATATCTGCTTCTGGATGAAATGGTCGGTCTTCTTCCAAGTGGGTTGTCGCGTACCAGCCTGATTCGTTTTGTTCAGGACCGTCCCGGCCATGACCGCCGCTATGCCATTGATGCCGACAAGATTAATTCCGAGCTGGGCTGGAAGCCCGAGGTTCCCTTTGAATAGGGAATCCGTCGTACGATTGCCTGGGATCTTGAAAACAGCGACTGGCTTCAGAGTGTTCTGGATGGCTCCTGTCGGAAACCTTGATCGGAGGCCGCTAAAGGTGATCCCTATGCATCTGGCCAGCTATTTACACCCCTAGATTGATTTTTCAACATCTCGTAAGAGTATTTACTTTTTAAAAACATCCTTTTATTTATTTCCGAACAATTTCTTCGGGCACGGTTTGCCGACGTGTTTCAATAAATAAAAAAATAATGAGGTTCAGAGGAGATGGAATGAAAGGCCGTTTCCACTGCCTGCCTTCCATCTTTCAATCCAGTCAAACAATCTGAAAAAAAAGGTTTTTCCCCCTTGGTTTTAAGGGAGGCATAAAAGGAATAAATCATGCAATGTATCAGGATGTTTCTCAAAAAAGTCAGAAAAACGAGGAGTAAAGACATGAAAATTTTACGAGCAGTACTGTCCTTTTTCCTGATATGTTTCGTCCTGCCTCTGTTTGGATGCGGAGGTGGCGGCGGAGGCGGAGGTGGCGGCGGTGGTACCGGCTGGTCGACTCCGGTCACCCTTGAAAGCACAGGCTTAATTGCCGGCTTGGTCCAGATAGCAGGGGATAGTTCCGGCAACTATATGGCGGTTTGGCAGCAGCCCGATTCAGGCAGCGATAATGTATATGCCGCGTATTACACTCCAGCCAGTGGTTGGGAGGCTCGTGAATTGTTGGATGATCTGGTTTTAGATTCATATAACCCACAAGTTGTGACCGATGGAGTTGGAAAGTTTGCAGCTGTTTGGGAAGCAGAGGATGGCATCTACGCTCGCTATTTTGATGCAGGCAGTTGGGGGGTGACCAAACGAATGGATGACGGATCGGTTACCTCAGCAAGACCGCAGGTTGCCGCCGATGGGTCGGGTGATTTTATGGTGGTGTGGGAAGAGGGTATCGGTTTTACAGCGGATATTTACGCCAGAAAATTCAATGATGTGGCTGCAGCCGTGGAAATTTCTTCAGCAGTCGGAGATAGGGAAAATCTTCAGGTGGCAGCTGATAGCACCGGCGATTTCATGGTTGTCTGGGTAGATAATGCATCTGGCGACCTCTATGCAAGAAGGTTCAGTGGCGGTTGGATCGCCTCTGAGGTGATTTCTACCGACCTGGCCTGGGCTCCGCAAGTGGCCGCCGATGGCTCCGGCGATTTTATGGCTGTCTGGGAACAGCCTGATTCGGATACGTCCAACAGTATTTTTACCAATCACTTCACCTCGGGTGCTTGGGCTGGGGCTGAACGTCGGGAAGTATTGACTTTGGATGGATTTTATCCTCAGGTAGCTTCCGATGGCGCCGGCAATTTTATGATTGTCTGGGAGCAGGATGACGGTGTCGTAAATAGTATTTACGGCGCGGGCTTTGACGGTGCTTGGGACTCGGCTTTCCCTATAGAGGGGATGGATGACATGGCCTCGATCCCGCAGGTTTCCGCCAACAGCGCTGGAGACTTCATGGCTGTCTGGGCTCATGACGATGCGGGCGATGATGACATTTGGGCTCGCTCTTACGATATTGGCACCAGTTCACTGGGATCTCTCGTGCTGGTCGATGAGAGAACGAATGATGCCGATGCCCCCCAGGTGGCAGGTGGTTCCGCCAACTTTATGACGGTCTGGTCTCAAAGTGACGGTACGGCGGAGAGCATCTTCGCCAGTCTGTATGAATAGGGTAAAACTATAGCGGTTGTGCCTTTTCCGGGTTTGACCGCAAAAAATGGAAACAGGCGCCTGATGACACCATATCAGGCGCCTGTTCTTTTTTGACATTTAGTGTTGTGGGTGAAGTTTTCACAATTCGGCAGAGTTAATTTCTATAGCAGGACTTTTCTCCTCCACAAGCGGTGTTCAATCTGCTACATTTTTTCACGAACCCACTGTGTTCAAACATGGATTGAGGGTGGGCGAATTGTTTTTCAGAAGAGCCCGGTCGGAGGATGGATGGGCGACAAAAATACGACACTTATTGATTTAAAAAAGAGGATGGCCGAGTTTGTTCGTGAGCGTGACTGGGGTCAGTTTCACACACCCAAAAATCTCAGCATGTCCATCGCTATCGAGGCGGCGGAGCTGATGGAGCACTTTCAATGGATGACGGCGGAGGAGTCGACAGCTCTTTCCCCGGAAGCGTCGACCGAGGTTGGTGAGGAGCTGGCTGACATTGTGCTTTATGCCCTTTCCCTTTCCAATCAGCTGGGGCTTGATCTGTCCGAAACAGTATTGGATAAATTGGCGAAAAACGTCCGCAAATATCCCAGCGAAAAGGTCCGGGGGAAATCCCATAAATATACCTATTATGAAAAATCAGATGGGGAGACTGAAGGCTGAAGGCTGGTAGGCAAAAGCCGTGAAAGGCAACGAGTGATGTGTGGGGGGTAAAATCTTTACCGCAGAGAGCGCTGAGAACACAGAGGAAATTCTGAAAAAAGATCCTTTGCCTTGTTGGGAGCGGGTCGGGGTTAGGGGAAAAGAACAAATGAATCCCTGATCGAAAATTACAACCAAAACGTTTTTTTAGCCGCTGATCTTCGCTGATACACACTGATTTTCAACAAACCCCCAGGCGTCAACACCTGATTTTTTAATCATGCCTTTTCAGTGTCAATCAGCGGCCAATGATAGTTTTAAGGTTGCAGACCGAAGATTGCCAGGAAAACCTGAAATCAAAAGAGTTTTTAACCAATCGTGTTTGCTTTCCTTTTAGCCTATTTATTTGATTTAGTGACCATTAAAAGATGGATGACGACTTATGAGAACCCTGATTCTGGCATCTTCCAGTCCTTATCGGCTTGAGCTGATGAAACGTTTGGACATCCCCTTTAAAGCGGTCGCTCCCATGTTTGAAGAGGTAATCGAGCGAGGGGTTGCGCCCGAGCTTCTGGTCAAGCATTTCGCTTATCACAAGGCCAGGAGTCTGCGGGAAGAATATCCGGACGCGCTGATCATCGGTTCCGACCAGATTTTTGTCAACTGGAGGGGGGATCTTATCGGCAAACCCCATACTTTTTCGGCGGCCCGCAAACAGCTCGGAGAAATGTCGGGGCAGAAAAATATTTTCTATACCGGCCTTTCTCTTTATGACAGTTCCAAAGACGAAGCGCTGACCGATTTTGCCGTCACCGAGGTGACCTTTCGCTCATTGAGCGGGGAGGAAATCGATGTCTACCTCCGCAAGGAAAAACCTTTCGATTGTGCCGGCTCCTTCAAGATAGAGGGTTTGGGGATCGCTCTGATGGAACGGGTGAGGGAGGATGACCCCACCGCTCTCATCGGTCTGCCCCTGATCAAGTTGACGCACATGCTTCAGGAGGTGGGGCTTCCGGTATTAGGATAGGATTGAATCTACTCCGGGACCGGCAAAATCGACTCTTTCGCCCGGCTCGGGAATCTGCCATAATACGAATTAGAAATGACGTTCACTTGTTCCTATCCGATCTGTTCTCGAAAATTTCCGGCTGAACTACTTTTTTTGGAATAAAACCACATGTCCCAGGAAAATCAAACTTTTGTCCATCTCCATCTGCACACCGAATTCAGTCTCCTCGATGGGGCCATAAAAGTCGACAAGCTGATTGAAAAGGCTCAGGAGTATCAGGCCCCGGCCCTGACGATCACCGATCACGGCAACATGTTCGGAGCCATCGAATTTTTCATGAAAGTTCGAAAGGCCGGCCTGAAACCGATTCTGGGGTGCGAAGTTTATGTGGCCCCCGAATCCCGTTTTGACAAGAACAAGGCCCGCAAATCGAAGGAAGCTTCTTTCCATCTCCTTCTTCTTTGCCAGAATCTTACCGGTTATAAAAATCTCTGTTCCCTGGTTTCTTCCGCCTACCGCGAAGGGTTTTACTATCGTCCCCGGGTGGACTGGGACCTGCTGCGGGAGAAGAATGAGGGATTGATTGCCCTGACCGCCTGCCTTGGTGGCGAGATCCCGGATCTGATTCTCAACAACAAGCCTGCCCAGGCTCGGCAGCGGGCCACCGAGATGTCCGAAGTTTTCGATGACAATCGCTTCTTCCTCGAAATTCAGCGCAATTTTTTGCCTGAGCAGGATATCGTCAACAAGGAACTCATCGCTATTTCCCGGGAGCTGGGTCTGCCTCTAGTGGCCACCAATGACTGCCATTACCTGAATCGCAAGGATGCCTACGCGCACGAGGTTCTGCTTTGCATTCAGACCGGTAAGACCATGGAAGACCAGGACCGGATGCGTTTCCAGAACGACGAATTTTACTTCAAGTCTCCGGTCGAGATGCGGGAGCTGTTTGCCGACGTTCCCGAGGCTCTGGAAAACAGCCTGCGGATCGCCGAACGGTGCAATCTGGAAATACCGGTCGGGACTTACCATTTTCCCCAATACGAGACACCGGAAGATAAGACCCTCGATCAGGTTCTCGGGGAGAAGGCGCAGCAGGGCCTGGAAGAGCGGCTTGAGGAAATCCGTCGGGTGCGCCCTGATTTTTCTGATGACGACAGGACGGAATATGAGGAGCGGCTCGCAGAGGAAATCGTTTGTATCACACAGATGGGATTCCCCGGCTATTTCCTGATCGTGGCTGATTTTATCAACTGGGCCAAAGATCACGATATTCCTGTGGGGCCCGGTCGGGGGAGTGCCGCAGGGAGCCTGGTCGCCTACTCCCTGCGCATTACCGATATCGACCCGATTCGCTATCAGCTCCTTTTCGAGCGTTTTCTCAACCCTGAACGGGTCAGCATGCCGGATATTGATGTCGATTTCTGCATTCACGGGCGTGAAGATGTCATCCGCTATGTGCAGGAAAAATACGGCAAAGAGAATGTCGCCCAGATTATTACCTTCGGCACCATGGCGGCGCGGGGGGTTATCCGCGATGTGGGTCGTGCCCTGGACATGCCTTACGGTGAGGTCGATCGCATCGCCAAGCTGGTTCCCAGTGTCCTGAATATCCAGTTGGAGAAGGCGCTCAAGCAAGAGCCGCGTCTGCGGGAAATGATCGCCAATGACGCCCGTGTCAAAAAACTTTTCGATGTTGCTCTGGCCCTGGAAGGGCTGACCCGCCATGCTTCGACTCATGCCGCCGGTGTGGTGGTGACGCCGGCCCCGCTGGAGGAGTTCCTGCCGCTTTATACCGACCCCAAATCAGGGGCCCAGGTCACTCAGTACCCCATGGGGAATGTTGAAAAGATCGGTCTGGTTAAATTCGATTTTCTCGGGCTCAAAACCCTCACTGTTATCAGCAACGCGGTTCGCCTGATCCGGGATGGGAAAGCTCCGGACTTTGATCTGCAACTCATTCCCGACGATGATAAGTCCACCTTTCGCCTCCTTTCGGCCGGTGAAACCACGGGGGTTTTCCAGCTCGAATCCTCGGGGATGAAAGAGCTTCTGGTCAAACTGAAGCCCAACTGCTTTGAGGATATCATTGCCCTGGTAGCTCTTTATCGGCCCGGTCCTCTCGGTTCGGGCATGGTTGAAGATTTCATTCAGCGCAAGCATGGTCGCAAAAAGATCACCTATGAATTCCCGCAACTGGAGTCGGTGCTGAAAGATACCTATGGGGTTATCCTCTACCAGGAACAGGTTATGCTGGTCTCCCAGATCCTGGCCAATTACAGCCTCGGAGGGGCGGATATCCTGCGTCGCGCCATGGGCAAGAAAAAACTCGATGTCATGGCTCAGGAGCGGGAAAAGTTCCTGAAAGGGGCAGCGGAAAACAAGCTTGACCCGAAAAAGGCCAAAACGGTCTTCAATCTGATGGAGAAGTTCGCCGAATACGGCTTCAACAAATCCCATTCGGCGGCCTACGCCCTGATTGCCTACCAGACCGCTTATCTCAAGGCTCATTATCCGGTGGAATTCATGGCTGCACTTTTGACCGAGGACATGGAGTTTACCGACAAGATCATCAAGAACATCAGTGAACTGAGGTCCATGGACATTCAAGTTCTGCCCCCGGATATCAACCAGTCGAGCAGCACCTTTACGGTCCATGAAAAGTCCATCCGTTTCGGCCTGGGAGCGGTCAAAGGGGTCGGCCTCGCGGCTCTGGAATCCATTCTCGAAGCGAGGAGAGAAAATCCGTTTGAGGCGTTGTATGATTTCTGCGAAAGAGTCGATTCCCGCAAGGTCAACAAAAAGGTGATCGAAGCTTTGATCAAGTGCGGGGCCTTTGACTCCCTCCCTGGGAATCGGGCCCAGGAGTTGGCGGCCTTGGAGCATGCCATGGAAGTCGGCCAGAGGATTCAGCGGGAAAAAGAGCAGGGGCAGGAATCTCTTTTTGAAACCAGTGAGATCATCTCCAATAATGGTCATGGCTATCAGCAGCTCCCCGCTCTGCAGGAATGGCCTGAGAAAACCCGTCTGAGCTTTGAAAAAGAGGCTTTAGGTTTTTACATCACCGGCCATCCCATGGAACGCTATGAAAGCGCGGTCAAGCGTTTTGCCTCCTGTGATGCGGCGGGGCTGGCGGAGCGCCACGACAGGGAAAGTGTCGTGATCTGCGGTATTGTAGCGGCTATCAAGGAGCTCAACACCAAAAAAGGGGACCGCATGGCCTTTGTCTCGATTGAGGATCTCAGCGGGTTCGTCGAGGTGGTTGTGTTCCCGGAGGTATACAATGCCGGCTTTGAGGAGTTGCATGGAGAGGAGCCGTTGCTGGTTCGCGGAACTCTCGATGTTGGGGAAGAGAGCCAAAAATTGATTGCTTCAGAGATTGTAACCCTGGCCGCTTATCAGCAGCGTCAGACGAGCAGGGTTCGTTTCCGGCTTTCGGCGCCAACCATAGACGAGCAGCAATTGAAAAATCTTCATGGTATTGTCCGCCAGAATCCCGGGGATTGCGAGGCGATGATTCATGTGGTTATTCCGAATCGAAGCGAAGCGGTGATCAGGCTTCCCAAGGAGCTGAATGTGGCTGCCTGTGATGCGATATTGAAAGACACTGAAAATCTTTTTGGGTATAATGTGACAACCTTTGAATAATTCCGGTTGGGGGAGTGCTTTATGCAGCATTATTTAGATTTTGAGAAACCTTTGATTGAACTGGAAACCAAGATCCGTGAGCTGAAGCAGTATTCTACCGCGGACACCTCCTTTTCTTCTGAGATTGAAAAGCTTGAAAAAAAAGCTGCGCGTCTTCACAAGGAAATTTTTTCCAAGCTGTCGCGTTGGCAGCGGACCCAACTGGCCCGCGTTCCCAACCGACCTTTTACCCTGGAATACGTGGAATCCGTTTTTACCGACTGGTTTGAAGTTCACGGCGACCGGGTTTTTCGCGACGACCCTGCGATCGTGTGTGGCTTCGCCCGTCTGGATGGAGAACCTTGTGCTATTATCGGCCATCAGAAGGGGCGGGACACCAAGGAGAAGGTCTATCGCAATTTTGGAATGCCTCACCCCGAAGGCTATCGCAAGGCCCTGAGGGTCATGAAGATGGCGGAAGAATTTGATTTTCCGATTTTCACCTTTGTGGATACCCCCGGCGCTTTTCCCGGTATCGGCGCGGAGGAACGCGGACAGGCCGAGGCCATTGCCCGCAACCTGCGCGAGATGGCGGGCCTGCGGGTGCCGGTGATAACCACCGTAACCGGGGAAGGGGGGTCCGGCGGAGCGCTGGCGATTGCCGTCGCGAACCGGGTACTGATGATGGAGTATTCAATCTATTCGGTCATTTCCCCTGAAGGATGTGCGGCGATTCTTTGGGGAGACGGATCGGTGGCTCCCCAGGCTGCGGAGGCTCTCAAACTGACCGCCCAGGATATTGATTCTCTGGGGGATGTCATTGATGACGTCATCCCGGAGCCGTCCGGCGGGGCCCATAATGATCCCGAAGCGGCCGCGGCAAGCGTCAAGGAGTATCTGCTCAAGCATCTGAACGAACTCAAGTATCTCTCCCCCGAAGAACTGGTGGAACATCGTTATCAGAAGTTCCGGGCTATGACGCGAGTTCAGGAATAAGCAGTTAAATAGGTTTAGGTTTCAGGCTGGCGGTAAAAAGCTAAAGATTAAAGCTATACCTGAAAGTCTTCGGACTTCGGTCTATCAACCTGACTCCAACCGGCAGGAAAATTGAAAAACCTATCAGATATGACCCAGGCCAGTTCCATAAAAAGATTTTTCGGTGTTCTCTTCGCTGCATTGCTGCTGGCGTCCTGCAGCAGTCCCAACCATGTGATCGATACCCCCGAGTACAGAGGTCTGAAGTATTGGCAGAAACCTTATGTGGTGCAGGGAAAGCGGTATGATCCGGTTCTGGATTGTCGGGGATATACGGAAAAGGGGTTGGCAAGCTGGTACGGGCGGGATTTCCATGGCCGCAAAACCAGCAACGGTGAAACGTATAATATGCATGCCATGACGGCGGCGCACAAGACTCTGCCGCTGGGCATTCACGTTAAAGTGAAAAACCTCCGCAATGGAAAAGAAGCGGTGGTTCGTCTCAATGACCGCGGCCCCTTTGTCAAGGGGAGGATCATAGACCTGTCCTATTCGGCGGCAAAGAAGGTCGGCATCGTCGGTCCCGGCACTGCGCCGGTCAGGATAGAGGTGCTCGGTGTCCCGCAAACCGATTTGAAAAGCCAAAAGGCGGCATATCAGGCCCCCCCTCCCACAAAAAAGGTCGCAGGTTTTGCTGTTCAGGTCGCTGCCTTTTCCGCTCCCGAAAATGCCCGCTATTTTGTCGGACGGCTGAAACATCAATTCGGCCCGGCCAGTATCCAAAATGTTGAAGTGGGTGGAAATAGGTTCTATCGGGTTCGTGTCGGTAGCTATCCTTCCCTTGAAGCTGCTGAACAAGCTCGACTCCACATTCAGCGCAATGGTTTCCCGAATAGTTTTGTCGTGGCATACGATTAGCTCCTCCGGTTCCCCTCTTTCCCTTATTCTTTGGGTGCCGATTGGCATCCAAAGTCGAATAAACTTTTTAATTGCGCATTATGGCCGAATGCGACCACCCATCTTTGAGTGAAGCCCACCAGATATTTTTGTTGCAAAACCAATTACCAATTTGGAAAGGATTTTGGGCAGAGGTGTTCCGGATACCAGGGGTTGTGGTTAAGGAGGCTGAAGCACGGTTCTGGAGCTACTCATGAAAAGTGGACAAGCTCTTTCATCAGGTTATCATCGCCAATCATGCAGGAACTTCTAGATCAATATCAGACCCTGCTTCAGGGTGTCGACCGCTGGTTTGCTGCTTGTATAGAGCAGGTCGGTGATGATATCGTCTGTCGGATGGGTTGTTCCGCCTGCTGTCGGGGCCTGTTTGAAATCAGCTTGTTGGATGCGTGGCTTTTGAAGGTCGGTTTTGTCCAACTTGATGCAGAAACCAGAGAACAGGTTTTGACCAAAGCCCGGAGTCGCGTCAGCGAACTCCAATCTCTCTGGCCCGAGTTTCAACATCCCTACATCCTCAACCGACTTCCCCATGATGACTGGCAAGAAATGCCGGAGGATGACCTGACCCCTTGCCCACTGCTTTCCGACGATGGCCGTTGTCTGGTCTATGCTCATCGTCCGATGATCTGCCGTTTGCACGGGCTGCCGAACATTGACTGTTCGGGGGAATCCTTTTCAGACGATTGCTGCACTCTCAACTTTACCACCAGTGACCCATTACTAATGACTAAGCTACGTCATCCCTTTCGCGAGACTTTCTCCGAAGAGTTTGACCTGCTGGGGAGCTTTGCCGAGCAAATGTTCGGCAGTCGCCAACTGGAACTCGATACCTTCATCCCCAGTGCCCTGCTGATCGATTTTTCGGATGACACCTGGAAATGATTCCAACACCCTGATTTGGTTGGAATAAAGCAGAAGTAGTGACTGTTTTTTGTGGTAGTCAACGTTACAATGGTGTCGTGGGCAGTACGCATCAGGCAGGATCTATCTGGCATTCATATTTGTTACGATCTCCAAAACACTGAATGGCTTAACCTTTTTCTATCGGGTTGGGCCTTCTTACATACTGTTTCGGATCAGGTTCTCGGATTATCCAGGGATTTATAAGATCGAGTACAGTGATGCGCGATCCAGGCGTACTTGCAGTACGTCGAAGAGCAAGGAGCGAGCACACCCTGAGATGGCGTGCAATTGACGGTTGCAGCAGAAGTTTTCATGAATAATCCGGGCTAGCACGTAACAGTTATTCTGTTTTCAAATATTGCCGTAAAAATTCTTTTTTAAAGGCTTTGAAATCGTTTTTTTCGATCGCCTCGCGAGTTTCCTGCATCATGGTGTTGTAGAAGTGGACATTGTGAATGGCTCCGAGAATGGAGGAAAGGATTTCATTGGCGTTGTAGAGATGGTGCATGTAGGCGCGGGTGAAGTTCCGGCAGCAATAGCAGTTGCAGGAGGGGTCCACCGGGAAAAAGTCGCGCCGGAAATTGCGGTTGGTGAGTCGGATCTTGCCGCGCCGGGTGAACAGGGTGGCGCTACGGGCATAGCGGGTCGGGATGACACAGTCGAACATGTCCATGCCGCGCTCCACCGACTCGAGAATGTCCTCGGGAAGCCCCACCCCCATGAGGTAACGAGGTTTTGCCTCGGGGAGGAAAGGTTCCGTGTCATCCACGACCTTTTTCAAAAGCTCCAGCCCTTCGCCGACACTGACGCCGCCGATGGCGTATCCGGGAAAGTCCATGGCGGTCAGTTCCCGGGCGCAGCCCTCCCGCAAGTCCTTATAAATGCTTCCCTGCACAATTCCAAAAAGGGACTGTCCCTCCCTCTTGTGATGCTTGAGACAGATTTCAGCCCAGTGCAGGGTTTTCTGAATCGATCTGGCGGTGTAATCATGCGTGGCTGGAAAGGGGATGCATTCGTCGAAAGCCATGATGATATCCGCTCCCAGTGCGTTTTGGATGGCCATCGATTCAGCCGGCCCGATAAAAATCTCTTTGCCGGTGACTTCGTTTTTGAAAAAGACCCCGTCATCGGTGATTTTCTTTTTGGGGATGGAAAAAACCTGGAACCCGCCGCTGTCCGTCAGGATGGAGTTCTGCCAGGCCATGAAGGCGTGGAGACCGCCCGCTTTTTCCACAAGGTTTTCGCCGGGCTTCAGATGCAGATGGTAGGTGTTTGCAAGCAGGATCCGGGACCCGGTTTCAGCCACCTGCTCGGGAGTCATGGCTTTCATGGCGGCATGGGTTCCGACCGGCATGAAAACCGGGGTTTCGATGATGCTGTGAGGTGTCCTCAGGCGTCCGCGCCGGGCACGACTGGAGGAATCCTTATTTATCAGGGTGAATTCGAACATGGGTGGAGGATAGCAGGAGGCAAAGAAATACCCAAGAAATATTCGAATGAAAAATATGTTTTTGGTAAGGGTGTCCCTGAGGTTCGTTGCAGCCATGGATGCTGATATTTTCCAGTGTTGCGAAGCTGGGCGTTAAGTCAAGCTGATAAAACAGGCTGCGTCGAAAAGGGCTGGTATTGGAAAACCGTATTGGCCGTACATAGAGCTGTTTGAAATCTCTTGCTTTTCTCTCTTGAAAAAATAATAATAAAACAGATTATTTTTGTTAAAAAACGAATAAAAACAATAAATTAAAAAATTAAAAAATATTATCAAAATAAACATGTTGACAAAAATAGAATAGCGTTTTACTTTAAATTAAAGCTTGAATCTGGATAAAAAAATCATTTTCTCTGCTGCCCAGCCCGGGAGTGGAAACGGCACATTAAAGATTGCTGATTCAGCTTTTTAGTTGTATTCTGTAGCATATTCAACCTTCAGGACGGCTGCAAGAAACGCTGACCTTCAAGTTCTCTTATGACCGTCCTTTTTATCCCGGCCCGGTTTTGCTTCGGGAAACTCTCTTAAGCTTCGCGTTTTAAAAACAGATTTGGCATTGTTTCTTTTTTGTTGCGTGGACTTTTCAGCTTTTATCTTTATTTTTCAATCGTTGATGGAATTCAATACAGGAAGAGCTCATCATGGTTACTAAACTGTTAAAAAATTCGGTTGGGAGGAAGCTGGTCATGGCCCTCACGGGATTTTGCATGGCGGGTTTTATCGTTATCCATCTGGTCGGAAATACCAGCATCTTCCTTGGGCCTGAGGCCATCAATCTCTATGCGGCCAAATTGAAAAGTCTGGGTCCGTTGGTCTGGGTCTTCAGGGGAGGGTTGCTTGCTGTACTGTTGGCTCACGTGATTTTCGGGATCATGTTGACCCTGGAGAACAACCGAGCCACACCGGATGCTTACGCGGTCAAGAAACGCCAGGCAACCACCCTTTCTTCAGAGACCATGATTTATTCAGGACTCCTGATTCTGGCCTTTATCGTTTACCACCTTCTTCACTTTACCGTCCGGGTGACCAACCCCGATATTTCCCACGGTGTCGATGCTCTCGGAAGGCACGATGTTTTTGCCATGGTGGTCTCCAGCTTTCAGATGATCGTGATTGCCGCTATTTATATCGCCGCCATGATCGTACTGTTTCTCCATGTCCGACATGGTATTCACAGCCTCATCCAGACCTTCGGCTTGAATGACGATAAAACGTTGCCCTTGTTCAAGAGGGCGAGTCTCGGTGTGGCGGCTGTTCTGGCTCTCGGTTATATGTCTATCCCCCTTCTCATTTTTCTGGGAATCGTTAAACTATAGGAGTTGAATCGTGAAATTGGATGGCAAAATTCCTTCCGGGCCGATCGACCAGAAATGGGAAAAACACGTTCGTGAGTCCCGCCTGATCAATCCGGCCAATAAGAGAAAGTTTCGCATCATTGTTGTGGGAACAGGTCTGGCGGGGGCCTCCGCGGCCGCATCTCTTGGCGAATTGGGTTTTAATGTCGACGTCTTCTGCTACCAGGACAGTCCCAGGCGGGCGCACAGTATCGCGGCCCAGGGTGGAATAAACGCGGCCAAGAATTACCGCAATGATGGCGACAGCGTTTTTCGCCTGTTTCACGACACGGTTAAAGGTGGTGATTTCCGTGCCCGTGAAGGCAACGTTTACCGTCTCGCGGAACTGAGCGGCAACATCATCGACCAGTGCGTGGCTCAGGGTGTTCCCTTCGCCCGGGACTATGCCGGCTATCTCGACACCCGCTCTTTTGGCGGTGCCCTGGTACAGCGGACCTTTTATGCCCGGGGGCAGACCGGTCAGCAGCTTCTGCTGGGAGCATACCAGGCTCTTTCAAGGCAGATTCATGACGGTCAGGTCAAGCTTTATTCGCGCACGGAAATGCTCGACCTGGTGGTGGTGGGCGGCGAAGCCAAGGGGATTATTGTCCGGGATATGGTTTCCGGCGAGATCAGCACCCACGCCGCAGACTGTGTGGTGCTGGCCACCGGCGGCTATTCGAACGTCTTTTATCTCTCAACCAATGCTATGGGCTGCAACGTGACTGCAACCTACCGGGCGTATAAAAAAGGCGCCCTGTTCGCCAATCCCTGCTACACCCAGATTCATCCCACCTGTATCCCGGCAAGCGGTCATTATCAGTCGAAGCTGACCCTCATGTCCGAATCGCTCCGTAACGATGGCCGCATATGGGCACCCAAACAGGCCGGCGACAAGCGCGCGGTCAGGGACATCCCCGAACAGGAACGGGATTACTATCTGGAACGCAAATATCCGACTTACGGCAACCTGGCGCCACGCGATATTGCTTCCCGTGCGGCCAAGGAGGCCTGTGATGATGGCCGTGGGGTTGGTGCCACCGGCCGCGGGGTCTATCTTGATTTTGCCGACTCCATCAACCGTCTGGGGCGCGATACCATCGAGACCCGTTACGGCAACCTCTTTGAGATGTACGAACGCATCACCGGCGAGAGCGGGTACGATGTTCCAATGCGCATCTACCCGGCTCCCCATTACACCATGGGCGGTCTCTGGGTCGACTACAATCTGCAGAGCAACCTCCCGGGGTTGTTTGTCATCGGTGAAGCCAATTTTTCCGACCACGGTGCCAACCGTCTCGGTGCCAGCGCGTTGATGCAGGGACTTGCCGACGGCTATTTCGTACTCCCCAATACGATTGGGAACTATCTTGCTACGACCACCCCCGGCGAGGTCGATGCGGAGTCGGATGAGTTCAAGATTGGAACGATTGCGGCAAAACACAAGATTTCCAAGCTCCTTTCGATTAATGGCGAAAAGACGGTGGATGAATTTCAGCAGGAACTTGGCCATCTCATGTGGGACGATGTTGGAATGGCCCGAAGCGAAGAGAGCCTTAAGGATGCCCTCCAGAAGATTCCCGCACTGCGGGATGAGTTCTGGGAAAAAGTCCGGGTGTCAGGTGACTCGCTTGATTTCAACCAGGAACTGGAAAAGGCGCTCCGGGTTGCGGATTTTCTGGAGTTCGGCGAACTGCTGGCTTACGATGCCCTTCACCGGGATGAGTCCTGTGGCGGCCATTTTCGCGTGGAACATCAGACTCCGGACGGTGAAGCGCTCCGCAATGATGACAAGTTTACCTATGTGGGAGCCTGGGAGTACAAAGGGCCGAACCAGGATCCGGAACTGCACAAGGAAAATCTGGAATTTGCAAACGTTAAACTGGCGGTGAGGAGTTACAAATAATGAATCTGACATTATATGTCTGGCGCCAGAAGGGGCCGAAAGATAAAGGCGGTCTGGAACAGATCGAAGCCAAGGGTGTGGATGAGGATATGTCCTTCCTGGAGATGCTGGATGGGGTGAATCAGGATCTCATTAAAAATGGCAAGGTGCCGATCGCTTTTGACCATGACTGCCGGGAGGGGATCTGCGGAACCTGTTCCCTGGCGATTGATGGTATCCCCCATGGCAAAGAGGAAAGAACGACCGTCTGTCAATTGCATATGCGCAAATTCAAGGATGGCGACAGCATTTATATTGAGCCGTTTCGTGCCAGAGCTTTCCCGGTGATCAAGGATCTGGTGGTCGATCGGCAGGCTATGGACCATGTCATTCAATCCGGCGGATATGTTTCAGTAAGCACCGGCTCGCCGGTGGATGCCAACGCCATACTGGTCCCGCTGGAGGATGCCGATTACGCCATGGATGCAGCTGAGTGTATCGGTTGCGGTGCCTGTGTCGCCGCTTGTCCCAACAGTTCGGCCATGCTTTTCGTGGGTGCCAAGGTGGCCAATCTGGCCAGGCTCCCGCAGGGCCAGGCGGAGGCGGCCACCCGGGTCTGCATGATGACCGAAACCATGCTCCAGGAGGGTTTTGGAAATTGCAGCAACCATTATGAATGCGAAGCTGCCTGCCCCAAAGGGATCAGTGTAAAGTTTATCGCCAAGTTGAACCGTGAATATGTCAAATCGTTGAAAGATTGACTCCTGTCTGAATAACTGTTGTATTTAACGAGAGGGCAGTCGGCCACCGACGGCCCTCTTTTCATTCGGATTGTTATGAGCCAGGTCTTTTCCAGTTGTCGTGGAGCTGAGTTCTCCCGGATTCATCTCACTTTGGAGTTTACAGAGGATTTTTTTCTTCCTCTGGAGGCGATGCTGTGTATGAGAGCTGGGCTGCGGAATGCCGGTCGTCACTTGGCTCGCATGGAGTGTTGCGTCGATTCCAGGCAGGATTTGCCCGCATCCGAACTGTTTGAACCGCCTCTTCCTGATGATCCGGTTGCAGTCCGACTGTTTCAGAAACCCAGCCCTTTTTTTGCTTTCCGGTCACCCGAAGGTTTGCCCAGAAAAATTTGTGCCGGGGAGCATTGTGAGATCAGCGTGACGTTCTGGGGCAAGGGGATTCAGCAGATCGGTCAACTGGCGCAGGTTTTACAGGGGATGGGGAATAACGGATTCAAAGAAGATCATGGATTTTTTGAGCTGGTGGAGATGGAGAGCGAGGATCTGGCAGGAAACCGATTTTCCATCTGGACAGAAGGGGAGACTTTCGAAAAATTGGCGCCCGCTATCAATTCCGTGGAGCTTTGGCTGGAACAGTTTCCTCCCTGTAACGGTTCTCTCTCGCTGAAGTTTTTGACTCCCGCCAGGCTCATTTCCCAGGGTAAGCCGTTGTTCCAGCCGACCTTTCCCCGTATTTTTCCTTTTATTCTGCGGCGGGTGACCTCCATGTTTTACCATTCCTGTCATTTGGAACTGGAGGTAGATCACAAAAATTTAATCGAGTTGACAGGTTTTGTGCGGGAGAAGGTAAACCGGTTGGTCTGGGAAGACTGGAAGGTGACGGGCAGCAAAAAGGAGCTGGGCGGGTTTATCGATGAAATTGTTTTGGAAGGGGAGGAACTGGGAAAATTAGCCTGGCTTCTGAACCTTGGAACTTTGATGAATATCGGCAAGGGCGCTGCGTATGGGGCGGGTTGTTATCAGGTTGAGCCATGTTGATTTGGTTTTGTTAGACAAAATTCTGCTGTTAACGGGGTTTTGGGGACCGGGGTTGCGACCCCGGACGACGCCTTCTTTCTTTTTACGTCAAAAAGAAAGAAGCAAAGAAAAGGACGCCCCGGCACCTTGCCCTGCGGGTATAGGCACCTATCGGATTTAGGCATGAATCTACTGCGATAACAGTAAATCGGGCCATATCGCCGCAAATTATCGACAAATAGTCTCGTTATTCGCTCTCAAATTTGCGACAACCTGCCCTCGATTTCCCGTTATCTCGTAACGACTCCCTAAATCCGACAGGCGCTTTGCGCTCCAGAAACGTTTTGAGGACGACCAGAATTCGCAAAAAAACGCTCAACTGTCCGTCTATTCTCAAAACGTCCCTTCCGCTCCGGCTGTGGTGCAAGGGGAATACGAAAGACAATTTTAAAAAGCATATTAACGTAAAAGGCCCGCTCTTTTGAGCAGGCCTTTTACGTATGAATATGTTTTTGTCACTTTATTTCAGGTTGTAAAAGACATTTTTTCCGTTGAAAACGGCGGTTTCACCCAGCATATCTTCAATCCGGAGAAGCTGATTGTATTTACAGATTCGGTCGGTCCGGCACAGGGAGCCGGTTTTGATCTGGCCGGCATTGGCTGCCACAGCCAGGTCGGCGATGGTCGTATCTTCGGTTTCTCCGCTGCGATGGGAAATAACCGCCGTATAACCGGCTCTTTTGGCCATTTCGATGGCCTCGAGGGTTTCTGTCAGAGTTCCGATCTGATTGACTTTGATCAGAATGGAGTTGGCAATCCCTTTTTCAATCCCTTCCTTGAGGATCTTAGTGTTGGTGACGAACAGATCGTCGCCGACAATCTGGATGCGGCTACCGAGACGCTCGGTCATGAGTTTCCAGCCGTCCCAGTCATTTTCCGCATGGCCGTCTTCAATAGAAATAATCGGGTAACGGTTGACCAGATCCTCATAAAAAGATACCAGCTCTTCAGCGTTTTTCTCAGGCTGGGCTTCAGCGGCCAGGATGTATTTGCCGTCTTTATAGAATTCCGAGGATGCGGCATCCATGGCCAGGAGGATATCTTCCCCCGCCTTGTAGCCCGCTTTTTCTATGGCCTCCATGATGACCTCAAAGGCTTCCTCGTTTGATTTGAGGTTGGGAGCAAAGCCCCCCTCGTCGCCGACGGAGGTGTTGTAACCTTTGGTTTTGAGAACTTTTTTCAGGGTGTGAAAAATTTCCGCGCCCATGCGCAAGGCTTCAGTGAAGCTTTCAGCGCCTACAGGCATGATCATAAATTCCTGGATATCAACATTATTATCGGCATGAGATCCGCCGTTGAGGATGTTCATCATTGGAACCGGCAGCTCTCGGGCATTGGCTCCGCCGATATACTGGAAAAGAGGAAGGCCGGCTTCCTCGGCAGCAGCTTTGGCACAGGCCAGGGAAACTCCCAACAGAGCGTTGGCGCCCAGGTTCGATTTTGTTTCGGTGCCGTCGAGCTCGATGAGTTTAAGATCGATACCGGCCTGATCACTGATTTCCCAGCCGGCGAGGTTCTCCGCGATGATGCTGTTAATGTTGTCCAGCGCTTTGAGAACCCCTTTTCCAAGGTAGCGGGATTTGTCTTCATCCCTCAACTCAAGGGCTTCACGTTCGCCGGTGGAAGCTCCGCTGGGAACGGCGGCGGTCCCCATTTCACCACTCTCCAGGTAGACCTCTACCTCCACCGTGGGGTTGCCACGGGAATCGAGAATTTCGCGAGCATAAATATCCGTAATCTCACTCATAAAGCCCTCCTGTATGCGTAATGGGAAGCTGGATAGAAACTTTTGCGGTAACTATAGCATAAATAATGATCCTTGGAATCCTTTAAGATGTATGGCCAGGGGCAAGAAATAGGATTGATTTTAATCCGGGAGAGTGTTAATTGTCTAAACTTGACTTCTCTTTATGTGGCAAAAGAGGCGAATTTGGAACAACCCCACTCCCGGGAGAAGTTTGCCGTGGAAAGCATGGAAACGGCGAACCTTCTGTTTGGGCATCAGAATAAATTCCTGAAGCAGATCGAAAAAGCTCTTGATGTCCGGATCGGCTGCCGAGGGACGACGCTGAATATTGAGGGTGATCCACCGCAGGTGGCGATCACCCGCCGTCTTTTTGAGGAACTTTGCGTCCTTCTGAAAGAGGGTTATGCCCCCTATCCGGCGGATATCGATTATGCGATCAGGATATTATGCGCGGATTCAAGGGTTTGCCTGAAAAATATTTTCCTCGATAAAATTTTTGTTTCCACACGCAGTAAAGTTATAGCTCCGAAAAGCCTCGCTCAGAAGTCCTACATTGACTCCATTCGTTCAAACGATATTATTTTCGGCATCGGACCGGCAGGCACCGGCAAAACCTATCTGGCCATGGCCATGGGGATATCGTTTTTGCTGAAAAAGGAGGTCAGTCGCATCGTTCTTGTCCGACCTGCCGTGGAGGCGGGGGAAAAGCTGGGGTTTCTCCCCGGAGACCTGGCGGAAAAGGTCAACCCTTACCTGCGCCCTTTGTACGATGCCCTGTTTGATATGATGGCTTTTGAAAAAGCCCAGGAACTGATTGATAAGGGCATTATTGAAGTGGCACCACTCGCTTTTATGCGGGGGCGAACGCTGAACGATGCCTTTATTATTCTGGATGAAGCCCAGAATACCACCCATGAACAGATGATGATGTTTTTGACACGGATGGGTTTTGGAAGCCGGGCGGTTGTGACCGGTGACCTGACCCAGATCGATCTCCCGGAAAGTCGTCTTTCCGGCCTCGTGGAAGCACGTAAAATCCTGGCTGATGTGGAAAGCATCCGCTTTGTTTTTTTCTCGGATATCGATGTGGTGAGACATCCCATCGTCCAGAGCGTCATTCAAGCGTATGACAAATATCAGTACAGAGCTTGCAATGATGCCGGTGGGACAACGGAACTTTAAAAAATATGAGTATAAACGGAAAAAAACGCAAGAAAGACAAGTGGTGGCAAGCCCACCTTTTCAAGCTGAAGAGTGCTCTTCAACTCCTGAATGAAGATCGCCAGAGAAACCTTATCATGGTTCTCCTGGCCCTTTGCCTTGCAGGCCTTATCGTTTTTAAAGGCGGCGGGATTCCCTCCTATTACATTCCCGGCGATGTCGCCTCCCGGGATATCAAAGCGCCTCAGGATCTGCTCGTTGCCGATGAGGTATTGACTGAGAAAAAACGCCTGGAGGCTGAAAGGACGGTCCTTCCCCTATATGATTTTGACTCTCGGGCGGGGCACAGGATTGCTCTGTTATTGAGAGATGCGCAGCTTTTGCTGAACAAGGAAGGTACCAACCCTGCGGTCGAATCAACCACGCAGCCCGAAAGCTTCGAGGCCTTGGAACTCCCCCTTTCCAAGGACGAGTTGAAAAATTTGCGGGACAATCTTCCGACCGGCAAGAGTTTTGAGCCGATTCAAAAACTGTTTGTCCACAATTACCAGGTAAAAATTGTTGGAAACCTCCAACTTTTTGAGGTTAATTCCGAGAAGGGTATTATTCTGAGAAACCTTCAGAATAATCAGGAGGCTATAGCCACCGATTTGAAAAAAGTCACCGGTCTCGAAGAGATTGCCCGGCGCATGGAAAAACAGCTTCGCGAAGATGCCGATCTGCCCCCCGCTTTGTCCAAGGCTTTGCTGCCGGTTGTGGAAAAGCTCCTGCGACCAAATCTGACTTTCAATAAGAATGAGACCGAAGCACGAAAGAGGGCGGCCAGAGATGCTGTTAGTCCGGTCCTGTATCAGGTCAAGAAAGGGGAAATGATTGTTCGCGAAGGGGAGCGCCTTACCGCGGAACAAGTGGACGAACTGAATGCCTTTCAAAAGAGGGGTGAGGATTTCAGCTTCTTCTATGTGATTATAGGGCTGGCATTATCGATTTTCGTGCTTTTTCAGGTATTCCATCTTTTCGCCAAATGGAATATTCGAAAATATTCCCCCTCTCGCAAGGATCTTTTTCTGCTGGCTGGTCTTCTGGGATTTCTTTTCCCTCTTTTCAAGCTGGCAATTTTTGTTGCCGATGCTCTTGGCAGCGTTTTTCCCTTTATCGATGCTACAGGATACTACTATCTTCTTCCTTTCGCAGCCGGCGCCATGCTGGTCCGCATTGTCCTGAATTCGGAAATTGCCCTCATTTTTGCGGTTATTTCTTCATGGTTGTTCGGGGCACTGTTCGGCAACGATCTTTTTATTGCCTTTTATGCTCTTATGGGAAGCCTTATAGGGGCGCACGGTGTCCGGCAGTGTGTGCAGCGATCCTCGCTCTATCTGGCCGGCCTGCGGCTCTCCCTGTTCAATGGGATGATGGTGCTTGGGCTTTACTTCATGACCACGAAAAGTTTCGATATCCAGCTTCTCTACCAATTGATTTTTGCCCTGTCGGGTGGTTTGTTGTGCGCCGTGATCGTTACCGGGATCGTGCCTCTGATTGAATCCTTGTTCAAGTACACCACCAACATTAAGCTGTTGGAACTGGCGAATATGAACAGCCCTCTGCTCCGTGAACTGATGATCCAGGCGCCGGGGACTTATCACCACTCCATCATCGTCGGCAACTTGGTGGAGGCTGCGGCGGAAGCGATCAACGCCAATCCTCTTCTGGCTCGGGTGGGTGCTTATTACCACGACATCGGAAAGGTCCGGAAGCCACTTTATTTCATTGAAAATCTTGGTCGGCAGGAAAACAGGCATGACAAGCTCACTCCATCGATGAGTGCTTTGATCCTGATGGCTCACGCGAAAGACGGAGTTGATCTGGCCCGGGAGTGGAAGCTTGGGGAGCCGCTTGAGGATATTATCCGCCAGCATCATGGGACCACCCTGATGAAGTTTTTTTATGAAAAAGCAAAAAAACGGAAGGATGGAGGGGAAATTCTGGTGGATGAGCGCGACTATCGCTATCCCGGACCCAGACCCCAATCCCGTGAGGCAGCCCTGATCATGCTCGGGGATGCCGTTGAGGCGGCCAGCCGGACTCTTACGGATCCTACCCCCGCACGAATCAGGGGGATGGTTCAGAAAATCATCAACAACATCTTTATCGACGGTCAGCTGGATAATTGTGATCTTACCCTGAAGGATTTTCATCTGATCGCCAAAAGTTTCAATCTGATCCTGACGGGGATGTTCCATCAGCGTATCGATTATCCCGAGCCCGCCTTTAAGGGTAAAGAAGTGGTTAGAAATAAAAATGGAGACAGTCCAGATAGAGAGCAGGCAGGTAAAGCAAAAGATCGACCTGCCGAAGTTAGAGAAAGTGGCGCAAAAGATCTTAAGCGCCTTGGAATGTCCTGATGCCGTTCTTTCGGTGGTGCTGGTGGAGGATTCTGAAATCCAAGAGATGAACCGCCAGTATCTTGGGCGTGATCGGGCGACCAATGTGATTTCCTTTCCCATGCAGGAGGGGGAGGGGAAAGACCTCAACCCCTTTCTGCTCGGGGATGTGGTCATCTCTACAGATACGGCGTTCAGAGATGCTCAAGAAGGGGGAGTATCCTTGGAGAGTGAAATATATTTCCTCCTCCTCCACGGCATCCTTCATTTGACCGGTTTTAACCACGAGAATGTTTGCGAAACAGAAACCCGGCGCATGGAAACTAAGGAAAATGAGCTGTTCGCCCTTATTCAAGAGGACTTCCCGGAGGGGTAGCCGGTGGTAAAACGACCATCCAACTGGCTGGAAAGCCTGAACTGTGCCATTGAGGGTATCCTGTGGGCTGCCCGAACCCAACGCAACCTGCGTTACCATTTCATCATCTCCGTTGTCGTAGTGGTCCTCGCGCTGGCTTACCGGGTTTCGGCACTTGAGTTGATTTTTCTGACTTTTGCCATAGCCCTGGTTTTTTTCGCGGAACTGGTCAATACAGCTATTGAGGTGATTGTCGATCTTGCCTCACCGGACTTCCATCCTCTGGCCCGAAGGGCCAAGGACGTGGCCGCCGGTGCGGTTCTTGTGTCCTGTGTCGGTGCCGTGGTCATCGGCTACCTGGCTCTTTCGAGGTATTTGTTCCAGAGTTCCGGCGGCGGATTCAGCGGCCTTGGGCAGCCACCTGGTGAAGTGGCCTTTTTTTCCGTTCTGATGGTAACCATCCTGGTTATCCTTCTGAAAAGTTTTTTCCAAAGCGGCCACCCGTTACGTGGCGGCATGCCCAGCGGTCACTCGGCTGTGGCCTTTTCCATCGCCACTTCCGTCGTGTTCATTCAATCCAGCATGACACTTTCGATATTGGGGTTTATTCTGGCGTTTATCGTCGGCCAGAGCCGCGTTCTGCTCAAGATCCATTCTTTTCTGGAAGTGATGGCGGGGGCCGGCATCGGTGTCCTGGTAACCGTTTTTTTATACCTCATTTATCCTTGAGTTTTTTCTTAAAAAAGGGGGCCTTTTTGGACGACGATCAATCTGCTAATACTCCGGGATTATTAAAACTCTGGTTTCGCAGCATGCTTGGCAAGCGCCGTGCCCGGAGTGAAGAGGAGTTGCAGGAAATTATCGATGCTTCGGAGAAAGAAGGGATCATCAATGAGGAAGAGGGGGAAATGCTCCATTCCATCTTCGAGCTGGGGGATACCATTGTCCGTGAAATTATGGTTCCCCGTACGGAGATGGCCTGCTGCAGCATTGATGCTTCTGTCAATGAACTGCTTGAGGCGATAACCTCCTCCAGCCATTCCAAAATTCCGGTTTTTAAGAACACGGCGGATGAAATTGTCGGGATCGTCCATGCCAAGGACCTGCTTCGTTTCTGGGGCAAGGATGCCGGGGATGTGCACATTCAGGACATCATGCGAAAGCCTTTTTTTATTCCCGAGGCTATGACCCTGGAGCAGCTTCTCAGAGAATTTCGCCGCGAACGGGTACATATCGCCATTGCCATTGACGAGTATGGCGGCACCTCCGGGCTGGTGACCTTCGAGGATTTAATTGAGGAGATTGTCGGGGAGGTCAGTGATGAGGATGATCAGGACGAACCCCGCCTTGCAGAAGAAAGCGAAGGTGTCCTTCTGGTTGACGGACGTTTGAATATCGATGAACTGGAAGAATACTTTGACATCTCCATAACCAAAGAGAAGTTTGATACGGTGGCAGGCTGGCTTTCCCATCTTTTCGGGCATGTTCCCCAGAAAGGGGAAGAGGTTGTTTCGGCGAACCTTAAAATGAGTATTGTCGAATCCGATCCGAGAAAAATCCGTAAAGTGAGAATTGAGGCCCAGCAGCCTGAAACTTCGGAAACAGTACCTGTGGAATGAGATTGAAACAATTCTATCTGACGAACCGGTTGCTGATATGGTCTTGTTTTTCCGGATTCTCCCTGGCGCTTGCTTTTCCCCGCTTCGGGCTTTCGTTCTGCGCATGGCTGGCCCTGATTCCCCTCTTCCTGATTATTGAAAAAAAACCTTTTGCCGGCGGGTTTCTGGCAGGGTGCTGTTTTTTTGCCACCACTCTTTATTGGGTCAATATTGTCATGACCACTTATGGCGGCATGAACCTGTTTTTTTCTTTTGTCGTCTACCTGATGCTGGTGGTTTATCTCTCCCTTTTTTTCGCTGGGGTGACCTGGACGGCCTGGCGTTTCCGGACAGTTTATCGGGTTCCGTTCTGGCTCTCGCTTCCGGTTTTGTGGGTGGCAGGGGAGTACCTGCGTTCCTTCCTTTTTTCCGGTTTCCCCTGGGTCAACCTCGGCTACTCCCAGCATCAGCATCTGGTTTTCATTCAATCCGCCGATCTTTTCGGTGTCTACGGCCTGACATTTCTGCTTGTTCTGGTCAATGCCGGAATGGCTCATTTTGTTGCCTCCATTCACGGTGGTACCCTGCGGCGGGCTGATTGGCTGGTGCTGGCCGTAGTACTGGCGGCTTTTTCGGCCAATGCCTTTTACGGCGTTTATCGCATGGCACAACCTCTCGAAGTCCGGGAGAGAAATATCCGGGCGGTAGCGGTTCAGGGGAATATAGATCAGTCGATCAAGTGGGACCCCAGCTACCAGAAAGCAACCATTGAACGCTATCGGCGGCTTTCGGAAAAGGCCGTTGAAAAAGAAAAGGCCGATCTGATTATCTGGCCGGAAAGTGCGACACCATTCTACTTTCAGGAGGGTGAGGCTCTCAGCGAGGAGGTCCGGCAAGTGCCGAAAACTGCTGGGGCGGAGCTTCTTTTCGGTGCGCCCGCGTATGAAATTTCCAACCGCACGGTACGCTACCTGAACAGCGCTTTTCTGCTCTCGAAAGATGGCAAGATAATGGGTCGAAGCGATAAAAATCACCTGGTTCCTTTTGGTGAATACAACCCTTTTGGCCGCTTTCTTCCCTTTCTGGAAAAAATGGTGGCCGGGATCGGGGATTTTTCACCGGGCTCGCTTAACCCTCTGCCTCTTCAACAGGGGAAGGCCGGTGTTCTGGTCTGTTTCGAAGCTATTTTTCCGGAAATTGCGCGAAATTATGTGCGGATGGGCTGCGATATTCTTGTGAATATCACCAACGATGCCTGGTTTGGCCGCTCTTCCGCGCCCTTTCAGCATCTGTCGATGACCCTTTTTCGCGCTGTTGAAAACCGGGTCTGGGTGGTACGGGCGGCCAATACCGGCATTTCAGCTTTTATTGCCCCCTCCGGCCGGGTTGTCTCACATACGGAAATTTTTCAGACCCTTTCCCTGGGATCCAAAGTTGGACTGGGTGCCAGGCCAACCCTTTATACCCAAATCGGTGATTCCGTGCCGGTCGTTTTTCTGGTGTTTTCCTGTCTGGCTCTCATTGTGGTTCAGTTCCCCCGGGAAAAACAAAAAAAACAGGCCTGAAATAATTCAGGCCTGGAGAGTTTCAAAACAGAAAAAATATTTTGGGAAGTCCCTACTTTTCCTTTAGGATTTCCTTTTCTTTCTCATCGACGGTTTTTTCGTAGGCCGCGATTTCTCTGTCTTTGGAGACCTCAAGTGAAAACTCTTCGTTGTATTTTGCCCGGTGCATTTCACAGTATTTATCGAGAAACTCCTGCTCGGTGCAATCGCCATGTTCCATAACAAGCTCACCGCGAATATCGTCGTCCATGTACCATTCGGCACCTTCAAATCCGACCTCTGTACCATCCGGCATCTTAACTTTTATCATTTCCCTTCCCCTTTCCATGTTGGTTCTTTATTTTGTCAATCATCAATTCAAAAAGTCAACCGCAAATATCTCCAGCCCGAAACCTGCTGCAAAACAAAATGCCTTCACGTGGTGTTCACATCGTTGAATTTTGGGTAATATAAATGGATACGAAAGTCGAATCAACCGTCTTTTTCAAAAATTTATTGCTAGGATACTCTCAAGGTTGGCAGAATGCCCCTTGCTAAAAGGGAGAGACCTATGCGAGTTAGAGGAGAAATGTGATTATGCGCTTGAAATGGGAAACGAAACTGGGGATTTTCCTGGTCGGTTCATCGGTTCTGATTTATCTTCTCAAAACCCTTCTAATGGGACGAATGCCGGATACTTATGCATATATTTTCAACGCTTTGGGTTTCCTTCCGATCAATGTGCTTCTGGTCACCCTGATTCTCAGCAAACTTCTCAATGTTAGGGCACAGGAAGCCAAACTTGAGAAACTCAATATGGTTATTGGCACCTTTTTTTCTGAAATGGGGACGGACCTGTTAGCGGAACTTGCTTCCCATGATGACGCGATCGATGGGAAACGGGCCATTCTCAAGGTTAACGCAGAATGGACAAAACAGGATTTTAAACAGGCGGCTAAAAATTTGGCAACAAAAACTTTTGAGGTCAATCCCAGGCATATGAATTTGCCAGAGCTTCGGGAGTTTTTTCTGCAGAAAAGAAACTTTCTTCTGCGGCTTCTGGAAAATCCCATGCTTTTTGAGCATGAAGGGTTCACTGATGTTCTGCGTGCCGTATTTCATCTGACCGAGGAACTTGAGAGGAGAAAAGGAGAAGAATCTTTACCTGATACCGATGTCGATCATCTGCGCGGCGATTTTCAGCGTGTTTATGAGCGTCTGCTGCCAGCCTGGCTTCAGTATATGGATTATCAACGGCTCAACTATCCTTATCTGTTTTCACTGGCTGCACGGACCAATCCCTTTGATCGGGAAGCTTCTCCTGTAGTAAAGGGTTGATATGGTTCTGTTTTGAGGTGATTTTCCCCTTGCCATCCTTATGATCGCATGATATAGAAATCAATTCGAGAAACTTCACACGCTTTCCGATCCTTCTGAAAGGTGCCCGGGTTTTTTAAATCCGGAATTCAAGGAGGAGATGAAGAAAGCGGAGGATAAAACCAAACCGAAAAGGAGTAGTAAAAAATGGCTCAGATCAGCATGAAGCAGTTACTGGAAGCGGGCGTTCATTTCGGGCATCAGACCAAACGCTGGAATCCCAAAATGAAGCCCTATATCTTTGGAGCGCGTAACGGGATTTATATCATCGATCTGCAGAAAACCGTGCGCTGTTTTAAAAATGCCTATGATTTTCTCAGGGAAACGGTGAAGCAGGGCGATAAAGTCCTTTTTGTCGGTACCAAAAAGCAGGCGCAAGACTCCATTCAGGAAGAAGCCGAACGTGCCGGTCAATACTATGTCAACAGTCGTTGGCTGGGTGGCATGATGACTAATTTTTCCACCATTAAAAAAAGTATCGATCGTTTGAAAAAAATCGAGGCCATGGCCGAAGATGGAACTTTTGAGCTTCTGACTAAAAAGGAAGTCCTCGAACTGGAGCGTGAAAGGGTCAAGCTTGAGAAAAACCTGGGTGGTATCAAAAGCATGACCAAGCCACCCGGGGCTATATTCGTGGTTGACCCCAAGAAGGAAATGATTGGCGTCAAAGAAGCACGGAAACTGGGTGTTCCGGTGGTAGCGGTTGTGGATACCAACTGCGACCCGGATGAAATTGATTATGTCATTCCCGGTAATGACGATGCTATTCGGGCCATTCGTCTGTTTGCGGCACGCATGGCGGATGCCTGTATTGAAGGATCGGCGGCGCGCGAAGCGGACTTGAGATCGCATCAGGAGGGCGGTGAGTCCGAGACTCAGGAGCCGACCGTAGTGGAACCTGAAGTCGCAGCTACTGAAGAGCCGACGGTTGAAGCGCCGAAGACCGAAAGTCAGTGAAAAGATAAAAACCTTTAAAAGCGGCCTTTTGGGCCGCTTTTAAAGTGTTTTGAACCTACAATTGAAAAATCAGTCGAAATTTAAAATATCAAGGAGGAGTCTGTGGCAAATATAACTGCGGCAAACGTGGCGGCACTGCGTTCCAAAACCGGTGCGGGTATGATGGACTGTAAAAAGGCTCTGACCGAAGCCGATGGGGATATGGAAAAGGCTGTTGAAATTCTGCGCAAGAAGGGGCTTTCCGCAGCGGCCAAGAAGTCCGGTCGAGTGGCTGCCGAAGGATCGGTATTGTCCGCGGGAGACCAGAAGCGTGGTGTCCTTCTGGAAGTCAATGCGGAAACCGATTTTGTCGCTAAAAATGATAATTTTCAAGCATTTTGCCAGGGTGTGGCCCAAACGGTTCTGGATGCTAGCCCCGCCGATCTGGAAGCTTTGAACAGGGCAAAGTATCCCAGTGGTAAAACCGTGGCTGAGGAGACTACCAGCGCAATTACCACTATCGGAGAAAATATCAGTATTCGTCGTTTTACGCTGTTCGAGAATCCCGATGGTTTGATTGCTTCTTACATTCATGCCGGTGGTAAAATCGGTGTCCTGATTGAGCTGGCCAGCGGTGGCGCCTACAATGAAAAGATTCAGGAGCTTGGCCATCAGTTGGCTATGCATGTCGCTGCTGCCAATCCATCCTACCTGTGTCGCGATGATGTGCCGGCGTCCGAGGTGGCGAAGGAAAAAGAGATCATGGCGGAAAAAGCCAAAGCCAGCGGCAAGCCCGAAAAGATTATCGACAAGATTGTGGATGGCCAGATAAACAAATATTTTGGCGAAATCTGTCTCCTTGAGCAGCCGTTTGTCATTGATCCGGACCGCAAGATAGAAAAGGTGGTTGAAGGCGTAGGCAAAGAAGCAGGCGCTGAATTGAAGCTGACCCGCTATGCCCGTTTCCAGCTGGGAGAAGGACTTGAAAAGAGGTCGGACGATTTTGCCCAGGAAGTTGCGGATCTTACCAAATAGCCGACAAGGTTGAGCCTGATGCCTCCTGCCCAAGCCCGATATAAAAGAGTTTTATTAAAACTGAGCGGCGAAGCTCTGGCCGGAAAGCAGGGTTATGGTATCGATCCCGATATTATTGCCGGGATTGCTTTGGAAATAAAGGATGTGATCAAGCTCTCCGTTCAGGTGGCCCTGGTTATCGGCGGCGGAAATATCTTTCGCGGTGTGGCAGCCTCCTCAAAAGGGATGGATCGGGCGAGTGCGGATTACATGGGGATGCTGGCGACGGTTATGAACAGTCTGGCTATGCAGGACGCCCTGGAGCAGTTGGGGGTAGTGACCCGTGTGCAGTCAGCCATTGCCATGCAGTCTATTGCCGAGCCGTATATCCGCCGGCGGGCAGTCCGGCATCTGGAAAAAGGGCGGGTTGTTATCTTTGCGGGAGGCACGGGAAACCCCTATTTTACGACCGACACGGCTGCGAGCCTGCGGGCCATGGAGATCGGGGCCGAGGTGATTCTCAAAGCCACCAAGGTTGACGGTGTTTACAACGCCGACCCTGCCAAAGATAAAAATGCCGTCAAATATTCCAGTCTTTCCTATCTGGATGTCCTTCAGAATGGGTTGCAGGTGATGGATGCTACGGCGACATCATTATGCATGGATCATGGTCTCCCTATTATTGTTTTTGATCTGACCCGGAACGGCAATATCCAGCGTGTTGTTACTGGTGAGGAAATTGGCACAATAGTCAAAGGAGAGTGAGTTTATGTTTGATGATGTCGTTTCAAAATGTAGCTCCGGTATGGAAAAAGCCATCGAGGCCCTCAAAAAAGACTTTGGGAAGGTTAGAACCGGCCGTGCTTCCACCAGCATTCTGGATGACGTGAATGTCGATTACTACGGGACGCCGACGCCTCTCAACCAGGTGGGGACCATGGCAGTTCCCGAAGCGAGACTGATTACCATTCAACCCTGGGAAAAGAAATTGATCCCAGAGATCGAAAAGGCTATCCTCAAGTCCGACTTGGGCCTGAATCCCGACTCAGACGGCCAGATTATCCGTATTGTTATTCCTCCCCTGACCGAGGAACGTCGTAAGGAGATGGGGAAGCTGGCAAAACGGATGGGAGAGGAATCGAAGATTGCGCTTCGAAATGTTCGTCGTGAAAGCAACGAACGCTTGAAAAAAATGGAAAAGAACAAGGAGCTCTCTCAGGACGATCTGAAAAAAGGTGAAAAAGAGATTCAGGATGTGACAGACACCTTTGTAAAAAAGGTGGATGAACTGGTGGCAGCAAAAGAAAAAGAGATCATGGCCATTTAAGGCCTTGTTTCGCAATATCCCTGAAAAGAATTGAGAGAGGTCCTCAGCGCTCAGCTGATGACCTCTTTTTCTTTCTAATCCGGTTTTCCCTGGCAGAAGTGCCTGTCTATGGACAGGGGAAGCATATGGGTTGGCGGAGGGCTGTCGGCTTCAGTTCAACTCCGATGCATCTTTGGTTTCTTGTAGTGGCCGGGCGCGCTTCAGCTTTTCCACCAGAGTCGTTCGTTTGATCCCCAGAAGGGCAGCGGCTCTGGCTTTGACTCCGCCAGTCATTTCCAGGGCTTCCTGAATAATGTTCATTTCGATTTGCCCGAGGAAACCGTCCAGATCAAACCCCTGGGCCGTTATTTTCGGCAATTCAAAAAGATCACTATTTTTCGCGGGGACGGATTTGGAAATCTGGATGGGAAGATCCTCCAGTTCGACGGTGTCACCTTCCGAAAGGGTAACGGAGCGCTCTATGACATTTTCCATTTCCCGGACATTCCCGGGCCAAAAGTAGTTCTCCATCGCTTCAAGGGCTTTTTGAGAAAGTGACATCAGAGGAATATTCAATTCACGACAGTTTTTGACCAGGAAATGGCGCGCCAGAAGGGCAATGTCCTCACAGCGTTCCCGTAAAGGCGGTATGTTTACAGGAATGACATTGAGGCGGTAAAACAGGTCATTGCGGAAGTTGCCATTTTTGACCAGTTCTTCCAGGTCGGAGTTGGTTGCTGATATGACTCTTACATTGAGCTTGATCTTTTTACTCCCCCCAACCCTTTCGATTTCCTGCTCCTGGAGGACTCTCAGCAGCTTGGTCTGGAGGTGGAAGGGCATGGTCCCGATTTCGTCGAGAAAAATAGTGCCTTGATTGGCTAGTTCAAATTTTCCGGCTTTGTCCACAACCGCTCCGGTAAAAGCACCTTTAACATGTCCGAAAAGTTCACTTTCCAGCAACTCGGCGGGAATGGCTCCGCAGTTAATGGCAATGAAGGGTCTTTCCTTGCGGGGGCCGTTGAAGTGCAGAGCTTTGGCAACAAGTTCCTTCCCCGTTCCTGATTCACCCAGGATAAGAATTGTTGAGTCTGTATTCACAACTTTTTCCATGCGCGAAAAAAGAGTCTGCATGGCCAGGCTTTTGCCAATCATGTTTTCAAATTTGTACTTGCCTTGCAGCTGTTGGCGGAGATAAAGGTTCTCCGCCAACAGGCGACTTTTCTCCAGAGCTTTGGCGAGGATGATTTTGAGCTTTTCAAAATTGATCGGCTTGGTGATGTAATCGAACGCCCCTTCTTTCATGGCTTCTACCGCGGTTTCCGCAGAGGCATTGCCGGTGATGAGGATCACATGAGTGTCCGGGGATGTTTTTTTTACTTTTTTGAGGATATCGATCCCGCTTTCCCCGGGGAGAAACAGGTCTGTAACAATGGCGCTGAAATGGTTTTTTTCCATAAGCTTGTGGGCTCTTTCCCCACTTTCGGCTCCCATAACCTGATATCCGGACCTGGAAAGGAGCAGCAAGAGGGCTTCCCTGCTGGCCGTATCATCTTCAATAATCAGGATTTGAAACTGACTTTTCATATGAGTACCTGGAATAAGGTAAAAAACCGTCATTTATTTGACATAAGATAACATCCGACTTTCCTGTGATGCAAGGCTTTTTTGCTGATTTGACAGAGTTCACATTCTCGGGTAATGTTTTTGAGATGAAAAAGTTATTTTTATATTCATTGGTTAGCCTTTATCTGGTGGTTTTTCAGAGTGTTTGTGCAGGTTTTCCCAGTGCCGTCTATGGGGGCGAACAAACTATTCGTGTCCTCCCCGTTGTCGGTGTGATCAATCCGGTGGTGGCTGATTTTATTACCTCCGAACTGGAAGATGCCAACCAGGCCCTTGAAAGGGCTTTCCTTATCGAGCTCGATACGCCGGGTGGTCTGGATCTCTCCATGCGTGACATTATCCAAGGTATTCTCAGCTCAAAAATCCCGGTTATCGTCTATGTTTATCCGTCCGGAGGACGTGCGGCTTCAGCGGGTGCTCTGATCACCCTGGCCGCTGATTTCGCGGTCATGGCTCCCGGTACCAACATCGGTGCGGCCACACCCGTTAAAATTGGCGGCGGAGGTGGGAATAATGACACCACTATGATGGAAAAGGTGGTCAAGGACGCCGTGGCATACGCCCGCAGCATCGCTCAGCAACGAGGAAGAAACGTGGAGTGGGCGGAGAGCATTGTGCGTGAGAGTGTTTCCACTCCTTCTGAAGAGGCTCTGAAGATGAAGGTCATTGACTTTATTGCGGATGATGAGAGTTCTTTGCTGCGTCAGCTGGATGGAAAGCGTTATTTGCGAAAGGGGGAGGAGACCCTGCTGAATACTCAGGGTTCGACCCTTCAGGTCCGGGAAATGAACTGGCGACAGAAGATTCTCTATACCGTCAGTCACCCCAATATTGCCTACATGCTCCTTATGCTTGGGGTCCTGGGGATCTTCTTTGAAGTCTCCCAGCCGGGCGTTGTTTTCCCCGGTGCTATCGGGGCCATCGCACTGCTGCTCTCTTTTCTCGGATTTCAGACGCTTCCCGTAAATTATGTCGGTGTCCTGCTGATTCTTCTGGCTATTATCCTTTTTATTCTTGAGGTCAAGGTGGTCTCTTACGGCATGCTGAGTATTGGTGGACTGGTTGCCATGACCATGGGCTCTTTGATTCTCATTGAAAGCTCCCAACCTTATCTGCAGATTTCCAGAGGTGTCATCTTCGGGACAGTTTCAGTTACCGCGGGATTTTTCCTTCTTGCTCTGTACTTTGTGGTTCGCACCCAGCGCAGGCAGTTTTTTTCCGGCAAAGAGGCCATGGTTGGCGAGGAAGGGGAAGCCGTCACGGAAATTCACCTGCAAGGAAAAGTGTTCGTTCATGGTGAATATTGGAATGCCTCTTCCGAGGTTCCGGTTGCTAAAGGAGAAAAGGTGACCGTCGTGCGGGTTAAAAAAAACATGGAAATCGAAATCAAACCCCTGAAAGGGGAACAGCGATTTTATTGAAAAAGGAGGTCCGGAATGATTCTTCCATTTGACCTGGTTGGTTGGGTTGTAGGTGTTGCTCTGTTGTTGATCATTATTTTCAGTGCTTTTCGGGTTGTTCTCGAATATGAACGCGGTGTGGTTTTTCGGCTTGGCCGTTATGCCGGACTCAAAGGTCCGGGATTACGTCTGATCATTCCGGTGGTGGACAAGCTTATTAAAGTCAGCTTGCGCACCGTGGCCATGGATGTCCCCCCGCAGGACGTGATTACCAAGGACAATGTATCGGTCAAAGTCAATGCCGTCCTCTATTTCCGTGTGGTCAATCCAGACCAGGCCATGATCGAGGTGGAAAATTATCTCTACGCCACCAGCCAGCTGGCGCAGACGTCCTTGCGCAGCGTTCTCGGGCAGTCCGAGCTCGATGAGCTTCTCTCCAAACGCGACCAGATCAATCAGCATCTTCAGGAAATTCTGGACCGCCAGACCGACCCTTGGGGGGTGAAAGTCTCCAATGTTGAAATAAAACATGTCGATCTGCCTGTGGATATGCAGAGGGCCATGGCCCGCCAGGCCGAAGCAGAGAGGGAACGACGCTCCAAGATTATCCATGCTGAAGGAGAATTCCAGGCTTCAGAGCGGTTGGCCGATGCAGCCAAAATTCTGGCAACGCAGAAGGGGGCTCTCCAATTGCGGTTTTTGCAGACCCTCACTGAGATTTCAACAGAAAAAAATTCCACCATTATTTTCCCGTTGCCACTTGATTTGATTGCTCCATTTCTGGGGAATAAATCCCCAAAAAGTCCCGAAGAATAAGCTGTTTCCAATAGGCTGTTAAAGCTTGTCTATAAGATTAAAAAGTGCCATATAACTTACTGAAAAAAAATAATTAAAAAATAATTTCTATCTGACATCCATGGCTGCTAAAAACAAGAATTTAACTTGACAAAAGCCCCCCTGCTTTGATTATATAATCTGTCTAGAACTCCCAATGCCCCGTTGTTTTGACGGGGCTTCTTATAAAATGAACAAATGATTTTTAGGAGGTTGAATGGGTATTCGTAATTTTAATAAAATAATGGCAGCCAACCGCGGTGAAATTGCCATCCGTATTTTCCGTGCCTGTTCGGAACTGGGCATCAATACCTTAGCTATATATGCTGAAGAGGACAAGCTCTCCCTTCACCGTTATAAAGCGGATGAAGCCTATCAGGTTGGAAAAGGGAAAGGCCCTATAGAGGCTTACTTAGGCTATGAGGAAATAATTGATCTGGCTCTGAAAAAAGGTGTCGATGCCATTCACCCAGGGTACGGCTTTCTTTCGGAAAATTCAGACTTTGCCGAAGCTTGTGAAAAAGCCGGGATTGCATTCATCGGCCCCAATGCAAGAATACAGCGGCAACTGGGAGACAAGGTTGCTGCCCGGAAAGTAGCTTTGGATGCCGAGGTCCCGGTTGTGCCTGGAACCGAAGAACCGATTACCACGGACGAGGAAGCGATCCTTTTTGCCCGGAAATGCGGCTATCCAATAATCGTCAAAGCTGCCGCGGGCGGTGGTGGACGGGGCATGCGGGTTGCCAACAACCAGAAGGAACTCCTGGAAGGCCTGAAAAGCGCTTCTTCCGAAGCTAAGTCCGCATTCGGCAATCCTTCCGTTTTTCTGGAAAAATATATATTGGGTCCCAAGCATGTCGAAGTTCAGATCATGGGCGACCAGCATGGGAACGTAGTTCACTTTTTCGAACGTGACTGCTCGGTTCAGAGGCGTCATCAGAAAGTTATCGAAATTGCTCCGGCATTCTATCTTTCGGAAGAAAAACGTACCGAAATTTGTGACTTTGCTCTGAAAATTGCCAATAAGGTCGGTTACATCAATGCCGGAACCGTTGAGTTCCTTCTCGATAAGGATCAGAATTTTTACTTTATCGAAACCAACCCGCGTATTCAGGTGGAGCATACGGTTACGGAAATGATTACCGGCCGCGACCTGGTTCAGACCCAGATCCGGGTTTCCGAAGGATATAAACTGTCGGACCCGGAAATCGGCATTAACAGTCAAAATGATATCCAGATGCGAGGCAATGCCATTCAGTGTCGCGTCAGCACTGAGGATCCGGAAAACAATTTTGCGCCTGATTTCGGTACTCTCAAAGCGTATCGTTCTGCATCCGGTCCTGGTGTGCGTCTTGACGCCGGGAATGCCTATGTTGGATCTAAAATAACCCCTTATTACGACTCGTTACTTGTTAAAGTATCAACCTATGGTTTAACATTTAAAGAGGCCGCGCGGCATATGGAAAGGGCGCTCCTGGAATTCCGTGTGCGTGGAGTCAAGACGAATATCGGGTTTTTGGAGAACGTTGTTGCTCATCCGACTTTTCTCGCGGGCGGATGCGATACCTCCTATCTCGACGACCATCCCGAGTTGTTCCAGATTCCTGTCAAAAGAGACAGGGCCACCAGGCTGCTACGTTTTATCGGGCATACCATTGTCAACGGTTATCCTGGGATAAAAAAGCCGCTGCACTTCCGTGAATTGAGACCGGCCGAGGTCCCCGAGTTCCATCATGATGAACTTCCTCCCAAGGGAACGCGTAGTATTTTGCTGGAGAAAGGCCCCAAAGGACTTGCCGACTGGATTCTTGATCAAAAAAGGCTTCTCATTGCTGATACGACCATGCGTGACGCCCACCAGTCGTTGCTGGCGACCCGTATCCGGAGTCATGATCTGCTGCAGATTGCCGATGCCACGGCGCGTCTCGCTGGGGACATGTACTCCCTTGAATGCTGGGGTGGAGCCACTTTTGATGTGGCCATGAGGTTTGTCAAGGAAGATCCCTGGGAAAGACTTGATTCCCTGCGCCAAAAAATCCCGAATGTTCTTTTTCAGATGCTGATCAGGGGCTCCAATGCTGTTGGTTATGCAAACTATCCGGATAACGTCATTGAGGACTTCGTGGAAAGGTCTGCCGCAAGTGGGATGGATATTTTCCGCGTATTTGATCCTCTAAACTGGACCAAAGGTCAGCAGGTTGCCATTGATGCTATCCTCAAGAGCGGGGCGGTTTGTGAAGCCTCCATGTGTTATACCGGGGATATTCTGGATCCCAAGCGGGATAAGTTCACGCTTAAGTATTATGTTGAGTTGGGCAAAGAACTTGAGCGAATGGGCGCCCATATTCTCAATATCAAAGATATGGCCGGGGTTTTGAAGCCTTTTGCTGCGCAGAAACTGGTTTTGGCCCTGAAAGATGAAATCGGTATCCCTATTTCCTTGCATACCCATGATACCTCCAGTAATGGCCTGACTACACTGATGATGGCTTCCAACGCGGGTGTGGACACTGTTGACGCAGCTCTTTCTTCTCTTTCAGGTTTGACTTCACAGCCGAATACGAATGCGCTGCTCGCGGCCCTCGAAAATACGGAACGAGATCCTGGGCTGGATAAGGAAAAGTTGCAAAAACTCGCTAATTACTGGGAGACGGTGCGAACCTATTATGCACCTTTCGAGTCGGAACTCCGAAGCGGTACGGCCCAAGTATACGAACATGAAATTCCTGGTGGACAGTATTCTAATTACAAGCCCCAGGTTGAGGGTATGGGGCTTGGCGACCGCTGGGAGGATTGCAAAAAGATGTACCGCAAGGTCAACGATATGTTCGGGGACATGATCAAGGTTACGCCGGTCTCCAAAATTATCGGTGACATGGCTATCTTCATGGTTAAAAATGATTATCAACCGGAAGATATCTACGAACGTGGCCATGAAATGGATCTGCCGCAAGGAGTAGTGGACCTTTTTAAAGGCATGATAGGACAGCCCCATGGCGGTTTGCCGGCAGAACTCCAGAAAATTATCCTCAAGGGAGAGAAACCGATTACCCACAGGCCCGGAGAACTGCTTGAACCAGTTGATTTTTCCGCCAAGAAGGAAGAATTGGAAAAAAAACTGGGGCACGAAGTTAGCGATCGTGAACTCTCATCCTGGTTGATTTACCCTGCCGTTTTTGAAGAGTTTGACATGCATCGCCAGGAATATGGAGACACTTCGGCTCTTCCCACGCCGGTCTTTTTCTATGGCCTCGACTTGATGGACGAAACCTCGATTGAGCTTGAACCGGGGAAAACGATCATTGTCAAACTTAATGCGGTCGGTCACATTCATGAGGATGGCAGACGGACCATCTATTTTGAATTGAATGGTGAGCCCCGTCAGGTGGCGGTGAAGGATCTTTCCGTTAAATCAGCCAAGGCGGAACACCGCAAAGCTGACGCCAACGATCCTAAACAGATCGGGATTCCGATGCCGGGTAAAGTCTCCAAAATATTCGTCGATGTTGGGGACACGGTCAAGGCTGGGGACATCCTCCTTTCAACCGAGGCCATGAAAATGGAAACCAACATCAAAACCAGCGCCAAGGGAGTTGTGGCTGAGATCCTTTTCAAGGAGGGAGAACAGTTGCAACAGGGCGATTTGATCGTCATTCTGAAATAGACTCCACTTAAAACCGGACCTGTAAGGGTCCGGTTTTTTATTTAATCCGTGCGGGTGGTAAAATGTCAAAGCTGTGTGTTCCAGGGGAGGCTCTGAAAGAGGATGGGGCTCACCAGTTTGAAATGGAAGGCTGGATCGATACGGCCCCTTTTGAGAAGCTTCTCAATATGGAAATCCGCACGGCGGAAAAGGGTAAAGCCTATCTGGTCATGCCTTTTACAGTCAACTTGTCCCAAGGTGGCGGCCTCCTCCACGGGGGTGCATTGACCGCCCTGGCGGACACTGCTGTGGCCATGGCCATGAAGTCCTTATTGCCGCAAGGAACCGCTTTTGCGACCACGGAGCTGACAATGAAGTTCCTGGCGCCGGTTAAAAAGGGTGAAGTCAGAGCAAAGGCCCGGGTGGAGGGTCCGAAAGGAAGGACACTGCTGGGGTATGCCGTGGTGTCCGATGAGGAAGACTCTCCTGTGGCCGAATTCAAGGCGACTTTTCGAATAGCCCGGGGGCAGGGATATTTCGACTGATCTCCTGGGTTTCATGATACACGAAGTTTTTTCTCCGCAGTTCTTTGCCGGTCCCTTTTCCGTTTTCGGCCCGGGCCTTGAACATTACCACGCCAACAGGGAAAGGTTATGCGGCGAATTGCCCTTTTTTTTCTTTTTCTGGTTGTAAGCCTTTGGATAATTCAGGAATGGGCTCTTCCCCAGTACCTGGAAAATCACCTTCTCCCCAGGCTCGCCGGTCGTGCCGGTTTTGCCGATTTTTCCTGTCGGGTCCGTCACGTCGGTTTTTCCGGACTCGAAATGGGACCGATCCAACTCGGCCAAGGGGATGAGCCTGCGCTGCGCGTGGGTTCCGCTTTTGTTTCCTACTCGCCCTTCGGGCTTCTGCAAAAACACCTCAAAAATATCCACATCACCGGCTTGACTCTGCCTGTAACACGGCAGGCGGGCGCGGTTACTATAGCCGGCTTGCCTCTCGCTCTTGGAAAAACGAATGGGATTGAAACCCCGGCGGGTTTGGAAAAAAGCGGGTTTCAGCTGCCTGTTTCTTTCCGACGTGTAACTTTTGAGAGCTCTAAAATCATCTTAAAGGAAAAGGCCCAGGTTGTTCGTGTCCCTTTTCAACTGGAGATCGAGTCTCCTGAAAAGGCTCCACTGTTTCGTGTTGTAGCAAATTTTCAAATTGACGGCCGGAGTTTGAACTTTGAAGGTGGAGTGGATTTGGAAAACAGGGATGTCCGAGGGAAATTAAGTATGGAACAATTTCCCCTGCGGCAGATTGCCGTCTGGAACGGGATGCCATGTGAGGTTCTGCCTGAGGGGACTGCCGATCTGCTGGCAGAATTTAACTTTCAGTTCAATCCTTTTTCCATCAAAGAGGGAAGAGGCGAGTTGCGGTTCAATGATCTCAACTGGGGAAATGACAAATTTTCGATATCCTCATCAGAGCCTTTCCTTGTTCGTGCCGCATGGGAGAAAGGACAGAGGATAGGTTTCCAGGTGCCGCCGGTTCATTTTGATGGAAGCGTTGCCGGAATGTTCAGTATCGGTGCCCTGGCCCTCGACTTGGAAAAACCGGAGGCCTTTCTTGATGGGGTCTGGTCTTTGACTCTGAATCGGATTCTGTTTGAGGAACAACCTGTTGTGCTGGAAAAGGGATTGGATTTTTCCGGGAAGCTTGGCGGCAAATTTCATGCGGAGAAAGGCTGGAGCGTGGAAATCAGCGCTCAAAGGCTATTAGAGGAAAATAATCGACATGCGGATATGCGTCTTGAGAAAGAGAAAGCCTCTCTGTGGCTCGGAAAAGACCAATTCATTTGCCGGGCCATGGGCGGAAAGCCCGACACCCAACTTGATTGTGAGTTGAGCCTGGAAGGATTGAAAGGGACTTTTCCCCAGGGTCGGGTCCAGGTCGATGCCCTTCAGTCCCAAGGCCGCATGCACTTTATGACGGGGGAAAAATCTTCCAAGTCCATAACCTCACAGGGCCGGATTTCTGTCCAGGCCAAGGGCGCAAAAATTACTCAGGATTCTTTTCAGGTTGTTTTTCCCCAACTGGAAACGGTTGCCGATTTTGAAGCTTCCGAGGGCATGGCCGGAGTCTGGCGGGGGAATATCCGGATGGAAAAGGCGCGCTTCAGTTATCCTTCCCAGGATCTCCATGCGGGGAATATCTCTCTTTCTCTGCCCTGGCAGTATCCGGTAACCGGGGATGTGAAGTCCGGTGAGGTTCGGGTGCGGAAAATAACCCATCAGGGACATCATTTGGGATGGGTCAAAGCCAATCTGCAGCAAAGGAAGGAAGGCTGGTTCTTGGATGGACGATTGCGTGATATTCTTCAGTCTCCCATGGCTCTCCACTTCAAAGGGCAAGCGGACCAGCGATTTTCAGAAGCGGCCCTGAGTTTCGGCCTCGACCAGACATCTTTCAGCCTCGACAACCTTCTGGCGACCTATTCTCCCAAGAGCCGGGGCCTTGAAGTGAAAACCGACCTGCACCTGCAGGGAGAGTTTATCTGGAAAGCGGAACGATTCTCCTGTCCGTTCCGCTTTTTGCTCGAAAACCTTGAATTCTCGGACCCGGAAAGAAAACTCCAGGGGAAAGGTGTAGTACTTGAGCTGGATTTTCTGGATGTACTCGATCTTTATTCGGCACGGGAACAGCGGCTAAGGTTTGACGAGTTGTTGCTGGCGGATGTGGTTCTTGAGAACGGCGGAGTGCATTTTCAGGTGGGAAGGGATTTGGATCTATTAGTTGAAAAACTGACTTTCAGCTGGTGTGGAGGTCGGGTTCACAGTGAATCTTTCAGGGTTCGTCCCGAGGTGGAAAATTTCGATATTGTGTTGTATTGTGACCGTGTCAATCTTGCTCAGGTCCTGGAACAGCTGGGTGCGGCTCGGTCAGAGGGGACCGGCTCCCTCAACGGGCGGATACCTGTTCGATACGAGAACGGCAAGCTTTCAGTGATGGATGGTTTTCTCTTTTCAACCCCTGGAGAAGGAGGGGTTTTGCATGTGAGCGGGATGGAAAGCCTTACCGCGGGTTTGCCGGGGGAAAATGAATACTTTGGGCAGCTCAAGCTGGCTGAGGCGGCATTGAAAGACTATGAATATAAATGGGCACGATTAGGGGTTAACTCCGAGAATGGCGATCTGATGGTCAAGGTTCAGTTGGACGGCAAGCCGGCCAAACCCCTACCTTTTGTTTACCGAAAGGAGTTCGGCGGTTTCGTTCGCGCTGAGGCAAACTTCCCCGGCTCCAGGTTCGAACGGATCCGTCTGGATTTGAATTTTCGACTTCCTCTGGATAAAATGTTGGAATATAAAAATCTTTTAAAACTTATGAATTAGTGCGAGGTGAAATGGGAAAAACAATTTTTTACGGACTTGTTCCATTGCTCCTGATGATGGCCTGCAGTACGCACCATGAAGTGCAGATGGCACCGGTCGAAATAAAGCCGATTCACATCACCATTGATGTGAATGTCCGGGTTCAGAAAGATCTTAATGACTTTTTCAGCGACATTGATGAAGCAGAGCAGGAACTTCAGGAAGCAGATAAGGGAGGAGATACAGAATGAGACGCAATGTGATTCCATTGGCGATAGTGGTTGTGTTTTTCAGCACTTTTCTGGTTGGATTTTCTGCCATGGCTGGGGAGATCAAGGTGCGAATGAAAGAGCGACTTCCTGTGATTTCAGCTCTTAAGGCTGAGGCCCTGGTGGGTGAAGACAACCGCGGGCTGTTGCAATTTTTAAAAGCTGAAAAGCCTCATCAGGATGTTGTAAAGGCGGAAAATCGGGACCGGCTGGCAGTTTATAAAATAATCGCCGAAAGACATAACACCTCCCCGGACCTGGTGGGTCGCCAACGCGCCGCCCAGATTGCCAAGAGTGCAAGTCCCGGGACCTGGGTCCAGGACCCGGGTGGCAACTGGAGCGAGGTACGTTAGGAGCCTGTCAATTTGGGGTTATTTATGAAGACTTTTGCTACAACTGTCAATTTTACGCTTGCAGAACGCATCACTGTGCCTGGCTTGATTTGACACACAATTCCAGGTTTCAGTTGTAACCTTTTGAAAAACATAAAAAAACAGGCCCTGATACGTGCTTTCAGGGCCTGTTTTGTGTCCTGTAGATATTTGTGCAGGATTACCAGACCTTGTAGGGCAGGAATTTTCCGCACATGGTTACCTTAACACGGTCCCCTTTGGGATCTTCAACTTTTTCAATATCCATGGTGTAGTCAATGGCGCTCATGATGCCATCGCCGAATTTTTCATGAATAATGGATTTGATGGGATATCCATAAACCTGCATGATTTCATAAAAGCGGTAAATCAGGGGGTCCGTAGGCACAACAGGTCCCAGGCCTTTATCCGGGAAGTCCACCATGAATTTTTTGAAGTCCTCGTCCAGGCCCAGTTCTGAGGCGATTTTTTCTGCGACGTCTTCTTCAGCTTTTGCTTGGCCGTAGAGCAGAGCTGCCACGTAAACTTCGCTGAGGCCAACCTTTTTGGCGAGAGCTTCAAAAGTCAGGCCTGCTTCCTCTTTGGCTGCTAACAGAACTTCAGTGTACTCAGAAATTTCCATAAATCCTCCTAATGTGATGTGATTTTGAATGTTAGTTTCCTAACAATCTCTTAAATGACCGTCATATATTAAAGGATTTAGAATGGCTTTAAAAGAAAAAATTGCTCAAAAAAACAGCGCCCGACGAAAAGTCGGGCGCTGTTTGCAATGTGGTTGGCAATCCCTTATGGTGCTATTTATACGCGGGTGGCGCGTCAAATTCGTAGCCGCAAGCCGGGCATTTGACTCGCTGTGTCTCACCCTTATCCATTGTGGCGCAAGCTGACAGTGACAGGGTAGCTGCAAATAATACAAGAAGTAACAGGCTGGTTGCTTTTCTCATTTTTTCCTCCTTTTTTTAGGTTGTCTAAGGGTTGTTAATTAAAAATTTATGTTGATCTCAGTTGTCTTTGAATAGACTTTAACATATTTTTTTTTATTTGAAATAAAATATATTCTCATTTTTTCTTTTTTTTAATATAAATATATGGGAACTATCCTTGTGGGTAAAGCTAATATCGAAACATCCAGCGACATAATTTTTTCAGGGAAGGGGCTTCCATCCTTTTCATCATCCAGGTTTCTGCAATCCGTTTGGAGAGGAAACCCATGGTCGGGAAGGAGTGCTGAAGGAGCATAATGTCGTGGAGGCGGATCTTTTTCTGGATGGCGAGAGCCCATTCGTTTATCATTTCGCCTGACCCTTCACCGACGATTCCAACCCCGTAAATTTTTCCAGCCGGACTGGCCAGCACTTTTACGTAGCCGGTCTCCACGTTTTCCGCTATGGCGGCTCCATAATCCTCGTAGTTGACTCGGATTGTCTCAAAATGGATATTTCGTTCGTGGAGTTCCTTTTCAGTTTGTCCGACATAACTGACCTGGGGTTCTGTGAATACAGTCCATGGGACAACGAATTTGCGAAAATCCCGTTTGGCTTTCCACGGCAGCATGGTGTTCATGATTGCGATCATGCCCTGATGCATGGCGGCATGGGAAAGAAGCCAATGGCCGTTGCAGTCGCCTACCGCAAATATGTTTTTTCGACTTGTCTGCAAGTATTTATTGACTTCTATGGCGCCTCGAGAGTTGACCTTGATGCCTGCGTTATCCAGTTTCAGAGAGGAGAAATCATATGTTCTTCCAGCCGCCATCAGGAGTTTTTCGGAAACGAGTTTTTCACCTTTATCCGTATAAAGGATGATCTCATCACCTTTTTTTTCGATTTTTTCTATTTTCCTACCATTGATGACCTGGATTTGTTCTTTTTCAAAAACTTGTTGCAGGAGTTTCCCGCCTTCCGGGTCACCGTGCGGGAGGAGTGAATCGTCCATGTGGACAATCGTGCATTTTGCTCCCAGATTTGAAAAAGCTTGAGCCATTTCACAACCGATAGCCCCGCCACCGATGATGGTGAGGGATTCGGGGATTCGGTCCAGATCAAACATGTTTTCGTTGGTCAGGACATCTACCTGCTCAAGGCCGGGAATGGGCAGGCGCATGGGCCGGGTTCCGGTTGCAATAAAGATGCGTCTGGCGGTAATTTTCTCCCCTCCCACGTCCACAGTGTGAGGGTCGACAAAAGAGGCTTCCCCTTTATCGAGTCGGAGGTCCACCTTTTTAAACATGCCGACGGTTTTATTCTGGTTGATATAGTGGATATCCCGGCGGATTTTTCCAAAAGGATCTTTTGGTGTGGGGTGAGCAACTTGGGATAGCTCCATAGCCTCTAACCTGTCAAAGGTGTGGCGGGCTTTACCCATCCGGAGAAGGGCTTTACTGGGGATGCAACCGACGTTCATGCATTCGCCCCCGATCTTGTCCTTTTCGATGGCGCAGACGTCGAGCCCCATCTCAGACGCCATGACGGAAACCGCCATTCCCGCGGGTCCCAGGCCAATGGTAAGAAGATCGTAATCGTATTTTTTCATTCTAGATCAGCTCCTGAGTGAAAATTACATAAGGAAACATATAGAAATCAATATATATCAAAATTTTAGTCCAGGTCAAATCTTATTTGTTTGGACTTTTTAGGCGCCTGTTGATGAAACAAGAATTGCCGGTTGTCGGTATCAGCAAATATCTGTGAAAAAAAATTCAGTTACCGTTTCAAATAATACACGTCTGCTGTCGGGTTGCAATAACAGTGAACCAATTTGGGTGCTTTGAAAATTGGAAGTTTTCAAGCTGTCGAAAAATGAAAATTGATTGCGGGAAAGCTAAAAGACATTCTGCTAAGGAACGAATAAGAGGGAATATGCCAGGCAGTTGGTTGACGGCACGGTACAAAGCCAATTCATGCAATAATTTTGATATACTTGGCTGGGGCATTTTATGCGTGGAATATCTGTTTAGGGAATTCAGAAATAAGGAGAGGTTAAAATCATGAAAAAGGTTCTTGGCATTTTCTTGCTGCTTATCATTCTGGTCATTGGTGGAGCGCTGTTTTATATTGACAGCATTTTGAAAACGGCGGTGGAGAAAGGCGGAACTTTAGCCCTCGGAACGCCGACATCTGTTAACTCCGTCAGTTTGGGCATTCTTTCGGGAAAACTGGATATGGGAGGGCTGAAGGTCAGCAACCCGGAGGGATATGATACGTCCCATTTTCTCCTCCTGAAAGATTTTAATGTGGCTGTCAACCTGAACTCGCTGATGAAAGACAGGGTTCAAGTGCCACATATCATTCTGGATGGTTTGAATATTAACCTGGAAAAGAAGAGTAAAAGTAAAAGCACCAATGTGCAGCAGATCCTCGACCATTTTAAAACCCTAGGTTCAGGGAAGAAGGTAGCTTCAAAAGGGCAGGGGAGCAAAAAAGAACGCGGCAAGGAATTCAGTGTCGATCTTCTGCAGATTAAAAATGTTTCAGCCATGGCTGTTTTTGCTCCGGAACTGGGAGACAAAGGGAAAGTTGAGGTCAAGGTTTCGGATATTACCTTGAAGAATATTGGTTCGGGGGATAAAGGCCTTACCCTGGATGAACTTTCGGTGCTGATCGTTTCAAAAGTTCTTGATGCTATGGCAAAATCCGGTCAAGGTTTACCGCTGGCCTTCAAGAATCAGCTCAACACAGGCCTGCAACAGATTAAAGGAATGACGGTTGATCTGGAAGGACAGGCCGAAACGATGGTTAAAGGAACTGCCGGGGAAGTTGGGAAAAAGGTTGAAGAGAAGACGGGGAAGGTTGTAGAAGAGACCAAAAAGCTTTTCAAATTCAAATAGGAAAATGGCCCAGAGGTTTAAGGAATGGACTTGAAAAAAAGAAGAGAAGAGATTGTTTTTTTTGGGAATAAGCTTGTATCCTCCGCTCTAACGACCGGCTCGGGGGGTAATCTGAGCGTCTTGGATCCGAAAAATGGCCTGGTTGCGATCACACCCAGTGGTGTTGTTTATGATGATTTAATCCCTGAATCGGTTGTGGTTGTTGATATTCAGGGACATGTCATTGAGGGAGATCTGAAGCCTTCCAGCGAACTGGGGTTTCATCTGGCTCTGTACCGGAATTTTCCGGAAGTTCGGGCTGTTGTCCATACGCATTCGGTTTATGCCACCACGTTCGCTTGTTTGCGCTGGGAGATTCCTCCGGTTCACTATCTTGTCGGTTTTGCCGGAAAGAAAGTGCCGCTGGCCCCTTATGCCACCTTTGGTACCGAGGAGCTGGCCGCCAATATTGTTAATACTATTTCCGGTTATCAGGCTGTCTTATTGGCCAATCACGGTCTTGTCGCTACGGGAAAAAGTCTGGAGCAGGCCTTTAACGTGGCTGAAGAAACAGAATTAGTGGCCCGGATTTATTATCAAAGTAAATGTATTGGAGAGCCGGTGCTTTTGCCTGGAGAAGAGATGGACAGAGTTATTGACAAGTTCCAAACGTATGGACAGCCGCCTGCTCCAGAGATCGAGTGAGAGGAAACACTGGCGGGGAAAAATGGAAAGAGAAAAAGCCGCTTCACATCCTGAAGCGACTTTTTCTTTTCCGGGCCCCCCTCCGACCCGAGAAATCGGGTTGGAGAGGGGAGAAATGATCAAACCTAAAAGTTTTTTTTGATTAGTATTTCCCGAACTCGTTGTCATCAAGTGCAATGACATCCTCGGGCGCCCCATTTCCCATGGAATGTTCAGAGGGACGGGGCATCGTTTCGTTGACGGCCATATCCATCTGATCCATTGATGGTTGGCCCTTGAGCTGAAACTGGCGAAGCAACTGGTTCAATTGTTGGGCCTGGCTGGCCAACTCTTCGGAAGCCGCCGCACTCTCTTCGGCATTTGCGGTGTTCTGCTGGGTCACATTCTCGATCTGGCTCAGACCCTGGTTGATCTGGCCGATGCCCTGCGACTGTTCGTTGGATGCCGCAGCAATCTCGCCAACCAGGTCCGTGGTTTTGGTGATGCCGGTCACGATCTCGGATAACGCTTCAGCCGTACGCTGGGCGATGCCGACGCCGTTCTCCGCTTTTTCCACCGAGCCTTCGATCAGGTCAGCGGTCTCTCTGGCTGCTTGAGCACTGCGGGCCGCGAGATTACGTACCTCTTCCGCTACAACGGCGAAGCCCTTGCCGTGCTGACCGGCGCGGGCCGCTTCCACGGCTGCGTTGAGGGCCAGAAGGTTGGTCTGGAAGGCAATCTCGTCGATGACCTTGATGATCTTGGAGATGTTCTGGCCGGAGGCGTTGATCTCGTCCATGGCCGTCATCATTTCCTTCATCTGCTCGTTCCCTTTTTCAGCGGCATCGCGGGCCTGGCTGGAAAGCTGGTTGGCCTGGGTGGCGTTCTCGGCGTTCTGCTTGGTCTGGGGAACTCATCTCGGTCATGGAGCTGGTGATCTCTTCGAGGGAACTTGCCTGTTCCGTGGCGCCCTGGGAGAGGGACTGGCTGGAGTCGGAGACCTGGGTCGAGCCTGAGGCGATCTGCTCGCCGGCAGTCTGGACCTGGCCAAGGACATTGTTCAGTTTATCCGACATGCCTTTCAGAGCGTGACCGAGCTGATCTTTTTCCGAGGCGACCTTCACGTCCACATTCAGGTTGCCCTTGGCGATTTCTTCGGCAATATCTGCGGATTTGTCGAGGCTTTTGGCCATGTTGTCGAGGGCCTGACCCAGCTGACCGACCTCATCCTTCTGGTCGAGCTTGAGACGTATGCTCGCGTCCCCCTTGGCGATCTCTTCCGCCAGATGCAGGGCTTTGCGGATCGGGCCGGTGATGCCGCGGGTGAGGAAGAAGCCGAGGGCGATGGCGATGACGAAAGCCACGATCACCATGGTTAGGATGGTTTTGATGACACGGCTGTAAACCGCTTCGGCGCGGACATCCAGGTCTGCAACGATCTTTTCGTTGATTCCCTGAACCGCGTCGATGTTGCTGCGCATGGTTTCAAAGGCTTCAGCCGCGGGACCGAGGGTCAGGTCGAGGGCTTCGCTGCGGCCGACGCGGGTATCTTCTTTGCGGGCGTCGACCACCCTGCGGGAGAGTTCGGACCAAGTTGCCCAGTCGGACTGGAACTTCTGGTTGGCGGCCTTTGCTTCCGCGCTGGTAAACATGGCGGCCGCCTGGTCCCAGCGTTCCTTGACCTGGGCCACGTTATCCTCGTAGTCCTTGACCAGGTTTTTAAACTGTTCGGACTTGGCATCCGCAAAGATCACGGAGCGTTCGGCCACCAGGGCCTGCTGCAGATCGCGGTCTGCGGAAATGATCAGGTTGGTGATGGGAAGCCGGGTTTGGATGACCTCATCCAGTTCGTGGTTGATGGTTTTAATGCTCGAGTAGCCGGTGTAGCCCAGTATACCCATCATGGCGACCAGGACGGCGAAGCCGAGAGTGAGTTTGATGCCGATTTTGAGATTTTTAAACCAATTCATGAAGTCCTCCGTAAATGTTTAGGTTCTTTGAAAGTAAGTATGAGTTAAATTTCGTCAATAGTTTCTTCATATAAAAGCTGTTTGACATCAAGAAGGATTTTGACCTCTTCTCCGATTTTGCCGATGCCCTGGATACAGGAGCAGCTGTTATTGTCGGCGCGGGGGGGAGGTTCGATCTGGTCTTCCGGTATGTCAGCTACTTCATTGACCTTGTCCACCACCAGGCCGACCGACTTTTCCTCCACTTTCACCACGACAATGCAAGTGCGCTCGTCGTAGTCCCTTTCCGGGAGGGAAAAACGGGCACGGACATCCATAACCGGGATGACTTTACCGCGGAGATTGATGACTCCTTTGACAAATCCGGGCATGTCCGGCACCTCGGTGATTTTCTGGATGCCGATGATTTCGGTGACGTACCTGATTTCCAGGCCGTAGTCTTCATTTGCAAGCCGAAAGGTGAGAAACCGTCCCTTCAGGGTATCCTCTTCGATTCCGAGGTCGATTTCCTCTTCGACAATTGCTCTAGCCGTGTTTTCTTCCATGTGATGTGCCTCCTTGTACTCAGTATGTTAAGTGATTCTTATTAGAAACCTGAGCTGTCTGATGTCTGATTTTCAAAGGGTTCAAGTTTGTCCTTGTTTTTTTGATAAATGTCACACTGACGGAAGTTTTTGCTGCAGTAAAATACGGCCAGTTTTATATGGCTGTTTTTGAGAAAATCAAAGCAGAAACATTCCTCAAACGGGTTTTCCAAAAAAGGACAAAATTCGGGGGCATTTTTTTCAATTGATATAATTTTCATTTGAAATCCCCACAAAATTTAGAAATACGTAAACTGTCCATTTCTCGGATATTTGCTTAATAACGGTCTTCTCATAAAGGCAATGACGGTGCCAATTTTATCTTTTCTCTTTAACATGCTGAAATTACAACATAAATATGAGTTTGTTAAATGTTTTTAGAGGTTTGCAAGGGTTTGAAAAAAGTTGAGAAGATTTATCGTAATGGGCGGAACTGATGGGGAAATTGAACGAAAAAAGGGGTTTAACCAAAAAGTTAAGAATTAACCTAGGTTAAGCCCTTTCTTTACAGGGGAGGTCGTTAAATCAAGGATTTCAGTTCTGGAGTTTTTTTCAGGCGCTTGCTGAGGGCGGCACCGGAGATGCCGAGAAGATCTGCGGCAATCGACTGTTTACCCCGGGCCTGTCGCAAAGCTTCGGAAACATGCAGGTCAACTACTTCTTTCAGGCGTAAAAAGGAGTCCTGTGAATTCTGGGTGCTTTGCCCCTTTATTCTGGAACCCTTGGTTTCCCAAATCGCTTTTTTGAAAGACTGCATGGACAGCTTTCCTGAATTGTGCACACTGACCGCATCAAAAACCATTGATCTCAGCTCGCGTATATTTCCAGGGAAGTTGTGTGTGGCGAGGAGCACTTCCAGTTCTTTGGGAGGGGTCGGTTTTTTCTTACCGAGTTCTCTGGCCGCTTCCTCCAGAAAGTTGGCCAGCAGAAGGGGGATGTCGTCTGAACGCAGGCGCAGAGGTGGGAGGTGGAGTTGATGGGATTTCAGGCGGTAGAACAAATCTTTCCGGAAGCTACCTTCCTCCAGAACGTGGAACAGGTCCTTGTTGGTAGCGGCAATAATGCGCGCCTGTGTTTTTTTGGGCCGATCGCTGCCAAGAGGATAGTATTCCTTTTCCTGAAGGAGGCGAAGGAGTTTCACTTGGGATTGATGACTCAAGTCACCGATCTCATCCAGGAAAAGGGTGCCGTCCCCAGCTCGTTCAATCATGCCCTGGCGAGATTGGGCCGCTCCGGTAAAAGCACCTTTTATATGGCCGAAAAGTGTATCTGAAAAAACATTGTCATCCAGGCCGGCTACATTTACGGCGACCCAGGGGGATTTCGGGCGGCTTGTGGCATGCACGGCCCGGGCGACTATTTCTTTTCCGGTTCCGCTTTCACCCATGATCAGGGCTGGTTCGGAGCTATTGGAGATTGCTTCCACATACTTGAAAAGGGCCAGCATTTGAGAGTTGCCGGTGACAAGTCCTGAAAAAGCCGCGGGGTTTTTTAAATCCTTTTCCTGAATTATATTTTTCAGGTCCCGGTTTTCCGTTTCCAGTTCCACCAGTTTTAGAGCTCTTTTAACACCTGCCGTCAGACGCTCTTCTTCCGTGGTTTTGACGAAAAAGTCATAGGCTCCCAACTTCATGCACCTGACGGCGATTTCAATCTGGTTGTGTCCCGTGAGAATGATAACCGGGATTTCCGGGAACTCCTCTTTAATCCTGGTAAGGAGCTCCTCTCCCGAAAGGTGTGGCATGTTGAGATCCAGCAGAACCAGGCTTACCGGTTGACGGGAGAGGATATTCATGACCTCCCTGCTGTCATTGCAGGAAATAATGTGATTTATCCCGCTGGAGCGTTCAAGAGCAAGCCCTAAGCTGATCAGCCAGGATTCTTCATCGTCCACATGCAAAATCGGAGCGGCCGGGTAGTTATTTTTTTCCATTTCCTTATCCTTTGTGCAGTGCTGGAAATTCGACGCTGAATGTGCTTCCGTGTCCGGGTTTTGAAGTAATATTGAGCTTTCCCTTGTGCTCCTCGATAATCCGGGCGGAAATTGACAGCCCGAGCCCCGTGCCCCCATCATTCCGGCGGGTTGTGAAGAAAGGGTCGGTAATGTGCCTGAGTGATTTTTGGGGGATGCCGATTCCCTCGTCACGAACTTCAAGAGTAATGCGGCTTTCGTCTGCGGAACTGAAGGTGGACAGGAATATCCCCTTGTCTCTGCCGGGAAGGGCTTGGCAGGCATTCTGGACGAGATTGATGATAACCTGTTCAATGCGTTGGAAACACCCTCGGACGCGTGGTAGCTCTCCATCCAGTTCCACGCTCAAACGGTCTGTTGCTTTTTTGATCGGGTTTTTCATGAGGCGCAGAGATGCTTGGACAGCCTCATTCAAATTGACCATTTCATCGAGATTAGAATCCCGGTTAGGGGAAAAGTTTCTGAGATCCTCGACAATATTTTTTATATGGTTTGCTCCACTTTGCATATCCGAAAATATCCGGGGCATAATTTCTTTCACCCTTCGGAAATCCAGGTTTGCCAATTTCAGATCGCCCTGCTCCAAAGCATGGGCTTCCAAAATAGGTTCCGAGGCTGCAAATACTTCAGACAGAAGGGGGAGGTTCAAGAGGAACAGGCCGTTGGGGTTGTTGATTTCATGGGCTACGCCGGCGGCCATTTCTCCAAGTGAGGCCAGGTGGCTGGCCCGTATCGCTTCTTCCTTCAATCGCACTCTTTCTGTGATGTCACTTGCCAGAAGGATGACCCGCTCGACATTTCCACTGTCATCCCGGAGGGGAAAGGTTTTAATTCCCCAATGGCGGTCGTTCGATTCTCTCCGCTGGGTTTCGTTTTCGCCCGATTTGAAACATTTTGTAGCGGGGCAATTTTCGCATGGTTGTGAGCAATTTTGCCAGAGTTGGTGACATTTCATTCCAGCCACTTGAGTGCCACCTGGTGCCAGATGGGTTATAGCGCCCCGATTGCTCCAGATGATTTCCAGGTCGGCAGAGAGCAGAAGAAGAACATCAGGAATACCATCAAGGACAGTGCTGAACTCCTGCGATAGCTGGCGGTACTTCTCATTACTTTTCAGTAATTTCTGCTCAGCCTTTTTCTGCAGGGAGACATCGATGCCGACACTCCACGAAGCCCATCCCGGGACAGGAAAATTTTGCGAGATGTTGGACCAGGAAGCAGTCCTTGTCTGCCCGCCCTTAGAGATCAGCGGTCTTTGTCGGTTATAGAACTCTTCACACCCTTCCCATTGCTCGATCATTTCCTTTCTGCTGGCGACATCAGGATAGAGAAGCTCCATTGCCTGAGGATTGCCGATTATCTCATCTGCTTTAAAGCCGGAAACATTTTCGCATTCGCGGTTCCAGATAATAAAGTTTCCATTGTCGTCCCTGGCTTTCAGCATGACCGGCATATTCTGCAGCACCTGGCGCAGGCGTTCTTCACTTGCGCGCAGATCTTTCATGGTATTGCTGTGACTTAATAGATTCTGAATTCTTGGCTGCAGGAGAAGAATGTTGATCGGCTTGGTGATGAAATCGCTTGCCCCGGACTCAAAAGCCTGGTGAATTGATTCCGGGTCATTCTTTCCAGTGAGGATTAGAATGGGGACTTCTTTCATGTCGTCTCGTTGACGAATGGCCCGACAGGTTTCAAACCCTCCCAATCCAGGCATACAGAGGTCGAGAAGTACAAGGTCCGGTTTGTGGTCTTCAAGCATTTGCAGGGCGTGATTACCGTCCGGTGCTTCTGTAACCTGAAAGTCAGCTTTTACCAAGCTTCTTTTGATCATCAGCCGCATGGAGGGGTCGTCGTCTATGATGAGGATCAGTGGCATTTTATCAGTTTTGGTTTCTGTCATGGTATCCAATGTCGATTTGGTTTTATAATCCCCATTTTTGCAAGAGAGATGCCATGGGGTGAAGGGATTTTACTTGGGAAAACAGGTCGTTGGAGGCCTCGAAGAAAACCATTATTGGAAGTCGATTCCGATTGATTACGGTCATGCGGGGACGGAATTCGCGGCTAGGTTTTTGATACTCCGACAAGCCCTTCGGGAAAGGCGGTTTATTGGAAAAACTTCAGTAACCAATTAATTCATAATCATTTTTTTATTCTCTCCAGTAAAAAAACCTCTCCATTTTTATGAAGAGGTTTTTTCGTCAGGGGTGGGGGAATGGTTTTAATCTGTGCCGTGCTTGCGCAGGAAAGATCCGTATCCGTCACGATCTTCCTGTTGAATGTGGTTGATCAGCCAGGCTTTCAAAAAGTTGAAAACTTCCATGGAAGTCAGATTTTTGCCGGCCAGAAGCTTTGCGCGATAATCCATGACCTGATTTACAAACCGGACATGGATCTTTTTATGTTCAGCCAAATGAGGATAAGAGCATTTCTGCATCACCTCTTCTTCCATTTGGAAGTGAGTGCGTGTGTATTCAATAAGGCCGTCAACGGCATCTTTTACGGATTGTTTATCGCCCCCTGATTTCATGGAGGCCAATAATTGGTTCAAAAGATCGAATAGACGTTTGTGCTGCATGTCCATCACTTTGACCCCGGTGCCGTAACTGTCATTCCATGTGAGAACACCTTGTTTTACCTGTGTTGAAGGTGAGGGGCCCGGTAAGGGACTTTCCTCGGTGGCAGGGTGGGCCGTTTTCAACTTGAATTGGGCAAGCATCCGGCTTAAATGCTTTGCCTGGCTGGCCAGTTCTTCGGAAGCCGCTGCGCTCTCCTCGGCGCTGGCCGTGTTCTGCTGGGTCACGCTCTCGATCTGGTTCAGCCCTTGGTTGACCTGTCCGATCCCTTGCGACTGTTCGTTGGATGCCGCCGCAATTTCACCGACCAGGTCCGTGGTCTTGGTGATACCGTCAACGATCTCGGACAATGCCTCAGCCGTACGCTGGGCGATGCCGACGCCGTTTTCCGCTTTTTCCACTGACCCTTCGATCAGTTCAGCCGTCTCACGCGCTGCCTGGGCACTGCGGGTCGCAAGATTCCGCACCTCTTCCGCCACCACGGCGAACCCTTTGCCGTTCTGACCGGCACGGGCCGCTTCCACGGCCGCATTCAAGGCCAGCAGGTTAGTCTGGAAAGCGATCTCGTCGATGACCTTGATAATCTTCGAGATGTTCTGGCCTGAAGCGTTGATTTCGTCCATGGCCGTCATCATTTCCTTCATCTGCTCGTTGCCTTTTTCCGCAGCGTCGCGGGCCTGGCTGGAAAGCTGGTTGGCCTGAGTGGCGTTCTCGGCATTCTGCTTGGTTTGAGAACTCATTTCGGTCATGGAGCTGGTGATTTCTTCAAGAGAACTCGCCTGTTCGGTGGCGCCCTGGGAGAGGGACTGGCTGGAGTCAGAAACCTGGGTCGACCCCGAGGCGATCTGCTCGCCGGCGGTCCGGATCTGGGCCATAATTTCATTCAGTTTGGCGTTGGTTTTTGCCAAAGGCTCCCGGATGAACCCCTTGGCCTCAAAGGTCAAATCACCGTCGGCCAGTTTATCGAAAGCTGTCAATATTTCGCCTTGCAGATTATCGGCAAAAGCATTCATGGCTTTGCCCATTTTTCCGATTTCATCCTTGCGGTCCATGTTGAGGCGTTTATCCAGAATTCCCTTCTCGAGACAGTTGATCATTTCCACTGTTTGAGTCAAGGGCCGGGAAATGCCTCTGACCAGAAAATAAATCATAGCTGCTGAGAGAGCTGTAATTCCCAATAAGACAAACACGAACTTCCAGAACATTTTTGAAATGGCAGCCTGGAGATCTTCTATGTACATGCCGCTGCCGATGATCCAGTTCCATTTGGAATGGCGTTTGACATAGGAGGTTTTGTCAATCGGTTTCTCAAAACCAGGCTTTGGCCACTGATAATTGACATATCCGGCACCGGATTTTTCGGTGACATTGACCATTTCCTTGAACAGGTAAAGGCCGTTCGGGTCCTTGCTTTGGGATAGGTCCTTGCCGTCCAGTTGAGGCTTGAACGGGTGCATGACCATGGCAGGCCGGGTATCGTTAATCCAGAAATAGGTATTGCCCTCATAACGGAGGCTTTTAATGGCATTTATAGCTAATTCTTTTGCCTCCTGTTCGGAATACTTCTGTCCGACCTGTTTGCTGTAATAATCGATTATTCCCCAGGCTGTTTCAACACCCGCCACTATTTGATTTTTACGGGCCTGAAAGACCTGCTCTTTATATTTTGAAAACAGCCAGCTTCCGCTCAGCAGAAAAACCAGGATTATTGCGCTACAGGCTAAAAAGATTTTCGGGCCAATTCGGATATCTTTAAATCTCATTGAAACCTCCTGATGCTCAAATGATTTTTTTGGGATAGAGGTAAATGAGCCTGCTTGCTTTGATATTATCTCTATCTTTGATCAATAAAAGCTATTAAAAGAACAGAAATGAACAAAAGTTAATTTTTTTCAACAACAATTGATTAAGGTTTTTCCAATGAGCAAAGGATAAGCCAAATGGCCGGATATCTGCTGACATTAATTGAAATAATTTTAATTTTGTGAGAAAAGTTCACAAGGAAAGGGGCTCTCGGTTTTCAGGAAAGAGTTGTTTCGCTGTGGCATGAAAGATAGATTTTACTAATGGCAGGTTGAGATCATTTCTGTGCTTGAACTGCGCAACCGATAGCGCCGTTGAACTGGGGGTGGGCAGGGACCACAACCCTCGCTTTTGTTTTTTTCCGCAGGAGTTCCATCAGGGCTTTGTTCTTGGCGACTCCGCCGGTAACCACCAGGATGTCCAAGTCAAAGGGGCGGAGCATGGGAAGTACCCGTTTCAGAAGGGCGTTGTTGACTCCGGCGCAAAGATTTTCCAGCGGGTGGCCTTCGATGATTTTTCCGATCAGTTCGCTTTCGCCGAAAATGCCGCAGGTAGCATTGAGGGGGATGGGGTTTGTGGAGTGGCGGGAAAGTTCCTCCAGGGTAATGTCGAGTACGGCGGCCATACTTTCGAGATAACGGCCGGATGAAGCCGCACACTTGTCATTCATGACGAAATCGACCAACAGACCTTTCTGAACCCGCGCTACCTTGGTGTCCTGACCGCCCATGTCCAGGAGGGTAAAGGTGGAATGGCCTGTTTGAAATTCCGCTCCTTTGCAGTGGGCCTGAATTTCAGGGATGACGCGTGCGTTTTCGAGGTTGATGTTGTTGCGGCCATAACCCGTGGCCACGATGGGAACAGGATTTTCTCCCGGATCCAGGTCGATCCCCGCAGCGGAGAAATCAATGGCCAGTTTGCCTTCGTGAATGCTGCTGTATTGCTTGTAAAAAGGGATGGTATCAAAAGACTTGAACCAGAGGATGTGATCTTTCTCCAGCGCAACCATTTTAATCTGCCGGCTTCCCAGATCGAGGCCCATGCCGGTCATGTCGCCCCCTTGGCTGCCCGGAGCATTTCCAGAAAGCTTTCAATTCGAATCCGTGAGCGGGCGTCCAGAGGTGCCGGTTGATCGCCTTCCAGGGTCAGAACCGGGAGACGGAGGTTTTCCCGCAGGACAATATCCTCAATCTGGCGGAAGCAGAAAGACTGAACATAATGAATGACGCCGTCGATTCGACGTTTTTCCAGTTCCCGTTGGATATCCTCAAGGCGGTAAAAAATGCCGTAAGGGTAGGTGTACTGCAGATATTGGTCAACGATATCGGGCGTTGCAAAGGGCATGGTGAACTGCCTCTGGGTTTCGTTGAAAACAACCCGGGCATCCAGCATCTCGAGCGCCGGGTAGAGGTCGGGGTATATGGGCGGGACCCCCACATAGGCGAGACGCAAATCCTCGTTCAGGGGGTGGCGCTGGGCGGCTATTTCCAAAAACGAATCGATTTCATCGGAAAAAGTTTCGATATCGCCGTTCATATCGGAAGAGCAGACCTGAAAATAGTGGTTTTCCCCACCGGTTACCAAATTTTCCTGCCAGGTCAGGCGGTCGATTTCATGGATTTTTCGGCGGATGAGATCAAGGCGTAATTTAGCCGCCTGTATTTGCGCGTCATCGACGTGAAAATGGGCCGCAAGGGAGTCGATCTGCTCGGTCAGGGCTTTTTTGGAGTGTTCGAATGGGTATGCGAAAGGCGTGGTTTTAATCCCCTGGGAGGATAGGACTTCCATCAGCGCTCGGGTGTTGGAGCAATCCCCCTCGGTTACGGAAACCACCTCACCGATGGCAAATTTTTGAATGGCCCCGTAGATTCCTTTTATCCAACCGCACGTGTTGCGAGGAAAGCCGGCCATTTCCGCTTCTTCGATCAGTTCCTGAGGATTGTCATGGGTGACGAACAGGTTATTGAGATCTATGATTGTTTCACCGGCGGCGAGGGGAATTTCCAGAGGAATGGTAGTGGTGATGCCGACCATTGATCAGTCGCCTCGAATAAACAGGAAATAGATGATGAGGCCGACCATGACCGCACCCGCACCAATGAAGACCAGAAGTATCGGGTTGTTTAAGCCTTCTATTTCGGTACCTCTTTCCATTGTGTAGGAAAGAAGAAAGGCAAAACCAGTGACCCCGATAATCGTGGCAAAGAGGAGGCGGAGCTTGAAAAGGAGGCACAAAAGGGAAACGACCACCATGGTAATCAGGAACCAGGGTTCCGTGACCAGGTCGCCGATGTTCATGTTCTCCAGATATTCCATGACTTGTTCCGTCTGGAAATTGCTGAAGAAATCTGTGATAGAGGACCAATCCATAGCGCAAAACTCAATGAGTAAAAAGTTAATTCACAGGTTGAAACTTTATCAATATTTTCTTGAAAAGAAAAATGGAAAAATGTGGTTTCAGTGTCCAACCACTACTAAAAGCAAGAGATTTTTTCACAATGCAAAAAAAATGCCCCATTTGATCTGCTCTTTAAAATGGCTCCTGGCCAAACTGAAGCCGCAGGCGCTCTTTGAGATCCTGCTCGTAAAACTCTTCCCTCGATAGGGAAAAGCGGTAATTGCGGCAATAAGTCATCAGGAGAGAGTAGGCCTCGTTGATTTCCCGAATTTTTTTCGGATTCTTCTCGCCACTGTCCGGGTGAAAGCGCTTGACGAGAATACGATGGCGGACCTTGATTTCCTCAAGGGTTGCTCTGTCCCGCAGATTGAGAGTTCTTATAGCGGCTTGAAACTGGTCAAATGTCACTGGGGACTCCAATCGCTAATTCCGGCAATGGACACGGAGGAAAACAATATCTGCTGAAGGCCTTTCCCCCAAGCGGAATCTCAGTCGCATTCAATATGGGTTTAATAACTTAGAGAAATTATGAAATGAAAGCGGGTGTTATTACAAGCTAAAAGATGAGAAAGCTCGGATGCTTGGTCAAGGTTTGCTTTCTGTCGCTTTAATAGGGTCTTTTAATAAATTTGATGGACCGAAAGGAGCCTGAGACAACGCGTGAATACCGCCAAAAACGACATGGTAAAACTGCCTTCGGGACCAAGATTGCTCCTTGACACCGGCTTTCAATCCTCCTATATTCGGCATGGAAATCATTTCATATTTTTAACCGGGTTGGGGAGGGAAAGATGATGCTAAAAGGAAGATTGTGGAGCGGATTGATTCTTTCGGTTTTTCTGGTTTGCAGCAGTGCGGGTCTTTCACTGGCTTTGGAGAAGTCCTACATAAACGGGATCGACGCCAACTTCCCGCCGTTTGCTTATGTAGACAAGACGGGCCAGCCCAGTGGTTTCGACATTGATGCGACCAACTGGATTGCCAAAAAGATGGGTTTTAAAATCAAGCACCAGCCCATGGATTGGGACGGCATCATTCCCAACCTGGTGGCAAAGAAAATCGATTTTGTCGCTTCGGGAATGAGCATTACCGAGGACAGAGCAAAGGTCGTCAATTTCAGCAACCCCTATTGGGTAATCAAACAGATTTTTGTCACCAAGAAGGGCTCCAGCCTGACCGTTGAGGATGTCAAGATCAAAGGGGGCGCCCTGGGTGTCCAACGCGGTACATCCGAAGCGGAATGGCTCAAGGATGAGGCGGCCAAAAACGGCTGGAAATTTGAATTGAAATATTACGATTCAGCCCCTCTGGCCATTGAGGATGTGGTCAACGGCCGTATTGTGGCGGCAGCCATGGATGATGCTCCGGCCAAGGATGCGACTGCCAAGAAACCGGTTCAGATTATCGGCACCTTCGGCATGGATGAAGAGATGTTCGGGATTGCCGTCCGCAAGGAAGACAAGGAACTCCTGGCGGCTCTCAACCAGGGACTTGAACTCCTCATGGCCGATCCTTACTGGGAAGAACTGGTTGAAAAATATCTCAAGTAAAACTTGAAGGTTTAAAGTGCAACAATTTAAAAAACCGGAAGGTGGTGCTTGTACCCCTTCCGGTTTTTCTATCTATAAATGTTCCCGGGAAAAATTCATCGGGAACATTTGGGCCATAAAATATTTACTTCTTTTGCGCGGGATCTGACATGCCGGAAGCTTTTCTGGTCATAAAAGAGTCGCTTCCGTACCTTCTGCAGGGAATGGGGGTGACTGCGGCGGCCGTTGTCGGAGCCATGTTTTTTGGTTTGCTCATTGGTGTGGTCTTGGCGGTTCTGCAGGTTTACGGACCCCGGCTTCTGGGCAGAATAGCCGGCCTTTATGTGTGGTTTTTTCGGGGAGTTCCGGTACTTGTTCTCCTTTTCCTTTTTTATTTCGGCCTCTTTTCCCTCATTGGCCTTAATCTGAGCGCTTTTTCCTCTGTTATTCTCGTCCTCGGGATGACCAGTGGCGCCTATCAGTCGCAAATTTACCGGGGTGCTATCGAATCCCTCCCCTATGGCCAGCTTAAGGCCGCGCGCGCTCTTGGAATGAGTGACTGCAAGGCGATTACAAACATTATTCTTCCGCAGGCCCTGCGTCTTTCAGTCCCCGGTTTTTCCAACGAATACTCCATCATTCTCAAGGATTCGGCCTTGGCGTTTGTCCTCGGGACGTCCGAGATCATGGCCCGTACCCATTTCGTGGCTTCCAGGACCTATCAACACCTGCCCCTGTATGTGACCGCGGGCATCCTTTACTTTATTTTGACCTGGCTCGGTGTCAAAGCGCTTCGCAGACTGGAAGATAAGGCCCGGATACCGGGATATTCACACCATCATGGATAAAACATGACTCTTTCTGAAAACAGACCCGTGCTCCGGGCGGAAAATATTTCCAAGGTTCTCGGCGGCAAGCAGATTCTCAAATCGGTCTCCTTTGAATTGCAAAAAGGGGAGCTGAAAGTATTGATCGGACCTTCGGGAGGGGGGAAAAGCACCCTGCTGCAATGCGTCAACTTCCTGATTCCACCGGACGAGGGACGGATTTTTCTGGATGATGAGGAGATTCACATCCATCGCAAGCGGGATCTTTATACCTATCGCCAGAAGGTCGGCATGATTTTTCAGGATTTCAATCTTTTCGACCATCTCAATGCTGTTGAAAATGTCTCCATCGCTCTGCGCAAAGTGAAAAAAATAGCCAAAAAAGATGCGCTGGAGCGGGCCATGATCGAATTGGAGCGGGTTGGTGTCGGCGACAAAGCGGGTCTTTATCCGGCGCAACTTTCAGGTGGACAGAAACAGCGGGTTTCCATCGCCCGTGCCCTGGCCATGGACCCGGAGGTAATGCTTCTGGATGAACCGACCTCCGCTCTTGATCCGGAACTCATCGGCGAAGTCCTGGCCGTTATCCGGAACCTGGCTCAGGATGGCATGACCATGGTCATGGCGACGCATCAGATCGGTTTTATCCGTACCCTGGCAGATGAGATCCTGTTTATGCAGGATGGCGAGATTATCGAGCAAGGCCCCCCGGGCGATCTGCTGATGGCGGGGAATAATACCCGTGTTCAGCAGTTCTGCTCCAAAATGAATGAGTTGTACGAGGAGTCGGAGACCTGATGGATTTGGCTTTTGTGACCCAGGAACTGGCCCCGGCCCTTAATCGGGGACTGGTCATGACGATCCTGCTGATCCTTCCGTCTGCTTCCATCGGTCTGTTCATGGGGATCGTGGTAGGCACTTTGCGTGCTTTCGGCCATCCGGTCCTGCGTAAAATCGGCGACTTCTATGCCGGGCTTTTTCGTGGGACGCCCCTCGTGGTCCAGCTTTTCGTTCTCTATTTCGGCCTCCCAAACCTGGGCATTTATCTGGAGCCATACACGGCTGCGGTGCTCGGCTTTATTCTTTGCACCAGCGCCTATCAGTCCGAATATGTCCGAGGTGGGCTTCTTTCCATCCGCCGTGGGCAGCATCTGGCCACCCAGGCCCTCGGTTTTTCCAAGCGTCAGGCCATGCTCTGGATAATCCTCCCACAGGCCGTCCGTCGCGCTCTTCCGGGATGCAGCAACGAACTTATTTATCTGATTAAATATTCATCCCTGGCCTATATCATTACGTTTATCGAGCTGACCGGGGAGGGGAAAATCCTTGCAACCAAATATTTCCGCTTTACCGAAGTCTTTCTGGCCATCGGACTCTATTATCTCCTCATGGTGACAGTGGCTGATTTCGGCCTGAAAAAGCTTGAAAAGAAGCTCTATATCCCAGGCTTCGGCAAAGGATGAATCCTTGAACTTCTACTTTTTTTAATTTTCTGAAAGGAACTGAATGGCTGCTCCTCAGAGGCTCACCACTGAAGCCAGAAAGGCTGTTTTTCAAAATTTTGAACGCACCAGCATCCTCTCCCTTTCTGATGAACTTAAGGACTATGACCGCGATGCATCAGAGCTGCGAATTGCTCCGGAAATTGTCGTCAAAGCCCGCAGTCGTGAGGATGTCCAGAAACTTTTTGCTCTCGCCAATGAGCATGGTTTTCCTGTCACTCCCCGTGGTGGAGGGACCGGTCTGGCCGGAGGCTGTCTTCCGGTGTGTGGAGGGGTCATTCTGTCTCTGGAGGAAATGAACCGCATCTTCCTGGTGGATGAAAAGAATCTGATCGCACGGGTGGAGCCCGGCGTGATCACGGAAACTCTCAAAAATGCGGCCCGTGAAAAAGGTCTTTTTTATCCTCCCGATCCCGCCGGCCTGGATAAGAGCACTATCGGCGGAAACGCTTCCACTAATGCCGGGGGACCGGCCTGCGTCAAATACGGGACAACTCGCGACTATGTTCTCGCCTTGGAGGTGGTCCTCCCCAACGGCCGCATGATCCGAACGGGCGTGAACACCCGCAAGGGGGGTGGTCGGGTATGACCTGACCCACCTCATCATCGGTTCCGAGGGGACCTTGGGGGTTATCACCGCCCTGACCCTCAAACTGATTCCCCATCCCGAAGCGGTGGCAGGGATGGCGGTCATATTCCCGGATATGGAGAGCGCCACTCATGCAGTCGGCGAAGTCATGGGGCGAGGGCACCTTCCTTTTGCCATTGAATTCATGGACCACCAGTGTCTCGGTCTGGTCCGCGATCAGCTCCCCTTTGCCGTTAGCGGCGGGGAAGCTATGCTGATTATGGAGGCGGATGGCACGGCGCGGATGGTTGCCGATGAGATTAAGAAGATGGGGGACATTTGTCTGGAACTCGGCGCCCGACACCTGGCTCTCGCAGCGGATGAAAAAGAGCGGGAACGCCTCTGGGAGGTACGGCGGGCCGTTTCCCTCCATATCCATGACGCGGCGGGTCTATATGTTTCCGAGGATGTGGTCGTGCCCATCAGCCGCATCGCGGACCTGGTTGGTGCTTTGCCGGCCTTGGAGGAAAAATACGATCTGAAAGTTTATTCTTTCGGTCATGCGGGGGATGGTAATATTCATCTGAATATTACCGCTGACGGCCCGGAGAGAATGGAACAGGTTGAGGATGGTATAAAAGAGATTCTCGGGGTGGTGCTCGAAATGGGAGGAACCATTTCCGGGGAGCATGGTATCGGAGTGGCCAAGCTTCCCTACATTGCCATGGAGCTTTCGGAAGAGAGTCTGGGGTTGCAGAAGGGGATCAAAAACGTTTTCGATCCCAAGGGGATTCTCAATCCAGGGAAGATTTTTCCCTGATTTTTCCCGCAGGCAAGGCGTCCTCACGCCCGTTCGCTTCGCTCTCTCAAGCCGCCAAGGAGGAATCATGACTTCCAATAAGTTTGAAAAACGGGTCAGCAAACGGGTCGGGCAGATTGAAATTTCCGCTACCAAGGAGATGCCGATTCTGGCCGGTAGCGTGGGGGGATGCGTCTCTCTGGGGCAGGGGATTCCTTCCTTTGCCACTCCGGAGCATATTGTCGAGGCAGTCTGCCGGGCGCTTCGGAAGGATGCGGCAACAGGCAAGTATTCCCTGCAGACCGGCATGCCTGAACTGCGCCAGGAGATTGCCCGCACCCTGCTGCGCGATCAGGGTGTCAAACGTGATCCGGAAGGGGAAATCCTGGTTACTGTGGGCGGGATGGAGGCGCTTTTATGTGCCATCCTGACTATTGTGGAACGGGGGGACGAGGTTCTCATGCCGTCGCCTACCTATGCCTCCCATGTGGAGCAGGTGCAACTCGCCGAAGGTGTTCCCGTCATGGTGCCATTGCAGACTGAGGACTGGGGCCTGGATATGGATGCCTTGGAACGTGCCGTTACCCCTCGATCCAAGGCGGTGGTGATCTGCAATCCGAGCAACCCCACCGGTGCGGTTTTTTCCGACACTGACATGGAAGCACTTGGGGATCTGGCCCTGCGTCACGACCTGATTATTATCAGCGACGAGACCTACGATTCCATTGTTTTCGACATGCCGCTGCCTCGGAGCCTGGCCGCTATTCCCCGCTTTCGTGACCATGTTATCAGTGTCAGCTCTTTTTCTAAAAAGTTTGCTCTTACCGGCTGGAGGGTGGGGTGGTTGTGTACTTCGGCCGACTGGATGGAGCAGATCATGAAAGTCCACGATGCCTCGGCCATCTGCGCCCCGACCCCTGCCCAGGTGGCGGCTCTGGCCGCCCTGCAGGGTCCCCCGGAGTGTGCGGAAGCGATGCGTCTGGAACTCCATAAACGGCGCGATCTCTGCTGCCGGCGTCTCGATGCCCTGGCGGATTTTTTTTCCTACGTCAAACCCCAGGGGGCTTTCTATGTCATGCCCCGCTACCGGTTTTCGGACGCGCCTTCCAAAGAGGTGGCCCTGCGGATTCTTCACGAGGCCCGGGTCATCACCATCCCCGGCGGCACCTTCGGTGCGGCGGGAGAGGGGCATCTGCGGCTTTCTTTCGGTGGAGATGAGGAAGAGATCAATGAAGCTTTCGATCGGCTTGAGGGGTGGTTGAGGTCTTAAATTTCCATCTCTCCTTTGCGGGAGAGGGTTGGGGTGAGGGGATTGTGGGAAAAATCCGGAGTGGATAATAATTTTCAATTGACTAATTTACAACGTCCCCCAATCTCATTCGTTTACAGTTATTGGCAATTTTCCTTCTTATTTCTCTTTCTGGATTATCATTCGCCGGAGAAGAGGTATGTTTCATGTCAGGTCAAGTGCTAGCTGTCAATGCCGACTCAATTGCACTGGAGAAGAAAACGTTCTCAATAGGCAGCGAAACCCGATTTTACAAGCTCAAGAACAAAGCTGCAGCCATACCGAAAAGAGTGGAAGAGAGCGCGATGTTCCAGGCAGGCCTCAGTTCCCTTGTGCCTCTTATCTACATAGATGTCACTTCGGCGGGTTCAAGAATAGTCCAAATCAATAGCAATGTTACTGTTTACTACACAGAGGGCAATGATCTCGCATTGGCTGTTCGGACGGGGGGCATGCCTGTTGCCGCGGCGCTAATAGGCAACGATGGTAAACCAATCGCCATTGACATGGTAGGAAAAGGCCATGCATATCTGGACGATCCGATTGTGAAGCAGCTGAAGGTCTCAACGCCCTGACATGGCAATCAAGTCGGATGCAATTTCAGCTCTACTCCAATTGCACCGGCAATTGCGGTCGTTATGAATTTTTCGAAAGGATTGAACATGGAATGTTTGATGGACCACATCGTTTTAAATGTCGAGGACGATGAAAAGATGATCGGTTTTTATGTGGAAGTACTGATGCTTGCGCCTGAACGGCTGGAGGAATACCGCACCGGGGATGTACCATTCCCGTCTGTGCGGCTCAATTCGAATACGGTTATCGACCTGTTCCCGAAAAAACTGTGGCAAAAAGAGGGTTGTTCTGGACAAAGCCGCACCAATTTGAACCATTTCTGTATTGCCCTGAGCAAAGAGATGTGGTCGGATTTGTTGAAGCGACTTAAAGCGAATAATGTCGCCATAGAAGAGGGACCTGTTCAAAGATGGGGTGCGCACGGTAGTGGAACGTCTGTTTATTTTCGAGACCCGGAAGACAACTTTATTGAAGCGCGGTATTACGATGGACACAACAGTTCAGAGAAGTGTCTGCTGGGGACATAATCGCGCGGAAAGAAGGGACGTTGTTTGATTGTTCAATAAATTTAGCCAAAATCGAACCTTGCTTTTTTCTCTCTGCTTTGTGCTTGGTGAACAAATAAACAACGTCCCTAGCAGCTGTTACTTGCTAGGCTCCCGCTCGCTGTCTGTCGCTGCGCGCCAGCCATCAAGCGAATGCACCTGACGGCGTCCTTTCATGAACCCTTCTGGATCATTAACGGGCTTGCAGGTGATCCGCAGCCCGTTAATAAATATAAAACTTTGACTAAGTATTCACATACCTGACGCTGATCAGTTCAGCCTTAAAAACGAACCGCACCCTGGGATAGGGATCATTAAAAAAATACATCAGACATGGATAGAAAACAGATTCATAAAGAAGTACTGGAAGCCAAAACAACCGAAGAACTCATGGATGCCTATGAAAAATGGGCAGATCAATATGGTTCTGATCTTTTGACAGAAATGTATTAAAAAGCTCCAGCTATTACAACATCCATATTTAAAAAACACCTTACCGGATATGATTCCAAAATTCTGGATGTAGGCTGTGGAACTGGAATTGTCGGGACGCTGCTGACTCAATCAGGATACACTTCTGTTGACGGATTAGATTATTCACAGGAAATGCTGCAAAAAGCCAAGGAAAAACAGGATTATAGATCACTAATCCAGGCTGATCTCACCAAACCCCTGTACTTGGATAGCCACCTGTATGACGCAATTATCAGCGTTGGTATATTTACCTTAGGTCATGTTGGGCCAGATGCCTTTTCAGAACTTATCAGAATAACTAAGCCTGGTGGCATTATCTGTTTTACAGTCAGGCAGGAAGCCTGGGTAGAGCATGAATACCGCAAACGAACCATGGAATTTGAATTGGCAAAAAAGTGGGAACTTAAGGAGATGCAGACTGTTGAGTATATACAGGAAGAGGGCTCAAGTTGTAAGGTACTTGTCTACGAAGTTGTCTAAGTATCTGAGAATTCCCAAGGCAAGAATTACGCAGATATAATACTTAATTTCAACCAGAAAATTCACCGGATAAACTGGTGGTTTTCCTGTTAGGCGTGCGAAGCAAAGCTTGGTGCTTTTTGCAGGGAGCAAGCCCCTGCCGGCTAACCGGCATGCGAAGCAAAGCTCCTACCACCATGCCGCGACTAGCAGCCCTATAGTGCTTTCGTCTGCCGCACATCGACATGAATATCTAAAAAACCAGTTTTTTTTCAGCAGAACCCACACCCCTGCTGTAAAAATGCGGCATGGTTGGAGGTGAAAACCGGCGGATCGCGGTGGAGGATGGGTGTGACTGCGGGATCGCGTTTGAACTCCTGCTCCAGAAAACGTCGTACTTCCGTCCGGTGCCAGCCGCGTGGATGCTCGAAATCCCGGTAAAAGGAGAGGTCTCCCGCGTAAAAATCCCGAGTTCTCAGATCGCCGGTCTGTTCAGAGGCCAGGGGCAGGTTAAAGATCGCCAGGTTGAGAAAAGTGATGGCCTCATGGTGTTTGCGCACGAATTCGAGGGTGTGGCGTGCCTCGCGAAACGACTCGCCGGGGGTGCCGAATAGCAGATAGACATAGGTAGCTATTCCCGCTTCCCGCAGAGCGGTCAAAGCCTGCGAAACCAGCGGCAGGTCGATTCCCTTCTCCATCTTATCCAGAACATCCTGATTCCCTGATTCAACCCCTAACTTGAGCATAATGCAGCCCGAGCGGCGCAAGGCTCGGCAGAAATCCTCATCGCTTAAAATTTCCGTGATGCGGGCAAAACCATACCAGGGGAGGGGAACAGGTCGGCCGGCAAGTGCATGGAGAAGCGTCGGGTGGATGGCGTTGTCCAGTAGATGAAGGAGTGACGGCCGGGTTTCGGCGGCAAGATAATCGAGGTCGCGCATAACCCTATCGGCATGCGTCGTTGAATAGGGGTTGCCTTCCGCTTTTTCCGGACAAAATGAGCAGCGGTTCCACCAGCACCCGGTGGCGGCTGCATAAGGGAGGATAAAACCGGGGGCCAGATAAGGGTATTTGACCAGATCTGAAAAATCTGGTGCCGCCGGTGCGGTTTCGCTGTCGGCTCCAAGCAGAGCCAGAAGCGGTTCTTCGCCGGGCCCGGCGATGAGGTAGTCGATCAGGCTACCAAAGGGATTGCACCAGTCGGGACGGCGTAGCCAGGAGGTGACCAGGCCTCCCCCCATGACGAGGGGCAGATGGGGATAACGTTTTTTCAGGAACCCGGCCATGGCGAAAGCGGGCAGGGCCTGGCTGAGGTAATTGAGTGATATACCCACCAGGGAAGGATTTTCCGTCTCCACCAGTTCTGAAAGACGCTGGGAAAACCAGGGGAAATAAAGGTTGCGCTCTGGGGCTTCCGCGGTTTGGAGGAGGTCGACACTTTTCAGCGGCGAGAGGGCCGGATCCTGATAATTGGCCAGGGTCAGAACCACGCCGTGCGCTTTTCCAGCCAGGGCCAGAACCCGCGAAATGTCGATTACCGCACGCTTGTAGCGGTCGACGTTGCCATACAGGGCAGGGGAGCGCAGCGCGGTGAGGTTGCCATCCAGGTTGCGACAGGCGCGTCGCGACCAGGTATCGTTTTCATGTCGGGGGTGGGCGAGCAGATAGCGCAACCCTTCCAGGTTGGCATCGAGCACCGTGCAGGGAAACCCCGCAGCTCTCAGGACGCCGGCCAGCCTGGCGATGCCCGCCGGCGGTTCACATGGCTTGGCTACAGGTGGATGAATGAGCAGCATGGGGGATCGGTTTCCAATGGGGGAGTAAACCTCTGTTTTCGCGTCAAAGAATCATTGCTTTTGTTTGAGGATATTTCATTGTTTTTTCAGAAGCGAACGCAGTCGTCCGGAAACTTCACGAACGCCGTGGCTGAGTTTGGAAACCCAGGCCGGACTGACCTGAACCTGCAGATAGAGGTCGCCAGCTTCGGCACCTCCCTTGCCCGGCCCGCCCATCCCCTTGAGACGGATTTTCTGGCCGGTTTTCACGTTGCGGGGGATGCTTACCACCAGGCTCTTGCGGTTGGTTCGGCAGAAGAATTTGATTTTTCCACCCTCCCTGGACAGGGAATCGGGGACGGTGAGGTTCTCTGTTTTATCCTCGCCGGGCACGGGAAGTTCGACGCCGAAGACACCTTCAATCCCTTTTTGCATGAGCTTCCCCATCATTTTGTTCATAAATGTCGGAGGTGCTCCACTTTTTTGGCCGCCTTGAGGGTATTTGAACTGTCCTTCTACTCCGCCGCGGCGAAAGACAAAAGTCTGAGATTCCTTGCCGTACATCTCTTTGAATATTTCTTCAAAGCCTCGCAGGCCGAACGATTTGCTTATCTCCTCAAAAATCTGGTAGATGTCGGAACCGCGGAAAATATCCTCTTGGCTGTGACTGCTTCGGTAGCGTTCATAAGCCGAAGCGCCGTGGGTCTGGCGAATGGCATCGTATTCCTGGCGTTTCTGGGGGTCGGAGAGGACCGCGTAGGCTTCGTTGATCTCTTTCATTTTGAGGGCTGCCTCGGGATTGTCGCGGTTGCGGTCGGGATGGTATTTTAGCGCCAGTTTGCGATAGTTTTCTTTGATCTGCTTTGGATCGGCGGTTTTTTCTGCTTCCAGTATCTGATAAAAATCTTTGGAATTCATTGTATGCTTTCAGAATGTGCGGGTCGATTGGCTGCGGGTGCTAAAGAATTTTTATTGCATTCAAAATAACCATTTCCAGTTAAAATAAAAAGGCAAAAGAGCGATTCTATAAAAGGAAAAGTTTTAGCCCCGTTTAAAAAGGCTTTATGATATGATCTTTTTCCTGAAAATCGTTAAATGTTTTGAGGAGGTCATGAAAGGTTATGGAAATTGAGCTGGCACCTGCCCGGGAAAAGAAGACTCGTGTAAAAGATGAGTCAAAGCTTATGTTCGGGAAATATTTTACCGACAACATGTTTGTCATGGATTATAAGGACAGGAAAGGCTGGCATTCCGCTCGAATCGTCCCTTATGGTCCTTTCAGTCTCGACCCTTCCGCGCTGGTGCTGCATTACGCGCAGGAAATTTTTGAAGGTTTGAAGGCCTTTCGCCGGGCAGATGGTTCAGTGGCTCTTTTCAGGCCCAAAGATAATATCCAGCGGTTCAACCGTAGCGCGCGTCGCATGTGCATGCCTGAGGTCGATGAGGAGTTTTTTCTCAAGGCATTGAAAGACCTGATTCGTCTGGAGTCGGACTGGGTTCCCTGCAGTGAGGGAACCAGTCTCTATATCCGGCCGACCATGATTGCCAGCGAAGCCGCTCTCGGCTTGAAGCCTGCTTCGGAGTTTCTCTGCTACATCATCCTCTCGCCGGTTGGAGCTTACTACAAAAACGGCCTGCAGCCGGTGAAAATCTGGATATCAGATCACTATATCCGTGCAGCCCCAGGGGGCACGGGAGACTGCAAAACCGGCGGCAACTATGCAGCGAGTCTTTACGCTTCTACCCAGGCCATCCAGAAGGGCTATGACCAGGTTCTCTGGCTGGACGCTACCCACCGCAAGTATGTTGAGGAAGTGGGGAGCATGAACATGTTTTTCGTCTATGATAACAAGGTCTATACCTCACCTCTGAAAGGGACGATTCTTGACGGAATCACCCGGCGTTCCATTCTGACCCTGGTTCGGGAAATGGGGCAGGAAGTGGTTGAACATCCCCTGACCGTGGATGAAATCATGGAGGGCGTTGAAAACGGCCGTCTCCAGGAAGCTTTTGGGACCGGTACCGCCTGTGTCGTGTCACCTGTGGGTCAGTTTACCTATCGAGACCAGACCCGTTTCCTCGGAAATGGCGAGATGGGCGAACTGACGACCAAGCTCTACGGTACCCTGACCGGTATTCAATACGGACGGCTTCCTGACAGGCATGATTGGGTGGATATCGTCTGATAGAACACTTAAAATCAGATTCGTTTGTTGGAAAGAATCCGTTTCAGATTGGAACGGATTCTTTCAGTTTTTATCTCTGATCCCAGTAAGGCGTGTAGCACGGGCTTCAGTGCTCATTTTTGCGGATTCCGCTGATTTCCCCCCACTTCATGTCCCTGCCTTTTTATTCTTCAGTTCGACGGCGGCCTCCAAACAGCTGTCCAAGGCTCCATTTGGCCTTAAAAATACCAATAAAATCATAAGCTTAAAATATTTAATCAGGTTGCGACCGAAAAGGTTGAGGTAATGTGCCTTCGAAAATTTCCCCGGAGGAGGGTTGGATAGATTTTTGAATGAGGCCACTGGGTGAAACTCAAAGATACCTTAATATTATGGAGGTAAGCATGATTCTGACAAACATTGAATCTGTACCGGGGCAAAACATTATTGAGCACTTCGGCGTGGTGTCGGGGAGTACTGTTCGTGCCAAGCATGTGGGCAGGGACATCATGGCGTCCCTGAAAAACATTGTCGGCGGCGAACTTAAAGGGTACACCGAACTGCTGCAGGATTCTCGAAACCAGGCGACCGAAAGAATGATTGAACAGGCCCAACAGATGGGGGCCAATGCTATTGTCAATGTCCGTTTCGCCACCTCCTCCGTTGCCCAGGGTGCGGCAGAGCTTTATGTTTACGGCACGGCAGTGCGCCTCGGATAAGGAGAAAAAGAATGGAACAATTAATTATATTCCTGATCCTTCTCGCTGTCGCTTATGGTGTTGGTACGGTCGCAGAAAAAAGGCATTACCGTTCCATTGAAGAGCGGGAAAGGATGTTTCTGAAACTTCCCGCGGTAACAGGGAAGAACATGCTTCTGGAAGGCGTCGAAATTTATAATGCCGAAATCGTCCAAGGGAGTGCCGTCATATCGGTCGATTACTTCAAACGTTTACTGGCGGGGCTGAGAAATATTTTCGGAGGGCAGGTCAAAGCCTATGAAACACTGGTCGACCGGGCACGCCGTGAAGCAACTCTGAGAATGAAAGAGCAGGTCCCATCCGCCGATATTATTTTAAATACCCGCATCGAAACATCTACCATCGGTCGCAATGCCAATAGTCGTAAAAGTATCGGCAGCATCGAGGCCATGGTTTACGGGACCGCCGTGACGTATCGGAAATAATGTGAAGTATACCCCGAGACAGTTAGAGACCAAGGTCAATGTTTCTCACACATCCCCTCTTAAGGATTTTTGTGTTCTGGCGGGGGGGCTCTTGGCAATTAGTGTCGGCCTGTATGTCATCCTCGGATTCTGTGTCGATTTTATTGTACCACACCTTCCCTCTGAAACAGAGGCCGCCCTTGGCAGACCCTTTGAGGCTATATACGCTGATGCGGTCGACAACGATGAAGCGCGCAATTTAAGGCGGATATTGACGGTTTTGACGGAAGGGGCTGCGAATGGGCCGGGAACCTTTCGAGTTATGCTGGTTAAAAACGAAGCCGTCAACGCGATGGCGCTTCCGGGCGGGGTGATTGTCGTTTTCACCGGCCTGCTGGAGGAAATCGATTCCGAGGAAGAAACCGCCTTTGTGCTCGCCCATGAACTGGGGCACTATGCTCACCGGGACCACCTCAAGGGCATGGGGCGGGGTCTGCTGCTCTATTCCCTGCTCATGTTTTTGACCGGCTCGGATAGTTCCCTGACCTCTTTTGTCGGCAATTCCCTGGTCGGCGTGCAGATGAAATTTTCCCAACACCAGGAGACCCTGGCGGATAATTATGCCCTTGACCTTATGAATCGGAGGTTCGGGAGGGTAACCGGCGGCCTGGAATTTATGGGGAAGATTGCTGTAAAAGAAAAAAAAGGCCGCCTTGCTTATTATTTCGCCACCCATCCCCATCCGGAAAAACGGATTGAAAATCTCAAAAACAGAGCCCGGGAAAAAAATTATCCCCTGCACTGAGCAGCTGTAAAGCGATCGCTGTCACCCCGATCTGAAACTTTTCACGAGCTGCTATATTCCTTTTCGTCTGCCGATAATTTTATCAGCGCCACTGTCGCATTTCCATGATTTGCTTCCTGCTCGCTCGCAAAACGGGCTATTTCCAATCTTTTTGTTCTTTCTTCCCTAAAACCTTTCCCCTTTGCCGTTTTCATGGGCATCCCTGCGTAAAAAATAAGCATAAAGTCCAGTCGGGATTTATCAGTATTTTTATAATACATTGATTTTATTTCACTTTTTTGGTGGCAAGTTAATTGCTAAAAGGTTTTCCAATCACAAAAACCCTGACGGAGGTGTGGAGATGAGGGAAACCCCCAAGCGAAAACTTTTATTTGCAATTCTTGTAATGATGATTTTTCTGCCGGCGCTGGCTTTCGGAGCGGAAACGGCGGATACTGGTGACACGGCCTGGATGCTCGTCAGTACGGCTCTGGTCTTTGTCATGTTCCCCGGACTGGCACTCTTTTACGCGGGCATGGTGCGTTCCAAAAATGTCCTTTCTTCCTGTATGCACACCTTTGCGGCCATGGCTATCATAGGTGTTCAATGGGTGGTTTTCGGTTATACCCTGGCCTTCGGGGGGGCGGGAGCCTTTATCGGTGGCCTGGACTATCTGTTTCTTAACGGGATTACTCCCGAAAGTCTTTCAGGCACTATTCCAACACTGGTTTTTGTCATGTTTCAGGGGATGTTTGCGATTATCACCCCTGCACTGATTTCCGGAGCCGTCGCCGAGCGGATGAAATTTTCGACGTATTGTGTTTTCATCCTGCTTTGGGCCACCCTGGTTTATGATCCAATTTGCCATTGGGTCTGGGGGGATGGCGGCTGGCTTTTGGAAATGGGCGCTCTTGATTTTGCTGGCGGCACTGTGGTCCATTTGTCATCCGGTATTTCCGCACTTGTTGTGGCCCTGTTTCTAGGGAAGCGGTTAGGGTATCCGCGTGAACGGATGGCACCTCACAATCTCTCAATGACTCTCCTGGGTGCTGGTCTGCTCTGGTTCGGTTGGTTCGGATTCAATGCAGGCAGTGCTCTCTCCTCCGGTGGTGGCGCAGGATTGGCCTTTGCCGCCACACAGACCGCAGCTGCCGCCGCGGCGCTTAGCTGGATGTTGGCAGAATGGATAAAGACGGGTAAGCCGAGCGCTCTGGGAGCTGCCTCCGGTGTCGTGGCGGGACTGGTTGTCATCACTCCCGCTGCCGGTTTTGTCACCCCCATGTGGGCTCTGGTAATGGGCCTTCTGGCCGGCGTGGTTTGCTATTCCGGGGTTATGATGAAGCACAAGCTTGGTTACGATGACTCACTCGATGCTTTCGGTGTTCATGGAATCGGTGGGGCCTTTGGTGCCCTGGCCACCGGGGTCTTTGCAACGGTTGGTGCCAGCGGCGCGATTCTCGGCAATTTTCATCAGCTCTATGTTCAGTTTGTCGGGGTTGCTGCTGCGGGGGCCTATGCTGTTGCAGTTACGGTCATCATTCTGGTCGTTCTGAAAGCTACCATGGGGCTGCGGGTCAGCGAAGAAGAAGAGGTTATCGGTCTCGATCAAACGGAGCATTCTGAGTCCGGTTACAGTTTCTGAATCCAAACCGGGAAATTTTAGTGTAACAGGAAGCCCCGGCTTGGCCGTGGATACATGACTGAAAAAAAAGAGGGCGCTATTTCGGGCGCCCTCTTTTTTATGAGTAAACAAACTACACAAAAAAGTATATATATATGGCATTGTCAATCTCGAAGTGGAGTTGAAAAAATAACACATGTATTGAAAAAAATAAAAAAAATATTTAAAATCAATAGGTTAAATGTACAGATAAAAAATTATTTCAATTTTGATAAAAGGCACAAAAATTGATATTTGTTTAAGGGATTTATTCTCCCCGGGAAAAAATATGGAAGCAGATTCGGAGGTCAACGGTTATGTGCCGTATCGGAGCGATCAAAAGTAAAAACTATTTTCATCCCAGCCGGATGTTCCTGCTGATGCAGTCGATGCAGAAAGGGCATGACAATTCCGGATTTGCCATGGTCATGCAGGATCTTGGCGGGATTTTTGAGGAATACAAAGAGCATCCGACCCTCTCACTGGCGTGTACGGATGAGGGGTTAAAAATTGCCGAGGATATTCTCCATGCCGCCGGTTTTCAGCGGGTTTTGCAGTGGGTGCCGGATACCTTTGACCAGCCGGGGCTCGACATCAATGCCATGCCGAATTATGTTTTCGAGACCTTTTCCTATCCGCGTAACTACAGGGATGCCCCCCAAAAGGAAAAGGAACAGCTTCTGGTCGATATGCGCCTGCAGCTGCGAAAGACCCTTGAGGACGGGGAAAAAGGTTTTGTTTACTCCTTCTGGCCCGATGTCCTCACCCTCAAGGAAATCGGCAATCCCCAGGACATCGCCACATATTTCAGACTCTGGGAGCCGGATACAAAATTTACCGCGCGCATCATTACCGGGCAGTGCCGCCAGAACACCAATTACGATATTGTCCGCTACGCGGCTCACCCCTTTTTTCTGAATGGGTACACAGCCCTGGCCAACGGGGAAAATACCTTTTATCTCAAGAACGTTGAATTTCAGCGTAAGCTTCACCGGGCCTATATCGGGTTTGAATCGGACTCCCAGTGTTTTCTCTACACCCTCCATTACGTCCACCACGAGCTGGAATGGCCTTTGAACTACTACAAACATGTGATTACCCCCCTTCCTTTCAATGAGGTCGAAAGGCGAGAAGATCGGGAACAGCTGCTCGCCATCCGCCAGTCCCTGGCTCATCTCGAGATTAACGGGCCTAATACCATCATCGGTGTTCTCCCCGACGGAACCCTGTTTACCTGTTGCGATGCCAAGAAACTGCGCCCTGTGGTGGTGGGGAGAGACGAAGATTACGTGGTCTTTGCCTCTGAGGTCTGCGGAGTCAATGAAGTGCTTCCGGATCGCAACTGGGAGGAAGATGTCTATCCCGGTGAGCGGGAAATCGTTCTCGTGGATCAGAACCTGGAGGTTCAGCGATGGAAACAATGAAAGCCCAAAATATAACCACCAACGATCTGTACTGGCAGATAAAATACGACGCCAGCCGCTGCACCCTTTGCGGGTCCTGCATCTCGGCCTGTTCCTTTCGGGCGATTGAATGCAAGGTCGAACGCCGCCGCATGGTCTTTTCCGAGAGTGATTTTCCCGAGCCGAAAACCCGATTTTCAGCGGTTCCGGTTATCCGCCAGGTGAATTCGGTTAAAAATTTCTGCCGCGGATGTGGAATCTGTGAAAAGGTTTGTCCCAACAATGCCATTGGTCCGGAGCGGAATCCCGATACCCGCTTTCCCATAATTTCTCGTTGCCTCATGGGTGATTCCATCCAGCGCGGTGGGCGCAAGAACCTGGAGGGGGGTCACCGCGCCCTTGACAGCCTTGGGGTCGGCCGCATTTCCCAGATGACTGACCCGAGTCTCGACGCGTCGCGCCACACCTTCGATATTTTGGCGCCTTTCGGCCGTATCCTCCCTCCCAAGAATCTGCCGCTGAAAGTTGGGGCTGACGGCAAACTCGAAAAAACGGAACAGACTCCACCGGTGCACTGGATATACCCGGTCATCATCGGCGACATGTCCATAGGGGCTCTTTCCTGGCGGATGTGGGAGGCCATGGCCATGGCGGTGGCTTATCTTAACGAGGAATGCGGCCTGCCGGTTCGTCTCTGCTCGGGAGAGGGGGGGGTGCCCGAGCGACTACTCAAGAGCCGCCACCTGAAATATCTTATCCTCCAGATAGCTTCCGGGCACTTCGGTTGGAACCGCATCATCAAGACCATGCCGCACATGATTGAAGACCCTGCCGGGATCCTGATCAAGATCGGACAGGGCGCCAAGCCGGGAGACGGTGGTCTGCTCCTCGCCCAGAAGGTAGCGGAGCATATTCAGGCAATTCGCGGTGTGCCCAAAGCCGATCTACTGTCGCCCCCCAACCACCAGGGGCTCTATTCTATCGAGGAGAGCGTCCAGAAGATGTTCCTCTCTTTCAACGCGGCGTTCAAGTTTCGTGTCCCCGTGGCTATAAAGGTGGCTGCCAGCGCGACCTCCGTTTCGGTCTTCAACAACCTGGTCCGCGATCCCTACAACATTGTCGGGGGTTTTTTCCTTGACGGTGTTGACGGTGGCACCGGCGCGGCTCACCAGGTTTCTCTGGATCACACCGGGCACCCCATTGTCAGCAAGTTGCGGGATTGTTATCTGGCCGCCGTAGGCCAGGGCCGCCAGGGTCAGATTCCCCTTTGGGCCGGAGGCGGGCTGGGGAAAAGCGGCGATCTTGCGGCGGATGCCTTTAAGATGATCTGCCTTGGCGCCAACGGCGTCTTCGCCGGAAAACTGGTGCTTCAGATGGCCGGCTGTGTCGGCAACGACATGGGTCGCTGCAACGCTTGCAATACGGGTCTCTGCCCTGTCGGTATCACCACGCAGGAAGAGGCTCTGGTCCACCGTCTCAATCCCGAAATCGTGGCTCAGAATATCGTCAATTATTTTCTGGCGATGGACAAAGAGTTCAAAAAGTTACTGGCGCCGATCGGCAATTCATCCCTCCCCGTTGGGCGTTCTGACGCTCTGGTGGCCACGGATAAGGCAATTGCGGATAGACTCAAGATCCAGTATGCCTGTTAAGGAGAATTGAAATGGCGATAAAAATTGCCGGATTTGAAAACAATAGAAGGATATCGACCCAGAAACTGCTGCAGAAAATATACGCGGCTCTCGATGCGGGTGAAACTGATTTTGAGGTGCTTTCTTCCGGTCATCACGATATCGGCGGTCCTCTCTGGACCGAAGATGGCAGTCCTCTCCACTTCAGGGTTAAAAATCCGGGGCAGCGGGTCGGCTCCTTCGGTCTGGACGGAACGGAAATCATTGTCGAAGGTTCGGCACCGGCCGACGCCGGCTGGCTCAATGCCGGGGCATCCCTTGTTATCAAAGGCGACGGAGGGGATACCACGGCCCACTGTTCGGCGGCCGGCAGAATCTATGTGGCCGGGCGAGTGGGGACCCGTTCCGGTTCCCTCATGAAGCACGACCCGGCTTACGAACCGCCGGAATTCTGGATTTTGAAAAACACCGGTTCTTTCTCCTTCGAGTTCATGGGGGGTGGCATCGCGGTGGTCTGCGGTTACGATTCGGAAGAGTTCGATTCGGTTCTCGGCGACCGCAGCTGCGTCGGCATGGTGGGCGGCACCATTTATGCGCGCGGCCCGGTCCAGGGGCTCTCCAAACATGTCTGGCTGGCCGGCCTGGATGATGCGGATCGTAAATTTCTGGGGGAAAACCTGCCGGTTTTTCTCAAAAAAATCGACAAGGAAAAGCTCCTCGATAGCTTCACCGATTGGTCTCAGTGGCAGAAGATCGTCGCTAAGACCTATGAGGAAAGAAAAGCCCAGAGCCGCATTACAATACATGAATTCATCCAGCAGAAATGGGTTCCGGGAGGCATCTTTGCCGATGTCGTAGAGGACGATTACAGCTTTACCGCCGGCCTGGTCAATACCGGCGAGCATCGCCTTAAAATCCCCCACTGGCAGGACCGGCGCTACGCGGCCCCCTGCGAATCGGCCTGTCCTTCCTCTATTCCGACGCAAAAGAGGATCAACCTTATCCGCGAGGGGAAACTGGAAGAAGCTCTCCAACTGGTTTTGCGCTACTCGCCTTTCCCCGGAAGCGTCTGCGGGGAAGTCTGCCCCAACCTGTGTATGGATGTCTGTACCCGGGCTTTTCTCGACCACCCGGTGTTCATGCAGGACCTTGGCAAGCTCTCCCTTGATACCCCTTCACCCGAAATGGAAGCGCCGAGCGGTAAAAAAGTGGCTGTCATCGGTGGCGGCCCCGGCGGCTTGAGCGCCGCCTGGCAGTTGCGCCTCAAAGGGCACGAAGTAAGCGTCTATGAAGCAGACGATGAAGTCGGTGGGAAACTGCGTCAGGTCATTCCGACGGAGCGGCTTTCCCGGCAGGTTCTGGAACGTGAAATTGAGCGTATCAAGGATCTCGGCATTAAGGTCCACACGGGCGCAAGGGTTGATGCAAAGCAGTTTGAAGAACTTCGCGCTGAAAACGACGCTGTGGTTGTTGCCTCGGGTGCCCATAACCCGGTTGTGATTCCCTTCAAGGGGCACGAAAGGGCGATCCAGGGGCTTGATTTCCTGAAAGCGATCAACCGTGGCGAGAGGCCGTCTGTGGGCAGAAAAGTGGTTGTTCTCGGCGCCGGAAACGCCGGCATGGATGTGGGGCTTGGCGCTTATGCCATGGGCGCGGAAAGTGTGACCAGTATCGACATCCAGCGACCCGCCGCCTATCAGAACGAAATACGCCATTTTGAGACGCTCGGCGGAAAAATAATCTGGCCGTTCCATACCGACAACATTGACGAAAAGGGAATTCACGGCAAAGATGGCCGTTTTATCGAGGCGGATATGGTCATTTTCGCGGTCGGTGAACGTCCTGACCTTTCTTATGTGCCTCGTGCCTGGCTTGATATTCGGGGCATGATGGATGTCGACGAATGCCGTCAGGTTCAACTCGCTCCCGGGGTTTTTGCAGTCGGGGATACCACCGAGCCGGGCCTTCTGACCCATGCCATCGGCAGCGGGCGCGAGGTGGCCGACTATATCGACACCCTGTTCTCCGGGGAAGAACTAGTGCCGATCCGTAAGCCGGAAATGATCCCCCAGAGTTGTCTTCGCAAGGAATATTTCCGTCCCCTCAAGCGCGGCAATTTTAAGGTCGAGGACGTGACCACGCTGGAAACCAACCGCTGTCTTTCTTGTGGCACCTGCCGCGACTGCGGTATGTGCGTGGAGGCCTGTCCCGAGGGTGCTATCACCCGCGAGGAGAAGGAAGACGGCGCTTTTGAATACGTGGCCGACGATAAATACTGTATCGGCTGCGGGATCTGTGCTGGGATCTGCCCGTGCGGGATTTGGGCCATGGAACAGGTGGTCTAAACTTATCAGGGGGTCGCAGCGCGGCCCCTTTTTTCTTTCTGTATAATTGGGAATAGTTGACTGAAATTCACAGCTTTTCGCCTTGTCTTGCGGGGTTTTCTATTGACAGTGGTTGCCTGCTGCCTTACAAGAGTACACTACTGAATTGGGGATGGCTGGCCACGAGTGTCGAAGGTCCGAACCCCGACAAAAAAATTCCTGTCCCTGTCATTCAGCCAGAGGCCCACTGCTGAAGTTCAATTACCTTTAAAATCAGAATAATTTTATTTTTTCTGCCATGAATAAAAATGTAGTTTCCGTGGCCCATGGAAATGGGCCTTATCAGAATATTATTGACGCCTTAGGCCGCCTTGATCTGTCCCTTCTCAAGGGCAAACGGGTGTTGATAAAACCTAATGCGGGCCGCCATGTTGAAGGCTGCAAAGGTATTACCACTCATCCCGAAGCGGTCGCCGCGGTGATCGATGCCGTTACCGTCGAGTCCCCCTCTCATATCGCCATTGGCGAAAGCCCCATTTTGGGAGTCAAAACCCTGGAGGCGTTCGAGTCCACCGGAATTGCCGCTGTGGCTGAGAATAAGGGCATTCCGCTTATCGACATGGATGCGCGCAAACCGGTCACCAAGCCGGTGACGGACGGAAGGGTGCTCGATACGCTCAAGTTCTGCGCCGACATCTTTGATTTTGATTTTATTATTTCAGTGCCGGTTGCCAAATCGCACATGCATACTCAGGTTACACTGGGTATTAAAAACATGAAAGGCTGCCTCTGGTTCAACGAGAAGGTCCGCCTGCATCAGCTCGAATACCGCAAAAACAAAAGCTATTCCGAAAAGACGCTGGACAGTGCTATCTCCGATCTGGCAACACTTCTGCTGCCGGACCTCACCGTTGTCGACGGCTTTACGGGCATGGAAGGCCTGGGTCCAAGTTCCGGAGAACCGGTCAATTCGGATTTTGCCGTCGCCTCGTTTAATCCACTGGCGGCCGACAAAACAGCTCTGGAACTTATGGGATTCACTCTTGATGAGGTTTTCCATCTGAGACTGGTAAAAGAGCGGGGAATTGTTTCCCTCGACAATGTTTCGGTAGAGCCTGTCGACTATATGAAACATGCTTACAGCTACAAGCGGTCACCCGAAAAACTCGACATCGAATTTCCCAACATTGTCGTTCATGACGATGGTTCCTGCAGCGCCTGCCTGTCGACTACGCTGCTCTTTTTAAAGCGTTTTGCCGACGAGCTAGGCGACTATGTATTCCCCGACGGCAAGCTTCACCTGGCCATCGGCAAGGACGTTAAAGACCTTCCCGAGGGCACCATTCTGATCGGTAACTGTACCCATAAGCATAAAGAAAAAGGTGTATTTGTTGCCGGTTGTCCGCCCGTTGCCTCGCGTATTTACGAGGCCATTACGGGAGTCGAGCCTGAGACAAATGAGCCTGAAATATAAAGGAAATTTTGGGGATAACTCCATTTCTGATATATAGGTAATATGCCCAGGGTTTTTCTCCGTTTTATTCCTGCTCTCCTTTTGTGCTTTTCCTGAGTTTCTGCTCACATCTATTCCCGCCCCTGTTTTTTGGTTGGACATCATTAGGTTTAATTCCTAATATTGGGTTGTTGGAATTTCTTGACCTGATATGTTGTGGGTGTCGAGAAACTGCATAACCCAGGTCAAAAATGCATGATCTTAAGCCACAGGCTTACAATCCCCTTTGAGGAACAACAACCATTCGGGATTGTTTTTAAATACAGTCTTTAATGATGTCTATATTTTTTTGTTTTTACACAGTGGATAAGGAGTATTCGCTGAGTTGGGCAATGCAAAGGAGATTACCCTTTGAAAGACCTTGAAAAAAGAATTGAAGCTCTTGAGAGTAAACTTAAGGCGCGTTGGCTGTTTTTTTTGCAATACTTGATTTTTCCAGCTCTGTTGTTAGGAGGGGGGTTCTTTTTTAATTCCCAGCTTGAAGATGCACGCCAGGACATGACAAAGGAAATTCAGGTGGCCCAACAGAGCTTTCAGCAACTTGGACTTGAAATAAGACGTATTGAAGCAGCACAGAAATTTCTTCAGGAGCTTTTTTCAGGTAAAGTTGAAAGGGCCATGCTTTCAGAAAAGCTCATGTCAAAGCTTCTTGCTGATGATGAATTAGCCTTGGAAATATCGAAAACAGTTGAAGAGTACTATAAGGCTGAAATAAGTGAAGCTTTAAGGAAAAATGATATTGAAAAAGCATCTCAAATTCAAACTGCTGCGGAAAAAATTAGAAGTCAAGCGGCCAACCAAATTTTAAAGGATGAGTATTTTGTTATAGTTGCCTCCCTTAAAGACAGAGAAGCGGCAATCAAGGAGGCTAAACAACAGGAAAATTCAGGATTCAAAGCTGAAGTAATTAAAAGTACTACAGGTTATTATGGTGTAGCAATTGGTAGATTCAGTTTTGATGAGGCAAAAAGAGCTCGCGAAGTCGCAATTCAAAAAGGCTTTGCAAGTGCAGACTCTTATCTTATGACTGGTGATAGGGTAATAGAGAGCGTATTTCCCTAAAAATGATATTTTTTGTATATTGATTAATGAGCCGGACCGTTCACCTCAGCGAATTAGAATACAGGAGTAACCCCTTGGAGTTTGCACACGGATTATTTTTAATCACAGTTGTACATTTGCTGGCCGCCGCATCACCCGGCCCGGATTTTTTGATGGTGACGCAGCAGACATTGTCCAACGGCAAGAAAGCCGGTCTGTTGTGTAGCCTTGGGATTGCCCTGGGTCTGTCCGTTCATATTACCTATTCGGCTTTAGGGCTGGCGGCGGTCATAGCCAATTCGATAACTGCGCTTCTGGTCATCAAAATGCTCGGCGGGAGCTACCTGATTTATCTGGGTGTCAAAGGTGTCCGGTCAAGGCCCAAAAACCTTGATGCCATCCCCGTTGCCGAAATAAAGACAGACTCTTCTCTCAAGACCATCGGGACTGGGTTCCTCTGCAACGCCCTGAACCCGAAAGCACCAGTCTATTTTGTTGCGCTGTTCACGATTGTCCTGTCGCCGAACATGCCGCTGCACCTGATCGTCATATACGGTCTGTGGATCATGTTCCTCCAGTTGGCCTGGTTCTCCTTCGTGGCAACAATTCTTTCCACCCCTCTTATTTCCAAACGTTTCAAGAGGTTCGGGCACTATGTCGATCGAGTGATGGGAGGTGCCATGATTGCCCTGGGTATCAAAGTGATTACGTCGAGAACAGCGTAATATGGCGAGTTTGGAGTAACGGGTCCTTAATCCAAAAGAAAAATTTTCGGCGCAAAGAGACTTAAAACCAGCAGGCTGGGCAGGCCCCCTTCGGGCATTTTTTATCCGTGACATCAGGCAAACAATATAAAACGCGGGTTACAACAGTGTTAAGCAATGAATTCATCGATCTGCTGAAAGCCATTATTCGGCAACCAAGCGTCGTTGGCGCTGAACACTCATTCTTTAGAGTGCTTCAACGTGAACTTGAAGAACGAGGTGCGAATGTTATCTGGTACGAGGGGCTACTGGTCGCTCAAGGCAGTAAACCGTTTAGCGCCATGTTTTCCGCGCACATTGATCGGCATGGACTTATTTGCACAGGCCCTAATGAATTTCAGTACGCTGCTTTCATCTCTGCCAATAGAACCGATCTTTTAAATAACTCTGTTTCTGAAGAGTTAATGACAAAAGTTACGGAACGATTTAAGTCCGAACCTGTTTATGCCTACGAACCCTGGTCTGGTGTATACAGGGGCAATGGCGTTATAAAAAATTCGTATGTATGTCCGTATAGAAATAACCTGATATTTGAAATCGAAGGGCTTGATGACGTTGTCGCAGGAACGCCTATCGCGTTTAAAGATAAGCTCAAAATCAATAATGGCAGGCTCGCAGGCCAATTAGATAATGTGTTGACCGCTGCTGTGCTTGTACATTTGTTCAGTCTCGGTTTTAAGGGCACGGTATTTTTTACGGCTCAGGAAGAAGCGGGGAAAAGCTGGCGCTATCTGCTGGAATGGTTTCGCCGGTTTGGAGGATCAACAAACCGGCTGCTTGTGGTTGACACCAGCCCGTTTCCAAGCATTGAGGCCGCGAATCAGCAACTGCTTGTCCTGAGGGAAAAGGACGCCAATGCCCCCTTTAACAAAGAGGCTACAATCCTCATTGAGGATTTATGTCGAAAAAACAATTTCAGCTATTTGTACAAAGACAGATACGTAGAAGAAGATAATAAACGGTTGCTGAACTTGGGTGAAAGGCCCCGCTCTTTAGGCAGCACGGAAATGGGCAGAATAATAGCAGCCTCAAACGGGCTGGTCGACGGCACTACCATTCAGATACCAACCACAGGATATCACACATTGGAGGAATCTGCGTCCTGGGAGTCGGTTGGTGCATTTATAAAATTATTAGCCGTATTATCGAATGATATTGGGTTATAACTCCAATTCAAATATACCTGACAAGGTATTGGGAGGAGATGTAAGGTCCTCTTGATAATTCTTGATTTGGGCGTTGTCAAGGTGAACCTGGCATCAACCGGAGGAAACGAGGACAAGTCATGACGAAAAAGGTGGTACTTCCAAATCCAACTCTCGAAACCATCCGTATGCGGCACAGCATCAGGCAGTTTGCCGATGAGCCTGTCTCGGAAGCGGAAATCAAGATGATCCTTGAAGCAGCGAATCAGGCTCCATCTGCGCACAATCAACAATCGTGGCGCTTCGTGGTTGTCCAGGGAGACAAGCGGCTTGAGCTTTCTGAGCTGGTGGCTGAAAAATCAAGAGACTACCCCAAACCGTCGTCATCCCTTTTGAGAATGGCCGCCAGGAGCATTGCCGGTGCGCCGGTCACGATTGCCGTGGCAAATACGGGGGATTTGATCGAACACGGAACAGACCTGTTCAAGGTCGACAGGGAAACCGCCTACGATTTCTTCCGTACCATGGAGATTCAGAGTTCAGCCGCGGCGGTTGAAAACTTGCTGCTGGCAGCGACCTCTCTCGGCTTGGCCTCGGTCTGGCTGGGTGTTCTTTTTCTTATCAAGGAAGAGGTCCTTACCTTCCTGGGTGAGCCTGGCGGTGAGTTCATGGCGGTTATCCCCATCGGTTACGCACTGAAAGAAGCCTTCGGGCCGAGCAAGAAACCACTGGAATATGCCGTCAAACGGCTCTGAGACTCGTTGGAGCCGGTAGTTCTATAGTAAGAAAAAAAGGGGAAATATCCGACCGCCAATCTTGAAAGCAAGGTGAAACAACTTTCCATTTTTTGTTATTTTGAACGTCTAAGTCCAACAGAGTTCTGAGGAAAGACTGAAATGAAGAAGATATTAATTTTTAAAGTCTTAGGCCTCTTTCCTCTTTTGGTATGGGCTGAAAAGATGCCGGTTGTCCGCCAGGAATTCCCCCCCCTATAACTATCTCGGGGACGACGGGAAAGTAACCGGTAGCAGTACTGAGATAGCAACCAACGTGTTGCGGAGAATGGAGTACGAGGCGGATATCAGGCTGTTGCCGTGGAATCGGGCTTTGCACATGGGGATGGATGGCGAAGCGGCACTGTTGTAGACCTTTTTCAAGAGTGCCGAACGGGAAGACCGGTTTTTCTTTACCGATGGTTTTGCGTCTGAAGAAGTCGTATTTTTCAAACGGAAAATCGATGACATTTCCTGGAATGTACTGGGTGATGTTGGGGATTACCGGGTCGGCTATGTTGAGGGTTATAATTATGGAACCAGCATGATGGAAGCTCTTCGGCAAAAAACCTTCGAAAAACCGATGTGATCGGGGCATCCGCCACTGTCGATTACCGGCAGTTGCATAAACTGAAAAATGACCGTATTGATCTTGCCGTTTGTCCCAAAGTCCAATGTTCCTGGATTATTAAGAAGAGTTCGCCGGCACTTGATGGAGTCGATTATGTAGATAAACAGATCGGGTCGCCCCGGGCCTTTTTCGGCGGCTTCAGTAAAAAGTGCCCCGGCGCCGAAGTTCTTCGAGATCGTTTCAATCAGGAATATCGGAAGTTTGTCCAGGAGAGGGGAAGAGACGCTATCTTGGATAAATACGGCATTGCAGAGTGACTGAGAATCTGAGCGAGAATGATAATAAGAAGTTAATAATGTGATAAACGACTTCGGTTAACAATTATCTTAATCCGGCGCATTTCCTTGTCATGGAAACGCGCCCTTTTTTTGTCGGGAGCTTGACGAGGGCATGATTAGTAAGGTTGCGGGTAAATTCCGCCTTACACCCAGTGACCTCCAAAAATTTCTGATTCGATGTAAGCAGCCGACTATTATTTTAGATATAAACTGGCAGTTTTTGTTAATCTCGCTACAATAAGTAAGAACCAATATCAATTGTTGCGCTTCCCAATTATCTGCGTCTTTGGTGCGAGGGCCCTGTCCAGCCAGATAGAAAGAGGAGCAATATGATGCCCATGAGATCCTTTCTTGCTTGTGGTTTGAAACTGTTGGTCCTTTCTGTTTTTCCCTTCACCATCCTATCGCTTCTTTCCTGTAATCCTCCTGAACCGATCCGAATCGGGTTCGTCGGCGGAACTTCCGGCAGCGTGGCGGACCTCGGATCGATCGGCAGAGATGGCGTCCAGCTGGCCGTAGAGCTCAAAAACCAGGACGGTGGGATTCGTGGGAGGCCGGTGGAGCTTCTTATCAAAAACGACGAGCAAAATCCTGACGTAGCCCGTCGCGTGGTCGCGGAACTCATAGCGGAGGGGGCTTCTGCAATCGTCGGTCCCATGACCAGTGCCATGGGGCAGGCAGCGGTACCGATTGTAAATCAGCATGAAGTTCTCATGGTCGCTCCGACCGTTACGACCCAGGCGCTTTCGGGAATAGACGACTTTTTCTTTAGAGTCACCTCCACGACCCAACTCTTTGCGTCCAAAAACGCGAAATACCAGCTCAAACAGAATCGCATGCACCGCGTGGCGGCCGCATATGATGTGGGAAACCGGTCTTTTTCTGTGAACTGGTTGGAGAATTTCGAAAAAACACTTGTCGCCGGCGGCGGTGAAATTGTCTCCCGAATCGAGTTTACTTCCGGCCGGGATATTCTTTACATGGATTTGGCGAAGCGCATGCTGGACAGCAATCCGGACGGGGTTCTGGTCATCGCCAATTCCGTGGATTCCGCCCTGCTTTGCCAACAGGTTCGGAAACTGGACGCTTTTGTGCCGATCACATTGTCGGATTGGGGTGCTAGCGAGCGTTTGATGGAATTAGGGGGACAGGCGGTTGAAGGGATTACGGTCATTCAAACATTTGATCGCAATAGCACGACTCCTCCCTATCTGGAATTCCGGAAAGCGTACTTGAGCCGATACAACCGGGAGCCCGGGTTTGCAGGGGTCCATGCATTTGATGCCGCCAATGTGGTCCTGGAAGCTCTGGAAAAGCGAAAGAGACGACAGAGTCTGAAGACTGCAGTCTTATCCATTCGGGAATTTGAAGGACTTCAGAGTTCATTCCGGTTTGATGATTTTGGGGATGTCCAACGCTCCCATGCATCGATCAGCGTTGTCCGGAATGGGCGTTTTGTCGTTTTGGAGTGAGCCTATGAAAAATGGAATGCCGCTAAGCCGGTTGATGGGATTGCAATCGGTTATCGTGGCCATTGTCCCGCTGATTCTGGTAGCGGCTCTGTTGTGGTTGTTGGTGATTCCCGGTATTCGCGACGAAGTCGGTGTTCGACATCAGGTTCTGGCCAGTTCCATTTCCGGCAGGATCACAACCTATCTGCAGGGGGCTGAACACGAACTTCTGGCCCTGGCTGATTATATTGTTTCGCGCGGTACACAGCCCCAATCCTACTGGAGCAACCTGCTGGATACCCATGTCGGAGAAGGGGATATTTATGAAGCGATGTATATCGCTACTTCATCCGGAAGCGTGACAGCTGTTGGTCTTCCGCTCAAGCGCCGTTCCCGGAGGATTGATCTGATCGGATTGGACTTGTCCCGCCGGCCCTTTTTCCGCGAAGCAAAAAGTAATCATAACATCACCTGGTCTGAAACCTTCCTTTCCACGATTAGTGAGCGACTCGCGGTAGCACTGGCTATTCCAATTGAAGAAAAGGTTTTGATAGCAGAGATCGCCATCGACCGTTTGTCCGATTTCATCAGCTTCATGCCTGGCAAGGCAGATTTTCTTATCATGATTACGGATGACAGGGGTAAGGTCATCAGTGATTCTGCCCATGCTTTCGGTGGGCAGTCGCTGGATCCCAATCAAGTCCCTATTATGCACAAGGGGTTGACGGAAGAGCTGGGAACCAAAAATTTTCAGTTGGGACACGCCCAATACATCTGTACGGTAGTCACGGTGGACAAGTTCGGATGGAAAGTGCTCGTGGCCCAACGTTCTCAAGAGGCGTTCCGCCAAGTGACGGCGACACTCTGGATGGTCGGCACCGGCATCCTCTTGGCTCTGGCTTTGGCTGTGGCGGCCAGCTGGTTTTTAGCCAGGTCATTTTCGAGATATTTCAGGCGGTTCGTCCGCCAGGCCCAGGCGATTTCCTCTGGGGATTATGATCAGCCATGGCCGGAATCCGGAATCACTGAATTTGCCCGTTTCAGGGGCCACCTGCAAAATATGGCCGCGGCGATTCAGACCCGCGAAAAAGAACTCTTTGCCAACGAAGCAAAATACCATTCCGTAGTCAGCAATGCGCCGGTAATCATCGCCCAGTTTGATTCCGACGGCATCATAACGCTTTTTGAAGGCCAGGGGCTTTTTTTGCTGGGCATGCAGGCCGGTGCCGTGGAAGGCCGCTCCTGGTTCGATCTGCACCGGGAGAATGACGATCTTTGTGAAAACGCCCGCAAGGCCATAGCAGGCAAAGAAATCAAGTTTGCTTCCCAAATCGGTAAGCGATTTTTTGATATCCATTTTACACCGATTCATCAGGAGAACGGTCCCCGCTCGGTTCTGTGCGTTGGTGTCGACATTACGGCTAGGGTTAAAGCGGACAAAGCCCTGCAGGAGAACGTCTATCTTCTTAAAGAATCTCAAAAAACGGCCCGCCTCGGGCATTATACCCTGGATAAAGCGACTGGAAGTTGGGAAAGCTCTGAGGTTTTGGATGACATATTGGGAATCGGCGCATCGTTCCCGAAAACCATGGCTGGCTGGATGAGCATTATCCACCCGGAGGATCGCGAGATGGTTGTCTCTCATCTTTCAGATGATGACATGCCGGAGAACCAACTTTTTAATCAAGAATTCAGGATTATCCGTCAGACGGATCAGGCGGAGCGCTGGGTTCACGGGCACAGTCGCTTGGAATCGATTGCGCAAGGGACCAGGAGCCGCGTAATCGGCATCATCCAGGATATCACTGAAAAGAAACAGCTGGAGGGCCAACTGCTCCAAGCACAGAAAATGGATGCCATTGGCCAATTGGCAGGGGGCGTGGCCCATGATTTCAACAACATGCTGGGGGTTATCATTGGCTATGTTGAATTGATTAAAGCCGGCGAGCCTGAAGACACAGCCATGATGCAAAATATAATGCAAATCGAGCATGCGGCCATCAGATCGCGAGACATCACCCGGCAGCTACTCGCTTTTTCCAGAAAACAGATCATCGTACCCGAACTGGCTGACCTGAACCATCTCATTGAAGACACAGTTAAAACCCTGACCAGGCTTATCGGGGAAAACATCCATCTGCTCTACATTCCGCAAAAGGAGCTCTGGAAAATCAAGGTCGATCCGGCCCAGATGAATCAGATTCTGGTCAACCTCGCGGTTAATGCGCGGGATGCCATGCCGAACGGGGGAAAGATGACCATTGAAACTGGAAATGTTCACCTGGATGAGGCTTATTGCCGGTTGAATGTCGAAGCCATCCCCGGTCCTTATGTGCAGTTGGCAGTCAGCGACAGCGGTTCAGGGATAGAGAAGGATGCAATGTCTCATATCTTCGAACCCTTCTTTACAACCAAAAGCATTGGCGAGGGGACCGGATTAGGGTTGGCCACCGTTTATGGAATCGCCAAGCAGAATGGTGGATTTATCAATGTATACAGTGAACCGGGGGAAGGAACCACGTTCAAGGTATATTTCCCGAGAGTCGAGGAGGACGAGGTCGGGTTGAAGGAGGTTGTTAAAGAGCCTATGCCGGAGAGCGTATCCGGTACGGTTCTGCTGGTTGAAGATGATGAAATGGTCCGCAAGGTCAGTGCCTCGATGCTTAAGAAACTTGGATATACCGTAATGTTGGCGGAGACACCTTCAATCGCGCTGTCGATTTGCCAGGACATGAATGAACAGATTGATCTCCTGATGACAGACGTTGTGATGCCGGAGATGAGCGGCAAGGAACTATCGGACCGGGTAAAAAAGGTCCGTCCTAACATGAAAGTGCTTTTTATGTCAGGCTATACATCAAACGTCATTGTGCATCATGGAGTTCTTGAAGAAGGTGTTCAATTTGCTCAAAAGCCTTTCAGTTTACGGGAGCTTGGTGAAAAAGTGCGTGATGCCATCTCTGTGGGGTAGACTTTTAAAAAAGGATTGACGAAGGCAGTGAAGGCACCCGTTTTCCGACAGGTTATGTTTTTAAAAAAAAAGTTTTTTGTTTGGGGCCTGAGCAAGTTAACAAGTTGATAATGGGTAAAAGATATACAAAAATTGCCTTTAATATGCCCTTAGAACATCACTTCTGCCATGAGATGGTTGGGGAAACTAACTGCCGCGTGCAAATCGATATTTTTTCCCTGGCCATGTCTGGCACATTCCCGGGTTTGGTGTCAGGTCTACCCCTGTGAAAAATTAGGTAAATTTGCGGACGTGTTGATTTGCTTTAGGAAGCGGAATGTTTAGTCTCGACATGTTCTGAGGAGAGTAGGGATCGACTTTGAAGCAGGAGATGGATATTTTATATTTAATGAGGTCATGGCCGCTGAAGCCAGACAGAAAATTGGAGCCATAATACCATTTAACCCTTTAACGAGTATTATGGCCCCAATTACACATGTTTCTGTATTTTTTAGCGATGGTGTGTCGGTACCTGCAAAAAGATCAGGTAACCTTGTCGAAGTCCTCGCTGTAGGGTTTGATGTCGAGCACGGCTTCTCCGTCTATCATGTCCACACCGCGGATGTAGAGGACCGAACCTTGGATTTTGAGCAGTTCGACGATGCTGAAACCCAAGGCGTTGGGGCGGCAGTCGAACCGGGTGGCGAAGACCCCATGCTCCTCGCTCTGGAAAGGGGGTTTAACCTTAAGCTGGGGCTTTCCGGGGCGCTGAAGGTGGTAGAAAACGTAGATGTAGGAAAATCCCTCCAGTTTTTCGATCCCTTCCACATATTCGGGAGAGATCTCGATGCTTCCCTCGGTGTCGTTGAGGGCTAGGGGCTGCATCGGTATCTGGCTGGCGTCCAGATAGGGACTGGTGACATACCCTATGGTGCTGAAGCAGACCTTCCCCACTTCGGTCTTCTTGTCCGAAAAATTCCGTGACTGATCGTGATCCGGCCTTTCCCATCCTGAACTGAACTTGCTCATAATCCACCTTCATCCTATCTTCCTCCTGGTTCGGGAGGAACGTTCGAGTTAATGGTTTCCTTTGCCAATGTTATCTAAGTTTTTACGCCAATATATTACACTTCCATTTCTTCAGTTTCAAGCACATGGAGTAATTTTGAATGATGTCAATATTTGGGTATTCATGATAAATATAACCAGGAGCGGAGACGGATATTATCCTTAACCGTCCAAGATTTTCAGTGACCTTTTTAGTTCCGGCTGTGTCCAAAAATAATTTGCTAATTGGAATCGGCCAGACAAGGCTGTACTTTTGGGCGATTTTAATTGATTGAAATGCATAGAAAAACCCTATCTTGCGGTATACTTTTGGCATAAATTTTTTTTCTTTGTGTATATTTATAAAGAATCCTTTAAAATTAATACTAATTCTAATAGTGGACATCGTCGATTGACTGGATTCCTGCTTGTGGAGAGATAGATGAAGGTTGGTATTGGATTTGACAATCAGGAAGACTCATTTGCCTCCGGGAAAATAATTGCCAAGCGGGCAGTCCAAAAAGGCGGGATCAAAAGGGCTGAATTTGCTCTGGCTTTTTGCAGTACGAATGTAAATGCCGGGGAGCTGCTGAAGGGAATTCATGAAGTTATTGGTAAGGACATACCCGTTCTTGGAGGTTCGGGAATTGGCATTATAACAAATCACCTTATTTCTTATGAAAATTATCCGGCGGGTCTCGTTTTAATAGAAGATAAAGGCATTCATTGGCAGATAGCCGTTGCCGAGGGGTTGGATGAATGTGGCCGAAAAGTTGGCCGGGACCTTGCGAATCAACTCTCATGTGAAAAAAGTAATAAAATTTTTCTTTTTTATGATTCCATAAAAAAACCGTTGGGCAACAATACTCCCCCCATAATGAATTCATCCAAGCCGTTGCTGGAGGGACTGGAAGAAGAACTTGGTAAAAATATTCCGATTTTTGGGGGCGGAACAGTGGGGGATTTTAATTTTTCCCCGACAATTCAATTTGCCGGTAACTGTGTTAAATCGCAATGTGCGAGCGCTCTTCTTTTGAGCGGTAATTTTGAAATTGATTTTTCGATTATGCACGGTTGTTCGCCTAAAGATGGCATTTATCATACTATCACTAAAATTGATGGAGCGGTCATTCATGAAATCGATAACCGTCCAATTGTGGAAGTGATTAATGAAATGTATGGAAACGAAGAATGGCAGAAGCAGGTTCCTGTCAGGCGTCTTACCATTGGGATAAACCATGGGGAAAAATTTGGATCGGAATATTCTGAAGCGAACTATGTTAATCGTCTTATTTTAGGAGTTCTGCCTGATAAAATGGGCATCATAATTTTTGAGCCGGATCTCGAGGTTGGAATGGACATTCAATTTATGCTTCGCGATTCACAAAAAATGATTGAATCGGCGAGAAAAAACTCTGAAAATTTGATCCGGAAAATACAGGAAAAAGGGAGAAAGCCGGTTTGGGGTTTCTATATTGACTGTGCCGGCAGAACAGCCATGTTTTCTGAAACAGTGATTGAAGAAGCGGAGGAAGTGCAGAAAATTTTCAACAGAAACAATATCCCTCTTTTTGGATTTTATTCCGGAGTTGAGATTGCGCCTTTTCTTCATAAAAATCGTGGTCTCGATTGGACCGGCGTGTTAACGGTTTTTTCAAAGTAGCTAATGTTCTAGGGTGACAGATGTTTTTTGACCGCGTAGAAGATTTGGAAAAGCAGCTGGCTGAAAAAGAAAAGGAAGCAAGGTATTACAGGAACCTTGCGCAGAAATCCGGGGAAGATCGCCTCAGGGAAACGGAAGAACTGTCGAAGGTGACGGCCATTTTAAAAGAAAAAATGCAATGTATTGATAAGCAGCGCAAAGAACTGCAGGACTTGAATCAAAAGGCACAAAAGAGCTGCATTACAGACGACCTGACAGGTCTGCTGAATCGGCGAGGGCTGATAATGATGGCCAATCAGACCTTTCAGGGAAGTCAGCGAAAAAATTTCCAGGACAGCGAAAAAGGTGAGGATGGTGGCTCATTCGTTTGTGCCCTGTTGGACATCGATTTTTTTAAAAAAATTAACGATACCTTTGGCCATCTTTCAGGGGATAAATTTTTGGCCGACGTCGGAGGCTTTTTTGCGCAGCCAGGTATATTCCGGGAGCTTGATATTATTGGAAGGTACGGTGGCGACGAGTTTATGTTCATTCTTCCGGAATGTAATGAAAAGAATGCCCTGATACCTTTGGGGAAACTGAAGGAAACTATCAATAATAGAGAGTTTAATGTGGGTTCAAAACAGACCGCCCGCATCACGGTCAGCATCGGTATAGCCGAATTCAAAAGAGGGGATTCGGACATTTTTAAGGTTATCGATAGAGCCGATGAAGCACTTTATTATGCCAAAAAACATGGCAGGGACCGGATCATTCTATCTGTCGATACCCGGCAGGATGGATAAAAGACATTTATAAACAGTAGGTTGTTCTTATTCTCAAAATATGAGCTCCGTTTTTTCAGGCGGGGCTTTGTTTTTATTAGCGTTTGTCATCATGCCCCGAGAGGAGAAAGGGGCGGGAATGTTTCAGGAAGAAGGCCCCTTTGTCTCGGATCAGTCCGCCGCTACTAACGGTTTGCAGGTCCCGTTGATTCGCGCTGAGCATCGGTTTTTGATAGCGGCCCCGAGTTTTTCAGCATGTGGCAGGGAAAGCATATTGGCATGATTGCCGAGTGTGGGGATGATTTCAATTCCCCCCTTGGCCAGTGGCACCCAGGCCAGTTCCGGATGTCTGGCCATGAAGCTGTTGGCCTCGGTCGCTTTGAAGAATATAAGCTTCCCGTCAAATGGCTGCGGTGTATAAGCGAACATCGCTTTGATGTTTGCTTTGTAAACAGCGACGATGCTTGCCATTTCTTCCACGCTGAGACCGGAAGAGTCTTCCGACTCATCGCCCAGTTTTCGAGCAACGAAATTCAAACGTTCTTCCTGTGGTAATTTCCTCAATTCGTTCAGATTTAATTCAAATCCTTTGTCCGGATCATCCCCCGCCAGAAGATAGGCGAACACTTCATCGTCGCTGTTGAAGGATCGGGGCAGATGTTCGGGGCCGGGGGAATCGATGAGGATCGTCTGAAGAGGAGGCGTTCCATTGTTGCTGAGACGGCGTGCCATTTCAAAAGCCACCATGCCGCCGAAGGAGCTGCCGACCAGGTGAAACTCGCCCGAGGGGCAGGTCTCTTTAATAGTTCGCAGAAAATGATCCGCCAGATCTTCCACGTTATTCAGGGGCGGACCACCGTTCCACAGCCCCGGGGCTTCCAGAGCATAAATCGGATTGGGGATATTAAGCGAGCTGACAAGCTCCCGATAGATAAATGCTCCGCCGCCGATTGCCGGGATCAGGAAGAGAGGCGGCCACCCGGGATGTCCATGGGCGAACGTGATGATACCGTCTTTTTGCCCTGACTCCTCTTTTTCGGAAATCATGGCCTGAGAACTGTCGATCAATAGCGCCAGACGTCCCGGAGTGGGGCCTTCCATGAGAACGTTGCGCGGTAAAGAAATGTTCAAAGCTTTTTCAAGCTTGGTGGCAAGTTGCACGGCAGTCAGAGAGTCGCCGCCGAGCTGGAAGAAATCGTCCTCCAACTTGATCCCTTCAACCCCAAGCACCTCGGTCATGAGACGGATGATTACTTGCTCCGTTCCATTAGCGGAAATCTTCTGCTCCTCCGCTTCCGGGGTGGCTGTTTGTTGGGTCATTTCCGCACTATTACCGGTCTGGAAAGGCTTCTGTATTGTGTCTGAATTCGCTGCTTCGATCCAGCAGCGCTTGCGTTCAAAAGGATAGGTCGGCAGGGCAATCCGACGTCTTTTCTGGTGGGCGTAATAGGCATTCCAGTCAATGGCAGCGCCGACCATCCACAAGGCGCCGGCTGCTTCCAGAATTGAGCGCTGGTCATCGCTGCCGTTTTTCCCGCCCTGGAGGCTGCTGATCACCGGGATATTGTTCTTCCGCGAAGGATGACGGGCGGCCAGGTGGGAAAGCACGGCGTCAGGACCGACCTCGAGAAGGCTCGCGTGCGGTGTCTGCAGCAGCGTTCCCATTCCCTGGTAGAAGTAAACCGGTTTGCGGATGTGCTTGACCCAGTATTCAGGGGATGTGGCCTGTTCATCCAGAATCCATACTCCGGTCAGGTTGGAGACGAAAGGTATTGATGGCGTCTGCATTTCCACCTTTTCAAGGGCGGCGGCGAAGGGAACCATGGCGGGTTCCATCATGTGTGAATGGAAAGCGTGGGAGGTCTCGAGTTTGCGCACATGCCTTCCGCCGGCCCGCAGTTCTTTTTCCAGCTTATCGATCTGGGGAAGCGGTCCGGAAACCACGCATTGGTTGCGTGCGTTTACAGCGGCAAGGTTTAGCCCGTCTTTCAATAAATGCAGGGTATCGGTTTGAGACAGGGGGACCGCAAGCATTCCTCCAGGCTTCTGTTCATCCATCAGTTTTCCACGCAGGGCGACCAGAGTCAGGGCGTCTTCCAGGGTGAAGACCCCGGCCAGGCAGGCGGCTGTCCATTCACCGATACTATGGCCGATCATGGCGATTGGCTTGATCCCCCATTCCATCCACAGGGTGGCCAGGGCGTATTCAACAGCGAAGATTGCCGGTTGCGCCAAGCGGGTGGAGGTGAGATCGCCATGGCCTCCATTTTCTGATGAGTTACCCCAGAGAAGGTTGCGCAGGTCGGCCCCGAGATGAGGTCTCAGAATATCCGCGCATCGGTCAAAAGTCTTTTTGAATACCGGTTCATGAAGGTATATCTGATGGGCCATACCGGGACGCTGGGCGCCTTGCCCCGTAAACATGAACGCCACATCCGGAATGTTTTCCTTGTCAGTGGTGGTGAAAAATTTGTCGGAACGAAGCTGGGAAATGGCATCTTTCATATTTCGGCACGTCAGAGCCCGGCGAACGCCGAATTTCTTGCGGCCGACCGCCAAAGTAAATGCGGTGTTGTCGAGATCGGCCTCCGGGTAGCGTTCTAAATGGCGGGCCAACTTGACGGCCATGCGGTCGAGGGCGCTTTCAGTGTGGGCGGAAAGGAGAAGCAGTTTGTCCGGGCGGTTGGAAGGCGCGGCTTCAAGAAGCGGTGCTTCTTCAACCACCACATGAGCGTTGGTTCCTCCGATGCCGAAGGAACTGATTCCGGCGCGGCGCGGCGTCGGACCTTTGGTCCAGTGCATAAGCCTGTCAGCGACAAAAAACGGACTGTTTCTGAAATCGATTGCCGGGTTGGGGGTTTTGAAGTGAAGGGTGGCCGGAATCTGACCGTGTTCCAGGGCCTTGATGGTTTTGATAAGGCTGGCGACGCCGGAAGCGGCGTCAAGATGGCCGATGTTGGTTTTGACTGAACCGACGGCACAGTAGTTTTGTCGTCCGTCCGTATCGCCGAAAGCCTCGGTAAGCGCCTTGATTTCAATGGGGTCGCCCAGGGACGTGCCGGTGCCGTGGGCCTCGATATAGTTGATGGATCGGGGATGGACTCCGGCGTTATGGTGAGCCTCGCGGATGACCTCGGCTTGTCCGGCGACGCTGGGCGCAGTAAAACCGACCTTGTCGGAACCGTCGTTGTTGATGGCCGAGCCTTTGATGACGGCTAGAATGGGATCCCCATCCTCTATAGCCGTTGAAAGCCGTTTGAGAGCCACCATCCCGGCCCCGCATCCTCCGACCGTGCCGGCGGCATCCTTGTCAAAGGCGCGGCAGTGTCCGTCCGGCGAAAGGATAAAACCGTCCCTGTAGAAGTAGCCGGTGGCTTTATGGGTCTGGATCTTGGCTCCACCTGCAAGCGCCATTTCGCATTGACCATCGAGGACGGCGCGTGCGGCCATGTGGACCGCGACCAGCGAGGTGGAGCAGGTGGTGTTGACGTTGATGCTCGGTCCGTTGAGATTCAGCTTGTAGGAGATTCGGGTGGCGGCGAAATCCTTGCCGTTCATGATGCTGACCTGGTAGCTCCCAGCCACATCCGAATCGTCGAGAGAGGGAAGAATGTTCTCGTTAAGGTAACTGTTGGAGCCGATACCGACAAAAACGCCGATCCGCCCTTTGTAAGTGTCGGGGTTGCAGCCGGCGTTCTCAAGGGTCTCCCAGGCAACTTCCAGCAGGTGACGTTGTTGAGGATCACTGAGGGCGGCTTCCCGGGGGGTCATATTGAAGAACGCGGGGTCGAAATATTCCATGCCATCCATGCGGCCGAGAGCGGGAACAAAATTGGGATCGCGGATGACGTCGAGGGGATATTCGGCCTCGAGCAGCTCTTCCTCCTCGAAGAAAACGATCGATTCCACACCGGCCGCGAGGTTGTCCCAGAGCTCCTCAACGGTTGCGGCGCCGGGGAAGTGTCCCGCCATACCGATGACGGCGACTGCGCCGTCCCTTGTCGGGACTGGGACAAGCGCCGGGCGTGTCTGGATCGGGCTTGTTTCGCCGGAGATGTGTTCGGCCAGGCGGGCAATGGTTGGGTACTGGAAGAAGTCGGTAATACTCAGCTCAGTAGCCAGTCTTTTGTTGGCCAGCCTCCGGGCGCGCACCAGAAGCAGGGAATTGCCGCCAAGTTCAAAGAAGTTGTCGTTGATACCGACCGCTGTGATATTGAGGACTTCGGCGAAAACACCGCACAGAATCTTTTCCTCTTCCGAACGGGGCGGAGTATAAACACTTCCCGAGGCAACTTCCGGGCGGGGGAGATTTTTCCGGTCAATTTTGCCGCTCGGAGTCAGCGGGAAGTTTTCGACTTTCATCAGGACGGCCGGAATCATGTAATCAGGGAGTTTCCTGCCGAGATAATGACGCAGCTCCGAGGGTTCGAAGTCTCCGACGATATAGGCACAGAGGCGTTTCTCATCCCTTTCCCCAAAGGGATTGACCACCGCGCCACGGACAAAGGCATGTTCCCGCAAGGCGCTTTCGATTTCCCCGAGTTCGATTCGGAAACCGCGGATTTTGACCTGGTTGTCGATACGGCCCATGGACTGGATATTGCCATCGGGCAGCCAGCGGGCGAGGTCCCCGGTTTTATACAGACGTCCGGGACTGAAGGGGTTGCGGATAAACTTTTCGGCCGTTAGCTTGGGTCGGTTGAGATATTCGCGAGCTACCTGAATGCCGCCGATACAGAGCTCGCCGGGGACACCAATCGGTTGAGGTGATCCGTGGCGGTCGAGAATATAAATGTGCGTATTGGCAATCGGCTTGCCGATAGTGATTGACCCGTCATTGTACTTGAACGCTGTGGCGCAGACCGTCGATTCGGTGGGGCCGTAGGCGTTGAAAAAGAGGCGTCCCGGAGCCCAGGTGCGGGCCAGCTCCAGCGGACAGGGTTCCCCGGCGACTATAAGCGTATCCAGCCCTTGAATGTCTCTGTCCAGCGAAGCCAGGGCCGTGGGCGGCAAGGTGACGACGCTGATCTGATTGTCTGTCAGAATGGCGGCGAGTTCTTCGCCGGCCATAAAGGTATCGTTGCTGCCGGAGACCAGGGTTGCCCCTTTGAAAAGCGCCATGGCGATTTCGGATATAGAGGCGTCAAAGGATGGCGATGCGAATTGCAGAACATTGCTTTGCGCTGATACCTCGAAAAGATCGCTCTGGGCCTGGGCCAGATTGACGAGCCCGCGATGTTCCACCGCAACCCCTTTCGGCTTGCCGGTCGATCCGGAGGTGTAGATCACATAAGCGGCATTGTTCGGCGTCGCCCTCTGTTCAGGGTTGACGGATGGGTAACCGATAAATTCCTTGGGGTCGTCAATCAGGAGGGCGTCCCCTTCAAATGGGAGTTCCTTGTCCGAGGTCGTGACCAGGTAGACCATCCGTGAGTCCTCGATCATGTAAACGAGGCGTTCTTTCGGGTAGCTGGGGTCGAGGGGGAGGTAAGCACCGCCGGCCTTGTGAATGCCAAGAATCGCAGCCGTCAGGTTGACACTGCGTTCCAGGCAGATTCCGACCAGTGCTTCAGACCTGACTCCCATGGTGATCAGGGCGTAAGCGATACGGTTGGCCCGCCGGTTGAGCTGACTGTAGGTCAGCTCTTCGCGGGCATCTTTGACCGCGACGGCATCGGGGGTTTTGTCGACCTGTTCCTCAAAAATTTGATGCAGAAGTTTGCCGTCGGGAAAATCCGCCCGGGTGTCGTTAAAACGGTGGATAACCTGATCATACTCCTCCCCGTCGAGAAGCGAAATGTCAGCAATGGTCCGATTCGGGTTGCGGGCGATCATTTCCGCCAGGTGACAAAAATGTTTGGCCATTCTTTCTATTGTTTCGCGATCGAAAAGGTCGCTGCAGTATTCCAGGTTGCCGCCAAGGCTGTTGCCGTATTCCCCAAGGTTCATGGTCAGGTCGAACTTGGCGACGTCAAACTCCGGAAACAGGAGCGTGGTCTCAAGGTTGTCCAGATGGACCTGGTCGAAGGATTCATCCGTCAGGGCGAACATGACCTGGAAGACCGGCGAGTGGCTGGTGCTGCGTTCCGGAGAGAGTTCCTCCACGAGTTTTTCAAAAGGGATGTCCTGGTTGGCGTAGGCTTCAAGAGCGGTTTTTCTTGTTTTGGCGAGTAGTTCCGAAAAAGTGGGATTACCGCTGAAATTGTGTCTGAGCGGCAGGGTGTTGACAAAAAAGCCGGTAGCGTTTTCAATTTCTGGCCGGGTCCTGCCGGAAACCGGAGTGCCGACCACGATGTCGTCCATGCCGCTGTATTTGGACAGGAAAAGGGCCCACAGGGTTTCCAGAAGCATGAAAAGGGTGGTGTTGTGCTTGCGGGCTGCTTTTGCGAGAGCCGCGGCCGTGAAGGTATCAATCTCGATGGGGACATGGTCTCCACGGGTGCTCTGGATTTCAGGGCGCGGCCGGTCGCTGGGGAGGGTAATAAGCTCCGGAATCCCTTCGAGTTTATCCTTCCAGTAAGCGCTCTGCTTTTCCAGGCGCTCCCCGGCAAGCCACTTTCGCTGCCACTGGGCATAATCGCTGTAATCGACGGGAATGTCCGGGAGTACGGGTTCCCCCCCCTGGGTGAAAGCGAGGTAACATTCGGAAAGCTCATGGAAAAAGACCCCGGAACTCCAGCCATCGAAAACAATATGATGAATATTGGCTGTGAGAATAAAGTCCTGGTCACCCATTTCCCAGAGCCTGAAGCGGTAGAGGGGACCCTGGTTGAGGTCGAACTTGTGGTGAGCTTCCCGTGAAAGGATGTTGCGAATATTATTACCCTCGACTGATTCAACGGGAAGGAAAAATTTGTTAAGTTCTTCGATCTGTTGAAAAGCTTCACCGCTGGGCGCTTCTCTGAAAACCGTGCGCAAACTGCTGTGGCGTCGGATGAGCTTTTCAAGTGATCGTTCCAGGGCCTTGATATCAAGATTGCCCTGAATACGAATGGCTGCCGGAATATTGTAGGCTGAAGATCCGTCTTCAAACTGCTCGAGGAACCAGAGCCGCGACTGAGCGAAGGAGAGAGGCGCTTCTTTCTGGCCGGTTTTCCTGATTGGAGGTGCGGGGGTGGCTGTCCCGGTTTTGATGGCTTCCAGGAATTGAGCAGGAGTCGATTGTTCGAAGATGGTCTTGAGCGGTATTTCGGCGTCGAAAGCTTTTCCGGCGGCGTTGATCAGCCGTGTTCCCAGAAGGCTGTGGCCGCCCATCTCGAAGAAGTTGTCGTGGATACCCACCTGGTCGATAGCGAGAATTTCGGCGAAAAGGTTGCACAGAATTGTTTCGGCTTCAGTACGCGGCGGCGCATAGGCCGCCTTGGTAGTGAATTCCGGATCGGGGAGATTTTTGCGGTCGGCTTTCCCGCTTGCTGTCAGCGGAATAGCTTCCAGCTTCATGAATACTGCCGGCACCATGTAGTCGGGGAGCGTCTGGCCAAGATAAGCCCGCAATTCACTGTTGTCGAAATCCCCGACGATATAGGCGCAGAGGCGCTTCTCTCCTTGGTCCCCGAAGGGGTTAACGATGACATCCTGAATCCTGGGATGCTCTCGCAGGGCGCTTTCGATCTCGCCGAGTTCGATGCGGAAACCACGAATTTTGACCTGCTGGTCGATGCGGCTCAGGTATTCGATGTTGCCGTCTTCAAGCCAGCGCGCCAGGTCGCCGGTTTTGTAGAGACGCCCTTCGGCAAATGGATTGAGGACAAACTTCTCGGCCGTCAGCTCCGGACGGTTGAGGTAATCGCGCGCCACCTGTACTCCGCCGATGCAGAGCTCTCCCGGTACGCCTACAGGCTGGGGCTGGCCGGAAGCGTCAAGAATGTAGAGCTGCGTGTTGTCGATCGGCCTGCCGATGGGGATGATCTCGGGAGTGATTGCCGGACATGGATACCAGGAGACGTCGATGGTCGCTTCGGTGGGTCCATAGAGATTGTGCAGTTCCGCACCCGTCTTTTTGCGGAGAAGCCGGTTGAAGCGCTCCACCATTTCTCTCGGCAGGGCCTCGCCGCTGGTGATGACCCTCTTTAGTGTGGAGCAGCGTTGTGCCTCCTGGGAATTGGCTTCGAGGTATTCCAGGAAGGCTCCCATCATGGACGGCACGAAGTGCAGGGTCGTGACCTTGGCGTGCCGGATGGTCTGGACAATCAGGGCCGGGTCCTTCTCCGCTCCCGGATCGAGCATGTAAACCGAACTGCCGGCGAAATACCACCAGACCAGCTCCCAGACCGATACATCGAAAGTGGTGGTGGTCTTCTGCAGGATGACATCCTCTGCCGCGAGGGAGAAGGTGTTCTGCATCCATTGGATGCGGTTGACGGCGCTGCCGTGTTCAACCGCCACCCCCTTGGGCTTGCCGGTGGAGCCGGAGGTGTAAATGACGTAGGCGACGTTGTTTGGGGCGACGGCCACCTCAGGAGTGGCTTCCGGGAAAGCGGAAAGATCGTCCCGGTCGAGAAGCAGGAGGTCTCCGGAAAAAACCGGGGCCGACCCGCTGACGGAAATCATCTGTTTGAGTCCCGCATCCTCGATCATGAAGGCGAGCCGTTCGTCCGGGTAGTTGGGATCGAGAGGAACATAGGCGCCGCCGGCCTTGTGGATGGCGAGAATGGCAGCGATCATATCGACGCTGCGTCCCAGACACAACCCGACCAGGCTTTCGGGACCGACTCTTTTAGCGACCAGGGCATGGGCGATGCGGTTGGCCCGTCGGTTCAGTTCCGCATAGGTGAGGGTTTCGCGGGCATCTTGTGCAGCAATGTTGTCAGGGGTTTTTTCGACCTGTTCTTCGAATATCCGGTGCAGGACTTTGTCTTGCGGATATTCAGCCGCGGTGTTGTTGAAACTATGAACGACGAGATCGTATTCTTCGCTTTTCAGGAGCGGCAATTCACTAACAGGGCGGTCAAGCTGTTCCAGTGTCGAGCGGAGTAACATCTCGAACCAGGCAAGAATGTTTTTGGCTCCCCGGTCGTCATAACGGCCGCGATCATGGGTCAGGCGCAGGGTGAGACTGTTTCCCGGCAGGACGACCAGCGTCAACGGATAGTGGGGCGCTTCGATGCCGCGGCTTTCGGTTACCGCGAAGTCTCCGCTGCCATCTCCTTGGAGTCTGGCGTCTACCGGGTAGTTTTCGTAGACGTAGAGTGTCTCAAAAAGCGGGGCTCCCCTGGGGGTCGCTGCCTGGGCCTGGGTCAGGTAGAGCGGGGTATATTCGTACTCTTCCCGTTCCCCCTGGGTGAGGGTAAGTGTCTCCACCATCTCGCGGATGTTGTGGTTCTCGGTTTTCAGGCGCACCGGAACGGTATTGATGAACATGCCCACCATGTTCTCGATGCCGGGAATGGAGGCGGGGCGTCCGGAGGTGACACTGCCGAAAACGATATCCGTGTCGCCTGTCAGGCGGGCGATAAGACTTCCCCATAGCGCCTGCAGGAGTGTGCTCTGTGTACTTCTCAGTTCCCGTGCGGTGCGCTCGAGTTTGCGGCAAAGTTCCGGCTCAAGGATAAGCGTCCGTTCGCCGAAGCCCGACTCTTTTTTCACCAGGGCCAGGTCGATACGGTTCGGCCGGTCGAAGTTGCCGAGGGTTTCCCGCCACCAGGCAAGGGATGTGTTTGTTTCCTTGTTATGGAGCCATTCGGCATAATCAGCAAAGGGGAGCGGTCGGGAGAGATTTTCGTTGTGATAGAGCTTCAGGACATCGGCCATAACCACTGAAAGCGACCAGCCATCCAGGGTGATGTGGTGGTTGTTGAGAACCACCTCCCAGATGTCATCTTCCACCTGAAAAATGGCCAGGCGCAGAAGCGGTGCCCGGCTCAGGTCGAACCCTTCCTTCCGATCGATTTCGAGATAGGATTGCAGACTCTCATGACAATTCGGGTCATTGCGCCGGTCGGCGATGAGGCAGGGGATTTCCGCTTCATGGTTGATGACCATGAGATCGGTTTCGCCCTCCGGGACCGCCATGCGCAATATCTCGTGGCGTTGAACAACGTCCTGCCACGCTTTTCTGAAACGCTCCGGATTAAACGCACCTTCAATCCGGAAATGAAGCTGAACCTGGTAGGCACCCTCGCTCTCCAGAGAGTGGAAAAGGATTCCCTGCTGGAGCGGGGTGAGCGGCAGGATGTTCTCCAGGGCCGGGTAGCTTTGAACCAGCAGGTTGATGGTCTCCTGGGATGGCTTCACGAGCGGAAAGTCGGAGGTGGTGAAGGTCGTTTGAGCTTCCCGGCAGTGATCGAGAATCTCCCGGATGCCGGAAATGATCTCTTTCCGGATTTCGACCATCTCTTCCCGGCCAAAAAATTCCGATGGCCAGCTCAGGTGGAACTGGAGTTTGTCGTCGGCGACCATGGAATTGATATCCCACAGGGCCGTGTGCTTCCAGCTTTCGGAGATCGGGCGGCCGTGATCTTCACCTGCCAGGCTCCAGTCACCGTCGTTTTCCAGGGTGGTGAAGCGACCCAGATAGTTAAAGGATATCCGTGGATTGATTTCCGGAAGAGCGCTGTTCTCTCCGTAACGAAGCAGGCCGTAGCCGATGCCGTTGCCGGGTGTTTGGCGGATGCTCTCCTTGACGTTGATGAGGGTTTCGCGCAGGCTGTTGCCGGTCATCAGTTTGACCGGATACTGGGAGGTAAACCAGCCTGTCGTGCGGGATAGATCGGCATTCTCGATCAGCTCTTCGCGGCCGTGGCTTTCAAGGTTGATGAGGATGCCGTCAGACAGGGGCTGTCCCTTCCATCGCTCCAGTCCGAGACACAGGCCTGCCAGAAGCAGGTCCTCGGGGTTGGCATGGTAGGCGGCGGGGCCGCTTCCGAGCAAAAGCCCCGTCTCTTTTGCGTCAAGTTCAAAGGCGAAGCTCTGATCATGAAAGGCTGCTTCAGGAGCATTGGAGGTGAGCTGCATGCCGGGTTCTCGAAACAGATTCCGCCAGTAGGGAACCTCCTCCTCTTTCAAAGAGGAGAGTTCACTCTGCCGCAATGCCCAGGATGTCCAGGCCGTGGTCTTGTCTGGAAGTGGCTGCCCCTCGTAGGCGGCCTGCAGATCGGGGATGAGGATGCGCCAGGAGACTCCGTCTACTGCCAGGTGATGAATGACCAGCAGCAGCCGTCCCGGTTCATTCCCGTAGTCGAACCAGACGCAGCGGAAGAGATCACCGGTTCCAATATCCAGGCTTTCCTGGGCTCTCTTCCCCTCACTGACAAGGATTTCTGCTCTCTTTTCGATGCTGAGTTTGGAGCAGTCGATGCACTGAACAAGTTTTCGGCCCTCGAAGAATTCCATCCCCTGAAGGGTCTGTTTTCCGCCCGGGAAAACAAGGCGCAGAGCATCATGATGTTCGAAAATTTTGCCAACTGCCCGGTCAAGTTTATCGAGGTTAAGACCCTCCGGGACTTGTACCAGCATCGACTGGTTATAATGGTTCTTGTCCCCTTCCTGCGCGAAGAACCACGACTGGATCGGGGTCAATGGCGCCTGCGGTTCAGGTGTTGTTCCCCAGATCGTACGCAAGGCCCTGGTTCTGACCGCCAGCCCTTCGACGTCAGGTGATTTGAAGATATCCTTGACCGCGAGGTCGAATCCCCGGCTTCTGGCCCGGGCCACGATCTGCAGCGCCAGGATGCTGTCCCCGCCGGAGGCGAAGAAATTGTCGTGAATCCCTATTCTGTCCACGCCCAGAATTTCGGCGAAGATGGCACAGAGCGCTTTTTCCGTCTCCGTGCGCGGCGGGGTGTAGGCACCAACCGCCATGAACTCCGGATCAGGCAGCGCCTTGCGGTCGGCCTTGCCGCTCGGCGTCATGGGGATGGCGTCGATCCGCATGAAAGCCGCCGGCACCATGTAATCCGGCAGCTTGCCGGAGAGATGATCGCGCAGTTCCGTCGTGTCGAAATCTCCGACGATATAAGCGCACAGGCGTTGCTCGCCACTGTCGCCGAAGGGGCTGACGAGGACATCCTGTACCGAAGGATGATCGCGCAGGGCGCTCTCGATCTCACCCAGTTCAATGCGGAAGCCGCGGATCTTGACCTGGTGGTCGATGCGTCCCATATATTCGATGTTGCCGTCGGCCAGGCGGCGGCCCAGGTCCCCTGTCTTATAGAGGCGGCCCTCGCCAAAGGGATTGGCAACGAACCTTTCCGCCGTAAGTTCCGGGCGATGGAGGTAACCGCGCGCCACTCCCGTACCGCCGACATGGATTTCTCCCGGTATCCCGAGAGGCTGGGGTTGCCCCTGCGGGTCGAAAATGTAGACGGACAGGGGGGCCAACTGGATGCCGATGTTGGAGATGCCCTGTTCGATCTCTTGTTCCCCGATTTCCTTGTAGGTGACATGTACGGTGGTTTCGGTAATCCCGTACATATTGACGATGCATGTGTCGGGGTAGCGTTCTTTCCAGCCCTTGACGATGTGGGGGAAGAAGGCCTCCCCGCCGAAGACGAGATAACGCAGGGCCAGGTCTTTTACAGGTCCGCGGGAGTCGGCTGTACTCAGCTGGGTGAAGTAGGACGGCACCTGGTTGAGGACCGTGACCTTTTCTTGCTCCAACAAGGCCAGGAAAGCCTCAGGATCCTTGGCCACGGAAGGATCAACGACAATGAGGCGGCCGCCGTAGAGCAGGGCGCCGAAAATCTCCCAGACGGAAAAGTCGAAGGCGTAGGAGTGGAACAGGGTCCACACGTCCCCGGGCCCGAAAGCGAACTGCAGTTGATCCTGGAAGAGGAGCTGGACGACATTGCGATGCTCCACCACCACCCCCTTGGGCTTGCCGGTGGAGCCGGAGGTGTAGATGACGTAGGCGGTGTCGGTCGGCGACGTTCTGTTCTCCGGATTGGTGTCGGGATAACTCTGAAGCTCCGAAGGCTCATCGAGAAGGAGAGTTTCGCCGCCGAAAAGGAGCTCGCTGCCAGTGGTGGCAACCAGATATTTCAGCCCGGCGTCCTCAATCATGTAACTGAGGCGCTCGGCCGGGTAATGGGGATCGAGGGGGACATAGCCGCCGCCGGCCTTGTGGATGCCGAGAATGGCGGCGATGAGATCGACGCCGCGTTCGAGACACAAGCCGACCAGGGTGTCAGGCTGCACCCCTTTATCGATGAGGGCGTGGGCGATGCGGTTGGCGCGGGTGTTCAACTCCCCGTAGGTCAGCTGTTCGCGGAGATCCTTGACCGCCACGGCATCGGGATTTCGCTCAACCTGCTCTTCGAAAAAGCGGTGCAGGACCTTATCTTCCGGGAAGGCCGTATCCGTATCGTTGAATTGGTGGATGACCAGATCGTGTTCTTCTCCGTCGAGAAGAGAAATGTCTCCAATCGGCTGTTCCGGAGCGCGGGCGATTACGTCGGCCAGGTGGCGGAAATGTCCGGCCATTCTTTCGATTGTTTCGCGCTCGAACAGGTCACTGCAGTATTCCAGATTTCCGCCCAGGCTGTTTCCGTATTCCCCGAGGTTAAGGGTAATGTCGAACTTGGCATTGTCGAATTCCGGGAAGAGGGGACTGATTTCCAGGTTGTCCAGGTGGATTTGTTCGAAGGACTCATCCGCCAGGGCGAACATGGCCTGGAAGATCGGGCTGTGACTGGTGTTTCGCTCCGGCGAAAGCTCGTCCACCAGTTTTTCAAACGGGAGGTCCTGGTTGACATAGGCCTGCAGGGCAACCTTCCGGGTCCGGTCGAGGAGATCGCTGAAGGTCGGAGTTCCGGAAAGATCGTGTCTCAATGGCAGGGTGTTGACGAAGAAACCGATGGAGTTTTCGATTTCCGGTCGGGTCCTGCCGGATACCGGAGTGCCGACAACGATATCGTCCATGCCGCTGTATTTGGAAAGGAACAGAGCCCACAGGGTTTCCAGTACCATGAACAAGGTGGCGTTGTGATTACGGGCGATTCGTGCAAGCGCTTCCGCCGTGGCCGCATCGATCTCGACCGGAACATGTCCTCCCCGGGTGCTCTGAATGTCGGGTCGCGGCCGGTCGGTGGGAAGGGTAAGCATCTCCGGGAGTCCCCGAAGCTCTTTCTTCCAGTAGGCGGTCTGCTCTTCCAGGCGGTCCCCGGCCAGCCAATCCCGTTGCCATTGGGCGTAATCGGTATATTCGGTCGGGATATCGGTAAGTTTGGGGTCCCCCCCATGGGAATAAGCGGCGTAACATGCGCTGAGCTCCCTCAGGAAGATCCCGAAGCTCCAGCCATCGAAGATGATGTGGTGCAGGGTGAGGGTTAGGACATGGTCCTGATCATCGGTGCACAACAGCCTGAAACGGTAGAGGGGTCCGCTTACCAGATCAAAGGAGTGGCGGGCCTCCCCGGCGAGGATTGAATCCATTTCTGCTTCAGACCGCGACTCGAGCGGTAAGGTGAACTCTTTGAGTTCCACGATCTGCTGCAATGCCTCACCGCTGTCGCTTTCCCTGAAAACGGTGCGCAGGCTTTTATGTCGCTGGATAAGATAGGCAAGAGATTTTTCCAGAGCCTCGATGTCGAGATCCCCTTTGATAAGGAAGGCCGCGGGGATGTTATAGGCGGTGGAACCGCCCTCAAACCTGTCGAGGAACCAGAGTCGGGACTGGGCGAAGGAAAGGGGGGCTTCTCTTTGCTCTATTTTCCGGATCGGCGGTGGAGGCGTGGAAGTCGTCGCCCGGAGGGTTTCCAGCAGAGAGGCCGGAGTCGGTTTTTCAAAGATGGTTTTCAGCGGGATTTGGACCTGGAAGGTCCTTGCCAGTGCATTGATCAGGCGGGTGGCGAGGAGGCTGTGCCCGCCCAACTCGAAGAAGTTGTCGTGGATGCCTGCCCGGTCGATGCCGACAACCTCTGCGAAGAGGTTGCAGAGAACTTTCTCCTCTTCCGTGCGCGGTTCAGTGTAGGCGGCTGCCGCGCCCAGTTCCGCTTGGGGAAGATTTTTCCGGTCAGCCTTTCCGCTTGCTGTCAGCGGAAGGCTCTCCAGTTTCATGAATATTGCCGGCACCATGTAGTCGGGGAGAGTCCGGCCAAGATGGGTACGCAATTCACTGTTATCGAAATCCCCAACGATGTAGGCGCAGAGCCTCTGTTCTCCCTCACCTCCGAAGGGGTGAACGATGACATCCTGAACCCTGGGGTGCTCTCGCAAAGCACTTTCGATTTCCCCGAGTTCGATGCGGAAACCACGAATTTTGACCTGCTGGTCGATGCGGCCCAGATATTCGATGTTGCCGTCTTCAAGCCAGCGCGCCAGGTCGCCGGTTTTGTAGAGACGCCCTTCGGCAAATGGATTGAGGACAAACTTCTCGGCCGTCAGCTCCGGACGGTTGAGGTAATCGCGCGCCACCTGTACTCCGCCGATGCAGAGCTCTCCCGGTACGCCTACAGGCTGGGGCTGGCCGGAAGCGTCAAGAATGTAGAGCTGCGTGTTGTCGATCGGCCTGCCGATGGGGATGAGGTCAGGAGTGATCGCGGGGCACGGGTACCAGGAGACGTCGATGGTCGCTTCGGTGGGTCCGTAGAGGTTGTGCAGTTCGGTACCGTGGGGGCGCAGAATCGTATTGAAGCGCTCCACCATCTCCCTCGGCAGGGCTTCGCCGCTGGTGATGACCCGCTTCAGAACGGCACAGCGTTGTGCCTCTTGACCGTTGGTCTCGAGGTATTCCAGGAAAGCACCCATCATGGACGGCACGAAGTGCAGGGTCGTGACCTTGGCATGTTCGATGGTCTGGACGATTCGGGCCGGGTCCTTCTCCGCTCCCGGATCGAGCATGTAAACCGAACTGCCGGCGAAATACCACCAGACCAGCTCCCAGACCGATACATCGAAAGTGGTGGTGGTCTTTTGCAGGATGACATCCTTCGGGGCGAGCGCAAAAGTATTCTGCATCCAGTGGATGCGGTTGACGGCGCTGCCGTGTTCAACCGCTACCCCCTTGGGCTTGCCGGTGGAGCCGGAGGTGTAAATGACGTAGGCGACGTTGTTTGGGGCGACGGCCACCTCAGGATTGGCTTCCGGGAAGGCGGAAAGATCGTCCCGGTCGAGAAGCAGGAGGTCTCCGGAAAAAACCGGGGCCGACCCGCTGACGGAAATCATCTGTTTGAGTCCCGCATCCTCGATCATGAAGGCGAGCCGTTCGTTCGGGTAGTTGGGATCGAGAGGAACATAGGCGCCGCCGGCCTTGTGGATGGCGAGAATGGCAGCGATCATATCGACGCTGCGCTCAAGGCACAACCCGACCAGGCTTTCGGGACCGACTCCTTTAGCGACCAGGGCCTGGGCGATGCGGTTGGCCCGTCGGTTCAGTTCCGCATAGGTGAGGGTTTCGCGGACATCTTGTGCGGCGGTGTTGTCAGGGGTTTTTTCGACCTGTTCTTCGAATATCCGGTGCAGGACTTTGTCTTCAGGATAAGGCACAGCGGTATCGTTGAATTCGTTGACGACCCGGTCGTGGTCCTCGTCTTTAAGCAACGGCAGTTCACTTATCCTGCCATTGATATTTCCCAGGGCTGCGCCGAGGAATGTCTCCAGCCATTTGAGGAGAGCTTCAGCATTTTTGTTGTCATACCTTTCCCGGTCGTAGGTCAGCTTCAGGGTTAAATTTTCCCCAGGCAGAATGATCAGGGACAGGGGGTAGTGTGGCGCTTCAATACCATGGCTCTCGGCGATGACGAAGTCGTTTTCAGCGTCCTCTGTAAGCCGTTCATCCACGGGAAAATTCTCATAAACAAACAAGGTGTCGAAAAGTCGGCTGCCGGCCGGAATGGGTGCCTGGGCCTGGGCCAGGTAGAGGGGCGTGTACTCGTGCTCTTCCCGTTCCCCCTGGGTAAGGGTAAGTTCTTCCACGACCTCGCGGATAGTGCGGTTTTTTGTTTGCAGGCGCACGGGAACGGTGTTGATGAACATGCCGACCATGTTCTCGATCCCCGGGAAGCTGGCGGGGCGGCCGGAGACGACATTTCCAAAGACAACGTCATGATCCCCGGTCAATTTCGAAATCAAGCCACCCCAGGCGGCCTGCAGCAGGGTGCTTTGCGTGCTTCTTACCTCACGGGCCGTGCGTTCGAGTTTTTCGCACATTCCGGGATTGAGGTGGATGACCTTTTCGCCGAAGCCTTCCCCTTGGACAGCAACTGGCAGGTCGAGATGATTCGGCTTGTCGAAGCCGGCCAGGGTGGTGCGCCACCAGTCGAGGGAAACGTTGGTTTCCTTGTTGTGGAGCCATTCGGCATAGTCGGCAAAGGGGAGGAGTCTGCCGAGCGATTCCCCGGCGTAGAGCTTCATTACCTCGGTCATGACCGAGGACAGGGACCAGCCGTCCAGAATAATGTGGTGACTGTTGAGGACGACCTCCCAGGCGTTTTTATCCACCTGGAAGATAGCAAGCCGCAGAAGCGGCGCCCGGCTCAGATCGAAGCCCTGTTTCCGGTCGGATTCAACATAGCTCCGGAGTTTGTCGTCCTGATCTTTTTCATCTTGCCAGTCTTCAAACAGGTGGGGGAGTTGAACCTCTTTGTTGATGACCATCAGGGTCGTGCTGTCGGTGGGCACGGCCATACGCAAGATTTCATGCCGGTCGACGGCTTTTTGCCAGGCTTCCCGGAAGCGCTCGGGATCGAAATTGCCTTCGATTCGAAAATGGAACTGCACCTGGTAGGCCCCTTCGCTCTCCAGGGAGTGGAAGAGGATGCCCTGCTGCAGGGGCGTGAGCGGCAGGATGTTGTCCAGGGTGGGGTAGTTTTGGATCAGCCTGTCGATGTTTTTCTGGGCCGGTTTCGCCAGGGCAAAGTCGGAGCTGGTAAAGGTGGCGGCGGTTTTGCGGCAATGAGCGAGGACTTTTCCGATTCCGTTAGCAATGCGTTCTTCCAGCACAGCCATCGTTTCACTGTCGAACACCTCGGAGGGCCAGCTCAGGTGAAACTGCAGACGGTCGTCGCTGACAATGGCGTTGATGTCCAACAGGGCGGTCTGTTTCCAGGAGGATGCGACCGGGCGACCGTGATCTTCACTGGCCAGGCTCCAGTACCCCTCGTTTTCCAGGGTGGTGAAACGGCCGAGATAATTGAAAGAGATCTGCGGCTCAATCCCAAGCTCATCATAATCGCCATAACGGAGAAGGCCGTAGCCTATGCCGTTGCCTGGAGTCCGGCGGATGCACTCCTTGATGTTGATAAGGGTGTCGCGCAGGCTGTTCCCGGTCGTCAGTTTGACTGGATACTGGTTGGTGAACCATCCCACAGTGCGGGACAGATCGGCGTTTTCGATCAACTCCTCGCGGCCGTGGCTCTCCAGGTTGATGAGAATGCCATCCGAAAGGTCCTGGCCTTTCCATTCTTCCAGGCCGAGGCAGAGACCGGCAAGGAGCAGGTCCTCGGGATTGGCGTGGTAGACAGCAGGAGCGCTGCCGATTAAAGCCCGGGTCTGATCCTCGTTAAGCTCGATGGTGAACTCGGCATCATGAACTGTTGCCTCGGGGGCATTCGTCTTGAGCAGGAGACCGGGCTGTTGGACCCGCTCCCGCCAGAAGAAAAGTTCATCCTCCCGGGAGGTGGTCAGGTGTTTCTGTCCTGCCGCCCAGGCGGTCCAGGCCGTGGTTTTGTCGGGAAGCGGTTGCCCCTCGTAGGCGGTCTGCAGATCGGGGATGAGGATGCGCCAGGAGACGCCGTCCACCACTAGGTGGTGAATGACCAGCAACAGGCGTCCCGGCTCATCGCTGTAGTCGAACCAGAGGCAGCGGAAGAGGTCTCCGGATTCGATATCCAGACTCTGTTGGGCTCTATTACCCTCATCGACAAGGATTTCTGCTCTCTGTTCGGCAGTGAGCGCAGAACAGTCGATGCGCTGAACAGGCTCCCGGTCGGGAAAATATTCCATCCTCTGCAGGAGCTGTTTCCCGTCCTCGAAAACCAGGCGCAGAGCGTCGTGATGTTCACAGACTTTCCGAACTGCCAGGTTAAGTTTTTGGAGGTCAAGATTGGCCGGGACCCGCACCAGCATCGACTGGTTGAAGTGATTTTTGTCCCCTTCCTGCGCAAAAAACCACGACTGGATCGGGGTCAGCGGTGCTTCCTGCTCCGCCGTCACGCCCCAGGTGGTGCTCAGGGTTCGGGCCCTGACGGAGAGGGCCTCCACATCTGGGGCTTTGAAGATATCCCTTACCGAGAGGTCGAAACCCCCGTTTCTGGCCCGAGCCACGATCTGCAGGGCGAGAATGCTGTCCCCTCCGGATTCGAAGAAGTTGTCGTGAATGCCGATCCGCTCCACGCCCAGGACTTCCGCGAAGAGAGCACAGAGAACCTTCTCCGTTTCGGTGCGTGGTGCGGTGTAGGCGGCCGTTGCGCTGAACTCCGGATGTGGAAGAGCTTTGCGGTCGGCCTTGCCGCTTGGGGAAAGAGGGATGGCGGCTATTCCCATGAACGCTGCGGGGACCATGTAGTCCGGCAATTTTTCAGAGAGATGGTTGCGAAGTTCGGCGGTGTCGAAATCCCCGACGATATAGGCGCACAGGCGTTGCTCGCCCTTATCGCCGAAGGGATTGACCAGGACGTCCTGCACCGAGCTGTGCTCACGCAGGGCGGTTTCAATCTCGCCCAGTTCAATCCTGAAACCGCGGATTTTGACCTGGTGGTCGAGGCGGCCGAGATATTCGATTTCGCCATTCGGCAGCCAGCGCGCCAGGTCGCCGGTCTTGTAAAGGCGTCCTTTGGCAAAGGGATTGGGAACAAACCTCTCCGCCGTCAGTTCGGGTTGGTTGAGATAGCCTCGGGCCACCTGGACTCCACCGATGCACAGCTCTCCGGGAACGCCAACCGGTTGGGGTTTTCCCAGCGGATCGAGAACGTAGAGTTGCGTATTTTCCACCGGCCGACCGATGGTTTTGATTTCCGGAGTGTCTTCGGGGCAGGGATACCAGGAAACCTCGATGGTCCCCTCGGTCGGGCCGTAGAGGTCGTGCAACCCTGCGCCGGTAACAGGACGCAGAATCTGGTTGAAGCGTTCCACCAGCCCTTTGGAAACCGCTTCGCCGCTGGTGAAAATACGGTCCAGGGAGGAGCAGCGGGCCAATTCCTCAGGCTTGGACTGCAAATGATCGAGAAACGCCTCAAGCATGGAAGCCACGAAATGGATGCTGGTGGCCTTGTTTTCTTCGATTGTCTCGACAATCCGGGCCGGATCCTTTTCCGCACCGGGGTCGAGCATGGTGACGGAACTCCCGGCCAGATAACCGCCGTAGAGTTCGGGCACCGAGACGTCAAAGGTAATGGGGGTTTTCTGTATGATAACATCGTCGGCCGCATAGGGAAGGCCATGCTGCAGCCAGGAAATGCGGTTGACCACCCCGCGGTGTTCCACCGCCACCCCTTTGGGTCTGCCGGTTGAGCCGGAGGTGTAAATGACATAAGCCAGACTCTCCGAAGTGGCGATGGGACCGGGGTTGTGCTCCGGAAAAGTCGAGAGGTCGTCTTTGTCGAGAAAGAGGAATTCGCCGTCAAAAGTGAAAGATATGGTGCTCAGGGCGATCACCTGTTTCAGGTCAGCATCTTCAACCAGGAAGGCGAAACGTTCCGCAGGGTAGTGGGGGTCGATGGGAACGTAGCCGCCGCCGGCCTTGTGAATACCGAGAATGGCGGCGCTGAGATTGACGCTCCGTTCCAGGCAGAGCCCCACCAGGGTTTCCGGCTTCACCCCTTTGCTGATGAGGGTATGGGCGATGCGGTTGGCGCGCCGGTTCAGCTCAATGTAGGTCAGGGCTTCGCGGGCGTCGCGGACGGCGATATTGTCCGGTGATCTTTCCGCCTGTTCCTCGAAGAGTTGGCAGAGGGTTTTGGCCCTGGGGAATTCAACATCCGTGGTGTTGAATCCCTCGATAACCAGGTCGTACTCCTCGGCATTGAGGAAAGAAAGTTCGGATACTTCGGTGTCAATGCGATCAAGGGCCGAATAAACAAAAGATTTCAGCCAGTTGAGGATGTTTTTTGCGCCCTTGCTGTCATAGCGCTGCTGGTCATGACTGAGTTTCAGGGTGAGCTGCTTGCCCGGCAGAACCACCAGTGACAACGGATAGTGGGGGGCTTCGATGCCTTGGCTGTCGGTGATGGTAAAATCACTTTTCCCCTCTTCCAGCAGGCGTTCATCCACCGGGTAGTTCTCGTATACGAACAGGGTTTCAAACAGCGGGGTGCTCTTGCGGATGGGGGCCTGGGCCTGGGTGAGGTGAAGGGGGGCGTATTCATGTTCTTCCCGTTCTCCCTGAACCCAGGTCAGTTCTTCAACAATCGTCCGTACCGTGCGACTTGCGGTTTTGATCCGCACCGGCACGGTATTAATGAACATGCCCACCATATTTTCGACACCGGGGAGTTGCGCCGGACGTCCGGAAACGACATTGCCGAAAACAACGTCCTCATCCCCGCTGAGGCGGCTGACAAGCGCTCCCCACAGGGCCTGCAGGAGAGTGCTTTGCGTGGTTTGGAGTTCCCGGGCGAAATGGTCGAGTTTCGCAGAGATCTCTGAACTGAATGAAAGTGTTTCTTCACCGAAGCCCTTTCCTTTGTCGATGACAGCCAGGTCGATGCGGTTGGGCTTGTCGAATCCTGCCAATGATTCTCGCCACCAGGATAGGGAGGTTTCGGTAGGTCGAGTCTGGAGCCATGCAGCGTAGTCCTTGAAAGGGAGGGGCGGAGTGAGTGGTTCTCCGTGGTAGATTTTCAAGACGTCGGCCATGACCACCGACAGGGACCAGCCGTCCATGGTCAGATGGTGGCTGTTGAGGGCTACCTCCCAACTGCTTTTCTCCATTCTGAAGATAGCGAGACGCAGAAGAGGCGGCCGGTTCAAATTGAAGCCCTGCTCCCGGTCACGGGCGAGATAAGCCTGAAGTTTTTCCTCCTGGTCCGACTCATCGCTCCAGTCTTCAAAAAGGAAAGGCAATTCCGTCTTCAAGCTGATGACCATGAAAACCGTATCCCCTTCGGGGATCGCCATGCGCAGGGCTTCATGCCGGTCAATGGCTTGCTGCCAGGCTTCACGAAAACGCTCCGGGTCGAAATTACCCTCTACCCGGAAGCGAACCTGAACCTGGTAGGCCCCTTCGCTCTCCAGAGAATGGAACAGGATGCCCTGCTGCAGCGGTGTCAGTGGCAGGACCGTCTCCAGGTTGGGGTAGAGACCCTTGAATCGGGACAGGGTTTCTTCGGGCGTTTGCGCCAGCAATGCCGGGACTGCCGGAAGTTCGTCTTTAACGGCCCGGCGCGATTCGATTCTGACCGCCAGCCCTTCGACGTCAGGTGATTTGAAGATATCCTTGACCGCGAGGTCGAATCCCCGGCTTCTGGCCCGGGCCACGATCTGCAGCGCCAGGATGCTGTCCCCGCCGGAGGCGAAGAAATTGTCGTGAATCCCTATTCTGTCCACGCCCAGAATTTCGGCGAAGATGGCACAGAGCGCTTTTTCCGTCTCCGTGCGCGGCGGGGTGTAGGCACCAACCGCCATGAACTCCGGATCAGGCAGCGCCTTGCGGTCGGCCTTGCCGCTCGGCGTCATGGGGATGGCGTCGATCCGCATGAAAGCCGCCGGCACCATGTAATCCGGCAGCTTGCCGGAGAGATGATCGCGCAGTTCCGTCGTGTCGAAATCTCCGACGATATAAGCGCACAGGCGTTGCTCGCCACTGTCGCCGAAGGGGCTGACGAGGACATCCTGTACCGAAGGATGATCGCGCAGGGCGCTCTCGATCTCACCCAGTTCAATGCGGAAGCCGCGGATCTTGACCTGGTGGTCGATGCGTCCCATATATTCGATGTTGCCGTCGGCCAGGCGGCGGCCCAGGTCCCCTGTCTTATAGAGGCGGCCCTCGCCAAAGGGATTGGCAACGAACCTTTCCGCCGTAAGTTCCGGGCGATGGAGGTAACCGCGCGCCACTCCCGTACCGCCGACATGGATTTCTCCCGGTATCCCGAGAGGCTGGGGTTGCCCCTGCGGGTCGAAAATGTAGACGGACAGGGGGGCCAACTGGATGCCGATGTTGGAGATGCCCTGTTCGATCTCTTGTTCCCCGATTTCCTTGTAGGTGACATGTACGGTGGTTTCGGTAATCCCGTACATATTGACGATGCATGTGTCGGGGTAGCGTTCTTTCCAGCCCTTGACGATGTGGGGGAAGAAGGCCTCCCCGCCGAAGACGAGATAACGCAGGGCCAGGTCTTTTACAGGTCCGCGGGAGTCGGCTGTACTCAGCTGGGTGAAGTAGGACGGCACCTGGTTGAGGACCGTGACCTTTTCTTGCTCCAACAAGGCCAGGAAAGCCTCAGGATCCTTGGCCACGGAAGGATCAACGACAATGAGGCGGCCGCCGTAGAGCAGGGCGCCGAAAATCTCCCAGACGGAAAAGTCGAAGGCGTAGGAGTGGAACAGGGTCCACACGTCCCCGGGCCCGAAAGCGAACTGCAGTTGATCCTGGAAGAGGAGCTGGACGACATTGCGATGCTCCACCACCACCCCCTTGGGCTTGCCGGTGGAGCCGGAGGTGTAGATGACGTAGGCGGTGTCGGTCGGCGACGTTCTGTTCTCCGGATTGGTGTCGGGATAACTCTGAAGCTCCGAAGGCTCATCGAGAAGGAGAGTTTCGCCGCCGAAAAGGAGCTCGCTGCCAGTGGTGGCAACCAGATATTTCAGCCCGGCGTCCTCAATCATGTAACTGAGGCGCTCGGCCGGGTAATGGGGATCGAGGGGGACATAGCCGCCGCCGGCCTTGTGGATGCCGAGAATGGCGGCGATGAGATCGACGCCGCGTTCGAGACACAAGCCGACCAGGGTGTCAGGCTGCACCCCTTTATCGATGAGGGCGTGGGCGATGCGGTTGGCGCGGGTGTTCAACTCCCCGTAGGTCAGCTGTTCGCGGAGATCCTTGACCGCCACGGCATCGGGATGCTCCGCCGTCTGCTCTTCGAAAATGGCATGGAGGACCTTGGTTTCGGGGAACGCTGCATCCGTAGTGTTGAAACGGTGAGTGACCAGGTCCTGTTCGGTTTTATCCAGAAGATGGACTGCCGTAACCGGTGTGTCCATGCGTTCGAGGATAGCTGATGCCAGGTTTTCGAACCAATGGAGAAGGTTCTCTGCCCCTCTGGCGTCGTAACGCCGTTCGTCGTAGCTGAGCTTGACGGTGATTTCATTGTCCGGAAGCACGGCCAGGGTCAAGGGGTAGTGGGCCGCTTCGATGCCCTCGCTGTGGGTAATGGTGAAGTTTCCCTGAGTGTCATTCCGGAGGCGTTCGTCAACGGGATAATTTTCGTAAACGAAAAGGGTCTCGAAAAGGGGGCTCCCTTTCGGAATGGAAGTCCTCCCTTGAATCTGATGAAGAGGGGCGTATTCGTGCTCTTCCCGTTCCCCCTGTAGAATGGTCAGGTCGGAAACAATATCCCGGAAGCTTTTCCCTACCGCCAGTACCCGCACGGGAACGGTGTTGATGAACATGCCCACCATGTTTTCGATGCCGGGGAGTTGTGCCGGGCGTCCGGAGACGACGTTGCCGAAAACAATATCCTCATCGCCGCTCAGTCTGCTGACCAGTGTGCCCCATATGGCCTGTAGAAGGGTGCTCCGGGTGCTCCCGAGTTCACGAGCCGCATGGTCGAGTTTTCTGGCTGTCTCGGAACTGAGCTGGGCGCTTTTTTCGCCGAAGCGGTCCTTCCTGTCCGCAACAGGCAGATCGATGCGGTTGGGCTTTTCGAAACCTTTGAGGGTATTTTCCCACCATGCCAGGCTGGTGTCCGCGGTCTTGCCGTGGAGCCACTCCGCGTAGTCGGCATAGGGGAGGGGACGGAGCAGGCTTTCTCCGCCATAAAGCTTCAGCACGTCGGCCATGACCAGCGACAAGGACCAGCCGTCGAGAATAAGGTGGTGGCTGTTAATGACGATATCCCAGGTGTTGTTGGCAACTTGGAAGATGGCGAGGCGCAACAGCGGTGGCGCACTCAGATCGAAACCTTTTTCCCGGTCGGTTCCCAGGAAGGTCTGAAGCTTGGCATCCCGTTCCTTGTCGCTTCTCCAGTCCTCGAACAGGTAGGGAAGGCGCACATCCCTACCGACAACCATGAAATCGGTTTCCCCTTCAGGAACTGCCATGCGCAGGATTTCGTGGCGTTCGATGGCGATCTGCCAGGCATCTCTGAAGCGCTCGGGATCGAAAACCCCTTCCATCCGGAAATGAAGCTGGACCTGGTAAGAGCCCTCGCTTTCCAGGGCGTGGAAAAGGATGCCCTGCTGCAGCGGGGTGAGCGGCAGAATATTCTCCAGTTTCGGGTTGTTTTCTTCCAGGCGATCAATGGTCCCCTGGGAGGGTTTGACCAACGGGAAGTCGGAGGAGGTGAAAGTGGTTTCGGTGTCCCGGCAATGGGAGATGACCTGTCGGATACCGGTGGCAACGCTTGCCTCCAGTGCGGCCATCTCTTCACTGCCGAACACCTCTGACGGCCAGCTCAGCTGGAACGCAAGTTTGTCTCCGGAAACAATGGCATTAATGTCGAGGAGGGCCTTGTGTTTCCAAGTGTGGCTGATCGGCGGACCGTGCTCTTCAGCGGCCAGAGTCCAGTCGCCGTCCTTTTCCAGGGTCGTAAAACGGCCGAGATAATTGAAGGAGATCTGGGGTTCGACGCCAAGCTCCTCATGCCCTCCGTAGCGCAGCAGGCCGTAGCCGATACCGTTATCCGGTACTTCGCGCAGGGTTTCCTTAATGCCGATCAGGGTTTCGCGGAAATTGGTCCCGGTTTTCAGCCGGACCGGATACTGGTTGGTGAACCAGCCGACCGTGCGGGATAGGTCGGCATTCCCAATCAACTCTTCGCGGCCGTGACTCTCCAGGTTTACAAGGATGCCGCCGGAGAGGGGCTCTCCCATCCACTGTTCCAGGCCGAGGCACAGGCCGGCCAGAAGCAGGTCCTCGGGGTTGGCGTGGTAGGCAGCCGGAGCGCTGCCGATCAGGGCACGGGTTTCCGCCGATGTCAACTTAATGGTGAGGTCACGGTCATGCAGGGTGGTGTTCGGAGTGTCGGGTTTGATCCGGATACCCGTTTGTTCCACCATCTTACGCCAAAGGGAGAGTTCTTCTCCGCGGGAAACTGTGAGTTCCTCCTGTCCGGCGGCCCAGGTTGTCCAGGAGGTTGTTTTTTCGGGCAGCTGTCGGCCTTCGTAGGCCGCCTCCAGATCGGGGATGAGAATTCGCCAGGAAACGCCGTCCACGGCCAGGTGGTGAATGATCAGAAGCAGCCGCCCCGGTTCACCTCCGTAGTCGAACCAGAGGCAGCGGGACAGGTCGCCTTTGGCAATATCGAGGCTGCGCTGAGCCGCATCCCCAAAATTAACCAGAGTTTCGGATTTTTCTTTTTCCGACAGTCCGGAGCAGTCGATGCATTGGAAAATTCTCTTGTCAGTGAACTTTTCAATTCCCTGAAGAACTTGTTTGCCATCGCGAAAAGCCAGGCGCAGGGCATCGTGGTGCTCAAGAATTTTTCGTACCGCTTGTTCCAGTCTTTTCAATTCAAGGTTTGCCGGAACCCGAACCAGTATCGACTGGTTGTAGTGGTTGCGCTCCCCTTCCTGTTCGAAGAACCATTTCTGGATAGGCGTCAGCGGGGCTTCATGTTCCGGGACCGCACCCCACAGGGTGCGCAGGGCTTTGGCTCGGAGGGCCAGTTCCTCAACCCGGGGTGCCTTGAAAATATCCCGGACCGCCAGGTCAAAACCCTGATTGCGGACATTTGATATGACCTGCAGTGCGAGAATGCTGTCGCCGCCGGCCTCGAAAAAGTTGTCGTGGATGCCGACCTGTTCGATGCCGAGAACCTCGGAGAAAATGGCGCAGAGAATTTTCTCCGTCTCTGTACGCGGTGCGGTGTAGGCTGCAACGGACGTGACCTCCGGATGGGGAAGATTCTTGCGGTCGGCCTTGCCGCTTGGCGTCAGCGGAATGGCTTCGATCTTCATGAAGAATGCCGGCACCATGTAATCAGGCAGTTTTTCCGAGAGGTAATCGCGGAGTTTGGTGGATTCGAAATCCCCGACGATATAAGCGCACAACCGGCGCTGCTCGCCTTCCTCGCCGAAGGGGTGGACGATGAGCGTCCTCCACCGACGGGATGCTCCCTGTAGGACGCTTTCGATCTCGCCCAGCTCAATACGGAAGCCGCGGATCTTGACCTGCTCGTCGATGCGTGCCCAGATACTCGATATTCACCGTCTTCAGAGCCAGCGAGCCAGGTCGCCGGTCTTGTACAAGCCGGCCTTCAGCCAAAGGGGTTGGGAATGAAGGCTTCCGCCGTCAGCTCCGGGCCGGTTGAGATAACCGCGGGCCAAAGTCCCTCGCCAGCCGATGCAGAGTTCGCCGGGGACCCCGATGGGGACCGGCTGGCCATGGGCGTCGAGGATGTAGGCCCGGTAGTTGGGCATCGGCTTGCCGAATGGGGACGCGTGTCGGTTTGTTCCGGCTCGAGGAAGCCGGCGATACAGTCGATAACGGCTTCGGTGGGGCCGTAGAAATTGCCGATACTGAATATGCTCGGGGCTTTTTCGCGGATCAGCTGCACCAGAGAAGAAGAGCACGGCCTCGCCGCCGAGCAGCACCTGGGCCAAAGGACGTGCCCTCGGTGGGGTAGTGCTCAAACAGGCGCCCGGCGATGGCAGGGAACCAGGTCGGCGCGGCGTACCCCGTGTCTGACGGATGGTTTCCCAGAAGCGGGCCGGGTCGGAGAGTTCATCATCCGAGAAGGACGACCGGCCGGCCGTAAGCCAGGCCGAGCATGAGCTGCTCGATGAAGGGGTCGAAGTTGACGCTGGCCGTGACCAGGGCCGGGGAGTCGACGGTCTCTCCCAAGGACCTCCGGCAGGGTTGCGATCTTGTTGACCAGGGCGCGGTGTTCCACCGCAACCCCCTTGGGTGTCCGGCCGGTGGAACCGGAGGTATAGATGACGTAGGCGAGACTGCCGGGGGCAACTATGGACATCCGGATTGTGATCAGGGATAGGCACTCAGATCGGCCTTGGTCGAGAACAAGAAAAAATCCCCTGATAATTCAAGCAGTTATATCGCTTGTCGTGATAATCTGCTTGAGGTCTGCATCCTGCCGTCATCCAGGCCAGACGCCTGGGCCGGGTAGTTGAGGATCGAGGGGCACGTAGGCGCCGCCGGCCTTGAAGATGCCGAGCACGGCGGCGACCAGATCAGACACTGCGCTCCAGGCAGATGCCGACCGGACTCTCGGGGCCGACGCCCTTGTCAATCAGAGCGTGGGCGATGCGGTTGGCGCGGCGTGTTCAGCTCCCTCAAAGGTCAGGGCAGTTGATTGCCGCAATGAAGGGCGATCCTGTTCCGGCATTTTCTGCTACCTGCTCCTCGAAGAGTCGATGAAGGGTCTTGTCCTGCGAGGAAAATCAACTGCCGGTGGCGTTGAAGCGGTGCACCACCGTGTCCAGTTCCGCCGCGTCGAGAATGGGAGAGGCTCGGAAACCGGCGTGTCGGTTTTTTCCAGAGCCGGAACGGAGCAGGGTCTCAAATCCACTGAAGAAGGGTCTGGGCTTCCTGCGTAAATCATAATGCGTTCACGGTCGAAGGTCAATTGCAGGGTGTAATGATCGCCGGGCAAAACGGCCAGGGAGAGGGGATAGTGAGGTGCTTCGACTCCTCGCACGTCGCGGATAACGAATTCCCTTCCGCTCTCCTCCCGAAGTCTTTCATCCACCGGATAATTTTCGAAAACAAAAAGGGTTTCGAAAAGCGGGCTTCCTTTGGGGATGGGGGCCTGAGCCTGGGTCTGGTGGAGAGCTGCGTATTCGTGCTCTCCCCGCTCCCCCTGGAACTCGGTCATCTCCCGGATAATCTCACGCAGGGGACGGTTGCCGGTCCTCATCCGCACCGGGACAGTGTTGATGAACATTCCCACCATGTTCTCGACACCGGAGAGTTCCGCGGGACGACCGGAAACGACATTGCCGAAGACGATGTCGTCATTATCGCAAAGCCTGCTGATGAGTATTCCCCAGATGGCCTGGAGCAGGGTGCTCGGGGTGCTGCGCATCTCCCGCGCAGTCTGTTCTAGCTTGCGGGAGACATCCGGATTCAGGTTAATGGTCCGGTCTCCGAAGCCCTCACCCTTTTCCGTGACAGCAAGGTCGATGTGGTTGGGGCGGTCAAATCCGGCCAGGGCTTTTTCCCACCAGTCGAGAGATGCTTTGGTGGAACGAGTGTTGAGCCATTCGGTGTAACGGCTGAATGGAAGTGGTTGCGAGGGAGGTTCCCCGGCGTAGAATCTCAGTACATCGGCCAGAACGACGGAGAGGGACCAGCCGTCCAGGGTGATGTGATGATTGTTGATCAGGATCTCCCAGGCACCTTCCGTTATCCTGAATACCGCCAGGCGCAGCAAGGGAGCCTGAGCCAGGTCAAAGCCTTGCTTTCGGTCGGCCTCGGCATAGGCCTTCAACTTTTCTTCCGCATCGGTCTCCGATCGCCAATCTTCGAAGTGATAGGGAATTTGAGCTTTTCCGCAGACCGCCATGAAAGAGGTTTCTCCCTCGGGCACAGTCATGCGCAGGACCTGATGCTGCTGAACGGCTTGTTGCCAGGCGTGGTGGAAGCGCTCCGGATTGAAGCTTCCTTCCACGCGGAATTGAAGCTGGACCTGATAGGAGCCTTCACTCTCAAGGGAATGGAACAGGATTCCCTGCTGCAGAGGTGTCAGGGGCAGTACCGTCTCCAGGCCAGGATAGAGCCGGTGCATCTGTTGGCGGATTTCAGGGGAAGGCTTTGACGAAGATTCCTGAGCTCTGGATATGGCAACCGGGGCGGCGCTGCGGGCCTTGATGCGGCTGGAGAGCCCTTCCACGTCACCGGCTTTGAAAATGTCTTTGACGGCGAGATTGAGCCCTCTGCTCCTGGCCTTTGCTACGATCTGGAGTGCCAGGATGCTGTCGCCGCCTGCTTCGAAAAAGTTGTCGTGGATGCCGACCTGTTCGATGCCGAGAACCTCGGAGAAAATGGCGCAGAGAATTTTCTCCGTCTCTGTACGCGGTGCGGTGTAGGCTGCAACGGACGTGACCTCCGGATGGGGAAGATTCTTGCGGTCGGCCTTGCCGCTTGGCGTCAGCGGAATGGCTTCGATCTTCATGAAGAATGCCGGCACCATGTAATCAGGCAGTTTTTCCGAGAGGTAATCGCGGAGTTTGGTGGATTCAAAATCGCCGATAATGTAGGCGCAGAGGCGCTGCTCGCCTTCATCCCCAAAGGGGTTGACGATGACATCCTCAATCGTGGGATGCTCGCGTAGGGCGCTTTCGATCTCGCCCAGCTCGATGCGGAAGCCGCGGATCTTGACCTGCTGGTCGATCCTGCCCAGGTACTCGATCTCACCACTGGAGAGCCAGCGGGCCAGGTCGCCGGTCTTGTAAAGCCGGCCTTCGCCAAACGGATTGGGGATAAATACGTCTGCTGTCAGCTCGGGCCGCTTGAGATAACCGCGTGCCAGTCCCTCGCCAGCGATACACAACTCACCGGGGACCCCCACCGGAAGCGGTTGACCGTTGGTATCGAGGATATAGGCCTGATAGTTGGCCATCGGCCGGCCGATGGGAACCGTATCGGTCCGGTCCGGGTCGAGGAAGCCGGCGATGCAGTCGATGGCGGCTTCGGTGGGACCGTAGAAGTTGCCGATCTGAAGATGCTCTGCCTTGGAGCGAATCAGCCGAACCAGGGACGGCGGCACTGCCTCGCCTCCCAGCAGCACCTGGGTCAGGGACGTTCCCTCCGCCGGGTAGTGCTCGAACAACCGAACGGCAATGGCAGGGACCAGGTCGGCGCGTTGTACTTTGTATTGACGGATGGTCTCCCAGAAGCGGGCCGGGTCGGAGAGTTCGTCTCCCAGGAGAATGGTCGGCTGGCCATGGGCCAGTCCGAGCATGAGCTGTTCGATAAAGGGGTCGAAGTTGATGCTGGCGGTGACCAGGGCCGGGAAGTCGACGGTTTTTCCAAGGAGCGCCGGCAGGGTCGCAATCTTGTTGACCAGGGCACGGTGTTCCACCGCTACCCCCTTGGGTGTCCCCGTGGAACCGGAGGTGTAGATGACGTAGGCGAGGTTGGCTGGGGCCACTATGGACTCCGGATTATGATCAGGGAAGGTGGTCAGGTCGGCTTGGTCAAGAATAATAAAATCCCCTGACAATCCAGCAGTTAGATCACTTGTTATAATAATCTGCTTGAGGTCTGCATCCTCTGTCATCCAGGCAAGGCGCCTGGCCGGATAGTTGGGATCGAGGGGCACATAACACGCGCCGGCCTTGAGGATACCGAGAACTGCAGCTACCAGATCGACATTGCGCTCCAGGCAGACACCGACCAGACTTTCGGGGCTGGCGCCTTTATCGATCAGGGCATGGGCGATGCGGTTGGCGCGGCGGCTCAACTCATCAAAGGTAAGGGCCGTATCGCCGTGACGGAGGGCGATCTGTTTCGGGACCTTCTCTACCTGATCCTCGAAGAGTTGGTGCAGGGTCCTGTCCTGCGGGAAATCGCTGCCGGTGGCGTTGAAGCGCCGCACGACTGTATCCAGTTCTACGGCATCAAGCAACGAAAGGTCGATAATCCTACTTTTCGGATTATCCGTCAGGGAACGGCTCAATTGGATAAAATGGTGCACCATTCTCTCTGCTGTGGCCCGGTCAAAGAGGTCGCTACTGAATTCAAGGTGTCCACCCAGTTCCTGCCCATACTCCCCGAGACTCAGGGTCAGGTCATATTTGGCGCTGTCAAATTCAGGGAAGAGAGGGGTGGTCTCCAAGCCGGGAAGACTGACCGAATCGAAAGAGGCGTCTCCGAGGACGAACATGGCCTGGAAGATGGGGGCATGGCTGGTGCTTCGTTGCGGTGAAAGTTCGTCAACCAGCTTTTCGAAAGGGATGTCCTGATGGGCGTAGGCTTCGAGGGTGGCTTTTTTGCTTTGGGTCAGGAGTTCCTCGAAGGTCGGAGCTCCGGAAAGATCGTGGCGCAGCGGCAGGGTGTTGACGAAAAAGCCGGTCGTTTTTTCGATCTCCGGTCGGGTTCTGCCGGAAAGGGGCGTGCCGACCACGACATCGTCCGTGCCGCTGTACTTGCCCAGGAAAACCGCCCACAGGGTTTCCAGTACCATGAATAACGTGGCGTTGTTATCCCGCGCAATTTTTTTGAGAGATGCCGCTGCGGCTTGATCAATCGCCATCGGAACCAGGGCACCCTTGGTCGTCTGAACATCGGGGCGGGGGCGATCCGTTGGCAGGCCAAGCAGCTCCGGGATATCGGCGAGCTGCTGTTTCCAATAGGTGCTCTGTTCCTCAATTTTGTCAGCGCAGAGGCACTCCCGTTGCCAGACGGAAAAATCGGTATACTCTGCAGGGATATCGGGTAATGTGGGCTCTGTCCTCTGCAGCCCTGCCTCATAGCATTGGGTTAACTCCTGGAAAAAGATGCCGAAGCTCCAGCCGTCGAAAACGATATGATGGATGTTAAGCGCGAGGATGAATTCCCTGGAGCCGATCTGTAACAGCTTGAAGCGGTATAGGGGCCCCTGGCAGAGGTCGAAACGGTGACCGGATTCCTGAGCCAGGATGTCTCGGATCTGTTCTTCCTGAACATGCTCAACCGGGAGGTTAAAATTTTCGAGTTCGATAACCCTCTGGAGGACTTCCCCCTCGGCCGATTCCTGAAATATAGTGCGAAGACTCGCATGGCGCCGGATTAATGTTGCCAGCGCTTTTTCCAGGATTTGGACATCCAGTTCTCCCTGGATGCGGACGGCGGCCGGGATATTGAACGCGGCGGAACCCTCTTCGAATTTGTCGAGGAACCAGAGCCTCGCCTGGGCAAAGGAGAGCGGTGCTTCCAGGAAATTATGCCTTTGAATAGGCGGAGTCTCGGAGAAAGTCATCGACCGGATGGCTTTGAGAATTCCGGCCGGCGTGGGCTGGTCAAAAACAGCCTGAAGTGGAAGGTCCGCATTGAATGCCTGCTTTACGGCATTGACCAGCCGCGTAGCCAGGAGACTGTGACCGCCGAGGTCGAAAAAACTGTCGGCAATGCCGGCCCGCTCGGTTTCCAGAATAGTGCTGAAGATTGTGCACAGGGTCTCTTCTTCCGGAGTGCCGGGGGCTACATAAACGGACTGTGGGGTAATCTCCGGATGGGGCAGGTTCTTCCGGTCGGCCTTGCCACTCGGGGCGAGGGGAATGGCGTCGATTCCCGTGAACAGGTCGGGTACCATGTAATCAGGGAGTTCGCGGCCGAGATGGGTACGCAGTTCACAAGGGTCGAAATCTCCCACGATATAGGCGCACAGGCGCTTATGAATATCCTCACCAAAAGGATGGACGATAGCATCCCGGACGGAAAGATGGGCGCGCAGCAGGCTCTCGATTTCACCCAGTTCAATGCGATAGCCGCGAATCTTGACCTGCTGGTCGATGCGGCCGAGGAATTCCATATTGCCTTCCGGCAGCCAGCGTGCCAGATCGCCGGTCCTGTAGATGCGTCCTTCGCCGAAAGGATTTGGAACGAATTTTTCCGCGCTCAGCTCCGGGCGGTTGAGATAACCGCGGGCGACCTGGGCGCCACCGATATACAGTTCACCCGCTACGCCCATGGGCTGGGGGCTGCCTGCATCATCCAGAATATAAACTTGGGTGTTGTCCACCGGTCGGCCGATGGGAATCACCTCGGGCAGGACGTCCTGGCATGAATACCAGCTGGCGTCGATGGTGGTTTCCGTCGGACCGTACAGGTTGTGAAATTGAGGTGTTATCTGGAATTGACGGGAAAACGTTTCAATCGTTTCCCGGGTCAGGACTTCCCCCCCGCAAAAAACATGTTTGAGTGAGGTCAATTTCGGAAGATCTATGCCCTCTGCACTGTCGCTAACGGCGTTCAGAAGGGACGGGACAAACTGGGCCACCGCGACAGCATTTTTCTCGATGGCGTCGATGATTTGGAGAGGGTCTTTTTCGCCTCCGGGTTCCAGCATGATCAGTGGCACGCCGGCCACCATCCACCAGAACAGCTCCCATACCGAAGCATCGAAGGATGTGGGGGTTTTATGGAGAATGGCGTCCCCCGGGCTAAGTATGAAATGGTTTTCGAACCAGAAAATCTGATTGACGAGGTTGCGGTGTTCCACCACCACCCCTTTCGGCCTTCCTGTGGAACCGGAGGTAAAGATCACGTAGGCGGTATGATCGGGACGGATTTCGACCTGAGGATTTTCGGTGGAATATTTTTCGAGGTTTGCATCACCGACCTGAACGATCTCCCCCTCGAAAGGGAGTGTGCTTCCCGCCCCGGCAACGAGGAATCTGAGGTTCGCGTCTTCGATCATGAAAGCAATCCGCTCCGGTGGATAGGACGGATCGAGGGGTACGTAGCCGCCTCCGGCCTTGTGGATACCGAGAACGGCCGCCATGAGGTCGACGCCGCGCTCCAGATAAAGACCGACAGGGGTATCCGGACAGACGCCTTTTTCGATGAGAGCATGGGCGATGCGGTTGGCGCGTCGATTCAGTTCGAGACAGCTCAGTTCCTCTTTGGTGTCTTTGACTGCCGGGGTCTGCGGGTGCTGCCAAACTTTTTCTTCGAAAATCTGGTGGATGAGCTGATTCTGCGGAAAGTCGCAACCGGTGTCGTTGAAGCGCTGGGTAAGCAGCTCATGTTCAGGTTTCTCCAGGATTGGAAGGTCAGAAATCGGGCGATCCGGTGAAGTCACCAACGTTGTGAAAAAGGTTTTGAAATGTTCTGATATCTGGCGGGCGAACCAGTCCGGAAATTTCTCACCATCGTAGGCAAGACGGCAATGGATAAGGCCCTTCTGTTCCTCGTATTCCAGGAGAAGATCGTTTGCCATTCCCACATTGATCGGCTCCAGGGGTTGAACGTCAAGGCCGTCCAGATCGAAAGGGTACGCGGTGCGCAACGCGGTTTCAGCCACTGCTATGTTGAGCCGGGCGTCGCCGGGCTGTTTTTTGATTGTCCGCAAATGGGTGATGATATCGGCCAGCATGCAATGCTGGTGGCGTTTGACGCCGCGGCGCTGGCCGGTAACCGTGTCCAGAAGCTCACTGAACGTGTTGTTGTTATCAAAGCGCGCAGTCAGTGGCAGGTTGTTGATGAACGGTCCAAGCAAGCGGGAGAATTTCCCCGGGCGCAGGTTGACCGGATAGCTGACGGCAATATCCACTTGGGAGCTGTAACGGTGGAGAAGGGCCATCCAGGCAGAGGCGAAAGCCCAGAAGAAGGTGCTTTTCTGATTGCGGGCAAAAGATTTTGTTTTTTCCGCGGAAACGGGGTCAAGTTCGAAATAAAAAGCTTTGAAACCCGACTTGTTTTTTGCCGGGAAGGTGGGCGCGGCCACACTCAACGGTTTGTCGCCGATGAGTTTTTCCCAAAATTGCAGATCCACCGCCTGGTCTTTTTTGTCCAGGGAAGCGTGTTCAAACTCCATGTAGTCCGTGTAGGAGTCGGCGGGGATGGTCGGCGTTTCTCTTCCTGCAACCAGGTCGTTGTAGGTCCGGGCCCACTGGGGCAGGAGCGGTTCGAGGGTGGTGCCGTCGGTAATGATATGGTGGAAGACGAAAACGAAAAGAAAATGGGTTTCAGCGAGGCGGATGACCGCGATCCGATGAGGAGGTGCGATTCTCAGGTCGAAAGGTCGTTTGACGAACTCCTCCATGAAGGTTTCGGCATTTTCCCGCTCAGAGAAGGAGACCTCCTCAAAAACCGGTTCGCAGGAGTCCTCGGTGCGCATGAAAAGTCGTCCGTTTTCCTCATGGAAAGAGGCAGACAGCGAGTCATGGGCTGACATCACATGCCGCCAGGCTTTCCTCAGCAGGTCGCTGTCGAGGGCTCCACGAATTTCATATGAGATGGAGATGTTGTTGAATGGTTTTCCGGCGAGGAGCTTTTCTTCTAGAACAAATTTTTGCTGAAACCGTGATGCAAGTATCTTTTTCATGGAGAGCTGAATTATCTATTTTTTTTAAAAGTAAGATGCAGGCTGGAAAATTATTGTGTCCAGCCTGTTTCAAAATAGCTCTTTTTATGCTTTTGCAAGCAGAAACGTTCCGCATAAGCACACAAACCAAAATTATAAACCAGTTCCTTATCCGCAATCAATGCTGTTGGCTGCAAAACAGAAAAGTTGGCGACTGAGATGGTGCCGGTGGATTAAAGTATTTATAACGGATGACAGGTTTTCACTCTTCTGTTCTGAAATAAAAAAAACATTTGAATATAATGGGAAAACACCTCAACATGCAATCATAAACAACCCATAAAAAGTCCTGTTTCCTATCAGTCGCCACCCTGAAATAAGATCGAAATTTAAGGGGTGACTGGATTCTCAGGATTTTGATTTTGCAGGGAAGGTACGGCCGGCTTGCCTGGTGCTAATTGGATAAAAAGTGATGTCAGTGGATAAATCCAAAATTTTGCCTGTGGATGTCTGGACGGTTGACGTCGGCTCGGGTGTTTCCTTCTGTGATTCCGAGGTGAACAACATTCTGTCCCGTGAAGAAGTGGGGCGTGCCCGTCGGTTCAGGTTTGAAAAAGATGCCAGGCGTTTTCTGTACCGGCGGCTGGCTCTGCGAAAAATTTTGAGCCGCTATTTCTGCCAACGAGCTGAAAAGCTGGTTTTTCGTAGCAACGAAAACGGCAAGCCGTGGGTTGTTAATGATCGAGAGATTTCCATCTCCTGGAAATTCAATTTCTCCCATTCCGGCGATATCGCGATGCTGGCTCTGGTCCGTGATCATGAGGTCGGAATTGATGTGGAATACTCCTGCAAACCCCTCCCCGACCTCTATGAGGTCCTGGAGGTCGTCTGTTCCCGGATGGAATTTGAGCAATTTTGCGGTCTGCCGGAATCCCGGCACCAGGAGGTCTTTTATAAAATCTGGACGACCAAGGAAGCCTATTTAAAAGCTTTGGGGACAGGGCTTTCAAGGGAGCCTGATACAGTTCATCTGAAGATAGGCCGGACAGGTGACGATGTGGAGTTGATTTTCGATAACTCTGAAAAGATTGGCTGGCAGTTTATTTCTTTTGTGCCGCGGCAGGATTATCTGACCACTTTAGCTCTTCGTAGCGACAGCAAGATTGAAATTAATCCATGTTCTTTTCCCGATTCCTTTTGATATATGTTTCTACAATCTTTCAGGCGCCAACTGCGGTCATGAACCGAGGTGGATCGGAAGATAAATCTTGACTTGCAGGCCTCCCTCCGGCTGATTGGTTGCTTTGATCGAACCCCCATGGAGCCGTACCGCACGTTCGGTAATGGCGAGTCCAATTCCCGTACCTCCACTCTGACGGTCTCTGGCGTCTGCCACCCGGTAGAAAGGCTGGAAAATTTTTTCCAGTGCATTATCAGGAACCCCTGGGCCGTGGTCTTTGACAGCGATGACCGCGCGAGCTTCATTGCCGTCATGGGTGCAGCTCAGCCTTACTTCAACCGTCGTATTCTCTGCTGAATATCGTATGGCATTGCGCATGACGTTTTCAATGGCGCGTGAGAGCATCTCCGGAATTCCGAAAATTTTAACGGCCTCCATTGTCATGATCTCAACTCGGCAGTTGCGGCTGCGGGCTTCAAAATCAGCATCTTCAACGATATTCTGAACCAGCAGATCGAGTTCAACGATTTCCCTGCTGGTCGTGTCATTTGTGCTTTCCAGGGCGTTGAGGGAGAGAAGTTCTCCGATCATTTCATTCAGTCTTTCAGCCTCTTTTTTGATTCGATCCAGGGATGTTTCCGCTTCCGGGCCTGTTTTTTGGCGCACCAACTCCAAGGCCACGTTGAGCCGGGCCAGGGGTGAGCGGAGTTCGTGAGAGACATCCCGAATCAAGCGTTTCTGGGCGGTCATAAGTGCTTCAATATGTTCGGCCATCTGGTCGAATTCCCGAGCCAAGCCGCCGATTTCATCCCCCCTGTTGCCGAGTTCCGGACGCACGCGGGTGGTTAAATCTCCTTCAGCGAACTGCTGGGTGGCTTTGCGCAATTTACGGATGGGGGAGGTCAAGTGCCAGGCAAGCCATGAGCAGATTATCCCGCCGATGATAAAAGTGATCAGGCTCCGTGTTCCGAAATCTTCGGGGAGACGATAAAAAGGTTCTGCTGATTCGGGTGGTTCCCCCGGGATTTCCCCGACCACTATATAAAGGCGTCCGAGCTCGTTCGTCATTGGCTGGGCAACTAGAAAAATATCCTGAAAAGCTCCGAACTCCGCTTTTCTGCTGCGGCGGGAGCGATCGGCAATAATTTTGGCCTGAAAGGTTGTCTCCTGGCTTTCAATGGCGTCAAACCCCCCCGGAAAAAGAAACGTGTGTATGCCGGTTTTCTTTTCCAGATTTTTCGAAAACGTCTTCAGAGCTGCAGGTCCGTGATTTTCGTAGACACGTATGGCGGCCTCTCCGAAAAAGAGCATGGACTGGCCGGAGAGGCGGCGGCGATGAACGCTCAAACGATCTATCTGTCGGGTTATGGTCGAAGACTGGGTGATGGTGGTCAGAACGTAAAAGGTGACTCCTGAAAGGATAATCGCCAACCAGAACCAGAAAAAAATTTTAAAAAAAATGCTGGAAAAAATTTTTTTAAAAAACATGGGCCTATTATTTTACCCTAATAAGTTTTGAAAAATATTATCATGGCTTTAGTGGGGGACCAAATATTGATAACCGGTTCCGCGAATGGTTTTGATGCGCTCTGAACCGTTTGGCTGATGACCGATCTTTCTTCGCAGACTGCTGACATGGACATCGATGCTGCGATCAAATGGGGAAAGCCGACGACCAAGCACTTCCTGTGCAAGATCTTCCCTGTTGACCACCTGGCCGGCCATGCGCAGAAGCATTTCCAGCATTGAAAACTCCACGGCTGTCAATTCAACCGCTTTCCCATCCAGGTAAACTGTTCTTGCGCCGGGATCAAGCTCAAGGTCCCCGATTTTCAGAATCTTTCCGGTCTCCTGTTCCGGATGGTCGTTGACTGCGGCGGCGCGTCTCTGGATGGCACGAATACGGGCTACAAGTTCTCGGGGGTTGAAGGGTTTCGGCAGGTAGTCGTCCGCGCCCATTTCGAGGCCGACAATGCGGTCGACTTCATCACCACGGGCGGTCAGCATGACGACAGGAACTTTTGAGTGTTCGCGGATATGACGCAACACCTCAAAACCGCTTTGGCCGGGCAACATGACATCGAGGACAATCAGTGTCGGCTCATCTGAAAGAGCTTGGTTGATTCCGGATTCAGAATCATGAACGGTTTTGACTTCAAATCCTTCTTGGGTAAGATACTCCGTCAAAAGATCGCACAGTTCAATATCGTCATCGATAATAAGAATTCGATTCATGAAAACATCCCTTCTCAGAAAAATTCCGGCGAATTTTTTGCGGAGACGTACATTCCCGAATGTGCCTGGAAATGCCTTTGTATTTTCAGTACTTTAATTTATTTTCAAGAGAGTTAACAACTAATTTTTTAACATTTTACCTGCATGTGGAAAACGGTCAGGGCTCAAATAATATTTTTCCAGCAAAGAGATGCTTTTGTATGTCAGGACTTGGTCAATAAAAATTCATGCTGCCGGGAGGGAATTTGTTCAGTTTTCTTGACATAAAAAAAGTCTATTGGTAACTAATAAGTCTGAATTAATTTTGTAATATTCTTCAGAAGTTTTTAAACTATTTCAAAGGAGGAATCCTAACGATGAAAAGCTTAAAAGGAACCCAGACAGAAAAAAACATTCTTACCGCTTTCAGTGGTGAATCCCAGGCCCGCAATCGCTACACCTATTTTGCCTCTAAAGCTCGCAAGGAAGGTTACGTACAGATTTCCAACATTTTTGAAGAGACGGCCAACCAGGAAAAGGAGCACGCCAAGCGCCTGTTTAAATTTCTGGAAGGGGGCGAGGTGGAAATCACGGCAGCTTTCCCGGCCGGTGTCATCGGCAGCACAGTAGATAACCTGAGGGAGGCGGCCGGCGGCGAAAACTACGAACATACGGTTATGTATCCCGAATTTGCTGCGACCGCTCGTGAGGAAGGTTTCCCGGAGATAGCGGCGGCCATGTCCGCGATTGCAGTGGCCGAGAAACAGCATGAAAAGCGTTACCTGGACCTGATCGCCAATATAGAATCTGGCCGTGTCTTTAAGCGTGATGAGGTGGTTGTCTGGCGTTGTCTGAACTGCGGCTATCTCCACGAAGGGAAAGAAGCCATAGACCTCTGCCCGGCCTGTGCCCATCCCCAAGCCCATTTTGAACTGCTGGGGGAAAACTGGTAACAGAAATCGGATTTGAATATTTCAACTTAAAGCCGGGGATTGGCCTCCGGCTTTTTTCGTCATTTTGTAATTGAATTGAAATTTTCTACGGTCCGATACGTCTTGAAATGATAAGCTAATTTTTGAACAGAAGATTATTTCGGATGTAAAAGAAAGGCTGTTTTTCATGAAAAGGGTAATGTTGGGAGAATCCGGTTTGGAAGTATTTCCCCTGGTTTTCGGAACCCTGCCTCTGGGGCCGTTACAGGCGGCACTTTCCCCGGAAGAGGGGGGAGGCTTGATTCGGCATGCTTTGGATAGGGGGGTCGATTTTCTTGATACAGCAGAACTGTATGGGACCTATCCCCATATTCGGGAAGGATTGCGAGGTTTTCAGGGTCAGGTCAGGATAGCCAGCAAAACCCATGCGTCAACGCCGGAGCTGGCCCGGGAACATGTTGAAAAGGCTCTCAGGGAAATGGAGCGTGGTTATCTGGATGTTGTTCATCTGCATGCGGCGCGTCTGGTCGAGCCTTTTGTTGAGAGAAAAGAGGTGTGGGCGGAACTAAAAAAAATGAAGAGGGAAGGGAAGATCCATCACCTTGGCATATCCTCCCACCGGATTTCCGTGATCGCGGCCGCCGCCGGAAATCCTGAAGTGGAGGTTGTTCATCCGCTTTTTAATCGCACCGGGATGGGAATTCTGGATGGCAGCGCCGAACAGATGGCCGAGGCCATTGCCCTTTGCGCCAAAGCGGGAAAAGGGGTATACGCCATGAAAGCCCTGGCTGGGGGGAACCTCATTCCCGAGGCGCGTGGAAGCCTTGAGTATGTTTGGGAGCATGAAGCCGTTCATGCAGTTGCCGTTGGTATGCTCAGTTCACAGGAAGTTGACGCCAATATCGCTTTATTCTCCGGCTCGCCCTGCGACGAAGCCGTTTGGGGCAATCTCGAAAAGCGCAAAAGGCATTTGAAAATCATGGAAAAATTCTGCTCGGGATGCGGCAGTTGTGTTCCTGCCTGTACCAACGATGCGCTGTTTATTGAGGGTGGAAAAGCCAGACTTCGTGAGGAAAACTGTATTCTCTGCGGTTATTGCGCCGCTGCCTGCCCGGATTTTCTGATACGTGTTGTGTAAGTGCCTCTGCAGTTAAAATGTTTCTGTCAATATATATGTCTTAACGTCTGATAAATCCCAAAATAATTCAGGCATTGAATTCGATACAAAAAATAAGACGGCCCAACTAATTACAACTAGGTTGGGCCGTTTAGTGTTCAGGGAAGGATGATTTATTGGAATGTGGGGAGTGTCCCTTCTGCACCCTGTCTCACCAGCAGCGACGAAGCCAACATCATCACATCCCTGCTGGGGTGTTCACTGGGATTCAATAGAGTCGTGACCAGCATTGAGAATCCCGACCTCGAAAGCATGTGTCGGGAAATAGGCTTGGAAGACATTGTGATTCCGGCAAGGTCGATCAGCCGCAATATCGTGGATATAGTCAGAGGACTGGATAATATTGAATGGTCAACCCTGCTAAAGGGAGCGGCGAGGTTTTTCAGCTTTGTGGCCGGCAAGGACGAGGCTGTGGATGCTTCGGACCTGGAGCTTCCCGAAGGGGCTGCATTTATCTATTATTACTGGACGATAAATTTTTCCTGATCAATGAGAAAGCCAAATTTAAAAAGGACGATGAAATCATCATCCTCACTTATGCGGACAATCTGACTGAATTAAGCGAGCGATGGGAGAAAAGGCAAGTGTTTGGGAAGAGACAAAATGGCTCCTCGTAAGCGACTAATTGTTGAGTGTCAGCGATGTTGTAACATCAAAATCTGTTAGCGATGTCCTGGCACTCAACACCTAATAAATACCATCGAAGGGTGTTCGAAAGGCTGCGGCAGAAAAAAGATTAATCAGCGTTATGAAATCAAAAACTGAACGCCCCGTCGCTTGTTGAATTGCGTGGGCGTAGGGAGGTAGACTCGAGCATTCCAACAAAATTGGACCGACCTCAGGATGGTCTCGAACCATTTCAGTAGCTACGGCCACAACTTCCTTTTCCACTTCATCCGGCTCAAGAGCACCTGTTTCGTCTAGGATCGAGGCACGGAAATATGGTTGTTCTTCCATGCCATAGACCACGGTGCTATTTTGATCACTCAGACCTGCCAGTTTTAGTAACTCACTTGTCAAACGCTTTCGATTGGCGGTGATAAGACCAATTTTTTGCTCACGGGAAATGGCACGCTCAATAGCGGAAGTAGCAAAAGGCTGGAAAGAATGACCGGCACGTCCACGGATGCTGCGACTTTTTTCTGAAAACGAATCATAAAGCCACAATCACTGGTAATCGCACGAACGCCCATTTTTTCCAAATCTTTAGCCACGACGATAATGTTGTCGATCAGGAATTCTTCACCTTGTTCCAGAACCCTCTGCACAGTCGCTCCTGGTACAGTTCGATAAAGAACGGGAAAATCATAGGTGGAAGCGTTACCGACATCACCAGCAATAAATGGGGGTAGATTCAACTTCAAAGTGCACCATTTGAGTTAAGAGCAGGACATGACAGGGCTTCTGGTATTCTGGGAAGTACGACCAACTCAGAGCCAGAAGGGAGCCTGCCATGTCCTACAGACATCTTACCGAAAACGAGCGCTATGTCATCAGCCATTTACAAGGTTCGTTCAGCATCCGCGAGATTGCCCGGCGACTGCGTCGACATCACACAACAATCAGTCGGGAGCTTAAACGCAACGGCCCCGATTCCGACTGCACGGCTTACGGGCATGACCGGACACATCTCATAGCCCTTGCTCGTCGTCGGCAACCACGGCACATGAGACGGCAAAACAATCAGCGCCCTGGTGAATTACGTCGAGTCAAAGCTCAAGCAGGAATGGTCACCGGAGGAGATTGCAAACAGGATACGCATCGACTATTCCGAAGATGATCAGATGCGGATCAGCCACGAGACCATCTACAGTTGGGTCTACCTTGATAGCAGTGTCGATGGAATCCTCTACCAGAGGCTACGCCGCAAACGGAAAAGACGGCGAAAACAGTGTCGATACGGTACTGGGGCGTCGTTTCAGGGACGCTCAGGTTAATATTGACCAGCGACCTGCAGTGGTCACAACCCGACAGCGATTCGGTGACTGGGAGGGCGACACCGTTCAGGGAAAACCAGGAACCGGCGGCATCGTCACCATGGTCGAGCGTAAAAGTCGTTATCTCGTGGCAGCGAAACTTGAGGACAAGAAAGCCGCCACGTTGACAGAGAAATGTGTCAAAGCTTTTGGCCCATTCCTCGGGCGATGCGCCAAACCCTGACCCTGGATAATGGCTCTGAGTTTGCAAATTTCAAAGAGCTGGAGAAAAAAACTCGGCTGACTATCTACTTCGCCAATCCTTATTCCGCATGGCAGAGAGGGGGCCAATGAAAATACTAACGGCTTATTGCGACAATATTTCCCGAAGGGAATCAGCTTCCTGAAAACAGATGAAGACGATGTTGCTAAAGCTGTCAGAAGGTTAAATAACCGCCCACGAAAATGCCTCGGATACCTGACGCCCCATGAAGTATTTTGGCCTGTGGCTCGTGGTGCACTTGCAATTTGAATTCACCGCCTATTGCAAAACCATAACAGTCTGCCTCTGAACGCGTCAGATATTTGCGACCCATGAAGTTAGCTCCTTTGGGGTAAAGATAGGGATGAGCCTCGACCTTTTTATGAATCTTATCCCATAGAAATCGAAATTCAAACAAAAAATACCTATTCGCGAAACCACCAATTTTTTTATATTCTTAAAAATAACAATTTTACGAGTTATTAAAAATAATTCTTTAAAATTTCAGAAAATTTTTTCTCGAGATATTCTAATAATTTTTAAAAAATGACAATAACTTACATATGCTGATTTTGGTATAGAATTGAATTTTTTTGATAATCCTTGACTTTAAATAAATTTTCACATATTATTTCGATCATATTTTTAATATTATTACTAAAAAATAAAATAATAAATACTACTCTTAGTAACTCAATCTTAGTAACTCAATCTTAGTAACTCAATCTTAGTAACTTAATCTTAGTAACTTAATATTTAAATAAATATAAATTTAATTTTAATTTATATATTTTGTCTTTTAATCATGTGGTCACTCAATCCATTTGTTTAAATTTGAGTAAATATTTTTAAAATTTAATGATTTTTCATTGAAGGTAAAAATGACGCTTAAAAAAATCTTTTTTATAAAACTTCGTTACCTCTTGCAGGGATGAAACGAAGCATAATCAAAATAGTTTCCATGAACTTTAACCTTCTTGAGGTGTTGCCCTTAAAACTGAAAACAGGAAAATTGATGTTGGTTCAGACGCGGTTCCCAAAACTTGACGACAGCCCGAAAATATACGAACTCATACGAAGTTCGCCTCCACTCGACCTCAACTCCCGCTACCTCTACATGCTGCAAACTACCCATTTTAAGAATACCTGCATTGTGGCTGATCTGATTCCGGAAGATGATGAAGGAAGTCCGCAAGTGGCCGGTTTTCTCTCCGGCCACCTGCTGCCGGAAGCTCCTGAGGTCCTCTTCATATGGCAGGTTGCGGTCAGTTCCATGGCCAGAGGGAAAGGCGTTGCAAAAAAAATGGCGCTGGATTTACTGAAGCGACCGGCATTGAAAAACATCAATCAGATCATAACGACGGTTACGCCTTCCAATGCCGCCTCACTCAAGCTGTTTGAAAGGCTGACAGATGATCTGGACACGGCAATCAACCAAGAAGTGGGCTTTGAATCGACTCTGTTCGGCGGCGATGCCCATGAGCCCGAAAATGCTTTACAGAATCGGCCCATTCAATCTTTCAAAAATCACCTTGAATTAAACCCATTTCCTTAATCAAGTGTTTTTCATGACAGTTTTGGCTGGAACCGTCGAGCCTCATGAAAAACCCTGGTTAAATACCAACGAAGGAGCATCATGCGAATTATCGAAGCAATGGAATCTAATGTTCGGGGATATGTTCGGAGTTTTCCCGCAGTTTTTGAATCGGCCAAAGGGGCAAGGTTGACCGATGCTTCGGGCACGGAATATCTCGATTTTTTTGCCGGCGCAGGCACGCTCAACTATGGCCACAATAATGACAAAATTAGCTCGGCGCTGATCGAATATCTACAAAACGACGGCATTGTTCACGGCCTCGATATGGCCACCGTAGCCAAAAAGGAATTTATGCAGAAATTCAAGGATGTGATTCTCGGGCCCAGAAATCTAGAGTACAAAATGCAGTTCACAGGGCCCACCGGCACAAATGCAGTGGAAACTGCCCTGAAACTGGCCCGCATGATCAAAGGCCGTTCCAATATCGTAACCTTCACCAACGGCTATCACGGCTTGACCATGGGGTCCCTGGGTGTAACCGGCAATTCATTTTATCGCGATGAGGCCCACATCAGTCGCTCCAATGTCACTTTCATGCCTTTTGAAAACTACTATGGCGATGATATCGACACCCTCAAAATTCTCCGCAAACACCTCGAAGATCCCAGTTCCGGCCTGGATTCCTCGGCAGCAGTGATTGTTGAAACCGTTCAGGCGGAAGGGGGTATTCATGTCGCCTCTTCGGAGTGGCTCAAGGGTCTCGAAGAGATCTGCAGGGAATTCGATATGTTGCTTATCATCGACGACATTCAAGTTGGCAACGGCAGAACAGGGGACTTTTTCAGCTTCGAAGAAGCCGGCATCACTCCCGACATGGTGACTCTTCAGTAAAAGTATCGGCGGGGGGCTGCCACTGGCGATACTGCTTTTCCGTCCAGAACTGGACCAGTGGAAACCGGGGGAACATACCGGGACATTTCGGGGCAACAACCTGGCTTTCGTTGCTTCCAGTCAGACGCTCTCTTACTGGGAGAATGACGATCTCAGTAAAGCAGTCAAGCACAAATCCAACATCCTGAAAGCAGCGACTTGAAAAAATTTCGGCAGACAATAATGGCTACAGCACCAATGTACGCGGTCGTGGAATGATCTATGGGCTGGAGTTCAACGAGCCGGGCTTTGCCTCCGAACTATCGATGAAGATGCTTTGACAAAGGGCTGGTTATCGAGTTGGCCGGCGCAGAAGCCCAGGTGGTAAAATTTCTGCCACCCCTGAACTATCCCGGAGGAAGAGTTGCTGGAGGGGCTGGATATCTTTGAAGATGCGATCAAAGAGCTTATTCAGGAGAAAAGAAAACCGACCTTCGGGAGGAATTTTAAATGATTGTCCGTCATATCGATGATATCCGGGGAACCGATCGAGAGGTCCATGCGCCCGGCAACCAGTGGATCAGCCGCCGAATGCTTGTCAAAGAGTGACCGGATGGGTTTTTCTTTTCATGAGACCATAATCAAAGCCGGCACCAAAACCCACATCCATTACCAGAACCACCTGGAAGCGGTCTATTGCGTCTCTGGGGATGGCCGGATCGAAGAATTGAAAAGCGGCAAAATTCACCAAATCAACGATGGTGTGATGTACGCTCTCAATAAGCATGATGAGCACTATCTCTTTGGTGGAAGCCAGGATATGCGCCTGATTTGCGTATTCAATCCGCCCATTACCGGAAATGAAGTGCATGATGAGAACGGTGTCTATCCTCTCATCACCGAAGAGTGCGGGGGATAATGATACCATCAATCGTAAGCAAGTTTGGAGGCAGTTCTGTCGCCAATGCAGCTCAGATAGAAAAAGTCCGAAACATTGTTGCCAAAAATCCCCGGCGAAGGAATATTGTAGTCTCAGCACCCGGCAAGGATGCCCGCTACCAGGAAAAGATCACCGATCATCTGTTTAACATCGCCACGGATGGAGATCATTTCCGCAATGTCAGAAAGATAGTCACCCCTTCCCAGAGTCGCGAAGCGGTGATCGGGAAGTTCCAAACAACCATGCAGGACCTCTCCGTAAAGGACGATTCCTTTTTAAATAAGCTGAAGGACGATTTTGAAAAAGGGAATGGGATTAAGAACCGGCATCAAAAATCGCCTTTTATGCTTCCCTGGGGGAGCGCTACAACGCCATCCTTATTGCCAGCTATTTTGCCTCCAAAGGGATGCAGGCAAGGGCCTGTCTGCCGGAGGAATTCGGGTTTATTCTCAAAGGGGACCTCATCGATGCCAAAGTACAACCCGAGAGCCATGAAAACATTCGCAAAATTCAGGATGAGGCTGCCATCAACATTATTCCCGGCTTTTATGGAATCACCAGCGAAGGTGATGTGGCTGTCCTCTCCCGTGGGGGATCTGACCTGACCGCTGGCGAGGTGGCATTTGCCGTCGATGCGGAGAAATACGAAAACTGGACCGATACCAATGGGGTTTATGAAGCGGACCCCCGCCTTATTTCTGGGTGCCGGGTGATTCCCAGGCTGACCTTCAAAGAGATCCGATTGCTTTCCTCAAAAGGCTTCAACGTGTTCCACTTCGATGCCATGATCAGTTGCAAGAGGAACAAGATTCCTATCAATATTCGCAACACCAACCGGCCGGAAGAAAAAGGGACCCTCATCCTTAACGAACGGGTTCCGGAGGAGGGAGTCGTAGGTATCGCCAAACTCGACAACATGGCTTACGTCTATCTGGAAAAAGATCTTCTGGGGGAGATGGTTGGCTTCACGGCGGAACTGCTGAAAATTTTTCAGGAATACAACATCAACACCTATCACTATCCTACCGATAAGGATGACATCGCGGTCCTGGTCAACCAGGATGATCTGGTAGGCATTATCAACAATTTAAGCGACGTGAAATTGAGAAAAGGCTGAAACCCGACTATATGAATGTGGTCTATAACCAGGCGGTGATCACTTCGGTGGGGCTGGGATTGAAAGGCGATTCCTTTACTGTAATGGAAGCCATCTCGATTCTGGCCGAACATCACATCCCGATTGAGATGATCGATCAGAGCCCGTCACAGATCTGCTTCCATATCGGTTTACAACAGGCGGTCGCCGACGAAGCGGTCAAGATTCTGCATGAACACCTCATGAAAGGGAAAAATTGAAGCCGCTTTGCCATACATATGTGCGCAAGCCAGCCCTTCCACAGCAAACTAAATTTATACTGCATCGTTCCTGATCCATTTCCCTTGACTTTGCGGCAGGCATATTCCGATTACAAAAGTCGTCCTCCGACCGGCATTTTTCCACTGCAAACCCGGCCTCTCTCCAGCAATACCTGGTCAATATCCAGCCAAAGGTGCTGTACTGCATTACGGATATGGTTTTCGACATTTCCGACCTGAACTTCTCGCCCGCGACCCTGTTCAAGCCCAGAAATCCCCAAGAATCGATCTCCCCGGCATAGTCCTTGGGCTCAAACTGAAACACGATGTCATGGATATAAAGCAGGCCGCCTATTTTAAGCAATTTATTGATTCTCAACAACACAACCTGCTTCCAGAAGTCAGGCAAGTGGTTAAATGCAACCTTGGTAATGACCAAGTCCACCGATTCGCCCTCATGTTCATAGTTCAGGAAAGCGGCATTTAGAAAATTGATGTAATGAGCATTTCCTTTTTATCTAAAAGATCTCGGAAAAAGAGGTGCTTCGAAAGTTGTTTCACTTTGTTTGAAGGTGAAGCGGGAAAGTGAGTTAATAAGGTTCGGTCCCCAAATTCCCTGACCAACAAGAATGGCCAACCCCTATTTTGAGGTTGGCCATTACAGTAGTCTCAAAACAGTGAGAAAAAACATCATTATAACTTCCAAGTATTATTGAAGATTCCCTTTTTCTCCGATTGAAAATCTTTAGGTTGGCATTAACTATTTGGTCGTCATAAACAAACGAATAAAATTTTACCCCGGAGCATCTTCCCGGGGGTTACTAATTGAAGGAATAAACCACTGGCATGCCAGTGGTATGAACAAAGTCTATGCCGGTGATTAGTGCCGAGAAAAAAAGAAATCTCCTACAATGAGAGCGCCAACTGCTCAGCGAAGGAGATTTCAAGATGAAACAAGGCTTTCTCCCTATGGAATTGTAAGTATCACATCGTCTGGATACCCAAGTGCCGGCGAAAAGAGTTATTCGAAACTAAACGAAAAATCGTTATGGAAACGATCAAACAATGGGCAAGAATCAAAGGTGTTGAAATCATAGAGGGTCATGCAATGCCTGACCATATACATCTGTGTGTATCGATTCCTCCCAAGTACAACGTGGCTCATGTAATCGGTCTTCTCAAAGGCAAAAGTGCCTCTGAAGTAATGAGCTTTGGAAACAAAAGCAGTCGAATGGTTCGTGGTCGCACATTTTGGACTCGCGGTTACTGTGTCAGTACCGTAGGTCTTGACGAAGAGAAGGTTCGAAAATATATCAGAAACCAAGAATTGGCAGATAAGCTACACGACGAAACGTAACTTTGAAAAAAAATTGATCGAGTAGTTGGAATGAGACCCACCTTTAGTGGGGCTTTATGAAACCACCAGTTTGCTGTTGGTATTCATTCGCCAGAAACAGTGGATGGTCTTGAGTCAATAATATCTGGAAGATTTTGCCTGATAACGGGTGGGTAATTTTAGTGCAGAGTGTCTGGATGATTTTGACCGGTACAAGCATCCATTCAAGAAATTATCAGGTGAGTCGCTTGAAGAGGCTCATTTTTTTGCGTGTAACCTTTTCGCACGATTAGATCATTTTCCTTTTAGAACGGCCGTTAAAAACAATCATTAAATTCGAAAGGAGAAAAACGATGCGCAACAATTCGAAAATTCTGTTACTCGGAGGGATTGCCGCCCTGGTTTTAGTTTCTGCCATTGCCATTCCGTTGGTGGGTTACGCCAATGAAAAAGGTTGGAAACCTGGGCCTGAAGAGGTGCTATGCCGCTTGGACACAAGGTTGAATCTGACTGTGGAACAGAAAGAAAAGCTGACGCCTATTGTCAGCCGGGAAATGGAAAAGCGTCATGAAATGATGGAGAATCACCGCCAGGAAATGGCGAAACTCCGAAACGAGTTTCGTGGGAAGTTGGAAAAGGAGAGGGAAAGCACACAAAAAGAGTTTGCCTCTGTCCTGACCGACGATTAGATGAAAGAATTCAAAAAAATGGCGGATGAGCGCCGAGAAGGGTTCAAGAATAAGCCACATCGAGGCTCATTTCACGGCCCCCGGGGTTGCAGGTAATCTTTGCGATAAAGCTTCCGGTCCGGGATTGTCATCCGGGCCGGAGGTCTTACAGCAATCATTGGAACGATGACGAATGGTTTTTTAGGGACGTTTTTTCCGCCTCCTGTTTTTGTCCCCGCCTGAAAAGATTCACCAGGTCGCCCAGTTGTTCGGCGATCAGTTCAATCAGATCCTCCACGGCAAGAATGCCTGTCAGATAGCCATTTTCATCTACGACAGGAATCCGGCGGATCCCCTTCTGCTTCATTTTTTTGATGGTCTCGATAACGTCGTCTTTTTCCCCGGCAGTAACCAGTTCAAAGGTCATGACCTCGCCGATGGAAAAAAGGGAAATGTCAATTTCCTCAGCCAGGAGTTCCACGACAATATCCCGATCGGTGAGAATACCAACCGGAGTGGATTGGTCTTCGCGTTTTTCGACTACCACTACATTTCCCACATGATATTGACGCATCAGCCTGGCGGTTTCGAGAACGGTCATTTCCTGGGGGGCGATGACGACTTCGCGATTACAGAATTCACCGACTTTCACGGTAACCTCCTTTTCTGAAGATCTTTGTGAAGAAGCAGACCATCCCGGAAAGATGATGTTTTGGGAATGGTCACTAGTTGAATTTGTGAGTCAGAGGGACAAATGCAACGCCGAGAATGTGATTCCAGTCCAAATTCCCCTGCATGTTTTTGTGAATCAATGTCAGCTCCTGATAATATTGTGGCTGTCCGAGAGGAATTATCAGCCTTCCACCGGGCTTGAGCTGGTGGATCAGGGGCGGAGGAACGCTGGGCGTGGCGGCGGTAACAATAATGCCGTCGTAGGGTGCATGCTCGGGCAGACCCGAGTAGCCGTCCTTTTCGAACACGTCAATGTTGTCATAGCCCAGGCGTTTCAAAAGCCGTCGGGCTTCTTCGGCCATAGGAGAAATGATTTCCAGGGTAAAAACCTTTTTCACGAGGAGAGAGAGTACCGCGGCTTGGTAGCCTGAGCCACAGCCGATTTCGAGAAGGGTGTGCTCCGGTTCAGGGGCCAGGAGTTCGGTCATGAGAGCGACAATAAATGGCTGGGAAATGGTCTGCTGGTATTGTATGGGAAGAGCCTGATTGTCATAGGCGAAAGGTCGCATATCCGGTGGGACAAATTCCTCCCGGGGGACTTTGGCCATGGCCGCAAGAACCGCCTGGGACGGAAGCCGGTGGATATCCCGGTCGAAAGAGTACTGGTAGGAAAGGCGAATGGCTTCGAGCATTTTCTGCAACTGAAAACTTTTCATCTCGGAAAGCCCGTTTTGACAGGGGTGAAACGGTTTTTCCTTATAATTCAATTATAACCGGAAAGGGCGGTTTTGTTCGGAAGAGAGTGTCGTTGTGGATCAATACCCGGGGTCTAAAAGCGAAGACTTCAGGCGTTTAAAGCGGCTTTTTTTTGATTGCAGTCCGACAGTTCTTAATGTTAGCTTCGGAAGCTGGATAATGGCTTCTACCGCAAGATTTCCCAGTGGAAGATGCGGTTTTTTAATGGATTGTTACAATATCTGATATCTGAAGGTATTGGGAGGCAGGCGTGCTCTCCGTTTCCCATCTTTTTAAAGGTTTTTCTGGCCTGGAAGTCCTGGAGGACTTTTCTCTGCAGGTTCCAAGAAATGGGTTCACCGCTCTGGTGGGTCCTTCAGGCTGTGGGAAAAGTACATTTTTTGACGTCCTGACTGGTGTTGAGGGCAAGGACAAAGGGGAGATTCTCTGGCTTGGGGAGTCCATGGAAAACCTCGGTAAAAAGGCGGCTTACATGCAGCAGAAAGACCTGCTTCTGCCTTGGCTTTCCTTGCTTGACAATGCGCTGCTCCCCACCCGAATCAACGGGCAGAATCCTCGAGAGTCTAAAGAAAAGGCTCTGGAGCATTTTCAACGCCTTGGCTTGGGAGGCTTTGAAAGCTATCCCCCGCAAAAGGTTTCCGGCGGCATGCGACAGCGTTGCGCCCTGGTTCGTACCCTGATGTTTGAACAGGAACTGGTCCTTCTGGATGAGCCCCTTTCCGCTCTGGATGCTATTACTCGTCGGAGCCTGCAGTCCCTGCTTCTGCTTTTACAGAGTGAGTTTAAAAAAACAATCCTGATGATTACTCATGATGTTGAGGAGGCCCTTCTTGTGGCTGACGAAGTCCTGGTGCTTACCCAACTGCCGATGAGAATTCAGGAGAGGTTTCATCCTTCCATGGGAAAACCGCGACAGGGGAGCGATCCGGAGTTGATTCAAATCAAAGAGCATATTCTGGAGGAACTCCAGGGGGAATTAAAGGATGAACCGCTCTAGGGTTGTTTCTCTCCTCATAGTGCTGGCTTTTTTGTGTCTCTGGGAGGCCTATTGCGTTCTTTTTTCAGTTCCGGACTTCATACTCCCTGCCCCTTCGGAAATATTCATGACCACAGTAGTGAAGGCCCCCTTGTTTCTGCCCCACGCGGCGGTTACGGCTTTGGAGATTTTACTGGGGATTGTACTGTCGCTGATGGTTGCCATCCCGCTGGCAATTCTGATGTTTGCTCATCCGTCCATTGAACAGGCACTGTCACCCTTTCTGGTGGCTTCGCAGTCGATTCCGGTCTTTGCTCTGGCGCCGCTTCTGGTCATCTGGCTGGGTTACGGCATTGCCAGCAAAGTTCTGATGGCGGCCATCATAATTTTTTTTCCGATCACTGTCAGTTTGCTGGAGGGGTTTAAGAATTGCGGCTCCGAATATATCGTTCTTTTCCGTTTGATGGGCGCCGGATTCGGCACCCGGTTGAAGCTTCTGTACTGGCCGTGGGCTCTCCCATTCTTTTTTGCGGGTCTCAAGGTCGGGGTGACGGTCGCCACAATCGGGGCGGTTATTGGAGAATGGGTCGGTTCCCAACAGGGGTTGGGCTACCTGATGATTCAATCAAATGCCCGCCTCAGGGTTGATATGGTTTTTGCCGCTATTTTGTGGCTGTCGATGATGGGGCTGGGAATGTGGAAATTGGTGAATGTCCTTGAGAAAAAAGTCATTCGTTGGAAATAAATAGAACAGGAGGAAAAAATGAAAAAGACGCAGATGAATCTATTGATGGTTGCTTTTATTCTGGTAGCGCTGACGGCGGGAAGCTGTTGGGCGGAAAAGTTGACGCTTATGCTGGACTGGTTCCCGAACGTGGATCATGTTCCGATTTATGTTGCGCAGCAGGAAGGTTATTTCGCTGAAAAAGGGCTGGATGTGAAAATTATGAGTCCTTCGGATACCACCGATGCTCTCAAACTTGCGGCGTCCGACAATGTCGATCTGGCTGTGTCATATCAGCCTCAGGTAGTCATCGGCGCGGCTCGCGGACTGAAGATCAATGTGGTCGGCCGTCTTGTGGAGAATCCTCTGGGTGTGCTCCTCTTTCTAAAAGAAAAAGGCTTTAAAGTTCCCAAAGATCTTGACGGAAAGAAAATTGGATATACTGTTCCAGGGACCGAAGAGGTTCTTATCGGGGCCTTTGCCAAGCTTAACGGTGTCAAAGATTTTAGCTTGGTCAATGTCGGTTTTGCCATTGTACCATCTCTGACCACCGGAAAAGTGGATGCGATTATGGGGCCCTACAAAAATTACGAAACCATTGCTCTCGAAGACGCAGGATATCCTTCCGATTATTTCCAACTCCAGGACTGGGGAATTCCCACTTATGATGAGTTGATCTTCATCAGTGGCCCTAAGGCCCTCGATAAGAAGGAAGAAGCTGTCAAAATTTTTGTTCTGGCGATCGAGCGTGCCATAGCGTTCGCCAGATCCAATCCGGACAAGGCATTGGAGGATTTTTTCAAAGCGGTGCCTGACGCCGAAAAGGGCATGGAAACGAGAGCCTTTAAGTTGACTCTTCCTCATTTCGCAAAAGGGCAGAAGCACGATCCGGTCAGGTGGCAGAATTTTGCTGATTTTGCATTTGAGCATGGGTTGATTGACAAGGCGGTCAACACAGAACCAATTCTCAAGTTCTGGGAGTGAGGAATTTTCGGGGTACCATCAGGAAAAACTATTAAAGCCGCTCTTTTCGCCTGTTGGTCAAGGGCGGTTTTTTTATACAATTTGAGATAAAAAAGACTTTGTTTTACTTTTTCTCCGAATAAAAAATGTTCAATTCCGCTGGTGAAAATAGAGGACAACTAACTTGTTGACAAAAATAAAATACTATTTTAAATTTTTTGAAAATTTTCACGAAAGATAGATTGGTGGCTGCAAGAATGATCCAAGAGTCCAGGAGCGGAAAAGAATCTGGTTAATATTAAATTAGGGTCATGACACCTTAAATTAATGGCAAGGTACCTGAAACGAATAGTATACTTGGTTGAACGGGGGTTTCGGTTTCTTTTGCTAAACATACTAAGGTAAGGAGAAAAGTATGATGGAAAAGAATATGTCGGGAGAAGTTTTCTATCCTGTCAAAGAGATCATGGACAAAGCCCATGTGAAAAATTGGGATGAAATGAATAAACGGGCTCAGGACGATCTGGAAGGTTTCTGGGCGGAAGAGGCGGAGAACCTTCATTGGTTTAAAAAATGGGACAAGGTTCTGGATGACGCCAAAAAACCGTTTTTCAAATGGTTTACGGGGGCTCAGACCAACATAGCCTACAACTGCCTTGACGTGCATATGAAAACTGCCCGGCGCAACAAATTGGCACTTTTCTGGGAAGGGGAAAATGGTGATTTTAAATCATATTCCTACTATCTCCTTTACAAAGAAGTCTGCAAATTTGCCAACATTTTAAAAAGCATGGGTGTTGTAAAAGGAGACCGGGTTACTCTTTATATGGGTAGAATCCCCGAGTTGATGATCGGGATGCTGGCTTGTGCTCGTCTGGGTGCCATTCATTCCGTTGTTTTTGGTGGCTTTTCCGTAGAAGCGTTGCACGAGCGGCTGGAAGACAGCCATTCCAAGGTTTTGATCGTTTCTGACGGGTCGTACGTTCGCGGTAAGGTTATTGATCTCAAGGGGATTGCCGATGAAGCCCTTGCCCGTGCCGCTTCGGTTGAGCATGTGGTTGTGGTCAAGCGCACCGGTCACGAAGTCAGCATGGAATCTGGACGGGACTACTGGTACCACGAACTGACGGCTCTGCCGGTTACAAACCAAAATTGTGAATGTGAAGTGCTGGATGCCGAAGACCCTCTTTTTCTTCTGTATACGTCCGGTACCACAGGTAAACCCAAAGCGATTCTCCACACTCATGGCGGGTATATGGTGGGGACTTATACTACTCTGAAATACGTTTTTGATATTCATGATGAAGACCGCTACTGGTGTGCGGCGGATCCAGGTTGGATTACCGGGCATAGTTATATCGTCTATGGACCATTGCTAACCGGTGCGACTTCTTTCATGTATGAGGGCGCTCCTACCTATCCATATCCGAATCGCTGGTGGCAGTTGGTTGAGAAGTACGGTATCAATATCCTGTATACGGCGCCTACGGCGATTCGCGGCCTGATGAAGTTCGGTGATGCCTGGCCTAAACGCCACGATCTCTCGTCTTTGCGTATTCTGGGAACCGTGGGTGAGCCGATCAACCCCGAGGCCTGGAAGTGGTACTATCGGGTTATCGGCAATGAAAAATGTCCAATCATGGATACCTGGTGGCAGACGGAAACCGGAATGTTCATGATCACGCCAATGCCTTGCGTGGCTTTGAAGCCCGGTTCCGGGGGCAAGCCGTTCCCCGGACTTATTATGGACATCTACAGCGAAGAAGGGGAGCCGGTCAAGCCAAACGAGGAGGGCTACCTGGTTATCAAGACCCCTTGGCCGGCCATGATGCGGACCATCTACAACGATCCAGAAAGATATGTCAACCAATACTGGAGTCGCTTTCCGGGAGTTTATATGACCGGCGATTCGGCAAGGCGGGACGAGGATGGCTACTATTGGATCATCGGGCGTGTCGACGATGTTATCAAGGTTTCAGGCTACCGTCTTGGAACGGCGGAAATCGAAAGTGCCCTGGTCAGTCATCCGGCTGTTGCCGAAGCTGCGGCCATCGGTTTGCCCCATGAGGTCAAAGGGAACGCCATCCACGCTTTTGTCATTCTGAGAAACGGCTATGAAGGGGATACGCATCTGGTAGATGAACTCAAAAAACATGTCGGCCACGAAGTCGGTCCTATCGCTAAGCCGGAGCAGGTTGATTTTGTGGAAACTCTGCCAAAAACCCGTAGCGGCAAGATCATGCGCCGTGTCCTTAAAGCCAAGGCGTTGGGACAGGACCCTGGCAACCTCTCCACTCTTGAGGATTAGGACATATCTTTTTTCCTGTGGGGGAAGCTATTTTTTTAAATCCTGCCCACCGGCTCATTTTTAAAAAGAAAAGGCGGAAGCGTTGCTTCCGCCTTTTTCAATTCAGGTTTTTACTTTCCCAATTGTCATCGGGAAAGTGGTGGACGAAACTTGTATGAACCAGAGGGGATTTGTCTCTTCAAAAAGGTGAAAAAACCGGCATGCCCGTGGTTTACTTTTCGCCAATCCATTACTGCTGTTTCTAATCAGGCGGGTTTTCTCAGCTCCTTGGGGGACCTGATACAACCTGGTGCTTTTTCGATTCAGCTGTTATGGATGGGAAGACATGGCTTCAGGCGCTAAACCCGGGCATGCCGGAGGAGTAATGGTCATTTGTTTCTTCTACTCTAATTATAACAAACTGTTGAAAGGTTGTGTCGGTTGAGCCCTTTTCATTGCTTTGGCCACTAGTATAAGTAATGTAACCGGCTGGTTATTACTCCCGAACGTACGTATCAATGTCGGTTTCATGAACCATTTTCATAAGTCGGGTGTATTCCGATTCAATGACTTCATAATGATTGTGAGTCGACTCGGCGTTCATCTTATAGATTGCTTTTGCTGTAGGGTCGATAATCCTTTCACACATTTGTCTGAGGTGTTCCTCAAGGTCCTGTTCCCTTTTCATGGCCAGTTCCAACGCATGACGTTCGTCAAAGCCGAGTTCCAGAATCATTTGTTCCAAGTCTTTGATCCATTCCAACCCCTTTTCAGGAGGGGTATCAATGAAATTATCAAAACTGCCGATATCTCCTCCCCTGTAGATGTCAAAAAAGGTTTTGGCATGCTCTCTTTCCTCCGAAGCCAAAAGTTCAAACACCTTTTTAACTTCTGCATCCTGTGCTTTCTCGGCAGCAATCCGGTAGAAGTCCATGGCGTTTTTTTCCGTGTGGAGTGAGTTTTTGATTGCTTTGTTCAAGTATTCATTTCCGGACATTTGCAACTCCTTACTGAAAAGATTGGAAGATGGTATGGGAGTAATTCAAAACTCTGCTTGAAATGTGTTTGCCTTTAATTCTACAAGATTATGCATGATTTTCACTAATGCCGTTCAAATTAATTTGATGCTTCAAGCTCTATTTTTTTAAGGTAAAATTTAAATTAACAAATTCTTATCAATTTTGAATTTTTTAAAAAGCGATGTTTTGTTCTTTATTATAAGATTAAGATTTCAGCAAGCGCAAAAAGGGAGCAGCAGTTGTGACAAAAAGCGTCACTTTCCGAGATAAACTAAAAAATTATCTTTAAACAGGATGTACAGGGGCTCTTTGGGTTTTAATCTCAAAAAAGGGCAAAAAAAAGGCCCCGTTGACAAACGAGGCCAAAAATGAGGAGGAGGAAGATGAAGTTGTTGTTTTTACCGTTTGCACGGTGGTCCTTTTGACCGTCTCACTGGTTTTTAAAAGCTGGTCTCTGAAAAACGCTTTAGGCTTCCCACTCTAGGCGGGCCTGCTCACCACGTTTTCACGCGAGATATGCTTCAACTATAATGTTAGTGAGTAACTTTTCAAAAGGACCATCATGCAACTTGGTTGTCTAGTTAATATGCTAAGTGCATGCCAATGCAACAAGAAAAAAAGAAAAATTGAATTGAAAGTTTTTAAGCCAGGCAGATGGCGCTCGGAGATGTTTGATGGCACCAATAAAATATTTATAGCGGAAGTCTATTCTTTTTATAACGTCAAATTTGTGCCAGATTTGACTGCCTTTGACAGTGTCAAAGAATTTCACACAAGAATTGTAATTATTTCAAATACTTTTTTCAAAATTGTCGTCTTTTTTCTATGTGACTTACCTTAGTAACTGTCATGCTTATGACTCTTTTATTTTCTGGGCGATTAGTCCGGGTTTTAGCTTCTGGGATATTTGTGGTGGTTATGGCTATCAAACTTTGTCCGTGAAAGGATGAATTTATGGAGTTAAGTGACACAATTGTCTTCATATTCGATGTCAATGGGGTTTTGATTGATTCCAATTCCGCTAATGCTGAGGCAATGGGAAGGGCTTTTACGGATGACCTTTTGCTGCAACGTAGGGTTGCAGAGCATTATCTCCAGTTGACGGGTATTGACCGAGGCAGCAAAATCCGCAAGATACAGGAAAATCTGATCAGGCGCCCGTTCACTGAAAATGAATTTGACCTGCGATGGAAACGCTTCAAAAATCTCTCTAGGGAAACGATGCTGAAAGCCCCCTTGGGGGTCAGAGTAAAAGAGGTTTTAGCAAAATTGGGAAAAATGGGAAGCACCCGGGTCGCCCTGTCTAACACCCCCCCTGAAGAGTTGGGCGTAATCCTGAAGGGGCATGGCCTGGATAAATATCTTGAAATTGTCCGGGGTGGCGGGAACTGGCCAAAATCCGAATCCTTGATCCGCTTGCTGAAAGAGTTTCAATTCCAGCCTGAAAAATGTTTTTTCATGGCTGATGGGAAAGGCGACCTCATTGCGGCCAGGGCAGCCAGTGTCCCTTTTGGCGCCATAGATCCCGGTACGGGGGAGTTTGATGGGGAGAGCGGATTTGAAGGTCCCTACAGAAACTTGGCCGAATGGGGACGAAACAAAATGGGGCTGAATATTTAAGGGAACGGATAGTCAGGATACCTGTTATTGTTTTTCCTTTGAATGACACTCAGAGTTCTGGGCTTTGACAGACATCGACTTCCGCACCCCCTGTGATTTCTTGTAGTTGGGCAAAGGTAATTGGTACGGCTGAATGGTCATTACCCGCGGCTGCATAGACTATGGGGAAACGCCGCATGGACGAGTCAAGCAGGATTTGTAGCTCATCCGGCAGAAGGAACGGGCAAACTCCACCGGGGACGTATCCGGTATGGTTTTCCACATCGTCCGGTCCGGGGAGACGGACTTTGCCAGTTAATTGCGTAGCCCGTTTAAGTTGTGATGTGTTGATTTTTACATTGCCACAGGAAACGACAACAACGGGTGTTTTTCCAATTAAGAAAAGAATGGTTTTGGCAATTTCAGCTACTTCGCAGCCCACGGCCTGAGCGGCACGCTGTGATGTGGGGGTCGGCTCCGCAAATTCCCAGACTTCAATTTCCCAGGAGGCAAGATAGGATTTGACTTCTTCAACGGAAGGCATATTTTTCCCTGATTTTTAGAAAGTAATGACGGAGCCTGTTTCAAATACCACAAATGAGGCCAATATGCCACTGGAACTGAGGCGGATCGGTTCATCCGTTTTTCTTGGAATATTCAATTAGCGTTTTTGAAAAAAGGCGCTGCAGTTATTGGTCTTCTTTCCCATTATTTTTTGCATACAGGAGAATGCTGTAGTATAAAAGGGACAATGAACAGCACCTGTTGGCACGATGTAAGATCTCAGCCCGTTTGGGTGGAAATAAAAAAGGAGAAAATGAATGAAAGAAGCAAAAAGTGGAGATACCGTCAAATTGGAGTACACGGGGAAATATGAAGATGGTGCGATATTCGACAGTTCTGCCGAACATGATGAGCCTCTTGAGTTTGTTCTGGGTGAGAAGAAGATGATTCCGGCTTTTGAAAAGGCTGTTTTTGGAATGAAGGCCGGGGAAAGCAAAAATATCGTGGTTTACCCGGATGAAGGTTATGGACCTTACCGCCAGGAGTTGATTGTCACCCTGAAGCGAAAGGACCTGCCGCCGGAAATGGAATTTAAGGTTGATCAGTTTCTTGAATGGCAGCAGCCTGACGGTCAGACCGGTCTCGCCAAAATCCTGGAGGTTACGGATGAACAGGTCAAGGTCGATACCAACCATCCGATGGCCGGTAAAAAACTCTTTTTTGAGTTGAAATTACTGACAATAGAATAACGGTAATTGTTAACTAAAATGAAGCGGGGACTCCTTTTGGATATCTCCGCTTTTTTTTGGTTTTTCTCATTGAAGCCAGTGTTTGCCGGACTATAAAAAACCGGCAAACATTAATCTGTACAGTCTTTTCCTTCGGTCTCTCGCCAGAGTTCCAGCCGCCGGGTGATAAACGAAACTATCTGCCCATGTTCCTCTTGCCCGTTGCCTTTTATGACCAGAGGTTCTCCAAACTCGAAAAAAACCCTTTTGCCCGGGTCGATTTTTCCAAACTCCTTAAAGTGGCCGCTGCCGTTGCCCCATGCATCTGATTTTATTGCAATAGGAACCACAGGATAACCGGATTTTTTGGCCAGTTTAACACCAATGGAGTTGAATTGATCGGGATCAAATACGGTTATCCGGGTTGTCTGGGGAAAAATAACGACTGATATCCCGTTGTCCAGGTTTTGCTGGCCTTCCAAAAGGGTCGTTTTTAGATCTTCTCTAGGATTTGTGCGGCCGACACAAATAGGATTTCTTGATATCATGACATGTTTGAAGACAGGGTAATTTACTAGGCTTTTTTTGATCACAAAGGTATGCCGTTTAAATGGAACCAGAATGTTTGGTAACAGAAAAGTTTCCAGCGTGCTCATATGGTTTCCGACAAAGATACAGGGCCCTTGTACGGATAGGACATGCTTAAACCCGTAGATACTGATCATCACGCCGACACTTTCAAGGGCTTTCAGGATCTCAAAGCTGCTTTTGGCCCATTCCTCATCAGGATAAAGTCCCTTTTTTGCTTTTAGGGAGCCTCTGAAAACGATAGATATCAATTGGTTGTAGAAAAAAAAGCTGGGAAAAGCCTTCAAAAGAAAATTCACCTTTTTTTCTGGGGACCGATAGGGGCCCTTTTCCAAATTAAGTAGCATTGGTAGTATCTCCGATTTAATTGAATATATCCCTGGAAACTGGGGATGCCTTGCTTTATGTTTGAGTTGATATGGAGAATTGGCGTTTCTTATGCAAAGAAATGTTATCTTGAATGAGTTCTGCAGTTACCTTGCTAAGAGATTTTCCCAAATATTTGAAACTTTCAAATCACGGGAAAAGTTTTTTGAAAATTATCATCATTTACAGTTTTGTTTAGCGTTTCGGGATTTAAGGAAACATTCGGCAATCGCAAGCTTCGCTCATCTATGATTCAGGGCATCCAGCATATATGTGACTGCCGCTTCAACGTCTGTATCCGATAGAGCCGGGTTGCCACCTTTTGCGGGCATAAACCCTTTGCTCCCTTGAAAACCGTTTATGGCATTTTCAACCAGTTTTTCCAGGCTTTTTGAAATCCGGCTGTTCCATTCTTGTTGGACGCCAAATAACGGCGCTCCGGCGACCCCTTTTTCATGGCAAAGGGAACAGGAGGCAATATAAACCCTTTCCCCAGAGGTGGGGTCTTTGAATGTTTTTTCCTCTAGAGTTTTTGCGGTCGTGATCTCCTGTGGAGAGGTTTTGCTGGAGCTTTTTTCCCCTGAAAGTTCGGGACGGACAGGTTGGACTTGCCCAAATATTTCATTGACCTGCTTCTGCGGGGTAGCAGTGGCAAAGTTTTCCCGGCCTCTGGGGTTAAAATACTCTTTCTTGTCCTGGCTGGTGGAGTTTTTACTGTCACAGCCTGAAAAAACAAGTGCCAAGAAACAAAGAATTATCGGAATATGGGTAAGATATTTCATGTCTCCTCGCGAAAAAAAATATTCAGGTCTAAGGTGATTTTCTCAACAAAAAAACAAAAAAATTGTAAACACTCATTAAACATTGAATGCTATAAAAAAGAAACATTTTCTTGTTTGGCAGGATTTTTGAAAAAGAAGTGTGATTTGAAAATCACAAAGAAAAATATATTTACACAAAATGTATAAAAAAAAGGAGTTATTTATTTTGTAAGGAAGCTGACTATATAAAAGTAACCCTTTTGCCACCAGAAAAAAGTTTATTGGAAATCTGAAATTGCCGAGCGTAAGCGACGAAGTAAATTTATTATAGCCGAATGGGTCTGATTTCCTCGTACATGAAGGATTATTTTGAAGTCGCAACTCGAAGAAAAATCACAAGAACCAGCTGTTAATGATTCTTTGCCAAGCGCTGAAAGTCTTGAGTCCAGCTCCTTGGCGCATATCCAAAAGGTTCTCGACAGTTCTGTTGAATTGCCCTCTCCCCCTGCTATTGCCGTTAGGATACTGGATGCGGTAAAAAATGACAAAGAATCCTTTCGCTCGTTGGCCCAGGTGGTTTCTTCTGACCCTGCCCTGACGGCAAAAATGTTGAAAGTTGCGAATTCCTCCATTTATGGCTTGCCCAGACGGGTGGATACCATTGAAATGGCGCTGACTGTTTTGGGTATCAGAGCCCTGAAAAATATTGCGCTCTCTTTTGTAATCGCCGGCGAAATTCAGAACGCCTGCAGAGGTGTTTTTGACTTTGAGAAGTTTTGGAAGGATGCTGTTACTTCGGCAGTGGCCGCTGAAATGTTGTCTTCCTTGATGGGGAAGAAAAGCGATGACACTTTTGTCAGCGCGCTTCTGCAGAACATTGGCTATCTGGTCATGGTTTTGACTCGCCCGAAGGATTATACCAAAGTGATGAGCCAAGGAAAAGGTTCCAAACTGGATCAAATTGAATTTGAAAGGAAAATTTTCGGTTTTGATCACCAGGAGCTTGGCGCCGCCATGTTAAAAGATTGGGGGTTGCCTGAAACCATTTTTATGCCGATTCTTTACCATCATATTTCAGAGCAGTGTCCGGATGAATATCAAAATTGTGCTTTTGTTTTATATGCTTCCAATTTGCTTTCTTCCATCTATCAGAATCATAATAGTGGAGAAAAAGTTCAACAGGTCTTGAACCTGTTGAACGAAAAAAAACAATTTGCTGCTGATGAAGTTGAAAAGCTTATCGACTCAGTGGCCGAAAATGCTACGGAAATCCTTTCAACCTTTGAAATGGGCAAAGAGAAAATAAAGCCATATTCACAGCTGCTTCAAGAGGCAAATCACGAACTCGGAAAGTTGAATCTCTCTTATGAACAACTGATTGTGGATTTAAAGGGAGCAAAAGACGAAGCGGAAAATCTCTCGGCCGAGCTGATGGAAGCCAACCAGACACTCAGTTCATTGGTTTTTCGTGATGGTTTGACGGGTCTGTACAACCATCGCTATTTCCAGGAGATGCTGGAAATGGAATTGGAGCGTTCTCACAGACATTCCCGCTATTTATCCCTGATATTTTTCGATATCGACCATTTTAAAAAAATCAATGATTCTTATGGTCATCTGGCGGGGGATTTTCTGTTGAAGACCCTTGCAAACAGAGTGACAAAAATAATCCGAAATTCAGACATACTGGCCCGCTATGGCGGGGAAGAGTTCGCGGTTATAATGCCGGAGACTAATCCCAGCGGTTTGAAGGTTTTTGCCGAACGGGTCAGAAGAGGTATTGAGCAGATGACTGTTGGTGTAGATGGTCACACAGTGAATGTGACCGTCAGCATTGGGGGTACAACCGTCAGCCCAGGTATCTCAGTTGATGACAAGCGTCTTTTGATCCAAGCCGCCGACCAGGCAGTTTATCAATCCAAAGATCAAGGCCGGAATAAATTCACTTTCCTTCCTATGGAAGAAGTCTGCTGAGCTAGGTTGCCTTTTGAACAGATTTAGTTGTTTCTGCTTTTGAATACATGGCCAGTTCAGGTTCGCAACGATTTTCTATGTAATTCCCTTCTTTTGATTTTTCAAAAATGTTCCGTTGGCTTAAGTAGAATAAATAAGATGCTGAAGTGGTGGTAAAAAACGGTCTATGCATGGACTCTTAAGCCAGGGAAATGAAAAAAAACTTCTCATATGTTGCCAACTCTCTTAATTTCCGGTAAATTTATCAAGACTTGGGGGAGAATTGTTTTTCCGGTTGTTTTAAATCCCAGAATGGGGTATTAAAAAGCGGGAAATTTTAACCCGACTTTGGGTTAATATTGTGATATAGACTATTTTTTAGGTCGTCTAATTAAGTACCTGTTCGGAAAAGAAGGGAGTAATTGTAATGGCTGATCTTTCGACCAAGTATATGGGGCTCGAACTTTCAAGTCCTGTTATTGTGGGGAGTAGCAGTCTGGCCAGCTCGGTTGAGGGAGTAAAAAAACTCGAAGAGGCCGGTGCCGCAGCTGTCGTATTGAAGTCTTTGTTCGAAGAGCAGATTTTTGCCGAAACGGAAGAAATGGGTGAATACAGCCATACTCTTTACGATTCCGAAGCTGCGGAATTTATCGAGGCCTATGGACGCGAATTCGGGCCTCGAAATTATCTCAAATTGATTCAGGACACCAAAAAGGCCTGTTCAATTCCCATAATTGCAAGTTTGAATTGTTTCTCCCAGAAATGGTGGGTAAATTACGCCAAAAAAATCGAAGCTGCCGGAGCGGATGCCCTTGAATTGAACATTGGCGTTATGCCCAGCAACCCGAAGCTGTCGTCGGAAGAGGTGGAATCTCTCTATTTGGATATCGTCAAGGATATTAAAAAGGAAGTCAAAATTCCTGTTGCCTTGAAAATTGGCCCCTATTTCAGCTCTTTTGCCAACTTGGCTATGACATTAAGCCGGGGTAAGATTGAGCATCGTGATTTTATCGTTGGCTGGTGCGGCACTTCTGCTCCTTCCGATAATAAAAAGGGATGGAGTGGTGTGGATGCTCTTGTGCTTTTCAACCGCTACTATCAGCTGGATATCGACATTGAAAAGATGGAGCTTGTTGCCGGCAATCCTTACAGTACTTCGGATGAAATCCATGAATCCATGCGCTGGATCAGCCTTCTTTCCGGTAGGGTCGATTGCGATCTGGCTGCAACCACAGGTATTCATACCGGAGGCGATGCTATCAAGCAGCTTCTGGCTGGTGCCAATGTAGTTCAGCTATGCTCGACTCTGTACCAGCAGGGCCTGGGTCAGATCAAAACCGTTCGTCAGGAAATCGAGGACTGGATGGGGGCTCACGGTTATAGCTCTATTGATGATTTCCGTGGCAAGCTGAGCCAGAAGAAAAGTGAATTTCCTACAGCTCATGAGAGACTTCAGTACATTAAACTGTTTGTTGGAATCGAGTAACGTTTTTAGAAGATTTTGTATTTTTGAATGTTCAAAACACCCCGCCGGGAAACGGCGGGGTGTTTTTTTTTGCAAAAACTTTAATTTGATTTGCGGAGCCCGGCTACGTCTGGTTAAGTTTTATTTGATATTACAAAAAAATTGTAAAAAATTTTTTAGAGGTTGAAATTAGTTGTCCTTTATATGAATATATTGAAAATCTGATTCGATGTTTCATATATTCTAAAAGTGAGGTGCTGGTTATGGGAAATGGAAATCAAATTGTTGTTATTGGTGGAGTCGCAGCTGGGATGAAGACTGCCTGTCGGATTCTGCGCTTGAATCCTGCTGCCAAGGTTATCGTGGTGGAAAAGACCAAAGACGTTTCGTATGGTGCCTGTTCTTTGCCGTATTATATTGAGGGACATTTTGATGATCTGGAAGATGTTCGGAGAACACCTGTTGGCGTCTTGAGAGATGAGAAGTTTTTTGCCAACTGCAAGGGGTTTGAGGTTCGGACTCTCACGGAAGCTTTGGAGATTAACCGTGCCGAGAAAAAGGTCAAGGTAAGAAACCTTGAAAACGGGCAGGAAAACGAAATCCCCTATGACAAGCTGGTTTTGGCGACGGGGAATCACCCCATTCTTCCCCCTCTGCCAGGTATGGAACTGCCCGGTGTCTATCCTCTGAAAAGCATGTCAGATGCCGAGAATATTCTTTCTCGTTCCAAATCCTGTAAAAGTGCCGTCATTGTCGGTGGCGGGCTTATCGGTCTTGAAGTGGCAGAAGCATTGGCGCACAACGGGCTGCAGGTGTCCTTGATCGAAATGAAAGACCAGGTTTTGTGCAATGCTCTTGATTCGGGAATGGCGGGCTTGATTCATCGTGAATTAAAAAAACATGGGGTCAATCTCTGCCTTTCACAACCGCTGGAAAGAATTGAAGGGCGGGATGGAAAGGTTAGTGGCGTTAAAACTTCGCAGGGGATTATTGAAGCTGAAATGGTGGTTGTTGCCATCGGTGTCAAGCCGGTTGTTAAACTTGCTGAGCAAGCCGGTCTGAAACTTGGGAAAACAGGAGCTATTGCAATAAATGATCATCTTTGCACTTCCGACCCCAATATTTATGCCGCCGGGGACTGTGTTGAATGCAAACATCTGCTGAGCGGCGAAAAATTATATGTGCCCCTGGGTTCGACCGCCAATAAACACGGCAGGGTAGTTGCCAACAATATCTGTGGCAGAGACGAGGTTTTTCCCGGAATCCTTAGCACCTTGGTTGTCAAGGTTTTCGATCAGAATGCGGCATGCACCGGATTGCTTCCTGAAAAGGCGCTGGCGGCGGGTTTTGAGCCAGTAAGTGTCCTCATTGCTTCTCCTGACAAAGTTCACAACTATCCGGATTGTAAATCGATTGATATCAAACTGTTGGCCGATAAAAAAAGTCGCAAAATCATCGGTGCACAAATTGTCGGACCTGGAGATGTTTCTAAACGAATTGATACCATTATTGCCGGTATTTCCATGGGCATTACGGTTGACCAAATGGCTCAGTTGGATCTGGCTTATGCGCCACCATTCTCCGCGGCCATGGATCCCCTCCATATTGCCGCTAATGCTTTGCGAAACAAGTTGGACGGTATTATGGAAAGCCTTGATCCCCAAGAATTGCATGCGAAACAGCAAGATGGGGATGATTTTATCCTTTTAGATGTACGCAGTCCCAAAGAATTTCAAGAGGTCCGGATCCATGGCGCGACCCTTATTCCTCTTGGCGCTTTGCGAAGTCGCCTGAATGAGCTTCCCAAGGATAAGGAAATAATCCCATTTTGTAAACTCAGCCTCAGGGGTTACGAGGCGGCGTTAATCCTTAAAGCGGCTGGATTTGAAAAGGTGTGCTACATGGAAGGTGGCGTGCTTAGCTGGCCGTATCAACTGGAAACCGATTAAACTTGGCACTGAGTAGCTAAAGCAGGAGTCTGTTCCTGGGATTTTGATAACCGTCGGCCATTCCGGTCGACGGTTATTATTTTGAGGAGGTTGTTGTTATGAAGCGCTTTGGTTTTTGTTAAAAACTTCCGCTTTTAAACGGTCATATTCATCTTGGGTGATAAGGTTGCTTTTCAGAAGATTAGCGATTTGAGTCAGCTCCCTGACCTGAATGCTGTGGCTATCCTCCAGTTGGGGGGGAGGGGATTGGCCATTGTGTTCCAGACTCGTCAAGGCAGAAGGAGACTGGGCAACTTTCAAGCTGGCCATTCCTCCAAGGAAACTGATTTCCAGAGACTTACCCTGTAAGGCGGGATCATTCAGAATATCCCTCAGTTTATTATTGTCACTTTTAATTTTTCGGTAGAAAAAATAACCGGAACCTAAAATAATCAGAAAGCATCCCAACATAATCCAGGTCAGGTATTCGTTGATTCCCCGTAAAAAAATGACGATCAGGGCTACTGCAACGATAAGGAGGATGTGCAGGACAATAACAAAATACCCGATAAAGATTCCGCTGGTGACGCCTTTATCTTTTTTTATATCAGTAGTCATAAAATCTTTTTCCGCCTGAGGGGGTACTGAAGGTTTCAAGTGAAACAACTATGAAGAGTTCAGCATCATTTTTTGAGTTTTTTTCGATAATCGTTTCTTCAGAAGTCATATTGCAAGATAATACAATAAAAGGCGGACAATGTGCCATAAATTAAAAAGCAACTGCCTACAGGAAAATATTTCCAACGGTGAAAAATCTGATTATTTCCAATAGACTCAGGAGAAAATCTTTGCAAATAAAATCGGCTGTTTTCGTCAAAAGTGCCACCAGTGCCAACCAGTGTCCTACTCCAAGTTTGAACGAGATTGCATTTGTCGGCAAGAGTAATGTCGGAAAAAGTTCTCTGATAAATGTGCTTTTGGAAAGGCGTTCTTTGGTGAGAACCTCCAAGACACCAGGGCGGACCCAATTGATTAATTTTTTTCTTATCAATGAGGGGTTCTACTTTGTTGACCTCCCAGGGTATGGATTTGCCAGGGTACCGGTTGAGGTGAGAAAGCAATGGGAACCGATGATCAGGAATTATATCAACCGCCGTCAAGAGCTGAAGGCTGTTATTCTGCTTTTTGATATCCGTCGAATTCCCAACAAAGACGACATCCAGATGCTTGACTGGCTGGAAGAATACAATGTCCCCACTATACCTGTGATTACCAAAGTCGACAAGGTTTCCGCTAGCAAGAGATCCATCCACATTCAAAAAATTATTGCCGAAACCGATCTTTCGCTCCATTCGTTCTCGCTATTTTCAGCGGTCACTAAAGAAGGCCGGGATGATGTCTGGGAGAGGATTAAAAATGCTCTTCTCTGATTGGTTCTCCAGCTTATTTAAAAGGTCAGGTGCTTTGAATGTGAGATAAACAATGGAAAAGCTTAAAGCCTCATTTCGATCAAATTCTGCCTCTTTAATGATAGTCCACCTGTTCGTGACCAGGTACATTTTGATAATGTCCGAAGAATCTTTTTTCGAATAAAAATTTTTCTCCCTTCAATTTATTGCAGTTCTCCCCAATAGTTACGGATTCCCTCCTTTCTGTTCTTCATGGCCTGAATATAGTGACTGTTTTTCAGGCTATTCTGAGGTTGCCCGATTTGGTCACTCGGCAGAAAAAATTGACGTAATCCTCATGGATACCCGCTTTTTAGTTGAAATTGTTACATGCTACTTAGTGGGAAAGGTTAATTATGTTTCTTTATCCTGAAAAAATGAAGTGTTAAAAATTTTTCAAAAAAATTTAAATTTTTGCTTTATTTGAACAAAAATTGCATTACAAAAACAGTTATTAAAAAAGGTCGATTTCCAGGAGGACAATTTTGCAGGATGTGGTTTTTATTTATATTTTTGTTTTTTTGGTCGGATTGATAATAGGCTCCTTTTTAAATGTGTGTATTTACCGAATCCCAGAAGGAAAATCTATTCTTTGGCCGAATTCGCATTGTCCCGCATGTCATAAAAGCCTTAATTGGTACCATAATATTCCTGTCTTGAGTTATATCGCCCTTGGTGGTCGGTGCTCATTCTGCAGAAAAAAAATTTCTCTTCGATACCCATCGGTTGAGTTTCTAACCGGGTTTCTGTTTTTTGCTGTTTTTCATAGATTTGGGCTGAGTTTTGTTTCCTGTGTCTACGCTTTTTTTGTTTCTCTTTTAGTCATCATTACATTTATCGACCTTGACTTCCAAATCATACCTGATGTTATCAGCCTGCCCGGGATTGTGGCAGGCTTTCTCTGTTCATTTGCAGTCCCCTGGCTAAACTGGTCTGATTCCCTTTTTGGGATCCTATTGGGCGGCGGCAGTCTTTTGCTGGTCGCAAAGGTATATAAATTGCTCGCAAAAGTGGATGGCATGGGTGGCGGTGATATTAAACTGCTTGCCATGATTGGAGCTTTCCTCGGCTGGAAAGCTATATTGCCTGTGATTTTCCTCAGTTCCATGGTCGGTTGCCTGATAGGCATCCCCTTGATGTTATTTAAGGGGAGCGGAACAAAATTGGCCATACCTTTTGGTCCGTTCCTGGCCTTGGCTGCTGTTATTTATATGTTATATGGTCATTTGCTAATCCAATGGTATTTGAGGATTTCTTTTGGATAGTCACCGATGAGGATTTTGAAAAAGGTAAACTAAGTGACTGTTCTGGCTATAGTGCCTGAACCTACCATCTTTTTTGGCACGATAATGGCAAAATCCAAACAAAAATTTCCAACCTCAAAGGACAAGGTGTCGGAATGGGAATGTTATTCAAACCAAAAAAGGACGTAGTAGGAATTGACATTGGCTCCAGCTCGGTGAAACTCGTTCAGTTGAAAAAGCAAAAAGGGGTTTACCACCTGGAGAGCTTTGGAATGGCTCCTCTGCCTTCCGAAACAATTGTGGACAACACCATCATGGACTCCGCTTCAATTAAAGAGGCTGTCAGAAGTCTTCTGGAAAGCCAGAAGATCAAAACCAAAAATGTTGTTACCTCCATGTCTGGGAACTCGGTCATTATTCGGAAGATTCTCCTTCCAAAGATGTCCGAAGAAGAACTCGAATCGACTATTCAATGGGAGGCCGAACAGTATATTCCTTTTGAAATGTCTGATGTCAATCTTGATTTCCAGATTTTAGGGCCTTCACACGAAGACCCATCTCAGATGAATATTCTTCTTGTTGCTGCGAAGAAGGATGTTGTCAATGACTTGGCAATGATTTTTAAAGAACTGGGATTGAATCCTCAGGTTATGGATGTTGACTGTTTTGCTCTGGAAAATAATTTTGAACACAACTATGAGATTGCTGACGAAGACATCGTCGGCTTGATCAATATCGGGGCCAACGCCATTAATGTCAATGTGATCAAGAATCGAAACACCGTATTTACCCGGGACATTCAAGTCGGCGGAAACATGTTTAATGAAGAAATCCAGAAAAAAATGGGTTTGAGCAGTGATGATGCCGAGAAGGTCAAATTGGGCGGAATGGTTGAGGACCTTGAGGAAGATCTTTTAAAAAATGTCATGAATGAAGCCATGACAAACCTCTGTCAGGAAGTCCAAAGGTCTCTTGATTTTTTTACGGCGACATCAGCGGACGAGAGAGTCAATAAGATTTTTATCACCGGAGGAGTTGCGAACAATCCTGAGATAATAACTAACCTGGAACAAAGTCTTGGAATAACAGTTGAGAACCTTAACCCCTTTCTCAAATTTGTTTTAGATGAAAACCGTTTCGATATGGATTATGTCCGCTCTGTAAGTCCCTTTTTCACCATTGCAACTGGTTTGGCCATGAGAAGGGTAGGCGATCGATGATTTATATTAACCTTTTACCAGTAAGAGATGTTCAGAGAAAAGAGAAGCTGCGTTATCAGATTTTGGTTGTCACACTTTCTCTTGGAGTCGTACTTCTGGGGTGCAGTGGAATATATGCGTCGGTTGCTCTCAAAATTAACTCACAAAAAAAAGCCATTTCGCAAACACAACATGAGATTAAGAAGCTGAAAAAGGTGATTGGAGAAGTCAAGCATTTTAAAAAGCTTCAAAAAGAGTTGCAGGGCAAGTTGGATGTGCTTCAAAAACTTAAAGAAAGCAAATCTGGCCCTGTTCATATGCTCGACGAACTGGCCCGCGCAATACCAGACAAGCTGTGGCTGACCTCATTTAAAGAGTCCCATGGAAGTATCACAATGGGCGGAATAGGATTAAATGAGCAGGTTGTTGCTCAATTCCTGCAGAAGCTCGAACTGTCTCCTTATTACCAGAAAGTTGAATTGTCAATAACCGAGCAAAAGAAAAACAAGCAATTAAAAACTCAAAAATTCAAAGTCACCTGTCAATCGGAATCTCCCAAGCGGGAAAACAACAAGATTGCCAAGAAATGAGGTATGACACGTTATGAATCCTCACCTTGAAAAAGTACTGAAGCTTCCCCGTTATCAACGGATCACCATTTCTCTTGTTTTACTCGGGTTGATTGCCGGCGGGTTTTCTTATTTCCTGTATTTGCCAAAACACCAGGAGCTGAAGAATCTTCAGAAAAAGAGTCAGGCTTTACAGGCAGACTTGCTGGATGATCGGAAGATAGCAAAAAACTTGAGTAAATACCGAAACGATTACAAAAAGATGAAAAAGGAGTTGGGCCAGGCGCTAAAGGAGCTTCCGAATAAAAAGGAAATCCCGGCTCTTTTGACAACAGTTTCCTCTCTGGCCAAAGATAACGGGTTGGATGTTCTACGCTTCAAGCCCGGCAAAGAATCGCCAAAAGGTTTTTATGCCTCCGTACCTGTAAGCCTGACTATTGTGGGAAACTATCATGAAATAGGACAATTCTTTGCTTCTGTTGGGAACCTTTCCAGAATCGTTAATGTCAATAATCTTAAGATGGATAAACCAAAACTGTCAAAAGGAAAAACATTGTTGACGGTTGACTGTTTGGCTACCACTTACCGTTTTCTGGATGAAAGTGAAATAGCGAAAAACAAAAAGAATAAAAAGTCTAAAAAGAAGAAAAAGAGAGGGAGAAGAACATGAGCTGTAAATCCTTAATTCTTTTCGTCTCCTGGGCGATAATCCCGCTACTGTTTTTTGGATGTGGAGACAAACCTCCGAAGAACAAGGAAAAAACAGCTCCGGAAAGACAAAAGGTTGCCGCCCCGTCTTCACCTAAAAATGGCAAAAAAGGGGTGGAACTTTCTGTCAAAAAACAAGATGACAAAAAGTTTTCTTATGGATCATCCGGGGAACGAGATCCTTTTCAAGCTTTAAACAGTGTCAAAAAGCCCATGGTGTCAGGTCTGGCAGTGACAACTCCCCTGCAAAAATATGGATTGAATCAGCTTAGAGTCATCGGTGTTATCTGGGGGAAAGGCGAGCCGACGGCCATGGTTAATGCTCCTGATGGGAAATCATATGTCCTGAAGAAAGGCGTTAAAGCAGGGAAAAATAATGGGACTGTGGTTGACATAAATAAAGAATCAATTGTGGTTGAGGAAAAATTTTACGATTTTTCCGGGGAAGTCAGAGTTAGTAAACAAAATATCCCACTCCCCAAAAAAGAAGGAGTTAAGTAGATATGGCACAGAAAAATTTCACGATGTGGGGAAAGAAGACGTTATTTTTTCTCGGGCTGACAGTTCTAATAGCGGCTTTCTTCAGCACTGGCTCTGTTTGTTTTGCGAAAGATGGGAACGGTTTAAATTTGAACCAGATACTCTCTGTTGCTTTCGGAAATGATAATGATGCCACAAAGGTTTTTATTGAGACGAAAGAGCCTGTCGGTTATCGGTATACGATCTATGATGCCGTAGAGCCATATCGGGTTGTTGTCGATTTCCCCGAAATGGGAGTAGAAGGTTTAAACCTTCCTGATAAGATCGATAATGAAAATCTTCAGGAAATTCGTGTTTCCGCTTTCGAGTTAAATTCTGGAAAAGTGGGGAGACTTGAGTTCCTTCTCAAAAAGACAGCTACATATGATGTGTCTTCGAGTGGTAATACTTTTGGGGTAACCTTTGCTTCGGATAAGGCTGCAGGTGAGGATACTCAAACCGCTGCCGAAGTGGATAGCGTTGCAACAAGCTCCCAGCCAGAAGTCATACCGCCGTCTTCTCCGGAAGGTTTTTCAGCTCAAAAGGTTGAATCTGTCGTTATCAGTCATAATCGGGCGGTTTTCGATACGGATGGATTGATTGAAAAGTTCCGCTATTTTGGACTTAAAAACCCTCAACGCCTTGTCCTGGATATTTATGGGGTACAACCGGATTTCAAAAATAGAACTTTTAAGCTTGAGAATGGCTTTGACCGTCTTCGTGTAGGGCCCTACGGCGACAAAACAAGGTTTGTATTTGATGCAACCGGTGCTGGTCTCCCCCAATATGATGTCCAAGAAAAAGGCAATAATGTTGTTGTCTCCTGGAACCCTGAAAGTATTGAAGTCCCCGTGGCCCATGATTCCAACGCCCCTCTTTCCGTTGAAAATCTGGATTTCATGGTTGAAAATGGGAAATCGCTGTTTATCGTCACCTTATCCGGACCTGGAGAATTAATCCAGGCCGTCCAAAAAGGAAATATTGTCCGTTTCGGTGTCAAAGATGCCACCATCCCCCGGCATCATCGCCGGGCTTTTGATAGCTCATCTTTCCCGAGCGTGGTGCAAATGATTACTCCCTATAATGTTGTTCAGGGAGATCTGAAGGAAGTTCGTTTTGCGGCTGAATTGAAAGGATCTGCGCCATATTCAGTAACTATGCGTGGTGAGAAACTGATCTTTGAAGTTGAGAACGGAGCTTATAGTGAGATGTCCCAGTCTCATGGGGGGCAGGAACTGGCCGTGTCAACACCTCAAACGGTGGCACCTGTGGAAAGTTTTGGCTCTGCTGTGATTTCGCCTGCTAGTACTTCTCAACCTTCTTTAAGCATGGCATCCGGTCTACAGCAAGAAGCTGTTGCGGACCAAGGTTATTCCGGTGAAAAAATTTCCCTGGTTTTCGATGATGCTGATATCCGAAAAATATTCAATCTGATCGGCGAGGTCAGCAACCTGAACATTATTGTCGGGGACGAAGTCAAGGGAACCGTTAGCCTTCGTCTTATAGACGTTCCCTGGGACCAGGCTCTCGATCTGATTATGGAAATCAAGGGGCTTGGAATGCTGCAGGATGGCAACGTGGTTCGTATCCTTCCCAAAAAGCAGATCAGACAAATGGATGAAGCCAGATATACGGCGGCAAGGACCAAGGAAAAGCTTGAAAATCTCGCTACTGAAGTTATTCCCGTCAGCTATACGGACCTGAAGAATATTGAGAAACCGGTAAAAAAAGTATTGAGCGAACGTGGCAATATCACTCTGGACGATCGTAACAAACAGATTATTGTCACCGACATTCCTACCGTTCTTAATGAAGTTAAAACTCTGGTCCGCATTCTTGATACCCCTGAACGTCAGGTCATGATTGAGGCCAGGATTGTGGAAGCATCTTCTACTTTTGGGCGGCAACTTGGCGTAAAATGGGGTATTTCCAACGGCACTGATGATCCAAGCTTTAATGTTGGTCTTGGCGGAAGTTTTCTCATCCCTCCTCCAGCCATTGGCTCGGTCGGCTCGGCGGGTCTTGGCTCCGGCATTACTTTCGGTAATCTTGGGGTCGACAGTACCATTGTCGACTTGAGAATTTCCGCGCTGGAATCATCGGGACACGGAAAAATAATTTCCAAGCCTAGAGTTGCCACACTGAATGGGGAAACAGCCAAGATTGCTCAGGGGACCAGTATCCCATACTCCACAGTCAGTGATAAGGGGACGAAAACAGAATTTATCGATGCTAACCTCGAGCTGGAAGTGACCCCGGTTATCAATCCGGATAACACGATTATTCTCGAAATCAAGGCTACCAATAACCAGCCTTCCTCCGAGTCGCCTGACCTATCATCTGCTCCGGCTATTGACAAGAAGGAAACGGAAACCAAGATTCTGGTGCGGGATGGTGAAACGACCGTTATAGGTGGTATCTTTGTCGAGAATGAAACCTCCAGTCAGACGGGTGTCCCCTTCTTGATGAATGTTCCGGTACTGGGGCACTTGTTCAAATCGACATCCAAAAGCATTGACCGGCGGGAACTGTTGATCTTCATTACTCCCAAAATTCTGGAATAAATTGAATGTCAATGGTTGATTTGAATTGAAAATCGACTAAAAATCTGTGTATTCTTCAAAAGGACAGGCAAAAGCCTGTCCTTTTGTGTATCTAATATTCTTTTTCATGGTAATAAAATGCATCTGAGATATTTGACAGCTGGTGAGTCACATGGGCCTGGGTTGACCGCTCTGGTCGAAGGGATGCCTGCCAACATAGCGGTTGAGGCTGAGGACATTAATTTTTTCCTGGCTCGTCGCCAAAAGGGCTATGGGCGTGGTGGCAGGATGCAGATTGAAAAGGATCAGGTCCTCTTTCAATCTGGAGTGCGTTGGGGAAAAACCCTGGGGTCGCCGATTACCCTCTGGATAACAAACCGGGACTGGGCCAACTGGGAGAAAATAATGTCTCCCAACAAGGAGGATGAAAACCGGGATGAGCGCGTAACCCGGCCACGACCCGGGCATGCCGATTTATGTGGCGTCATAAAATACCGTCAAGACGATGTTCGCAATATTCTGGAACGCTCCAGCGCGAGGGAAACTGCCGCACGCGTTGCTGTAGGCGCACTTTGCCAGAAGTTTCTGAAAGAGCTTGAGATCGAGATAATCAGCTATGTAACTGAAATAGGAGGCGTAGCTGTTAACGAAACATCTCTGGACTATCAAGCCAGAAGAGAGCTGAGCGAGAGTTCTTCCTGTCGCACTTTCGATGCTGCGGCGGAAAAGGCGATGATCGCCAGAATTGATGAAGCCAAAGCCCATGGGGATTCTTTAGGCGGGATAGTGGAAGTTGTTTCCTTGGGCGTTCCGGTTGGTTTGGGAAGCCATGTTCAATGGGATCGTCGGCTTGATTCCCGCTTAGCGGCGGCGGTCATGAGCATACAGGCGTTCAAAGGTGTTGAAATCGGGTGCGGGTTTTTAAACGCTCGGGAACCTGGGTCGAAAGTCCACGATGAAATCGGGTATCAAAATGATCAGTTCGTCCGTTTCTCAAACCGAGCGGGAGGTCTTGAGGGGGGAATGAGCACCGGAGAGCCGATTGTGGTGCGAGGTGCCATGAAGCCGATCCCAACCCTTTATTCACCTCTTAAGACGGTAGATGTGGATACAAAAGCAGTGTTCGAGGCTTCTGTCGAACGTTCCGATGTCTGTGCGGTCCCTGCCGCAGCAATTACCGCAGAGGCTGTGGTCGCTATTGAGGTGGCAAATGCGATTCTGGAAAAGTTCGGTGGAGATTGCATGGAAGAAGTCCTGGAAAATTTTTTAAATTATAAAAAATATGTTGCGGAACTGTAAAAACATTATCCTTACCGGGTTTATGGGGGCGGGGAAAAGTACGGTGGGCCATATCTTGGCCGGGATTTGCGGTTTCCGTTTCGTGGATATTGATGCCCTGATTGTGTCGATGCGGGGGAAGCCGATTAACGACATCTTTGCTGAGGAGGGCGAAGAAGCATTTCGGAATTATGAAACCGAGGCGCTTCAGTCTTTGGAAGATATTTCCGGAGCTGTTGTTGCTACAGGGGGCGGCATTGTTCTGCGCCCTGAAAATCGTATGCTTTTAAAATATATCGGGATCGTGGTTTATTTGCGAGCTTCATTTGACACTCTTCTGGAGAGGGTTTCTCAATCGGACCAGCGTCCACTTGCCGATCTTTCGAATGGGGCGGACCGTTTGAAAGGTCTTCTGGAAAGCCGTAAGAGTGTTTATGAGGAGGCGGATATTGTCGCTGATACCGATGGATTTGACGGTAATCAGGTTGCAATTCACATTTTGGAAAGACTGAAAAAGGTGTCCAGGATTGATCGATAAATTGACCGTTCCTTTAGGGGATCGAAGTTACCCCATTATTATCGGCAGTGGAAATCTGCGGAAGTTGGGAGAGAGTCTGGCTTCTGGTGCGTTTCCTCTCCGCGTGGCGTTGGTAAGCAATACGACTGTTTTCGCACTTTATGGAGAAGAGGTTGAAAAAAGTCTTAAACAGAGGGGCTTCGAAGTTACTTCTATTTGTCTCCCTGATGGTGAAAAATATAAAACCACGGAAACCGTCAACTCCATTTACGATTCGCTGATCCGGGAGGGATTTGATCGAACTTCGGGTCTTGTCGCTCTGGGTGGAGGGGTTGTCGGCGATATCGCTGGTTTTGCTGCCGCTACTTTTCTTAGGGGAATCCCTTATGCCCAGGTTCCTACTACTCTTTTGGCTCAGGTGGACAGTTCAGTGGGAGGAAAAACTGGTGTCAATCACCCTTTCGGGAAAAACCTGATTGGTGCTTTTTACCAACCTCAACAGGTTTTTATCGATGTAGACACATTAAAGACTCTCCCCTACCGTGAATTTTCTGCTGGCATGGCAGAAGTGATCAAATATGGAATGATTTGGGATGAAAAGTTTTTTTCCTGGATAAAAAACCATCAGGAAGAATTGGCTCGATTAGAGCCGGAATCTCTCATTTGTTGCATAAAAAGGGCTTGTGCGATTAAAGCGGAAATTGTTGCAAAGGATGAAAAAGAGACAAACCTGAGAGCTATCCTCAATTTTGGCCATACTTTCGGACATGCCGTTGAAAATCTGGCCGGTTATGGCGAATACCGACACGGTGAGGCTGTTGCCATTGGAATGTATTGCGCAGCCCGCGCCGCTCAAAAAATGGACCTTTGCTCAATTGAGCAAGTTGCAGCATTGAAAAATCTGCTGGCTGAATTCCATCTTTCCACGGATCTTCCTTCCTTCTCCATGGAAGATTATCTGAGGGCCATGAAACGAGACAAGAAAAACCGTGAGGGCGTGTTGAGGATGGTGCTTAATAAGGGCATCGGTGACTATCTGATCACGGAAATTGCCGAACCTGAAAGTTTTTTTCTGCCCTTTTTCAACGAGCTTACTTAAACAACGTTCTGGTATCCCGATAAAATTACAGCGGGAGAAAAATTTCAAACGATCAACAGTTTTTTCCGTTCCCTTTTCCTGCTATATTAAGAAAAATAATTATTAATATGAGTTTATAGCGGTTTTGGTGTTTCAGCTTTTAAAGGGTTAAAAGTTTACGGATGGTCGAAAAAAAAGAAGGTTTCAACTCTGATACCCCTTTTACTACAGCCACCTTGGCTGATATTTTTATTAAACAGGGATTATTGGGCAAAGGTCTGAAAATTTATCAGAAACTTTCGCGTTTTGAGCCGGACAACCCGGTTTATAAAAATAAAATTGTTGTGTTGACCGAAAGAATAAAACAGGAAGGGGTCGTGACGGATGCGAATAGAAACTTGTCGGATTCGTCATTCGAAAAGGGTGAAGCACTCGGGCCTGACTTCCTTCTTAAAAAGGAATGTGTCGATAAGGACAATCAGGTTGTTTCCGGTGACCAGGACAGTGTTCTCGAAACTTTGAAAAAGTGGCTTATTGCAGTCAGGAAGAGGAAAAAACATGTTCAAAAAAATTCTTAACGCAATAGTGGAAGAGACTGGTGGTGGGATTGGCGCTATCCTTATGGGCTATGACGGAATTGCAATCGAGCAGGTTATGAAGCCGGTTGAGGGGCTGGACTTGAGCTTGGTGACAGTGGAGTTTGTCAGCGCTCTACAGGAAATCAAAAAGGCTGTAAATATTTTAAAGCTCGGGGACCTCGAAGAAGTCTCTATTAAGACCGAAAAATTTCACACGATCATCCGTGCTTTGAACGAAGAATACTTTATCGCTCTGACTGTCGATGAACAAGGCAATCTTGGCAAAGGGCGTTACCTTTTGAACCGGGAAAAGAGCAATCTTTTAAATGCGTTGGGGTAATGGTTGGAGTGAGTGATGAATATTCTTGTCATAAATGGACCAAATCTCAACCTGCTGGGTTCCAGGGAGCCGGGGGTCTATGGTTCCTTGACACTGGAAGATATTCAGAAACAAATGGAAAAGTCCGGTGATGAACTCAAGGTGGAGTTGGCTTTTTTCCAGTCCAACCATGAAGGTGAGATTCTCGATCGTATTCATGATGCGTCAAAACAGAAATGTGCGGGTATTATCATAAATCCCGGGGCGTACACGCATACCAGCATAGCTCTCCGGGATGCGATTTCAGGTGTTGGCATCCCGACAGTCGAGGTCCACCTTTCAAATATTCATGCCCGGGAATCTTTCAGGGCTCACTCTTATCTGGCACCTGTGGCTCTCGGTCAGATCAGCGGATTGGGTTCTGTCGGGTACCTTCTCGCTCTTCAGGGCCTTGTCTCTGTCCTCAGGGAGAAACAGTGATTCCCGAAAGGACCCATAAACTCAGGGAAATATTGGACGGATTGACGCTGGATGCCGTTCTTTTTGCCCACTCACCGAACATCCGTTATTTTAGTGGTTTTACCGGCAGTGAGAGCATTTTGATTGTTGATCGGGAACAAGGCTGCTTCCTTACGGATTCCCGCTACACCCAGCAGGCCAGCGCGGAAATCGTTGTTGAAGAAATCCGTGAATACAAAGTGCAGGAAGAAGGAGTTCTTTCTTATTTAAAAGAAAGGAACTTGCGGAATGTCGGTTTTGAAGCTGACTTCCTGGCGTTTGCTAAAGTTCGAAAACTGGAAGAAAAAAGTGAAGGGGAGCATGAGTGGGTCCCCTTGGGAGATGAAATCCGCTCCTTGCGAGGTGTGAAAAACTCCGAGGAAATTGAGATAATCCGTCAGGCAACCAAGCTGAACGCCGTGGCGTTTGAAGAAATTCTTCCGTTGATAAAGGCAGGCTCCAGCGAACGTGAAGTAGCTCTGGCTCTGGAGTTTGCACTGAAGAAGCGGGGAGGGGAAGATAAAGCTTTTGATTTTATTGTTGCATCGGGTCATCGGGGTGCGCTTCCCCACGGAGTTGCTTCAGATAAAACCATCCGGGAAGGTGAGCTGGTGACCATTGACTTCGGAGTGCGCTGGCAAGGGTATCATTCCGACGAAACCGTAACGGTTGCTGTCGGGAAAGTTTCCGATAAACTTAAGGCTGTTTATGATATTGTTCTCGCAGCTCATGATCTTGCTATTGAGAAAATCCGCCCGGGAATGCCTCTTAGGGAAGTGGATGGTCTGGCCCGTCAGTATATTGCGGATCAGGGCTACGGGGAATATTTCGGCCATGGACTTGGGCACGGGGTGGGGCTGGAAATTCATGAATATCCGGTCTTGTCGCCCCGTTCGAAAGATATCGCAGAAGAGGGGATGGTGGTCACAATTGAGCCTGGTATATACATACCGACGGTCGGGGGTGTGCGCATTGAGGATATGGTTCGGATTACCTCTGATGGCTGCGAGATCTTGACACGCATACCAAAAAACCTGCAGGTGCTGCCCTGTTGACACATTTCTGGGAGCTTTCTGAAACTATTGAAAGATATATTGTCCGCATAAGGGTAAGGAGGATGTCTTAATGGACGTTAAAGATTTAAAAACCATAATAAAAATCGTTACCGAAACCGACATTACCGAATTCGAAATGGAAAATTCAGATCAGAAAATTGTTATCCGAAGGGGGCAGCCCTGTGGGGTGATTCAGCCTGTGGAGACGAGACAGGTTTTACAGGTGGCGGGCACGACTGCCTCTTCTCCACCCGTCCAGGAAGTTCTGCAGCCGCCCGAATCGGTTTCCGAGAAGGGTGTTGAGGTCCATGGGGGCGAACAAATCAAATCGCCTATTGTTGGAACTTTTTATCGTGCACCTTCCCCGGACTCCGTTCCGTATGTGGAAGTGGGTACCGTGGTTGAAAAGGGCCAGATCCTCTGCGTTGTTGAAGCAATGAAGCTGATGAATGAAATTGAAGCCGAGTACAAGTGTCGGATCAAGGATATCCTTAAGGAAAATTCCCAGCCGGTGGAGTTCGGTGATATTCTTTTCCTCGTCGAAAAGATTTGATCGTTACTGGAAATTTGCGGGACTGTTCTGAGGTGCCGGCGGTAATATTCCGTTCGGAATTCCAAGTTCCAATCTCCTTTCATCTGAATTTTTGGAAGAGAATACAACATGTTTCATAAAGTATTGATTGCCAACCGTGGAGAAATTGCCCTTCGAATTATCAGGGCCTGTAAAGAACTTGGTATTCAAACAGTGGCAGTGCATTCGGATGTCGATTCCGAGTCTTTACATGTAAAATTGGCGGATGAAAGCATCTGTATAGGGCCGGCTTCAAGCACTGAAAGCTATCTGAATGTCAAAGCCATTATCAGTGCCGCGGAAGTTACGGATGCAGATGCCATTCATCCTGGTTATGGATTTCTTTCAGAAAATGCAGATTTTGCAGAAATCTGTGACCAATGCGGAGTTGTCTTTATCGGTCCGACCCCGCAAAACATGCGCCTGATGGGGGATAAAATCGTTGCACGGAAAACTGTGACCGATGTGGGGGTCCCTATTCTTCCGGGCACTAAAGAGGGTATTCATACGGCCGATGAAGCACAAAAGATAGCCGCTGATATCGGCTATCCGGTTATCATTAAAGCGGCCGCCGGAGGCGGCGGTCGGGGGATGAAAGTGGTTCATTCTCCTCCCTCCCTCCCCAATGCTTTTGCTGCTGCTCGTTCCGAAGCGTTGGCAGGCTTCGGGAACCCTGAAGTATTTTTGGAAAAATATTGTCTTCGGCCGCGCCACGTGGAGTTTCAGATTCTGGCGGACAAGCACGGCAATGTGATTCACCTTGGCGAAAGGGACTGCTCCATTCAGAGGCGTCATCAGAAATTGATTGAGGAATCTCCCTGTCCGGTCATGACGCCGGAACTGCGTGAGAGGATGGGTGCCAGCGCGGTTGCAGCTGCCAAAGCGGTAAACTACTGCAGCGTCGGCACGGTCGAATTTCTCCTGGATGCGGACCACAATTATTTTTTTATGGAGATGAACACCCGTGTGCAGGTCGAACATCCCGTGACCGAGATGGTAACCGGTGTCGATATTGTGCGCGAGCAGATTTACTCTGCGGCCGGGCACCCCTTACGTTACCAGCAGTCCGACATCAAAATCAGCGGTCATTCAATCGAATGCCGGGTCAACGCGGAAGATCCGATTCGTTTTACGCCCTCTCCTGGAAAAATTGATGGCTACCATCCCCCTGGCGGACTTGGGGTGCGGGTGGACAGCGCCATTTACGATCAATATACGGTCCTTCCCTACTACGATTCAATGATCGCCAAACTGATTGTTCATGCTGATGATCGTGAAGAGGCGATCAAGCGTATGGCGAGAGCTCTGGACGAATACATCATCGGAGGGATTAAAACCACCATTCCCTTCCATCAGCGTATTATGGAAAGTCGTGAGTTTATGGAAGGGGATATCGATACGGGGTTCCTTGAAAGATTCCGGTTCGATTAGAAAAGTTTTTCACCTTTCTTTTAAGTTTCTGATTACCTCCAATGAATAAATCCGAATGGCGTTTGATCATTTCTGGGGCATTTCCCGGATCGCTCAACATGGCCTTTGACGAGGCCCTTCTTGAAGCAGTTTCAGGCGGGCAAAGTCCACCTGTTCTGCGTTTTTACCGCTGGATAAAGCCAACTGTCAGCCTTGGTTACGGGCAGGACTCCAACACTGGGATTAATCTTGAATTCTGCCAAAAAGTTGCTCTTCCAGTAGTACGGAGGATAACCGGGGGGCGGGCTGTTATTCATGACGATGAACTCACCTATTCTCTCATTTCCTCTACTAAAAACTCTATATTTTCCGGAAAGATAAAGGATAATTATTCAATTATTGCAGGAGTTCTTAAAGAGGCCATTGAAAAGTTCGGAATTTCGGTTGAAATGGCCTCTGGAAAACGCGATATAAATATTTTTGGAACGCATGATTATCGCCACAACGCCTGTTTTAATTCCTCCTCCATTCACGAGTTAATTGTTGAAGGGTGCAAGATTACCGGCAGCGCCCAAATCCACCGACAGAATTTTTTTCTTCAGCACGGCTCTATTCCCTTTGAAATGGATCTGGGCCTGATCGTTCAAGCTCTTAGCCCTGAAAATCAGGCTTCATTGTCGCAAGGGAAAGAGTATTTGTCCCGGAATGTCGGCTGGCTGAATCGCTTTTCCCGCGAACCGATAGATATACAGATTCTTCAGAGAGAAATAATAGCCGCTTTTTCCAGGCGTTTAAAAATCCATTTGAACGAATGCGGTTTTACGGAAAGCGAGGTGGAAAGGGCGAGGGTTTTGAGGCGGGAAAAATACGACAACCCACTTTGGAACTTGCAAAGAAGAGGCCGGGGTGTGATTTCATTTTCAGCCGATCCAAGTTAAATCTTCTGGATTGTGACAGCCGGTTCAGGTCTCTTTCTCAGACATGGTAGCTTCCCACCAATTTTTATAATCGTCGATAATTTTCGCGTGATCAAAGCAGAGTGGAGCAGGGAGGTCGTCCAAGGAAAAGAGACGGGCATTGCTTGCATCATCTCCGGCCCGAGGGATGCCTTCTCCGACCGCGGCAAAAACCATCGATATGGTGTGGTGGCGCGGGTCCCTGTCCGGGTCGGAGTAGGCACGAAACTGTTCCATGTTACTAAGTTTCAAACCGGTTTCTTCTCCGGCTTCACGATGGGCGGCCTGTTCCAGAGTTTCTCCATAATCCACGAAGCCCCCCGGAAGAGCCCAGCCATGGGGGAAGTTCCGACGCTCGATCAAAACTATTTTGCTCCCCATGCGAATGATGATGTCCACAGTCGGGAAAGGATTGCGGTACTCTTTGACATTGGCTCCACACTGGGGGCATTTGAGACTGTTTTCCGGCATTTTTGCCTCCTTTGGGCATGGTGGAAGGGCCGAGGTTTTCCGTTGACGTTAGGACTCTAAACAGTTATAAAATATTTTTGTCGGCCCGGGTGGCGGAACTGGCAGACGCAAGGGACTTAAAATCCCTCGGCCTTATGGCTGTACCGGTTCGATTCCGGTCCCGGGCACCATTTGAATAAAAGGGTCAGCTTTAAAACAGCTGACCCTTTATTTGTATTAGGGCCGCGCGATTTATGTCACGAGCATTTTTGCCCACCATATCATTTTCCAGGCTCGACTTCATAAAAATTCAATTAAGTCAGGTAGCTTAGAGGGTCATCGTTTGGGGGAAAAATCTTTGGCAATTTTGGCGTCATTCATACTCTGGATAAATGCAAGAGGGGTTGAGTTTAGGGAATCATGGGAAATTTTTGGCTTCTGAAAGAACTCTCTGCACTTCTGCCGGAACATCAATCGGTTTTTGCGCCTGAATTCTGTAAAGATTGTTTTTTCTGATCTCCTTAAAAACCCATTCGATAAGTCCCACTACTTCATCTTCCGGCGACTTGTTTTCAAGGTTTTCATAAATCATTAATATCTCGCCGGCAACACGCCGCTTCAGATCCATTTCTCCCGAAGGATAGACAATTCCGTCCAAAATGTTGTCCGTCATGGGTTTTCCTTTTGCAAATGATTTCTGAAATTCACAATTTTTGATTCAACCAGCTGGCAAGGAGGGCAAGGGCCACCCTGTTATTTTTATTGCTTTATTTTATTGATCTGAATTGTTATAACACCAGCAGACTAAATACATATCAAACAATTTTTGGAGGATATTGAGAATGGCAAAAAATGTAAATCTTGAAACCAAGGCGTCCGCGATGGCCAAGGAAATTCTGGCTGTGACGCAAAACAACTGGGTGATGGCTGCCAGGGAGCTTATGGCCAAAGCTAAAGAGGATCCTGAGGTTCTTCAGGAGATCGTTGGGCCTTTGATTTCTGATCGTATCTGGCAAGCTATTGACCGGGTTATTCCCATCAACATGGGCGGAGGCTCTCTGTTGACAGTCGTCCTTTCCGCGACTGAGCAACGCATGCTTGGTGATGCAACAAAACCTGACCTGGAAAACGAAATTGCTTTTTATACTCTGCATGCCCGGAAATGTATCGAAAATATTGATTGGATTCGAACTGTTTCTGCTGAACTGGAGGAAGGGAAGACCGTCAGGGAAAAATTTAACGAAGAGAGCATTGTAGCATTTCGCGAAAAGTTTGAAAAAGAATGGAAAGGAGAGTTGCGCTTAGAATCCAATGAAGAACCGAGTAAGATTCGCCAGTTGGCGGTGGAAGCTGTTCAGATGAACAAGGGAGAATGGATGCTGGCCCTGCAGAGCTTGACGCAGCTGGTTACCACCGATGCCAAGGTTTTATATCAACTGACAGCTCCGGTTTTCTACACGATGGTCTGGATGCTTCTTTCAAGAGTGGCCGAAGAGACGATCCATTTAGAACCGCCTCTTAACTATACCTTGAGTTCGGGCTGGATTTTCGGTGATTCCACTATTGCGGATTTGAAGAACGAGTCAGATCTTTGGGAAGATTCGGCCCGCTGTTATCTTCGCAAAATAAAATGGTTGGAGTTAATTCTGGAAAATGTTAGTGAAGGAGGGCGGGTTGATGAAAATATCAATGGCCCCAAGGTCAAAAACCTCTGGAAGGAAGCCTGCAAAACGATAGGTTGAGATCGCCAAAACTTTTTTGATTATTAATCCCAGTTTCAGAGTTGTTAAAGCCGCTTTTTTCAAAGCGGCTTTTTTTTCGAACGATTCACTACTACAGGAAATCTCGCCTATTCCAAACAAAATCCCAATATGAGGCTAACCTGATTCCCCTTCTATTATAATCAGATTTCTCAGGGGTGATGTGTATGTCTCAATTACAGGTTACGATTGTAACGGAAAGCTACCTGCCGCAGATCAATGGCGTCTCAAAAACGCTCAGTCGTCTGGTTGAGTATCTGGGCCGTCAGGGGGATAAGGTGACCATCCTTGCTCCGCGCTACGATACACCCACGATCATTCCGGAGGGAGTCGAGACTTTTTCTTTTCGCGCAGTGCCGCTCCCAATTTACCGAGAGGTCGTTATTCCTGTCGGGAGACCGGGGCGGATCTGGCAGCTTTTGAAAGGACATCGACCGGACCTGGTCCATGTGGCCACGGAAGGGCCTCTCGGTCTCTCGGCGGTAATTTCGGCCCGCGCTCTTGGCATCCCTGTGGTGAGCTCTTTCCATACCAATTTCCCACAGTACCTCAGGCTCTACGGTACGGGTTGGCTGGAAGGATCGGCCTGGTGTTACCTTCGCTGGTTTCACAACGCCACCCTGACGACTTTCTGTCCGACTCCGACCATTGAAAGGATTCTGCTCGCCAAGAAGTTCCGTTCTCCGGCCGTCTGGGGGCGAGGTGTCGACAGCATTCTTTTTCACCCCCGTAAAAGAGATGGTGAGCTTCGCCGTTCTTACGGGATTGGACCTGAAGAAATCGTGCTCTCCTATGTAGGCCGCCTGGCTGTTGAAAAAAATCTCGACCTGCTGATGGATGCAATTCGGGAAATTCCCGGGGAGTTGCCTTTTCGCCTAATGCTGACCGGTGATGGTCCGCTTTTTAAAAAGCTCCGTTTACAATTCCAGGGGTATAAAGGGCGAGACGTGTTGTTTACCGGTTACAAACAGGGGGAAGAACTGGCACGGCATTATGCTTCTGCCGATCTCTTTGTTTTTCCATCCGTCACCGAAACTTTCGGTAATGTTATCCTTGAGGCCATGTCTTCGGGACTGCCGGTGGTCGGTTTTAAGGTGCAAGGACCCCAGGATATTATTCAGAATGGATGCACCGGTCTGTTTTCCCACAATATTTCGGCTGAAGGACTGGCGTTAACGATTCGTGAACTCCTAGATAAGCCTGAGAGGCTCCGGTCCATGGGGAAAAAGGCCAGAGCTTATGCCGAATTACATACCTGGCCAAATATTCTGGAAAAAGTACGTTGCCATTATCTGGATGTGCTTTCCCGGGTATTCCCGTCAGGTTTGAATCCCTGAAGTTCCAACACTGTAGAAAAGTAAATTGAAATTTCCCAATACCTTGAAATTTTAAAAGAATAAACAATTTATCGAAAAATAACGAAAAATTAACTTTTAACTAAACATTGCCCTGTTAAATACGAAGAAAGGAACGGTTTTTAACTTTATCTACAGCCAAACAGGAAAGTTCAGGATGTTTCAGCGATTTGCACATTATTATGCTCAATGCCTCACGCCCTACGAAGTTGTTTTCATGCTGGGACTCTGCTCATTCCGGCGGCATGCCTGGTTGACTCGATTTCTATTTTGCTTGAGTCGAATGGGTGATGGGTTGTTGTGGTGGATATCGGGGTTGCTGTTTTTGATCGTGGGAACCACTCGGACTTGTTGGGCGGTATTGGCTGCGGCTGTGGCCGTTGGAATTTCGGTTGCTATTTTTATTCTTGTCAAAAAATGGGTCGGTCGACTCCGACCGTTTGAGCAGTGGTGTGATATTTCATCCTTGATTGTTCCTCCGGATAAGTTTTCCTTTCCCTCGGGTCATACCATGACGGCCTTTTCTGTCTATGCGGTCTATTCTGATCTTATCCCCGGCTCCGGTGCTCTGTTTTTGCCAATTGCAGTTCTCCTGGGTATCTCACGGATTTTTCTTGGCGTTCACTATCCGAGCGATGTGGTGGTGGGTGCGTTGCTGGGAGTGGCAATTGGAAAAATGACGGTGATGGGTTTAAATTTACTTGTCTTTTAATTTTTTCAATACCCCTTTTGATTAATTCTATTTTTCGTTTGGAAGCTGCACCTGGCATCCACGTGAAAATTTTTACGAGTTTGCCAACAATAAAAAATCCCCTTTACATTTTGCTGAAGAGCACCTTGATCTTTGATTATCAAACCGTTATTATGCGGGAGTTTGAAAGGGCGTTCGTATGTTCTTAATGCTTTAGGTGAGCAAGGCCCGGTTCACCACGACTAATCAAATTTAGTTAAAACCAAAGGAGAAAAGTAGAATGAGTGAACAAGGTACGCAGAAACTTCAAATAGCCATAGATCCCAACGCCCTTTTCCTGGAAGAGACTTACACGGATCTCAAGGTTGGGCGGATTCGGAAATTGACGCCTGTCCGAATCGATGGTGCCCCGGATAAAAGCCGCAAGTCGATCTTTGTCGGTGAAGCGCAGATTGCAGTCAAAGGTCAGGTTCTGCCGATTCAATGTGACATTGATGCCGCAGGTTTGGCTGAGGCGGTTGAAAAGTTCCCCGAAGCGATCAACCAGTCTTTTGAGCAGATTGTCAAGGAGGCCGACGCAGCTCAGAAAATTCATAAAGAAAATGAATCGCGGATTATCGTCCCGAAATAATTAATTTGGAAAATATTTCCGTACTTCGGGTTTCTTTATTAAATGTTGCAAAAGGGGGAGCCATGAAAGCTATTGTTGATCTTTGCGTGGTGCCGATTGAGGCGGGTATTTCCGTTTCCAAATATGTTGCTGCTTGTGAAAAGATTTTGAAAGAAGCGGGCCTGAAAACCTACCTGCATGGTTATGGAACCAATATCGAGGGGGAATGGGATGTGGTTTTTCAGGCCATCAAACGTTGCCATGAGGTGGTCCATGAAATGGGCGCTCCTCGAATTTCGACGATCATAAAATGTGGAACCCGGGTGGACAGGGATCAGACCATTGAAGATAAAGTGCGGAGTGTTGAAGAAAAATTAGCAAAAGAATGACCCGCATTTTATATACAGACCATAAAAAAGCCGCCTGGAAAGGCGGCTTTTTTTGTTAAACTTTGGATAACCTGAACGTTTTTTTATTTTTTCTTCTAATTCTAAATGCAACATTTTTGTCTTTGTATTTTTCAGTGAGATGCTTCTGAGGTTATGGACAAATCGGAACATATCCTTATTACCATCGGCCTGATTTTACTTCTTGGCCTGGCAACGGATGCGCTCGGGCGTTTTACGAAGATGCCGCGCGTAACCCTTCTGATTCTCTTCGGGGTTGTCATTGGACCGCAGGTAATGAATCTTCTACCTGTTGATGAAGGCCGCTGGTTTCCTATCCTGGCCAATATGGCGCTGGTTATGGTGGGTTTTCTTCTGGGAGAGAAATTCACCCTTCAAGCCATCAAAAGACACGGGAAGACCATCATTTTATTCTCCCTGGTGGAAGTTATAGGTACCGCACTCGTGGTCGCGGGCGGGCTGGCTCTGCTGGGTGTCAATCTCGAACTGGCTCTTCTTCTGGGGGCTGTTTCCACGGCAACAGCTCCGGCAGCCACGACCGATGTGGTCCATGAAAACCAGGCCCGTGGCCCCTTCACCCGGACTCTTTTAGGGATCGTGGCCATTGACGATGCATGGGGACTGATCCTTTTCAGCTTTATTCTGGTTGCGGTTGAAATTTTAATGGGGAATACGGATTATTTGGCGGCCCTTCTGAGTGGCGGATGGCATGTTGGAGGTGCTTTGCTTCTGGGGTTGATACTTGGATTTCCAACGGCCAAACTGACCGGCAGGATCAAATCGGGTGAGCCAACTCTGATCGAAGCCCTTGGCGTCGTTTTATTATGCGGAGGCTTAGCTCTCTGGGCGGATGTATCCTTTCTTCTGGCGTCCATGGTCCTTGGTGCTGTTGTTGCCAACCTTGCGCGCCACCACGATCGCCCCTTTCATGCTATAGAAGGGATCGAATGGCCATTCATGATTCTTTTTTTCGTGTTCGCCGGAGCGTCCCTTGAGTTTGGTTCGTTAATAGCTATGGGATTCATTGGCACCGCTTACATTTTATTGCGAATTTTTGGTCGGCTTCTTTCCGGCTGGTGTTGCAGCTTTTTCAGTTGGGCAAAACCGCCGATCGGCCGGTGGATGGGAATGGCACTGCTGCCTCAGGCTGGGGTGGCCATGGGGATGGGGCTTCTGGCAGGGGAGCGTTTTCCGCAGTTGAAGGATGCCATTCTTGCTGTGGTGATAGGAACCACGATCTTTTTTGAGCTGGTGGGCCCTGTTTTGACCCGATTCGCTTTGGCTAAGGTCGGTGAAATCAGCAGGAAATAATAAAGAGTCTTTTCTTCTTCTCCAGCTTGCCGAAAAGTAATTTCCGGTTCCAAATTATTCTATTCATAAAGAGAGTGGGTTATGGTGGTAATTGATATCCCCGGCTTCAAAGAATTGGAACTGAAACATCTGGTTCTTGATTTTAACGGAACAATGGCTCTGGACGGGCATTTGTTGGAAGGCGTGGGGGAAAGGCTTATCATCCTTGCGGAAAAAATTCTGATCCATGTCGTTACGGCGGATACCTTTGGCAATGTCCGGGGAGAGATCAACGCTTTGCCGGTTGCACTGAAAACACTTGGGCCCATTTGTCAGGATGTGAAAAAGCTCGAGTATGTTCAGAAGCTAGGTGCTAACTCCTGTGTTTGTATGGGAAATGGCCGCAACGACCGGCTCATGTTGCAAGAGGCTGCTCTTGGCGTTGCCGTCCTTGAACAGGAGGGGGTATTTGCGGGAACGGCCCTGGCGGCGGATCTGCTTGTCCGGGATATCTGCTCCGCACTGGACCTTCTACGTTATCCTCAAAGGCTCATGGCTGGTTTGCGTTCCTGAAACCACTTGTTTATTCATCAAAAGGCTGGTAGCTATCCTCGAGGACATGGTATTTGGAAAACAGGCCCTGGAGGGTTTCATCCTCCTGGTTGTCCTTCCCCAGCATTTTTTTGATCTCTTCGAACTGGGTTTTGGCTCTTTTTTGAAGGACCTGGAAGTTGTCTATGGCCTTACGACCGCTGCTGAAATCCTGATGAATTTTAGCGAGCTTAAGAAATTGCTCATAGGCGAAACCGGGATCAAGATAGTTGCGAAGAATGTATTTAGCTACCAGATGTCCGCAGTCGGCGCACTCGACAAAAACCCGGTCGTGCCTCTGATGCTGCAGATAATGATTATTAACCATGTGGGTGCAGCCGCACATGGGACATTTCTCTTTTTTGGCGGTTTCTTGAAGCTCATCCATAAAGTTCAGCCTCCTCGGAATAGGATTTAAGGCTTTTAAAAGTATCCCAGCACTTTCCACCAGCCGTATCCCAGGGTCAGAATCACGACGATGGCCAGCAGAGAGATGATGAATCCGGTCCGAACCATGTCTTTCATTGTCAGGAACCCGGAACTGTAGGCTATGGCGTTAGGCGGTGTAGAAACAGGCATGATCATGGTCGCGGAAACCGCTAGAGCTGTGCAGATAGCCAAGGGCGACCCGGAAGTACCCGGAATGATGAAAGCGAGGGGGACGATCAGATTTGCGGTGGCGGTATTGCTCATGAAAGTCGTTAGGGCTGCTCCTACGAGAACGAAAACAAGCATAAGCGAGGTGAGGTTCAGGTCGCTGAAGGGGATCCATTGAATGAGGAAATCGTTCAAACCGCCTTCCTTCATTGCAACGGCAAGAGAAAGCCCCCCACCCACCAGGAACAGGACATCCCAGGAAATATTTTTAAAGTCACGTTTGTCGAGGAGGCCGCTGCTGAGAAACACGATGGCTGGAATCAGAGCAACCGTCCCGGACGAAAAGCCGTGGATATCTTTGCTCAACCAAAGCAGAACAGTCAGAAAAAAAACACCGATAACGGTAATGGTCTGCCAGTTGAAGCGGATATGAAAATCGGGGCGGGCGGTTATACTGATTTTCGGTGCTGGGTGTTGAAGCAGAAGCAAACCCCAGAGCATTAGAATCAGAATGATAACGATGGGGCAGGAAGCCAGCATCCAGTCGAGAAAAGTCATGGAGCCGGGGCGGTAGCTGTTGATGGCTTGCATGGCAATTGCGTTGGGCGGTGTGCCGACAGGGGTCATCATGCCACCGAGGTTGGCTGAAAAAGGAATGCCTAGGAAAAATGCCTTGGAAAAGTCGCTTCCTTCTCCCAGTGGGACGATAATGGCCCCGGTAATAAGGAGCATCATGGCTGTAGTTGCCGTATTAGACATCCACATTGAAAGGGTGGCGGTGGTTATCATCATGGCGAGAAGAATGTTTCGGGGCTTGGAACCGGAGAATTTGAGGATCCAGTCTGCGAACCATTCATCGATATGGTATTTGTGACCCGCTTCCGCCAGCAGAAGCCCCCCCAGAAAGAGGGCAATGATGTCGGAAAAAAAGGGCGCTAGAAATACCGTGTGTTTGATTGGCAGGAGCGGGGCGAGAAAAGCTGCTTCAAAAAACAGGATCAGGAAGCTGGTGACGTAGAGCGGAACGGCTTCAGTCATCCATAAAATCAAAGCCAGTGCAAAGATGCCCGCGCTGATTCGTGTGGGGAGTTCAACCGGAAGAGGGGAGGCGGCCAGGGTAGGTATCACGGCTATGGCCAACAGCAGTATCAGGAGGTTTTTTAACGAAAGGGTCATGGCAACACCGAGAAGAGGTTAAGAATTCTTTCTAAAAGGAGTTTAACGAATAAAGCTGGTTTATCAATGTAACAGGTGAATTTTCTTGGAAATTGGGGGCTTGAAAAATTTAATCAAAAGATTAAATTGTCCTATGAAATACTTTTTGTTGGCTGCTGATGTGGTATGATGTGTTGCACTGCATTGGATATGTTTTCTGAAATGGGAACGCTCTTTTGACTGCAGAACAAATCCATTACGAAACCCTTCCGGCGAGAATTCCTGATCTGGTGCTGCAGCTCCGGAACGGGTGCTGGTCTGTGCGGGAAATATCCCCCAACCTGGCGAAACTTCTAAAGGTTCCCCAGCAGGACTTTGTTGCGACGCCGGCGGATCAGCTTTTTCCGCAAGCCGTTCCTTCCCTGCCCGACTTGGCCCAGGAAATTATCACCCAGAAAAAAGCAATTTCCGATGTCCGTATTCGCCTCTTACCCGGTTATCGGAAATTTGATCTGACAGCTTCCGTTCAACTTGAACCCCAACCTGAAGTATCCCAGGCTGCCAAAGTCCAGTTTTTTTTCCAGGAACTCAGCTTTCAGTCAGCGGAAGCTCCCCAGGAATTTCAGGGGATGGTGGGAATCAGTCCAGCAATACTCGAAGTTTTCCGAAAAATAAAACTGTATGGGCCATCCGATGCTTCTGTCGTTATTACCGGAGAGACCGGGACCGGCAAAGAACTTGTGGCCAGAGCTCTCCATAAGGTCAGCCACCGCTCGGGTCGTTCCTATGTGGCGGTCAATTGTTCAGCCATTTCCAGAGAGCTTCTGGAGTCAGAGCTCTTCGGCCATGAAAAAGGGGCTTTTACAGGTGCTCTGCGCAGCCACAAGGGGCGCTTCGAGAGAGCGCAGGGGGGGACTATTTTCCTCGATGAAGTGGGTGACATGCCTCCGGCCACGCAGGTGAAACTTCTTCGGGTTTTGGAAAACCGGTCGATTGAGCGGGTTGGTTCTGAGCGAGAGACGCCTATTGATGTTCGTGTCATCTGTGCTACAAATGTTTCTTTTGAGAGAGAGGTGGCTTCAGGGAGGTTCCGTTCTGATCTCTATCACCGCCTCGCCATTCTCAGAATCCATCTCCCTCCATTGCGGGAGCGTTCCGAGGATATTCCTTATCTGGTAGCCCATTTTCTGGAAGCTCTCAACTCCAAGTACGGGAAAACTATCCGGCGGCTCACCCCGGAAGCCCTGAACCTTCTCCAGGCTTATCTGTGGCCCGGAAATATCCGCGAACTCCGGAATGTGCTGGAAAGAATTCTGGTGGAAACCCAGGGCGAGGTAATAGGAGCCCGTGCCTTCCGTGAGTGGATCCGCGAAAGGCAGCAACTGAGCCCTGAGCGATGGGAGGAGTCCAGCCGCTTTGAGATTTCTGCGAAAACCATTATACCTCCATTTCCCCTGACTTCTGAGAGACCTCTTCTTGCTGCTCCCGAAGAGGAGGTGTTGCAGGTGGAAGTCCTTCCTACCAAACCGACAATGAGTAAATCGACACTTCCGGTCGAACTCAATGCAGAGGTAGTTCAGCAGGTGTATCGGGCGGCCAGTGGCAATATTTCCGAAGTTGCCAGACGCCTCGGAGTTCATCGGGCAACGGTTTACCGCTATTTGCGGAAGCTGGGTCTTGCCCGCAAGGACCTCGATTCCTGACAATTCTGATGTGATTATCATCTCAAGTCGTGCTCGTTTCTCGCACTTCGATGTACAGAAAGTTCGCCTGTAGTGCGCGTCGCTGTGCCTAACTTGATCGGTTGACGGTTTCGCGACAAAGTTTATGAATCACTTGGACTTGCTTTCTTCTGCGACGTCGCAAGTGTCGCTGTGCAACATATTGCAATGTCGCATGGATATGAAGTAAATATTGAAAAATCTTGTAACCAATTGAACTTAAAAGAGAAAAATAATTTTACAATCTGGCATGCCATTTGGAATCCTATAAGAGCAAATAAGAAACAAAAAAAAATCAAAGAGGAGGTAACAAAATGGCACGCTGGGATTTATTCAAAGAAATGGAATGCATGAGCAGGGAAATGGACGATGTTCTCAGGGGCATTGACAGCGGACGGAGAACGCTTGAAAGAGTATTTTACCCCGAATTGACCGGTCGCGGACTACCAAAAGTGAATGTTTATCAGGATGAAGACAATATCTTTGTCGAAGCCCTGCTTCCGGGTATCAAGCCTGAAGCTATGGAAATGAACGTCCTACGCAACACCCTGACCCTCTCAGGAGAAAGACAGGTTGAAATCCAGGCAGAAGGCAAGCCTGTTTATCATCGCAGGGAAAGAGGAGGTGGCAGGTTTATGAGGACCATTGAGTTGCCATACTCAATCGATTCCACCAAGGCTGAAGCCACCTACAAAGATGGCCTGCTTTGGGTCAAACTTCCAAAGGCGGAAGAGGCGAAACCGAAAAAAGTTCTGGTAAAAGCAGCTTAAGGATGATTTTGGAACTCAGACAATAAAGATATGTTAGTTAAGGAGATATAAAATGGAAAACAGAGAAGTGACAACTCAACAGGGCAACGGTATCAATAAGGCTGAGGAAACCCGCAACCGGAAACAATTTTTTATTCCCCCTGTCGATATCCTGGAGGATGGGGACGGGCTGACCCTGGTTGCCGATATGCCGGGCGCGGACAAAGATGGGATTTCTATTGGCATAGAGGATGATATACTGGTCATTGAAGGTCGTGCGGCGAGTGGACGGAAGGACGAAAACATCCATCAGGAATTTGAGTCACGCGACTACCATCGAAGATTTCAACTGTATGAAGGGATCGACCAGGAGAAAGCGACGGCCGAATACAATGATGGAGTTCTGACCCTCAGGCTTCCAAAGGCGGAGACGGCCAAACCGAAACAGATCAAAATTGAGACCAGGCATTGATGGCCTGAAATATTGCGACATCAAGAAGCCCGGCGGGGAATCCCTAACCGGGCTTTGTTATAAAAAGATGAAGGAAAACCTTGGCTATGAATATCAATAAAATGACGGAAAAAACCCAGGAAGCGATCCAGAACGCCCAGAACAAGGCGCTAAAGTATGGACATGCGGAAGTGGATGCCGAGCATCTGCTTGCCGCCCTTCTCGAGCAGAAGGGTGGTTTGATCCCGCGCCTGCTGGAGAAGGTCGCTGTGTCGGCCGAGACTTTTTCCCAGTCTTTGGAGAGGGAACTGGCCAGGCGACCCTCCATGTCCGGTTCGGGAACGGAAGCGGGACGTATCTATGTGACCCAGAGAATGAACAGGGTCCTTCTCAAGGCTGAGGAAGAAGCTAAACATCTGAAAGATGAATATATCAGTGTGGAGCATATCCTTCTAGCCTTGTGCAGCGAAAGTGAGAGCACCCTCGCCGGCCGATTGTTCAAGCAGTTCGGTATCCGCAAGGACAGGATATTGGAGGTTCTGGCCCAGGTCAGGGGCCACCAGCGTGTGACCAGCCAGGACCCCGAAGGGACCTATGAAGCTCTGGAAAAATACGGCCGTGATCTTGTTGAAGAGGTTGAAAAGGGAAAACTTGACCCTGTCATAGGCCGGGATGATGAAATTCGCCGTATCATTCGAGTTCTCTCCCGAAAAACCAAGAACAACCCGGTTCTCATTGGGGAGCCGGGTGTCGGTAAAACCGCGGTGGTGGAAGGTCTGGCTCACCGCATTGTGCGGGGGGATGTGCCCGAGGGGCTGAAAGAAAAGCGTGTGTTTGCCCTTGATATGGGTTCCCTGATTGCCGGCGCCAAGTTCCGGGGGGAGTTTGAGGAAAGACTTAAAGCTGTTCTGAGTGAAATTAAAGGGAGTGATGGCCGGATTCTCCTTTTTATCGACGAGTTGCACACCATAGTCGGGGCGGGCAAGGCGGAAGGGTCCATGGATGCCGGGAATATGCTCAAGCCGATGCTCGCACGCGGGGAACTGCACTGCATCGGCGCCACGACTCTGGATGAATACCGCCAATACATCGAAAAGGACAAGGCCCTGGAACGGCGTTTTCAACCTTTACTGGTAGAGGAACCGACGGTGGAGGACACTATCAGTATCCTCCGCGGCCTCAAGGAAAGGTTCGAGGTTCATCACGGGGTCCGTATTCAGGACAACGCACTTGTGGCTGCGTCTACATTGAGCCATCGCTATATTTCCGATCGTTTCCTGCCTGACAAGGCCATTGATCTGGTGGATGAGGCCTGTGCCATGATCCGAACCGAGATCGATTCGCTGCCTGCTGAACTCGATGCCGTCACCCGCAGGGTCATGCAACTGGAAATTGAAGAGGCTGCCCTGAAAAAAGAAAAGGACCCGGCCAGCCGGGAGCGCCTGGAATGCCTGAGGAAAGAACTGGCGGAACACAAGTATGAGTCTGACCGGCTTTCGGCTCAATGGAGCTCGGAAAAAGAGGGGATCGTCAAGGTCCAGAAAATTCGCGAGGAGATTGAGAAGGTCAACCAGGAAATTGCTGTTGCCGAACGGGAGTATGACCTTGATCGTGCTGCTGAATTGAAACATGGACGTCGTCCTCAACTTGAAAAGGATCTCCATGAAAGTGAAGAACGGATCAGGACCCAGGAGAGCGGCAACCGACTGCTACGTGAAGAGGTTGCTGAAGAGGAAATCGCCGATATCGTGTCGCGGTGGACCGGTATTCCGGTAACCCGGCTGGTGGAAGCGGAGAGGGAAAAACTTCTCAAGCTCGATCAGGTTCTCCACCAGCGGGTTGTGGGCCAGGACGAGGCCGTACAACTGGTGGCAGATGCCATTATCCGTGCACGCTCGGGGATTAAGGATCCTCGCCGGCCCATAGGTTCCTTTATTTTTCTTGGGCCGACAGGGGTGGGGAAAACCGAGTTGGCAAAAAGCCTTGCCGAGACGCTTTTCGATAGCGAGGATCAGATGGTGCGGATCGATATGTCGGAATACATGGAAAGACATACGGTCAGCCGCCTGCTGGGCGCTCCTCCGGGATATGTCGGCTACGAAGAAGGAGGCCAACTGACCGAGGCCGTCCGTCGCAAACCGTACTCAGTTATCCTTTTTGACGAGGTTGAAAAAGCCCATAATGATGTTTTTAACGTTCTCCTGCAAATTCTGGATGATGGACGTGTAACCGATTCGCAGGGGCGGACCATAGACTTTAAAAATACGGTAATTATCATGACTTCGAACGTTGGCTCTCAGTATCTTCTGGAGGGTTTGACGGACGAGGGGGTGATCAGTGAGGAGGCCCGAAAGGCGGTCATGGGGGAATTGCGGCGCAATTTCCGGCCTGAATTTCTTAACCGCGTTGATGACATTGTGTTGTTCAAGCCTTTGTCCATGAACGAAATTAAAGACATTATCACACTGCTTGTTAAGGATCTTCGCAAACGCCTGGAATCAAGACGTCTGGAACTCGAACTTAGCGATGCGGCGGTCGATTTTATTGCCAGAAAAGCCTATGAGCCGGTGTACGGCGCCCGCCCTTTAAAGCGATTTCTTCAGCACGAATTGGAAACGCGTATAGGCCGTGCTTTGATTCAAGGGAAAATTTTTGATGGCGAAGTGATATCCATCGACGAACAGGATGGACATTTAAATGTGACCCACAGCCGTCAGGAGTAATACAAGAATTTGGAACAGGTTTTTGTGATGATTTTCCACCAAAAGGCTGGGCAATACAGAAATTAAGTTGATCCTAATTTAAATGCTTAAGTATGGAGAAAAATGATGAAAATCCGTTGCTTTTTCTGTTTATAAGGGTATAATAATTACTAATAAAGTTATAGATTCTTTCAGCAGGGAGGTGTTATGCGCATAGACATCCTTTGTAAACCTGAAGGCGGAAAACATTGTGATCTGGTTCTCAAGAATGTTCGTGAAGCACTAACCCGATCCGGTGTCGAGGCGGAGGTACATTTACACCGGGACTCCAAAAAGATGATCGATAACAGGGTCTATGTTTCTCCGGCTTTACTGATTGATGACAGTGTTCGAGTGGCAGGTCGAATTCCAGCCGTTAAAGAAATTGAGGATTTTATTTCTGAAAGGCCCCGATTTCGGAGACGCTTGAAGCAAGTGGCTTGATCTAAAGAAGGCTCTCACTAAAACTAAAAACCTTTCCGCTTAATTTTAAAAAATTTTAAAAAGTTCAGTTCCTGTTTGACAGGGACTGAACTTTTTTGTTTTAACTTCTTGGGAAAACTGGAAAACCCCTGTAAGCTGAACTCACAGGATGTATAACTCACCTATTTCAAAGGTGGTTTAGCTAGAAATTCCGTTTTGTGGCGTACAATATCGCCGTTGACCAGATAGATGACATCTTCGGCAATGTTGGTGGCAAGGTCGGCTATTCTCTCCAAATGACGGGATGCGGAAAGATAGCTGGATAAAGAAGAAAATTCCTGCGGTTTCTGCGAAACTATTTCTCCAACTGTTTTGTAGGCCTGGCGATGCATTAAATCGACTTCGTCATCTAGGGACAGAACCTCATATGCCAGGTCGGAATTATGCTTAATAAATGATTCCAGGCTTTTATCAAGCATGGTATGAACCTTTTTTCCTAAGAGTGCGCAATCGAAGGGAGGTGAAACAGGGTTGTCCTTGGCTAGGGCGATACTGCGCTCTGCGACGTTGACTGCCAGATCGGCAATCCGCTCAAGGTCGTTGTTGATTTTAAGTATGCTCACAATGAACCTCAGGTCACTGGCTACAGGTTGGTGCAAAGCCAGTACTTTGAGGCACTCCTCTTCCAGGTCGACCTCCATACGGTCGATTTCCTCATCCTTTTGAATAACACTTTTGGCCAGTTCAGTATCCCGTTTTAAAAGAGCTTGAACGGATTTAGAGACACATTCCTCTACCTCGGCGCAGAGGTTAAGGATGTTTTTTTTGAGACAGTCAAGTTCATGTGCTAAATGGATTTCCATACAATTGAACCCTCAAGCTGGATGTGGTTGAAAAGAATATAACTATTAACCGAAACGCCCGGTGATGTAATCCTCGGTCTGTTTCAGCTTGGGCTTAGTGAAAATGGATTTTGTTTCATTGTTTTCGATGAGTCGGCCCATATAAAAGAAGGCAGTGAAGTCCGAGACTCTGGCCGCCTGCTGCATATTATGCGTGACAATAATGATTGTCAGTTCCTTTTTAAGAACGTGGATCAGTTCTTCAATCTTTTGTGTGGCAATTGGGTCCAGGGCGGAAGCAGGTTCGTCCATGAGCAGGATTTCAGGTTTGACGGCAAGCGCTCTGGCTATGCAAAGACGCTGCTGCTGGCCGCCAGAAAGGCCCAGAGCCGAGGTGTGAAGCCGGTCTTGAACCTCATCCCAGAGAGCGGATTGCTTCAGGCTTTCCACAACCCGGTCATTGATGAATGCCTTATCTTTTTCTCCATTTACCTTTAATCCATAAGCGACATTCTCAAAAATTGTTTTTGGAAAAGGATTTGGTTTTTGAAAAACCATGCCGATACGGCTGCGAAGAGAAACGACATCAACATCATTGTGGGTAATATTTTCCCCGTCAAACTGAATTTCTCCCTCCACATGGGTATTGGGAATCAGGTCATTCATACGGTTGAAACATCGCAAGTACGTGCTTTTTCCACAGCCGGAAGGTCCGATTAAAGCGGTAACCATATTTTTGGGAAAATCCAGGGAAACATCATAAAGTGCTTGCAAAGATCCGTAGTAAAAATTCAAATTTTTTGATTGGACTTTAATTTCATTCATAGTGCTTCAAGCCTCGGAAAGTCAATTGAAAAACCAGGTTGAGATTTATTTGACCTTTTTACGCAAACGGGCTCTGTAAAGAATGGCCACCAGGTTTAATCCAAGCACCAGGGCAATTAGAACCAGAGCCGTACCATATTGCAGGGGACGGGTTGCTTCAATATCCGTTCCGGCCGTCGCCAAGACATAAATATGGTAAGGAAGAGCCATAATTTCATCGAAAATGGAAGTGGGGATTGATGGAGTGAAAAAAACCGCAGCCGTGAACATGATCGGCGCAGTTTCACCTGCTGCCCGGCTAATGCCGAGTATTCCCCCGGTCAGTATACCGGGTAGGGCACTTGGCAGGACAACGTGAAAAATGGTCTGGAACTTGGTTGCCCCCAATCCGAGAGACGCTTCGCGATAAGTGTTTGGAACGGACTTCAAAGCTTCTTCCGTGGTCCCGATGATGACCGGTAAAGACATCGCTCCCAAAGTGAGAGCACCGGCCAGAATACTGACCCCGCATTTGAAATAAGTGACGAAAAATGCAAGACCGAAAAGGCCGAACACTACCGATGGTACTCCAGCCAGATTGTTGATCCCGATTCGGATCAGTCGCAGTAATTTTCCGGGCTTTGCATATTCATTCAGAAAGATGGCGGATGCGATTCCGATGGGAAAGGCGAAAGCCATGGCACCCAGAGCCAGATAGACGGTTCCGACAATACAGGGAAAAATCCCCCCTTTTGTCATGGAGTCGCGTGGTGCCTCCGTCAAAAACGGGAGATTAATGGCCTCCCAGCCATTGACCAACATGAAATAGACGATAATAAAAAGAGCCAATGCATTGATGATGGTTGCGCCCCTGAAAGAAGAGAAAAACAACCACTCAATAAATTTGCGAAGTTTTAGCTTGGAATCATTTGAATTGTTCCCCATGTTTTCCAAGATTCCTTTTCCATTTAAGGCAATGTCTGAATGAGGTCTTAGCGCCTGTTTCATAGTGTTGCGGCTCCAACTTGCTTGTATTTGTGAGCCACGTGATCAGCGATCAGATTGAAGCAGAGGGTGAACAGAAAAAGGACGATGCCTGTGGCAAACAAGGCGTAGTAATGGTCTCCACGGAAGGGCGCTTCAGCCATTTCCGCTGCGATGCTTGCGGGCATCGGTCTGACAGGGTCAAAAAGGGAGCCCGGGATCATTGCGGCACCACCGGCTACCATTAAAACAACCATCGTTTCGCCAATGGCTCTTGACATTCCGAGAATAACCCCGGTGCTGATCCCGGAGAGCGAAGCCGGCAGCACAACTTTCTGGATGGTTTCAAAATGGGTGGCGCCCAGTGCGAATGAGGCTTCTTTTAATTCAGTTGGGACACTGTAAATGGCATCTTCCGAAATGCTACAGATGGTCGGAACGGACATAAAAGCCAGCATCATGGCAGCATTGAAAAGGTTCAGCCCGGTAGCAACGTCGAAAACATCCTGAAGGAAGGGAGCAACAATGACCATTCCGAAAAACCCGATCACTACCGAAGGAAGAGAGGCGAGTAGCTCGACCACAGGTTTGGCGAATTCCCGCACTTTATTGGAAGCGATTTCAGCAAGGTAAAAGGCGGTCATCACCCCAAGAGGGATGGATATAACTGCTGAGACTGCGGTGACGGCGATTGAAGCGAGGATAAGCGGAAAGACGCCGAATTCAGGAGGATCTGAAGTTGGGTACCAGTAATTCCCGAAAATAAAATCTTTGATGGAGACTTCCTTAAACAAGGGGATCCCCTCCATCATCAGAAAAAGAAAAATGAGAAACAGGGTGAATATTGAAACAAAAGCGATGCCGAAGAAAATCTTGTGGATCAGGCGTTCTTTTGTCTGTCGGGGATTAGACATTGTTGAGGTTCCATTTCGATACTTGAAAAACCGTTACTCCAATGGTCATGCTGCAGACTGCCCTGCTGATTACAGGTGAAAAATGTTATAGAAAAAAGTTTCGAAAGCCGGATACCTTTGTGGGAGCATCCGGCTTCCAATGGCTTTTTCAGCTTAGGTTCATCGGTTTTTTATCAGTAAAGAGGTACGTATCCGGATTCCTTGACGAATTTTTGTCCTTTTTGAGGATGAAGAACATAGTTAAGAAATTTTACGGTCGTGCCTTTAGGCCAACCCTGGGTGAACATGAAAAGAGGGCGGCTGACGGGGAAGCTTCCGTCAAGGGTTGTTTCCATGGTTCCTTCAATGCCGTTTACTTTAACTGCACTCACGTCTTTATTCAGGTAACCGATGCCGATATAACCGATGGCATTTTTGTTTTTGGCAACCGCTTGAGCAACAGCACCGTTTGATGCCTGGAGCAGTGCACCGGGGAAGACTTTCGCTTTTTTAAGAACTTTCTTTTCCCAGACTTCGTAGGTACCGGAAGAGGTATCGCGAGAAATGACAACGATTTGGCGGTCAGGCCCACCGACTTCTTTGAAATTTTTGATGTCGCCAGTGTAAATGGCTTTAAGTTTATCCAAGGGGATGTCGCCCAACTTGTTGGAAGGATGGACTATGGGAATGATACAGTCGTATGCAACACGGAAAGGAACAGGATAAACACCCTTTTCTATGGCCCGTTTCACTTCTTTCCCTTTGATAAAACGGGAAGCATTACCGATGTCGGTCGTTCCATCAATGATGGCTTTCATCCCGTTGCCGGAACCACCACCGGAAATGGAGATTTTAACTTCGGGATTTTCCTTCATGTATGCTTCGGCGACCTTTTGAGCAATGGGGAGAACCGTGGTGGACCCTTTAATAACCAGGTTCTCCGCACAGCTGAAAGTAGCGGGGAGGAGGAGGGCTAAGCAGGCCAAAATACTCCAAAAAACCTTGGAACTTTTCATTTTTATCTCCTTGTTAGAATTTAATGTCTTCTTGCTAGGTCTCTGTTAGATCAGTAGAAAAATAGCGAATATAAAATAACCCACCCCCTTTTCATCATGATTTAAGGCAGAATTTCAAACGAGTTACTTATCGCAATAATCTGATAGGAATTCGTTATGGTTTTGTTAGATGTTTGTGAGAAAAGGTTGGCTTGAAAAGAACAAAGCGGTTGGATTGAAAAAAAAGGCACCAGTTTACTAGAAATTATTGGTGCCCGTTCCTGTCGAGGGTAATGTAATCTTCTGGGATTGTTTCAGGAGTGACGAGGCAGGTGAATGAAAAAGGTACTGCCTTTGCCGGGCTCGCTGGCAAGCGTAACAGAACCTTTGTGAATATTGATGATATGTTTGACAATAGAAAGACCGAGGCCGGTTCCACCGATTTTTCTGCTTCGGGCTTTGTCTACTCTGTAAAATCTTTCAAACAGCCGTTGGTGGTGCTCTTTTTCGATCCCTATCCCCCAGTCCTGAACAGCGATCTGGATTTCATCCCCTTTGTTTAATGCGGTGACCAGAACCCGACTTTTTTCATTGCTGTATTTGATGGCATTATCAATAAGGTTGGTAATGGCCTGTTCAAACAAAGGAGCGTCAATTCTGACATTGATTCCGGGATCACATTGCAGGTCAACCTGAATGGATTGATCTTTTGCAAGGGATGAGCGGGACTGAATCGAAGCATTGAGAACATCCTTGAGCGGCTGTTTTTCCAACCGAACCCCTTCTTTCTCCTCGTCCTGCTCGATGCGGGAAAGTTGCAGAAGATCTTCAATAATGGAAGTCAAACGGTCAATTTGTTTGGACACAATTTCTAAAAACCGCTGACTCTCTGCAGGGTTTTTAATAGCCCCGTCGAGAAGGGTTTCAACAAACCCTTTAATGGCGGTAATAGGCGTTTTAAGCTCATGAGATACGTTGGCTACAAAGTCGCGGCGCACATTTTCAAGCCGGCGCATGTGAGTGATATCGTTCAGAACGATCAAAGCGCCAATTTGTTCTTCAGCCGCATTTTTCAGAGAGGTGCCATGAGCCTGGAAATAAGTTTCGGGGAGAGTATGGATGAGAATTTCCGCTTCCACAGGGTGAGGGCTTTGAAGGGCCTGGCGAACGAAACGTAAAATGTCCGCTTTGCGAATAACTTCCTGAATTTGTGAACCTTTGATGTCACTTCCGGGCAGATTCAACAGCTTGAGAGCGGCCCGGTTTGTGCGCAGGATACGTTCTTCCGTATCAACGGCAAGCACCCCTTCCACCATGCTGGAGAGGACCGCTTCCTGCTCATTGTGTTGTGAAAGGATGGTATCGATCCGGTCTTGGAGGCGACTAGACATAAGGTTAAGGGTTTCCGCCAGAGTGACGATTTCCGTGGGACCACTTATACGGATTTTGTTCTCCAGATGCCCATTCGCAAAAGTTTCGGCGGACTTTTTGATTCGTTCAATGGGGTGGCTTATGCGGCGGGAGAGGAAAAGGCTGATGATGGCAGCGAAAATGGCGACTAGCAGGCTGCCGATCAGAATGCCCGGATAGGCCGATATCAGTGTCTCATTGAAACTTTTAATCGGCTTGGCGGTGCGAATAATTCCGGTAAGAGCATTATTAAGCCTGACGGGAATTGCGACATACATCATGCGCGTATGTAATGTATAGCTGTGGCGAATGGAAGTACCTGAACTCCCTTTGAATACCTTCTGAATTTCAGGCCGGTTTGCGTGGTTGTCCATTGTCTGGTGATCCTCCAAAGAGTCGGCAAGGACTTTTCCGTTGGGGAGAATCAGGGTGATGCGGGTGCCGGTTTTGGTACCAAGACGATTACATAGCCCGGTCAGGTAAGGAATCTGGTCCAGGGAAAATTTATCTGCTACCTGATTTTCAATAAGAAGTGCCTGATCTTTTAAATCGAGCAGGGTCTGGTCCAGGTAGAAATTTTTCAAAGAATTGGAAAAAAGCCATGTGGTGACAGAAAGAATAAGAAAAATAAGCAGAAGAAAATTAGGGAAAATTTGCCAGAAAATGGGCTTTGTTTTCATTTCTCAATCCTTGAAGCGATATCCAACGCCACGAACAGTTTCAATGTATTTTCCATAAGGACCAAGTTTCTTTCTGAGGCCGACAATCTGAACATCCACAGCCCGATCGGTTACGGAATAATCTTCACCACGAACAGCGTTGACAATTTGATATCGGGTAAAAACCCACCCGGGACGGCGAGCAAGGAAAAGTAAAACATGAAATTCTGTAAAGGTCAGATCGATTAAAGCGCCAGCGGCCATTACTTCTTTTTTGCCTGGATGAATGACTAATTCATGGGCATTGACAACCGAGCATTCATCGGTGACAGGTACTTCCTTACGGGGGTGCCGAAGTGCGGCCCTGGTCCTGGCAACCAGGATTTTTGGGCTGAACGGTTTGGGGATATAATCATCAGCCCCCAATTCCAGTCCGGCTACAATATCGGACTCCTCTCCCTTGGCGGTAACCATGATAATGGGGATTTCAGATGTTTCGGGCTTTTCCTTGAGGGCTCTGCATATCTCGATGCCGCTAATTCCAGGAAGCATTAAATCGAGAAGAATCAGGTCCGGGCGTTGTTCCGAAACTTTTTTTAGCCCATCCTCTCCGGATGCTGAACAAAAAACCTGAAATCCCTCCCTGGTCAGATTGTAGTGAATGAGGGCGAGAATATCCTCTTCGTCTTCAATAATCAGAATTTTTTGGTTAATCATGTTTGATTTCCACCCTTTTGTTTTTTTTACAGATTATTTTCCTTGTGTTAGGTGGCCGTTAGAAAAATAAAGGGAAAAATTAGTTTTTTGTTAAAAAAAGAAGATAAATGAGCAAGTTCCATGGATTATGCAAGTTTTTATTTCCAGCATATTCGAGCTTTGAAGATGTTAATGTACTCATAGTAAAAAATGCAGGTCAAGAAAAACAAGATCGATGTGAAAAAAGCCCTCTCGAAAAGAAGAGGGCTTTTGGACTTATGCAGAGAATATTGAACGGAAATATTTATTTCAGTGTTTCGGGTGCTTCGTCCTTTAGGACTGGAATGATGAACTGGATGGCTTTTTGAAGGTTTTCTTTTGCCTGTGGGGTCAATCTTTCATCAAATTCATCAAATTCATAGCCGCGAATCCCCAAGGCATAACCTTTACTCGTTGCGCCGAATAAATCGATCGCCAACGCCATTAAAGCATCGGGTTCAACGCTGTGGGAACTGAAGCTGAGAGTCGACTTGGGTGTGATCGGCTTGAAATCGAAGGGCTCTTCGCTGTCAATGGATGCATCAGCAAAAATAACCGTCTCATGTTCTGCAACGAGCGCAGCGTCTTCAACGGTAACCTGGTAGTCAATGTCAACGGTTACCCCCGGCAGATCCAGATTTTCGATGGCTTCGGCCAGTGCTGGCCCTAGTCCATCATCCAATCTGCCGGGGTTACCGTATCCTATCAGAAGAAATTTAGGCATTTATCAGAAATCGCGGTTGCTTTTCCGGTCAATCTGTTTGCCTTCACTGTCATAGAGTTCAATAACGAGAGGCATTTGGCCCATTGCGTGGGTTGCACATGAGAGGCATGGGTCATAAGCACGAATCGCGACTTCAACATGGTTCAAGAGACCTTCAGTGATGTTGGGAACGCCACTGATATGATCGTTGGCAACCTTTTGAACGGCGCGGTTCATTGGCTCGTTGTTATTGGTGGTGGAAACAATCAGATTACACATGGTGATCTGGTCATCTTCATTAACCTTGTAGTGGTGGAACAAGGTGCCGCGCGGTGCTTCGATGAGGCCAACACCTTCCTCGCGACGCTCACCCTTGAGAACCAAAGCTTTGCCCTGAAGGTCCGAATCATGAAGCAGTTCCTTGATCTTTTCAATAGCGTGCAGGTTTTCAATCATCCTTGCCCAGTGGTAGGCCATGGTGAGGTTGTTGGGCTTGCCGTCAGTGACAGCTTTAAATTCCTTAAGTGCTGCATCCGCCAATGGAGTGTCGATGAAGTCAGCCGTATTGACACGGGCGAGGGGACCGACCCGGTACCAACCGTCCTGAGGACCGAGCTGTTTCAGGAATGGGAATTTCATGTAGCTGTAATCACGAACTTCTTCGACGATGTGGTCGAGGTAGTCCTGATAATCTACCTGATCGATAATTTTGTTGCCCTGGGCGTCAATCGCCCGGATATTACCATGGTAAAGGTCCATGGCACCGTCTTCACGGATAAGGCTGAGATGACTGGAGTCAAAGCTGCCGAAAGGGGCAAGCTTCTCGAGATGCTCAACGGTGTAATCCTTGGCGATCTTGAGTGCGCCCTCTCCCCAAGTCATCATCTGATCGATATCTTTGAGGAGTTCATCCCTTTCCTGAATGGAGAGGTTTTTGTTGACGCCGCCGGGGATGGCGCCGGTGCCGTGGATTTTTTTACCGGCCGTGGCTTTGATGACTTCCTGACCGTATTTACGCATCATGACCCCCTGTACCGCCAGCTCAGGGAATTTTGCGGCTACGCCGATGACGTTGCGAATCGCCGGATCGGCATCAAAACCGAAGAGCAGGTCAGGGGAGCAAAGGTGGAAGAAATGCAGGCTGTGAGACTGGAAGGTTTGGCCGTAATGCATCAATCGGCGCATTTTTTCAGCCGTCGGCGTCAGTTGGTCCACACCGACAATGATGTCCATCGCTTTGGCGGCAGCCAGGTGATGGCTGACGGGACAGATCCCGCAGAGTCGCTGGACCGTAACCGGTGCTTCCCAATAAGGACGGCCAGTGATAAAACGTTCGAAACCACGGAATTCCACGACATGAAGGCGGGTTTGCTGGACGTTGTTGTTCTCATCGAGCAGAATGGTGACTTTACCGTGTCCTTCAACGCGGGTAACGGGTTCGATAGTGATTTTTTTCAAATTGGCACTACTTGCATTCATGGATTCTACTCCTGTTTGAAAATCAGTCGTACTTGATCAGGTCGTAAGGAAGGTCCAGAGGCTTGTTGGTCAGAAGAGCAACACAGGCTTCCCAGAGCGTGTCCGCCGAAGGAGGACAGCCGGGCAGGTAGTAGTCAATTTTGACGACTTCATGGCAAGGGAAAACTCTGTTGAGAAGAAGTGGAATTTCCTCGTCGTTAGGGATTTTGCCGGCAGGATTGTATAGGCCAACGCCGGTAACATACGCTCTGTCAAGGCACTCTTTGAGAGGTATGCCGTTGCGCATGGCCGGGATGCCGCCCATAGTAGCGCAATCTCCGACTGAAATCAAAATGTCACAATTCTTACGGAAGTCCTGCAAAACGTGAACGTTTTCCTCGTTACAGCATCCGCCTTCAATGAGCCCGATAGCGCATTGACCAGTAAATGTTTTGATGTCATCGACAGGTGATTTGTCAAACTGTACCAACTCAACAAGCTTCAGAATTCGGTCGTCAATATCGAGGAGGGACATATGGCATCCGAAGCATCCTGCCAAAGATGCAGTTGCAATTTTGGGTTTATCCATTTTCTTTTCCCCCGGTTTTTTATTTGAAAAAAGTTTTGAAAATAAGCTCATGGTTTTTTGAACCCTCCCATTTGGAAAGAGTTTCCATTACTTTCTTTTTTCTTCTATGTCTGATCCGATGGGGCTTTTGTCGTAAAGTCGCTGCCCAATGGGAACGGCAAACCCGACGCCTTTCTTCAGAATAGCGCCAACAGGGCATACGTCGCAAGCTTTGTCTGTAATGTCCAGCTTGGTGTCAGCCAGTCGCGCTTCGGCGTTGACTTTGATCTGTTTATCTGGACCACGTCCCACGAAGTCAAAGACATGCTTTCCATCCAGATCTTGGGAGGCCTGGACGCAACGACCACAAAGGATACAGCGATTTTTGTCGATATAGATGTAAGGATGAGATGCATCCACTTCCCGTACAGGGAAAAGGAAAGGGTACTTGGGCTGCAGGATGCCAAGGCGATAAGCCATGGCCTGAAGCTCGCAGTTTCCACTCTTATCGCAGAACATGCAATAGTGATTGCCTTCGACGAAAAGCATTTCGACGAGGTCTTTTCTGATTTGCAGGATTTCGTCGGTTTCGTTCTCAACCACGATTCCTTCAGCTATGGGCTGAGTGCATCCGGCCTGGGGTCTGCCGTTTACATTAACGGTACAGACGCGGCAGCTTGCGAATGGTTCGGAACCTTCCAGAAAGCACAGACGGGGGATGTAAATGCCGGCTTCGTCTGCTGCCTGCATGATTGTCTGACCCGCTTGTCCTTTGACTTCTACGCCATCAATCGTAAAGGTAATTGTCTCGCTCATTGTCGATCCTTTTCCTCTTAGTAAATTACTGAACTACGTTCGGCAAGGGCCTCGGCTTCACTCACGGCAGCCTTGATATCAAAATCAGGCTGTAATCCATTTTCAGCAGGCTTGACCAGTGATTCATAGATTGATCGGAAATTTTTCAGGGTGGATAAAGCAGGATTCGGAGAGGTCTGGCCTAAACCGCAACGGCTCGATTTTTTGATGGTGTCACCAAGTTTTTCAAGATAATCAAGATCGCTCGGTTCACCGTTACCTGCCATGATTTTTCCAAGGCATTTGTTGATGAGAACATTTCCAACGCGGCAAGGAGTGCAGTAGCCGCAACTCTCTTCAACGAAGAATTCCATATATTCGTGGGCGATTTTAATTAGGTCGCGGTCCTGATTGTAAATAACAAGCGCGCCACCGGTTGCGAGATCATCGTAGCAGATAGTTTTTTCAAAAGATTCAATGCCGATGAACTGGCCTGAAGGCCCGGCAACAAGAAGTGCCTGAGTATTTTCTGCCCCGACATCCTCAAGAATCGTGCTGATCTTGACGCCGAAGGGATACTCGTAAACACCAGGAGCTTTGCAATCGCCGGAAATGCTCAGCAATTTAGTTCCGGAACTGCCTTGGGAACCGATACCGGCGTACCATTCACCGCCATTATCAAGAATGCGAGCGACAGAGCAGAAGGTTTCCACGTTGTTTACAGTCGTGGGTTTTCTAAGGAAACCCTGCTGAGGAGGGAAGGGAGGACGATTTTTGGGGTCACCGCGGAGACCTTCACAGGAACTGATGAGAGAAGTCTCTTCGCCACAGATATAAGCACCGGCACCCATCTGGATGCGGATGTCGAAGTTGAAGTCTTTGCCAAGAATATTTTTGCCGAGAAGACCGTTCGCTCTGCGTTGCTGAAGAATCTCTTCAAGGAGTGCACGCAGGTAGGCATATTCGCCACGCAGGTAAAGGATACCGGTTTCAGCGCCGATGGCATAACCGCCAATGGTCATCCCTTCGAACATTAAAGCCGCCCGTTCGGTGAGCAGTACGCGGTCTTTAAATGTTCCGGGCTCGCCTTCGTCAGCGTTGCAAAGAACGTATTTTTCGCGTCCTTCAGAGCCACGGGTAAATTTCCATTTCAGGCCAGTGGGGAAGCCGGCGCCGCCGCGACCTCTGAGTTTGGAAGTCTCAACTTCAGCGATGACTTCTTCGGGGGACATTTCAAGTGCTTTTTTCAGGCCGGCATCTGCGGGTACGTCGCAGAGCAGGACTTCACCGGTTTTTTTAATGCAGTTCTGGACCATGGATTGAACTAAGGGGTGGGCGTTGTTGCCGTCGCCAACGCCATAAACTGCCGAAAACTTTTTCGGATCGGGGTTCTTTTTCAGTTCGAGCATAACATCCTTGGCTTTGTCCGCGGTGAGGTTGGTCACCATGACATCATTGAACAAAGCGGCGGGTGCTTGATCGCACATCCCGATACAGGGAGCCCATTCAAGGGTGAAGTAACCGTCAGCGGAAGTTTCGCCAAAGTCGATGCCGAGTTCAGCGGAAAAGATCTTGGCGATTTCATCAACGCCGTGCATTTTGTCGACGACGTCGTTGCAGAGCCGAATTACCACATTCCCTTTAGGCTTATCCGAGAGAAAAGCATAGAAGGAGACCACGCTTTCCACTTCCACCCGATGAACTTTTGTCAGGCTGGCGATCAGGTCGGTTGCCTGGCTGGATACTTCACCGAACTTTGACTGAACAGCTCTGACGATGTCCATCATCCGTGTACGGTCGTTTCCGCACTCTTCGCAGATTTTCCTGATTGTTTCTTCGAGGTTCTTACTCATAGATAATACCCCTAATCCAAAAATGTTTGAGTGTTGCAGTTAAAACCAAAAACCATATCCAATGAAACAGACTCGCAAAAAACCAATATCAAACTTCTACCTAAATACTGCTTTTTAATGCGCAATATTCTTTAATTTCCCAATAAATGTCAAGCAATAAAAAAAGGGAGGGTGATGGCTCAAGCTAGTGTTACAAAACGTTTTTTAGTGCTACCTCTGTTTGTCCGTCAGGGGGAAATTTCAAAAACATTATAAAACAAATAATTATATGTAAAAAGTCAATCCTCCTTCTAGATTGGGCACGGAGAAAACACTGGTTTTTACAAAAAATGCTGAAAAAGAGAAGGCTGTCCTTACTCCTTGACAAATTTAGCCTGAACACCAAGATTTTGTTGCTTCTGGGTTTTCAGCCAGGTCAGCCATTCCTCCATGCCCTGGCCCGTCAAGGAAGAAAATTCAATGACCGGTGCGGTTGGATTCAACTTTTTAAGGTCATCATAAACCCGCTGAAGATCGTAATGGGAAGAGTTTAGGCTGTCAATTTTTGTCAGAAGTACGATGTCAGCCACGCGAAAAACAGTTGGGTATTTAGCGACTTTATCGTCCCCCTCCGGGATGCTCAGGAGGACAACCTTTATATTTTCGCCCAAATCGAATTCACCGGGGCAAACCAGGTTGCCGACGTTTTCAATAAACAGATAGCCGGCTTTTTCAAGATCGAGTTCCGGCAGGCTTTCCGCTATCTGATTGGCGTAAAGGTGACAACTCATACCGGTATTGATCTGAGTGACCTGGATGGCTTTATCCGCGACCCGCTCGGCGTCGCGAGTTGTTTCCAGATCTCCGACCACTACGATGGAGGAATCTTCACTTGCCAGCGCAGGGATGGTTTTTTCCAGCAGGGTGGTTTTTCCGCTACCAGGTGAGCTGATGATATTAACCCCCAAAATTCCCGCTTTACTGAAAGCCAGGCGATTTTCCGTGGCAACGAGATCGTTGGCGGCCAGTACTTTTTTGACGACGTTGATTTTCATATCGAATAGGCTCCTTCGTTTTTATGATGAGGCGCAGGTCAAGGAATTCAGGATGAATTCATCGCCCTGGAGTATGTTTACCAGTCCCTGGCCACAGTTGGGGCAGAGAAAGTTGGCGTGTTCCGGCTCAAAGGTGTTCCGGCAGTTTTGGCAACTGGCCTTTGCCGAAATGGGGATCTGCTTGAGGAGAGCACCTTCCGCCCGGGTCCCGGCACTGGCAGCACTGAAGGCTTCCTGCATAACTTCCGGAACAACCTGCTTGAGAACTCCAATGTGGAGTTCGACTTCCTGGATTGTTTCAACTTGGTTCTGATCGGCAATGGAGTTGATTTCTTCCATCAGGGCCACTGCTAGGGACATTTCGTGCACGGAGGACTCCTTCAAAATTTGATGTTTATCCTGACCTTTCTTATCATTAATCAGGCGCGGGAAAAAATCAATAATTTATAAGCTTCCAGGGAAGCCTGGCTAAATTGAATCAAATGGTATTTGTTGCAATAATTCAGAAAGTCATTAAAATAATTCTTTTTTAGAAGTGATGGGCCTTTTATTGACAGGAGCCATGAATGATCAAAAGCATGACCGGTTACGGCAAGGGAAGCGTCCGTTGCGGAGAGTACGTTGTTACTGTGGAAGTGAGATCGCTCAATCACCGTTTTTGTGACGTCAGCATCAAGGCGCCGCGAGCGCTTCTTTTTTTGGAAAGTGATATTAAAAAACGTTTGGGCGAAAGTCTCCTGCGCGGGAAGATTGATGTTTACATCAACCAGGAGGTAGCTGGGGGAGGGGAGTGCGCGCCTAACTGGAACCCTTTTCTGGCCAAGCGCTACCTGCAGATATTCCGGGAGATGAAGGTTGAAATGGAGCTGGAAGAGGAAATATCCCTTTCTCTTCTGGCGAACCAGAAAGATGTGCTTAGTTTTGATAGGATCGAAGTTCCTCATGAAGATCTGGCCCGTTCCACCGGAAAAGCCCTGGATGAGGCTATCGCTTCCGTCCAAGATATGCGTCAAGCGGAAGGAGAGGCCACTCAGGACGATTTGAAAGCCCGTCTGGGAGTTCTTTCCGCGAGCCTCCTGGCAATTGAGCAAAGGGCGCCGACGGTGCCCCTCGAGTGGAAAGAGAAATTTGCTAACAGACTTAAGCTCCTGGAAAGAGAGACGGTCCCTGATCCCCAGAGAGTCGCACAGGAAATGGCCATATTTGCCGACCGATGCGACATCAGCGAAGAGATACTGCGTTTCAGAAGTCATTTGACGCAGTTCGACCGGCTATTTGAGGAAGAGCCGGCCGGACGCCAGATGGATTTTCTGGTTCAAGAGCTTTTCCGGGAAGCCAACACCATGGGTTCAAAAGGAAGTGATTCAATTTTGAGCGAAAAAGTGGTCAGCATAAAGGCGGAACTGGAAAAAATCCGGGAGCAAATCCAAAATATTGTTTAAAAATTATTTTTTGAGGAAAGCCGGGCCATTGGCAGAAGAAACTATTGCTTCACGTGCGGAAATTAAAGAGACTGGACGAGGAACGTTGTTCGTTGTCTCCGCACCTTCCGGTGCCGGAAAAACGTCACTGTGTAAAGGGTTGCTGGAAAATTTCCCTGGACTTCGCCAATCAGTCTCTTATACTACCCGCCCGGCGAGGGTTGGAGAAAAAGATGGGGTAGACTATTCTTTTGTGACTTCCAAGGAATTTCAAGAGCTGGTGGTTAGCGGTGCATTTGCTGAATGGGCGGTCGTTCACGGCAATTGCTATGGGACCATGAAAGAAACCTTGAATTCAGCCCGCGACCGGGGAGAGGATATCCTTCTCGATATCGACTGCCAAGGGGCTGCGCAGTTGAAAAAGAATTATCAGGAGGGGGTGTTCATTTTTATTCTGCCTCCAAGCCTGGAAGAGCTTCAAAAACGGCTAATGGGTCGTAACACGGATTCCTCCGAGGTCATCGCTACCCGGGTTGAAAATGCCCGGCGCGAGATTGCCGAAGCTTCCTGGTATGATTATATTATTGTGAATGACGATTTTGGTATGGCTTTAGAAGAGTTGAAAGCCATTAAAATGTCTGAAAGTTGCAGAGCTGACAAAAAAGTCTTTTATTTGAAAAAATTTTCTTGCAAAAAAATTGACGGATAACCTCCCGTCAACGATAATGTAAATCAACTTATAAATGCAGATTTTTCTGCTTCTGGAGGAAATATGGCAAGAGTGACAGTTGAAGACTGCCTGCAAGTAGTCCCGAATCGTTTTCTTTTGGTCATGGTGGCCGCCAAAAGGACCAAGCAGCATTATAAAGGGTCCGAGCCTCTTATTGAAAATAAGGCCGGAAATAAAAAAATTGTTCTGGCTCTGCGCGAGATTGCTGCCGGGGATATTGACTATCAAGTTCCAGGTTTCAAATAATTCTTTTTAGTTGTATGGAAATTTATACCTCTTTTTTCTTAACAAAAAGCCATCTGGTTTTGTCCGACGTTCTTTCGGACCCATATGTCTCTCACCAAACGCCCAGCTTTTTTACGTTCTGCCGATTGTAAAAATAGTATTAAGGCCTGATAAGGCATGATCCGCTTTAACGACATTCTTGAAAAAATTCGCTCCTATCATCCGGAAGTGGATCTTGGCGAGATTCAAAGAGCCTATGTTTTCTGTGCCAAGGTTCATAAGGGAGAAGAGTCTCTGGATGGAGAGCCTTATCTGAAACACTCTCTGGAAGTCGCCTACCTTTTAGCCCAGCTTCGGATGGATATCGATACCATTATCACTGGGTTACTCCATGATACTCTCGAAGAGAATCTTGTTTCCAAAGAGTTGCTTAAATCATTATTTGGAGAAGAAATCACCGAACTGGTGGAAGGGGTCACCCAGATCGGCAAGATGACTTTTCACAATACTGAAGAGAGGCAGGCGGAAAACTTTCGTAAAATGCTTCTGGCGACGGCTCGGGATATTCGGGTCGTTATCGTGAAGCTGGCCGATCGACTGGATTTCATGCGGACTTTGGATCAGCAGACAAAAGTAAGTCAGGCTCAGATCGCTCAGGAAACCTATGACATTTATGCACCCCTTGCGAACCGCCTGGGCATCAGCTGGATTAAGAGTGAACTGGAAGATTATTCTTTTCGTTATCTCGAACCGGAGGTCTATTTTGATTTGGCCTCCAAGATCAGCAAAAGAAAAGTCCAGCGCGATGAGTACATTGAGGAAGTCAAGAATAAAGTTGAGCAGAAACTTGCTGAACATGGGTTGGAAGGAGTTGTTTCCGGCCGCGCCAAGCATCTCTATTCCGTTTACCACAAAATGGAAAGTCAGGGGATCGATCTCGATCAGGTTTATGATCTGGCGGCGTTCAGGATTATTGTCTCCAAGGTCAGTGATTGTTATGCAGTTCTGGGGATCATTCATTCCACCTGGAAGCCGATTCCAGGGCGTTTTAAAGATTATATCGCCATGCCCAAGAGCAACATGTATCAGTCTCTGCACACGACAGTGATCGGGCCTTATGGTGAACGGATGGAGGTTCAGATCCGCACCGAGGAAATGCACCAGGTCGCCGAGGAAGGGATTGCCGCCCATTGGAAATACAAGGAAGGAGCTGCGGCGCCTTCCTTCGACGGAAAAGATGATCGCCAGTTTGCCTGGCTCAGGCAAATGTTGGAATGGCAGCAGGAACTCAAGGACTCCAGGGAGTTCATGCGCACTGTCAAACTGGACCTGCTTTCTGACTCGGTCTTTGTTTTTACGCCGGGAGGTGAAGTCAAGGAACTGCCGCGAGGCTCGTCTCCCATCGATTTCGCGTTCAGCATTCACTCGGAACTTGGAGCGCACTGTTCCGGAGCCAAAGTGAACGGAAAGCTGGTGCCACTGAGAACTCAGCTGAATAATGGCAATATCGTGGAAATCATAACCTCCACGCATCAATCTCCTAGCAAAGATTGGCTGGCTTTTGTCAAAACTTCCAAGGCTCGCAATAAAATCCGTCAGTGGATCAAGACGGAACAACGGGGAAAAAGCATTGAACTTGGCAGGGAGCTCCTGGAAAAGGAGCTGCGCAAATATGGTTTGGGCTTCAAAAAGACCTTGAGTGGAGAACTCTTTCAAGCAGCGGTTGCGGATCTCGGTTTCAAGGAAGCCGATGATATCCTTGCGTCTCTGGGATATGGAAAGGTTTCTTTAGGGCAGATTGTAAGTCGCGTTATTCCCCAGCAGGAGAAATCTGAGACGACCTCGGTCAAAAAAAGTGATGATAGCCCAGCCCGGGAGAGGGTTTCGTCTGGGATAAAAATTCAGGGTATGGATGATATCATGTTCCGCTTAGCCAAATGCTGTAACCCTGTTCAGGGAGATCCGGTGGTGGGTTTCATAACCCGGGGAAGGGGAATTACCGTTCACACAGCGGATTGCCCACGAACGCAGGGAGATGATCCCGAACGTTATGTGGAAGTGGAATGGGATGAGCGTGAAAGTGGAGGTCGGTCGATAAGCATACGGGTTTTTTGCTATGACCGGAAAGGGATCCTGGCTGGGATTTCGACTGCCATAACGGATTGTGAGGCCAACATCCTGAGTGCTTCCATTTCCTCCCGGAAAGGGGACCAGGGCGTTAATCTGTTTGAAATTGAAGTTAAAGATTTAGAACACCTGAATCAGGTGATCAATACAGTGAAGAAAGTAAAAGATGTCTTTCGGGTGGAACGTGTTCGTGGTTAAAAATCATGAATACATTGCGAAACGGCGTGGGAACAGTGATTGCTGCAAACGTTTTTGTGAACAGAGCGAGCTGGGATAGGTTGGCTGAAAACTGGCGGGAGAAGTGAAAACAGTCCGGCAGGTGAATGGTTATATATCGCAAGAAACATTCACCTGCCGGACTGGATTGTCTGATGCCGGGATCAGGCAGAAAACTGATAACTATTTTACCGGCTTGGTCACTGCGCCGCTGCGGATGCAACGGGTACAAACCGAGATAGAACGAACAGAACCATTTTCAACGGTTTTCATCTTCTGCAGATTGGGCAGCCATGTTTTTCTGGTTTTATTGTGGGCATGACTGACATTGTTGCCGGTCATGGGCTTTTTACCGCAAACTTCACACATTCGGGACATTCCAAAAACCTCCTGATAAGAATTACGCAAGAGCAACTTGTTACCATGAATTTGGAATAAACTCAAGACTTTTTCCTGCCACCCAAGGAGTGCTTAAAAAGCTCAAAAGCTAGCATTTTAAATATTTATAACTTTTTATTTTTTAAGTATTTCAAGTCTTATAATTCATCTCATGGATCAACTTATCAAGTTCTTCCTCGCTAAAAATTTTAAAGCCTTTTTTGTTTAGCAGTGCGCTGGTGACCCCACATCCGGGAGTCACTTTGTCTTTCAAGTATACTCTGTGGACTCCGCAGCTGGGACTCCGTTCTTTGAAAAGCGCTGTTTTACAGCCGGAGAGTTCAGCGATTTTCAGGGTCTCCTCTGCGCCGCGGATAAATATCTCGCTCCTTCTTTTCCCGTTACTGTCGACCATTTCCCCACTTCCTTCCAGAACCTCTTTTCCGCTTCCCCGGGTGAAACAGGTGCACGGTCGCGGAGTCGGAAGACCGGCCAGCTGTTCAGGGCAGACGGGAACTGGGATCAAACGATGTCGCGCGAGAAAACTTCGAATTTGGTGGTTTAATTTGACTTTGCCGTCATAGCGGGTCTGGAGCCCGACAAGGCAAGCACTGATGAGAATTGTTCTGGACATGGCTAGGAGTCTGTCGGACTTAGGAATGAGTCTATTATGAAATCGGCAAATAGGACCATATCCCCTCAAATTATCGAAAAATAGCCCTGCTATTCGATCTCAAATTTGCTAAAATCTGTCCTTGATTTCCCATTTTCTCATTTCGATCCCCCAAGTCCGACAAACTCCTAGTCAGAGGGGAAAAATGGTTATAATTTTTCGATAAAATTCGCGTTGGGAACCGTCCACCGAAACCACTTAAGGGTTGGGTGACAATATCCGGACTTTTCTGCCCTCGATTTTCAAGCGTTTTTCGGCGAAAAGCTGCACGGCCTTAGGATAAACTTTGTGTTCCTGTTCCTGAATCCGCGCCTGCAGGGTTTCCTCGCTGTCCTCTTCGAGGACAGGTACTACGGATTGGAGAATAACAGGGCCGGTATCAACCCCTTTGTCAACAAAATGTACGGTACAGCCACTGAAACGTGCCCCGTATTCCAATGCCTGGCGGGCGGCATGAAGACCGGGGAACGAGGGGAGCAAGGCCGGATGGATGTTCATGATGGCGCCGGGGAAGGCGTCAATAAAGGATTCGGTCAGGATGCGCATGAAGCCAGCCAGAATTACCAGGTCCACCTTAGCGGCTTTCAACATTGCGATCAACTTTTCGTCGAAACCCTCCCTGGTTTTGTAAATTCGGTGATCCACGAACTGCCAGGGGATATTGGCTTTTTCGCAACGGGTGATGGCACCGGCCTCAGCTTTATTGGTGACTACCAAAGCAATTTCGGCGTCGAGTGAATGATCGTCGCAGCCATCAATGACGGCCTGCAGGTTGGTTCCCGAGCCTGAGACCAGAACAGCTATTCGAACCTTTTTTTCCATAGCCAGTATCCCGTGGAGGAGAGTGAAAAAGAACCTATCTGAATCAGCTTATGAGCACCTGCTCCTGATTTCCGGTTTGGGGTTGTATCTCACCGATTAGGCAGGCGTTTTCCCCAAGCCCTTTGAGGCGCCCAAGAATATCATCAGTTTCATCCTGGCGAACAACCAGGACCATGCCGATGCCGCAATTGAATGTGCGATACATTTCCGTATCTTCAATATTCCCCCCTTGTCGGATTAACTCAAAAATTGGTGGGGCTTCCCAACAATTCTTTTCCAGGTGTGCTCGGCAGTTTTGCGGGAGGATGCGTGGAATGTTTTCCGGCAGGCCACCACCGGTAATGTGAGCCATTCCCTTGATGTTGAAATCACGCAGCAGATTCAAAATGGACTTGGTGTAAATACGGGTGGGGGTCAGCAGTTCCTCGCCCAGGGGGCGGCCTATCTCGGGCAGGATTGTTTCCAGGGAAATGTTCATTTTATCAATCAGGACTTTGCGCGCCAGAGAAAAGCCGTTGGAATGGAGGCCGCTGGAAGCGAGGCCGATGAGCTTATCTCCGACCCTGATGGATGATCCGTCAACGACTTTGGCATAGTCCACGACACCTACGGAAAACCCCGCCAGATCATATTCTCCAGGGGAATACATGCCGGGCAGTTCGGCGGTTTCTCCTCCGATCAGTGCGCATCCGGCTTCTTTGCAGCCCTCTGCGATCCCTTTGACAATCTCCATGGATTTTTCCAGAGACAACTTTCCCGTGCCCAAGTAGTCGAGAAAGAAAAGAGGCTCGGCGCCCTGAACAACAATGTCATTGACGCACATAGCGACCAGATCAATGCCGATCGTATCATGTTTGTCGAGGAGAAAGGCTATTTTGAGCTTGGTCCCGACACCGTCGGTCGAGGAAACCAAGACCGGTCTTTCGTATTTATCGGCATTCAGTGAAAACAGCCCGCCGAATCCGCCGATATCGGTATGAACTTCCGGCCGGAACGTGGCTTTAACCAGAGGTTTGATCATCTGGACAAAACGGTTGCCGGCATCGATATCCACCCCGGCGTCTTTATAACTGAGCTTTTCGCGTTCTGACAATTTCAACTCCTGAGCAAAAGGATGGAAAGTGAGTTATAAAAACAAGCCTGAAAAATAATGTCAATAATAAACTCATCTCTTTGAAATTGAACGAGGCCCTTAACGCTTTACAGCCGGCAGCGGTTGAATTATGATGAGTTCTGAACTCTGAGCAGTACCGGCACCCTCCGGATTTTATTCATAAAAACTCTCCATTGAACGATAAATTCCCCATGGGAAAACATTCTCTATCCGGCGCCCGGAAAAAAAATGATTTCAACTTTCACGGTTCAGGATATCCGTCCCATGACTATGGGAAACCTGGCTGCGGTTATTGCGGTTGAAACCAGGGCTCATCTCCGGCCCTGGTCTGAGACGTCCTTTCGGGAAGAGTTGAACAACCCTTTTTCCACAGTCAATCTTCTTTGGCAGGGGGATGAGGTGGCCGGATATATCTGCTATCATATTCTAGTAAAGGAATTAAACATTCTCAACCTGGTGACGGCACTTCCTTTTCGACGCCGGGGAGTTGCCCGTTTTTTGCTCGAAGCAGCCATGTCCGATGCTTTCCGGAAGAAGGTGGACAAGGGTTTTCTTGAGGTGCGGGAGAGCAATCTGGCGGCCATTTCCCTCTATGCTTCTTGCGGCTTTCAACCCTTGATGCGCCGGAAAAATTATTATTCTGATGGTGAGGACGCCCTTATTATGGAGCGAACTTTTATCGATTGAAAATATAATAAAAACATAATGTTCTGTTTGAAAAAACATAAATTACTTGGGGCTATATTCTTCTTTAAAAGATCCGGGAGAGCGTTGCGTGAAAGACATCCATACCACTATTGTGACTAACCAGGAAATAGCCAGCGGTTATTTCCGAATGAAAGTGCTTGCTCCAGGCTTTGGGCATAAAGTGATGCCCGGTCAGTTTGTCATGGTGAAGGTCAGGAAGCTCAATGACCCTTTTCTGCGCCGTCCTTTTTGCGTCTTTCGGGTCGGTTCTCTGCCGGCGGAAAGCGACGGTCTTCCACCCCGTGAATACCTGGAACTTGTTTATAAAGTCGTAGGTCGAGGAACGGAAATTCTTAGTTCTCTCCAACATGGGGAACGGGTCTCTATCCTTGGGCCCCTTGGCAACGGTTTTGACCTGGATGCTATTGGTGAAGACCTACTCCTGGTCGCTGGCGGCATAGGAGTGGCCCCTCTTTATATGCTCGGTGAGGCCTGCGCTGCAGGGAAAAAGGTTCGTCTCCTGTTGGGGGGACGTAGTCGGGACGATATCCTGGCGGTTACCGATTTTGAGCGCTTGGGAATTGAAACTTATGTCTCCACCGATGACGGGACACTGGGAGAAAAGGGGCTGGTGACGGAGGTTCTTGCACAAAGCCTTGCTGCCAGGGCCCCTTCTGCGGTGGTTGCTTGCGGCCCCATGCCGATGATTACTGAAGTTCGTCGTATCTGCCGTGATTATAACGTTCCCCTGCAGGTTTCCCTTGAGGCCCTGATGGCCTGTGGCGTTGGAGCCTGTCTTGGGTGCATGGTGAAAGGGGTGGGCCACTGTGATGCCGACCCTAGACTTTTGACGGTCTGCAAGGACGGTCCTGTTTTCCGGGACCAGGATATTGACTGGAACCAGTTTGTCTGAGAGCGTTTCTTTTGGAAGGATAAATGTTGTGAGCACTGCTCCGGAAAAACCTGACAAATTAAAAAAACCTGTTCTAGCTGTCAATATTGGTGGCTTAACCCTGCGTAACCCGGTGATGCCCGCTTCAGGAACCTTTGGCTACGGCGAGGAATATGCCGAGCTGATCAACCTGGAAAAGATCGGCGCTATTGTTACCAAAGGACTATCCGTAAAACCGAAGACCGGCAATCCGACTCCACGCATTGCCGAAACGTCGGCTGGAATGCTCAACGCCGTGGGGTTGCAAAATGTGGGAATCGATACCTTTATTCGGGAAAAGATCCCTTTTCTCAGGTCGGTAGACACCCCGGTCATCGCCAATTTTTTTGGAAATACTCTGGAGGAATATGGTGAAGCTGCGAAAAAGCTTTCCGATGTCCCCGAAGTCGCTGCAGCAGAACTCAATATTTCCTGCCCCAATGTCAAGCAAGGGGGGATTGTTTTCGGGACCGACCCCCGAGCGGCTTCTGAAGTCGTCACCTTGGTGCGCAGGCATTTCTCCAAACCGCTGATCGTCAAGTTGACGCCCAACATCACGGATATCACCCTCGTGGCCCGTGCCGCGGTTGAGGCAGGAGCCGATGCTTTGAGCTGCATCAACACGCTGACCGGGATGAGTATTGATGTCTACCAACGCCGCCCCAGACTGGCCAACATTACTGGCGGGCTTTCAGGCCCAGCTATTCGTCCGGTGGCGGTGCGGATGGTTTATCAGGTCGTTCAGGCGGTCAAAGTCCCGGTAATCGGGATTGGTGGAATTGTCGAGGTTGAGGATGCTCTGGAGTTTCTGATTGCCGGCGCCACGGCTGTACAGGTAGGGTCTGCCAATTTTGTGACTCCCGGAACGATGGCTGTTCTGGTGGATGGGATTGAAGCATACTGTGTTCAGCAGGGGATTGATGATATTCGTGAATTGATCGGAAGTCTGCGAATCTGATTATGCATTGAATGGTTTGCGCAACCGTTATTGAGAGCCGATGGACGTAATCACCACCCATATCAACGCTGATTTCGACTGCCTGGGAGCCATGATTGGGGCTCGCAAGTTGTATCCGGAGGCCCATCTGGTTTTTGCCGGTTCCCAGGAGAGGAGCCTGCGGGAGTTTTTCCTGAAAAGTGCCGTCTATTCGTTTAATTTCGAGCGCATTCGGGATATTGACCTCGACCAGGTAACCCGCCTGATTCTGGTTGATGTCCGTCAGAGCAGCAGGATCGGCCCGTTCGAGGAAGTGGCAAAGCGCGAAGGGGTGGATATCCACATTTATGACCATCACCTGGATGGGACGACCGACCTGAGAGGAAGTGTTGAGTACCTCGAACCGGTGGGGGCAACGGTCACGATTTTTGCTCATCTTTTCCAGGAACGAGGGATTTCCCCAACGCCTGATGAGGCGACCATGATGATGCTCGGTCTTTACGAGGATACTGGAAATCTCCTTTCCAATTCCACAACCGATAGGGATTTCAAGGCTGCGGCCTTCTTTCTTTCTCATGGCGCCAGCCTGAATACGGTATCTGATTTTCTGACCCGGGAGATGACCGGAGAACAGGTTGCTCTTCTCCACCGATTGATCCGGTCTCGTACGATTGTCAACATTGAAGGGGTTGAAATATGCCTTGCCCATGCTTCAGTTGATCATTTTGTGGGTGATATTGCCGTTCTTGCCCACAAGTTAAAAGATATGGAAAATCTGAATGCGCTCCTGGTGGTGGTGCGCATGGAAGACAGGCTTTTTCTGGTTGGCCGCTCACGCATTCCAGAGGTTCACGTCGGGAATATCTTGGGTGAATTTGGCGGTGGAGGCCATAGTTACGCCGCTTCTGCTACGGTGCGTGATTTGACACTGGTTCAGGTTATGGACCGTCTGCCTCTTATTCTGCAGAAATATGTCAAACGCTCCCATGTGGTTCGCGATATCATGTCCACTCCTGTAAGAACTGTTGAGAAGGGGCTGTCAATCGAAAAGGCCAAAACCCTCCTGAACCGTTACAATCTCAATGCCATGCCTGTTGTCGAGAACCACGGGGTCGTGGGCATCGTTTCCCGCCAGCTCGTGGACAAGGCTGTTTTTCACGGTCTCGCTGACGTTTCTGTCAGCGAGTACATGAGCGGTGATTTCGTTTCCGTCACCTCGGATACGCCGGTTAAAGTTCTTAAGAATTTAATCCTTGATGGGATTCAGAGTTTTTTTCCGGTAGTTGATAACGGCCAGCTTGTAGGGGCATTGACCCGGACCGATTTCTTGAGGCATATGGTTTCCGGTTCTGAACCGGCTTTCGGCAGTGGTCTTCTGAACCGTGGCGGCGGTACCATTATTTTTAACAAAAAGCAGGTTTCGCGGTTGATCCGTCAACAGCTTTCGGAAAACATTGCCGATTTGCTGACAAGTTTCGGCGAAGTTGGGGACTCCCTCAAAGTCCCGGTTTTTGTCGTTGGCGGTTTCGTCCGGGATCTCCTTTTACGCAAAAAAAATCTCGATCTCGATATTGTGGTTGACGGAGACGGGATTGCTTTTGCTTCGGAATTTTCCCGCCGTCATAAATGCCGAATCCGGTCTCACTCCAAATTCGGGACCGCCGTTATTATTTTCCCCAACGGTTTCAAGGTCGATGTCGCCTCCGCTCGTCTTGAATATTACCTGGAGCCGGGAGCCTTGCCTCAGGTGGAAAATGCGTCCATTAAAATTGATCTCTATCGCAGGGATTTTACCATCAATACGCTGGCTATTTCCTTGAACTGTTCCAGATTCGGTGAACTTCTTGATTTTTTCGGCGGCCAACGGGACTTGAGGGATCGGGCTGTCCGCGTGCTGCACAATTTAAGTTTTGTCGAGGATCCCACGCGTATTTTTCGGGCCATCCGGCTTGAACAACGTTTGGGTTTTCAGATCGGCATGCACACTGAGTCCCTGTTGCGGAGCGCAGTTCGCACCGGATTTCTAAAAAAGGTGAGTGGACAGAGGGTCTTCAATGAGTTGAAGATTATCCTTAAAGAAGAAGATCCGGTATCCTCTCTGCAGAGAATGGCCAGCTTCGAAGTCCTGAAATTTATACATCCGGCATTGTTGCTCAATGATCGGGTCTGCTCGGTATTTGAAGAAGCTTCCAAAGCCATTCACTGGTTTGAGCTTCTTTATCTGGAAGAAAAATTGAGTAGCTGGGTGGTTTATTTTCTTTGTATGACGCTGAACCTTGACGAGGATGCCATGGAGGGCATCTGTTCACGCTTTACGGTGCCCCGACTTTATCGTAAGCTTTTCATTGATGAAAGGGTTGCTCTGCATCATGTTTATCACGTCATGGAGCGGCGTCTGGCGGCAGAGAAAAAACTTCACCATAGTGAAATATATTTCTGGCTGAGGTCTTTTTCTTCCGAACTTCTGATTTATGGGATGGCTTGCTCCAGATCGGAGGAAGTTCGGAAGGCCATTTCCCACTATTTTTCTTACTTGCGAGCCATTTCACCCATCCTGGACGGACATGACTTGAAAAAACTGGGATATCAACCGGGGCCGGGTTACCAGAAAATTTTGGAAGCCGTCCTTGAGGCTCGCCTGGACGGCCATCTGAAAAGCAAAAAGGACGAAATCAACTTTGTGGAAAAAACTTTCAATAAATGAGATTAAAACGGTACAGTACGTTATGAGCCTTTCGGACTTAGGAATAAAACTATTGCGAAATCGGCAAATCGGACCAAGTGTCCGAAAATTTTGGCCAAATGGTCCCGCTCTTCGCTCTCAAATTTGTGGAAATCTGTCCTCGATTGCCCATTCTCTCATTACGATCTTCCAAGTCCGACAGACTCCTGGTGTAAATTTCGTTGAGGGACGGTTTTAATGGAACATATCCTGGCAAAGATTTCCAGCATGCTGATTCCAATTTCCATCATGCTGATTCCGGCGCTGCTTGCCGTTATGGCGCATGAGGTTGCCCACGGCTATATGGCTCAACAGCTGGGCGATCCGACCGCTCGCCTGCTTGGCCGTTTAACCTTGAATCCTTTCAAACATTTGGACCCTATCGGAACCGTGGCTGTTCTGGTTTTTGGTTTCGGCTGGGCTAAGCCCGTTCCGGTCAATGTCCAGAATCTCAATTCACCCAAAAGGGATATGCTCTGGGTTTCGGCAGTGGGACCGCTTGCCAATTTTATTCTGGCGGTCCTGTCGGCGCTGCTTTTGCGGGGTATCGGGTGGGCTTCCCATTATTTTTCAGGGCAAAACCAGGTGCTTTTCATGGTGTTAAAGCCTCTCGCCTTGATGGCCGCATTCAGTCTTTATATCAATGTTATTTTAGCGGTGTTCAACCTGCTGCCGATCCCCCCTTTGGACGGCGGGCGTATCCTGACCGGCTTTCTCCCATCGCGACAGGCGGCAATTTTTTCTCGCTTGGAGCCTTTTGGCTTTGCGGTTGTCATTGTCCTCATTTTTTTTACCGATCTCTGGCCTCGGGTTTTGGTTCCAGCCGTTAATTCGGTGGTTGGGTTTTTGGCCGGGCCCTATACTATTACTGTAGAGCGGGTGATCCATTTCCTGTTCATGCCTTCCTGAGTAGGATAAAGAAAGTGTCTTTTCAGGTCCGACTTGACAATTTTGAGGGCCCTCTCGATCTGCTTCTCCATCTGATCAAAAAAAACAAGATGGATATCTGCAGTATTGCTATTTCCCGGGTGACCGACGAATATCTTGCAGCTATCGACAAGATGACAAATCTCAACCTTGAAATTGCCGGGGAGTTTCTGGTTATGGCTGCCACTCTGGTTCATATAAAGTCCCGGATGCTGTTGCCGGAACTGGAAGAGAGCAGCGAAGAAGAGGAGGACAGTGCGGATATTGGCGAAGATCTTATTTCCCGCTTGAAGGAATACGAGTTCTTCAAAAAAGCTGCTGAGTCCTTGGGCGACTTCTCTCTTCTGGGTCGCGATGAATTTGTGAATCCAATCAAGTATGCAGAAGATTTTACTGATGATGAAGTCGAGTTTTGCGAGGTCGGGCTGTACGAACTCATGAGGGTTTGTCGGGAACTCTGGGGGGAAGTCGAGGAAGAGCCCTGCCATCAGGTTGAGGTCGAGTCCATGAGCGTTGCTCAGCGCATTGAAGAGATCATCCGACTCCTGGTCATAGGGGACGTGGTGGAGGTTCGACAGCTGTTTACCGAACGGCCCTCCTTTTATCAGATCATCGTCACCTTCCTGGCTATTCTTGAATTGGTGAAATTGCGACGCATTCGCCTGAGACAGCATATTCAGTTCGGTCCCATTGAAATCAGCCAGTCAGCTTAAAAAATCGGTCGGAGGAGATGTGGATTCTCAGGAACTTACAGCTATTGTTGAAGCCTTGGTTTTTGCTTCTGAAAAACCACTTGGAGTGGATCAGATAGCGGCTGTTGTCGATTTGCCTTCTCCTGAGGTCGTGGAAATAGTGAGGGTTATTCAAGAAAAATTTCGAGAGAATCTCTCCCACGGTTTTTTTCTTGCTGAAGTCGCAGACGGTTTTCAATTTCGTACTCGATCAGAGCTGGCCTTCTGGATCAAAAAACTTCACAAGACGCGACCCCTTCGGCTGTCTACGGCAGCTTTGGAAATTTTAGCGATCATAGCTTACCGCCAACCGTTAACCCGGGCCTCTGTAGAGCAGGTCCGTGGCGTTGACTGTGGGGGTGCCCTGAAAAACCTTCTGGAAAAAAAACTAATCAGAGTTGTGGGAAGAAAAGAAGCTCCAGGGAGACCCCTTCTTTACGCTACGACCGACAATTTCCTCGAAGTATTCGGCCTGCGCAATCTGGAGGAACTGCCGGATCTGAAGCAAATCGATCAGCTTTTTTCCAATGCGTGAGAACTTGGGCGATAGAAATTTTCAGATCTTTTGCGGAGCGGAATGAAGGAACGTCTTCAGAAAATAATTTCTTCGGCCGGGGCAGCCTCCAGAAGAGAAGCGGAGAACTGGATTGCCGCAGGGGAAGTAGCCGTTGACGGGGTAGTGGCTTCCTTGGGGGATAAAGCCGATCCAGCCACTCAGAAGGTCACGGTCCGTGGAAAGCCCCTTGATATTAAAACCGCATATCATTACATCCTTTTAAATAAGCCTGCTGGTTACCTTTGTACCCGTTCCGATCCTCAGAATCGGGCTTTGGTCTACAGTCTTATCACAGAAATCCCATCCCGCCTTTTTACCGTCGGCCGCTTGGACCTGAATACCGAAGGTGTGCTTCTCCTGACCGATGACGGGGGGCTTTGCAACCATCTGACGCATCCACGTTACAAAATTGAAAAGACTTACCTTGTTCGGGCACGGGGGCAAGTCGGCCGCGAGGGGTTGGAAAAAATCCGCAAAGGTGTGGTGCTTGAGGATGGCATGACTGCTCCTGCCAGAATAGAAAACGTTCGCTTTTCTGAAGGTCATACCTGGCTTGAGGTCACAATACATGAAGGGCGCAATCGACAGGTTCGCAGGATGATGGAAGCTATCGGCCATACTGTCAGTCGTTTAAAAAGAATCCGTTTCGCTTTTTTGGAGATTGGAAATCTTAAGCCAGGTCAATATCGCTTTCTAACAAAAAATGAAATTTCCCGCCTGGAAAGACTCTAGGAATTCAGCGACTCCGTCCCAAGAAAAACGGTCATAGAAAATATCTATAATTATTCAACAGATCTGTGCTTTTTCCTGAAAAATCTGGCCCCTTCTACAAAAGCGCAGAACCGACCGTTTGTCTCTCCTCAAAAACCGTTCTTGCAAAAGAATCATTCATTTGGATTAAATTTTGCACTTAAACGGGCAAACATTCTTACAAAAGAACAGCCATGAGTGTTTGATGAATTTATTATATAACCCGCTAAAAATTAGAGATTCGGGTTGTTTCCCTAAAAGGGTGAAAAAATCTTCAGAGTTAAGTTTCAGACTGAACAAGCGGATTTGTAGCCAAAAAATTGACTTGTTCTACAGAAAACCGGATTTTCCTTTTCTTGAATTGGGGTGAAGACATTGGCCAACAAGGATAAATTACTTTTATCAGCTCAGAAATATCTTGAAAAAGGGCGAATTACCAAGGCAATCAGTTGCTTTGAAAAAGTTGTTAAAATTGATCCTAAAGACTCCAGGTGCCATTTGAAGGTTGCCGAGTTATATGCCCAGGCGGGTAACAGGAGCAAAGCTGTTGAGGCCTATGAAGAAATTGCCAAGTTTTTCCTTGAAAACAATTTCTCGCTTAAGGCAATTGCCGTATTTAAGCAAATTTTAAAGCTTGCGCCCGAAAAAAAGGAATTGCATAGACAACTGGGTGAATTGAATGAACAACAAGGCCTGATTGGAAATGCTCTTTCTGAATACAAACTTCTTGTTGAACACTATCAGCAAGAGGAGCTCATGTCTGAAACTCTCTGGGCGCTTAAGAAAATCGCCGATCTGAATCCGAAGAATATCTCCATCAGGATGAAGGTTGCGGAATACTCCTTCAGGCTGGATGCTCAAGACGAGGCCAAAAAGGAACTGGACCTAATTCTTTCTGTTCTGCAGTCCAAAGAAGACCATCCAGGGCTGGGGCAATTTTATGAATTTTACCTTTCTTTGTTCCCGGAAGAGTTTGATATTGAGCTGGCTTCTGCCATGCGCCAGCTTTCTTTGGAAAACCCTCAGGAGGGGATTGTTTCCCTGGAAAAGCTGCGCCAAAAGGAACCGCAAAATATTAAGCTTCTCGATGCTCTGGCAAAGGGATACGCGCAAGCGGGTGACGCCTTAAAGCATCAATCTGCCATTTGCGACCTTCTCAATCTCTGCCCTGAAGATCTGGATCTTTGTCAAAAGTGTGTGCAGGCTTTTGTGGCGATTGGGGATACGGCAGGAGCAAATGAGCTACTTGAGAAATGGAAAGATACCTTCCAGGCAAAAAATAGAATCTCTGATCTTCAGGACCTCTATGAACGGCTCGCCGAGGAATTCCCCGGGGAGAAAAAGACGGAAGAGGTTCTGTCTACAATCAGGGAGATCATCAAAAGCCATACGGATTATTCCAAGGGCGTTGATTTCGGGAGTTTTAACAGGCCTTCTGATGAAAGTAAGTTGGAGGTGACGGAGGTTTCTCTGGGCTTGGAAGCGGCTGAAGAAGCGCCGGAAATTTCTCTGGATGAAAGCACGATAATGGTTGAAGAAGAGAGTGCTTCCGAAGAGGTTCTGCTGGGAGCGGATGATCTTCTTGAAGATGGTTCCAGCTCGCTTCCCACACCTGATGAACCAGAGAATTTTGTACTGGAGACTTCGGCTGAGGCGGGTTCATTCAAAGTGGCGGGGTCACCGGTTGAAACCCTGGAAGGAGCGTGTGGGTCTGCTGAAAATGATGATTTGAACAACGTTTTTGAAAACGTAGAAAGTCAACCTTCTGACGACGCCATGGAATTTGAAGACAGCTTCTTTGATTTTGATCTATCGGAGGAGAGCTCTGATCTTCAAGGGAATTTGAATGGCCCTGACTTTAATGCCGAACTCGAAGAAGCGGATTTTTATTTGCGTCAGGGGTTGCTGGATGAGGCGGAAAGGGTCTGTAACAGTATTCTTGAAACCAGCCCTGATTTTCAGGATGCTAAAAGCAAACTGGTCGACATCGAAGAGAAGCGTTCCGAATCGGCTTCCCGGTTGGAAGGTGGAAACGTCGAGGGCGGGAGCGTTTTTGCCACGGATAATCTTACTATTGACGCTTTTTCTCAGCAAGGTGATTCCGAGGATATTTTCCTCGATGGTCTCATGGCCGATTCTCAGAAAGGTGTCAAGACAGTCATTGGCCAAGAGGATACGGAGTCCCACTTCAATCTTGGTATCGCCTATAAAGAAATGGGGCAGTTCGCGGAAGCCATCACTGAGTTTGAACAGGCACAAGTGGATCCTGTCCGGTTTGTGGATTGTATCACTCTGATTGCTAATTGCATGGTACAGAAAGGTGCTTCTCAGGAAGCTGAAAAAGTATTTGCAGATGCTTTGACAAACGATATTTCAGAGGATGATCGACTCATATTGAACTTTGAAATGGGCCTTCTCTATTCAGATCAGGGAAAATTTGCCGAAGCCTTGGATAAATTTCACTTTGTCCTGAATTTGGATCCATTTTACCGGGATGTTGGAGAGAGAGTTAAAAAACTTCAGGAAAGTCTGGGAGCTGAAAGTGGTTCCCAATCGGCCTCTTCACGGGAGATGGATGAATCGTTGAATGAGAACAGTCGGAAAAACAGGGTCTCATATGTTTAGTATTCTGTTTAGCCATTCTTGTTTTCAAATTCCGGTTCTTTTTGGCGCGGCCTACGCAACGCACTTTAAACTTTGCACATTGCTTGGCCTGCGTTGGAAATGCCTTGACAACGCTAAAATTATCTTGGGAATTTTGATGCGGAAAACCGAACAGGACACTAGCCTTGCAGATGAAGGTGAGAATTAAATAATGAGTTATGTCGAATACTTTGGATTGCAGCTCGAACCTTTTTCCAACGCTCCTGACACGAGATTCTACTTCAAAAGCAAGCAACAAACCGAGGCCCTAGCAAAGCTGCGGTTTTGCATAGATTCCAATAAAGGGTTGGGTGTCCTCGTTGGTGGTGTTGGCATCGGAAAAACCACTCTTGCTCGCCATCTTCTCGACAGTCTCCCCGAGAAAAAATATGAATCCTCACTTCTGGTCATGGTTCATTCCGGCATTACCACGGAATGGATTTTGACGCGTATTGCCATTCAACTTGGCGTGGAGACTCCGGCCAACGACCGCCTTATTCTGATGAAGCAGTTGTACGAAAGGCTGATTCAGATTGAGCTTGAGGGTCGTCATGCCGTTGTTTTGATCGATGAAGCGCAAATGCTCCAGAACCGCGAACTGATGGAGGAATTCAGAGGGCTTCTCAACCTGGAAATTCCCGGTAAAAAATTATTGAATATTATATTTTTTGGGCTTCCGGATATTACCGACTGTTTACGTCTTGATGAACCATTGGCACAGAGGGTGGCGGTTAAGTGCCACATGCGCTCCTTTACAGCAGAAACCACAGCAACTTATATCCAACACCGGCTTCAGATTGCCGGTTGTGGGAAAAATCTCTTTTCACCAGAGGCTATAACCGGGATCCATCGCTATTCCGGTGGCTTGCCCCGATTGATTAACACCCTTTCGGATAATTCTCTCTTTGAAGTTTTCATGCGCAGAATTGATCAGGTTTCATTCAAAATCGTTCACAGTGTTGCAGGGGACCTTGGACTTCTTCAACTGTCTAAGCAAGGGAACTCTTCTGTAGAAAAGTTCCCCGATCTCAACGAAATCGAAAATATGTTGGACCGCCTGGAGCAAAAGAACTAAAATCATCAAAAGTTAAAATAATTGATGATGATGCCGGCAGGTTTTTTGAGAAGTAATAACCTTCCCGTGTCGCGGCGGTCCGTTCATGTCCTCCAAAATAAAAATTCTGTCTGAAAATCTCTGCAACCAGATTGCGGCCGGAGAGGTGGTCGAGAGGCCCCTTTCGGTGGTCAAGGAGTTGGTGGAAAATTCGCTGGATGCCCATGCGACCGAAATCCGGATCATTGTTGAAAAGGGTGGCAAACGCCTGATTCGGGTCGAGGATAACGGCGCGGGAATGTCCAGGGAAGATCTCTTCCTCTGTCTGGAGCGTCATGCCACCAGTAAAATTGCTTCGGCTGATGATCTGTTTTGCCTAAAAACTCTCGGCTTCCGTGGCGAGGCGCTCCCATCCATTGCCGCTGTCTCACGCGTGAGGCTTGCGAGTCAACAGGAAAACAGTGCGGAAGGTTTTGAAATCCATGTGGACGCGGGAAAAGTCCAAAAAGCCAGTGCAGCAGGCATCCCGGCAGGAACGGTCATAGAGGTCCGCAATCTTTTTTTTAACACCCCGGCACGTAAAAAATTCCTCAAAACCGAACAGACTGAATTTAGCCATATTGCTGATTTTATTTCGAAAATTTCTCTGTCCTTTCCCCAAGTGCAAATCAGTCTGGAGCACAACCGCCGAACTGTCATTAATCTGTTCCGGCACCACAGCCTTTCCGATCGCGTGGTCGCTCTTCTTGGAGCGGAAATATTCAGCCAGTTGACCTCCTTTGAAAAATCCGGACTGGAAGGATTGAAAGTTCATGGTTTTCTGGGCTCCCCCGATCTTAATCGAAATTCAGCCTCTGCCATTCATTCGTTCGTTAATCGACGCTTTGTCCGCGACCGCTTGTTTCAGCATGCCGTGATGGAAGGTTACAGGAATCTGCTCCCCAGGCATCGCTACCCGGTTGTGATTCTTTTCCTGGAAATCCCCCCTGATCTTGTTGATGTAAATGTTCATCCGGCCAAAAGAGAGGTTCGTTTCCGGCAACAGGGCATTGTTCATGATTTTATCGCTGACAGCATTCAGGATGCTTTGCGCGGGAGAAAGCTTTCTGTGGGTGAGTCGAACCCTGCCGGCATGGGGTGGTCGTTTCCGGTGAGTGAAAATCGAAAGCCGGAAGCTGTTGAAAGCGGAAAGCCTTATCCTTTCGTGTCAACGAAGACATCCAGGAATTATTCGAGCAGGGTGGTGGAGGAGTTGACGGGTTTCAAGCCCGTGCAGTATCCGGGGCCGTCTCGGACGTCTGATCCTGAAACAGGGGAGGCTGGAGAGATATCCTCTCTCCTTCCGGATGATCCTGACTTTCAGAAAAGAGGTTTTTTTTCTTCCCTTCAGGTGATCGGTCAATATCACAACAGTTATATTATCTGCCAGTCCAGGGAAGAGCTGATTCTCATTGACCAGCATGCGGCTCATGAAAGAATAGGTTTTGAGCGGTTGAAATCACAGTTCGAAAATGGAAGGGTCGAAATCCAGGAACTTCTTTTCCCAAAGACCATGGAGTTTGGTTTTCAGGATGCCGCTGCACTTCAAGAGAACCTGGAAAAGTTGTTGAAACTCGGGTTCGGACTTGAACCTTATGGTGGGAAAGCCTTTGTGTTGAGGAGTATTCCGGCTGTGCTGAATCCTGACCAGGCGGAGCAGGTCCTGAAAGAAACCCTGGAAGAGATCGTCGTTTTGGGAAAAAGCCGGGCCATGACCCATGAGATTGAAAAGCTGCTCATTACGATGGCCTGCCATTCCATGGTCAGAGCCAACCAATCTCTTTCACTCGTGGAGATGAGATCTCTTTTACAAGAGATGGATGATGTTGACTTCAGCACCCATTGTCCGCATGGCCGACCTGCTGTGATGCGTCTGTCCCTTCATGATGTCGAAAAAATGTTTCACAGACCATGATGACGTCTAATCCGAATTCAGTCCAGGACCCGATGGTTGTCATACTGGGCCCGACGGCTTCCGGGAAAACCGGCCTGGCAGTTAAACTTGCTCGCTATTTTGACCTGGAAGTCATTTCGGCTGATTCAAGACAGATTTACCGGGGTATGGATATCGGGACGGCCAAACCAACTGCTGAAGAACGTCATGCTGTTGCCCACCATCTTATCGATATGGTCGATCCCCATGAAAAATTTTCCGCCGCTGATTTCGAAGAGCAGGGGACCCGGATAGCCTATGATATTAACTCCCGGAATAAATTACCTGTTCTGGTTGGTGGCACCGGACTGTATATCAAAGCTCTTACTGAAGGTTTGTTGGCGGCTCCTTCGGGTCACTCGGAATATCGGGAAAAATTGAAAAATCTGGAAGTGGAGAGCGGGGAAGGAACGCTCTATCAGGCTCTTTGCAAGGTGGATCCTCCCTTGGCTGCGAGGCTTTTCCCCAAAGATGTGATCCGGATCATCAGAGGGCTGGAGGTTTTTGCCCAGACCGGGAAGAGGTTGTCCGCTTTTCAGGAGGAACATGGCTTTCGGAAGAGTGAGTTTCGTACTCTCAAACTGGGTATTCACGTTGAGAGGGAGAGTCTGTATGATCGCATTGACAGGCGTGTCGAAAATATGGTTCGGGAGGGCTTGATTGAAGAAACACAGAGTCTTCTGGACCAGGGGTGTTCGCTTTCCCATCCGGCCATACAGGCCATTGGTTACCGGGAGTGCCTATCCTATCTGAATGAAAAAATGCTTTTAAGCGAGGTGATTGATACTATTCAGCGGGAGACTCGGCGGTATGCTAAACGGCAAATGACATGGTTCAGGAAGGATAAATCTGTGATCTGGCTTGAATCCTTAAAAGACTTTGATAGAATTCTGGCATTGATTGAAAACTTTATTTTAATGACGGAAATGAAATAAGGAGTTGACATGGCCAAGACCCCATTTAACATTCAGGATCAATATCTAAATCAGGCTCGTAAGGAACGAGTCCACGTGGTAGTTGTCATGTTGTCTGGAGAAAAACTTGAAGGCTATATCAAGTCTTTTGATAATTTTTGTCTTCTGATTGAGGGGAACGGAGATATTCTCCTTTACAAGCATGCTATTTGCTCTATTACGTCTTCCGACGGTTCTTTCCGGTTGTACAGTAGCAGGGAATAGGTTCAATATCTTGTCTCTGGTGAAAATGGTAGCTTTTCGGATTCTATGCGTGGAATTTTGAAAAGGGAGTGGTTCATTCAGGGCAGGCTGCCAACGCATGCTAATTGACTCGGCCTGATTGAAAAAGGAAAATGACTCCAACATTGAATTCATGGCCGTCTTCTACTTTCGTTACTTGGGCCGAGATAGCTTATAGAAAATGGCGTCCTAAACAGTCATCACTCTGACCAGAAATTCACTGGCTTTTCTCTTTTTTTTATTTTTTTGCCTGTCAGTTTTTTAACGTGCTTTGGATGTTTTTGTGTCGGGGATATTTGACGACCCACGGGAGGTTTTTTCGCCCGGGAATGTGGTCTTGGATCCCGGACAGCATTTGAAGTCCGATGCCCGGCAGCTTTTCACAGATTACTTCCTAATTTTAGCCCTCACATAGTATGGGATTTAGACATTTCCGGCTGCCAGACAATGGCCGACTGAAAAATCCTGGATCTAACTTTTTTTGGTGAAGAAATATGATTGACATCAAATTCGGGACCTCCGGCTGGCGTGATGTGGTTGGCAAAGGGTTTGTTTTTGAAAATGTGAGGATTGTCGTCAAGGCTATCGCCGAAATGATTAAAGAGACTGGCGAGGCGGACAAAGGAATCATTATCGGCCATGACCCCCGATTTATGGGGGAAGAATTTGCCCAAGATTCGGCCTCCATTCTGGCCACCGAAGGGATTAAATGTTTTTTATGCTCTCAGGCTACTCCCACCCCTGTTATTGCCTTTGAAGTTCTGCGTAGAAAAGTCGCCGGAGCTATCAACTTTACAGCCAGTCACAATCCGTCGGAATACAACGGGATTAAGTTCTCTTCGAACTGGGGTGGCCCTGCTCTTCCTGAAACGACCCGGGAGATCGAAAGGCGAATCCGCGACCTCCAAAAAGGTTCTTCCCCTTCAGGAATGGCTCTTGATGATGCTCTGAAAAAAGGCCTGGTTGAAAAAATTGAACCACGGCAGGCCTATTTCCAGAGACTTAAGGATCTGGTGGATATTGACGCCATTGTCAAGTCGAAATTAAAAGTTGCGGTAAACCCTCTTTACGGCGCGGGAACGGGCTATCTCGACCGTATTTTACGGGTTTCCGGGGTGGACATTATCACCATCAACAACTATCGTGACCCCAATTTTGGCGGCTATCCTCCAGACCCTGCCGCCCAGTTCATGAAAGATTTTATTTCGGTTGTAAAAAATGATGTGGAAATCGGTATCGGACTGGCAACAGATGGTGATGCCGACCGCTACGGCATTATTGATTCCAACGGTACCTTTATCGAACCCAATTATATCCTGGCCCTGTTGATGGACTATCTTCAACGTCGGCGGGAGACTAAAGGTGATGCTGCCAGGTCAGTGGCAACCTCTCATTTTATCGATGCGGTGGCCTCTTTTCATGGTGCGAAAGTATATGAGACTCCAGTCGGTTTCAAATATATCGCCGAATTCATTCGCGATGACAAAATTCTGATTGGTGGCGAAGAGAGCGCGGGACTGACTCTTAAAGGTCATGTGCCCGAAAAAGACGGAATCCTGGCTTGTCTCCTGGTTGCCGAGATGGTAGCGGTGGAAGGTAAATCCCTCTCCGTTCTTCTCGAGGACCTTTATAAAAAAGTCGGGAGATTTTGTACCCGCCGGGAAAATATTCGTTTGACGGATGAATTGAAGATATCCTGTTCTGAAAAACTTCAATCGCCTCCTTCCAGTGTCGGCGGGAAAGTTGTCAAAGAGATTATCCGCATGGATGGAACCAAATTATTATTCGAAGATGGAACATGGATGCTTTTCCGTGAGTCCGGGACCGAGCCTGTGGTCCGTGCTTACGTTGAAGCTGGTTCTGAAGCCGATCTGGAGAGCATGACGCGGAGTGCTGTGGACTTCCTGACCGGTTGATATATAGCTACATCTAAAAACTATCATCAGTTTTGAAAAGTAACGATGATTGGAGGCGTTATGTATATTTTCAATCTGGCCATCGTGCTGGAAAGAGAAATAGAGTCATTTTACAAACAGTTGGGCGAAAAGTCCGAGTCACCAGGCCTGAAAACAATTTTTCGACAATTGGCCGGCGATGAAAGAAAACACGGTGAGGCCATTGAAGCGTTGAAGAGAGGAGTGGGGGATTGGCCGATGGAGGATTCAGCTTTTCTAACGCAGGCGGATGAACTCTTCAAAAAATTGGTCCAGGAAAAACCTTCTTTTCTCGGAACCGACGATCTTTCTGAAGCCTACCGGTACGCCATGAGTGTCGAGGCTGACAGCACAAGACTATATCGGAAGGCGGCTGAGAGTGAGAAAAAACCGGGGGTGAAGAAGGTTTTGCTGAAAATAGCGGCCGAAGAAGAAAAGCATTTCAATTTGGTGGAAAACCTCTATAATTTTGTCAATGCTCCCAATGAATATCTGGCCTGGGGAGAATTTAGCAATATTGACGAATTCACCAATTTTGGCCGGAAAGTTGATAGCTGACAATCATCCTAGAGCGTTGTCTCAGAAACCCAATTCCGGGTTAAGTTTGCTGGAGATGTTGGTCTCCCGTTTGTTGTTAAAGGCCGAGGGGGGCGGGGAGGATGTCGGAAAGACACCTCCCTTGCGTAAACGTTGAAGAAACTCCTCGCGGCTGACCTCTCCCGCTCCCATGGACCTCAGATGATCGTTGGGTATCTGGCAATCGAGAAGTTCAAAATCGCGATTTTTTAAATAATCAACAAGGTGCGCCAGAGCCACCTTTGAAGCATCGGTTGCCCTGTGAAACATGGACTCCCCAAAAAAACAGCGTCCAAGCGACACTCCATAAAGTCCTCCCACCAGCACACCATCGCGCCGGCATTCCACTGAATGAGCAAAACCTTTTTCGAATAGCCGACAGTATGCATCCAGCATCTCCGCTGTAATCCAGGTCCCGTTTTCGCTTTTTCTCGGGGTGAGGGCACAGGCCGTGATGACCTCTTTAAAAGCCTGGTCAAAACTTACATCAAAATCTTTTTTTCGCAAAGTTTTAGCGAGGCGTTTCGTGATGTTCAAATGCTCAAGCTCGAGAATAAAGCGTGGATCAGGGGACCACCAGAGGATTGGCCGGCGATCGTACCAGGGGAAAATCCCCATGGAATAAGCCAGAAGGAGCCTGTCGCAGGACAGATCTCCGCCGACGCCGAGGAGGCCGTCCGTATCGGCCAGTTCAGGTGGTGGGAAAATCAACTCTTTTGCAAGCCGGAAAACGGGCATAGGAGAAAGTCAGGGAGAAAAACCCTTGAGAGAGCGAGGTCCTGATTTAGACTGAAAAATCAAAGGTCAATTCTCCCTTTTGGAGATTGACGGTTATTCTGCCGCCTTTTTTCAGTTTCCCGAACAGGATCTCGGAAGCGATAATATCGCTGACAGTGGTCTGAATAAAGCGCCCCAGGGGTCTGGCGCCGTAAACGGGATCAAAGCCATTTTTGGAGATGTGCTTCCGGGCTTTGTCCGAGACGCTCAGAGTCACACTCTTCGGTTCCAGGCGTTCCTGAAGCTCGGCCAGAAATTTATCCACGATTTTTATCATGGTGACCTCGCTCAGAGGATTGAATAGAATCGTGGCATCCAGGCGATTTCTGAATTCAGGGGAGAAAACCTTTTCCACGGCCTGGCGTGGAGGGTGGGGGGTTATTTCACCAAAACCGATCGGTTTGACGCTCATGCCCCGCGCTCCGACGTTACTGGTCATGATCAGGATAACATTTCGAAAGTCGGCTTTTTTGCCGTTGTTATCCGTGAGGCTGGCGTGATCCATGACCTGGAGGAGGATGTTGAAGAGATCGGGATGTGCCTTTTCAATTTCGTCCATCAGAAGCACGGCATGGGGGTTTTTCTGGATGGTATCCGTGAGCAGGCCGCCCTGATCGAATCCCACATAGCCTGGCGGGGCACCGATCAAGCGGGCCACCGAATGTTTTTCCATGTATTCGCTCATGTCGAAACGGAGAAACTGGACGCCCATATGTTCTGCTAGTTGTCGCGCCACCTCGGTTTTTCCGACGCCTGTCGGGCCGGTGAAAAGAAAAGACCCGATCGGTTTTTCAGGATGCCCGAGTCCTGCCCGTGCTCTGATGACCGACTGATTCAGTGCGTGAATGGCCTCATCCTGGCCAAAAATATTGCGTTTGAGATCCCGCCCAAGAGTTTTAAGACGCTGTCTTTCTGTAGCGGAAATGCTCCGCATCGGAATGCGGGCAATACGGGAAACCACAGATTCGATATCACCGACCCCGATGGTTTTCTTGTCGGGATGATGAATTCGGGAGTAAGCCCCGGCTTCGTCGATGACATCGATGGCTTTGTCCGGCAGGTAGCGGTAATTGATAAAGCGGGATGAAAGCTCGGCCGCGGCTTTGATGGCTTCCTTGCGATAGCGGACGCCATGATGCTTTTGATATAAGGACCGGAGGCCCATAAGGATGTCAAAGGTTTCCTCGGCACTCGGTTCGGGAATATCGATTTTCTGGAAGCGTCGGGACAGAGCCCGGTCTTTTTCAAAAAGATTTTTGTACTCCTCATAGGTCGTGGCGCCGATACAGCGGACGTGGCCGCTTGCCAGAACCGGTTTGAGAATATTGGCGGCGTCGACGGAACCACCGCTGACGGCTCCCGCCCCGACTATGGTATGGATCTCGTCGATAAACAGGATGACGTGTTCTTTTTCCTGGAGCTTGGTGATGACAGCTTTGAGACGTTCTTCAAAGTCTCCCCGATATTTGGTTCCGGCGAGAAGAGCCCCCATATCGAGGGAATACATTTCAAAATCATCGAGCAGTTCGGGAACTTCGCGAAGGTGAATTTTCCGGGCCAGACCCTCGGCCAGAGCGGTTTTTCCAACGCCGGGATTTCCAACAAAAATGGGGTTGTTCTTTCCGCGCCGGCAAAGCACCTGGATGGTCCTCTCCAGTTCCTTCCGCCGTCCGATGAGAGGGTCGATTCTGCCTTGCCCGGCTTGCTCAATCAGATTGATGGCAAACTGCTGAAGCGGGTCGGTTTTGACAGGGGGCTCAATGGTCTTAGGCTTCTCCTCAGTTGAAAAATCAGGCCTTTCCTCCTCGAAACGATCCGGTGCCTTACTGATGCCGTGGGAAATGAAATTGAGGACATCCAGACGTGAAATTCCCAGTTGGCCGAGGAAAAAGGCTGAGTGAGAATTCTTTTCCTCAAGGATGGCCTGCAGGATGTCGCCGATAGTGATTTCTTTTTTTTCTGAGGATTGGTAGTGGATAATCGTGCGCTGGAGGATTCTCTGGAGGCCGATAGTTTGCTCGGGAATAGAGCTTTCCTCGCCTTCGATGCCGGCGAGATGAGTCTCGAAAAACTCCTCAAGTAATTTTTGAAGGTGAAACGGATTTCCGCCGCAGGCATTGATGATTGTCTGGCCGGACTGCTGGCATGAAATGGCATACAGGATATGTTCGGATGTCAGATATTCATGCCGTCTCTTTTGAGCTTCATGAATGGCTTTGGAAAAGGTTTCCTGCACTTCCGGACTGAATAACATAGTTTATGTTTCCTTTAAGCTGCAGTGCAGAGGAAAACCGGCGGTCTTGGCCATGGAATGAACCTGTGCCACCTTGGTTTCCGCAACTTCAAATGGGTAGGTGCCGCAAAAACCCAGACCCTGATTATGAATATTCAACATGATACGGTTGGCTTCAGGCAGAGGTTTCGAAAAGACCCTCTGCAGGACTTCCACAACAAATTCCATGGTCGTGTAATCGTCATTATGCATCAGGACCATATATAAAGGTGGAGGTTTGACCCGCGCCTGGCTTCCTTCGCGCTCTCTTTGTTTTGCTATTGTTTTTTTCTCCCCCATGGAAGCCGCTCCCTCCGTCAACTCAAGTCATATTTTCATAATATCATAAGGCTTGATATTTTTCCAAGGAGTCGAATTTTTACGCGGAAGCCGAAATCCCCTGACATTGTGTCCCAATATGTTATATTAAAATTTCAATGTTTTCATAAATTCAAAAATACATAAAACGTGCCGGGTTTTTTTGGCAAGAGGAGGAAAAATGCAGGATGATGATTTGGGAAGTGCCGTTGAGAAGAAGGTGATTGAAGCGGCACGCCGCTTCAGTGGGAAGAAGCCACCAAATAAAGTGCTCCTGGCTGTAGCCGTTGCTTTGTTTATTTTATGGGGTGCTACTTCCAGCTTTTTTAAAGTCAATACCGAGGAAACCGGGGTGGTCCTGCGTTTTGGGAAATTCAGCCGCTTCGCTCAACCCGGCCTGAACTTCAAACTTCCCTTCGGTATCGACGATGTCTATCTGGTCCCGACTGGAAGGAACTTTAAAGAGGAATTCGGGTTCAGAACGATTACGCCGTCTATTCGTACAGTGTACTCCCAGGAAAACCTGGATGACGAATCCCTGACTTTAACCGGCGACCTGAACGTCAGTGATCTGGAGTGGATTGTTCAGTTCCAGATTGCCGATCCTTTTAAGTTCCTTTTCAGTATCAAAGACCCGCAAACCACAATCCGTGATATTTCCGAAGCCGTTGTTCGCAAGGTGGTCGGCAACTCCAATGTCACGGATGTTCTGACGACCGATCGTGCTTTCCTGGCCTCTCTGATCCAGGTGGATCTGCAGGCCATTCTCAATGAATACGATGTCGGCATCCGCATCGTCACGGTCAAATTCCAGGATGTGAATCCCCCCGACCCCGTCAAAGCCGCTTTTAATGAGGTCAATGAGGCGGAACAACAGAAGGAGAGCCTGATCTTCCAGGCCCGTGAACAATACAATCGCGAGGTTCCCAAGGCGCGGGGAGTGGCCAAAAGCAAGATTCTGGAGGCTGAAGGGTATGCCGTTGAGCGTATCAACCGCTCCCGGGGCGAAGCCAAACGCTTTTCAGCCCTTTTTGCGGAGTATCAGAAAGCTCCAGAAGTCACGAGCAGAAGGTTCTATATCGAGACCATGGAGAAGATTCTTCCGATAGTCGGGGAGATTTACATCATGGATAAAACGGGGACCAGTGCCCTGCCGCTTCTTCCCCTGCGTCAGTTCCAAAAGGAGGGCAAATAATGAAAAAGCCTTTAATCATCATTATCCTGATATTTCTGGCAGTCTTTTTACAGGGCGGCTTTTTTGTCGTCAGTGAAGGGGAGCAGGCTATTGTTACCCAGTTCGGCAAGCCGGTCGGGGAGGTCCGTTTTGCAGGCCTTCATTTTAAAATTCCTTTTATTCAGGAAGTTCATGGTTTTGAGAGCCGTATTCTGAAATGGGACGGGGACCCCAACCAGATTCCGACAAAAGACAAGCGCTATATCTTCCTGGACACAACGGCGCGTTGGAAAATTTCCGATCCGCTGCGGTTTTTCAAAACCGTGGCTACTGAAAAGGGGGCTCTGAGCCGCCTCGACGACATCATTGATTCAGTGGTTAGGGATGCCGTTTCCGGACATCTGCTGGTTGAACTGGTGCGGGGAAAAGATTATAAACCTTCCCAAGGCGCGGCCGATTTGATAGAGGTTGAAGGAAAGCCTGTAGATACGGCTACTCTGTTTGGTAGGGAAGAAATTCTTGAGGGTATTCTCCAGAAGGCACGAGAAAACACCCCGGAATACGGTATTGACCTGATCGACGTGCAGATCAAGAGAATCAATTACGTCGACCAGGTCCGTCAGCGGGTCTACGAGAGGATGATTTCGGAACGAAAAAAAGTTGCCGCTCAGTTTCGCTCGGAAGGGGAGGGTGAAAAAGCGGATATCCTCGGCCAGATGCAGAAAGAACTAAAAACTATCGAGTCTGAGGCTTACCGCAAATCGGTTCAGATCCGGGGTGAAGCGGATGCCGAGGCTACGGCTGTCTACGCCGAAGCTTACGGAAAAGACCCTGAATTTTATGCATTCCTGAGAACCCTGGAAGCTTACCCGAAAGCCGTCCAGGAGAACAGCCGGATGGTTATTTCGACCGATTCAGAATTTTACCGTTACCTGAAAAAGTTGAAATAGCGGTTTTTTCTGTTATCAAACAAAAGCAAAGGAGGCTCTGAAAAGGCCTCCTTTGCTTTTTCTTCGTAGTTATTCTCATTGTTTCAAAACAGTTTTCAGGCAGATCAGGAGCGTAGCAGAATTCTGTCGAGATAAGTGGTCAGATGCATCAGGTGAGCTTTTTCCTCCTCCGCGAGAACCATGAAAAGATCTCGGGTCTCCTCATCATCCATCTGCGGAATCATCAGCAGATAACGATCAAAAGCGTTGCTCTCAAAGCTGATGGCCATCTGTAAAACTTCGCTGAGGTCGTGGTCTTCCGACCACTTAAGAGCATCCTTGAGTTTGATGCCGCCCTCTACAACAGATTCTTCAGGCATAGTCGGCAATAGGGATTGGGGGAAATCATCGTCTATTTCTTTGCCGGTAATTTTTTCAAAAAGGGCTTCGAGAAAAGCGCGGTGCCTCTCCTCAATAAACCCCATCTGGTTGAAAAAAGGTTCGGCCTCGGTTTCTTTGAAGCGCTCCGCCATTTTCAGATAGAAACTCTGGGTGGCATCTTCGATCAGCCATGCCAGCCCGATGAACTCCTCGATGCTTCGAGCGGGCGCAAAGTAAGCCATCCCCATTTCCGGTTCCCCTTCAGCGGTGAGGCCATTCCAGGCTTTGATCCCGCCTTCCATGCTGTAGACTTTTTGGAATCCTGCATGGCTCAGCATGGAAGCGGCGGCCCGGCTGCGTACTCCGATGCCGCAGTAGGTGATGGTCGGTTTCTCAGGGTCGAATTCCTTCAGCTTTTCATTAAGTTCACTCATGGGAACAAGGGTTGCTCCCGGCAGGTGTTCCCGGGTGTATTCTTTGGGCTGCCGGACGTCGAGAAGATTGTACTCTTCAGGCTTGTGCTCGTGAATAAATTTGCGCACCTTGTCTGCAGACCAACTTGAAATCGGTTTGAAATAATCCAGAATACCCATTTTTATCGACCCCTCAAAAGAAATGTCAAAATTGATCGGGTTCCAAGGTTTCCTCTCTTTCGCCTGAGACCTGGAAGGTTTTCATGAAACGCTGATCAATCCAGTTTTTGATGGAAAATGCAGGCTTGCCGCGTAAAATAATCCCTTTACGGTGGAAGACGCCGGTAGTGTCCCCCATGTTCAGAATCAGGAGAAATTCCTTTTGCGGCTCAAATGGAATCAGAGGGGTTTCTTCCAGACTGGAAAGCAGGTTATGAAAAAGAATAGGATTTTCACGCACGGCATAAACCCCGACCTTAGGGAGGCTGCGCTCCTGAAAACTCACACAGTCCCCGCCGCCGAAAATTTCCGGGTAATCAACGGATTGAAGAAAAGAGTTGACGAGAAGTCCGCCATCCTCTCCCACCGGGAGATCGGAATCTTTGAAAATCTGCGAAGGAGCAACCCCCAGGGAAGCAAAGGCCAGATCGTAGTCAAGGGTGCTCCCATCGGAGAGTTCAGCTTTGCCGTCTCCAATTCTAACGACATGCAAACCCTGAAGAATGCGGATATCCCGATTTTTTAAAGAACAGACTGCGAGGTCGCTCACTTTGGTCGGATGGTTTTTGAGAAGCCGGCTTCCGGCAACCAAAACGATTTCGGCATTGTACTTCCGGTCCTGTGCAGCTTTCCAGACATTGCCTGCAACTTCGACCCCGGCAGGTCCACCGCCAAGGACAATGATTTTTCGGGGGCCTCTTTCCAGCATTTCCAAAAGCTGCTTGCGGCCCCTGATAAGATTGATAATGGGTTTAACGGGAATAATGTGTTCTTCCCCATTTGATATTCTCTCCAGTGGAATGCTGCTGCCGGTGTTGAAGGATACGACGTCGTAGTTCAGTAATTCACCGGATGCCAGGTGGAGAATGTGGTTGGAGGCATCAATCCGGACAACCTTGTCCTCCACAAAGGAAGCTCCGCGATCCTCGACCATCTTTTGGACATTAAAGCGGATATCCTGAGGACGGTAAATGCCGGAAAGCACCCCCGGGCCCATGCCGGAATAATAATGGTAAGGAGAAGCGCTGACAAGTGTGACCCTGTTCCCTTTCTGAACAAAATCGGCCAGCTTGAGCATGACCGTCATATGCGCATGCCCTCCACCCACCAGAACCAGATGTTTATTCATTGTCTTTTCCTCCTTGTGAGAGGATAAAACCCAACCTATATTCTGTCAAATAAAACATGAGAAAAAATTTAACTTTTCAGGAGGGTGAACTAAGAACACCGAATATTTTTTCACAAAAGCTGTTTATAGGCAAAGCATAGAATTTAAATGATTTATAAACTGGACGTGGAGACTGTCAGTTTTGGCGCAGTAAAAAAGCAAACCGATTGGAAAAAAATAAAATTGTTCATGAGGGAAAACCTTGAAAAAATGGCTTACGTTCAATAGGATGACGCATTACCCGACTTGTCGCAGAGATTGAAGTCCGCTCCGTAACTTCGGAGAAGGAATTCCTTGGGATAATAATCGGAAATGATGATTCGGAAATCAGACATTGGAGGCATTTGTGGGAGAACTTAAGGGTTGTCAGAAAAAATATTTAAAAGGATTGGCCCATGGCATGAAGCCGTTGGTTTTTGTTGGCCAGAAAGGACTTTCTTCCACGCTGATAAAGGCTGTAGAAGAGGCGTTGGAAGTTCATGAACTTATCAAAGTTAAGTTTTTGGAACATAAGGAAAAAGAGCTTAAGAAAACAATGGCTGAGGCGATCGAAAAGGAGACAGCTTCCGAATTAATAGGGATGATTGGACATATGGCCATTTATTTTCGACGGCAGGCCGATCCGGATCGAAGAAAAATCGATATCACAAAGGTCCCGCTTGTATAGTGCTGTCAATTAATCATTATCCGCCAGTCGGCCCGGACATCTGGTGACGGGTTGGCTCACTCCAAAAGATTTGAGGTTTTTATGGATGACAACGACAAGGATTTGAATGGGACTAACGAAGAAGAGAATTTTGCCGATCTTCTCGAGCAGAGCCTGACTACTGCCAATGTCAGGCTGCAGCCTGGGCAAAAGGTCGAAGCGACGCTCCTCCAGAAGGGTATCGACTGGGCTTTTCTGGATGTCGGCCAGAAGGGGGAGGGTGTTCTAGACGCAAGGGAATTGCTGGATGAGGAGGGAACTTCCACAGTCGCGGTGGGGGACAAGTTGAATGTCTATTTCCTTTCGCGATCAGGAGGAGAAATGCGATTTACTACCCGCCTTGGCAGCGGGTCCGCGGGCCTGGCGCAGATGGAAGAGGCCTGGCGTAGTGGAATCCCGGTAGAGGGTCGTCTCGAAAAAGAGGTGAAAGGTGGTTATGAGGTCAAGCTCCCCGGCGGTGTGCGGGCATTCTGTCCATTCTCCCAGCTTGGTGTAAGGCGCAATGACGCAGAGGAAACCGTAATTGGTCAGACCAAACCATTCAGAATTAGTCAGTTCGCCGAACAGGGACGGAATATTGTCGTTTCCCACCGGGTGATTCTCGAGGAGGAGCAGGCTCAAAAACGCGAAAAACTGAAAGAGACCCTCAAACCGGGGCAGATAGTCCCGGGTATTGTGACCAATATTCGCGATTTTGGGGCTTTTGTGGATATTGGCGGGGTTGAGGGACTGATACCGATCTCCGAGGTGGCTTATGGCCGTGTCGAGGATATTAATGCGGTTCTGCGTATCGGGCAGGAGCTGGAGGTAGCGGTAAAAAGCTGTGATTGGGAGGGCAACCGTTTTTCCTTCAGCCTGCGGGAAACTCTGGCGGATCCCTGGGGCAAGGTCGGATCCATTTATCGCGAAGGGGAAACATACCAGGGGACGGTGGCGCGGCTGGCCAATTTCGGGGCTTTTGTAACACTTGAGGACGGGATTGATGGTTTGATTCATATCTCCCGTCTCGGTGGCGGACGCCGGATCAAGGATGCAAGGGAAGCTCTTCAGCTGGGGGAGCAACTGGCTGTCACCGTTGAAAAAATTGACCTGGAACAGCGGCGGATTTCGCTGGTTCCTGTCGATGGTGAAGGCGAAGTGGAAGAAAAGCAGACCTTCCATATCGAAAAACCGCCGGAAGGAAGCATGGGGACCCTTGCTGACCTCATGGCGGCTAAACAAAAGAAAAAGGAAAAGAAAAAGCGCTGAAAAATAAGGATATAACAGGCAGGTAAACAGGGGGGCGGGACTATGGGTTTCGCCCTCCTGTTTATTTCCGCTGGATAAAGTTGGAACAATCCTTGAATCTTTGTAATTCGGATGATCAGTGCTATTACAAAGAATTTATGGGGATTTCAGCATGCTTGCTGGTGGATGGTTCAACAGTACAATTCTTGCCTCGCTTCAAGATGGTAAAAAAGTCAGGCAATTGAAAACTATACTGAAAGGGCGGGGCATTCATATGAACGTCCCGGCCAATCTTGGTGAGGCTTTTAAAGAGCTGAGTGACCAGAGGCCGGATGTAGTTTTTGTCGAGCCGGCTTTGACGGGAGAAAACACCGAAAAACTTCTCGCTGATTTTCTTGCTCATTGTCAGACCAGCGGAATTAGTGTCATCCTGGTGGCCGATGATGCCCAAGTGCCTCTTCCTTCGTGCTGTCGTGAGTTTCCACGAGCTAATTTTCCTTATGTGGCGGAGGATGTTGCTTCCAAAATTGCTGCCGAACATCAGATCAGAGAATTAAAGAAAGAACTTTCCCGTGTTCGTTCACTGCTGGATGAGAAGGAAGAAGAAATCACCAGGAGTTTCGAATCAGCCGCTTACATTCAAAGGAGTTTGATTCCCCACGAGGCGCCCGAAGTCGATGGGTTTTCCTTTGGCTGGGAGTTTCTGCCCTGCGACCACGGAAGCGTGGGAGGGGATCTGTTCAATATCATGCGTCTGGATGAAAACCATCTGGCTGTCTATATTCTTGATGTCAGTGGCCACAGTTTCCCTGCAGCAATGGTGACGGTCTCTATTTCCCAGGCGCTTGATCCTGTGGTGAGCGAAGTGGTCAAAAAGAGGATAAGTTACCCTCCCTTTTACACGATATTATCGCCATCCGAAGTTCTCGCTTACCTGAACCGTGAATACCCGGTAGAAAGATTCGAAAAATTTTTCACTATCTGCTATGCCGTTCTGGATATGCGTTCAGGCAAGGTACGCTACAGCAATGCCGGACATCCTCTCCCGGTTATTATTCGCCGGGATGGCAAGGTGGAGCCCCTGTCAGAGCGGGGGACGATTGTCGGTCTCATTGATGCCCCATTTCCGGAAGAAGAAGTTGTATTGGAAAAGGGGGATCGGCTCTATTTTTATACGGATGGGATTGCCGAGCACCAGAATGGAGAAGGCACCTTTTATGGAGAAGACCGCCTCTACAAAACCCTGGCCCGGGGTGCGAAAATTCCTCTTGAAAAGGCCTGTAAAAAAGTTATTTCCAACCTCTGGGGTTTTGCCGGGCAGTCTAAAGTCCGAGATGACATTACCCTTCTGGGAATCGAATACCGGGGCCCAACAATTTTGTGAGTTAATTCTTTGCACCGGTCTCGTCATTTCAACGTTTGCTTTTCATGATGTCCTGAATCATCCTTTCTTTCCTGCTCTCTTTTCCCATCGAATCAATTTAATTCCAGGTCTCACTCGGATGACATTTGTCCCTTGACTTGATAGTATGGTTTCTGTTTTGACCATATGGTTGACCATTTATTTTTGTTGTTAAGGGGAAAACGTGTTTCAGGCTACTGAATTCTCCCTGGTGTTTTGAAAGGAAGTGATAGGCAATGGCCCACTTTGATGATTTGGCTGAAAACTGGGACAATGACCCGCAGAAAGTGAAACGTGCTGATTTTGTTGCAGGGGAAATCCGTAAACAGGTACCTTTGAGCAGACAGATGAAAGCGATGGAGTTCGGCTGTGGTACGGGACTTCTGAGCTTTGCGCTGAAAGATGATTTGGGGAATATTACCCTGGTGGACACCTCGCAGGGAATGCTGGATGTATTGAAAAAAAAGATAGAGGCCAGCGGAGTGGAAAACATGTCCCCCTTGTGTCTTGATCTGGCATCAGGCGAAAAAACACTTACCAAGTTTGATTTTATTTTCACGATGATGGCTCTCCACCATGTCCGGCAACCTGAGCCGATTATTGCATCATTTAACGATCTTCTGAAAGAAGGTGGGTACCTATGCATCGCTGAACTGGAAAAAGGAGAGAACTCTTTTCATGGCTGCGATTTTGACGGCCAGGACGGTTTTAAAAGGAAAGAACTATCAGAAACTGTTGGAAAAGCAGGTTTTAAACGGATTCAATTCTGCGATTGCTTTACCATTCAACGGGACTGCAATGGGAAAAATGAGAATTTCAACGTATTTCTTCTGACCTGTCTGAAGGCCGTAACTGAACCAAATGAAGGTGAGAGCTGAAGGTCTCTTCACTGATGGAAGGATTTGTCTTGAAGGATTCAACCCGTCTGATCAGTTCCATGGATTCATATCATGAAGTCAATGGCAAACCTGTTAATATGGTTAATCCTCCTGTTTTTCATGGTTCCACCGTGATTTTTGATAACTATGAAGATTTCCTCCGTGCCAATTCCGGAAAATACGAAGGGGTCTGTTACGGCACCGACCGTCTCCCGACCCAGAGAGCCTTTGAAGACGCGGTCAGAACGCTGGAGGGGGGACACCTGAGCCGGGCCTTCCAGTCGGGAATCAGTGCCATTATTGCCACACTTCTGGCGTTTACCCGAAGCGGTGATCATATCCTGGTCTGCGACAATGTTTATGGGCCTACAGCCCGTTTCTGTCATGAGATTCTATCCCGTTACAATATCAATATCGGCCTGATTCCGCCGTCAACCGGTGTCGATATTGTGGACTACATCCAGCCGGATACGAGGTTGATTTTCCTGGAATCTCCGGGTTCCAATACCTTTGAGATTCAGGATATCCCTGCCATCACATCCATAGCCCGCGAAAAGGGGATAGTTACCGTCCTTGACAACACCTGGGCCACGCCCCTTTATCTCAAGCCGTTTGGGTTGGGCGTGGATGTCTCCATTCAATCGGTGACCAAATACATGTCGGGCCACTCGGACCTGTTGCTGGGAACAGCGACGGTGAATGAAAAATATGCCGAAGTTTTCGAAAGGTTTTATCGGGTGATGGAACTTTATGCCTCGCCGGACGACTGCTATCTGGCCCTGCGTGGTCTTAAAACCCTGCCTGTTCGATTGAAGCAGCATGAAAAATCCGCACTGGAGATTGCCCGCTGGCTTCAAACCGTGGACCTGGTCGATGAGGTGATTCATCCGGCATTGCCCTGTCACCCGGAGCATCATCTCTGGAAAAGAGATTTTTCGGGTTCTTCGGGCCTTTTTGCTTTTACCTTCAAAAGGGATTATTTGGAGGACAAAATGGCGGCGTTCATCAACTCTCTCGAGCTTTTCGCTATTGGCTTCAGCTGGGGTGGGTACAAAAGCCTCATCACCGCCGGCAAATATCGACGATCAGAGAAATCGTGCTATACCGGAAAAACCATTGTCCGCCTTAACATAGGGTTGGAAGATTCCGAGGACCTCAGAGCTGATCTCACAAATGGAATGAGGTTTTTGAAATAAAACAATTGGTTGGTGCGGAAGTTTGGCCTGGTAGAATTGGCGTCCCGCGTGTTTAACGGTTATTATTTTTCGAGTGTAGCCATTTGAAGCAGAAAAAGCTCATCTTAGCCTCGGTAATCCTGGCCCTTTTTCCATTTTTCTTTTTAGCCGGGCCAGGATACGGCTCAACTCGATCCTTCCAATGTTTTTGGGATCTGGGACACATTTTATTTTTTGCTCTCTTTGTTTATTTTCTCCTTTCATTCTCAAAACGCCTTTCGAGGAAAACATTCTGGCGGCAATTCCTCTGGATTATCCTGATCACAATAGTTATGGGCGCTGCCATTGAAATGGCCCAGGCCGGATTAAACCGGACACCAAGTGGTTCCGACATGTTGAGAAACATAGGCGGTTCTTTATTGGCGCTCTTTTTTTTGAATCCTTCTCGACAGTTGATATCCAGGGAGAAACTGAAAACACTACAAATGCTGACACTCCTGTCTATCGTTTTTTTTCTTTACCCATTTTTGGTTGCGTTGACCGACGAATGGATTGCCCGGAAAGATTTCCCTGTCCTGTCTGACTTTGAAACCCCTATGGAAGCAAGTCGTTGGAACGGTGGTGCTGAAATAGAAATTAGTCGGGATGTTGCACAAAGCAGCAGATCTTCTCTGAAAGTATTGTTGAATACGTCCAAATATTCAGGGACCTTTCTGGAATATTTTCCTCGGAACTGGCAGGGTTTCAGTGTTTTATCTTTTGAGGTATACAATCCCTCTTCTGAGCCGCTCCAAATTACATGCAGGGTACATGACAGAGAACATACGAGGGGAATACAGTATTTTAGCGACAGGTTTAGTAAAAGGTACCTGTTGAAAAAAGGCTGGAACACTGTCCTCATTGATCTTGAAGAGGTGGCCAACGCCCCAAAAAGCAGAAGGATGGATATGGGCGAAATTTACGCCTTGGGAATTTTTGCGACTCAACTGCCCAAGCCCAGGGTGATTTATCTGGACAATGTGAGATTATTAAAAATGCCTGTGGGTTCACTTTGAATAATTGAAAAAGGTAACGCCTTCCTCTTAAAGTGGTTTGAGTTGTCTCGCAATCGGGGAAACGGGCTGTCAATTTTTTACGAATATCACCCTGAAGGAGTGTGACATTTTGTCGGACGTGAGAATTTTTACGATTAACGAAGAGGCGATTGAACTTTACAAGTTGCTGAAAATCGAGAACCTTGTCGTCAGCGGCGGTGAAGCCAAGTACGTCATTGCCGAAGGCCTTGTGTGCGTCAACGGTGAGGTGGAAACGCGGAAAAGGAAAAAAATCGTTCCCGGGGATGTGGTTACGTTTGAAGGGGAGACGATTCGAATTATTGCTCAACAAAAGTCATAAAGCATATCCGCAGCTTGACCACTCAAAAAAAGGAAGACCTTACTACCCAAGCTGTTGACAAAATCCTCGCTCTTTGGCGGGGATTTTAGTTTTCTGTTTGTCGCCCCGAAAGAACTGCATGAATAACTCCCTTCCCGAATGGTAAAATCTTCGTGCACAACTAAACAATGAAGATTATTTTTTTCCCATAGGTATATTTTGAAGTGTCTATGCGATATTTCCACCATTCAAGTCGGAATGCAGAGAACAATTACGCCGGGAAAATTGACAAAATCCAAATAAGGGATATTAGGTTGAACAAAAGCCACGGGAATGTTTAAAATTAAAATTTATAAATGAACGAATATTTGTGTTGGGGCAATTTGATTGCAGGAGTTTGCTATGGAACTGTCCGCTGAAACGATAAGTTGGCTGATCGGGATCGTAGGTGCCGGTTGTGGAGTGGCCATCTATGTTACAAAGTCGTTGTATGTCAAAAAGATCGATGGCCTGAACAACGATCTTGCCGACAGGGAAAAACAGTTCAGTGAACTGAGACAGAGTTTGGAAGACAGAGAGAAAGAAATTGATAGTCTCAAAAAAACCTATGATTCAATGAAAATTGATTTTACGGCCTCTCCCCAAACGGAACTGGGAGCCAGGTTGCTGAAGGAACAGGTCGACGAAGGACTGGAGAAACTAGTTAAGGAAGTCCGTGCCGGCAGCGGTTCGGTCTACATTCCGGTTGACAAAAAATCCAATGACGTCGGGCTGCGGTTTTTATCTATGTACCCGGATGAGCAGTTCACCCCCTCCTTGCGGAGAAGGATTGTGCCGTTTGACAGTCTGGCTGGAGAATGTTTTGAAAGCGGGGAGTACAAAAGAACAGGGCAGGATTCAGCGCCTTCCGGGCACTATCAGGCATTCGACAATGTAACCAAATTCAAAACAAAGACCACTCTCAGTGTTCCCCTTAAAATCGCGAATCAGGTGGTCGGGGTCGTTCAGCTTATTAATAAGCAGACAAGCGACCGGTTTTTCTCACCCGCCGACGAGGAAATCGTCAAACGATATGAATCCTCATTGGCTGAAAAAGTCGAACAATTCATATCAAATCCCGACAACATCCAGACGTTGGGTATCGTCAAGACCTACAAGGCCGAGGACGCGACCGTCATGTTCTGCGACCTGACCCAATCGACTCTTCTTTTTACCGAGATTGCAAATCCATCCTCTGCTATCCAGTGCCTGAATGAATATCTCGACCTGGCTAGTGATGTGGCATTGCAGCATGGCGCCACCATTGATAAATATATCGGTGATAGTGTTATGCTGACCTTCAATGTGCCCAGACGAATCCCTTTCCACCGCGAAGCGGCGTTGAAAACGGCCATTAAAATCGAAGAACGCTTTGAGCAATTGAAGGCTGAGTGGATCGAGGTTGATAAAAACAAGCCTTCAATATTTGAATCGATATTCAGCCGGATTTCAATGGGAACCGGTGACGTTTATTTTGGCATGACGGGACACACCCAGAAGAAGTCTCTGACAATATTCGGGGCTCCGGTCATTACCTCGATGTGCATGTGTGAAACAGCTCCCCGTGATCGAAACATGATCGTGTTTGATGAAAATATCAATGAGGTTCTCCCAGGTGGAGCCAGAACCGAAACCATCACCGGGGCGAATCTTGGAAAAGCGGGAAAATTTATCAAAAAAGGGTACCTTCTCCTGAATCGGGATTTTATCTAGCCGGTGAGGTTGAAAGCTTGCTCTATGTCCTGAAAAGGCCGTGCCCTGGGAGTGCCAATAGCAAACCTTCTTTTGCAATAGTTTCGGGCAAATCTCCAACCACGCCCGACCCTTTCTCAGAAATTTCTACAAAACAGCTGTTTTTCTCCATCTGGAACTTTTCGCTTACTTGGAGCTTTTGTCGACCACGTCCAGCTAAAATATGTTCTGATTCGCTTTTTAAATATCTATTGATCTCTATCCTTTTTTCTATGTTTTTGCCGAGGATTCACCTGTCTTTTGCGACAAAGGACTGAACTTTGCAAAATGGACAAAAAATATGTTGATTGCAACGCGGCAGCGTAAACGATTGGAGACAGGGCCGTGGCTTTTTAATATGTACCATTTTAGAAAACAAAAATAAAAACGAAAAAAAATAATGAAATCAATTTTTTGAAATATTTTTATTCATGTTGATGATTAGCTTTATTGGATGTTTTAAGTCATGCAAATAATTTTCTCCCAAAACCGCATTGAACAAAAATGTCTTACTTTATTGGATGTTTTAAGTCATGCAAATAATTTTCTCCCAAAACCTGAACAAAAATGTCTTACCTCTACTTAAAATACCTGAAAAATGTGGCTTCCTGGAAAGCTGGTTATGCAGGAAGGGCGCTGGAAGAAGCATAGATTCAATCTTTTTGGGCCGCAGGGATGAATCGGGAGTTGAAAGGTGTGTTCTTTTGATAAGCAATAAGCCGAGAAAATGGTGGCTGGCGGGATTATTAAGTCTTTTTGAGCCTGGCCTGGGGCAGATTTATAATGGGCAGGGATTAAAAGGATTAATTTTCCTTGTGTTGCCACTTATATTTTTCCCGGCATTTTATTTTCTTTGCAGAGGCGGTGAACATCTTGTTTGGATTCTTGGCTCTGCTGCTGTTCTTGTCACGGTTTTCTACCTGGCCGCTGTTCTTGATGCTTTATTTACGGCAAGGAAATACGGGAATGAGTTCCAACCCAAAAAATATAATAAACTCCTTTGTTACATAGGAATCGTTCTGCTGGTCGGTTTTGTGAACATCCAGATATCCAGTTTCATCAAAAACAATTATATCCAGGCCTATAAAATTCCCGCGGCAAGCAATGAGCCGACCTTGTTGATTGGCGATCATATTCTGGTCGACCGACACATAACTGCGAAAAATCCAAACCGAGGTGATCTGATCGTATTCGAATATCCTGAAGACCCTAACAAGGATTTTGTTAAAAGAGTTGTAGCTGTTACAGGAGATACTGTGGAGATTCGGAACAAGGTGTTGTTTGTTAACGGCCTGGCGGTATTGGAACCCTATGTCATGCATAAAGATGCTGCGGTGTTTTCGGCAAACCTGGGACCAAGAGATAATTTCAAGCTGGTTTCCGTGCCTGAAAATTCATACTTTGTTATGGGCGACAATAGAGACAAAAGCTACGACAGTCGTTTTTGGGGTTTTGTTGAAAAACATGAAATCAAGGGCACTGTAAAAGACATTTACTGGTCATGGGATGGTGTCAAGGATGTGGTACGTTGGGAGAGGATTGGAAAGACTTTCCGTTAATGTTGGATACAAAATGCAGAGTATTTTTGCGAGGGAAATATGATTTTATTTTCAACATTTAGCAATGGAATAATCGATATTGAGAGGAAATATCAAGCAAGTTTTAAAAGAAGAAATATATCATGTTGATAAAAAATGAAAATCCTCTAAACTTTTCATGTCCGAAATCAGTTCCCGACATGTGGAAATGAAAATATAATGAAAAAATACAAGGTCATGCTTAAGGGTGAGAATTATCTCCTCAATCTGGATGGGGAAATTGGTAAATTCGGCTTTTCAACCACACGATTTGTGAGAGCAGGTACTCCTGATGAAGCGGAAAAAATGGCAAAGATATTGGTGTGCCACGATGAGGACCTGAGAGGCAGCATCGTAAACGAGGGTAGCGGCCCCCCGCTTCTGAATGTGGAAAAATTAGCGGAAATCAACTTTCTCCATTTTTTGCTCAAAAAACGGAGCAAAAAGTGTTTTGAGTTTCATTCGGAAGATGAAGGTGAGTAATCAGCGGAGAACGTGTGATGAAACCCTCTTATATTTTGTTGTTTCAATTGTTTTTTTGATTTTTAGATCAGGCAACTTTTCACGCCATTTCACATTGGCGAACAACTTATTTCCCCGCAAGAATGTTCGATTAGCAGTGGCTCGATCAAGGAAGTTTTGATCGAAACTGGTAGCAATTCCTCATCTTGAGCCAGGCGAGTGTCGGGAGTTTTCCCAAGGGATATCGCGGGACATAAAGCCGGCCCGGTGGAAGTTCAATGTTTTCGGTCACTAAACCATCTTTTTCATGCTTTTGGTGGCATTCGTTATTCCTGGCCATTTTCCGATTCAACAACCGGTTGCTTTCCGCCAAGCCAACGGATCAGTTCTCTTTGAATCTTGGCCTTGGTAAAAGGCTTGCCCAAAAAGCAGGCCATGCCGGTTTCTGGGTTTCGCAAGATGCAAACCAATTAAAAACTTACAACTATTCAAAGAATAGGGCTCAAGACACTATTAAAGCTCTAAACCTCTTAACAATTCTAAAGGATTAGATTATCTATCATTGTGCGGAGTTCGGGACTTGATGCTTAAGGATTACCCTGGAAGGTTTTCTGTGGTATAAATAAAAGCTAATCGGCTTTTCCAAGTGAACAGAGGCGTCAAAGGCCTGGCGGGTTTTTGAACGCCGGTATGAAAATTCTTTCGGAGGGTTATTTATATGCTTCAACAAAATTTCATCACCAAGCGCAGTGTTCTTTTTTTGATGATTCTGGTTTTTGTCCTTTCCGGGTGCGGCTACAATAAGATACAGGAAAACGAGGAGGGTGTATTCTCGGCATGGGCTGATGTGGAAGCGACTTATCAGCGTCGCGCTGACCTTATTCCCAATCTGGTGGAGACGGTCAAAGCCTATGCTTCCCACGAAAAGGAAACCCTGCAGGCCGTCACCAATGCCAGGGCGAAATTGGGTCAGGTGAATATTACGCCCAACAACCTGGGAGATGCGGCTGCTATTGAAAAATATGTGGCGGCCCAGGGACAGGTTACATCCGCACTGTCGCGGCTTCTGGTTGTGGCGGAAGCTTATCCCGACCTCAAGGCCAGCCAGAATTTCCGTGATCTTCAACATCAGCTGGAAGGTACGGAAAATCGTATCAATGTGGCTCGTCAGCGTTACAATGGTGCGGTACAAATTTTCAACAGCTCGATCCGCACTTTCCCGAATAATCTGACCAATAAGTTGATCCTTCACCTTGATCGCAAAGAACCCTTCAAAGCTGATGCCGGTGCATCAGAGGCGCCCAAGGTTCAATTTAAATGATGAGAAAATTAACGGTTCTTTTACTATTGCTTCTTCTTTTCCCAATAGGGAAAGGGTTTTGTCTTGACGTGCCGAAACTGTCGGGCTACGTCAACGATCAGGCGGATCTGATATCCCCGGAGGTTGAGTTGAAGATAGAAAACTATCTGCGGGAATTCGAGCGTACGGATTCTACCCAGGTCGCTGTCCTGACCATCCCTTCTTTGGAGGGAGAGGCCTTGGATGAGTACTCGCTCAAGGTCGCTGAAACCTGGGCACTTGGACAGAAAGAAAAGGACAACGGTGTCCTCCTTCTGGTGGCGAGAGACGACCGCAAAATTAAGATTGAGGTTGGTTACGGGCTGGAGGGAAACCTGACCGACCTTCTGGCCGGCCGGATCATTGATACCGAGATTACTCCCTATTTTCGTAAGGGAAACTTTGAGGGTGGTATTATTGCTGGGATCAATGGCATCAGCAGTGCGGTTCGCGGCGAGTACACAGCAGACGCGAGAACCGCCTCGGGTAAAAAGCGGAAAAGCCCTTGGGGAGCACTGGCCTTGATCCTTTTTTTGGGGCCATCCCTGCTCAGGTTTAGTTTTTTGGGCCGTCGCGGGCGAGGACATCGCCGTAGCGGCATGTTCTGGCTCGGCGGGCCTTTTGTCGGTGGTGGCGGCGGGTTTGGAGGAGGCGGTTTCGGAGGCGGTGGCGGCGGTTTTGGCGGTGGTGGCGCCTCGGGAGGCTGGTAGGTCGGGAATTTACGTTAAAAAACCTTTTGGTTTTTCAGATACAGGAATGAGAGCCATGCCCCAATTAACAAGCAAAAGTTTTTTCAGTGAAGAAGAGAAGAAGCAGATAGAAGCCGCAGTCAAGGAAGCGGAAAGTCGGACCAGCGGGGAGATCGTACCGATGGTGGTGGACCAGTCTTATGATTATCCCCGTGCCGAGATCATTGGGGGCGGGCTTTTCTCGCTGGGCGCGGGCATCTTCCTGAGCTGGGCTTTCGGGGGGGAGTCGATCTGGATCTTCCTTCCGATCTTTCTGGCCGGTTATTTCCCCTTCAAGCTCCTGATTCGTAATATCCCAGCTTTGAAAAGGAACCTCATCTCCTCCGAGGAGATTGCCGAGGAGGTCGAGGAAAAAGCCCTGGTCTCTTTTGTGGAGCAGGGGCTTCACCATACCCGCGACGAAACCGGCATCCTGATACTGATTTCACTTTTTGAAAAGCGCGTTCACGTTCTTGCCGACCGTGGCATCAACAAGGTGGTGCCTCTCCACACTTGGGAGGAAGTCGTCAAGACCGTTACAGACGGGATCCATGATGCACGCACCTGCGAAGCGCTTGTGGCAGCCATCCGACGTTGCGGTGACCTTCTGGAAGAGAGCTTCCCTGTTAAAAAGGATGATACGGACGAACTCCCCAACCTGATCCTGGAATGATTTCGTAACACCCTCCGTCTTTTTTCTTTTCACCTAACTTTCCAAAAGTATTGGGATTCTCTGGTCTATGACCGTTTCAGTGGCTGTCACCCGGGTTTTATAGGCCAGGGCTTCGACGCCTCCCTCAACTACGTTTCGAAGCAGCCTGCCGTATTCGGGATCGATGGCGTCCGCTGGTTTGAATGAAATTACTTCCCCTCGCTGTACCAGAAAAAAAATTACTCCTCGGTATCCGCTGTTGACGGCAGTGAGCAGTTCATTCAGGTGCTTTTGCCCGCGGGTTGTTACTGCATCCGGGAAACAGGCCACATCCGGGTCGAGAGTGAGAGTGACGTTCTTCACTTCCAAGAGGATTTTCTCTTCCTTCCTTTCCAGAAAAAAATCGAGTCGGCTTTGTCCAAATGAATATTCCGGTGTGATCGCACAATCCTTGAATTCCTTGATCAGTCCATTCCGGAGACCCTCCTCTACCACTCGGTTGGCGCGGTGGGTATGGGTGTCGACCCAGTAACCGTTGACTTCGATTCTTTCAAGGGTGTAAGGGAGTTTGCGATTGGGGTTTTCACTACGTGACAGGAGTACTCGGTAGCCGGGTATGGCGCACTGCCTCATGCTTCCTGTGTTGGGTGTGTGGGCGGTTACCACGGAACCGTCCTCCAACTCTACGTCGGTGAGAAAACGCTTATAGCGGCGTATCAGTCGCCCTTTAAGCTGCGGCGCAGGGATTTTCAAGGGGGTACTCCTGCTGTTTTTTAGATATTCAGTTAGCCGGGGAAAAGGCCAATTCCATTGGAATGGTAAAATAAGGTCTCAGGATATCCGTAAATCTCTTGGAAAATCAAGCTATGGATATTGGTACCTCGTGCGTTTACCATGGCCCTCTTTTTTTGGTCAAATAACTTGCACCCACCTATATTACTCTTAGTTGTTTGGTGAAAGAGGTGTTTGTTATAATAAATACATGAAACCTATTGATGTTTAGGTGGTTTCAAACTTTTGGCAAGTTGGATGCTTTAATATAATGTCTTTTGGCATGAAAAAAGACGGATGAGGTGTTTTTATGGCCACTGAAAAACAAATAACTCTTCCGGTACTGGGGATGAGTTGTGCCAGTTGTGCCGCCTCGGTTGAGCTTTATATAAAAAAGGTCACAGGGATTAAAGACGCTGCCGTCAATTTGAGCACCGAGAAAGCAACCGTAACTTACGATCCTTCCGTGGCAACACTCCGGGGTATCGTTGACCGCATTGCCGAAGCAGGCTTCCAAATACCGGTCGTCACTCTGGAGCTGCCCATTACCGGGATGAGTTGCGCCAACTGTGCGAAAACCATCGAGCGCACTCTCAATCAAAAAGTTCAGGGTGTTGTCGAAGCCGTGGTCAACTTTGCCAGCGAAAAAGCGACCGTCCGGTACGTACCCGGCACAGTCACCCGGGACGACATGGTGGCTGCCGTCGCGGGGGCCGGCTACCGGGTGGTGCAGGTTGATTCGGAAGAAGAGCTGGTTGATGCCGAAAAAGCGGCTCGCGAGCGGGAAATCCACCAACAAACCCGCAGGTTATTGGTTGGCGTTGGTTTTACCCTGCCTCTCTTTCTGCTCAGCATGGGCCGTGATTTTGGCCTGGTTGGGCCCTGGGCTCACGCTCCCTGGGTCAACGGTCTCTTCTGGCTGTTGGCGACGCCGGTTCAATTCTATACCGGTTGGGACTATTACGTGGGAGGCTGGAAGAGCCTGCGCAACAAGTCGGCCAATATGGACGTGCTGGTGGCACTCGGTTCTTCGGTGGCATACTTTTACTCGATTGTAATCAGTGTAGGTCTTCTGGGTGGGCACGTCTATTTTGAAACCTCGGCTGCTATTATCACCCTGATCAAAGTGGGGAAATTGCTTGAAGTCCGTGCCAAAGGCAAAACCAGCGAGGCCATTAAAGCCTTGATGGGACTGCAGGCAAAAATCGCCCGAGTTGAACGTGCTGGAGCAGAGATGGACATCCCCGCCAACCAGGTGAAAATGGGGGATATTGTCATCGTCCGTCCCGGAGAGAAAATTCCCGTGGATGGGGTAGTCATTGACGGCCAATCCGCTGTTGATGAGGCATTATTGACAGGCGAAAGCCTGCCGGTTGACAAGAAAACAGGCGATGAAGTTATTGGGGCTACCCTCAACAAAGAGGGACGGCTTAAAGTTGAAGCAACCAGAGTGGGTAAGGAAACAGCCCTGGCCCAGATCGTACGGCTGGTGGAAGAAGCCCAGGGCTCCAAGGCTCCTATCCAGGCTCTGGCAGACCGGATTGCGGCCGTTTTCGTTCCGGCCGTTATTATTATTGCCGGGGTCACCTTTGTTGTCTGGCTGACCGCAGGGGCAGGTTTCACCGCCGCTCTGATCCGGATGATCGCCGTTCTGGTGATTGCCTGCCCCTGTGCACTCGGGTTGGCCACCCCTACGGCCATTGTAGTGGGAATGGGCAAGGGAGCAGCCCAGGGTATTCTCTTTAAGAACAGTGCTTCTCTGGAACGAGCTCACGCGTTGCAGGCGATTGTGCTGGATAAAACCGGTACCATCACCAAAGGCGAACCAGCCGTTATCGACCTGGTTATTGCGGACAGCTTTCTGCAAGCCGGGATCAGCGATCCGAAATCCGCAATCCTCCAGTTGGCCGCTTCTGTCGAGCGCGGTTCGGAACATCCGCTGGGCGAAGCGATCGTCCGGGCGGCAGAGGAACTGAGATTGAAGCTGAGCGAACCGGCCGGCTTTCAGTCCATTGCCGGCCACGGTGTCGTCGCAGAGGTTGACGGGACCAGGGTATTGCTGGGCAGTTTGTTCTTTATGAAGCGAGAAAATGTATTGCTCAACGGGTTGGAAGCAAAGGCCGGGCAACTCGAAAAAGAGGCCAAAACAGCCATGTGGATGGCAGTTGACGGCCGCGCTTCCGCGCTGATCGGCATTGCCGATACCCTCAAAGAGAGTTCGAAAGAAGCCATAGCCGCCCTCAAAGCCATGGGCCTGGAAGTGGTCATGATGACCGGTGACAATCAGGCCACGGCCCGAGCCATTGCCGTTGAGGTCGGGGTTGACCGTGTACTGGCAGAGGTATTGCCCGGCGACAAGGCTGCCAACGTGGCTGAACTGCAAAACGAGAGTCTGGTTGTAGCAATGGTCGGTGACGGCATAAACGATGCTCCGGCCCTGGCTCAGGCCGATGTGGGAATTGCCATCGGCACCGGAGCCGATGTCGCCATGGAAGCCGCCGGGATTACCCTGACCAGTGGCGATTTGCGAGGTGTGGCCAAATCCATTCGCCTGAGCCGGGCGACCATGCGGACCATCAAACAAAACCTGTTCTGGGCCTTTGCCTATAATATAATCCTTATTCCGGTGGCAGCCGGGGCGCTGGCTGTTTTCCCGGGTATAACGATCTGGTTGCGCGAGCTGCACCCTATCGCGGCGGCATTTGCAATGGCGTTCAGCTCGGTGACGGTTGTCGCCAACAGCTTGCGGCTTCGCAGGGCCAATATATATGCAAACTGACACAAGCGTTGGCTACCAGGGACGGGTTAGTTCAGAAAATATCTGGACAGACCTTGAATCCTGATGGTTTCATTCCTGCCAAGAGTGTTATGGCAGGTATGGTTTTTTCAGTATTTCCAGGCTGACGGGTTTTACGAGTGGCGGAAAAAAGGCGGATAAAGCAGGGATTTCATATCCACAGGGAGGATGGGCTACCCTTAGCCCTGGCGGGTTTGTGGAAACGTTGGGATGATCCGAAACAGGCGGAGAAGGTTATAGAATCCTTCACCATCATCACAACAAAAGTCAATGATCAGGTTCAATCGATTCATGAGCGCATGCCGGTGATCCTGGAGCCTCGGCCGTTCGACCTCTGGCTCGACCCCGACTGTAGAAATTACCGGGAACTTCAGAATATGCTTCAGCCTTTTAACGGCGGACTTCCCATCCATTTGGTCGGGGATTATGTTAACAGGGTTGGGAGCAAAGGGCCTGAATGCTTGGCGTCGGTCGAAGGAGAGGCCTCTCTTTTTGAGGATATTGAGGACTGACAAGTATCTGCTTAGTGTCGGTTCTCAGAAAATGATGTCCGCCAACTTGCTGTGACTTAATTTCAATTTTTCGATAGCCTCATCGTAACGGCGGATTTTGCGAACTGCCCGGAGGACGAGATAGCTGCCTAAAACGGCCAGAATGAGACAGGCGAGCATCAAGGGGAGGAAAAGATGGAGCACGTTAACCACCTGGTAATATTGCGAGGTGGCGATGAGGAAGCTGACCACGGTAAGGGGAAGGGCGAAAATCGCGATTCCCGTGCGCAATGAGGCCAGCGAGGTTCGTTTTTCCGCCAGCAGAAGCTGGACTTCGTTCATGATAATAGAATCAGATTTCTCAGTGCTTTCGGAGGTCATTTTTTTCTTTCCATCAGGTTAGGCGTTCTGAGTAATTGTTTGATAAAGCAACAGGAGATTGTTTCAGCAATTGTCACTATTCATGTTGCTGGCTGATGGCCTCGCACCGCCCATTCTAAGTGCCGCATGAACCCATCTGTGGAGCTTGACTGGCGCCATCCGGGTGGTAGATGCCCTGTCCATGGTCGCTGCGAATCCATTGTGCTGAACAGTTAGCAGCGATCAAATACTATAGCAATCATTTTTGATGGAAACATTCTGATAAGCACTTTTCCCTGAAAATTAAAAACCTTCAGACCTCACACGGAGAATCAAGTCAAGGGTTTCGGTCAAAAGATCGAGAGTCAGGGGGAATGAGTCAGGGATGGAACTCGGAGTTGCCCGGTCTTTAATAAGCTCTACCCAACTTTTCTTCCGTGAACTTGCCTCGACCAGATCGACACCAGCAAGATGGCTATCTTCTGAAACCCCCTGGACTAATTTCAACCAAACTTCCCTGCTCAGTCCTTCTTCCGCCGGCGCGCTGACGCCGGGAGCATCTCCGGCATTGACCGTGTCGAGATCGAGGCTGAGGTAGACGCCGTCTGTTCCCTCACCGGCGGTTCGGACGGCCCCGCGGATTATGGAAGAGATATTTTCCAGGGTGCATCCCCTGTCCTCAAAAACGGTCATTCCGTTGTCCAGGGCGAATTGCGCCATATCCATGAACAGGGACGAAGCGCTGGTGTGGACGCCGATGACCACCATGTGGCGGCCATCAATCCTGATCTGCTCGTCTTCAATGATGCGGCGGAAGGCGTTGCCGCTGCTGATCAGCCCCGAGACTCCGGCATGCGATTCCAACGGGCGCAGGTCGAGGTGGGCATCGAGGTAGATCAGTCCAAACCTTTTTTCCGGAAAGGCGCGGCACAGTCCCTGGACAAGAGGATAAGTGATGGAGTGGTCGCCGCCGATGGCGATGGGGAAATGACCCTGACGGCAGATGGTATCCATTTCCTCGGAGATAACCTTATGGGCTTCCTGGGTCAGGGTGTTGTCCCGCTGAACTGCAATCGGATCATTGCAGGCTTCCTGAGTGACCACGATCTGATAAGGGGCAAGATTCAGCATCTTTTTATCAATGTTAAAATTCCCGAGCCTTTTGAAGAGGGCTGGCGGCGCATCCGCTGCACCTGTGACCCCCCGTTCCATACGCTGCATCATGTGGATACCGTTGTCAAAAGGGATACCAATAAGAAATGGTTTCATACGAACAACCCTTTCTTGATAACTTTCTCAACCAGGTTCCCCCCGAATTGATAGGCCAGATGTCGGTAGTCCGAGCATTTGAGAATAAGCATGTCCGCCTGTTTTCCGGGTTCGAGGGAACCGATCCGCTCTTCCAGGCCAATGGCGCAAGCGGCATTGAGGGTGGCGGCGGTAAGCGCTTCATCCGGCAGCAGTCCCTGATAGCGGCAGGCGATGGCCATGATTAGCTGCATGGAAGGGCAGGGCGCGCTGCCGGGATTGATGTCCGTGGCTAGGGCCAGGGCGCAACCGGCATCAACCATGGCCCTGGCCGGTGCATAATGTGTGGACCCGAAGTTCAGATTGACGGCCGGAAGGATCACGCCGATAGTGTTTGAAGCGGCCAGCAGCTGATGATCGTCAGGACTGGTCACATCGAGATGATCGATCGAGACCGCGCCCAGTTCCACTCCCAGTCCCACCCCTCCAAGGCTGGTAAACTCATCAGCATGGATTTTTGCGCGCAGACCCAGATTAAGCCCTTCTTTCAGCACCCGGCGGGACTGGTTTTTGTTAAAGGCCTTCTGTTCACAAAAGACATCGTTAAAGAGCGGAACGCCTCTGCCAGCGAAAGCTGATTCCTGGTGCCATTGCTTGGCCCGAGGCAGCATTTCCTCGATCACCAGGTTCAGGTAGCCTTCTGCATCGTCGGAATATTCCGGCGGAAGGGCGTGCGCTCCCAAAAAAGTGGGAACGAGGTCCATCGGCTGTTTCTTCTGGAGCTCCTCGATTGCCGCCAGCATACGCAGTTCTGCAGCGGTTTCCAGACCATATCCGGTTTTGATTTCGGCTGTGGTCGTGCCGAGCCTCAGCATGGCCTCTAGACGTGGTAGGGTTTCTTCGACCAGCCTCTCGGCAGAAGATGCCCTGACCGCCTCCATGGTGGAAACAATCCCGCCTCCGGCTGCCATGATCTTGAGATAACTTTCACCAAGAAGGCGGCGCTCGAATTCATCCACCCGGTCGCCTGCCCAGACCGCATGAGTGTGGGGGTCCACCAGGCCGGGTATCACGGTCCGGCCGGAAACATTGAACATTTCCAAGGGTTTATACCTGGCGATGAGTTCCGGGGTGAGCCCAACTTCCACAATTCGGCCGTCAGCAACGGCAACGGCGCCATCCTCAGTAATTTCGACTTCGCCCATTCTCTTGCCGTGCTTGGGACCGGTTCCTGAACAGGTCACTATCTGGGCGGCATGGCAGAGCAAGAGATCAATTTTCATCTGGCCCCCTTTTTATGTTGAACCCGGATTCTTCAAACCGGATTAAAATCGCTCTTTTTCATCAAAGGCCGCTTCGACCGCTTGTTTGATCGTTCCTTCGGCTACCAGCCTGCGAATTTTTTCGATAGGCTGGGCCAAGGGAACGTCCTTCTCCAGAAAAGGGACTTCCTGCCGGATCCATTCATAAGCAATCGCGGTTCCCTTGCCGAGGCCACGATCTTCGGCTGTCAATTTCTGGCAACGGAAGTCGACCCCTTGTGCGGCGGAAAGGAGCTCGATGGCGACAATGGTTTCCGCGTTGGTCAGGACATTTTCCAGATGAAGAACGGAAGTCGCCCCCATGCTGACATGATCTTCAGTGTTGGCACTTGAAGGGATGGTATCGGCACTTGCCGGGTGGGCCAGAATCTTGTTTTCCGCAGTCAATGCCGCGGCGGAATACTGGGCGATCATGAAGCCGCTTTCCAGGCCTCCGTGCGGCGTGAGAAACATCGGCAGCACCTGGCCATTGCTGTCGGCATCCATGAGGCGGGCAATGCGGCGTTCGCTCATGTTGCCGAGGTCGGTCACGGCGAGCTTGAGATAATCTGTAGCCAGGGCGATCGGCTCGCCGTGAAAGTTTCCCGCGGAGATGATCTCTACTTCGTCTTGCTCGTCAATGAAGATCAGTGGATTATCATTGACAGAGTTCAGTTCGATATCAATAACCCAGCGGGCATATGCGATGGCATCGCGGACGGCGCCGTGAACCTGGGGGACACAGCGCAAGGTGTAGGGGTCCTGAACATTTCGGGGATCATTTCGCTGTACCAGGTGACTCCCGGCGAGAAGTTTTCTCAAGAAAGCGGCGCAGTCGATCTGGCGGGGATGGGGCCGGACCGCGTGAACCCGCTCATCAAAGGCCTGATCCGTACCGTGGAGAGCTTCCAGGCTCAGGCAGGCGGCGATTTCAGCGGTGTGGGCCAGATCAACGGCCCTTCTCACGAGCAAGGCTCCGAGCCCGACCATCAGAGTCGTTCCGTTGGTCAAGGCCAGCCCTTCCTTGGCTTCAAGAACCAGGGGGATGAGTCCGGCCTGCTGTAAAGCCTTTCCGCCGTCGAGAAGCTCACCGTGGAGATGGGCCTTTCCCTCCCCGACCAGGATCAGGGCGAGATGGGCGAGGGGGGCCAGGTCGCCGCTGGCGCCGAGGCTCCCTTTGGATGGGATTTGCGGGTGGATGCCTGCGTTAAGCAGTTCAACCAAAAGTTGAACCAGCAGCGGACGCACGCCTGAATACCCTGCGGCCAGGGTATTGGCCCTGACCAGCAGCATGGCTCGAACCGTACGTTCTTCCAGGTCTTTACCGACCCCGCAGGCGTGGCTGCGGACCAGGTTGAGCTGCAGTTGGCGCACATCCTCCGGTGCAATCAGGCGGTCCTTGAAACGTCCGAATCCGGTGGTGATACCATAGGCAATCTCACCCCGCTCTACCAGCATTTCAACCGCCCGACGGGAACACTCCATGGCTGGAACGGCCTCCGGGGCGAGTGCTACTGAGCGGCCCTCGGCAACAGCCACGACATCGTCAATTTTAAGATTCTTCCCATCAATAATTAATGGTTTCATGTTTTTGTTGCTATTCACCCTGTTGGTTAGTGGCTTCGCACAGCGCATTCCAAGGGCCGCATGAACCCATCCATGGGGTTTATCGCCATCCAAGCGCTGGATATTCTTTCCATGGAAGTTGCAAAATCATTGTGCAGAACGATTTTATTTAATTCCTTTTCAGCATGGGGATGGAAAGACCCTGTTCCCGTGCAACATCTACCGCTTTGGTGTAGCCCGCATCGGCGTGGCGGGCGATCCCCAAGCCCGGGTCTATGGTGAGGACTCGTTGGAGACGACGGGCCGCTGCTGTCGTACCGTCGGCGACAATAACCTGTCCGGCATGCAGAGAATAGCCGATTCCGACTCCTCCGCCATGGTGGAAGCTGACCCAGGTGGCTCCACCGGCGACATTGGCCATGGCATTGAGGAGTGGCCAGTCGGCAATGGCATCGGAGCCGTCCAGCATCCCTTCGGTTTCCCGGTTGGGGCTGGCAACGGAACCACAGTCGAGATGGTCCCGGCCGATGACGATGGGGGCCTTGACCTTTCCGCTTGCGACCAGTTCGTTGAATTTCAGTCCTGCTCTGGCTCTTTCGCCATAACCGAGCCAGCAAATTCGGGCTGGAAGGCCTTGAAAACGGATTTCCTTTTGAGCCATGTTGATCCAGCGGCACAGGTGGTCATCCTCGGGGAAGAGTTCAAGGATCGCCCGGTCTGTCTCGAAGATGTCTTCAGGGTCGCCGGAGAGGGCCACCCAGCGGAAGGGTCCTTTCCCTTCGCAGAAGAGGGGACGAATATAGGCCGGGACAAATCCGGGATAGTTGAAGGCTTCCGGCACGCCGTGGTCGAAAGCACGCTGGCGTAGATTGTTGCCGTAGTCGAAAACCACCACACCTTTTTCCCGCCATTCCAACAGCGCACGGACGTGGATTTTAATGGAGTCAAAGACCTGTTCAAGGTAGGTCGCTTCATCCTCTTTTCGCAAATTTTCCGCCTCCTGAACCGTCAGACCGGCGGGGATATAACCGTAGAGCGGATCGTGGGCCGCCGTCTGGTCGGTTACCACGTCCGGCATCAGCCCTCTCTCCACCAGTTCCGGAGCCACGTCGGCGACGTTGGCCCGGAGAGCGACGGAAAGAGGTTTGCCCGCACTTTTGGCTTTCTGAACCCAGGCGAGAGCCTCCTCAAGGTTTTCCGTGGCCCGCATCACCTGGCTCATCTTTTGCCGTCGTTCCACGCGCCAGGGGTCGACTTCCACGAAAAGTCCGACCCCTTCATTCATGGTTACCGCCAGCGGTTGGGCGCCCCCCATTTCGCCCAGTCCGGCAGAAAAGACCAGTTTGCCTTTCAGGGTTCCCCATCCCTCCTTGCGGGCCAGTGAACCGAACGTTTCATAGGTTCCCTGGAGAATCCCCTGCGTTCCGATGTATATCCAACTCCCAGCCGTCATCTGGCCGTACATGATGAGGCCTTCCCTCTCCCATTTTTCGAAGTTTTCCTGGGTGGCCCAGGCAGGGACGATATTGGTGTTGGCGATCAGAACCCGTGGGGCGTCTTCATGGGTTTTGAAGACAGCCACCGGTTTGCCCGACTGCACCAGCAGGGTTTCGTCGGGCTCCAGCTTGCGCAGGGCTTCCAGGGTCGCGTCAAGACACTCCCAGTTGCGGGCCGCTTTGCCGCGTCCTCCGTAGACGATCAGATTGTCCGGATCAAAGGCCACATCCGGATCGAGGTTGTTCTGAAGCATGCGGTAGGGCGCTTCGATCAGCCAGTTTTTGCAGTGCAGGGTTGAGCCGGTAGGAGCCTGAAGCGTTCGTTTCATAGTGATCTCCCGGCTAAGAATTATTTGGTTGCGCAGCTGTAAAATTGATAGATTTATATCTTACTGATTATCTCAAAGCAGGTTTTTGTCAAGGAAGGGAAGGTTGAAATATCGAGAAAATCAGGATAGCTGACTCTCGATAGATTAGAGAGGCTAAGTATCGGAGTGAAAATTATTATGGGGATTTATTTTGTTTTGTCAATTGTGCCTGCTTTAACAAAGGCTCTCGTCGATTTAAAGTAGAACACCAAAGAAATAGCAGGATCAGCAACGCTGAAAAATCGATGGCTGCTGTGGCCATCGGCCGACGACTCATCCACGGCCAGGTATAAAAAAGCCGTTTTTTCGATGTCGTCTTCCAAGTTATTTTTTTTCATCAATACGAATAAATTTCTCTGAAATAAAAATTTTTCCCACGCGTAAGACAAGCGCATGAAGAAACTGTTTCCTCTTTGATTTCTCTATAACGCGAGTGCCATCATTCGTTAACGATGTCCTTCGTCCTTCGTTGTATCTCCCCGATACTCCAGCATGAACGCCACTATATCCTTTTTCTGAGGCTTCTTCATATTGTGTCCAAACCAGTTCAGCTGGTTTAAGATCACCTTATTTTCCTCCCCCGTCCTATGCCTCAGATAAATCATCATCATCGTTCCAGTCCGCATTACCCCCTGCTTACAATGCACCAGAAACGGCCCGTTCTTTTTTTCAAGTACAATCCCTTTAAATGCTTCAATCATCTCTTCAGTCGGCACCTCTTCCGGCCGTAACTGAAGATTTATCAGCTCAATACCATGCTTCCGGCAGAAGTCCTGTTCCATCTCCCACCGCCCATCCCTATCCAATTCATACTGCAGTAGCAGGTTGACAATCGTCTTGAAATGGTATCGCGATTGCAACCGTTCCAATGCCCATCGGCCCAGCAACCCGCTTCGATACATCTCCCCCTTCAGCACCTCCTCAAAGTGATAAAACACCTGATGCCTGTACACCACATACAAGCCCACCAGCACCGCTACTCCAAAAAGGCTGTAAATTAGAACACCCATCAGTTAACACTAACTCCTTTTCGTTTCGCTCTCTCCCCGTGTCTCCAGTTCGTCTTTTCGATCACCCGTCTTAGCCAGTACTTTTCCCTTTCCTTCACCACTGGGTTGAGCTTCACATATTCCCGAAAGAACCGTATCCTATCCGTTCGGCTCGCCAGATGCCGTTCAACCATATTCAGCTGCACCAGATTCTTCGCCCGCTTATGCGCGCCCATGCGCTGATACCGCACCGTCCGTTCATTGTCCAAATAATGAAATGTTCGTGTTTCACCCGCAAGTTCACCAACGAGAATATTCCCACACCGCAGGTCACCATGCGAAATCCCCATCCCATGCAGTCGCCCGATTTCCCGTCCCAACTCCGCCAAAAATCGCCGTTTCCTCTTATATGATGAACAGGACCTCGCCTCTTCCGTCAGCCGTTTCAAACACTCCCTCAACGTCCCATCAGATCTAGCCTCTTCCGTAACAACAAAATTGCAACTCCCCTTTTTTCCCATCAAAACCAGCTTTGGCTGTCCGAATCCCTGTTCCGCTAGCATCTCATGCCCTATCAGCGCCCGATACGCCCGGCTACCCAGCATCGCCGCCTTCAGCCCATCCACCCATTTCCGTCGCAGGAACACTTTGAGATAATACCACCTGCCCTTATATTCAAACCGCCTCACATCCGCGAAAACCGAACTGCTCACCTTTTCGAAGGCCCCCTCACGGTTAAAATCCCCCACAAGCACTCTGGCAATCTGTTTGAAAAGAAAATCTCCCCCATCAAATCCTTTTCGAACAACCCCATGGAATCCATCCGTTTCAATGTAGTGAAAATGAGCCAATTTTGAGTTCTTTTGCAGGTTTTCCATTTGTAACCGTCTAAATCCCAAAGGGTTATACAAGCTGCCACCGAGCCTCTAATTTACTATTTTCCACCAGCAAACAGAATACAAAAGAGAGGTAAAACTGCCGTCTTTATTTTCAGATGAAGGTTTCCCCCCATTTTCCCATCTTCAGTGGGGGTCATCGGAAGCATCCCATATTAATAGAAGGAATATGATCTTGTAAAGGAGGCGGATTCTACTGGCAAGTGCAACGTCAAAAAACACCTCATTAGAGGATCAATAACCAAGACACTTTCCTGGCCGGTTGTTCAGCTTGTCTGGCAAGCTGAATCTCCTCTTCGGTGACGGTTCTGAAGTCTCAGTGTTTAGGGAAATACTGACGATTCAAGCCGTTCATGACTGACCGTGGAGCGACCGGGTTGTTGCAGCCAGTCGGATATCTGTTCGAGACTCCACTCAAGTCGGAGCTGGTTCTCAATCCGTTGCCAAGTCTCCGGCTGGATCGGTGCTCGTGGTTTTCCCTGATGCCTTTCTTGGGCCGGTAGGTGAGCTTGCCTCGGACGATAGCCACGTTGGCCGCAGTTGCCTCAGCTCACGGCTGATGGTTGACTTATGGACTTCGAGCAAATCTGCAATACGGGTTTGTGACTGTCCTGCTGTCTTGTGAGCGTAAATCTGGTGTCTTTGTTATTGGGCAAGCTGCGTGTAATGTTTCATCTGTGCTCCTTTGACCGGCTAGTCTAGGTGGCATAGATACTACCGCAGCTTGCTCACTTAAACCAACCGTGCAAAGTTGCACGTACGAATTGAATCCGGGGGATCTGATCACAGAGGCAGTACATCTCAATCAACAGATTACTTCCGTTTGAATCTGCCCAGCTCGCCCATCAGTCTGACGAATGTCTGTTGATTGTTTTTTATGAATTCCCCATCATCCTCTACAGGGACATCATCCTTGGTATTCAACGTGTTTTGAAAGGACCCCGCCGCTTTCAAGGGAATGGACATTTTATAGCGAGGACCTGCATAACAGATTCGCGACCAGTCGCTGATGACGGTGTAGGGCCGTTGCTGATCGCTCAGAAGGTTGTAGCCGAGGGAATAATCCCCCGGAGTATTTTTAACCCCCAGGAATGGCAACAGGGTTGGCGCGATGTCGAGATGACTGGTCATCTTTTCCACTGGTCCGGTGCCGGTGTCCGGAATCCAAAGGATTAATGGGGTTCTGATCTGTTCTTCGACAAAAGTCGAGCCGTGTCCCCACCGTCCTTTTTCCATGAACTCCTCACCGTGGTCGCCTGTGAGGAGGACAATCGTATTTTTTAAAAGGTCTTTCCGTTCCAGAAACTCGATGATCCTGGCAAACTGGCTGTCGAGGTGATGGCAGGAATTGATGTAGCGGTTTTTGATTAACTCAATATCCTTTTCAAGGTCCATGGTGGCGTAATTGAAATCCTGGAGATATTCTTTGCGGAGGATGCTCTCCTCGGGAAAGTAATAGCGGGCATGGGGCGACTCAAAAAACATGAAGGTCATGAATGGTAGATTTTTATCCTGTTTTTCAATGAACCGGATAAGATTGGTTACGTTTTTTCGGTCTCTCTGCCAGCCCTGGCCGGTATTATTGTCATGCAGAGAATCCCGAGGAATGGATGAAAACAGGGTTTTATCGAATTCCGGATATGAAAATTTGGCGCTGGTGTACATGCTCATCTGATACTTCTGCTGCTGGAGTACGTCCATGATGACGGGACTGCGTCTGGTATTCAGGAAATCAAACCAGTAGGGGCCGTAAAGCCCGTAAAACATGGAGAACAAACCCATCCTTGTGCCGTTGCCGCCGCTGTAGTGATTGAGAAAATGATGGGAACGTTGAGCGAATTCCCAGGCCGCGGGGGTGATCTCAGGGTCGAGCATGTCCCAGCGCCAAGATTCCGCGACCAGCCAGACAATATTCAAGGGCCGCGCAGGTGTATCAATCTGCAGTTTTTTCAGCGGATAGTTCAGAGCCGTGTCGCTCAGCTTGACCTTGAGCTCGTTCCGGGAATTGTCCTTGATCCCAAATTTCTTGGCCAGGCCGCGAAAAGTACAGGGGAGATATCCGGGGAAGGCTTGTGCCGAAATCAAAACCGGGGCATAGCCTTTGATGGAACTGAGGCCGTAGGCAACGCGCTCGCCGGCAGCAGACAGGAGAAAAATCAACAGAAGGTATCGATACAGTTTGCGCGGGCGGCGGAGCCAGTCAAAAGTTTTTCTGGTTGAAATGAGATACAGACCCCGGCACAGGACTACCTGTAAAACTATAAAAACGAGTATTGCGAGGGTGAAAAGGATTACGGTGGCATTATCTCCACCCATCGAGTCAATGCCGCCGGGGGTTGTGACCAGATTCCAGACGAACCCGTTGATATGAAAACCGAAAATTTCAAAAATTCTAGTGTCGGCGAAAAGAAGAATGCTTGTTCCCGCCGTAAGGGCGATGGCAAGCGTATAAACCATCCTTGCTGCTGTTGGTGAAATGTTCTTGTTTGCCATGCGCAAGGCCAGAATGCGGTGAGAAAATTTGGTGATTACCAAGGCCGGCAGCAGATATATAAACCCATAGCTGAGGTACACCGCAAACACGTAAATCGAGGCTGGTGCCGTTTCGAACAAAGCCGTACGTTTCAGGTACGGTGCTGTTACAAGCAAAATCACCAGGTAGGACAGAAAGAAAAAATGGTTCAGGAAGGCATTGCGCTGAAAAAAGTTCATATTGAAATAATTCTTGTTTTTGGGTTAGCTGAAATTAGGTTTCGATTCATCAGTTGTTTTCAGAAGTTTACCTTTAAAGACCAATTTAAAAAGCCCCACGGCCACCAGCCAGCAAATTATGGCGCTCCAGAAATTGTGTGAAACAAAGTGTGCTCCGCGTGCGACCTGCCCAAAACTGAAAAGGATGCCAAGGCTCAGCCCGGCCACAAGCCCGGCCAGTGCAAGTCTCCGGCGTCTCTGGTAAAAGATGAAATAACTACCCATCAGGGAAAAACCACCTGAAGCGTGACCTGCTGGAAAACAGTGGCCCCTTTTGCAGGATTCAGGCGGTGGCTCGAACAGACTGGTATGGGGAACGCTCCCGCCAAAGGTCTCGATGGCCCACGGGCAGTGGCGGTTGGTTGTTGCTTTGCCAAAGGCTACGGTACCTGTCCCCAAACCGATACAGAGCGCGAGAAACAGAAAAGCTCGGCGCCAGCGCTTCAGTTTCGACCACAGGCAGCCGAGTCCGCTGATGAGAACGGATGCCAGTGCAATTCCCAGGACCAGTTTTTGTCCCCCTTTGTGGATCAGCCTTTCGGCCCACCAGCTTTTTTTGAAGGGCCATTCACCTGCTGAAAAATCAAAAAAATGTTGGGAGAAAGCCATGTCCCAATCGGTGTACGCAAAGAATGCGACCAGAATGGTGAAGAGCAGAAGCGGCAGGAGAAGGTGAAACACCCAGAATCTGTGATTGACCGAAGACATGTGGGCACTCACTGGTAGCGGTGTTGGCTGAAAAGATCAAAAGCGGTCTGATAAATGGCGGCAGCCCGGTCGAACATCTGCGGATTATCCGACAACTGGGTCATCGTCTTCAGGTCCCGGTCATAGCGGTAAAGGTGGGCTGATTTCTGAAGTCCCAGGACGGCCAGATGATCACCGACCAGCATGGCCACATCATGGTTATGATTGAGAAACAAAGGGTGTTTTTCGGGCTCATGGTTGTCTTTCAAGACATCCTGACCGTAAAACGGTGCCGTATAGGAAAGACCGAGCATTCCCAGGATAGTCGGAGCGATATCAACCTGACCGATGGGACGGTCGACATGGGCTGCTGGAACTTTGCCTGGTGCGTAAAACATCAGGGGGATGTGGTAAGTGGCAACGGGAATTTCGGCGCGTCCGTAAACCCGGGCACAATGGTCGGCAACGATGACAAAAAGGGTACGTTCGAACCAGGGGTGATGGCGAGCCTGTTTCAGAAACTGCCCCAGGGCGTAATCGGCATACCGTACCCCGGCCTTGCGTCCGCCCCCTTCTGACGGAATTCCGGGAAGACTTTTTGGGAAAGAGTAGGGACTGTGATTGGAGGTTGTCATGATAATGGAGAAAAAAGGTTGTTTCTTGTAGAAAATGTTGTCGTAGTAGCTCTGGGCGTGGCGGAAAAGGTCCCCGTCGGAGACTCCCCAGATGTTGGTGAACTCCGGGTCGGTGATATCGGTACGGTCACTGATGGCAAACCCGTTGTTGGAAAAGAAATAGTTCATGTTGTCAAAGGTCCCGTAACCGCCGTACAGAAAGCTGGTATGATAGCCGTTGTCCTGCATGATCTGCCCCCAGTTGGCGATGTGCTCGTTGCCGGGACGTTTGAGAATGGCCTCGCTCGGTATTGGCGGGAACGAGGTGCTTATAGCCTCCAGTCCTCGCACGGTTCTGGTGCCCGAAGCATAGGCCCGGGTAAACAGCATTCCTTCCTTGCTCAATCTGTCAAAGTTGGGTGTCAGGTCTTTAGAACCGCCTAAAGTACGGCTGAACGAGGCACTGAACGATTCTTCGACAATGACGACAACGTTTAACCGGCCGAGACCGTTCGGTCTGGTTGCATGTTTTCTGGCCAGGTTTTCTTGATCTTTGCTGATGAAAACCCCATCACCGTTCAACTCCGAACGAACAAGCTGAAATGCCTTGGGTTTATCCAGAGTCCGATAGTAGGCATTGTAGTCAAGGTGGTTCGTGCGAAAGGACCGAAACAGGCTGCTGATCCCGTTGTGTGTTAATTCTTTACTGACCCGGTTGGTGGAAAAATCGAGACTGTCGGTGGATACCAGCAGGGCCGGGCCTAATAACAGCAAATGACATGTAAGTACTAACAAGCGCTGTCTGAAACGAGTTGAAATTTGAAAAGCCGGGGTGACCTTTGTCCATAACCAGGACAGTACTAGTCCCGCCACCACCGCATCGAACAGGATAATTCGGCCAACCGGGTAAGACTCCCAGATATTGACGAAAACCTCATGTGGGTAGATCAGGTAATCGACAGCCACCAAGTTAAAACGGGCATCGAATTCCTTGAAAAAAAAGAACTCAACACCGGCCAGGTAAAGCAGGCTGAACAGAGAGATGAAAAGCAGCAGGCCGAAGCAGATGTGGTGCCACCCTCTTTTGACGAATCGATCTGGGAGGAGAGTAAGATAGATGCTGGCCGGAAGGTTAAGAAATATCAGAACAACCGCGTCATTGACTAAGCCCGTGGCCAGAACAGCCGGTATGTCCATCAAACTGATTTCGGCGTGAGTGCCGAAGAATTTCCAGAGGATTAAACGCAGCAGCAGTGATAGAAAAAGGTAAAAAAGTGAAATCAGTAGAAGCGGCCGAAAGCGGCCAAGCCAGACAAGCCGGGGCATGTTCACCATCCTGAAAAGAGTAATTCTTGACAACCATTAATTAAAAGGTTGTCGCATCAGGAGGTTCAGGATAGCAGTAAAGATGCCAGAGAAATTAAGATGGAATAACAATAGGTTATGAATTGTTTTGAAGTTTATTGTAAAAAAATTTTTACAGGAAACGTATTTGGAGGGGCGTATTGTTGAAATTTTTTACGGTCACTCGATTCCCAGTTTTTTCAGTTTGTATTGAAGGTTGCTGCGACTGACACCCAGAATAGAGGCTGCTCGGGCCTGGATACCCTTCGCCTCGATAAGTGCACGACGAATAAATTGCTCCTCTACCTGTTCCAAGTATTGAGGGAGGGAAAAATCCTTGGAGAAAGAAGAAATTCCACATGAAACTTCAGAATGGCGATTTTCTTCGAGATGACTTATTTCTTCCGGCAGGGAAGTAGTCAGCAGCGCATCCGTGGTGCTGAAAAGGATTCCCCTTTCGATAGCATTTCGAAGTTCCCGGATGTTCCCGGGCCAGGAGTAGCTTTTCATGCAATCCATGGCCTCAGATGAAATATCGGTGACATTACGTCCAAGCTCAATGGCCAGTTGGTGCAGAAAGTGGTGGGCTAGAAGGGGAATGTCGGCGGGGCGCTCCCGTAGCGGTGGTACTTTCAATTCAACCACTTTCAGGCGGTAATAAAGGTCCTGACGGAATTCCCCGGTGGCGACCATGTCTGTCAGGTCCCTGTTGGTTGCCGCGACAACCCGGATGTTGCTGCTGAGTTCAACGGTTCCACCGACCCGACGGAAGTGCTTTTCCTGCAGTAGGCGCAACAGCTTGGGTTGCAGAGTGGGGGAGAGTTCTCCAATTTCGTCCAGAAACAGAGTCCCGTTATTCGCGATCTCCACAAGCCCTTTTTTCCGTTCTATCGCGCCTGTAAAGGCGCCCCGTTCGTGACCGAAAATTTCGCTTTCAAGCAGGGTTTCAGTCAAGGCTGCGCAATTGATCGCCACCCAGGGATCTCCGGACCGGGAGCTTGAACGATGAAGGGTGCGCGCCACCAGCTCTTTGCCGACCCCGGTTTCTCCGGTAATTAATATCGGGGAAGGAGCCTTTGCAACTTGCGCGATCTCGGCGCTAAGCCTCTGGACTGGAGGACTCTGGCCGATAATCTCCTTACCGTAGCTTTTTTCGAGCTGACTCCGAAGGGCCTGGTTCTCAACCTGAATGCTATGGTGCGTCAGGGCCTTTTCAATGGTGAGAATAGCATCTTCATTGTTGAACGGTTTGAGAAGGTAGTCGAATACACCGCCTTTTATAGCTTTAAGGGCTGTTTCGACCGTGGCGAACGCAGTCATGATGATGAACGGGATGTCGCCATAATCTCTGCGTACAGCCTGAAAGAGTTCCAGACCGTCCATACGCGGCATTTTAAGGTCGGAGAGTATCAAGGAAACTCCCCTATGCTCCAGAAACTCCAGGGCGGCAAAGGCATTTTCGGCGGTGCTGACCTGGTAACCCGCCTCCCGAAGGAGCTGCGAAAGAACCACACAGTAATTTTTTTCATCGTCAACCACCAAGATATGGTGCATCTGCGGATACCTCCTTTGGCAGGTTAATTCTGAATGTTGCTCCTTCGCCGAAACGGCTTCTAAAGTCGAGAACGCCGTCATGGGCCTGGACAAATTTAAAAGCATTGGCAAGCCCCAGGCCGGTCCCCCTTTCTTTGGTGGTAAAAAAGGGGTTGAATATTTTTTTGCGGATATCCTCGGGAATGCCTGCCCCGTTATCTGCGACCTCTATAAAGACGTTGTTATTTTCCAGCCCCCAGTTCACGGTGATTTCTCCGCCGGCAGGGGTGGCGTCCACGGCATTGAGAAACAGGTTCAGCAGAACCTGCTCTATCAGGCCAGGGTCGAGCATGGCGGTGATGTTAGAAGGGCCTTCCATTACTTTGAGGCGGAGGTTTTTTCCCCCGGCCATACCCCTGAAACGTTCCGCTGTTTTGGAGATAAGTTCTTGGACATTGCATAACTGTAATCGTGGTACGGTTTCGCGGCCAAAAGTTAAAAAATCGGTGATCAGACCATTCAGGCGGGCGGTTTCCTCTCGGACAACCTGAAGGAGTTCACTGGCCTCGCTGTCGGGATCGGACATCTTATTTCCCAGCAGTTGAGCAGCGGAGGATACGATCCCCAGGGGATTTCTGATTTCATGGGCCACGCCGGCGGCCATTTCTCCCAGAGCGGCCAGACGATCCTGGCGACGTAGTCTCTCTTCGGCCGCTGCCAGCTGTTCAAGGGAGTCTTGAAGGGATTTCTGATGATCGAGAAGAGACTGGTTAAGGTCTTTCTGGATGAGTAGCTGTTGCCGCATTGCCTGAGACAATGATTGCACAAGAAATCCGACAAAAAAGAAAACAATAACAATGATCAGAAACTCGGCCAGTTCATCCGCCAGCAGTTCTTCAACAGGGATATTCATGGGCAACAGTAGAAAATAAAGGATAGAGGCGGAAAAGGCCATTACTGCGGTGGCAAGCAACCCCCTCCGGAATGCTACTGCAACAATTGGGAGAAGAAATACAGCCCAGAAAACACTTTCTTCTTCGGGGGTTGTGGTGGTCCAGATGACCAAGGTGGATAAAAAGAGATAGATGGCGAGGTGCAATGCTGTTGAAAGGTTTGAATGAAACAAATCCCGTTTCCAGAAGTGACTGCTGACAATGTGGTAGCCAACCAGAAGCGTGAAGGCGATGCCGGCGGAGATGGGATTGATGCCCGACGTAAAGCGGAGGAGAAAAAGGAACAGGACCGCAAGAAGTGCAATCATGCCCCACTCGAAAACTTTGCTTTGGGCAGAATGTTTCATTTCGCCGCTATTCCCCATTGATTTAAAACCAGCCTGGGCGGATAAAGCCAGTAGCTTTCGGGCAGGAAGTACGCGAGGACGATTTCAGGTCAACAAATAAGCCATATGCTAACAGCCGTCCTATTAAGGGGTCAATTTGAAAAGTCACGGATCAGGGGTTGTTGAAAAATACTGAGGTGACAAACAATGTGCTTTTTTTTGTGTTGAAACGAGAGTTCAGAAAGATCCTGGGTTGTGGAAAAGTCTGAAATGTATGGAGTAATTTTTCGGCACAGGGAAAAGGTGGACTGGGGAAAAAAGCTGGTTGGCAGCTACAATGAAAAAACAGTTACTGAAATCCATTCATCAAAACAACTTTGAACCCGGTCAAAATTTGCAGTTAAAATCCTCAGCTCCTCTGCGGCTCACAGATCCGAAGGCCGAAACCGAATGCCTTTTGGAAAAGATCCCCTTTGATGTTGCCGGCATAGATTTCGACCCCAAGATCGTCCTTTCCGAAAAGTTCCAGGACAAGGGTATCGTTTTCCAGGTGGCCTTCCAGTTTCTGGACCTCCTGAGAACGGCGGCGGTCGAGGCCGTCCGCCAGGCGCAGTATGCCGCTGAGTTTGGCGACCCGCTCCTGATCTTCAGGATTTAGGCCTATAAAATTGGGATGGGTTTTCCCGGGCAGGGATTTGCGGTGGTAGCGGGCAATGTTGGCGATCAACTCTTTTCCCGGGGAGAAAAGTCGAACAGGCTGGCATGGCGGATGAGATGGTAGCTGTGCTTGTGGTGCTTGGCGTAGTTGATGAAATAGCCGATATCATGAAGCAGGGCAGCTGCCTCGAGAAGAGTCCGATCCCGTTCATCAAAACCCGTGACCGGGACGAGGGTATCGAAGATTTCCGTGGCAAGGCTCCGGGTCTGTTCGGCATGGACAAGGTCGACATGACAGGATCGGGCCAGGGATTCAACGGCCTCGCGCCAGTTGCGGACCAGGTTGCGTTTCGAAAATCCGAATTTTTCAAGGCTCTGGAGAATCAGGCCTTCGCGAATCCCCCGCTCATTGATGCGCAGGATATTGGTTCCCAGAAAATGCATCAGTTCATCTATGACCGTCACTCCTGCGACGATGATATCGGCCCGTTCCGGGCTGAGTCCGGGAACCGATCTGCGATCCCTGCAGGGGATGCGATGAAGTTTGGCCAGCAGGTGGACGACGTCGGAATGAAGAACTTCGTAGCGGTTGACCGAATCGTAGCTTTCCCCCCGTTGCGCCATCAGCATCCTGCCGATGCTTGTGATGCTCCCCCCTGAGCCGATGATGCACTGCAGTGGTTGGCAATAACTTGCGTCGAGGTTTTTTCTCAATTTTTTACGGATGTGTTTGCGCAGAGCCAGGAGTTCACTTTTGCTGACGGGGTCGTTGCTGAGGAATGCTTCAGTCAGATATACAGCTCCAAGTCCCATGGAAACGATATTTTCTACCAGGTTTCCAGTAGCCAGGACCAGTTCCGCACTGCCACCACCGATATCGACCAGGGCGTAAGGGCTGTTGCCCATTGAGAAATGGTGGCGGGCACTCAGAACGGCGAGTTCGGCTTCCTCTTCGCCACTGATGATGCGGATGTCTATACCGGTCTCCGCCTCAATCTCCGCCACAAATTCCAAACCGTTTTCGGCTTTTCGTACAGCACTTGTGGCAACCGCCTCGATGGCGCCGACCCCGAGGCTTTTCGCAATTTTTCCCATGCGCAGAAGAGCATCTCGGGCTCTTTCTCCAGCAGCCGTTGATATCCGCTTGGTCCTGTGCAATCCTTCACCCAGGCGTACAGTTGCTTTTTCGTCATCCAGGACGCGAAAGACTTCGTTTTCATTCGCTTCCACAACGAGACAGCGGATGGAGTTGGAACCGATGTCGATCGCGGCCAGGCGTTTATTTCCAACCATCATTAATGCAAAACTCCAGAGTAATCCCTGATGATTTGTCTAGATGGATGATATCAGGGTTGATCGGGAATGTTTTACGTCCAAGAAGCTTTGTTGCAACCTTTGACCAGGAAGAATTTTCACTTTGCGTGAAGTAAAGGGCCAAAATTTGACCCTTGGACATTTACTATTATCATTATAGTGGAAAGTATACCACGGTGGATATTTGGAATTTATTAGGCTAAGAGCAGGTTTTTTCTTACGAAAAACGAAAACCCAACAATTTTCTAACAATTGATCAATTATAATTCAAGAGTTATTCTTCAATAAGGGGGATCCCATGAGTACGGCAAGACGAACAGATTCCATTGGCGGCGCTACGGGCACAAAGCCTGGAGGGAAAACTCCGGGCGCTGAAGTGGTGCCCTTGCCCGATACTACCGGCAAGTATTCTGCCTCCTTTGATCTCTCCGATCCCTCTTTGTATCTGAACCGCGAGTTGACCTGGCTTGAGTTCAATCGCCGTGTCCTCCATGAGGCTTCCGACCCACGGACGCCCCTTCTTGAAAGAGTCAAATTCGCGGCGATCGCCGGTTCCAATCTGGATGAGTTCTTTATGAAAAGGATTGGCGGTCTTAAGCAGCAACTTGGCGCCGGTGTGGATGAAACCACTGTTGACGGGCGCACCCCCCGGCAGCAGCTAGAAGAGTGTTTTATTTCAATCCGCCGGCAGCAGAAGGAAAAAGAAGGCTTGTTGCGGGAACTTTGGAATCTGCTGCGGGAAGAGGGGATTGAACTTCTCCATTACGATGATCTGAGCGATAACAAAAAGGCCAGGATCCGTGACGATTACTACAATAACATTTTCCCACTGGTTACCCCCCTATCCATCGATCCGGCTCATCCATTTCCATTTATTTCCAATCTTTCCCTCAACCTTCTTGTTACCCTGCGTTATCCTCAGGAGGAGGAAACCTCCCTGGCGCGGGTCAAGATACCGGTCGGCGCCGGCGCGCCCCGCTTTATTGAGGTCCCGACCCACAATAATGAATTCAATCGCTTTGTCCTTCTGGAAGAGGTTGTGGCCAACAATCTCGATCTGCTGTTCCCCGGCATGGAGGTCCTCGGTTGCGACCTTTTCCGGGTAACCCGTAACGCCAACACCAGCCGCAACGAAGAACACGCCGATGACCTGATGGGGATGATAGAATCAGCTCTCCAGGATCGAAAGTTCGCTCCCATCGTCCGTCTCCAGATCCGGCCCGGCATGAACTCTGTTTACCGCGGCCGCTTGGCGGCGGAACTAGGCCTGAATGAGGAGACGGATATCTTTGAGGTCGAAGGGATGATGGGTATGCGCGACCTGTGGCAGGTTTTTCACCTGGACATTCCCCACCTCAAGGATCCGAAACACAAGCCCGTTGATCATCCCGCCCTGCAGACCGATGGCAATATCCTCTATGTAATCAGGGAAGCCAAGGCCATTCTCGTTCAGCACCCTTATGAATCCTTTTCTTCGTCCGTCGAGCGATTCCTCAACGATGTTACCAATGATCCCAAGGTGCGGGCCATAAAAATGACGCTTTATCGGACTTCGCCGCAGAGTCCCATTATCGATACTTTGATCCGCGCCGCCCAGAACGGCAAACAGGTGGCCGTGGTCGTGGAACTCCAGGCTACTTTCGATGAGGAGGTCAACATCCGCCTCGCCAACCGTATGGAGGAGGCGGGCATTCATGTCACCTATGGTGTCGTCGGCCTGAAAACCCACTGCAAGGTGATTCTCGTCGTGCGCCAGGATTTCAACGGGCTGCGGCGTTACGTTCACTTTAGCACCGGCAACTATCATTCGGAAACTGCCCGTATCTACAGCGACCTGGGGCTGTTCGTCTATAACCGCGAAATCGGCAAAGATGCTACCGAGCTTTTCAATTATCTCACAACCGGTTACACGCCCAAGCGCAACTATCTGAAGCTCCTGCCCGCCCCGAAAATTCTGAAAAGAACCCTGCTTGATAAAATAACTCGGGAGATAACCAGGCACACTTCCAAAAATCCCGGGCACCTGATTTTCAAGATGAACGCCCTCGAGGACGACGATATTGCCCGTGCTCTCTACGAGGCCTCCCAGGCAGGAGTCAAGGTCGATCTCATCGTGCGGGACAGCTGCCGAATCCGTCCCGGCATCCCCGGTCTTTCTGAAAACATTCGGGTGCTTTCGGTTGTCGGCCGCTTTCTCGAGCACGCCCGAATCTATTATTTTGCCAACGGCGGTGAGGAAGAAATCTTTATCGGTTCGGCGGACGCCATGCGTCGCAATCTTGAACATCGGGTCGAAGTTCTGGTCCCGGTCGAAGTTCCCTCATTGATTAATGAATTGAAAACCATGCTCCAGATCCAACTTGATGACCGCCGGAGCGCATGGGATATGCAGCCCGACGGCCGCTATGTCCAGCGCACGCCGCACAGCGAAGGCGAACAGCGAAGTTGCCAGCAGATCCTCATCGAACTGGCCGAACAGCGCAGTCGGGACGCCTTAAGGCTGCGCAAGCGCAAAGCCAGAAACCCTGGCAGGAACCTGCGCTGAGGTTTGCCGTTGGGCGGATAAGGAATCATGGAGAAGTATTCCCGAGAATTTGTGGTCGTTGATGATTCAGTCGTGGCAAACGTCCTTTCCGCTTTGAGGGGTGAACTGGGTGCTGTCGAAGAGAAGCCTGAACACCGACCCCGACGGGTATATTACGATACTTTCGATTGGCGTCTGCACCGGGCGGGTTATTCCCTGGCGGTCGAGCCGAAACCAGCCCCCGGCCAGAGTGAATTACGAAAACTTGTCAACCGCCGGCTGGTTCTCCGTACACCGTGGGCCGTCTCCGGGTTTGCCTGGGAAAATTCGCCGGGGCCTTTGCGCGACTTCCTGAATGATAATATCGGTATCCGGGCATTGCTGCCCCTTATCGAAGTACACGGCCGGGTTCGTAGCTACTCTATCCGCGATAAGCGAGGTAAAGTTCTGTTGGAGGTGATCCGGGAACTGACCACGGCGGTTCCGCTGGATAACGATTCTGTATTCGAAATGAAACCCCGTTTGCGATTGGAAGGCATTCGAGGCTACGATAACGCCTTGCAGCGGGCTTTACAGGTGGTCGAACGGGGCGGACTTCCCGAGGCTGACGGGGATGTTCTCGATGAGGCCTTGTCGGCTGTCGGCCTGACGGTGGAAAAGTATCAGCCTAAACCGACCCTCCTCTTGAATCATGACATGCCGACCATCCAGGCGTTGAGCACCATTCTGCTCCATCTGCGTTATGTCCTGGAGCAGAATCTCCACGGCACAGTGGAGGATCTCGATTCCGAATTTCTCCATGATTTTCGTGTTGCCGTACGCCGCACCCGCAGTGCTCTGGCGTTGATCAAAGGGGTTTTTCCCAAGGCCACTATCCGGACTTTTCGCGACGAGTTCAAGTGGCTGGGCGGCATCAGCGGTCCGACCCGCGATCTCGATGTCTATCTCCTGAAGTTTCCTGAGTATTGCCGCAGACTCCCTGAAACGATCCGTCCCGACCTTGAGCCGTTTCGGGATTTTGTTGAGCGTCACCAGGCCCGGGAACAGAAAACCCTGGCTCGCCACCTGCAATCACCCCGATTGGGAAAGCTGTTGGTTGCCTGGCAGGAATTTCTGGAATCATCGCCGGAGCATGAACACCTGCCGCCCTCGGCCGCTATGCCGATCGGGGATCTCGCGCGCGGTAAAATCTGGAAAACCTACCGCAAATTCATCAGGGAAGGGGAGGTGATAGGGGCGGACTCTCCGGACGAGGCTATTCACAGACTCCGTATCACCGGCAAAAAGCTTCGCTATCTGCTCGAGTTTTTCCAGACTCTCTTTCCTCGAAAACCGATGTTGCAGCTTGTCAAAGCAATGAAAATGATGCAGGATTTCCTGGGCGACTTCCAGGACCTGACGGTTCAGCAGCAGCAACTTCATGACTTCAGCGAACAGATGAAGCAGGAAAAGGATGTTCCGGCCCCTTCGCTGCTGGCCATGGGCCGCCTGGTGGAGGATATGGCCAGGCGGCAGCAGGTCATGCGCCTGGAGTTTCGAGACCACTTCGAAGCTTTCAACCGGGGGGAACACAGTCGGCTGTTTGAACGCCTCTTTGCTCCCGCAAGGGGAGATGAGTCATGAAAATTTTCGCGACCTACAATATCAAGGGAGGGGTGGGCAAGACTGCCGCCGCCGTAAACCTGGCCTGGCTTGCCGCGCGGGATGGTTATCGCACCCTGGTCTGGGATCTCGACCCGCAGGGCGCGGCCACTTTCTACTTTAGGATCAAACCCAGGGTCAAGGGCGGCGGGGAAAAAATTATCGCCAAAAAGACCGATCTGTCCGATTTTATTCGCGGTACAGATTACGAAATGCTCGATCTGCTCCCCGCTGACTTTTCCTACCGGCATCTCGATATTCTGCTGGAAGGGGAAAAGAAGCCGACCCGCTGCCTGCGTCAGCGTTTGAAAACATTGGTCAAGGATTACGACCTCGTCCTTCTCGACTGTCCGCCGAGTATTTCCCTTGTTTCAGAGGCGGTATTTCAGGCTGCCGACGTGCTGCTGGTCCCCATCATCCCTACGACGCTTTCGCTCCGTACCCTGGAACAGCTTTATAAATTCCGCCGCAAAACCGAGCTGCAAGACCTGATGGTGCTGCCGTTCTTCTCCATGGCCGACCGGCGCAAGCGCCTCCACCGTGAAATCATGGATTCTTTTTCCCGTGAACAATCCGACCTGCTTGAAACTTCCATTCCCTATGGCAGCGATGTTGAAAAGATGGGCCTGAACCGGGCACCGCTCGGCGACTTCGCCCCCAGAAGCCGCGGCTTCAACGCCTTTCACGCTCTCTGGCAGGAAATTCGGGGCGGGGGATATCTGGAGAGGTGAACCGATGGGCGTAGAGATCGAACGCAAATTCCTCGTCAAGGGACGTGAATGGAGGCCGTCAGCGCCCGGAAAATCGATCCAACAGGGGTATCTCTGCCTTGATCCGGAACGGAGCGTCCGCATACGCCTACTACAGGATCGCGCCTTTCTTACCATCAAAGGAGCTTCCGAAGGCGCCCGGCGATTTGAATTCGAATATCCCGTACCCTGTGAGGATGCTCGCCAACTGCTGGCCATGTGCCAGGCCGGGCTGATCGAAAAAACCCGCTATAAAATCGAATTTGCCGGCAGGATCTGGGATGTGGATGAATTTCACGGTCTCAACCAGGGACTGATACTGGCCGAGATTGAGCTGGAATCTGAAACATGCGAGGTCACTCTTCCCCCTTGGGCCGGCGAGGAAGTCACCGACGATCCACGCTATTTTAATCTTTACCTTGCCCGACAACCTTACAGTCTCTGGTGATCTGGACACCCTGCCTTCTCTTATCTCGTCAGATTCAACCTCAACTGTTATAATGTGTGATAGTTAAACATAAGAAGGAGTGGAGTTGAATCCATGAAACAGCTGACCTTGCTACGCCACGCCAAATCCTGCTGGGATAACGAACTTCCCGACTTCGAACGGCCGTTGAATAAACGCGGCCTGCGCAACGCTCCGGACATGGCGGAACGGCTGAAGGCGCGGAAGTGCCTTCCGGACATCGCTCTTGTCAGCCCGGCAAAAAGGGCACGGGAAACCGCCTGCATAATACTGCCGACCATGGGACTTGAAGACGATCAGATCCGCCTGGATGAAAGAATATACGAAGCCGGAAGCGGTTTGCTGTTCAATCTTATCCGCGAAACGGACGATGGATTCAAGCATTTGCTGTTGATCGGCCACAATCCGGGTTTTACCGACCTGTGGAATTTTCTGGCTCGGGAAAAGGTTCGCAATATTCCCACCTGCGGGGTTTTCAGCCTGAATTTTTCAAGGCTTAAAAGCTGGGATGAACTGGAGCCGGTATCCGGGAAAACCGTTTTTATGGATTATCCGAAGAAAAAATGACCATTCAAGGAGAGAATGAAATGGGCAAATGTTTAAAGGGAAAATCCGAGGACAAGGAGAAACCCGGCCGTTTCGAGTGCAAAAAATGCGGGGCGGTCAGCGAGAAGAAGAGTCATGTATGTAAACCTGAAAAAATCAAGGGCAAAGGCGGGAAAAAAGAGAAGAAAAAATCGTAAACCGAGATATTGCCTTTGTTTTCCTCAGGTTTCAGGGGATCCACCGACTGGAAATTGATTGAAAACCGGATGGGTTTATGTTAATTACTCGGAGCTTCTAATCAAAAGAATCAGCCGCCCTAGCTCAGCTGGTAGAGCAACGCACTCGTAATGCGTAGGTCGTCGGTTCAAATCCGATGGGCGGCTCCAGTAAAAAACGGTTTAGACTGAATAGTCTTAACCGTTTTTTAGTTTTGGACTATTTCTTTCGCATGTTTTTTTACATAAAACCTCTGACTGGTATAATTACCATCTCATATATGGAGGAATGCAGTGATTATTTTAAAAATGCCATGGGTCAGGAAGGCCAGGAGGTTCTTTGTTTTTACGTCTCTTGCGATCTTGCCCGTGCTGACGGCTTGTGGAGGCGGTGGCTCGGGAGGCGGGTCATCTGGTGGTTCATCGGGTGGTGGCAGCTTTACGGGCGGTGAAACCAATCCGGTCTGTTTGCAGGGTGTTTCAGGAGGTGCGGTGCAAGAACCGGTGTTCTTGCGCAATGTCAATGGTCAAACAAGCTGGTTTGCCTCTCCCATGACAGTGGATTTGGACGGCGATGGCACCCGGGAGATAGTGGCCGCCTATTACACTCTTTATGTCTATGACCATCTGGGAAGGCAATGGGACAGTGCAGCCGGTAACGGAGGGCGTATATATGCGCCCCATGTGGTCTGTGATCTGGACGGTGACGGCGTGGTGGAAATTGCCTGCGGCCAACGCCATGAAGTTTATGTATACGAATGGCGCGGAGGGCTTCAGCTTAAATCCGGTTGGCCGGCCGACACGACCAGCGCCGGTGAGTCTCCTGAGATCAGGGGCATGGCCGCCGCCGACCTCGATGGTGACGGACGGGTGGAAATCGTCGTCACGACGACCCAAACTCAATCGACTGCAGACGGTGGTGCCCAGGTTTTTGTTTATGATGCCGACGGGGCTCTTTATCAGCCACCAGGCCTTTCTTTTCCGGCCTGGCCGCGCTACAACAATCTTACCGGGGAAGGCGGCGATGCCGATCGCAATGGTGCCGGGCATAGCGGGTTTGGCTGTTACGGGCTCAATGTGGGGATTGGTGACATCGACGACGATTCGGAAAAGGAAATCATCGTCACTTACGATAACCATCATATACAGGCTTTCAATCATGATGGGCGGGCTATCGATGCCTCGGGCAACTTTACCAATCGGGACAGCAATTATCTCAACATGCCTTTGACCTGGGGACAGTTCATCCGCTGGGCCGATCCGGCTGTGGAAGAGGCCCACTATAACCAGCACACGGGTGTTTGGCCCCATCCCAGCACCCAGGAGTGGCTGCAGTGGACCGCATCGCCCCCCAATGTGGTGGATCTGGATGGTGACGGCCGCAATGAAGTTGTGGGGGTTCCCAATATTGAAATGGATGTGCCTTATGTTACTCAGGCCTACGGTATCATGGTGCTTGAAGGGGCTTATGGTACCGGAGAGCGCAGTGCCATGCGGCTGGCGGGTTGGGAGACTCTGCCTCGTGGCAATCTGCCTATCGATGTGGATGGGTGGTATCCCCCTGCGGGCGTGCCGGCTCCCACCACCATCAACATTCAGGGCGACGATCTTCCGGAAATAGTGGTTTCACTCAACGATGGGTTTATGTACGCATTTGGGGCCGATAGCGGGGAAATATGGCGGTATAACTACACCCATGGTAAGGCTATCATGTTCGCATCAGAGGCCATGGCCGCTGATTTAAACCAGGACGGCTCGCCGGAAATTATTTTCACCACCTTCGGCGATCCCGACCAGCATGATTCAGGGAACCTGATCATCCTCGCTGCTGACGGCACTCTTCTCCACGATCTGCCTCTACCCGACCCCGGGCATAACGGCAACGGCAATGGTGCCCCGGCGGCCCCCACCGTGGCCGATCTCGACAACGACGGGCAACTGGAAATCCTCGTCCAGACTTTTGACCATGGCATGGACATTTTCACCGTTCCCGGATCAGGAAGTAGCTGTCTGCTCTGGACCACGGCCCGTGGCGGGCCACTGCGTAATGGCAGGCCCAGTGGGTTGTAACATTAACCTCTCATCTTGCTGACCTCCGAAAGGCAAAAGCCTGAATAGGTTGTGCCGGTTTGTAGGACAACGGTTCGAGCCGTTTACAGGTCGATCAACCGATTTAAGGACCACGACATCAAAGGCCGCCAGGATCGACAGCACTCAGGAGCACCTGGGAAGCTTACAGAGCATGCTGTTAAAAGGTCTGGCGTTTAACGGTTGAACCATTCCACGTGCGACCACCCATTGGATTGTTCGGCTTATGGCCGAAGCTGCGGGTATATCTCTCTGGAAGATAGCTGTTTCCCTCCCCGCGCAGATGGAATAATCACTAATTCCCCTTGTCCGGAAAAGTTTCAAATAGTCCATTGGCTAAAGTGTAGACGGCGTAGTTCAGGCGGGTTGGAAAGTTCGCGCTGTAAAGAGGCCTGGATCGTCTGCTTTTTCGCCAAACTTCCTTCTGTCCGTTTTTTTCAAACAGCTGGGCTGTTGCGTTCAGATATATACGGCTGAAAGGACCTTCATCTGAGGATCGTTCCGTAGGATTAATCCCGAAGTGAAATGTAACATGGACTTGCATCAGCCCATCAACATCTTGGGAATAAGTCCCTGCCAGGCTGGATGGTTTGGATTTTAGAGGAACGGAATTTTGGTCCTCGACAATTTCCGTGGGAAAGTTCAGAGAACTCAGCTTATAGCCTTTCTGGGACAGAACCTTCTCAATTTGCCGGATGATCATACTGCTAAGATCCATGCCTTTTAAATCTGTTGGCAGCGGCGCGGAATATCCTTCAGCATAGGTGATGGGAAAAAGGCCGATGGTTGTTATTGAGGCCAGATCGTGATCACTCGGTATATTGTCAGTTTTTTTTGGAGTAGCACAGGAAAGCAGTGCCAGGAGCGTCAATCCCAGAAAACTAAAAACACTAACCTTGAATAGCGTTTTATTCATGACAACCTCCCAGAAATTATTCTTGGGTTAAAAAATTTTCTATTTATCTATTATACCTTGGGCTAAGCAATCTTTGTCACTGGAAATCGGGACCCAGGGGCTGCAATCGGCTGAAGGCAAGCCGCACTTCCGAGTCATTTTGAATTGCTCGTTAATTTGCTATCCGCATTTGTTTTGTTATTTTTGACCTATAAGGTTACCTAACATAGTAGAAAACCTACTGCGAAAGGGGTGTCTCGCCATTTTCCATGAATTTTCGACTGATAGTCCCGCTATTTGCTCCCAAATTTGCGTGAATCAGTCCTGAAGCTACCATTATCTCGTAAAAAAAACCCTGTTCTGATAGCTATCCGGATAAATTTTTCCACCAGTTTTTGAGTAAGTCCCATGAGTTGAAGAAAAAAAATAAGATTGATGAAAATTCACTGTGGCGCGTGGCATTTTTTTTGCTCATAAAACATTTCGGTGATTAAGAAAGCCGCCGGTTTTTTATTTGCGGAACTGTTGATTCCTAACCCAGTGGGCTGGCATGGATACAATCGAGCAGCAAATTGTTCTCACAGATGACCCTGATTTGGTCGAGGTGATTGAAAACTCCTTTTTTGGCAGGGAGGGGTATTCTCTCAAAAAAGTTTCCAGCGGCCCTGAGGCGTTTAAATTTATTGAAGAGGAAGCCCCGGTTTTGGCTATCCTGTCCCTGGGTATGGAAAAATTTGGCGGGGAAGAATGTTTTCGCATGGTTAAAAAAGACCCCTTTCTCTGCCTTTTGCCTGTTGTCCTGGTTTCCTCCAACAGTCCCTGGGATTTAAAAAAATGCAAAGATGCCGGGTGCGACAATGTCGTCATCAGACCGATTGACAGTTGGACGCTCATTTCCATGTGCTGCCAGCTTTTACATATTGTCGGCCGTGCTTCCCCCCGGCGAAGGGTCTCCATTCCGGTTCACTGGGGGCCGAAAGAAGATGGTGCTCAGTCAGGGACAATCGTTGATATCAATTCGGGCGGGATGTTTATTCACACGGACAATTACCTCCCTCCTGATAAAATTATAAACTTGAGATTTACGCTTTCCGAGGTTGGCCGGACAGTCTGTTGCCAGGGTAAGGTGGCTTGGATTAACCATCCGGAATGGATCAAGTCAATGGAACTTCCGGCGGGCATGGGTATCTGTTTCTGTTCCATTTCAGAGATGGATCGTACCGCGGTCCAGGCATATCTCCAGCGGAAGAAAGCCGGATAATTTTTACTTTCGTCCAGGTCAATCCTTGACCGGATTTCTCTCTTTCTTATTTCTCTGCTTAATTAAAATTTAATACATCTATCAGTCGACAGTGGGCCCTTTTTATGACATTTTTGGGTAGTGGAGAACCAAAACACTAACCGTGGAGATTGTAAACAGTCATGAATTCCAGAAAAAAACGAATTTTCGTAACAGGAGGCGCAGGATACATTGGTAGCCATGTGGTAAAAATGCTCGGCGAACAGGGTTTTGAAATTCTGACATATGACAACCTGTCGAGCGGAAATTCCTGGGCCGTCCTCTCCGGGGAACTGGTTGTGGGCGACCTGGCTGACAAGGAAAACCTGGTCAAAGTTCTGCTCGAGTTTAAGCCTGACGCCATTATTCATTTTGCCGCTTTTATTGAAGTAGCTGAAAGTGTTGGCAATCCTCTGAAATATTTCCGAAATAACACGGCCAATGCCTTGAATCTCCTGGAAACTGCCCGCTTTTGCGGGGTTGATAATTTTATTTTCTCCTCAACCGCAGCAGTTTATGGAATTCCTGCTGAAAACCCGGTTAATGAAAACGCTCCACTCAAGCCGATCAATCCTTACGGGGCTTCCAAATCGATGACTGAAAAATTTCTGGAGGACCTGGCTTTCGGGGATGATGCTTTTCGATATGTTTCCCTGCGCTATTTCAACGTTGCCTCGGCGGATCCTGACGGGCGAATCGGCCAGGCCTACCGCAATCCGACGCATCTCATCACTCGCGCCGTCAAGACGGCTCTGGGGGATTATCCTGAACTGCAGGTTTTCGGTACCGATTACGATACCCCCGACGGGACCTGTATCCGGGATTATATTCATGTTGTCGATTTGGCGGCGGCTCATCTGGAAGCACTGAAATTTCTCATGGATGGAGGGAAAAGCCAGATTCTGAATTGTGGGTACGGCAAAGGGTTTTCCGTTAAAGAGGTTTTGGACGCAGTGAAGCATGTCACCGGGGTCGATTTCAGGGTCACTGACGCGCCGAGGAGGGAAGGGGATCCACCTGCTCTGATTGCAGATAACCGGAAAATTGTTCGCACCTTTGACTGGAAGCCGGTTCATGATGATCTTATGGAGATTGTCCGGGGCGCTTTTGAGTGGGAAAAAACCCTCCAGGAGAAGTACAAGTCTTAATATGTTATTTAAGGAGAGAATTAAAAAAAAAGCGGCTGCCTGGCAGGCGCTTTTTTTTATGGAAAAAGGCGTCAGCAGAAACGAAATGTCCTGGAGGCGGTATAATATCCCGACATTTGAATACGGGAATTGAATTTTAGGTCGGTTTTTGATTTAATCTTTAAAAGAAACAATATGATTTGAAGAGCCTTTGCTAATCCGGTTTATTCTCCGGGCTAAAGGAAAAATTGTCGATGAATTCTCTAGACGCTTCAGAAGTAACCTCTTCCGGCAGCGGGCGGCTGTGGCAGAAATTGCGAAATAATCACCTTGCCATGGCAGGGGCCGGGATCGTCTTGTTGATGTTTCTGTTTGCTTTGCTGGCGCCTTTTACCGGCAAGGATCCTGCTGCCATTGACATTCCCCATCGGCTCCTTTCACCTTGCTGGAGCTTTCCTCTTGGGACAGACGACCTGGGGCGGGATGTCCTCACCAGGATTCTTTTCGGAGCCCGGATATCTCTGCTTGTTGGGTTTGTGTCGGTAGGCATCGCGACCCTGATAGGTGTCATCTTGGGCGCTCTCGCCGGTTTTTATGGTTCCTGGATCGATTCAATTATCATGCGGTTTGTGGATATCATGCTCTGTTTCCCGACCTTTTTTCTGATTCTTGCGGTCATTGCTTTCCTCGAGCCTTCCATCTGGAACATCATGATTATTATCGGTTTGACCGGTTGGATGGGGGTCGCGCGTCTGGTTCGTGCAGAGTTTCTCTCCCTTCGGGAGCGCGATTTTGTTTTTGCCGCACGGGCCCTTGGCGCCCTCGACATGCGGATCATTTTTGGGCATATTCTGCCCAACGCCATGTCACCGGTTCTGGTTGCAGCCACTCTCGGCGTTGCAGGTGCCATTCTGACTGAAAGCGCTCTTTCTTTTCTTGGGATCGGCGTTCAGCCTCCTACCCCGTCCTGGGGGAACATGCTGATTATCGGGAAGCAGACTCTGGGCTCCGCCTGGTGGCTTTCCGTTTTCCCCGGGGTGGCCATTCTCCTGACGGTTCTGGGATATAATCTGCTCGGCGAGGGAATCCGGGACGCCCTGGATCCAAGATTGAATCAGTAATGACCTTCCGGCCGGTTCCTGGAGGCCTCTAAAAAATCCTTTTAAATTTATTCGATTGAGAAACCATGCCTGAGCTGCCTGAAGTTGAAACCATCCGGCGGGGAATCAAGCCTCTGATTGTCAGCAAAATAGTGAGCTGTTCGATTTTGCGCTCCACCCGGCTTCGATGGTCGGTGGCAAGCCGGGAGCTACATACTCTCAATGGTCAACAAGTGCTGGGAGTGGAGCGGCGAGCGAAGTTTCTTATCCTCCGCTTTACCTCGGGCTGGCTTGTGCTGCACATGGGGATGTCGGGTACGCTTCGATTTTGCCGCTCTGAAGCTCTGCCTTTGAAGCATGACCATTTCGACCTGGTTTTTACCGATGGGACACGTCTGCGTTTTCGTGACCCTCGCAAATTCGGAGGGATTATTTTCTTTCGTAAAAATCCCTTGTTTTCAAATTTTTTATCCAGGATCGGCCCCGAGCCTTTTTCAGAACATGTGAATGGTCGCTACCTTTACAACAAGGCCAGGGGAAAAAAGGTTCCTGTCAAGGCCTTCATCATGGACCAGAGAATAATGGCCGGAGTTGGAAATATTTACGCGAACGAGGCCCTTTTTTTGAGTGGAATACGGCCTTCTCGTTTGGCTGGACAGGTGGCGGAAAAAAGATATGAAATGTTGGCTCAAAACATTCGGCTGGTACTTTGTAGGGCCATTGAGGCGGGAGGGACCAGCATTCGCGATTTTCAGAATGAAAATGGCGATCCAGGTTATTTTGCCCTTGAACTGCTTGTCTATGGGAAGGCAGGCCGTTCCTGTCCTTATTGCGGGGAACGGATTTCATCAGCCAGGATCGGGACACGATCGACCTTCTTCTGTCGGAAATGCCAGAAATAAAATGCTGCCTGCTTAGCGTTGTCACCGGCAGGGCGCACAGAATTTTAAAGGTGGAGCATATTCATTGGGAACCAAAGGTGGTGATTTTCAAATGCTTCGATGGGAGGTTTGAATTATGGAAATGCTTGAAGGAATAATATCGCGACAGAGTGTCCGGCACTTTACTCCCGAGGAAATCAGCCAGGACTGCATCCACAAAATTCTGGAGGCCGGTTTGCAGGCCCCCTCCGGGCTGAATAATCAGCCCTGGAAGTTTGTCATCCTGAGAGCCGCTGGAGTTCGCCGACAACTTGCAGAATTGACAAAATATTCCAGAATTATTCGGGAGGCGCCGGTCTGCCTGGGAATTTTTATCGATAGGGGACTGATTTACCATGAGACAAAAGATTATCAGGCCATGGGGGCTTGCATCCAGAACATTCTTTTGGCGGCACACGGATTGGGCTTGGGGGCGGTCTGGCTTGGAGAGATTCTCAAAAACGCTGAAAAAGTAAGACTACTTCTGGAGGTGCCGGAAGGGATCGACCTGATGGCGATTGTCGCTTTAGGTCGCCCTGGACATCTCCAGAAGAGAAAAGAACGCAAAGGCCTTGGTGGGGTGGTTATAAAGGAAATTTAAATACTTCGACTTAGATGTCTGCCGGGCTTAGAGGATCGTCCTGAAAAAATGGGAGATCGAGGACAGATTTTCGCAAACTTGAGATCGAATAGCAGGGCTATTTGTCGAAAATTTGCGAAAATATGGTCCGCTTTACCGATTTTGTAATAGATTCACCCTAAGTCCTACAGACGCCTAGAGAGAAGCATAGGCCGCGGTAGCCTGTGAGGCCGGCATGACCACGTTCCCGCTTTGAAATGGTAATACCGCCTTCTGGCTTTTGGCCATTTCTCCACGGTAAAGTTCGGATCGATTATTCCCCTTTGTTGCAGCGGATTTCAGAGCCAGGCAAGCTTCGTCCACCATGTTTACGGGACTGCTTCCTCGCTTAGCCCTTCGTGCGGAAATCCCCATGCTCACTGTGAGCGGGTAGTCCATGGGTTGACCGGCAATCTTTTTGCGAATTCTTTCCGCTGCCGCATAAGCCTGCTGTTCGCTTACATGAGGGAGAAGTAGGCCGAAGGCGTGATCATCTAATCGACAGATCGGGTCGCCTCTGCGACAAATTTGCATCAAAGCTTCACCAAGCGTCTTCAGCATCTTCTGAGAGAAATTTTGACCCAGTGTTTCCCCGATGGAATCGAAATGGTCGGGTTTAATGACCAGGACCGCATATTGATTGGCGCCCCCAATTTCAGCTTTCTCCCGCTCTTCAAGAAGGGTCTGGAAATAATCCCAGGTGTGCAGGCCGGTCAGAGGGTCTGTGGTTGCGCGCTTAAACAAGGTTTCCTTTGAGACGCGAAGTTTTTCGATGCGGCGTTTTTTTGTTACATGGAACTGAGTAAGAGCGCTGATTTCCATTGGTGTGGACTGGGTGGTCAGAAAATCTGCTGCTCCCATTTCCAGAGCACGAATCCTTTTTTCAGGAGTGGTCTCCTCGCTGAAAAGAAAGACCGGGATGTCGCACCATTCCTCTTTTTTCTTGAGCGTGGCAAAGATCTCTGCCGTGGTAAAATTCTGGGTGGCGTCAAGGCTGAAAATAACATCCACGGAACGTTTGTTCAGAAAATCCGTCATTTCCTGAAGATTAGTGCAGAAAAAGGATTCTCCAAACATAGCTGTCTGATCTAAAAACTCTGCAAAATTTTTCTGCCTGCTTCGAACATTTCCGACTATTAAAGCTGTTGTCATTTTGACCTCCTGGGCTTTTATCCTCAAAGTAAAAATATTCGAAAATTCAATGTGTTGACCTAATGAGCAAAGAGGATACCAACGTTTTAATGTCCGTTGGTCTCTTGCTATACTGTTTCGGTTTTTTTCAAAGAATCTTTAGTAAAAAAAACATTTCAAAGAATAACCTCCTGAAATTATAAGAAAATTTGTATTCTTAAAAAGTGGAGATATGATGCTCGCCTCATTTTTTCTTATTTGGAAGAATGGTTCTTTATTTAGAAATGTCAAATAATTGACCTGCTTTGTTCTACTTAAATAGAGGATAAATTGAAGGAAAGTCCCTTATACCGAGAATAGTTGACAGAATTACTCGGGTATGATAATCAAATCCTAAAATCAGTTTTGGCAGTTGAATATATGGGTCGGCAACCAGGAATCGGAGAGCCTACTGTGTTTAAAGCACTGAGAGAAGACATCCAAGCGGTCTTTGACCGTGATCCTGCGGCGCGTAGTATCCCTGAGGTCATATTCTGTTATCCCGGGTTTCATGCCATGTGCTTTTACCGACTCGGGCATGCTCTGTGGAAAAGAAAAATCTTTTTTCTGGCGCGCCTGGTATCTCACTTGGGTCGTTTTGCTACCGGTATTGAAATTCATCCCGGCGCCAAAATCGGCCATGGATTTTTTATTGATCATGGCATGGGAGTGGTTATTGGTGAAACCACGGAAATTGGTGAGAACTGCACTCTTTATCATGGTGTGACTCTTGGGGGGACCTCATGGGCGAAGGAAAAAAGACATCCCACCCTGGGAGACAATGTTGTGGTAGGAGCCGGCGCCAAAATCCTAGGACCCTTTCAGGTCGGGTCTAACTCCAAAATCGGCGCTAATTCAGTTGTTATCAAAGAGGTTCCTCCCAACTCTTCTGTTGTCGGGGTCCCAGGGCGAGTGGTTTTTTCGGAAGGTCCTTCTGTTCCGCCCAGAGCGGACCTTGAGCACGGTAAGCTTCCGGATCCACAGGCCAAAGCCATATCCTGTCTGTTCGATCAGGTTGTCTCTTTGGAAAAGAAAGTCAAAGAACTCAATCGCGAGGTGAAAAACCTCCGCCAACCTCAGGATGAAAATAATCAGGAAGGGGAGGTTTCAGAGTGAGACTTTCAACCAAAGCTCAATATGCTGTCAGGGCCATGGTCAGCCTTTCATTGTTGAATGACCAGGGAAGGCCGGTTTCAATCAAAGAGATCGCTGGAAGAGAAGACCTTTCCCTTAATTACCTTGAGCAGCTTTTCGCTATGTTGAGGCGTAATGAGATTGTAAAAAGTGTTCGGGGTCCGGGTGGTGGATATGTTCTGGCGAGGGCTGCACAGAATATCCGGGTGGATGAAATCATCGATAGTGTCGAGGAAACGCTGGTTCCTGTTTCCTGTATGGAAAAGAACGGTGAGTGCGGTTGCTTTGAAAAATGTGTGACCCGTACAGTCTGGCAAGGGCTGGGGGAAAAAATCCGGAATTTCCTTGCCTCCATAACCCTGGAAGAACTAACTCAGGAAGCCAGGAAGAAGATGACGGTTGCTGAAAAACTGTTTGTTGGGGAAAAATCACAGAGAAGAGAAGTGAGGAAAGCTGAGTGAAAAAGATTTATCTGGATAACAACGCCACTACCGCCGTTCGAGCGGATGTCATGGACACTATGCTCCCATTTTTCAGGGAGGATTTTGGCAATCCTTCCAGTCTTCACTGGGCGGGCAGGGCGGTTAACACGCACCTTGAAAAAGCCCGCCGGCAGGTTGCCGACCTGATTAACTGCGTCCCTTCTGAAATCGTTTTCACAAGTTGTGGAAGCGAGGGCAATAATTTTGCTCTTAAAGGGACTGTGGAAGCCCTGCGAAAAAAGGGGGGTCATATTATCACAACTGCGGTGGAACATCCCGCCGTGTTGACAACCTGTCGTTTTCTCGAAAAACAGGGCACAAGGGTGACTTACCTGCCTGTAGATGAATACGGTCTGCTTGATCTGGACGCTTTGGAAAAAGCCATAACGCCCCAGACCATTCTGATTGCCGTGATGTGGGGCAATAATGAAACCGGAGTTGTTTTTCCGATTGAAGAGATCGGCCGTATTGCCGGGAAACACGATGTCCGCTTTCTTTCCGACGCTGTACAGGCCGTCGGAAAAATTCCGGTAGATGTTCAGACAGCCGGGGTGGACCTCTTGTCTCTATCCGGGCATAAAATCGAAGCGCCAAAGGGGGTTGGTGCTCTCTTTGTTCGCAAAGGAAATCCTTTGATACCTTTGATTCATGGTGGACATCAAGAGCTCAATCGACGGGGTGGAACCCACAATGTTCCCGGTATCGTAGGGCTTGGCAGAGCTTGCGAACTGGCTGTCGGAGAAGTGGGGGGCTACCAAAAGAAGATAGGTGCCCTCAGGGACAGGCTCCAGCAGGGGCTTATGGCAAAGGTTCCTGAGGTCAAGCTGAACGGCCACGTTCAATATCGTTTGCCTGGCACCCTCAATGTCAGCTTTGCATATATTGAAGGCGAGGCCTTGCTCCTCCATCTCGATATGCAGGGTATTGCGGCATCGTCAGGATCCGCCTGCACTTCTGGAACTATGGGGATGTCCCATGTTCTCGAGGCGATGAAAGTCGACCCCCTTCTGGGGCAGTCGAGTGTTCGCTTCAGCCTGGGCCGTGAGACAACGGAAGAGGATATCGACTATGTTCTGGATGTTCTTCCACCCATTGTCCAGAAACTGCGGGAGATGAGTCCTCTGTACCACAACACATCCGAGGCGGCTTCCTGATCAGGCTCTGAAAAAAAATTGTATGGTTTTCCGTTTATCCGGAAATGCATCATGTTTATATAAAATGAATAAAGGAGTTAAGGTATGTATTCTGATAAAGTGATGGATCATTTTTCCAATCCTCGTAATGTCGGTGAAATGGAAGTTCCCGATGCGATCGGTGAGTTCGGCAGTGCCAGTTGCGGAGATACGATCAAGGTTTTTCTGAAGATTGAAGACAATATTATTCGGGATATCAAATTCAAGACATTCGGGTGTGCAGCTGCTATTGCCAGTTCATCAATGATGACCGAAATGGCGTGTGGAAAAACCCTTGAGGAGGCGCTTGATCTGACCAACGAAGCCGTGGCTCAGGAACTTGACGGTCTTCCCCCGGAAAAAATGCATTGTTCCTGTCTGGCGGCCGACGGGCTTCACAAGGCCATTAATGATTATCTCGGGGCCAAAGAATAAGGTTTTACTTTAATTTTGTTTAACTTCGGAGGGCTGAAGGTCCTCCTTTTTTATTGGCGGAAAAAAACGCAAGTGATTCCAGAGGAGAAAGACCTGATTTGAAGAAAAAAGCGATAGTGGCATTGAGCGGAGGAGTCGATTCCGCGGTCGCGGCGGCTATCCTTCTGGAGCAGGGTTGGGAGGTGGCCGGACTGACCATGGAGGTGGTCACGCCAGAGTGCTTTGAAACGGGACAAAACCGCTTAGGAGTGGAGTCGGGAAAAGCTAGTCGGGAGGCTCGCAAGGTCGCCGATTTTCTGAAAATCCCTTTTTTCTCCGTTAACTTCACAAAAGAGTTTCGGGAGAAAGTGATCCAATCCTTTTTTTCTGAATACCTTTCGGGACGGACCCCCAATCCCTGTGTGGTCTGCAACCGCTTTATCAAATTTGGAATCCTTCAGGAAGAGGCTCTGAAACTTGGTGCCGATCTTTTTGCTACCGGTCATTATGCGAGGATTTTCCACGAAAACGATCGATACCTGCTTAAAAAAGGAATCGACGAGAAAAAAGACCAGAGTTATTTTTTGTTTTCTCTTCAACAGGAGCAACTGGCCAGGACGATTTTCCCTCTCGGTTCTTTGACCAAGGACGAGGTCCGCCGCATGGCCCAAAAAATGGGTTTGCCTTCCCCGGATCGCTCAGAGAGTCAGGATATCTGTTTTATTCCGGATCAGGATTATATCGGTTTTCTGGAGAGTGAGCTTCATATCAAAGGCACAGCTGGTAATATCGTGCATGTCTCCGGCAAGGTTCTGGGGCCTCACCAGGGGACCTATCGGTATACCGTCGGCCAGCGTAAAGGACTTGGTATTGCCTGGCCACAACCACTTTATGTGATTCGGGTGGATGCAGAAGCAAAACAGGTTGTTGTGGGCGAAAAAATGTACCTGGAGGTTTTCGAAATGCAGGTTCAGGATGTGAACTGGGTCGCTCAGCCCCTGACCGGCAGTATCCGTTGTAAATGCCGGATTCGATACAGGCACCAGGAGGCTCCTGCGTCGGTTGTTCCTCTGGAAGATGGGCGGGCGGACGTTTTTTTTGATGAACCCCAGGCAGGAGTCACCCCCGGGCAGGGGGCCGTTTTTTACCAGGAGGACCTCGTTCTTGGTGGAGGTTGGATCAGGTGAAAAGAAGAGCAGCCATTGTGACTCTCGGATGCAAAACCAACCAGTTTGAATCCTCGGTTATGGAAGAGAGGCTGAGATCATCCGGTTATGAGATCGTCCCGTTTGAGTCCGGCGCCGATCTGGTGGTGGTCAACACCTGTACAGTAACCTCTGCCACCGATTCCCAGTCGCGAAACCTGATCCGGCGTAGTCACCGTCTGAATCCTGATGTGCGGATTGTTGTGACCGGCTGCTATGCTCAAATGCGTCCCGACGCTTTCCGGGAGTTTTCTGGTGTCAGCCTGGTTCTGGGAAATGAGGAAAAAAACGACCTGCTTGAGTTTTTGGATGGAGAAAACCGGGAGCAGAATGTTCATGTCTCCGATATCCGTGACAATTGCCGACCAATTTCTTTCCCAGCCACCTCTTACGCAAGTCGCAGTCGAGCCTTTCTACAGGTTCAGAATGGCTGCGATGCTTTCTGCTCTTATTGCATTATCCCTTATGCGCGCGGGAAAAGCCGCTCCCTTCCAATGCCTGCAATTCTTCAAAAAATCCAAGCTCTGAAGGAAGAGGGGTTCAAAGAGGTCGTCCTGACCGGAATTCATCTCGGGGATTTTGGCCGCGACCTTTCTCCAGATATGACTTTCTCTGATCTGGTTGATGGACTGGAGTGTCAAAGCGGGATCCGAAGGCTTCGGATCGGCTCCATTGAGCCGAACGAAATTTCCGATCGCCTTATCGACATCGTAGGCGACTCGGAAAATATCTGTCCACATTTCCATGTTCCCCTGCAGTCAGGGGATGATCGTATCCTGGCGCGTATGAAACGCCCTTATACGAGAAAATTCTTTCATGATCTGGTGATGAAGATCAGTTCCAGGGTATCGGATGTCGGCATCGGCATTGACGTCATTGCCGGTTTTCCTGGTGAAAGCGATCAGGAGTTTCAGAATACCTGGGACCTTATCGACAGCCTTCCACTCAGCTATCTGCATGTCTTTCCCTTTAGTTCCCGGCCTGGTACTGAAGCGGCTGGATTTCCGGATCAGGTCCCGACGCCCTTGATCAAAGAGCGTGCAGAACGTCTTCGCAGTCTTGGTGAAAAAAAGAAAAAAGTATTTATGAATAGTTACTTAGGGAGAAAACTTGAAGTAGTTGTTGAAGCCTGGGAGGAAGGTTCCTTTCACCGAGGGCTGTCCCGGAACTATTTAAAGGTTCTTTTTCCCTGTCCTGAAAATATGGAGAGGGAAACAGTCTATATTTTTATCAAAGAAATTTCTTCGCAAGGTTTGACGGGAGAGATAGTGAGGTCTGACAACGAGAGCTAAAATTTTGCCGGTACGCGTAATCTATTGCTCATCTTTTTTTGTCATAAGAATGTTGAAGGCCTTTTTTAAAAGGAGGATGCTGATAAATCCTAGAAGGGTAAAAATAATAATGGGTAATGCCGGACCAAACTGCAGGGAAATCCAATTCCATCCCCCACCGGAACCAGAGAGGCCTTTGGCTTCCGGATGAAGCCCCTCATCGGCCGCGGTGGCGGCACCGCCTCCCCCCCAAATCATTTTTACCACCTTCAAAAAATTAAATTCAGTATTATTGCCAGATGGCCTGTTTGCCGCATAATTTTTTTTATTGTCACCTTGAACGGTGAAAATAGGCCCGCCAAGGCCGGAAGGATCCATTATCATCCCGTTTTGTTTGCCGTCCTCGTCACAGGGCCCCCCATCCTTGAGGGCAATGGTGAAGACAGTTCTTTCAGCATTAAATACGGCGGGGATCGGCTCTGCCGACCACCCCGTTTCCTTCCCGCATTTGAGCCAGTGGTAACCGGGTGGTGCCGGTTCCGGGAGAAAAACCTTGAGTTTCGCTTCACCACCAGGCTCATAGGTGCGGATCTGGAGGTCGAAAAGTCCGTAAGGTATTTGGGGGGGCTGGCCTGTTGTCGGTCCAGGTTGGGTTGAGCGGGACAGGTCGACAATCTGTCCACCTACTTCAACCTCGAAACCTATGGCTTGGTTTTTTAGTGGGACGATTACCGCTTGGTTGGTAAACGGTGTGAGCCAATTATCATCCACTCTGACCCGGGTTTTTTTGCTGGATTTCAACCCTGATTTGCTGGTGATTGTCAGTTCAAAAACCAGATTGACCGTTTCGAAGCTTTTCACCGGAGGGCTGATAAAGGTTGGATTACTGCTGGTGGGATCGGAGATGGTTACCGGAGGTCCTTGGAGTTGGGTCCAGAAATACTTTTCAATTTTTTCCTGCTGGGTAAAAGAATTAGAACCTTCCAGGGTGATTCGAGATCCCTCGTCAAAGATTCCATCCGCGCCTGCATCGGCTACTAAAACACTGTTGCTTGATGAGATATTGACCCATAGGGTATCGCTTCCCTTAAGGCCGCCTTTATCGGTTGCGAGCAGTTCAAAGGAAAGCGTTTCAATCGGATGCAGGGTGAAGGGGGCAATAAAGAACGGCTTGACGGCTGTTGAATCGGAAAGCACTACCCTGGGGCCACTTGTCTGTCGCCATTTATACTTTAACTCTTCCCTTTTTCCGTCTGCATCCAGGGATCCTGACCCATCCAGATAAACTTTATTTCCCTGGGGGGCCGTCTGATCTGTACCGGCGTCGGCGGAAGGTTGAATGTTGCCCCAACTGACGTTAACGATGCATGTGTCCTTGACTGAGATACCGTTTTCGGTTTCCAGAGTCAACTCAAATACCAGAGCCTCACCTTCCGGACCGACTTCCGGTGATGTAAAAAAAGGACGGATTTCTTCAGGGTTTGAAAGCTGGATGGAAGGCCCTTCCAGTTGTCTCCATGAAACTTTCATCCTGGAAATATCGAGTGGCCACGAATTTGAAGCATCCAAAAAGACCTTGACTCTCTCATCCACCAACTGGTCAGGGCCGGCTAAGGCTGCTGGTATTTTTTCCGTCAGATTATTGGGTTTTTTAAGAGCTGTCCCTGTTTCAGGAAGGGGTGGCTTTGAAAACTCATTGGCCGTGATTTGAAGGGAAGCTTCAGAGCGTTGAGAGAAAAGGAGAGATTTTTCCACCGCGTTTCCATGAGAGAAACCGGGGGAAACCAAATGAGTTACGGCGAAAAAAAATGTTATCGAAGAAAACAGCAAAAATGTATTTTTCAGTATTGTCATAACGGCCTGGAAATTTTGGGTTTTTATTTAACCCAGACATTATCTGCAAATTCTCCTCCAAAACGTCTCAAAATCATACTGAATATGGTTTTTTCAGCCTAATAAGGGGGCAGGGTTAATTCTCCATCACCAGGGTATTGACAGCTTTTGAAGTTAATCGGAATGAGAAACGAGATAAAATTGAAAATGCGTGCGACTTGACAAAAAGTCGGAATGTCCATTAAAAATGAGAACGGGGCAAAATTTTCCTGGTCGTTGGAGAGATGCCGCCATAAGATGTTGCAGTCTTAAAGGCCTTGTTTCTTCTTGGAGCAGCGGATTAACTGGTAATTGTGTTGTAGGAGCCTGTCGGATTTAGAATGAATCTATTGCGAAATCGGAAAATCTGTCCTCGATTTACCATTTTCTCATTACGATCCCCTAAGTCCGAAAGACTCCAAGTGTTTTTCAATGGGGTAATTGAAAGGATGTCAGAATGGATAACCTCTATACGGTTCTTCTTCATGCCGGTTATATATTTTTTTCGTTGGTTTTTGCCTCCTCTGCTGTTGTCACCCTGACAACCTATGTAAAAACAATCAAAAAAAATAAAGCCAATGCTGTTTGGTTGTCAAAGCGGTGGCTCATGGTGCTTTTTTTAGCTTTTGGTATGCCCTGCCTTATATTCGGTGTATTACTTTGGAACCAGGACGAAACAACATCCGTGTTGGTAACAGGCATTTGTGCAGCAGCTTTGGGTGTTTTGCTGGGCCTTAGGGCAGAGGAACGCTTACGGGACGAGCGTTTTCGCTGACCCGGATTGTTTCCAGGCCTTTGGATTCAAACGAAGTGATTCATGCCGGTTAAATTTGAGAAATTTGAGAAAATGGATCGGCCCGATAATTACTGGATAGGATTTTTGGGGAATTAATATTCCAGGCTTCCGTGTTGAAGTGTGGCATGGGCCTGATGGGCCAGGTCGAAAAACAGTTCAGTCTCCTGGGAAGGTATCTGCGTTAAGTGACGGTAGATGATCAGGTTCTCTCCATCCGCTTCCATACAGAGGTCCTTTTCTTTTTCACACAGATGAATAATTCCTGAGTTCAGAAAGATTTTGCGGATTTTTTCCTCCTCTTTGCCGTAGAGCTTGTAATATCTGGAGAAATCCGGAAAGGTGTGGCATTCAATCAGACGGAAATTAAATGTATCTTCCAGATACTTTGCGTACGGGCGATCGAAATGACGATCCGGTTGAAGAAAAAACGGGGGAAGGTTGAGGTCATTAGTTTTAAAGCAGACAATGGTCTGCGTCTGGTAAATGCTTTTTTCTTCGTCGGTTTCTTCTAAAAGGGCTTCTTTTTTTATTGTGCGGGTGAAGTCCAAGATAGCGACAAAGGCTTCCCCCATCCCCTTGGTCATAATATTTTCTTCTCTGCCGTTTTTACAGGACTGAAAAAACGGCAGAGAAGAAAAATCCCTGATGATTGAGCCGTCTCCCTTTTCTTTAAAAGAAAAACCAAGCTGAAAAGCCATATCCTTCATGCTGCTAGAACGTTTTTCGGGAAAGGCTTTGAAAAAAATCAGTGAAAATCCCCAAAAAACAAAACCAATTCCTATTAGAAGAAAAAAAATCTGTATTGGCGCCAGATCATGCATCAACAGTCTCCATACTTGTTTGAAATGAATCCATTTTAATCATAAAATTGATCTTATATGAGTACCGTCTTCATGTTAAGCCAAAAATAGGATGCAAAAGATCCCAAGTGTATCTCCTGCAGGGTTTTTAGCCTTTTTCAATAAAGTAGCTGTATCTTTCGACTATTGTGCAGAATGTATCCGCTGAACCCAAAAGAGGTTGCTTGGCAGCGTGCAAAATTTAATCCGGCTGTAATAACCTATCAGACCGGATCAAGCTCCTTAAATTCAATAGAGATATAAAAAGCGGAAAAAGAAAATCTTTTTCCGCTTTTTAGTTGTTTGCAAAATCCCTTTAGGTGGACAGGATTTTTTTGGCCACTTCGTCCTGGGCGTCGGTCATGAACGGAACACCGGTCATTTCTTCCGTTTCCCTGTTGGCGGACATGAGGTCGTCCCTGCTGATTTCAGGGAGAGAGAACTTCCGCGCACCAGCCATGAACTGCTGCAGACCGCAGGCCAGCTTGTCGGCGTAGCCGTACATGGCGACAGCGCCGTAAGAGATCTTTTTCATTTCATCGGCCCCGACTTTTTCTTTGATGGCTTCCCACCCTGCGAAGATTTCTTCCGGGTATCGGCCGACAACCGCCACGGAAGTGGGGAGTTCATCCCACTGTCCGAAGATATCAGCACGCTTTTCAGGTTTGAATACACCTTCGATATTGCTTCCGAGGTAGCCGGCGATCATCGGAGCTCGGCCCATGCAAACCAGCTTGGTATAGGGAGCGCAAAGTGCCAGGGCTTTGTAAAGATGATCCTCCCGGGCGAAACCACCGGCCAGAGAAATATCGGGAACCTTGAATCCGGTTTTTTCAAGGAGTTTACAGTATTCATACGTTTTGGCGTGAAGGGCCAGAGAAGGAACACCCCAGTGCTCCATCATGTTCCAGGGGCTCATGCCGGTGCCACCACCGGAACCGTCTATAGTCAGCAGGTCGAGCTTGGTTTCGGCCGCAAGGCGGAGTGACAGAGCCAAGCCTTCCATGCCGTAAGCACCGGTTTTCAGGGAGATCTGTTTGAAGCCGATGCTGCGGAGATACTTGACTGATTTGATGAAGTCCTCGCTAACTTCCGCAGCGGTATCCAGGTTGGTGGCGCCGAGACGGCTGTGGCGTGCAAAAGAGGTAATAGCCCGGTTTTCAAAAGCTTTCTGGACTGTCGGGTCATTGGGGTTGGGATCGACAACATAACCGCGATTCGTGAGGAACTTGGCATATTCCAGATCAGTCACCTGGATTTCCCCGCCGATGTCCTTGGCTCCCTGACCCCATTTGAGTTCGATGATGATAGCGTCCCCATATTTGTTGGCCAGATATTCGGCGACACCGTTACGGGTATCTTCGACATTCAATTGAACGATAATGGCCCCGTAGCCGTCATAGTAGCGGCGGAAATTATCGATACGCCGGTCCAATTCCGGGGCGGAAAGGACCTTGCCGTTTTTGATTTCCGATTTTTTGTCGACACCGACGACATTTTCACCGACCACGATCGGGAAGCCGCAGAGGGCGGCACCGACGGCAAAAGAGTCCCAGTAGTTGGCGGCGATAAATGTGGAACCGAGGGCTCCGGTCATGATGGGGATTCGGCATTTTGTCTTAACGTCCTGGCCGAAAGTTGATTCGACACTGACATTCGGGAAGATACAATCGTCGGGATCATTGCTGAGTCCCGATGGCAGGCCATTGGCCCCATAGGGATAGCCATGAATGCGCAGGGCGTGATACCCGGCTCCTACAGATGTTACATTGGCAGACCCTGCAGTGGTTTTTCCAAAGTCTCTGGGGTAGAGAAGCTTACGGCCCTCGAGGCAGGCTGACCATACTTCACATTTACCCTTGCAGTCCGCGCGGCAGAGCGTACAAAGGCCGGATTCGCAGGGAACACCCCGGTTGATGGTCCCCAAAGCGTCGTTGTTTTTGGTCCATTCTGGCATTTTGATTCTCCTTTTTGTTCTCCTTAAAATTAAAAACTCTTCAACACGATCTCTCACAATCGGCCTTAAATATTATAAAGGGAGATGAAATCTGTAAACCAAATTCATGAAAAGAGCAAAATTGTATTCAATATCGAAGCGAGAAAAATCATCCTGGTTGTCGTTTTTCAGCAGGTTGTTGGCAGTGGAGTCCGGGAGTGCAGATTTCATGGGATTGGCTTGCAGAGTTAAAAAAGTGAGGAGAACTTGCTTGGAAAGCATTTTGTATTAGAATAGGTCTGAAGGAAAACAATAGACTGTAAAAATTCATATTTTTTAAAGGTTCTTTCCCATGGAACATCGCGTCGAATCTTCTTCCCAGAAAATTCTCATTGTTGATGACCATACGGAAGTTCAAAAGTTGCTTGAGATTGTGCTTAAAAAAGAAGGGCGGAAATTTATTCGGGCCAGGAATGGGGAGGAGGCCATCGAAAAGGCTCGCAAAGAAATACCTGAGATTATTCTTCTGGACATCATGATGCCGGGGGGACTCGACGGTCTTGAAGTGACCCGGGTTCTTAAAAAAGACCCAATCACCGCCCATTGTTTAATTATCACCATGACGGCCAAGGTCCAAAAAAAAGACCGTATTCTCGCCCTCCAGGCTGGAGCGGATGATTATGTCTGCAAGCCTTTCAACTTCTCCGAACTCGAAGAAAAAATCACTGGTATGTTGGGGCGTTAAGTTTTCCGGCCCAGGTGCCAGGCTCATTTTTCTCAAATATCCTGATTTCACATCTTCAGGTTGTTCTGTCCAGGCAGAGACTTCCATCGACTCAAACCGGAGTCCTATTTTATTGAATAGCTCTTATATTTGAATGATCATCTTGTAGTTCTGTCCGCTCCTGATTTCTGAAAATAATTTGACAAATGAATTTCCCAGGGCTTATGCTGTCAGGCCGTTTTAGGGATAAATGAAGAGTTTTGTGTCGGAGCTCTTTGCGGTAGAAAATTGAGGAGGAAAAAATGGAAAAGTCTTCAACAACCTGTGAAAGCTGTTCACTCAAGTCGTCCTGCTCCGCCACCGGACAGAAACCGTGTGAAAACGAGGAGGAACGCCAGAAGCGACTCTTGATGGAGCGGCGTCTGGCTTCGATAAAAAACAAATTGGTGGTGATGTCGGGGAAGGGTGGGGTAGGAAAAAGCTCCACAGCCGTTAACCTGGCTCTGGCGCTGGCCGGGGAGGGGAAGAAGGTGGGTTTGCTGGATGTGGATATACACGGTCCGAGTATCCCCAAAATGCTTGCTGTGGAGGATGTTAAGCCCCGCGCTGTTAATGAACAGATTCTCCCGGTAGATTACAATGGTATTCGCGTCATGTCGACTGGATTCCTGATCCCCCAGAAGAATAATGCCATCATTCTGCGCGGACCCAAAAAGAATCTTCTGATTCAGCAGTTTATTCGGGATGTCGCCTGGGGTGAACTCGATTATCTGGTCGTTGATTGTCCGCCTGGGACGGGAGATGAACCTTTGGCCGTTTTGCAGTTGATGGGAGCCGCAACAAGAGCCGTCATCGTGACGACACCCCAGGATGTTGCGGTTCTCGACGTCAAAAAGTCCCTCACCTTTTGTGAAGAACTCAAAATTCCGGTTCTTGGTGTGATTGAAAACATGAGTGGATTTGTCTGTCCGCATTGCAATGAACTGGTGGAAATTTTCAAGAGTGGCGGTGGCCAGCAAATGGCGGAGGAGATGAAGGTCCCCTTCCTGGGGAAGATCCCTATAGACCCGGTGATAGTTGAGTCAGGGGATAATGGAACCCCTTATGTCGTCGCTCACCCCGACACTGAGACGGCAAAAGCCATTCGGGGGATCGCTGGTAGTATTATTCAGGAGGCTGAAAAATAATATTCGGTTTTTCGAATTTTCGACCAAAAGCCACCTTTACAGGTGGCTTTTGGCGTTTTTAAGTTAGAGGGACGCCAGGGGCGGCCTGGTCAAAGAAGGTGGGAAAGGGCTCATGCAATGTCTAATTGAAAACCGACATTTCCATATTTAAAGCGGCTCCCGAAGGCCTGATAGAGGGCAACTGCTCCCTCAAAACCGGTACAATGGGAACAAGCGACGGTGTTGATGAAAAACTGCTGCAGTTCGGCCACCGAGGCTTCCATACGCTCGGGTCCCAAAAAGCCGAGATGGGTACCGCCAATCAGAGCATGAACCCTGTTTTCGCCGGTGTTGGAAATAGCGTGTTGAATAATGTTGATCATTCCGGCATGAGCGCAGCCAAAGATGATGGTCAGGCCCTGGTCGGAGTGGAGCACCAGGGACTGGTCGTCCGGAAACGGGTCAACGACATAGGTATTTCCGTCCCAGTACTTCTGCTTTTGGTCAGGTTTCTCAAAGGAAGTGATTCGCGGCACTTCACCTGTCAGGTAAACGCCGGGAGAAATCTCGGTAAAATCCCTGTTTAAGATGAAATTTGCGCCCAGAGAAGCCAAATACTGGCGTTTGAAGGGGATTCCCTTGAATGTGCGGGCGGCACCTTCCTCTGGTTCCAGCCATCTGTCCCTGAAAATCTCGGGATGGGCATGGACGTCCACCTGACCCTTATGTTGGAGAACTTTGGCCAGGCCTCCCGTATGATCGTCATGGCCATGGCTGATAAAAATTTTATCTATGGACCGGAGGTTTTTTCCGAATTCGAGCGCATTGTCGACTATAAATTTTCCTGCCCCGGTGTCAAACAGGAAATTTCCCCCGGGCGTTTCGACAAAAGCTGCAAAACCATGTTCCGCGCTTCCTTTTCTGCCCACGGAATTTTCACAAAGAAGGGTGACTTTAAACATAGTGGTTACTCCTGGTTTTCGAGATTTTCATCCAGTAGTTCAATGAATCAGTCAGTTTTTGCGGGAAGTGTGGCAAAGAGATTATCCGCCAGCGAGCGGGTGGCCTCATTAAGTTCAATCCAGAACTGAGTGCGTCGCAAAAACCTGCCTTTTAAGAGGCTTGTTCCCCTGCCTTTATCGCGCCACAGTTCCTCAGGATTATTAACGGAGATCAGCCTGGCTGTTCCATTCAGACTGATGGAGGGGCCCAGGATCTCGGGTTGCCGTTCCGTGATATCCAGTCCGAAGTGAGATATGATATGGATGGCAACAACGGCATCGATATCGGCCGGGATATCCTGAGCAACCCGTGAAGGTTCCATCATTATTGGATCGGATTGAATATCCCTGGAAGTTACGACAGGCGTGCTGAGGATTTGCGTGCGGTAACCTTTGGCTTGGAGCATCTTCTCGGTATTTCTCAGAATGATCGGGCTTAACCTGACATCCAGGGGTTCCGCATATCTGGCATCATAGGTTACGGGCATGATTCCCAGGGTGACCAGAGCTTTTTCAGCAAAAGCAGGGGATATGTGCTGGGGATCTTTGGGTACTCCCGCACAGGAAATCAGAAGGAACAAAGAGAGGCCGTAGATTAATATGATTTTTCCCCGGATCAAATGTTTTTTCATGATTACCTCCGGTTTTCGAATGCAAAAAATGGTAACGATCAAATTCTAAAGAATTATACACGACCTTGGCAAAATATCATGGTTGAAAAATTTTGTGTTTAATTCGATTAATGATTTCAATTCATATGGAATTTTAGCCCTAAACATGTTATGTCTTCGGCATCAAATTCTGTTTCGAGGGCCTTGCAGATCCCAAAAAAGAAAGGAAAGTGAATGAAAAAGACATCCATCTTCTCCATCGTTTTTTTAGCTATATGGGTCATTGCCGCCAGTTGCAGTGTTGCGGAAGAACCGAAAAAACCTGAAGGCCCTGAAGAACAAGTCAGCTATTCTCTGGGACTCAACATCGGCAAAGGTTTTAAGGCGCAGGGCATAAAGGTCAAGTCCGATTCGTTCTTGAAGGGTCTAAATGACGGCTTGAGTGATGCCACCCCTCTTTTGACGGAAGCTGAAATGAAGGCGGCCATGGAATCTCTGAGGGCCGAACTCCAAAAAAAGCAGATGGCCAAACTTGATGAAATCGGCCAGAAAAATTTGCAGGAAAGTAAAGAGTTTTTTGCCAAGAACAAGGATGAAAAAGGTGTTGTGACTCTTCCTAGTGGCCTCCAGTACATTGTCGAAAAAGAAGGGAATGGCAAAAGCCCGGCGAAGGAAGACTCGGTTACGGTACACTATCGCGGCACTCTCCTCAGCGGCCAGGAGTTCGACAGTTCCTTCAAGCGTGGGCAGCCCGCGACTTTTAAGGTGGGGGGTGTCATTCCCGGGTGGACTGAAGCCCTTCAGCTGATGAAAGAAGGGGCAAAATGGAAGCTCTTTGTCCCCCCCGGTCTGGCTTACGCGGAACGAGGTGCCGGTGCCGTTATCCCTCCTAATTCCGCCTTGATATTTGACGTTGAACTTTTAAAAGTAAACTGATTGATAAAAGGCCGTTTTTCTCGTTTCGCCGGAAAGACGGCCTTTTTGCGTGTGAAGGTTGACCGCGGGGTACCAGCTATTCTCCTGCCTTGACAAAACCTTCCAGGGTGACTATTTATGTGTGGTTAGATTAATAAAAAACAGGGGGAGGAAAAACGGGAAAATGACTGACCAGACAAATATTGAAAAAGGGACCATCTCCATAAATACCGAGAATATCTTTCCGATTATTAAAAAATGGCTCTACAGTGATAAGGATATTTTCCTCCGGGAACTGGTTTCCAATGCCATTGACGCCATCAGCAAGCTCCAGCATGTCAACATTGTCGAACAGCTGAAACTGGTGGAGGATTATGCCGTCGATATTTCCGTCGATAAAGACCGGGGCACTTTGACCGTCAAGGATAACGGCATCGGTATGACAGCCGATGAAGTACGGCGCTACATCAATCAGGTCGCTTTTTCCTCCGCTGAGGAATTTGTCAAAAAATTCAAGGATATCGAAGACACCAATCAGATAATCGGGCATTTCGGCCTCGGTTTTTATTCGACATTCATGGTTTCGAAAAACGTCGAAATTCGCACACTATCCTACCAGGATGGGGCCAGCGGTGTTCATTGGAGTTGTGACGGCAGCACCTCCTATGAACTGGAAGAGGTTGACAAGAAGGACCGCGGGAGCGAAATTACCCTCCATCTCTCTGACGAGGAAAAAGAGTTTCTGGACCCGGTCAGGATCCGTGAAATTCTTAAAAAATATTGTAACTTTCTCCAGTATCCGATTCGTCTTGCCGGCGACCAGGTCAACGACAGGAATCCCCTCTGGACGAAAACCCCCAGCGACGTCAGCGAGGAAGACTACAAGACGTTTTACCAGAAGCTCTATCCCTTTGCGGAGGAGCCGCTTTTCTGGATTCACCTCAATATCGATTTTCCATTCAATCTCAAAGGGATCCTTTACTTCCCCAAGCTCAACACCGAATTTGATGTTTCCAAATCCCATATCAAGCTTTTCTGCAATCAGGTTTTTGTTACCGACAACTGTCCCGAACTGATTCCCGAATTTCTCACCCCTCTGCAGGGATGCCTGGATGCTCCGGACCTGCCCCTCAATGTATCCCGCAGTTATCTTCAGAACGAGCCTCAGGTGAGAAAAATCCGCGAGGTTATTGCCGGCCGGGTGGCGTCCAAAGTCAACGACCTTGGCAAGGGCGAAAAGGAAGTTTTTGGAAAGATATGGGAGGATATTCACACCTTTGTCAAATACGGCATGATTCGCGACGAGAAATTCCATGATAAAGTCAAAGATCAGATTATTTACCGAATTGCCGGCGGGAAAGAATACACGACGCTGCCTGATTACCTTCAGCGCGCCGCGGCCAGTCATGAAAACAAGGTTTTTTACTCCAATGATGAGGCGGCACAAACCACCTACCTGAAACTTTTCAAAAAGCAGGAAATGGAGGTTCTCGTTCTGGATGCCCTTATTGACAGCCATTTCATCCAACATCTCGAGATGAAAAATCCTGATGTCACCTTCAAGCGGGTCGATTCGGAACTTACTGAAAACCTGCTCGAGGCGGGGGAAGAGAAAAAGATCATCACCGGTCCTGACCAGAAAAGTGATGACGAGAGGGTTGAGGCGATATTCAAGGAAATCCTGGTTGAGAAGAGTCATCAGGTCAAGGTTCAGGGTCTGAAGGACGACTCAGTGCCGGCCGTGATTCTCCTCCCTGAGGAGAATCGGCGCATGCAGGAACTGACGCGCATGATGGGTGCCAAAGAGATGGATCCATTCAAGGAGAGCACTTTCCTGGTCAATTCCGCCAACCCCCTGGTGAAAAATCTGTTGCGCATTGATCAGGCCGGTAAAAAGGAGGATGCGCGGCTTCTTATCGATCAGATTTACGATCTTGCGTATCTTTCCCACAAAACTTTTGACAAAGAACGGATGGAGGCATTTCTCGAACGCAGCAATAAAGTTCTGGAAATGCTTAGCCGTGAGATCAAAGAATAGATAAGTTCTGTCACAGCATACTGAGCGTATGGGGGGACGGAAAATTGTTCCCCCTATTTTTTTGAAGTTTCCTTTGTCGCAATACTTGGGGCTTCCTCTTGACGGAGGTCAAAAGCTGCTGTATACAGAGATTGATGTGGCCCTAGCGATGGTTTATTGGGCCGTTGTGGTTTTAACATTTTTGATGGTAATTTTTTGCTTATTACACGTTTTGGAAAGGGTAAGAAAATGGCCGAACATCCTCTCGAGTTTATCGGCAACAGTGCCGTTCTTCACTCCGACGGAAGGGTCTGCGAGACCCCCGAGGATTTCATCCGGAGCCCGCATTTTCGACAGGTTCTGGACGCTTATATAGACGGCCTGTCCCGCCATCATTCCATGCTTCTCGATGTTTTCGGCGAGGAGGCCGAGCACTTCGGGTCGAGAATTAAATCCTTTTTTGAAGGTTTCAGGCCAGGCGGTGAAACCAGCGCGGTTATCAAGGAAAAAAGGGAGATCCCGGCGGGAGAGCGTGATTTGCTGGTGGACACCCTGGTGCTGCTGTTAAAGCTCAAATCCTCGGAAGTTCCCGGGGTATTAAAAGAGGCGGAAAAGCTGTTAAAAAACATCGGGCTTTTTATGCAGTTTGTCGACGGTCTTTATGAACACTGGCGTCGACTGGACAGATTCCTGGTCGTTTGCAATGACCGGCACAATCTGCGCCCCCGGACAGTCATTAAGGAGAACGTCGAAAAACTCAACACGCTGATCATCAATATTTATCGCGATATTCGGGATAGTCTGATGAAGGACCCTCCGCGAACCTATCGACAGATCCGTGCGGGCGCCGAGATGACGGTTATCACCCAACAGCATCCGGCTTTCCCGCTTGCCGGGGTTTACTCCAGATTTTCTCTGGTTCCGATGATCCGGCAGTCGATCATCGCTCCGCCCCTGATCCTCAACCCACCCATGAACAAAAGGACGGGAAGTTTCGAACAAACTTCCAAGAACCCGGCCGGGCTGTTCGATGTCAAGCCGGGAGACTGGCTCTGTTATCCGGCCAAGGTCGGAGAGCTTGTTATTTACGTCTATTTCCACAAAGTTTTTATCGAATTGGGGCTTTCCCTCTGTAACCTCTTTGATCTTGCATATGACTCAGAGCTGGAGAAAAAACCGGATGCGGTGTACTTCTACGGGGTACCGGGAAAATGCCTTGATCAGATTGCCGAATTTCCCACGGTTTTCCATGAGGACGATGATAACGGTATTCTTAGCGCAGCTGTGCCGGGCCGGGATGAGTTCGGGTATTTCGGTTACCTGAAAAAGATGATGCTGACTCTGCACAACATTATCATGATTAAAAAAGGGCGCCTCCCTTATCACGGCGCTTTTTTCCGAGTCATCCTGAAGGGCGGAAATGAAGCCAACATCCTTCTTATCGGGGATTCGGGCGCGGGCAAATCCGAAACCCTTGAGGCGTTTCGCAAGGTCGGGGATGAATACATCCAGGACCTGATCATCATTGCTGACGACATGGGTTCCATAGCTCTTTCCGGCGCAGAAAAACCAAAGGGTTATGGCACCGAGATCGGTGCGTTTCTGCGCGTTGATGACCTCGGCCCCGGCTATGCTTTCGGCCAATTGGATGCGGCGATCATAATGAGCGCTGCGCGCACCAACGCCCGAATCATCATCCCCGTGACACCTTTCGAGAATGTCGTCAAAGGGCAAGCCATTGATTTCGTTCTCTACGCTAACAACTATGAGGAGACAGGGCCGGAGACACCTATTATAGAGAATTTCAAATCCTGCGAAGAGGCGTTGAACGTTTTCAGGGAAGGGAAGGTGATGAGTAAAGGAACGACCACTTCCACCGGAATTGTCGGGTCTTATTTTGCCAACATTTTCGGCCCTCCACAGTATAAGGAACTGCACGACGAGATAGCCGAGCGGTATTTTCAGGCCTTTTTCAATAGCGGTGTTTTTGTCGGGCAGATGCGCACACAGCTAGGTGTCAGCGGGTATGAGATGACTGGGCCGGAGGAGAGTGCCAGAGCTTTGCTTGAGACCATTTTGAAGAAACCGTCGTAATAAATATTAGCTGTAAAAAAAGCGGGACGATGATTAAATCGTCCCGCTTTTTTTATCCTATATTTGATGCCTAACCCGCAGTAAGGAAGGCAACTGGATCCTTTCGCGAACGAAAAATATTGGCAACGATATCAGTTTTACCTTACACTAAGGCATCCTACCTTCTGTTCATGGTATATTTCATATCCCGAGCTACAAATACTGCCATCCTTGCTGGCACAAGTGCCGTTCTAAGGTTTTTAAAAAGCTGTGCTACATTATGCTTATCACTGACTGTAGTAGAAGCAGCGGCAACTTCGGTTTAATCTAGCAGTAGCAAAGCACCAGGTTTCCACCTTTTGTGAGCAATCAAAGCACCAAAAAATTCCCCAATCCTGTCAATACAGAATTTGCCGGATATGTTTATTTCTAAAAAACCGTCGCAAATTCTGAAAGAGAACCCCGCAATAGGTCTCCTTTTATTTTAAACGGATGTTCTCATTATCCGATGCTGGAAGATTGGTTCATGCTAAGAATATTGCTGGACATTATTAAGTATAGTTCATAAAATATTGATTTTACGTGACAAAAGGTTCTCCAAGTACCAACTTTGCATCGCAACAGAAGAGTATTTTCGGTTGGAGAAGAGGATTCAGCATTTAATCTGCATGACACCGATGATAATATCTTGCATTTTTTGTGATATATCATGGGGGGCATGGTCAGTGTTTCAATCGTAAACATCGCCTTGATGGTTCATTGTTTTGGGGAGCACGTCATAAGGATCAAAATGAATAGACTTGACCCTGATTGCTATTGAAGTCCAAATTTCTGAAGGCGTTCAAATATTAAAACTTGCCCTCAAAAAAAATACTCCATTCGGCTTTCAGAATCGTCAACGGCAGAGAAAATCGTGCAGACGATCCTGATCCTGAAAGGCTTGCACGACCCGCGGCAACTGATCGACGCGATTGCACAGCGCTGGGCAGGAAACGGCTATCGAGTGCTGACCCATTATGGCTCCGAAAACCTGCCGAAAGCCGACATTGTCCTTCTCCATGTCGACATGACCGAAATCCCACTCTTTTATGCAGAGCGTCTCAAAGCCTATCCCCTTGTCCTTAACCGTAACGTCCTTGATATCTCAAAATCTGCCTTCAGCGAACTTCTCGTCACCCGGAATGATACTTACGGCGGTCCGGTCATCGTCAAAACTGACGCCAATTGTGGCGGCAAGCCTGAGACCCGAATCAGGCGCCGTTCGCGTACCTTTCGTTGGCCAAAATTACTCTTTTGCCGGGCCGGGAGCAACTGGGTAAAAACGGGTCATCTCAACCCGTATGAATATCCGATATACGATAACAAGACCCTGGTGCCCCTCGAAGTCTGGGAAAACCCCAAGTTGATCGTGGAGCGGTTCCTCCCCGAGAAAGAAGATGACCTGTATTATATCCGCTACTATATGTTCCTGGGGGACCAGGGTTGGGCCGCCCGGTTCGGCTCAAAAAATCCGATCGTGAAATTTAGTAGCCGGGTGACGCAGGAGGAGCGCGTGTCGGTTCCAGACGAACTGATCGCCCTTCGGAAGCGGCTCGGCTTCGATTACGGCCGCTTCGATTATGTCGAACGTGACGGTTTGCCGATCGTCTTCGACATCAACAAGACCGTGGGGGGATACAACAGTTGCGCTGAGTATGCAACAGAACTCGATATTCTAGCTCAAGGCATCAGCTACTTTGGAAAATAACAGGAGCGAGGATGAATAATATTTCTCAGGAAAAGGCAACATTCTTCCGGGATGTATGGAGCAGGTTGATGGTTCCAGTGCGTCCGGGTTCCGAAGGTCTTGATCTTTACCGCGAGCAGATCAATCAGCTTGCCCGGAAAAACGTCCTGGTCTTGGGAGCGACCCCGGAACTGGTCGACATGGCCCTCCGGCTTGGTGCGGAGCGCGTGGTCAGTATAGAGCGTAACCCTGAAATCATGGCGGCGATGAGACAACTCGGAGAAGAAGATTGGTCAGGTGTTCAGATGGTCGTCGGAGACTGGCTCGAGCAACGCCCCGATTTTCATGCGGCATTTAACTGCATAGTTTGTGACGGCGGCTTACTGTTTCTGAAGTTTCCCGGGCAGTGGGAGCGATTGTTCGAATTGGTCCACTGCTATCTGGTCCCCAGAGGAGTTTTTGTCGCGAAAGAGTGGGCTGAACCTGAGGGCGACAGGGATTACGAAATCGTGAAGTCGGATTTGATTCGAACGTTCGAACAACAGCACTCCATGATGGATGCCGAGCAGATGGCCAAAGCCTTCAGCGGCCTGGTCTCGGAACTGCGGTTAGCAGCATTTATTGACATGACATGCGAAGACGGCTCCTTCGCACAGGAACCGCTGGTGGCACGCCTTGATGCTTTGCTCGAAGAACTCGAACAGCGCTTTCCAGACCCCGAGCTGGTCGCGATGACTCATGCTGCGATCAAATACCTTGCCCGTTCGCAACCTGGGATGACTGACACGGTCGCCGGTGTTCGCTATAGAGACGCGGAAAAACTCCTCTCCAGACAAGGTTTCCAGTGCCAGGAGCACCCCTTGCCTGACGCTCCGTTGAGGGGCGGCAATTACATGTTCGTAGCCTGTAAATGACGGATCAACAGGAATTCTCGCAGCAGCGGTGTTCTTGTCGGGTACCTGCGTACCAAGCTCAGGGTCAGCGGCCTTTGGGGCTGAGTTTTTCATATCGTTCCTTAAGGTCTCGATACTGGTCGGTCATGTCGGAATTAGCGAAGTCGGCATAAACTTCCATGACCTTCTTGCGCACTTTTCCCAACAGGGTTTCCAGGGGAATCCTATCCTTGGCCGTGATTTCCCGCCATTCAATTTGATTCCATTCGGCAAGGGCGTGCCTGGCATCATCCATGAAATCGTCCAGGCGTTTCATAGGCAAACCCTCAGATAAGTTTTTAAACAACCTCAAGGCCTGAATTTCCGAGTTCCTTGATGATCTCGGCGATTTCTTCGCGTGTATCCCCCATAAGTATTCCACTGACAGATGGATGCTCTTTCGGGGATTCTCCGGCTGTGGGATCACAGCTGACAAGGGGCAGGAAGCTTCCAGCGGCCATGGCAGTGTAAACAGTATCAAGTACTTTTTTGTAGGAGTCTTTGCAGCCGAAGGACCGCAGACATAAAACTGATCGGCGATGTTTTTTTCTTATCGAGTCCTCCAGCATCAACGCAGGGGTTGAGCCGTTGAGGCGAAAATTCAGATCGTAAACGATGACGCGGCCATCCTCCAGAATGGCCATATCAATCCCGATACATCCGTAATAACCATGTGTGAATCCTTTTCTGACAATTTGAAAACCCGACTCGATGGCCAAAGGCGGTGCTTCACCTTCATCGTCAAGCCAGTTGCCATGGTAGTTTCCTTGACAGTCGATGATCTGCTCACAGCTGCCTAAGTACGTAATGAGGCCTTCGGCGTTGACAGCGTAATTAAGGCAAAGGTTGTGTTGCATGGCCAGATATTTTTCTACTATGACATGGTCGCAGCGGGAAAAAAATGTTGATGCATTATCAACATCCGCCCGAGTATTACAAATCATCACGTCAAAGCCGCCGCCTGTCGATTCATCCGTCACCGCTTTGATAACTACCGGCAATCTCCAGTCCGACACATGGAGGGGCAGATGGCAGACCGAAAACTTTTTGCGTAAAGGCAACTGTGGGGCGTCGACAAAGTCTTCAAGATGAGCCTTGTTGTTCAGATAGGAAAGAGCGGCCGGGTCCACCCAGCAATTTTCAGCGGGCAATTCGGAAACAGGATAAACATGTTGCAGGGCAATTTTGCCTTTACTTTGAAGCAAATCGGCCAGTTGGGCCTGATGTTCAGCAGTGTTCCTGAAGCGATAAAGTCTTTCGGGAATTGAAAAACCCGCATCGCGTAAAAGCTGAATGTTATTTGGGGACGCTACGCTGGTTGCACATAGCACGGGCAACGCTCCGGCAACCGTCAGCATGCCCCCGGACAGCCTTTCCATGGCAACGATATTTAAAGGCAACCAGTTGCAATAAGAAGAACTTGGACGGGGAACCAGGATCAATTCGGGGCTATAAATGGTATCCAGGGTCAGCGTTGGGCGCAGGGATGACCTTGTCACCGACTCACCTGCCTTCCTCTGGGGCGTTGATTTGTATGCGGAAATCAAGAAAATCCTCCAATCCCCGGGCTAAATGTTCAATGTGGTTCGTCAGTGTCGACGAAGGATTCTTCATGGTGAACGATGGGGTGTGGTTTGCATCGAGCAGGACAGCTTGTCCCTCTTTCATGACAAAATCGAATTTGCCGTAATCGAAACCCATTTTTTTGCGTAAGGCGCGCAAAGACTCCGGGATTGGAATATCGAATTCGCGCTTCTTCACATTGCCGGCTTTGATAATTGGATCCGAAGAAAAGATTAGCTGACTTAATTCCCGACTGCCAAAAAAAGCCCATTGACGCAGGCAGTAGTCATTCTCCGAGCGTTCCGGAATAAATTTTTCGACCACCAGACGCGGATTTCGCCAAACCACCCAAGGTACCTCTTTAGGGGAGGCATATATCGGATAGCGGTTAGAGTTCAGCTCGCCGCTCCAGCTCCAGGGTAGCTTGTTCCTTAGCTTAGCAACCAGGCCGGGCAGGCCGCCCTGTCGCCGCTCCAGGCGGCGCTCCCTGATCCCGCCGCAATTGAGATCGGTTTTGACAATTACCGCACCGTTATACTCATTTTTGCAGTTAAGAATATGCTCACTGAAGCTGCGTTTGGAAATGTCTGTGACCTGATTGATAACAACAGGATAGCGGCTTGCAAATTCTTGATAATGGGGGGGGATTACAGTCAGGTCGATGTGTATGAGAATTGCGTCAGCAGGTTCAAATTTGGCGGTGCCTTGCAGGTCAACGACCTCAATACCGGCTTTTACCCAAATGTCCCTCAAAGCTCTTAAAAAATAGGGCGTAGTCGAGATTTTTTGCCCTGCATGGGAAAGGATGACAATTTTTTTATGCATAATTCAAAACCAACCTCCAACAGGTATAACCGGTAAAATCAAAAAATCAAGTTACCTCTTGGGCGAAAGTTAATCAGGAGCATCTGCCTTCAGATGCTCCTGATTAAGATTGTCATGCCCTATGAGCTTCAACAATACTTTAATGCCGATCAGAAAAAACCGAGGTGGCTAAAACGAATAGGGTTACGGCTCAGTGGGTCTCCACGTATTGCCGAACACGGAAATTAACGCCAAGTTCTTCGGCAATATGGCGACAGGCCTCCTGGTCGACTTCGGGAAGTCCGACAACCGAGGCAGTGACGGAGGGGAGATGGTTTTTTGCTTCGCGGATGAAATCGAGAACAGCCGGGTAGGCTTCCAGCTTGAATGAAGAGCGGCAGAGATGTTGATAGGTCTCGGCGTCCGGGGCATTGAGGGAGACGGATATGGCGTCCACCAGTCCCTTCAGTTCCGGAAGAATGTTGCGGCCATGAACCAGGTTGGCCTGGCCGTCAGTGTTGACTCGAACCCTGATCCCTTTTTCTTTCAGCCAGCGGGCGATATCCTTGATCAGTTCGAGGCGCAAAAGTGGTTCGCCGTAGCCGCAGAAAACCACTTCCTGAAATTGCGTTGGGTCGCCGATGGCTTTTTTGACCTCGGTCGCATCCGGTTCGTGGTCGAGCTGGAGGCAGTGACCTTTGACCGTATAATCGCGGAATTTGGCGCAAAAGATACAGGCGTTGGTACAGCGATTGGTGATGTTGAGATAAAGGGAATCGCGGATACGGTAGGCGATGCGGGTTGACTGATCGACTTTCCCGATGCCGAAAAGGCGGTAGACGTTGAGGTTGGTGATGCGGCTGATATCCTCCATGGAGAGGTTTTTCAACTCAGCGATCTTTTCCGCCGTCACCCTGACCAAGGCCGGTTCGTTGCGCTTGCCACGATGGCCTTGGGGGGCAAGGTAGGGGCAGTCGGTCTCCACCAGTATTCGCTCTGCTGGTAGGCTTTTCACAACCTCGCGCAGCTCTTCGTTCTTTGGAAAGGTCAGCGGGCCGGCAAAGGAGAGGTAGAGCCCAAGATCCAGACATTTTTTGGCGAAACCCCGGTCGCCGCTGAAACAATGCAGCACGCCGCGAATCTTTTCCCCGCCATACTCATCCTTTAATATTCGCAGGACATCGTCGTGGGCGTCGCGGTCGTGAATGATGATCGGGAGCTTGAGGCTTCGCGCCAATTGCAGATGGCGGCGGAAGGCTGATTCTTGAACATTGCGTGGGGAGTGGTCGTAGTAGAAGTCGAGGCCGGTCTCACCAATGGCTACCACTTTTGGATTGGTGCGGGCCAGTTTTTCGATCTCGTGGAGTGTTTCGTCGGAAACACTGCCTGCATCATGCGGGTGGATGCCGACCGCGGCAAAGACCTGGGGATAGCACGAGGCGAGTTCCACATTGATGAGGGAACTTTCAAGATTGCTCCCGACGCTGATAATGTAGTGAATCCTCTCCTCGCACGTTTTTTCCAGCACATCTTCGAGGTCGGACGTAAAGCGCGGGTCATCCAGGTGAGCGTGACTGTCCACCAGGGGGGGAAGGGGGTTCCCCCGGTTAGATAGGGGGTTGGTCAATGGATTGCCTTTTTATTAAGTGATTATTGCTTTTCAACAAGCTGTCATTCCTCGATGCGTGGGAAGAGCGGAGACGCCTTTTCCACAGCAGAACCTGGTTTCAGCCCTCCCCAGTGGTCGTTTCCTTCAAGCATAAGGTCCTCAGGATTTTCACCCAGGATGGAGAGTATTTTCTCTCCGGTGCCCGGCATGAAGGGGGCAACCAAGAGGGCCGTGAGGCGAATGGACTCGAGGAGATTGTAGAGCACCGTCCCCAGGCGTTCCTTCTGGTCTTCCTGCTTGGCCAGTGTCCAAGGCTGCATGGCGTCAATATATTTATTGGCTTTGTTGATCAGCTCCCAGATCGCCTGCAGGGCTTTGTTGAAGGCGAGGGCGTTGAGGTGGCCGTCAATTGCTTGAATCCCTTTGTCGAAGGCATCGATGAAATCCTTGTCTTCATCGGTGGGCACTCCGGGGGTTGGAAGGGTGCCCTTAAAATATTTGTTGACCATGGCGCTGGAGCGGCTCAAAAGGTTGCCGAGGTCGTTGGCCAGGTCGGAATTGATGCGGTGCACCAGGGCGGTGTGGGAAAAATCCCCGTCGAGGCCGAATGGGACCTCGCGCAGGAGGAAATAACGGATCGAGTCTACGCCGTATTTGTCGATCAGCATGTTCGGTTCGACGACGTTGCGCAGGCTCTTGCTCATCTTTTTTCCCTCCACAGTCCACCAGCCGTGGGCGAAAACCTTTTTCGGCAGGGGAATGCCTGCAGCCATGAGGAAAGTCGGCCAGTAAATGGCATGGAAGCGGAGGATATCCTTGCCGATGACATGGACATCGGCCGGCCAGAACTTGCTGAAGTTGCCGTTGAAGTCGTTGGGATAACTCAACGCCGTAATATAATTTGTCAGGGCGTCGAACCAGACATAAACGATATGTTTTTCATTATCCGGAACCGGTACTCCCCAGGAAAAGGAGGTCCTGGAAATGGAGAGATCCCGCAGGCCTTCACGGACAAAGCTGAGGATTTCATTGCGACGGGACTTAGGCTGAATGAAATCGGGGTTCTCATCAATGTGTTTGAGCAGCGCGTCCTGATACTGGCTCATTCTGAAAAAATAAGATTCTTCTTTGAGCTTATCGGTCGGCCTTCCGCAATCCGGACAGGAGCCGTTCAAAAGCTGATTTTCCGTCCAGAAGGTTTCGCAGGGTGTGCAGTACCAGTCCTCATATTCGCCGAGGTAGATGTCCCCCTGTTCGAGCAGTTTCTTGAAAAGATTCTGGACTCCGACCTTGTGCCTTTCCTGGGTGGTGCGAATGAAGTCGGTGTTGGAGATGTTAAGTTTTTCCCAGAGCGACTCGAAACGCTTCATGACACGATCCGCCAGTTCGAGGGGAGTTTCACCCTGGGCCATGGCCGCTGTCTCGACTTTTTGGCCATGTTCGTCGGTCCCGGTCAGGAAAAAAACATCGTAGCCGCGAGCGCGCTTGTAGCGTGCCAGGACATCACAGGCCAGGGTTGTATAAGAGTGCCCTATGTGGGGGACATCGTTGACGTAATAAATGGGTGTGGTGATGTAAAAGGATTTGCTCATGTCTCTCTCCTGGGATCGTTTGGTCCGCTACCGGTATCGGTTTTTTTCTTCGGTTTTCTTCTCGGACGGGATCTTTTGCGCTTGGGTGCTCCATCGCCGTCCTTAACGGCAGCCTGGTCCTGCTTCGGCCCAACCCCCGGCTTTTGGGCGGGTTTCTGGTAAGGCTTGTCGGTTTGCTTTTGGGCAGGTTTCTGGGACGGTTGCTGAGAAGGCTTTTGCGACGGTCTTCTTCCCGACCCTTTTTTGCGGGGTTTTCTGCTCTGGCCGGCGGTTGGGGAAGGTTGTGATGGTTTTTTCTCCGCAGGCAACTTTTCCGTTATTTCAGACTTGTCAGGGAATTCCAGTTCGGGTATTTTTTTGCGTCCTTCCCGCAGCTCCTGCAGTGAAACAGTCAGGTTTTTACCTTCCTCCGACCTCAAGGTGATTTTCTGGGCAATGACATTGACGTCAATGATCAAACATTGTTTGCCATCTATTATTACTTTTTCGCCGGCCTTGGGCAGTTTCTTCTTGAGGTGGCAGTAGGTATCAAATTCATAACTCAAACAGCAGAGAAGACGGCCGCATTGCCCGGAAATTTTCGCCGGATTCAGGGCCAGCCCCTGTTCTTTGGCCATTTTTACGGAAACCGGAGAGAACTCCGTCAGGAAAGTACAGCAGCACAACTGGCGGCCGCAAACTCCGAGACCGCCGATAAGTTTGGCCTCATCCCGGACGCCGATTTGTTTCATCTCTATGCGCGTGTGGAATTGGTGAGCCAGTTCCTTGACCAGCTCCCGAAAATCGACGCGGCCGTCGGCTGTAAAATAAAAGATTATTTTCGAACCGTCGAAAAGATACTCGGCGCGGACGAGCTTCATGACCATGCCGCGTTGGTAAATACACCTCCGGCAGAACTCAAAAGCTTCTTCCTCGCGATCTTTGTGGGTTTTTTCGAGGAGGATATCTTCGGAGGAGGCCTTACGAAGAATGGCCTTTGCATCTTCGGGAATCTGCTCATCGGCGACTTCCTCTGCAGGAGAGACGACAGTTGCCAATGCGCGGCCTCTGGCGGTTTCAACAACGACTCTGTCACCAGAAGAGAGTTCCAGGTTACCCGGTTTGAAATGATAGTGACGGCCAGCGGTACAAAATTTAATAGAGATAATTCGAGCCATAAATTACACCGTTCGAGTCGGGGTGTTGCCGTGGGGTTGAGCTGTCAGCCGCATCAGCAGAACCTCGAATGAAAGTTGCGGATTTGTGTTTTTGTTGATGGCTTCTTCAATGTCTCTGATGGCCTCCAGCTTTTCCAGGGTGGAAGCGATGCTTTCTTTTTCTCCCTGTGTCCGAACGAGATCAGCCATGTCGGAATTAATAAAATCGGTGTCCGGTCTGCCGTGGAGTCGAAACAGGGTGTCGCGGTAAAACAATTTCAGGATTTCCAGAATATTTTGCGTCAGGTCTTTTTTTGCAGCAAGTTTCTGCGCCAGGGAAAAGCAATCCTGGATATGGGTCTCCAGTGGTGGCAGCGAGGTGAGTTCATGGAGAATTTCTTTTCTTTCGTGGAGATAAAAGTCCCGTTTATCCCCCAGGCTTTTTTTGAAACTGCCATCGGAGAAAGTAGCCATAATGGAAGTATGAGATGCCTCTCCAGCCAGGTCTTCGGCCAGTTTTTCCTTGAGTCGCTCCAGAGGCAGACGGTTGAATCTCAAAATCTGACATCGGGATCGGATGGTTGGGAGAAGGGCCTCCGCATTGCCTGAAATAAGAATAAACATGGTGTGGAGTTTCGGTTCTTCCAGGCTTTTCAATAACGCGGTCTGAGCCGAAAACGTCATGTTTTCCGCGCAGTCGATGAGGCAGATTCTTTTGCCGGATTCCATAGGTTTAAATTGCAGTTGCTTCTGTACCGCCCGGATATCATCTATTTTTATAGCGGAATCGGAACCATCCAGGGCAATGAGATCGAGATGGTTGCCTTCATCGTACTGAAGGCAACTTCGGCAGTGGTTGCAGGAATTTTTGCTTGCACATAAAATGGTTTTGATAAAAACTCCTGCCAGAAGCCTTTTACCGATCCCCTCAGGGCCGCAAAAAAGATAGGCTGAAGCCAGGTGGTCGGTAGCCAGGGCTTTGCCTAAAAGCTGTTTCTGTCGTTCATGACCCAAAATTGAAGTAAAAGGCATCGGTTTGTCTCAAGTTAAAAAAGGTTCCACGGATTTCAGTATTTTTATAGCCACTTCATCCTGAGTAGCGGCCGCGTCGACGACGTGAAAACGCTCCGGAAACTCACGCGACAGAGTCAGGTATCCCTGGCGAACACGCCTGTGAAAATCAATGGATTCCATTTCCAGGCGATCCACCCTCGATCCGGTTTTGTTGTTTCTCTGGACCAGTCGATCCTGCCCCTTTTCAACCGCCATATCCATCAGAATCGTGAGATCGGGTGTAAGGCTCGAAACGGCAAAATCATTGAATTGACGGATCGATTGCAAGTCGATTCCTCTGGCGTAGCCCTGGTAGACGGTGGTGGCATCGGCAAAGCGGTCGCAAAGGACAATTTTCCCTTCAGCCAAGGCGGGTCGGATCACCTCAAAAACATGTTGGGCGCGGGCGGCAAGATAAAGTAACAACTCAGCACTTGAGGCCATTTCACCCTGGTCGGGAGAGAGCAGGAGCTTGCGAATTTCATTGGCAAGTGGACACCCTCCAGGTTCTCTTGTGGCCAGTACGGGGATGCCGCGTTGACGAAGATTTTGCGTTAATATCTGAATCTGGGTTGTCTTTCCCGCACCCTCGACTCCTTCAAATGTAATAAAAAGTGACATGCCGACCGTTTTTTGATAAGAATTGAAAATTGCTTAATTTTTCAGATCAGGACATTATAAGGAGGGGTAGGGGGATATTCAAGGAAAAGAGTCCTTTTCCGCCGACATATTTTCCACCCCCCTTTTCCTTTTAGATCTATTTTTAGTAATTTTTGAAAGGCCGACAGAAGGACAAATGGAACATTACCAAAACGCCCTGGACGTTTCCCGGAAAGCCGTTGAAGAGGCTATTGGCTACAGCTTTTGCAACATTGACCAGTTTGTTGAAGCCATGACCCACAAATCCTTCAGCAACGAGCAGGGCCTGATTAACTCATCGCCTCATAACGAAAGGCTCGAATTCCTCGGTGATGCCGTCCTCGAACTGATTGTTAGTGAATATATTTTTAAAGATTTTCCTGATCTGGCCGAAGGGCAACTGACCCGGATTCGCGCTGAGGTGGTTAACGAGGGAAGTCTTGCTGAAATAGCCAGAAGCTTCGGGCTAGGAGAGTATCTGCTTTTGGGGAAGGGCGAAGATCAGAGCGGCGGTCGACAGAAGCGCAGCCTGGTTGCCGATGCTTTTGAAGCTGTCCTGGGGGCCGTCTTTGCCGATGGGGGGTTTGAAAAGACCCGCACGGTTGTACTTCCCCTGTTTCTCGACCGCATCCACCAGGCGGCCAGCCGGAAAGAAGGGATAGATTTCAAAACCCGCCTTCAGGAGTGGCTCCAGGCGCGGAAGCAGGAGGTACCTGCCTACAAAATGATTTCAGCGGAAGGACCGGACCACAAGAAAACGTTTACCTGCCAGGTCTCCTGTGGCGGCAAGGTTTTGGGGGAGGGTAGAGGAAAAACCAAAAAAGCTGCGGAACAGGAGGCGGCCCGTCAAGCGTTAACGGGTTCGGGAGAGTAGCGGGATAGAGAAAATTCGGGGTAAGGTATCTCCCTTTTCAGTGGGTAGGAGAGTACGGTGGAGAGCGAACAGCAAAAATTTCAGACAGGTTTTGTTTCCCTTGTCGGTAAGCCGAATGTGGGGAAGTCGACCCTTTTAAATGCTGTTCTCGGGCAGAAAGTCAGTATTGTCTCCCAAAAAGCACAAACAACCCGAAATCGAATCCTCGGTATTTATAACAGTTCTGACAGCCAAATTTTGTTCCTGGACACTCCCGGTTTCCAGCAGGGGGAAAATGCCCTGAATCGTTTCATGATGGAACAGGCTCTCTCTGCCTGCGAAAATGTCGACCTGATCCTTTTTTTGGTGGACCCCTCAGACAAGATCGAAAATTTTACCAAAGAACTTCTGGAAACACTGGCCGGCAATCGTGTCCCGACGGTCCTGGTTATCAACAAAATAGACCTTTGCCCTCGCGAAAAACTTCTTCCGATCATGAAAAACTACGCCGAAGCCTTCGGTTTTGACGAAATCATTCCTGTCTCCGCTTTGAAAGGGAAAGGTATTGAGGAACTTGTTTCCGCTCTGCAGCGACGACTCCCGGAAGGTCCGGCTCTCTATCCGCAGGATATGATCAGCGACCTCCCTGAGAGATTTTTTTCCGCAGAAATCGTCCGTGAACAGATTTTGAAATTCACACATAAAGAAATTCCCTATGGAACAGCTGTTTACATTGAAACATTTAAGGAAAAAGATCAAACTCTTGTCGAGATTGAGGCTGTGATCGTGGTCGAGAGGGATTCCCATAAAAAGATTATCCTCGGCCACAAGGGAAAGATGGTCCGGATGATCGGAGAAAATGCCAGACGTGAGATTGAAAAATTTCTCGATACCCGCGTTTTTCTCAAAACCTTTGTTAAAGTCGAAAAAAACTGGACCCGTTCCCTCGGGAAAATGAAAGAGTTCGGTTACCATTCATAGTTTGACTTCTAAGAGATTTCCATGATTCCTACTGTTGCCATTGTCGGCCGACCCAATGTCGGAAAATCCACCCTCTTCAACCGTCTTTCCAGAGCGCGAAAGGCGATTGTCGAGAACACCCCCGGTGTTACCCGGGACCGCAATTATGCGGAGGTCAATCACTTTTCCCGACCATTTCTGCTTGTGGATACCGGAGGCTACGAGGCGTCCACGGAAAATACCATTCTCGCGCAGATGAGGGGACAGACCGCGGTTGCTATTGAAGAGGCGGATGTGATCGTTTTCCTGATGGATGGGCGCGGCGGGATTTCACCGTCGGATCGGGAAATGGCCGCCATTTTGAGAAAACAGGAAAAACCTGTTTTTTATGTTGTCAACAAGGTGGATTCACCGGCTATTGAAATGGAAGCCGCAGAGTTTTACGCCCTCGGTATGGACGATCTCTATTTTATTTCGGCTGAGCACGGACAAGGGACCAACTCTCTTATCGAGGAAATCCTTGAAACCCTTCCGGCAGCCCAAAGCGAAGCGGATGAGAATGAAATCCGGGTCGCCATCATCGGGCGGCCTAATGTCGGTAAATCCTCCATCATCAATCGCATTCTTGGCCAGGAGCGGGTTCTGGTCAGTCCGATTCCCGGAACAACCAGGGACAGCATTGATACGCACTTCACTTACAATCAGCAGCACTACCGACTGATTGATACCGCCGGAATTCGCCGCAAAAGCCGAGTGGATGAAAAACTCGAAAAAATCAGCGCCCTCCAGGCAATCAAATCGATTTCCAGAGCCCACGTGGTGGTTATGGTGATTGACGCGGAAAAGGGGATCACTGAGCAGGATCTGACTATCGCCGGCTATGCCTTTGAAAAACAGCGCGCTGTTATTCTGGTGGTCAATAAATGGGACTTGGTGTGTAAAGACAATTCCACCTTCGGCAATTTTATTGAAGAAATTCGTTCCAGTTTTAAATTTTTACCCTTTGCCCCCATCCTTTTTGTGTCCGCTGAAACTGGACAAAGGGTTTCCAAAATTATGCCGGAACTTGAAAAGGTTTTTACCCAGTTCAATCGTTCGGTACCGACTCCGGCATTGAATAAAGTTTTACAGGATGCTGTGGAGCAACATCCGCCGCCTGTCTACCACCATAAAAGAGTTAAGCTTTTTTACATCACCCAGACCGGGGTGCGGCCCCCGACCTTCACCGTTTTTGCCAGCAGATCAGAAGGGGTTCACGTATATTATCGCCGTTTCCTGCAAAATCAGATGCGCAGTTTCTTTGGATTGGAGGGCACGCCTTTGCGAATGGTTTTTAAGGATCGGAAAAAGCAATAATATCCATTGTTTTTTTTATGAAAGTTGCGAAAAGGGATTTAACTGTTAAGCTCTTTACAAATCATCGCTCATGCTGTTAATCCCAGCGCAAGGAGTCTCCTTTTTGCCCAAGAAAAAAATTCTGATCGTGGAGGACGAAAACTGCCTTCTGAGACTGGAATGTATTCTCCTGACTTCAAAAGGCTACGATGTCATGGGCGTGTCCGATGGAGAGGAGGCTCTCAAAATCATTTCCGATTATAAGCCGGACCTTGTTCTCCTGGATGTGATCATGCCTGGAATCGATGGATTCGAGGTTTGTCGGCGCATCAAAAGCGACCCAAAATTTGACCACATACCAGTGGTCATGCTTACCGCCAAAAAAAAACCGCAGGATATTCAAAAGGGAGAGGTGGTCGGCGCAGCCTCTTACATCACCAAACCTTTCAAATCTTCTACTGTCATTGAAACTATTCAAAAGTGTCTTCAAGGCCCGGGAAAAAGTTTTTAATGGCGCGTTTTTCGCCAAACCTTGTGAATGGGCCAAAATAATCTGCTGAAAAGGCAAACAAATACCTCCTAGAGCTGTGTCTGTACTTGACAAAAGCCGGGAAATTTATGTTTAATATGGCGTTTCGAATGTGACGTGATTATTCTAACTCGTGTGTTGGAGGTGGCTTTTGGCCAAAGAAGAAGCAATTGAAGTTGAAGGCAAGGTGATTGAACCACTGCCAAATGCCATGTTTCGTGTCGAACTGGATAACGGTCACGTCGTTCTGGCCCATATCTCCGGTAAAATGCGAAAGTTTTATATTCGAATTCTCCCCGGAGACCGGGTGACAGTGGAGCTCTCCCCCTACGATCTCACTCGGGGGCGTATAACCTATAGAGCCAAATAATATTCTAATTAAAAATACCGACAGGGCGGAGCAATCCCCCAGGATTTTTCATTAGCATGCCGGTATTTTATGTTTCTGGTTCACTCCACTGACTACCGGCATATGCCGGTAGTCATTTTTTCAGCGGCCTAGTTCCGCCGTGGAGGTTTAAAATGGAAGAACGCTACAACCCGAGTTCCATCGAGAAGAAGTGGCGGGAAATCTGGGAAAAGAACAAGTCTTTCAAGGCTTCCGTGGATAAGGGAAAGAAAAAATATTATTTGCTCGAAATGTTTCCGTATCCTTCGGGACGCATTCATATGGGACATGTGCGCAACTACTCGATTGGCGACGTGGTGGCGCGGTTCAAAAAAATGCAGGGTTTCAACGTCATTCATCCCATGGGATGGGACGCCTTCGGCATGCCTGCTGAAAATGCCGCCATTCAACGTGGAATTCATCCCTCCAAATGGACTTATGAAAACATCGACCATATGAAAACTCAGCTTCGGCAGATGGGTTTTTCTTATGATTGGGACCGGGAAATCGCCACCTGTGACCCGGAATACTACAGGTGGGAACAGCTTGTTTTCCTTAAGATGTTTGAAAAAGGGTTGGCTTATAAAAAACAATCATCGGTCAATTGGTGTCCTGAATGTCAGACGGTTCTTGCAAATGAGCAGGTCGAGGACGGCGGTTGCTGGCGTTGCAGCAGCCTGGTCGAAGCCAAGGATCTGGAACAGTGGTTTTTCAAAACAACAGATTATGCGCAAGAACTTCTGGATGATACCTACCGGCTCGAAGGATGGCCTGAGCCGGTTCTGATCATGCAGCGCAACTGGATTGGCCGCAGCACCGGGTGCGAAATCGATTTTCCGATCGAAGGGTCCGAAGGTAAAATCCGTGTTTTTACTACCCGGCAGGATACCCTTTTCGGTGCGACTTTCATGAGTCTGGCACCAGAACATCCCCTGGCCCTTGAGTTGACTACCTCCGAACGGCGTTCACAGGTTCAGGGCTTTATCGATAAAGTTCAAAAGCAGGATAAAATCAACCGCACAAGCGAGGATTTCGAAAAAGAGGGCGTTTTCACCGGCGCCTACTGCGTAAATCCGGTTAATAACCTGCGGATGCCGATCATGCTGGCCAACTTTGTGCTCATGGATTACGGCACAGGTGCGGTAATGGCTGTTCCAACCCATGATCAGCGAGATTTTGAGTTTGCCCGTCGCTACGACCTGCCAATGACAGTGGTTATCCAACCTCCCGGACAGGATTTGCAAGTGGATACCATGACGGAAGCTTATACTGAGCCTGGAATCATGGCCAACTCCGGAGAGTTCAACGGCCTTGACAATGAAGAGGCTAAAGAAAAGATTGCCGACGCTCTTGAGGAGAACGGAATCGGGGAGCGGAAAGTCAATTTCCGGTTGCGGGACTGGGGGGTTTCGCGTCAGCGCTATTGGGGTACTCCCATTCCCATTATTTACTGTGACCAGTGCGGGGCCGTGCCTGTGCCTGAGAAGGCCCTCCCGGTAGTGCTTCCGCCCGATGTTGAACTCACCGCTGAGGGCGGTAGCCCGCTTGCCCGTAAAGAGGAATTTGTGAGGACCGAATGCCCTGCTTGCGGGGCTGCGGCCCGAAGGGAAACCGACACATTTGACACTTTTGTCGAAAGCTCCTGGTATTTTCTGCGTTATGCCTGTCCTCAATTCGACCGAGGCCCGGTTGAACGGTCTGCTGTCGATTACTGGCTTCCGGTAGATCAGTATATCGGCGGGGTTGAACATGCGGTCATGCATCTTCTTTATGCCCGTTTTTATACCAAGGTTTTGCGTGATCTGGGATACGTGGGGATCGGTGAGCCTTTCACCAATCTTCTTACCCAGGGTATGGTCTGCATGGAGACTCAGAAGTGTCCCGAGCACGGCTGGCTTTATCCTGAAGAAGTTGTGGACGGCAAATGTTCCAAGTGCGGGAGCAATATTGAATTCGGGCGCACTGAGAAAATGAGCAAGTCCAAAAACAATGTGATCGATCCCGACACTCTGATTAAAAAATTCGGCGCTGACACCGCCCGTCTTTTCTGCCTGTTCGCCTCACCGCCGGAAAAAGCTCTTGAATGGAGCGATAAAGGGGTGGAGGGTTGTTTCCGTTTTCTGAACCGGGTTTGGAGGTTGGTTTTTGACAACCTGGAAACCCTTACCAGCGGCAACGAAGATAAGCAAACCGAGGAAACCAAAAGCGCGATTCAGGCTCTGCGCCTGGCGACTCACCAGACGATCAAAAAAGTCAGCGAAGATATTGACGACCGATTTCATTTCAATACCGCTATCGCTGCTATAATGGAACTGATCAACACCATCAGTTCCATCGACTGTAAAGAGAATATTCCCGCCACCCTGAACGAATCGATTCAGGCTTTGGTGCGCCTTCTGGCTCCATTTGTCCCACATATTACGGAAGAGTTGTGGGCCGGTCTGGGGCATGACACCTGTGTTTCCGATGCAGGCTGGCCCGTATGGGATGAAAAAGCTCTGGTCCAGGACCAGAAGCTGATTGTCGTCCAGGTCAACGGTAAGGTGCGGGGGAAGATCACCGTGGCCGTGGATGCGGATGATGAAACAGTCAAACAGACGGCCCTGGATGATCCGAACGTTTCCCGCTTTTTGGCGGACAAAGAAATTCGAAAGATGGTTGTCGTACCCAACCGACTCGTGAATATTGTGGCCCAATGATGCGCACTCTATTAATCGCTGTTTGTCTGCTCCCGTGCCTTTTTGGCTGCGGTTATCATTTTGGTGGCGAAACCGACCAGCTTCCCGGTGGCGTCCGCAATCTCTATGTCGCCATGTTCGACAACCAGACAAAAGAGGCTTTTCTCGAGAATCTGGTCACCAACCGAGTCATTGAAAAATTTGCCAGAACCGGAAAAATTTTTATTGTCGAAGACAAAAGTGTCGCAGATGGTGTTTTATCAGGTGTGATAACGGGTTACAGTCGGAATGCTGTAGCTTACAGTGACGACGATTCCATTATTGAATACAGGTCCTACATCGACTGTTCTGCGGAACTGCGCCGGGTTTCCGACAATGTTGTTTTGTGGAAGGGGGCAGTTTCCTGGAACGAAGAATTTTCTTCCGACACTGATCGTGAGGCGCAGGAAGACAACGAAGCCCAGGCTCAGGAGGCGATCAGCAAGAGGCTTGCTGATGAGCTCTACGCCCGTTTGACGGAAAATTTCTAGGAGCCTGTCGAACTTGGGGAATCGTAACAAGAAAATGTTAAATTGAGGACAGCTTTTTACAAATTTGAGAGCGAATAGCGGGACTATTTGTCGAAATATGGCATGATTTGCCGATTTCACAGTAGATTCATTCCTAAGTCCGACTGGCCCCTAATGCTTGCGGTGTATCCCGTTCAATCGTTCTGAAGACCTTTGTCTGTTGCCAAAACCTATGGACGCCGACCTGGCTGTAGCTGAGCCAATGAGGTGGAACTCCGGGGCGGGCAAAAAGGCCGGAACTGGTAAAAAGGATCGGCCGCAAGGAGCACCAGGAAAAAGGGTTTCCCCTGGCGAATGACACCTTCTGAATTCAAAGCGCAACTTCTGCAAAAAAAGATATCTCCCTTGACTATTTTATTTGGAGAGGAACCTTTTGGTCTCGAGGAATCGATAAACCTTCTCTCGGAAACCTTTCTCGATCAAGCAACCCGCGATTTTAACTTTCAGCAATTCTCTTCTCGGGAACATGGAATTGAAACTGTACTGAATGCCGCCCGTACTTTTCCGGTGCTTGCATCCAGACGGCTGGTTGTGCTTCGAAACATTCATGAACTGACTCCCGGCGAATTGGAGATACTTTCCTCATATCTCCTGGACCCTTCTCCTGAAACCGTTTTTTTGATGACGGCCGAGCGCCTCGACAAGAAAAAATCCCTCTATAAACTCCTGCAAAAACGTGCGGACTGGGTTGAATTCAATAAACTCCGCGAATATCAACTCCCTGAACTGGCGCGCAGGACAGCAGGTGAGAAGGGATATCGCTTCTCAGCGGATGCCCTTGATCTTTTTTGCCATCGTACTGGAACGGACCTTCGGCGTTTTCATGGTGAGATGGATAAACTTATGGAATTTCTCGGGGAGAGGACGAATATTGAGGTGGAAGATGTTGTTGCCTCCAGCAGTGAAGGTGGCGAAGCAAGTATTTTTGCCTTGATGAACGCTGTGGGTCGGAGAAACCTGCCCGAGTCGGTTGCCAGTTTGCAGGAACAATTGGAGGAGAGGGCGGCCCCGGTGTTTATCCTCAGCATGCTGACCCGGCACTTCCGTCAGCTCTGGATAATCCGCTCTCTTCAAGCACAAGGTTTGGACAAAAAGATCATTGCCTCTAGGGCAGGTCTCAACCCGTATTTTTTGAACGCTATGCTGGGGCAGGCGGCGAACTATCAAGCAGCGGAATTTCTGCGAGTTTTTGAGTTATTGCTGGAAACGGATAAAATACTCAAAACTTCGGGGTCCAGTCCCGGCCCGGTCCTTGAAAGCCTTCTATGTCGTCTGATTGATCGTCCAAACTGAAAAAGGGCCCTTGCGGGGCCCTCTGCTTTTAGGTCGTATGCGCCTGTTTTTCAACGGATAGTATTGACAAGCTTGGTAAGTCGGGCGATTTTCCGACTGGCGGTTGATTTATGAATGACACCTTTGGTCGCTGCCTTGTCAATATAAGGAACGGTCCGAATCAGTTCGGCGTCGGCAGTTTCAACATTGTTCTCAGTAACAGCCTGGCGAACTTTTTTTACCAGGGTGCGGAGGGTGGCGCGGGTATGAGCGTTGCGGGTGTTGCGGACAATATTCTGCTTGTTGCGTTTGATCGCGGATTTGTGATTTGCCAAAGCTTGTTCCTCCTGATATTTTGTCAGATTAATTTGTTTTACTAGCGTGGTCAGACCGCAAACTTATAGCATTGCTGCCATGAGTTCGTCAAGAAAAAATCACTAGAAAAAATTTAATTACAATTATTTTTCGAACAGTTAGACTTGGTCGATCAAGGATTAAAATATATTAAAAAAGACGCTTTTTATAAAACAATAAGGTCATTCATTTGTCAGACACGGATCGCATTTATAAAGCCACTGGAGTGATGGGGTTGGCTACCAGCCTCAGTAGAATTGCGGGCCTGGTTCGTGACATGGTGATTGCCCGGCTGTTCGGGGCCGGGTTTGCCACGGATGCGTTTTTTTTAGCTTTTACCATTCCCAACCTTTTTCGGCGGTTTTTTGCCGAAGGCTCCATGAGCGCGGCTTTCGTACCGATCTTCTCTGAGGTTTACCATCTGCGGGGGAGGGAAGAGGCCCGTGATTTCGCCAATAAATGCTGGACTCTACTCTTTCTCGTCATGGCGTTTTTCACGCTTATCGGGATATTGGGGTCCCCACTTCTTGTCAAGGTCTTTGGTGCGGGTTTCAGTTCCATTCCCGGGAAATTGGAGCTTACGGATCTTCTCAACCGTATCATGTTCCCCTATCTTTTTTTCGTCAGCCTTCTGGCTCTGGTTACCGGTGTTCTGAACGTTCTGGATCACTATTTTCTTCCTTCGTTATCCCCTCTTTTTTTGAACCTTTCCATCATTTCGTCTGCGCTTATACTCACTCCGTATTTTGATCCGCCGGTTCTGGCCCTGGGCGTGGGTGTTCTGATAGGTGGGATTGTTCAGTTTCTTGCCCAAGTTCCTATTCTCAAAAAGAGGGGGATGGTTCCCGGTTTCAACTTCGATTTTCGAGATCCGCTGGTAAAGAAGGCGCTGGTGCTGATGGCCCCTGGAATTGCCGGTGTGGCCATTTACCAGATCAACCTGGCGGTCAGCCGACTGTTGGCATCGTTTCTCTTTGAAGGAAGTGTCTCCTATCTTTACTATGCCCAAAGGCTGTTTGAGTTTCCGCAGGGAATTTTTATCGTTTCTCTGGCACAGGCCATATTGCCTACTATGAGCCGCCAAGCAGCGTACAATAATCAGGAGGAACTGAAAAAATCGCTACGCTTTTCCTTGAATCTTATCGCCTTTATCACCATTCCTGCTGCTCTGGGGCTTGTCCTCTGTTCCATTCCGGTTTTCAGCGTTTTTTTCATGAACCGCACCTTTGATTATCAGGATGTCCAGATGACTGCGTTTGCTCTCATTGCCTATGCTCCCGGACTGATTTTTGTCGGTATCAGCCGGGTCCTGGTTCCTGTTTTTTACGCTTTGAAAGACACCAAAACTCCGGTGCAGATTTCTTTCTGGACACTCATTGTGAATGCCGCGCTTGGACTCGTGCTCATGCAGTTCTGGCATCATGTCGGACTTGCCGTGGCGGTTACGCTTTCATCCGGAGTTAATACGCTTCTTCTTTATGGTGCCTTACGGAAAAAAATTGGTTCGCTGGGCGGTTTTTCCCTGCTTTCAGGAGTTCTTCCAATGGTCCCTGTCAGCCTGGTGATGGGTGGCGTCGTGTGGTTTATACTCCAGTTCGGGGCCTGGGATACTCAGGGCTTCATTCTGGCCAAAGGGCTTGTCTTGTTTTCTTCGGTTGTGGCAGGAACGTTAGTATTTATCGCAGGATGTTTTCTCCTCCGAATTGAGACTGCGACGGAAGCTTTTGCCCTATTAAGAAAAAAAAGCCATACAGGTAAGACGTAAATATAAGCGGTAGGGGGCGGTCAAGTTTTGGAAAACTAGTGGCTCCCCAGGCAGAAAAGGCAAAATTCATAATTAATGTAGATTAGATAGGAAGATATATAACTATTTGAAAATAAAATAAAAAAATTTGATTGAGCAATTTTGCAAATAGAAAAGCATGCTGCTAAAAAAATCTAGCGATGAAAAGCCCACTCCCTTCGAAGAGTTTCTCCTGGGTAGTTTCAGCCCGCTCCTCTCTGAGTGCTTCAATATTGGTGTTGAAGTGGTTCATTAAATGGGACCCGGGGATGGAATTTCCTCAGGGACTTTTTTGAGGAAATTTTATTGAGCAGGAAACAGTTTTGTGTAACACGATAAAAAAACTGTTTATAAACCTGTCTTGTTAGATTTGCCGGAAGAGCTTTTTTCAGGTGTTTGCAACGGAAAAGGTTGTTGAAAAAGGTGAAATCCTTTCGCCATTGCGGCAGATTCCAAATTTAATTTTTAGAGTTTCATTAGAAGCTTTTATTTGTTGTGCTTTCTCTGATGAAAATTTATAACTTGCTGAAATTATACAAAAAAAATAATAGCCTAAAAAATAGGCAACTTGCTAGTGGGGCAATAGACTCACAAATACTCAAAGATGTTCACAATCTTTTTCACAGGTTATCAACAACGTTTGTGGACAAGTGGTAGAACTTGCCGTCAGATCAGTCCTTTTTAACTTTCTCGCAGTCTGGAAGCCTTTCCTGGTCCTTGGCTTTTTCCCAGAGTTTGTCCATCTCCGTAAGGGGGACCGTGCTGAGGTCTCTTCCATCTTTGGATAATTTCTGTTCGAGAAACTCAAACCTGGTTTTAAATCTGTTTACAGCTTTCTGGAGTGCGTTTTCGGAGTCTATATCAAGGAACCTCGCCAGGTTTACAAGGGAAAAAAGTATATCACCGAACTCATGCTCTATTTCCTTCGCGTCGTTTTTATTGAGTGCGTTTTTAAACTCATGAAATTCCTCGTGAATTTTCTCTACAACCCCTTGCGCATCAGGCCAGTCAAAACCGACCCTGCCGGCCCGATCCGTGATTTTCTGAGCTCGTGAAAGAGCCGGCAACGCTTTAGGAATATTCTGCAGGAGACCGGATTTTTCTGTTTGCGCTCCCTGTTCCCGGTTTTTGATTTCATCCCACTGTCTGTTCAGATCTTCCATATTCTCAACTTTTACACCTTCGAATACATGTGGGTGTCTGCGAACTAGTTTGTCGGCTATTCCGTTAGATACGTCGCCTATATCGAAATGTTTCCGCTCTTCAAAAATTTGGGACAGGAAAACGATCTGTAAGAGTAAATCTCCAAGTTCCTGGCACACAGCTTGTGGCGATCCCTTATCAATGGCTTCCAGGACTTCATAGCATTCCTCCAGCAGGAATGTTTTCATGGTTTCCGGAGTTTGTTGCGCATCCCAGGGGCATCCTTGAGGCGAACGGAGTTTTGTCATGATTTTCAGGAGACGTATGAACGACCTGGAATGTTCCTCATGGGACATTGCTGTCAATTCCTTTTGTGGAGAGGTTGGAGGGCAAGTTTTGCCCTAAAGGAAATTTCGTTGAATTAATTTCTTGCAAATATGGCTAGAATGAGTATAAAGGAAAAAATTCAAGCCCTTAAATCAATTTTGGGATCGTTTTTCTTCTTGACAAAGACAACCCGGTTTCTATACTAGTCGATTTGATGCTAAGCGCATACAGCAATTTGAAAATATCAATCCAGACCCTTACGGAAAAAAAACTTTTCAGCTTTGAAGAACCGGCCCGAGCCTTTCCGGTGCTGGCGGAGATGGCTGAAAGAAATACCTGCGAATTTCTTTCCCCAGTGAAAATCACCCTGAGTCTCTATCGGGTCAATGACATGTATAGAGGCGAGGGAGATGTTGAAGCATCCATTCGTTTCCAGTGTAGTCGCTGTTTGGAGGATTTCGCGGTTACGATTTTTACGGAATTCGCTTTGAATTTTACGCCGGAACCGGATCCACAGGCGGAAAACGGTATCCATGAAGAACATGAATTAAATGCCGAGGAAGCTGGTCTGGTCCTGTTTGCCAACGATGAAATCGATCTGACCGAAGTCATGCAGGATCAAGTTCTTATGGCTATTCCGATACGGCCTTTGTGCCGGGAGGATTGTCAGGGGTTATGCCCGGAATGCGGCACTGACCTCAACCGGAGTTCATGCAACTGTAAGCGGGTTGTTTTTAACCCGAAATTTCATAGCTTAGACAGTCTCATTGTGAAAAAAAAGACTGATTAGAGCAAAAAATGTTGCGGAAGCCCCCACGGGTCTCCTATAACAATGATCAAGGAGAAAAAATACCATGGCAGTACCCAAAAAGAAAGTTTCTAAATCTAAAAGAAATCTGCGTCGTTCACATGATGGCCTCCAGGCTCCCGGGATTTCTATCTGTTCTCAATGCAAAGAACCCAAAGTGCCTCACCGTGTTTGTCCCAGCTGCGGCACCTACAAAGGTAAAGAGGTTGTTGAACAGAAGGAAGGGTAAAGGATTACCTCCTTGGAAGCGAAAATTGTTGTAGCTGTTGATGCCATGGGATCGGACAATGCACCTTCTGTTGAAGTGGAAGGTGCCGTTGCTGCTGCCCGGCGTTGGAGAATACCCATCATTCTCGTTGGTGACTCCACCAGGATACAAGAAGAGCTGGAAAAATTTCAGACCGAAGGCCTGGACATTGAGATACATCATTCCTCGGAAGTTGTGGGCATGCACGATTCACCTTCCGATGCCATTCGCAAGAAAAAGGATTCCTCTATCCGCGTCGCTTTTGAGCTGGTCAAGGACGGTAGTGCTCACGCCGTGATCAGTGCCGGGAATTCCGGCGCCACCATGGCTGCCGGGATGTTCATTCTGAAAAGAATACAGGGGATCGACCGTCCAGCCATTGCAACCATTTTCCCGAATCGCAAAGGCCGGACCCTGATTCTTGACGTTGGCGGAAATGTCGACTGCAAAGCTTACCATCTGGCGCAGTTCGCCCTTATGGGCGACGTTTTCGCACGCTACCTGATGGATAAACCGCATCCGAGTGTTGGTTTGCTGTCTAATGGAGAGGAAGAAACCAAGGGTAACGACCTGACTCGTGAAGCCCATCTGCTTTTGAAAGGGTCCTTGGTCGATTATGTCGGATATGTGGAAGGTCGGGACATCTTTTCGGGTGCCGTCGATGTTGTCGTCTGTGATGGTTTTGTGGGTAATGTGGTCCTGAAAGTTTCGGAAAGTCTGGCTGAATTTGTCACCAGCATGCTGCGCCAGGAGATCAGCACGCGTTTGATGGGGAAAATCGGGTATCTGCTGGCTGGTTCTGCTTTTTCCGCATTTAAAAGGAAAGTCGACTACACCGAAGTCGGTGGTGCACCTCTACTTGGTATTGACGGGATAGGTATGATCTGCCATGGTGGCTCAAACGCCAAGGCAGTGATGAATGCCATTTTTACTGCGCGTGAATTTGTCTCTAAAGAAATAAATGAAAAAATGCTTGTTCAGCTTCAAAAACTCCCTCAGAAGAAAGAGTGGAAGTTCGATTTCAAGTTCCCCAAAACCAAGTAAATAATTGACTGATCCAACCAGGGAGCTGACTGGGAAATGAAAGCAAAAATTATCGGCACTGGGTCTTTTGCTCCGGAAAAAATTCTGACCAACTTCGATCTCGAAAAAAATCTCGATACGTCTGATGAATGGATATTCACCCGCACCGGGATTAGGCAGCGCCATGTTGCAGGTGATGACGAGGCCACTTCGGATCTGGCCACTCGTGCCGCTCAGAACGCTCTGGAAATGGCTGGCGTCAGTCCCGAGGAACTGGACCTGATTATTGTAGGCTCGATAACCGGAGATTTTTCATTTCCGGCCACTGCTTGTCTGGTGCAGAAAAACCTCGGTGCCCGAAATGCTTTTGCCTATGATGTTTCGGCGGCCTGTAGCGGCTTTATTTATGGCCTTTCCAATGCCGAGCTATATCACGCTGCCGGGAAAGCCCGTAAATCTCTGATCATCGGGGCGGAAACCATGACCCGGACCGTTGATTGGAAGGATCGGGGTACTTGTGTTCTTTTCGGGGATGGTGCGGGCGCTGTCGTGCTTGAAACTTCAGACGGAGAAAGCGGAATTCTTTCCACCCATCTTCATTCCGACGGGAGTAGCTGGGAGTTGCTGTACCAACCCGGTTTCGGTTCGCGCAAACTGCCTTCAGTTGAAGGTCGGGAGGGCCCTTATTTTTTGAAGATGCAAGGAAATGAGGTTTTTAAAATAGCTGTTCGTTACCTTTCCGATGTCGTGATAGAAGCTTTGGAATCCAATGGTATCTCTAAAGAGGAAATCACCCTGATATTTCCCCATCAGGCAAACCAGCGAATTCTGGATGCAACAGGCAAACGCCTTAAGATCCCCCTCGAGAAAATATTTTCTAATGTTGCCAGCTACGCCAATACATCCGCCGCTTCGATTCCCATTGCCTTGGACGAAGCGAACCGCACCGGCAGAATCAAGGCTGGGGATTTGATAGTACTCAATGCCTTTGGTGGCGGTTTCACATGGGGATCGGCATTGATTCGCTGGTAGCTCTTTCAATTTGATACACGTTGGGAGTAGAGAGGAAAAAATGGTAGGGTTTATCTTCCCAGGACAGGGATCTCAGTCATCGGGGATGGGATCTGAAATGGCCGAAAACTTTTCGGTTGCCCGGGAGGTCTTCGAAGAAGCCGATGACACACTGCAATTTTCCCTGTCCAGGCTTTGTTTTGAAGGCCCTGAAGAAAAACTTAAACTGACGGAGTTCACCCAGCCTGCTATTCTGGCTGTGAGCACGGCAGTTTTGCGTGTTGTGGAAACGGAAACCGGGCTCCAGCCTAAATTGCTGGCCGGCCATTCTCTTGGTGAATACTCAGCGCTTGTCGCTGCAGGAGTTTTTTCCTTTGCCGATGCGCTCCTGGCGGTTCGCCATCGCGGACTTTTTATGCAGGAGGCTGTTCCTCAGGGCACCGGTTCCATGGCTGCTGTTCTCGGGCTTGAAAACGACGTGGTTGACGAGGTATGTCGGGAGGCTGCACAGGCCCAGGTTCTGGCGCCTGCCAACTATAACTCCCCTGGACAGATCGTGATTGCCGGGCACACCGAGGCTGTTAATCGGGCCATTGATCTTGCCAAAGAGAAAGGCTGCCGGAAAGCTGTTCTCCTGCCTGTCAGTGCGCCTTTTCATTGCACTTTGATGGACCCGGCCGGAGTGAGACTGGAAAAGTTTCTGGCGGGGGTGAACATACACCCTTTTAAAACCCCTGTTGTGACGAATGTTGAGGGCAGAGCCAATAACGATCACGGGAAAGTGCCGGAGCTTCTGGTTCGTCAGGTCAGTTCCCCTGTCCTATGGGAAGACTCTGTCAGAGAAATGACCCGGGCCGGGATTAACTCTTTTATTGAAATTGGGCCGGGAAAGGTGCTGGCAGGTTTGATCAAGCGTATTGATAAAAAAGTTCAGACCACATCAGTGGATAGTATAAAGGGACTAAAATCCGTTCAATAAACGAAATTCCGAGAAAGGGGGGGAAGTGCCTAAGGATAAGATCGCTGTGGTGACGGGAGCTGGCCGAGGAATAGGCGCATCTATTGCACAGGCGCTGGCCCAGGAAGGCGCCAAGGTTATCGTTGTTGACATCGACCCCGATCAGGCGGAAAAGGCGGCTGCCGCCCTTCGGGATAACGGAGGTGAGGCCATACCCCAGGCTGCGGATGTCAGCAATTCCGAGCAGGTTAAAAAAGTTTTTGATGCGGCGGTTGATAATTATGGAAGCGTGGATATTCTTGTCAATAACGCCGGGATTACCCGGGATGCGCTTTTGTTACGGATGAAAGACGAAGACTGGGATGCGGTTCTGAACATCAATTTAAAAGGTGCATTCTTATGTACCAGAGAAGCCGCAAAAGTCATGTCCAAAGGGAGATACGGACGCATTATCAATATCTCTTCAGTGGTCGGGCAGATGGGCAACCTGGGTCAGGCCAATTATTGCGCAAGCAAAGCGGGTCTGATAGGTCTGACCCGCTCTAACGCGCGTGAACTCGCCCGTCGTAATATCACGGTCAATGCCGTAGCCCCGGGTTTTATCGTTACAGAGATGACTAATGTATTGCCGGAAAAAGTCAAACAGGAACTGACAGCGCAGATACCCCTAGGGAAATTGGGACAGCCGGAGGACGTAACTCAGGCGGTCCTTTTTCTCGCTTCACAAAAAACAGGCTATGTCACCGGCCAGGTCTTGGCGGTTAACGGTGGCATGTACATGTGATAAATGTGTAACATGAGTTAAACCAAACAGAATACAATTACAAAGGAGGATGCACAAATGGCTTCTATTGCCGAAAGAGTGAAACAATTGGTCGCAGAACAGCTTGGTGTTGAGGAGGATCAGGTTACTGACGAAGCTTCATTCATGGATGATCTGGGTGCTGATTCTCTGGATACCGTGGAGCTTGTCATGGCACTTGAAGAGGAATTTGATATTGAAATTTCAGACGAAGATGCTGAAAAGGTCCAGACTGTTCAGGATGCGATTGATTACGTCAACGTGCACACCTAAAAAATAGAGGGGAAGGATTGTTGAATCCTTCCCCTTTTTCCTAAAACCAACGGTTTGTTGTCGGGATGTCCGGTGTCGCCAAGCCCTTGGCTGCCTGCAATCTGATAATAGCTGAAAAAAGAAAGTAGCTATAGCGATGCGTCGAGTTGTTGTAACAGGTTTAAGTGTCATATCTGCCTTGGGAACCGGTACGGAAAAAAACTGGGACGCTCTCATGGCAGGAGAATCAGGGATAGATCTGATCACGCGCTTTGACGCCTCTCAACTGCCTACTCATATCGCCGGAGAGGTTAAAGATTTCAAGGGTGAGGAGTTTTTTGATAAAAAAGAGCTGCGCAAAATGGATACGTTCATTCATTACGCTATTGCCGCCAGCGATATGGCTCTTAAGGATTCCGGCTTTGAAATTACCGAAGAAAACGCTGAAAGAGTAGGGGTCCTTGTGGGAGCCGGCCTTGGAGGTTTGCCGGCTATTGAGAAGTATCACAAGGCTGCTCTGGAAGGTAATTATAAAAAGATTACGCCTTTCTTTATTCCGATGGTGATTATTAACCTGGCGCCGGGGCAGATCTCCATGAGGACCGGGGCCAAGGGGCCTAATCTGTCTGTTTGTTCCGCCTGCGCTACAGGTACCCACTCCATTGGGGACGCTTTCCGGATTATCCAACGCGGCGATGCGGATGCGATGATCGCCGGCGGCGCTGAATCCACGGTGACACTTCTGGGTGTTGGGGGCTTCAATGTCATGAAGGCCCTCTCCACTCGCAACGATGACCCCAAAGGGTCGAGTCGACCTTTTGAAAAGAACCGTGATGGGTTTATTCTCGCCGAGGGCGCCGGGATTCTCATTCTTGAAGAATATGAAAATGCCCGTAAGCGTGGCGCCAAAATTTATGGAGAAATCTGCGGTTATGGCCTGACTAGCGACGCCCATCACCTCACGGCCCCCTCGCCCGGTGGAGAAGGGGCGGCTCGCTGTATGAACATGGCTCTTTCAGGTGCAGGGGTGAATCCTGAAGATGTTGATTATATCAATGCCCATGGAACCTCAACACCTATGAATGATTATTATGAAACCCTGGCCATCAAGAGGGTTTTTGGTGATTATGCCAAAAAAGTGATGGTCAGTTCCACAAAGGGAATGACTGGCCATGCGCTTGGGGCTGCCGGGGCTCTCGAGGCGGCATATTGTCTCTTGACAATGGACAGGGGAGGGGTTCCCCCAACCATTAATTATGAAGAGCCGGATCCTGACTGTGACCTCGATTACGTGCCCAATGAAGCTCGCCAAGCTGATGTCAAAGTTGCTATTTCAAATTCTTTCGGGTTTGGCGGGACCAATGCCACGCTCCTTTTTCGTAAAGTGTAAATTCCATGTTTACAATAGCCAGCGATCATGGGGGGCTCGCCCTGAAGGCGGCCGTTAAAAAATTTTTACAGGAAGCAAATATTGAATGCAGGGATTTAGGTACCTTTAATAACGATTCGGTCGATTATCCCGATTTTGGCGAAAAGGTGGCCCGGGAAGTTTCCGAAAAGAAAGTCGAAAAAGGTATTCTCATCTGTGGTACCGGTATAGGCATGTCTATTGTTGCCAATAAGTTTCCGGGGGTCCGGGCTGCGCTGATCAATGATGAATTTACCGCCAGGATGTCAAAGGAGCACAACGATGCTAATATCATCGTCATGGGAGGCCGGGTCCTCACGCCTGAAAATGCCTGTCGGATGGTCCATGTCTGGCTCGCCGCAGATTTCGAAGGAGGGCGCCACCAGAAAAGGCTGGACAAAATCAGGAAGATTGAGAAAGAGCTTTTTAAACCCTGAAAAATCAACCCGAACAAAAAAAGCAGGCTCAGCCTGCTTTTTAATTTTGACCTGGATCCATTAGTTTTGACCTGGCAATAGCGCAAGTCATTGACCTGCCTGAATATTCCAAAAATCACCGACGAACCTATGGGTGCGCCTCAGATTTTTGAACTATTTATTCAGGCCAAGCACTTACACTCTTTTCCGGCCCCTAACCCACGGATTCAGGTTAGAGTTTTCCGGTTTTACAGTAGAAGGGATTTGTTTTATGTCGGAAACGTTAAAGAAATTTGACCCTCAAATTGCCGAAGCAATTTTCAATGAAACCAGGCGCCAGGAATACAGCCTTGAATTTATTGCCTCTGAAAACTTTGTCAGCGACCAGGTCATGGAGGTGCAGGGCTGTGTCATGACCAACAAATACGCTGAGGGTTATCCCGGGAAACGTTATTACGGTGGTTGTGAATTTGTCGATGTCGCGGAAAATCTCGCCATCGAAAGAGCCAAGGAGCTGTTTGGCGCGGATTTCGTCAATGTTCAGCCTCATTCTGGGTCGCAGGCCAACATGGCTGTCTATTTCACTGTCTGCCAGCCGGGAGATACCATTCTCGGGATGAATCTGGCCCATGGCGGACATCTGACCCACGGTTCGCCAGTCAATTTTTCCGGGAAGCTTTTCAATATAGTTCCATACGGTGTTAAAAAGGAAACCGGTACTATTGATTATGAAGAAGTGCGGAAGTTGGCAGAAGAGCACAAACCAAAGCTCATTATGGTTGGCGCCAGCGCTTATCCCCGCATTATCGATTTTCAGACTTTCCGGGAAATTGCCGATGCGACCGGTGCCCTGGTTGTCGTTGATATGGCACATATTGCCGGACTGGTTGCCGCCGGCGAGCATCCCAGCCCCGTTCCTCATGCCGAATTCGTGACTACTACCACTCACAAGACCTTGCGCGGTCCGCGCGGCGGGATGATCCTCTGTCGTGAAGAATTCGGGAAAAAAATCAACAGTAATATTTTTCCCGGAATTCAGGGCGGGCCGCTCATGCATGTCATTGCCGCAAAAGCCGTGGCTTTCAAAGAAGCTCTGACTCCGCAATTCAAAGATTATTCTAAACAGGTTGTGAAAAATGCCAAAGCCCTGGGCGATGGGCTTCTGAAGAAGGGCTTAAACCTCGTCTCCGGAGGGACCGACACCCATCTGCTGCTGGTCGATTTGTCGGCGACGGAAATTACCGGTAAGGTGGCTGAGGCGACCCTGGAAAAGGCTGGCATTACGGTCAACAAGAATGCGGTCCCTTTTGATACGCGCTCCCCATTTGTCACCAGCGGATTCCGGATCGGCACTCCGGCCACGACGACTCGGGGCCTGAAAGAGAAAGAAATGGAACTGGTGGCCAGCTGGATTGACCGTGCGCTGAAAAATGTCGATAATGAAAAGGCGCTGGAAGGTATCCGCTCCGAGGTCGCTGAATTATGCAAACAGTACCCTTTATATGCCCATCATCTGGTTCGATGAAACGTCCGTCCTGGGAAGAATATTTCATGGATATCGCCAGGCTGGTTGCCAAAAGGGCCTCCTGCCTGCGGCGCCATGTCGGTGCGGTTCTGGTCAAGGATAAAAACATTCTCGCCACCGGTTATAACGGAGTACCTTCAGGGATTTCTCACTGTTCGGATACCGGCTGTCTGCGGGAAAAGCTCAAGGTCCCTTCCGGTGAGCGACATGAGCTTTGTCGGGGGCTCCATGCCGAACAGAATGCTATCATTCAAGCTGCGAAACACGGTATAAACATCGATGGGTCGACGCTTTACTGCACAACAGCTCCTTGTATTATCTGTTCGAAAATGTTGATCAACGCCGGTCTTACCCGGATTGTTTACATGGAGGGCTATCCGGACCAGCTGGCCACGGAAATGCTTCGGGAAGCTGACATTGAGTATCTCTCCTATGATGCCCTTCTTGCACAAAAGGATGGTGAACCGGAATCATGAAATGTCCGTTCTGTCAACACTCCGAAACCAAGGTGATTGATTCCCGTCTCGGAAAAGAAGGGAATAACATCCGCCGGCGGCGGGAATGTATTTCCTGCCTGCGGCGTTTCACTACCTTTGAGAGGGTCGAGGAGACCCTCCCCCTGGTCGTTAAAAAGGACGGTCGGCGGGAAATGTTTGACCGCAAAAAAATTATTGCGGGCATTCAGCGTGCCTGTGAAAAACGTCCCATCTCCATTGAAATTATTGAGAAGATAGTCGATCGGCTGGAGTTGAACTTTCAGGAGAGTACGGAAAAAGAAGTTGACTCCAGTCGCATCGGTGAAGCTGTGATGCAGGCTCTGCATGACATTGATCAGGTGGCCTACGTCAGATTTGCCTCGGTTTACCGCCAGTTTAAAGACCTCAACGAGTTTATGATTGAGCTGAAAGATCTTTTGCAGAAAAAATAGCCTGAAGTAATCGCATGACTCCCGAACAAAAATATATGAGCAAGGCCCTGGAATTGGCGCGTAAAGGCGAAGGCCGCACCGCCCCTAATCCTCCTGTCGGCGCTGTTATTGTGAAAAACGGATGTATTGTCGGGACCGGCTTCCATCCTCAAGCCGGCCTGCCGCACGCGGAAATTTATGCTCTTGAAGAAGCTGGTCAAAAGGCTGCAGGTGCCGATCTTTATGTCACTCTGGAGCCTTGTTCTCACCATGGGCGTACCGGCCCCTGCACCCTGGCCATCAAGGCGGCCGGGATTTCCCGTGTTTTTGTCGGCACCAGAGATCCCAATCCTCGTGTCAATGGCAAAGGTCTGGCTGAACTGGAATCCTTCGGTATCAAAACCCGCTGCGGTATCCTCGAGAATGACTGCCAACGTCTTGTCGCTCCCTTTACCAAATATGTTCGAACGGGGCTACCCTACGTTATTCTTAAAGCTGCTATGACTCTGGATGGAAAAATAGCTACCTCCAGCGGCAATTCCCAATGGATATCGAGCGAAAAAAGCCGCGAAGAAGTTCACCGCCTGCGCGACCGTGTCGATGCCGTCATGGTTGGAGCAGGGACCGTTCTTCACGATGACCCTCTGCTGACAACTCGGCTTCCTGACGGTGGTCGTGACGCCGTTCGGGTGGTCGTCGATTCAGTATTGGAAATTTCGGAAAACGCCAAGATTTTGCATCTTGAATCCAAGGCCCCAACCCTGCTGGCGGTTTCTGCCGAGATTTCCACAGATAACATCCAGCGCTTCGAAAAAGTGGGGGTTCAGGTCCTGCGTATCCCTTGCCTGAACGGCCGCATCGATCTTGACGTTCTCATGCGGGAGTTGGGAAAAATGGATATTCATAGTATCCTTTTGGAAGGGGGAAGTCGTCTCAATACCGAGATGTGGAAACGCAACCTGGTCGATCGTGTCATGGTATGTATTGCTCCCAGGGTCCTTGGAGGCGGAGATGGGCTGTCCCTGTTTTCAGGTGAAGGACCGCAATGTATGGCAGATGCGATTCAACTGGAGGACGTGAGCTATACTGTTTGTGGCCCGGACGTTTTTGTTGAAGGGGAGGTTCCTCATGTTCACCGGACTGATTGAAGATGTCGGAACGATCTACCAGATCCAGCGTCATTCCGACCGGTTTCAGCTGACCGTCCAAACCGGGGAGCTTGCGACTGATAAAATTAAGATCGGGGACAGTATCGCGGTCAATGGCGTATGTTTGACCGTTGTTTCCAAAAGGCCGGGAAAATTCAGTGCGGATGTTTCACCGGAGACCATTGAAAAGACATCCCTTGCTGCTCTCAAGTCTCAGAGTCCAGTCAACCTTGAGAGGGCGTTGATGTTGTCCAGTCGCCTTGGAGGTCATCTGGTTTACGGGCATGTTGATGATGTTGCGGTTCTGACCACCAAAACCGTGGACCAGAATTGTATCCGCATGGGTTTCAGCCTGTCTCGGGAAATAAACCGCTATCTGGTTGCAAAAGGTTCGGTTGCCATTGACGGTATCAGCCTGACGGTTAACACCGTAGGGGAAGACGATTTCAGCATTGCTGTCATTCCCCACACCCTAGAAAAAACGACCCTTAAATTCAGAAAAATAGGCGAAGCGGTCAATATCGAAGTCGATATTTTTGCCAAGTATGTCGAACGCCTCCTCGCTTGTGCTCCGGAGGATGCGGGCAAAAAATCCTTGAATACCCAATTTCTTGCGAAGCACGGATTTATGTGAAATAATGCTTCGTTTGCTGAGAAGGAGTATAAAATGCCTACCTCAAATGTGGAAGCCGCTCTGAAGGAAATTCGCCAGGGGAAAATGGTTATACTGGTGGATGATGAAGATCGTGAAAACGAAGGCGATCTGGCCATGGCCGCCGAGCTGGTTACCCCTCAGGATATCAATTTCATGGCCAAAGAGGGGCGAGGGCTCATCTGCCTCTCCCTGACCGAAGAACGTGCTGATTATCTGAACCTGCCGCTGATGGTGCAGGAAAACAGTTCCAGTTTCGGCACCGCCTTTACCGTTTCTATCGAAGCTCGCAAAGGAGTTTCCACGGGTATATCAGCAGCTGATCGTGCACATACCGTTCAGGTGGCCATCAGCGATGATACGACTCCTCTCGATATCGCCCGCCCGGGACATATTTTCCCCTTGCGAGCCAAGCGAGGTGGTGTGCTTGTGCGTGCCGGCCAGACCGAGGGTTCGGCAGATCTTGCCCGGCTGGCGGGACTTAAGCCGTCCGGGGTCATTTGTGAAATCATGAATGACGACGGAACCATGGCGCGCATGACTCAGCTTCAGGAGTTCTCCCGCAAACACAACCTTCGAATTGTGACCATCGCCGAACTGGTAGAGTATCGAATGCGCAAAGAGATGCTTGTTCGCCGTGCTGCTGAAACCAGCATCCCAACGGAATTTGGCGGTAATTTCCAGGCGATTGCCTATGAAAATGAGGTCGATGACGCTCAGCATCTGGCTCTGGTCAAAGGGGAAATAGACCCTGAAGAGTCGGTTCTGGTTCGCGTGCATTCGGAATGCCTCACCGGCGATGTTTTTGGTTCATGCCGTTGTGACTGTGGGGATCAGCTCCACGCTGCTATGGCTCAGATCGAGAAAGAAGGGAAAGGGATCATTCTTTACATGCGTCAGGAAGGGCGCGGTATCGGGCTTATCAATAAACTTAAAGCTTATGCCTTGCAGGATCACGGGCATGATACTGTTGAGGCCAACGTCGCCCTTGGCTTTAAGCCGGATCTCCGGAATTATGGGCTTGGCGCTCAGATTCTTCTTGACCTTGGTGCGCGGCGTCTCAGACTGATGACTAATAATCCCAAAAAAATCGTGGGATTGGAGGGGTATGGTCTGGAAATTGTCGAACGGGTCTCTATTCAGGTGCCGCCAACTGGAAGCAACATTCAATATCTTCAGACCAAGAGGGAAAAGATGGGCCACCTTCTGGAGAATCTTTAACTCTTTTTAAATCGGAGTTTGGAAACATGGCACAAAATTATGAAGGGCAACTCGATGGCAAGGGGCAGAAAATAGCGATCCTCGTTTCCAGGTTTAACAGCTTTATTTCGGAACGACTTGTCGAAGGGGCCATGGATGCTCTGATGCGGCATGGGGTTGCGAATGATGATATCTCCATAGTTCGGGTACCCGGGGCATTTGAGATTCCTTTGACGGCTCGAAAAGTGGCTGAGATGGAACAGTATGACGCCATTATCTGTCTCGGGGCGGTTATTCGTGGTGCAACACCTCATTTTGATTATGTCAGTGCAGAAGTTTCCAAAGGTATTGCCAGCGTCAGTCTGGAACATGGGTTGCCTGTGATATTCGGTATCCTGACCACTGACAACATTGAGCAGGCCATTGAGCGGGCAGGGAGTAAGGCTGGAAACAAAGGTTTCGATGCCGCCTTGAGTGCTATTGAAATGGTTAACCTTTTTAAGTCACTTTAAGCCATGAACCGTGGAAACCGTCGTCTTGGGAGAGAACTGGCCCTCAAGATAGTTTACAGCCTGCCGGACCAGAGTGGCAATATTCATCAGGTATTGAAGGCTTTTTGGGAAAGTTTTTCTTCTAACGATGATGACCCGGTTGAATTCTCAGAAGAAATTAACCACGACCCCACGGACAAAGCCCGACAATTTTCCGAAGCTCTGGCCTGCGGGGTGGCTGAGCACCAGGATATGATAGACCGGCAACTCAAGGAATTTTCCACAAACTGGTCTCTGGAGCGAATGGCCCGGGTTGATTTGTCCATTCTGCGGTTGGCGGTTTTTGAGCTGTTATTTTGTCCTGATGTTCCAACCAGTGTTGTCATAAATGAAGCCATTGAGATCGGTAAACGTTTCGGCACCAGGGAAACGCCGGCTTTTGTGAATGGTATTCTTGATAAGGTTTCCACTTCGGTTCGTAACCCTTCTGGAAACAAAGACAAAAAAGACATTTAAAAATAATTAGATAGGACTAACTCTCTATAGAATGATTTAAAACTTGGATATGATAATGAAAGAAATCAGAGTAGGGTTGTTAGGTTTTGGCACGGTCGGGTCGGGTGTGGTGCGGATTTTTCATCGGAATCTGGCTCTTATGGAAAAACGCCTCGGGGCGAGTTTAAAGCTTGTTAAAATTGCTGATCTCGATATTGGAAGGGATCGCGGTGTTGCGGTCGAAGCCGATATACTTACCATTGACCCCAGCCAGGTTGTCGATAATCCAGAGGTTGATATCGTTATCGAATTAATCGGGGGGTATGAGCCTGCCAGAACCCTAGTCCTGCAGGCTCTCCGCAACGGCAAACCGGTGGTGACAGCCAACAAGGCTCTGTTGGCTTTACACGGCGAGGAAATATATTCCGAGGCCGCCGCTAACGATGTGGACATTCTTTTTGAAGCTGCTGTTGGCGGGGGAATTCCCATTATCACTTCCATTAAGGAAAATCTATGTGCCAATAAATTTGCCTGCGTTATGGGTATCCTGAACGGTACGTGCAACTATATCCTCACCCGAATGGCTGATGAGGGTGAAGAGTTTGCAGATATGCTTGAAGAGGCTCAGGCTAAAGGGTTTGCCGAGGCTGATCCGGTATTTGATATAGACGGGATTGACGCCGCTCATAAGTTGGCTATTCTGACATCCCTCTGTTTTGGCACCAAAATCGATTATGACGCCATTTACATCGAAGGAATAAGTAACATCTCCTCAGTCGACATCCGCTTTGCTCATCAGTTCGGGTATAAAATCAAATTGCTTGCCATCGGGAAGCTCTCTTCCGGTAGTGTCGAAGCCAGAGTGCACCCGACCATGATCCCCATTGACCACCCTTTGGCGGATGTCGATGGGGTCTTCAATGCCGTGCGTCTGACAGGCGATTTTGTTGGACCGGTCATGCTGACAGGCAAAGGAGCTGGAATGGATGCCACGGCCAGCGCCGTTGTTGGTGATGTTATTTCTTCGGCCAGAGACCTGTTGGCCGGTTCTAAGATGCGAACTTCGCCGCTGAGTTATCGAACCGAAGCTTTAGAGCGTTTACCGGTTAAAGCCATGGAGGATATCTGGGGACAATATTATCTTCGCTTTCTGATTGTCGATCGTCCCGGTGTCCTTGGGAAAATCTCCACTATTCTCGGGCGTCATGACATCAGCATTGCATCTATGATTCAGATGAGTCGTGAAATTGGTACTGCCGCTCCGGTTGTTCTCACCACTCATGAAGCTTTGGAAGCAAATATCCGTTCCGCCCTGTATGAAATTGATCTCCTGGAAGAAGTTTGTCAAACAAGCCAACTCATCCGTATTGAAAATGAATTGATGTAATTATTTTTATCTTTTTATTCCCCAATTTTATAAGTCTTTTTGGTCGGAAGCCCTATTTCAGGGCTCTTTTTTTGTGCGGAACGTACTCATTTAATTGAAAGTTTCAATGCGATAGGGAAATTGTTCTGAAGTAGATAAAATGGTGCACAAAAAAACGCCACAACATGCCTTCATCAAGACTTTTATAATTCCTTAAGATGGTATATTCTTCAGTATTCCCGGGAGGCGACCTGAAATGCCGAAATGTATGAATATCTATTCAATAATCTGGAGAAAAGGATGAATAAAGAAGATCTCGACAAATTAACGGAGCTCGACGGCAAGATTGTTGAACTCCGGGGGTATCTTTGACATAGCAGCCAAAAAGGAAAGGGTTGCCGAGCTCGACGCCGAATGCAGTAATCCGGAGTTCTGGACCGATGCTGACAAAGCACAGGTGTTGTCCAAAGAAAGAAACGATCTTTTGAAGATTGTGGAGTCCTGGGAAAAGATGTTCCAGGCCCTCGAAGAGTTGCGGATTTTGCGCGAACTTTTAGGAGAGGAAGAGGATGATGAGACGCTTGGAGAGTTTCGGGACCAACTCCAGGTTTTGGATGAAGATGTCGGGAAGATGGAATTTACCCGCATGCTTTCCGGCGAACATGACTCCAGCGACGCTATTTTAAGCATCAATGCCGGTGCAGGCGGGACTGAAGCCCAGGACTGGGCTGACATGATACTGCGCATGTACCTCCGCTTTTGTGAGAAAAAGAATTTCAGTGTTGAAATTACCGAATGTCAGCCCGGTGAAGAGGCCGGAATTAAAAGCGTGACTCTGACGGTTTCCGGTTCGTACGCCTACGGTTGGCTTCGTCCCGAGATCGGTATTCATCGTTTGGTGCGAATTTCTCCTTTTGATTCCAATGCCCGTCGCCATACGTCCTTCTGCTCTGTTTTTGTTTTCCCCGACCTCCCCGACGATGTCGAAGTTGAGATCAATGAAAAGGATCTTAGAGTCGATACCTACCGTTCCAGCGGTGCCGGGGGACAGCACGTAAACAAGACCGATTCAGCTGTCCGCATAACCCACGTCCCGACCGGGGTTGTTGCTGCCTGCCAGAACGAACGCTCGCAGCACAAGAACCGGGCCACGGCGATGCGGCAGCTCAGGGCACGCTTGTTTGAGCTCGAGCTTCGCAAAAAAGAAGAGGAAGCGTCTGAAATTGCAGGGGATAAAAAGGAGATTGCCTGGGGAAGTCAGATTCGCTCTTATGTCCTTCATCCCTACCGCATGGTGAAAGACCATCGTACAGGATTTGAAATGGGCAATGCGGATGCGGTTTTGGATGGCGACATTGAAAGGTTCATTGAAGCCTACCTTCTTGGAACGCAGGAGGCATGAGCCGAGCGTTCTCTTAAATGTCCCAAGGGGCGATTGTGCCGGAGAATGGCCGATCTGCTTTAACCTTGACTAACCTTTTTCGTGAAGATATCTTTACCCGGTCGAAAAATCCTCGAAAGGTTTGTTATTCAGATGGAAGAAACCAATGACCTGCTGCTTCAGAGGCAGGAAAAAATCGCCGAATTCAGGGTTCTGGGGGTAAACCCCTTTGCCAACGATTTTCGGGCATCCGCTACCACTGAAGATGTTATTCTGGCCCACGGTGAGGAAGATGCCGAAGTTCTCGATGCCTGTGAAGGTCTTTACTCCCTTGCCGGGCGCATTATGGCCAAACGTGACTTTGGCAAAGCCGCCTTCATCCAGGTCAAAGACCGCAAGGGACAGATGCAGGTCTATGTTGCCAAAAATCTGGTTGGAGAAGAGCGTTTCGGCCAGTTTCGGAAATTCGATATCGGGGATATTGTCGGCCTTTGCGGCACCCCTTTTCGCACCAAAACGGGCGAGCTTTCTATTCGCGCCCGGGAGATCCGTCTTCTGACCAAATCCCTTCTTCCACTTCCTGAAAAGTGGCACGGTCTCACCGACGTTGAAACCCGCTATCGTCAGAGGTACCTTGACCTGATCGTTAACCCTGAGGTCGCCGAGGTTTTTAAAAAGCGCAGCAGGATCATCAATTACATCCGTGATTTTATGCTTCGGGAGGATTTTCTGGAGGTTGAAACGCCGATGATGCAGCCGGTCGCCGGGGGAGCTACAGCCAAGCCTTTCGAAACCTATCACAATACCTTGAAAATGGAGCTTTTTCTGCGGATCGCTCCTGAACTTTATCTTAAGCGCCTTGTGGTGGGGGGACTTGAAAGGGTTTTTGAAATAAATCGGAATTTTCGAAATGAGGGGATTTCCATTCAGCACAATCCGGAATTCACGATGATGGAATTCTATCAGGCCTATGCCGACTATGCAGACCTGATGGACTTTACGGAAAAACTCATCTGTGGGCTTGCCACGGAAATCAATGGCAGCCTTGATCTTGTTTACAGCGGTAAGACAGTCAACTTGGCACCGCCCTGGAAACGATTGACCATGAAGCAAGCCATCTGTGAATATGGAGACATCTCTGCGGATGAACTGGAAAATGTGGGAGCAACGCGAAACGTGACCAAGAAGCTTGGTCTCGAAATCGACCCGAACATGGGTCATGGGAAGATGCTGACCGAAATATTTGACGCGGTTGCCGAGCCTCAACTCTGGGATCCAACGTTCATTACCGGTTATCCGACCGAGGTATCTCCCTTGTCCCGCAAAAATGATGAAAATCCTGAGATAGTCGATCGCTTTGAGCTCTTTGCCGTGGGCAGGGAACTGGCGAATGGCTTCTCCGAGTTAAACGATCCCCAGGACCAGAAAGAGCGTTTTCTCCAACAACTGGCGGAAAAAAAGGCTGGCGATGAAGAAGCCCACGAGATGGATGAAGACTACATCCGAGCTTTGGAGTATGGACTCCCTCCGACAGCAGGAGAGGGGATCGGCATTGATCGACTTGTTATGCTTTTGACGGATTCGGCTTCTATCCGGGATGTTATTTTCTTTCCGCAATTGCGCAAAGAAACGAGTACCTGAGCACACCCCCAACTGAGAAAATCAGAATTGTGATAAAAAATTTTTTTGGTTATGAATGGTTTGTCAGTTTTCGTTATCTGCGGGCCAAGCGAAAACAAACCTTTATTTCGGTAATTTCCTTTATTTCAGTCGCTGGGGTGACCCTTGGAGTGGCGGCTTTAATTGTGGTTCTCGCCGTTATGACCGGTTTCCATGATGGTGTCAGGAAGCAGATCCTCGGCAATATTCCCCATATCCTGGTTCAGAAACAGGGCGGTCAGATCGACTCGTACCAAGAGCTGGGCCGGAAGGTTCAGGAATTCTCACCTCATATCGTTCAGGTTTCACCTTTTGTTTCCAAGGAGGCCATGCTCCTTTCCCGCAAAAATGTGGCCGCCGTCAACATCAAGGGTGTTGATAGCAATAACAAAATTTTTTCCCAGAACCTGCTGACTCTCGACAACCGGAAAATTCAGGATCTGCTTTTCGATCGCGATGAAAAGACCCCGGGACTGGTGATTGGCCTGCATACCGCCACCACCTTGGGAATCTCCGTCGGTGACAACGTCAATGTCATTCCACCGTTGTTTACCGTGACTCCTTTCGGTGTTATCCCCAAGATGAAACCCTTTCAGGTTGTGGGTATTTTTCGCCACCGCGGAGGGGTTCTTGACGCTTATTTTGGTTATATCTCACTTCGGGAAGCCCAGGACTTCCTCGGTTACGAGGACAAAGTGTCAGGCCTCGAGGTCGAACTGGATTCATTCGACAAAACATTCGAAACCGCTCTTTCCCTGCGCAAGGAGCTCCAATTTCCTTATCATGTTCGTTCCTGGGAAGAGATGTTCGGTTCCTTTCTCGCCGCGTTGAAACTGGAAAAGCTCGGACTGTTTATCGTCCTGACCATTATTGTCCTGGTTGCCGCTTTTAATATTGCCACCACCCTGATCATGGTGGTCATGGAAAAATACAAGGATATTGCCATCCTCCGCTCCCTCGGTGCGACGTCCCGCAGTATCATGAAAATTTTCATGCTCGAAGGACTGGTTGTCGGCGTGCTCGGCACGACCCTCGGGACCTTTCTCGGCGTTGTTCTCGCCAGAAACGCAGACCCCATCATTAAATGGCTGGAGCGGACTTTTGAGGTCGTCATTTTTGACCAGGCCGTTTATGGCATGGAACACTTCCCTTCCGTGGTCAACGTCATGGATGTCGTCACTGTGGTTACCGTGGCTATGACGATTTCCCTGGTGGCCACGGTTTATCCTGCCTGGAGGGCTTCGAAAATGGACCCTGCTGAAGCGTTGCGTTACGATTAACTATTCGAGGGCGCATTTTGATTGAAGTCACTGACCTGACAAAAGGTTTTTTTAAAGAGCACGGCAAGATTGAGGTTCTCAGGGGAATTTCCCTGACGATTAAAAGGCGCGAGCGTGTCGCTATCATCGGTTCGTCAGGGGCAGGGAAAACCACCCTTATGAATATTCTCGGCGGGCTGGATCACCCAACTACGGGTACTGTCCACATTGAAGACCGGGATATTTTTAAACTCAGTTCTGCGGAGCTCGATGGGTTCAGAAACTCTACCATCGGCTTCGTTTATCAGTTTCACCAGCTTCTTCCTGAGTTTACCGCTCTGGAAAATGTCATGATGCCGGCCCTGATTGCGCGACAATCTTTTGTTGAAGCGTCAAATCATGCAGGGAAACTTCTGGAGCAGGTTGGCCTTGCCCATCGTTTGCGGCATAAGCCGGGAGAGCTTTCCGGCGGGGAGCAGCAGAGAGTGGCTATTGCCAGGGCTTTGTGCATGAATCCACGCATTCTTCTGGCCGATGAACCGACAGGTAATCTTGACAGCGGGACCTCCCAGGAAATATTCGAACTCTTGAATGAATTGCATCTCAACGGAGATTTCACCATGGCCATTGTGACCCATAATCAGGCTCTTGCGGACCAGCTTGACAGAATTATTGTGATGGTCGATGGACTGGTTGAGAGATAGTTTTTGGTTTACAGCTTCAGGGAATTTACCTATAGTTATCGTGCCTTGATTCTAATTGGAGTTATTGAATTGTATGCGCCAACTATTTGTTTTTATTAAAGCCATTATATTTTTTCTGTTTATCTCAGGGATAATTCCAGCGTGGGGGCAATCCTATAACATCGGCGATGTACAGGTCCAGGGCAACCGGCGAGTGGAGCTTAGCACTATTCATTCAGTTCTAAGCATTCAACCCGGTTCTGAAATTTCCCTGGAAGATATCGACCGCGATATTCAAGCTATATTTAAGCTGGGCCGTTTCAAAAATGTTGAAGCCGATGTTTCCCAAAAAGGAAGCATTTATATTCTGACCTATCTGGTGGAAGAAAGGCCCCTGGTCCGTCAGGTCAATTTTTCCGGTAATAAAGAGTTGCCTCTTGAAACACTTGAGGCGGCCCTGACCTTTAAAGCTCCTGATCTTTTTGACCCCAACAAGGTGAAAAACAGCCTTGAGGCGATTCGGATGAAATACCACGCCGCCGGGTATTATGCTGCTGAAATCACTTCGGATGTGCATATCAACAAATCCCTGGAAGCTTTTGTGACTTTCCTCATCAAAGAAGGGGATATTATCCGAATCAAAAAGATCAACTTTCTAGGCAATACGGTTTTTTCCGACCGGCAGCTGAGAAAGGTCATGGAAACCAAGGAAAAATGGTTCCTCTCCTGGATTTTTGAACGCGGGACCTACAATAAGGAAATTGTTCGCATCGACAGGGAAAGAATTGCCGATCAGTATTTTAATGAAGGCTATATTGATATTAAAGTCAGTGATCCGCAGGTTTTATTAAGTGAGGACAGGGAAAATATTTTTCTGCGTTTTGACCTCGACGAAGGGGCTCAGTACCGAGCCGGGCATATTGATATCCAGGGAGACTTAATCGCTGACAAAGAAGAAATCCGCGACCAAATATTACTTAAGGAGGGGGATGTCTTCAGCCGCAAAAAAGTCCGGGAGAGTGTGATTGGCGTCAATGATTTTTACGCTGATCGCGGTTATGCCTATGTGAATGTTACTCCCCGCACCCCGACTAACACAAAAAAAAGAACCATTGACCTTATTCTGAATATTGAAAAAGGGGTTGAAGTGAGCATCGAGCGGATTCGTGTCCGCGGCAACACCAAGACTCGCGATAAAGTGGTCCGACGGGAAATGACCGTTGCTGAAGGAGATAAATATAACGCCGGAGCCTTGAAAGAGAGCAAAAGACGTGTCCACAACCTCGGCTTTTTCGATGAGGTCAGTGTTGCTACCAGTCAGGGGAGCGATGAAGCGCACATGAATCTTGATGTGGATGTCAAAGAGCGCCCGTCAGGGTCTTTTTCTCTGGGCTTTGGCTATTCTTCGGTGGATAATTTTATTTTTCAGGGCGCCCTGACCCAGGAAAATCTTTTAGGGCTTGGGCTGAAGTCGACTTTTTCTGCCGCCCTTGGGGGTTCAACCACGACCTACCGGGTCGGTGTTCTCGACCCCTACTTTCTTGACTCCAGGTTTTCCGTAGGTTTTGATCTCTTTAAAACCGAAAGAGAGTATAGCTCTTTCACCCTGGATTCCTTAGGCGGTGATCTGAAACTCGGCTTCCCCCTGGGGTTTTTAGATACCCGGGCATTTTTTGTTTACAGGTATGAAAAAAAAGACATCAGCGATGTCGACGATGAAGCTTCTTTTTACATCCGCCAGCAGGAAGGAAAATCGACCCTGTCCTCCATAACATCTTCGCTGATACGGGACACACTGGACTACAGACTCGATCCGACCAAAGGCTCGATTTCCAGTGCTTCTGTTGAATATGCAGGAATTGGGGGAACTGAACATTTCATCAAATACCTGGCAGGTTCCCGTCACTACTTTCCAATGATGTGGGGGACTGTCTTTTCCGTTAACGGGCAAATTGGGTATATCCAGAAAACCACTGATGATGACGTCCCCATTGATGAGAGGTTTTTTCTTGGAGGCTTGAACACCATGCGTGGCTTTGCAGCACGGGAAGTTGGCCCAAGAGATGACGCTACTGGAGATTTTACCGGTGGGGTTAAACAAGCTTTCTTTAATTTTGAGTTTATTTTCCCCTTGATGAAAGACCTCGGCATGAAGGGTGTCCTCTTTTTTGACACTGGTAATTCCTGGGATGGCGGCGATGAATATTTTTCCAAAATGCGTTACAGTGTTGGTGGTGGTATTCGCTGGTTCAGCCCGATGGGTCCGTTGCGGATCGAGTGGGGCTACAATTTAGATCCTGAAGACTATGAAGAAACTTCTGAGCTTGATTTTTCAATCGGACGAATGTTCTAAAAATGAATGAGGAGAGAAACATGAAAAGCCGTTTTTTTATTCTGTTATTCCTGTCCCTGTTTTTTCTTGCAACGCCTGTGACCGCTGCGCAATCTAAACTTGCTTATGTAGATCTTCAAGAAGCTCTGAACAATTCACAGGCCGGAAAGGATGCTAAAGTAAAAATTGCCCAAAAGGCCAAGACATACGAGTCTGAATTTGTTGAAAAGCGGAAACAACTCAAAGATCTTGGTGAAAATCTCAAAAAACAGATGGCTCTTCTTTCACCCGAAGCGAAAAGAGAAAAAGAGAGAGAATATCAGCAGAAGGTGACGGAATTTCAAAGAGCGACCAAGGACGCTCAGGATAACCTCAAGCAACAGGATGCCGATCATACCCGGGAGATTGTCAGGGCGCTGGTGAAAGTTGTTGAAAAAATCGGCAAAAAAGATGGATATACCCTTGTTTTTGAAAAAGGCGAAGGTTCCATTCTTTATGCGGACAAAAACATTGACATAACTGCCCAAGTAATCAAAGCCTACGATAAAGATTTCAAAAGCGCGAAATAAATATGAGGTGCAAGGTGGCCACTCTTGGTGATCTCGCAAAACTGGTTGAAGGCGAACTTGTCGGTGAACCGGAAGTGGAAATCTCATCGGTTGCCCCCATCGATTGTGCCCAGGACGGGCAGATAACCTTTCTGGCGAATAAAAAGTTCCTCAATAAAGTCGGAACCTCAGAGGCCTCAGCCATGATTGTTCCCCCAGGTATCGACCTGTTGGGGAAACCGGGGATTGTCACCAGTAATCCCTACCTGGCTTTTGCCAAGATCCTGAAGGCTTTGGCTGTTGAACGGCCACCATGCTTCGGCATTATGGATGGGAGTTCGGTTGCCGCCTCGGCCCGGATTGGAGATGGATCAACCATCTTCCCCGGATGTTATGTCGGCGACAATGTTGTTATTGGCAAAGGTTCGGTTCTCTATCCAAATGCCGTACTATATCAGAATGTTGCTGTTGGCGATGATTGCGTTATCCATTCGAATGCGGTGATAAGAGAAGGGTGCCAGCTTGGGTGCCGCGTTATTCTTCAACCTTCCGCCGTTATCGGCTCCGATGGGTTCGGTTATGCCCCGGACGGTCTCTCGTATTACAAAATCCCACAGGTCGGGATTGTTGTTCTCGAAGATGATGTTGAAATTGGAGCCGCCTCCTGTGTCGATCGGGCTGCCTTGGGAGTAACGCGAATAAAAAGAGGGACAAAAATCGATAATCTCGTTCAGGTCGCTCATAACGTCACGATCGGAGAAGATACCATCATTGTCGCCCAGGTCGGAATTGCCGGCAGCACATCTGTGGGAAATCACTGTACCTTTGGTGGGCAGGTTGCTATAGCGGGGCATGTTTCCATCGGCGATAATGTCATGATTGCCGCCCGTGGAGGTGTTTCCGGCAACCTGAAACCCAATCAGATCCTATCCGGGGCTCCCGTTATGGAACATCGGGAGTGGCTGAAAGCCACAATGACTTTCCCCAAGCTTCCTGAGATGAGAAAGGAACTGCTCAAGCTTCAGAGAAAAGTTGCTGAATTGGAGGTTTTATTTCAAGAGGGGGAGAAATCATGACGACTTTAAACATTAACGAAATTATGGATATATTGCCACATCGGTATCCTTTTCTTCTTGTTGATCGTATCCTTGAAATAAGGGAAGATAAAAAAATTACCGGTTTGAAGAACGTCAGCGTAAACGAACCATTTTTCCTGGGACATTTCCCCGGCGAACCGATTATGCCTGGAGTTCTGATTGTTGAAGCCATGGCACAGGTCGGGGGCATTTTTGCGATTGTCACTCAGAATATTCCTTCCAATATGAACACCTATTTTGTCGGAATTGACAATGCCAAATTTCGCAGGCCCGTTGTTCCAGGTGATGTGCTACGGCTTGAACTTGAACTTCTTAAACAGCGCCGCGGGATTTATTTCTTTCACGGTGAAGCCTATGTGGACGATGATCTGGTTGCCGAGGCTGATTTGAAGGCGACATTTGCCCTGAAAAAGGAATCCTGATCGGATGATTCATTCGACAGCCATAATCCATGAAGGAGCTCAGCTTGACGCCAATGTCCAAGTGGGTCCCTACGCAGTTATTGGCGAGAATGTTAAGATTGGGGCTGGAACCATCATCGGTCCTCATACGGTTTTGGAAGGATTTACCGAAATAGGGAGCGATAACCGTATTTTCCAGTTTGCTTCCGTCGGTGCCATTCCCCAGGATTTGAAGTATTCTGGGGAAAAGACGCGGCTCATTATAGGGAATGGGAATTCAATACGGGAATTTACCACAATTCATCTCGGGACTGAATCCGGCTGTGGAGAAACTCGGATCGGCAACAACAATCTTCTCATGGCATACTCTCATGTGGCTCATGATTGCCGCTTGGGTGATCATTGCATACTTGCGAATTGCGCTACTCTGGGTGGCCATGTTGAGATTCACGACTATGCGATTTTGGGTGGACTTTCCGCTGTGCATCAATTCTGTCGTATTGGCTGTCACTGCTTGATCAGTGGCGGATCCATGGTCGGGCAGGATATTCTTCCTTACACCATTGCCCAGGGTGATCGCGCCAAGCCGGTTGGGATCAACCTGGTTGGGCTCAAAAGAAGGGGTTTTTCCGAACAGGTGCTCCGTGACCTGAAAATCGCCTATAAAATTCTTTTTCGATCAGGACTCAAAACAGCTGAAGCGGTTCAAAAGGTTGCTGGGGAAGTTCAGGACGCTCCGGAAATTAAAAATTTGCTCGATTTCTTTGAAAACAGCGATAGAGGTATTGCTCGCTGACCTTAGCAAAGGAAATAATTTATCATGACTCTTCGTGCCGGTGTTATCGGGGTAGGTTATCTTGGAAGATTCCATGCGCAGAAATATGCGCTTCTGGAGGAAACGGAGTTGGTGGGTGTTGTAGATAGTGATCCACAACGTGCTGAAGTGGTTGCCGCTGAGTGTGGAACCTCTGCTTTTACCGACTATTCCTCCTTGCTGGAGAAGGTCGATTTAATTTCTATTGCTGTTCCCACACAGGATCATTATTCTGTTGCCAGGGAATGCCTTGCCGCAGGATGCCATGTTCTTATTGAAAAGCCCATTACTCAGACGGTCCAGGAGGCGGAAGAACTTATTGAGATAGCAAAAACCCAGAAGGTTGTTTTCCAGGTTGGACATCTGGAGCGTTTTAACCCCGCTATTCTCGCCTTGGAAGGGGTGCTGAAGGAACCGATGTTTATCGAGTCTCATCGCATGGCTCCTTTCAAACCTCGGGGAACAGATGTCAATGTGGTTCTCGACCTTATGATTCATGATATCGATATCATTCTTAATCTGGTGCGTTCAGATTTAAAAAGCATCCATGCCGTTGGTGTTCCAGTTCTTTCCAATGAAGTTGATATTGCCAATGTTCGCCTGCAATTTGAGTCCGGCTGTGTGGCAAATGTCACGGCTAGTCGGGTCAGTCTCGAAGGGATGAGGAAAATCCGTCTTTTCCAATCCGACGCCTACATTTCCATTGATTATCAGAACAGAAAAATAGCTGTTTTCAGGAAAGGGGCTGGAGAAAGCCATCTGCCAGGTCTCCCAGATATCGGTATGAAGGTTGATACGTTCGAACAGAGGGATGCACTTTTGGATGAAATAAAGTCATTCATCCAGTCGATTCTAAAACAAGAGGCTCCGGTCGTCTCCGCTGAAGATGGCAAGAAAGCTCTGGAAGTTGCGATTAAGATCAGCCAATCCTTGAACCAGGCTTTTCCCCGGTAATCCCTCCCCATTCTACATGAGGTGCAATAAATGAAAATCCCGATGGTGGACCTTAAAGTCCAATTCGCCAACTACAAACAGGAAATCGAAAACGATCTTCTTTCCGCACTGGAAAATACGCAGTTTATTCTGGGCCCCAATGTGCGCTCTTTTGAACAGGAAACGGCGGCCTATTTAAAAGTTAAACATGCCATCGGGGTTGCCTCTGGCACCGATGCCCTTCATCTAGCCCTGCGTGCGGCTGGAATTCAGGAAGGGGATGAAGTCATTACAACTCCTTTCACCTTTATCGCAACCGCTGAGGCCATCAGTTATGTCGGTGCCAAACCGGTTTTCGTCGACATTGACCCTGCCACCTTCAACATCAATCCCGATCTGATCGAGGGCGCCATAACTTCAAGAACGAAAGCTATTCTGCCGGTGCACCTGTTTGGTCAGCCGGCGGATATGAAACCGATTCAGGCACTTTGCCAAAAATACAATCTAAAAAACATTGAAGATTGTGCTCAGTCCTTTGGTGCCGAAATTGAAGGTCGACAAACCGGTACATTTGGTGAATTTGGCTGTTTTTCTTTTTTCCCCAGTAAAAACCTCGGAGGATTTGGGGACGGAGGTCTCATAATCACGGATACTGACGAATTGGCTGACAATGTCCGGATTCTGAGAAACCATGGCAGTCATCAGCGCTATATTCATTCTGTGATTGGATACAACTCCCGTCTCGATGAACTGCAGGCAGTGATTTTGCGCATTAAACTGAAACATATTGACGAGTTTAATCGCTTGCGGAGGGAAAACGCTCTTTACTATAATGAGAGACTTCAACACCCTGGGATAAGAACACCTGTTGAAGGTCCCGGTTTAAAGCATGTTTATCATCAGTACACCATTCTGACCGAAAAACGGGACACCATACAAAAAGCTCTTCAGGACGCAGGAATCGCGTCAGCTGTTTACTATCCGATCCCCCTGCATCGTCAAGAGGTGTATCTTAAGGACTACGCAGATATTTCTCTTCCAGTTTCTGAAAAGATGGCCGAAGAAGTCCTGTCTCTTCCCATCTTTCCTGAGCTCCAGAAAGCCCAGATCGACGAGATCTGCAACGTTTTGCTCGGATCTCTTTAGAATGAGATAATGGGACCTAGGCAGCCGGTGAACCGCAGAGCCCTTATCATAACGGGTGAAGACTCGGGAGATTTACACGGGGCCAACCTGATTGCCGCCTGCCAGCGAATCGACCCTGAACTGAAGTTTTTCGGGGTTGGCGGGAAACGGATGGTGGCGGCTGGGTGTGAAATCTTTTTACCCAGCAGCCAGCTTGCGGTAGTTGGGTTTGTTGAAGTATTCCGCCATCTCCCGACCATTTTCAAGGCATATAATCGCATTAAAAAGGTCCTGCAAGGGGAGGCTTCTCCAGATCTTCTCATTCTGATCGATTTTCCCGAGTTTAATTTGCGTCTTGCCAAGGTGGCTAAAAGAGCCGGGATCCCGGTATTGTATTATGTCAGTCCCCAGGTCTGGGCATGGCGACGGGGAAGAATCCCAAAAATTTCCAAAATAGTGGATAAACTGGCCGTCATTCTGCCGTTTGAAGAAGAGCTGTATAAACCCTACGGTGTTGATGTTGAATATGTCGGCAACCCCCTGGTGGATGATTTTAGCGTTGAGCAGACACGACAAGAGTTTTGTACGTCCCATGGATTCAATCCTGTTGCACCATTGATCGGCCTTTTTCCTGGCAGTCGCCGCAGTGAGCTTCGCTACATGTTCTCCACCGTTATGGAGGCGGCCAACCGTATCAGTGCACAAAAGCCTGAGTGCCAGTTCCTTCTTCCTGTAGCCCCATCTCTTGAAGGGATTGATTTGGGCACTTGTGGCTGCCAGGACCCCCCAAAGGTCAATTTCCTGAAAGGTGAGAATATCTATGATGTCGCCAACGCATGCGACGCTGTCATCTGTGCTTCTGGCACGGTTACTCTTCAGGTTGCTCTCACAGGCACCCCAATGGTGATCATCTATAAGCTTTCACCCCTGACTTATTGGCTGGGCAGGCTGTTGATTCGGGTTCCGTTTATCGGCCTTGCCAATATTGTTGCTGGAAAAAGGGTGGCCCGGGAATTTATTCAGGAAATGGCCAACCCGGAAAATATTTCCTCTGAAGTCATCCGGATCATTGAAGACCGGGTTTATAACAATTCTGTTTGTGAGCTCATGAGTGTTGTCGGCGAAAAACTGGGGCAGGGGGGGTGTTCAGAACGGGTCGCCCGAATGGCCTCGGAAATGGCCACTAACTTTGCGAAAATGCGAAATTAATGAACCGACCTTCGATTGGAATCTATAAACGGTTATTAACTTATTCAAAGCCCTATATGTGGCGTATCGGACTGGCCATGGGGGCTTCGCTTCTGGTTGCGGGTACTGATGTCACCCTGGCGAAACTGGTTCAACCGTTTGTAGATGATATCATTCAGGCTAAGAACTTTGCTCTGGTTTATCTGATTCCTCTGGTTATTATCGGTCTTTACACATTCAAAGGTGCTGGCCGTTTCATTCAGGAATATTGTATCAAAACAGCCGGGCAATTGGTTGTGCAGGATTTTCGTAACGATCTATTCTCGCATACTCTCCAACTATCAATGGGTTTCTTCACAAAAACGCCCTCTGGCACTATGATTTCCCGAATTGTCAGCGACGTTGGTATTTTACAGCGTTCGGCTGCCCAGGTTCTGGTGGATGGATTGCGGGAAAGTTTTACCCTGGTGGGATTGGCTTGCCTTGCCGTTTATAATGACTGGATCCTGGCCTGTGTCGCTTTTCTGGTTCTTCCCCTAACGCTCATTCCAGGGACTTTGATTGGTCGAAAAATCAAGGACAATACCCGCAGAGGTCAAGAGGAGATGGGTGAATTAACTTCAGTTCTGCAGGAATCTTTTTCCGGCGTAAAAATCATCAAATCCTTTGGCACTGAAAACCAGGAAATCCAAAAATTTCGAAAAAAAAATAAGAAATTTTACTTTTTTGTTCGCAAAGTTATTAAATACGATTCCGTTACCTCACCAATTATCGAGATACTGACATCCTTTGGCATTGCAGGAGTATTGTGGTTCGGATTTTATCGCGTGGTCGAGGGCGCCATTTCCGTGGGTGCCCTGTTTTCATTTGTTGCAGCAATTGTGATGGCCTATACTCCCGTCAAACGCCTGACCAAGGTTTATAATAACATTCAGAGATCTCTAGCGGCAGCAGAGAGAGTTTTTGAAGCTCTGGATGAAAAACAGGATATTGTTGATTGCGAGAATCCCATTACGCTAGAAAGGGTAAAAGGGGAGGTCGCCTTTGAGAATGTGACCTTCTCCTATGAAACCAATAAGGTTTTGGACCATTTTAATGTGACGGCAATGCCAGGGGAAATTGTGGCCCTGGTGGGTCCCAGCGGAGCTGGGAAAACAACGGCTGCTGGTCTTCTGACGAGATTTTATAACCTCCAGGAAGGTTGCATTCGGATTGATGGCGTGGACATCAGACAAATTGCTCTTGAAAGTTTAAAAAAGAATATTGCCCTTGTCGACCAGGAATCTTTTCTTTTTAATGAAACCGTCGCTAACAATATCCGTTACGGAAAACAAGATGCGTCGCTGGAAGAGGTTCGGAAAGCCGCAAATTTGGCTTATGCTGATGAATTTATCGAGACACTTCCCAATGGTTACGAGGAAATAATCGGCGACCGCGGTGCTCGGCTTTCCGGAGGCCAGCGCCAGAGAATCTGCATTGCCCGGGCTCTTTTAATGGACACACCCATTCTCGTTCTTGATGAGGCCACCAGCGCTCTCGATACGGAAAGTGAAAGCATTGTCCAGAAGGCTCTCTACAACCTTATGCAAAACCGTACAACGTTTGTTATCGCCCATCGCTTGTCCACAATTTTGAATGCACATAAAATTGTGGTTATGGAGAATGGTCAGGTAAAAGAATCTGGAAAGCACCAGGAACTTTTAAAAAACAAGGGACCATACGCCAAACTCTATTCCATGCAGTTTAGTCCGTGAAATGATCAAATTATTAAAGTGATTTTTTCTGAAGGTGGCATCTATTGATTCATTCTTTGAATATTTAGAAGTGGTTATAGAATGACACAGTCCAGTACTCCTGAATACAAGGGGAATATGGTTTACATTCTGTATAATATCCTCCTGTTTATTTCGGGGCTTTTCCTCATTCCCTACTTTTGCTGGAGAGGATTCAGAAAAGGGAGGGGTCGGAAAGGGATCCGGGAAAGATTCGGGTTTTATAGTGCCGCGAAACTGGCAAAAATCAACGGACGGGAAATCATCTGGGTCCATTCTGTTTCAGTCGGCGAAACGCGCGCAGCTGTTCCTTTGCTTAAGGCCTTGAGGAAGGAATACCCTGATGCCTGCCTGCTGGTTACAACGGTCACCGAGACCGGGCAGGAAGTCGCGAATAAGATTAAAGAGGCAGACCTCTGTCTTTATTTCCCTTTTGATCTTTCGTGGGTCATTCGTCGTGTCCTGGCCACACTCAAGCCGGTTGCCGTTATCATTGTTGAAACTGAAATCTGGCCCAATTTGGTGCGGCTGGCCTGTGATGACGGAATTCCTTTGCTGCTGGTTAACGGACGTCTTTCAGATCGTTCTTTTCCCCGTTATAAGGCCGCCGGATTTTTTATCCGGGGGATCCTCCAGAAATTTTCCGCCTTTTGTATGCAGACGGGACTTGATGGTCAAAGGGTCCAGTGGATAGGAGCGCCTAGGGAAAAGGTAACGGTTACCGGAAACCTTAAATTTGATTCCAAGATCATTACATACCAAAAAGCGGAAATCGAAGGGATTCGGGCGGAACTTCAAATTCCCCATGGTCCTCCGGTCTGGGTTGCTGGGAGCACCCATGAAGGTGAGGAACAGGAACTTGTAAGAATATATCTTAAGTTATTAAGTGCTTGGCCTGATTTAATTTTTATCCTTGTCCCAAGGCATCCCGGCAGGTGTGGGAGCGTAGGCGAAATGATCAGTTCTCATGGGATCCCTTTCACACTTCGGACCCGGAGTGCTCAGCGGGAAAAGCCTGTCTCTGGCGGTGAAATTATCCTTGTCGATACCATGGGGGAGATGCTCAAACTCTACTCCCTGGCGGATATCGTTTTTGTCGGCGGCAGCCTCGTCCCCATTGGAGGGCATAATATTCTTGAAGCATCCATGGTGAAAAAGCCTGCAGTCTTCGGACCTTGTATGAATAACTTTAAAGAAATTTCGAACCTTTTACAAAAGGCCGAAGGGGGCATCTGTGTGCAGGACAAGGAGGATTTGTTTCACTGTCTGAACAGACTTCTCGGAGACCCTGAACTGCGAAAAAAAATTGGGAATAACGGGTTTCACCTTCTTGAAAAGAACAAAGGAGCAACCCGGAAGACTCTCAATATCCTGAAAACTTTTCTGAGGTCCTGAAAATGGGGCCTCTTTTTCGTTTTTTTTATCCTATTGTTTCTCGGGGGCCTGAAACTGGTCTTGAAAAGCTCTTATTTCCTGTCCTCCTGCTGTGTAGCTGGATATATGGTTCTATCGGCCTGCTACGGAGTCTTTTATACCGCTTCCACATATTGTCCTCTTACCAAGCTGAAGTTCCCGTCATATCTGTCGGTAATCTCAGCTCCGGCGGGACCGGGAAAACTCCTGTCGTAGACCATCTGGCTCGGCATCTGCTTGCCATCGGTAAAAAAACGGCCGTCGTAAGCCGTGGATATGGCCGGGAAAATTCAAGTCAATCCTATCTTGTCAGCAGCGGCAATGGACCACAGCTTTCGCCCAATTTGGCAGGGGACGAACCTTTTCTTCTGGCCAGGCGTAATCCATCTCTGGTTGTGATCGTGGCGACGAATCGTAAAGAAGGGATAATTTCAGCAGTCAGGGACCATGGGGTTGAGGTAATAATCCTGGACGATGGTTTCCAGCATCTTGCGGCCAGGCGGGATTTGGATATCGTTCTTTTAGACTCTGAATGTCCTCTCGGTCGCGGCAGGGTTCTGCCCGCCGGCATATTACGTGAGTTTCCCTCCGCTCTGAAGCGCGGAGACCTGTTTATTATGACACGGATGGAAAAGGGGACCACCGTTAGCATTGAGTTGCCTGGAGAAGTACTGTCCTGTCGACACAAAATTTCTACCAATGCATTACCACTTGACGGTGGGTCCGTTGAATTCACGGCTCTGGCTTCCAGACGGGGCGGGGCTTTTGCTGGTGTTGCGGTACCGCAGAAATTTTTTGCTGATCTGGAAAAAGCCGGACTGAATATTGTGAAAACCGCAATCTTTCAAGACCACGTACACTATGGCAGAATGGAGATGGAGCGGCTTATTGAGCTTGGCCAGGATATGGATTATCTCATCACTACGGAAAAGGATGCCGTTAAACTTTGTCAGGATGATTTAAACACAGTTTGCTATGCTGTTCCCCTGTCCTTAGAATTTTTTGAAAATGAAAAATTGGAGGCCATTATTTCGCGGTTGTTTTAACGATTTGGCATATCCCCTCTGGCAGTACCCTTCCGTTTTAGACGGTAATGTTGAGTCTTACCACCATGCAGGAGGGTTTAATAGGTTGAAACATCAAAATATCATTTTGAAAAGATTTGACCCCTCAAAAATCAAAAAAATCATGATCCGCAGCACAAACTGGATAGGTGATGCGGTTATGACCACTCCGGCTCTTGGTACGGTGAGATCCTTTTTTCCCAATTCAGAAATTACTGTTGTTGCCAACCCTATTGTTGCTGAAGTTTTCAGAAATCACATTGATTGCGACCAGATTCTTATATTCGACAAAAATGGCGAACATAAAGGCATGATGGGGTTTCTTCGGTTTTGTCAAAAACTCAGGAAACAGAAGTTTGATCTGGCCATTCTTTTTCAGAATGCAATTGAAGCCGCTTTCATGGCTTTTTTTGCCGGCATCCCCAGCAGGGGAGGCTTTCGTACCGACGGGCGTGGTTTTTTGCTGACCCATTCCGTGTCGCTTCAGGTTGCCGACAAACGCCTTCACCACACTGACTACTATCTGGAAATGCTTAAAAAAATTGGCATCGATGGAAAAAGGTCAGGGTTGAAATTGACCTGCACCAAGCAGGAAATAAATTGGACTGAAGGGATTCTTGGGGAGAAGAAGTGGGTTGCGGTTAATCCTGGGGCGGCCTATGGAGAAGCAAAACGCTGGTTTCCTGATCGCTTCGCCCAGGTGGCTGATACGCTTCAGAATGAGTTCGGGGTCGGTGTGCTTTTGACCGGCGGGCCTAATGAGCTCGGAATCGGCTGCGATATTGAAAACTTTATGCATAACAAGCCGTTGAACATGATCGGAAAAACGACGGTGCGGCAGTTAATGGCCCTTCTTTCTCAATGCGTTCTTGTCATTACCAACGATTCGGGTCCCATGCATATTGCAGCGGCTTTTGATGTCCCTATTGTGGCTGTTTTCGGGCCAACGGACCATACCACGACTTCACCTCTTTCCGACAATGCCCATTTGGTCAGGAAAGATTTTCCTTGTGCTCCCTGTTTACTGCGAGTATGTCCAACTGATCACAGGTGTATGGAAGCGATTAACACTGAGGATGTTCTGGCAGTGGCCCGTTCGCTTCTGAAATAAAATATATGAAAATTCTTATTGTAAAAACAAGTGCTTTAGGTGATATTGTTCATGCTTTACTTGCGGCCGTTTATTTGAAAAAAGTCAACCCGGAAGCACAAATACATTGGCTTGTTGAAGAAGCTTTCACGGAAATCCTAGAGCCTCTTCCTTATATTGAACGGGTCATCCCCCTTAATATGCGAAAGCTCAGAAAAGAAAAAAGTCTGGCGGAGATACGGAAGCTCCGGGAGGCCATTCGGTTCATCCGAGGGATGAAATACGACCTTGTTCTCGACCTTCAGGGAAACAGCAAAAGTGGTTTTTTTACCCTCATGTCCGGGGGAGCATTGCGTTTCGGGTTTGACAGAAATGGGGTTAGGGAATGGCCCAACCTCCTGAGCACCAATCGGAAAATTACCCTCACGGCCAAGGATCACCATATTTCAGACCGCTCCCTTGCTATTGCCAGGGAAGCCGTTCCAGGTGATAATATCTCTGTTCCCGAGATATCCCTGCAAGCTTGTGAGGAGTCGCAGTTGCGTGTCACAAAGTGGCTGGCGGAAAACAATTCCGATAAAAAGAAAATCGTTGTCTGTCATACCGGAACGACCTGGGTAACCAAACTCTGGCCCCAGGACAATTGGTGCGAACTTCTCCGCTGGATGATCGAGAAAGGTTCCTTTCTTCCGGTTCTGACCTGGGGGAATGAAACGGAGAGAAGCACAGCTCAGAGTATCATGCGCGCCAGCGGAGGATCGATTCTCCTCTGGTCAGGGGGAAGCCTTGGAGATTTGACGGCTTTGTTGTTCAGCGCGGACCTGGTCCTTGGAAGTGATACCGGTCCGGTGCATATGGCAGCCGCTCTGGGTACGCCCACGGTTTCATTTTACCGGGTGACCGATTCATCCCGGAACGGGCCTCGGGGATCAAAGCATGTTTGCCTCCAGGCTCCTTTGGATTGTTCCCCATGTCTGTTGAAAGAATGCCCCCGAGATGATGAATGCGGACATAGTATTCATTTGAAGGAAGCGCTGAACGCTATTGAAAGACTTTTGAAATAGGATGGTTTTTTTAACATTATCCAAATGAATCGAAAAACTAATTCAAAACGCCTGCTGTCGAGAGAAGTGCGGTTGGTCGGCGACGGTGCTTCCTTGTTGCGAACTCACGGTTTCAAGACCTTCGCCGATTTTATGGAATTTTCCGGAGGTGAGCACATCTGCCACAAGCCTGGACGCTCGGTCTACAGGTTTGAAAGGGGTGGTAGGACTTTCTACCTGAAGCGTAACCGCCTGGACTTGGCAGAGTTCTGGAAAGGGCTTCTCAGGATGCGGCTTCCCTCGCGCAGTGCCTTGAAGGAGTGGGAAAGCATCCAGGCGGTGCGTAACGCTGGAATTCCTACTGTGGCTCCTGTGGCTATGGGCGAGGAGTTGGTCTGTGGCATGGAGAAGTCCTCCTTTACCCTGACCGAGGCTCTTTACGATGCCGAGCCTTTAGAGGAGGTGCTCCGGCGTGAGTTTTCCAAAGAGTTATCTCCTCTGCTGCGCCAGAAAAAACGCACCCTTATCCGGCGGGTGGCTGAAATTGCTCGGAGATTGCATGACAGCGGCATGTATCATCAGGATTTTTACTTGGGACATTTCTATCTAGGGTTTGACGATACTCTTTATCTTATCGATCTTCAACGTGTAGGTCACTGCTGCAAGGTTCCGCGGCGTTATCTTGTTAAGGATCTGGCCCAGTTGGCTTATTCGGCGGAAATAACCGGAGGAGTCTCCCGTAGAGACCAGATGCGCTTTTTCCTTACTTATTTGGATGTTGCCAGGCTGGGGCAGGGAGAGAAAGTTCTGCTGCGAAAAGTGCTGGTCAAGTGCCATAGGATTTCGCGGCATACAGTCAAATTGTTGAAAAGGCGACGCCTGCGTGGTGAGGTCCCATGATTGACCTCTCGGTGGTTATAGTCAACTGGAATACTCGTGATCTGTTAAAGAATTGCTTGAGTTCTCTATTGGAGGAACTGAAGTCCCTCTCGCATGAGCTTTTTGTCGTTGACAACGGCTCCAGTGATGACAGTGTGGCCATGGTTCGAGAGGACTTCCCTTCGGTTATTGTCATTGAGAATGGGCGTAATCTTGGCTTTGCCCGGGCCAACAACATCGCCTTGCGGCGGGCCAAGGGAGGTCTCTGGCTGCTGCTGAACTCCGATACAAGGGTTAAAGAGGGGTCTCTCAAAGGGCTGGTGCAGACCATGGAGCAGGATCCAAAAATTGGTGTGGCCGGTTTACAATTGCTCAACGAGGACGGTTCGCTGCAGAATTCAGTAAGCAATGCGCCTTCTCTTCTCACAGAGCTAGGTAACAAGCGTTTGTTGCGTCTATTATGCCCATCCCGTTATCCTGGTAAAGAATTCCACTACTGCCAACCGTTGGAGGTGGAGTCGGTCATCGGCGCCTGCATGATGGTACGAGGTTCAGCAGCCGGAGTGGTAGGGCTGCTCGACGAGGATTATTTTCTCTTCCTTGAGGAAACAGACTGGTGCGTACGAATGCGTCGGGCAGGTTGGAAGGTGGTATTCGATCCTCGCTTCTCCCTCTACCATTTGCAAGGGAGGAGTGCTGGAAAGGTTAATGTCAGCGCCCGCATCGAATACTGGCGATCCCGCTACACCTTTTTCCGCAAACACCACGGGAAGTTGTCTCGAATGGTGCTGCGAGGAGGGCTGTTGCTGCGGGTCATATTCAATCTGCTTGCCATGACTATTGGCAATCTGCTGATCTGTTTTTCCCAAGTTCGGCTGCGCAACAAACTGCAGGTCTATTTCGGGATTTTTCTTTGGCACCTGCGGGGCTGCCCAGCCGACGGTGGGCTGGAAAGATAAACCGCGTTCGATTTAAGTCAAAATCCCCACCATGTCGGGTGAAAAAGTCTTATGAAAGGAGATTTATTGGAAATGCTCAGAAAAAATGATCAATTGCTATCGATTGCTAGGGTTGTCAATGTGATGCAGGGTTTTTCCAATATCAAAAAATGAAAGTCCTTTTTCTTGTTCCTCGCCTTGAAAAGGCCAGCACTAGGTACCGGGTTCTCCAGTATCTTCCGGCTCTGGATGAGAACGGGATTGATCACGAAATCATTGCACTGTCCTTCGAATTGCGTAATCGGGCGCGTTTACATAGCAAAATTTGGAGTGCTGATGTGGTCTTTATCCAAAAAAAGCTCTTTACTTTCTTGGAACTCTTGTGGGTTTATCAGGCCGCAAAACGTTTAATATACGATTTTGATGATGCAGTGATGTTTAAAAGTGAGCCTGCCAGCATCATGCAGCAGGTCCGCCAGATGAAAAGGTTTGCAAATACGATCAAACGGTCGGGACTGGTTCTCGCCGGCAATCGGTATCTCAAGGAACAAGCTCAGGTTTACAACAAAAATATAAAGGTGCTTCCCACTGTTTTGGATATGACTCGATATGTGGTGCGCCCTGAAGGCTTGAAAAGTAATCAATGTGTGACTTTAGGCTGGATCGGAAGCAAGGGGACATTACGGTACTTGCAGGCGATCAGTCCCGCCTTGGAGAGATTGGGACAACGCTGGCCTGGGCTGAAATTGAAGATCGTCGCAGACGATTTTTTTGACCTCCAGCACGTTGAAGTCATTAAAAAAATTTGGAGAAGTGAGGAAGAAATCGTGGATCTGCATTCTTTCGACATTGGCTTGATGCCCCTTGCCGACGATGTCTGGACTCGCGGCAAGTGTGGCTTTAAGCTGCTGCAGTGCATGGCTGTTGGATTGCCTGTCGTCTGTTCGCCAGTGGGAGTAAATGCTGAGGTTGTTTCCGATGGGCGTGAGGGTTTTCAAGCCAATAGTCACGAGGAATGGGTGGACAAGCTTGGTGCTTTGATCGCTGATTCCAGTTTGCGCCAAACGATGGGACGGCATGCTCGGGAGTTGGTTTTGGAAGCGTACTCGCTCGCTGCCAATGCTCCCCTCTTCATCTCTTATTTGAAAGGCGATTTCGTTTAACCTGCAAATAAAATGAAGATAGCTCTTATCAACAAGACGTTTTCACTATCTCATGGAGGAGGCGAACGCTTTTCATTGAATCTGGCCACAGCCTTGTGGCGGGAAGGTCATGATGTGCATATTTTTGCCCAACAGGTCGATAGTCTTCCAGAACAAGTAACTCTTCATTTGATTCCTGTAGTTCGGCCGTCCTTCCGGCGTATCCTCTCTTTTGCTAAGCAGGTCCGGGCCATGATGGCTGGCGAGACGTTTGACATTGTCTACGGGTTGACCCAGGTTTTCCCCCAGGACTTGCATCGCATGGGAGGAGGGATCCACCGGCATTGGATGCAGGTCCGTTTTCCCTTCGCACCTTGGCGCTGGCTCAACTATCTGGTTAGCCCAGTCCATCTGGCCAACCTTTATCTTGAAAGCCGTATTTACCATACGGGAAATTTTCGCCACATCGTGACTAATTCCCAACTATGTAAACGGCATGCGCAGGAGTATTACGGGATCCCGCCGGAACGCATTTCCGTCATCTATAATGGAGTGGATTGTGCTACCTTTGATCCCGAGAAAGTTGTTTTCCATCGGGATTTGATGAGGGAGAAACTTGGCCTCAGGCGGAAGGACGTGGCTATTCTCTTTATTGCCAGCAATTGGAAACGCAAAGGGTTGGATGTGCTACTGCGGGCCGTCGCCTTTTTGGGCGAAAAGGGGCGTCCTTTCCATGTAGTTGTTGTGGGCCGCGGTAAGCCTGAATCTTTTAGAAAGCAAATCCAGCGCTTGGGTTTAGGGTTGCGTGTTCATTTCACAGGGCATACAAAAGAGGTGGCAAAATACTATGGTGTCGGAGATTTACTGGTGCTGCCCACCCTGTATGACCCTTTTGCCAATGTCTGCCTCGAAGCCATGGCCTGTGGTCTGCCGGTGGTAACCACCGCTGCTAACGGAGTGGCAGAGATAATCAGGCCGGGGGAAAACGGCTTCGTACAACAAGACCCCTCTAATGAGCAAGAATTGGGTGTATTTCTCGAACATTTACTTCCAGAGAAACATAGAAGCAAAATAGGACAGGCGGCCCAGGATACCGCTATTGAATTTACCACTGAAAGGAACATGGCTGAAACCTTGGAACTGTGCCTTCACGTGCTGGAAGAGAAGTCAGCATGAAGTCCACAACGGTCCCCCTGCAAGGGGTCGAATGGCAATTTCTATCCCCGGAAGGGCGTATTTTCCTGACGGAAATGGCAGGAGAAAAATTTTCTGGTGATGTTATCAAGGATATTCCAAAGCGTCGGGTGGTGCGGGGACACGGGGTTTATGTCAAGGAAGTTCGCTATCGGGGATGGGCTGTTCTCTTCAAAACACTCTTCGGCGGGACGGCCTGCAGAGAGGGACGAATCTCGTTAGCACTGTCTGAATCCGGGATTGCCGTACCCGAGATCCTTGCTTTCGGCGTTGAAAAAAAGAAAGTATTTATCTGCCGGGATCTTTTGATTACTCGGGAGGTACCGAAGGGTAAAAGTCTGATCGAGGTAATGCGGCAGGATTATCAGATGTTTCCGACTAGGGAAAAATGGCGACTGGCGGAAGAATTTGCCACTTTTATCAAGAGTCTTCATGATGTCGGGGTCTCGCATGCCGACCTTCACATTGGCAATATCCTTTGTGTGCCGGAGAGTGATAGAGGACACAGTTTTATCCTCCTCGACACCGATCGGATCACCATGAAAAATCGCCCGCTTTCGAGGCGTGAAAGAACCGACAGCCTTGTTTTGCTTTTTACCAACTTTTGGTTTCTTGTCAGTCGAAGTCAGCGGTTTCGCTTTTTAAGGTATTATGGGATAATTCCCGGCAAAGCCGGTTGGCACATTGTCAAGGAACTGGCGGTTAAGGGTCTTCGGCATTTAAATAGAACTTGTTATTGGAAAGCACATAGGTGTCTTTCCAATAACAGCAGGTTCGGCAAGAAGAAGACCAACGGTTTTACGGTTTATTATCAGAAAACAGACGATATAGGTGAGCTACTTAAGGTCTTATTGCCCAATCCAGACATTCTTTTGAATGCCGGACAGGTTTTCAAGACAGGCCTCACCATTCAGGCCGCCAGAATTGAGATTTGCGGGGAGAGCTATTTTCTTAAGCGCTTTAATTGCAAAGGATGGAAATATCGTCTGAAAAATACATTGCGACGCTCTCGGGCAGTGCGGTCGTGGCTGGTTTCCTGGGAATTTCGCTATAGGGGTCTCCCGGTTCCCGAACCCTTGATTTGTCTGGAGGAGCGCCGGATGGGTTTACTGGGTCGCTCCTATCTATTGTTCCAATTTATTGAGAAGTCAGAAACTCTTTCCACAATATGGTCACGGTCTGACCCGGTTTCAAGAAGGGACCTTCTAGGGCGAGTGGCCTTGCTTTTGGGCCGTATGCATCTTTTGGGAGGACTGCATGGTGATCTTAAGTGGAACAATATTCTGGTGGGCGGCAAAGGAGGCAAAGGTCTGTATCTTACCGATCTTGACGGTACCAGGATCGTTGGTCAGGGAAAGCTTGCAGTTAAACGCAAAGATCTGAAGCGTTTTCTAGTTGATATGGAGAAAAATCAGGCGGCCGATAACGATAAGGCCTTTTTCCTCAGATGCTGGGGGCGATGGAGTTCCTGAGCTTTTATAGAGGCGGCAATTATGTGAAAATTACTGATTACGGTAAGCCATATGAATAAATCGTCCAAGAGACTTCATGAAAATCAAACTTGGTTGGACGTTTTGCCACAAGACATGCTAAGAATTAATATCAATTTTTAAATTAATTATGATTTTCCAAGGTTTTATTTCTTTCGTTTTTTGATAGCTAGGGTGCAGTTGAAGATGTCACAAACGGATGAGTATTTCTATAAACTTAAAAAGACCCTTCAGTTAACTCAAGACAAACTTTCGGAGACTATTCTCTCTTTTGCCGACCTTGTTGCTGAGTGTTTCAACGCCGGAAATAAAATTCTGATTATGGGAAACGGGGGATCTGCGGGAGATGCACAGCATTTTGCCGCCGAAATGGTGGGGCGTTTTATTAAAGAGAGAAAAGGTTTACCCGCCATTGCCCTGAATACAAACTCTTCGATTCTTACCGCTGTTGGAAATGATTATCATTTTGACCAGATTTTCAGTCGCCAGGTTGAAGCGCTGGCCGTTCCTGGAGACGTGCTCATCGGCATATCGACCAGCGGTAACTCGGCCAATGTGATCAAAGCTCTGGAAAAGGGCCGGGAGCTTGGCTGTCGGACGGTCTCCCTCTGCGGCCGTGGTGGCGGTAAGTTGCCTGCTCTCAGCGATATCATCCTGGTGGTGCCAAGCGACGATACGCCCCATATTCAGGAAATGCACATCGTCATCATTCATCTCGTCTGTGGCCTGGTTGAAAACCAGCTTTTCGATTGAACATTTTTTTGGGGTGGTAAAAAGGACCGCTTGATTACCCTTTGGGTTTTCCGACACAGCTCCAGATATCAACGGAACATCAAATGAAAAAAAAAATCATACCCATTCAACTGGACAACATCAAAACCTATCCCCTGAGTTCCAGGGGACATAAAGTCAATGTTGCGGAGCATTTTGCGGGTAGTCTTGAAGGTATTCATGATTTTAAGGGTTTTTTCGACTCCCTGCCGAGGCTTCTCGCTGCTGACTCCATGCGGGATGTGGTTTCTGCAGTCTGCCGAGCCCGAGAAAAGGGCAGGCCTGTGGTCCTGGCCATAGGCGGACATGTTATTAAATGCGGTTTGCAACCGGTTATCAAAACTCTCATTCAAAAAGAGATAGTAACTGCGGTTGCCATGAACGGTTCCGCAGCTATTCATGATTTTGAAGTTTCTCTGGTTGGAGGCACTTCGGAAGATGTTGCCGCGGTTTTACATTCCGGAGAGTTTGGGTTTGCCAGGGAGACAGGGGAGGGGATGAACCTCGCTCTAAAAGAAGGTTTTTGCAAAGATATCGGTTTTGGGGAAGCCATAGGCGAGTGGATTATCCGCAAAAAGCATTCCTTCCGGGAATTCAGCCTCCTTGGCTGTTGTCATGAGATGCAGATTCCGGCGACCGTCCATGTGGCCATCGGGACGGATATTATTCATCAGCATCCTCTAGCCGACGGTGCCGTTACCGGGGAAATGTCTTTTCGAGACTTCCGTCTCCTGACAGCCGTTGTCTCTGAACTGGAAGGCGGGGTCTGGCTGAATGTCGGCTCCGCGGTCATCATGCCGGAAGTTTTTCTCAAAGCTCTTTCCATTGCCCAGAATCTCGGTCATCATGTCGAAAATTTTTCCACAGCAAATTTTGATATGATTCAGCATTATCGGCCTTCGCAAAACGTGGTTAAGCGCCCAACCTCTCAATCGGGGAAGGGTTACCATATTATCGGCCACCATGAGATCAATATTCCTCTTTTTGCCATGGCCATCCTTCACGCTCTAGGCGAAAACAATATTTAAGGCGGAATTGTTTACGTAATGGATCTTCAGAAAATCGAAAAATTTTTGGAGTGCCTTTCGACTGTTAAGGTTCTGGTCGTCGGTGATCTGATGCTGGATGAATATCTCTGGGGCAAAACCGAGCGCATCTCGCCCGAAGCGCCGGTTCAGGTCGTCGATATCCTGCGCGAAGATCTTCGCCTTGGGGGTGCCGGTAACGTCATCAATAATCTCGTTGCCCTTGGATGCGGTGTCCAGATGCTGAGCGTTCTTGGAAATGACCCCGATGGGGAACGACTGCAGAGCATGCTTGAAGAAAAACAGCTCGACGGCGCGAATATCTTTCTTGATCCGCTAAGAAAAACCAGCCGTAAAACCCGGATACTGGCCAGCAATCAGCAGATGATGAGGATTGACCGGGAGAGCCGGGAGGATATCTCCGAGGAAATGGAATCCAGGGTTCTCGAGAGATTTAAGGAAGTGGTTAAGCTATGTGCCGTTGTTCTGATTTCCGACTACAATAAGGGGCTGTTGACAGAGAAACTTCTGGCTGGGATAATTCACCTGGCCAGGGAAAGAAATATCCCTGTTTTTGTTGATCCAAAAGGGCCCGACTTTGGCAAATATCGTGGCGCCACCCTGTTGACTCCCAATCGGAAAGAAGCATTGAGGGCCGCCAAATTCGATTCCCTGAACGATGAAAATTTGCGGATTGCCGGCAGAAGTCTGGTGCAATCCCTGGAAATAGAGGCTCTGGTCCTGACCCGGTCTGAAGAGGGCATGACCCTGTTTTTAAAAGAGGATGAGTTTGATCTTTTAACTCGTGCTCGCGAGGTTTACGATGTTTCCGGTGCGGGGGATACGGTCCTGTCCGTTCTTGGAGCTGCGTTTGCTGCGGGTCTCACTTTTTTCGAAGCCGCCACTGTGGCAAATATCGCCGCCGGGGTTGTGGTCGGGAAGGTGGGGACTTCGACGGTTTTTCCGGAAGAAATATTTGAAGCGGCCAATCCACAGGGTCAGGGGGTCGATGCAAAAATCAGGTCCCGTGGCCAACTAGAGAAACTGGTTGCTGAAACGAAAGCCAAGGGCAAAACGGTGGTCTTTACCAACGGCTGCTTCGACCTTCTTCATGTCGGTCACGTCAAATACCTGCAACAGGCCCGTAGCTGTGGTGATTTGCTGGTTCTTGGCCTGAACTCCGACGCTTCCGTCAAACGCCTTAAAGGGGACAAGAGACCCCTGATCAATGAACATGAACGGGCTCATGTTCTCGCAGCATTGAGTTGTATCGATTTTGTTACAATTTTTGATGAAGATACCCCACACGCAATCATACAGACTTTACAACCCGATATCCTGGTTAAGGGGGGTGATTATCTTCCTGAAGAGGTTGTCGGGAAGGAGATTGTTAAAAGTTATGGCGGTCGTGTGGAAATTATCCCTTTTGTAGACGGAAAATCGACCACCCAGTTGATCAATCGAATTCTGGAAAAATACTGAAACATCACCGCAAAGGAAAGGTACGCTTTGGGTGTGGAAAAAAGGCGAGCGGTGTTTCTTGACCGGGACGGAACGCTTAATGAGGAAAAGGATTATCTTTATCGCATTGAGGATTTTGTCTTTATCCGGGGTGTTCCTGAGTCGATTCAGAGGCTGAAAAAAGCAGGTTTTCTGGTCATCGTTGTCACCAATCAGTCAGGAGTGGCCCGAGGTTATTTTACCTTGGCTGAGGTTGAGACCCTGCACAGGCACATCCAGAAGAAATTGAATAAATATGGTGCCGGGGTAGATGGATTCTATGTCTGCCCCCACCATCCCGATCAGGGTGTAGGAGCATTTCGGAAACACTGCAATTGTCGCAAAGGGGAGCCGGGATTGCTCCTCCAGGCGGCGGCTGATTTTGGGATTGACCTGACCCGCTCCTTCATGATCGGGGACAAGCTTGCCGACCTCCAGGCCGGAACCCGAGCGGGTTGCAGGCCTATTCTGGTCCTCACCGGCTATGGTGTTGAAACGTCACAAAGGCTCAAATCCGATGATATCCTGGTCTTTGGGGATTTGGGAAAAGCAGCGAATTTTATTTTGTCTTCCAACTGTTGAAATGTTTTTGACAACGGTCTCACAGAAAAGACCCTCCTGAGTGTAACGTTCCGCATGCAATGCGTGCTTACGCACTATCTTTCTTTTTCATTATTACTGCCCACTGGCTCGGGTGAAGGTTCCAGCGGCGGTCCCACAGTGATTTTTCGAGGAAATTCAGATAAGTCTGGAAAGCGTCGGTCAGGGCTTGACTGGCCGGGATACCGGATATGACGGGGATAGCCGGGCCAACAAACATTTGCGGTTGCATTTTTTCATCTGCCAGGATGAGAACAGGAACGGCGGGAGTTCCCGACAAGCGCGCCAGGGTCCATGGCGCGTGAACAAAGCACACCTGGTGTCCAAACAACTCACCTTTGACTCCTGCCTTGCGGCTGTCGTTGGTGTCGCCGATGTGCTGCAACCACTCTTTCTGCTGCAGCATGTCATGGAGCTTCTTGAGATGGAACCCCTCTTGGCCAGGCTCCGGATATGGCATGACCATCTTCCCCCAGTCAGCCATCCGGTACATGAGCAGTTTTCCGGGCGACACGTGGCGGCGTTGCATCAGATGCACTGGATAGCCCATTCCGAGTAGCGCTGGGCCTACCCAACTATTGTATCCGACATGCGCTCCGACGATGATCACACCCTGAGATTTTTCCTTAAGTTCATCGAGTGTTTCCAGTCCTACGGGTTTGAGCATGCGGATGAGGTCGGCGCGGGATCTTGAAAACACCGGGGCAAAGGTGTTCCGGCCGAGCCGTGTCAGTACTTGGGTGCGCACGGCGATGTGCCGCAGGTTCCCGGTTGCGTCAGCAGGCATCAGGTCCTTGACGGTCGCCATTGCAGCCCTCTCTTTTCGGCTGCCTCGAAGTTTGACATTGAGTCTGTGGGTGAGGATTTTCCATCTCGTGACTAAGGACCAGGGAAGGTAACGGTAGAAGATCAGGCGCAGCCATGCCTGGGGCAACGCCAGCCACGGCATGGGCGGTAGAGATGCAGGGTCGGGGATGGGAATGCTTGCCATGCTAACTCCTGATCAAACCGTTTAGGTTCGCGATGGTCGCGCGCTGGCGGGCAGCTTACCCATCGGGCCACGCTTGAGTTCCGCCACCATCCTGACCAAGCGCGGCACCTTGAAATCGGCGAGCCGTTCCGCGCAGTAGGTCCGGACATCACCGCTATCCAGGTCACCCTTTGGGACCACATAGGCTAAGACCCGTTCTTCCCCGGAGGGTGTCGGGTCGCCGGTCACCAACGCATCCGCCACCCTCGGATGGGTCAGGAGGCATGCTTCGACTTCATCCGGCGAGACCTTTTTACCGGCAACATTAATCATGCGTTTCTGGCGACCGGAGATGACCAACGCACCGCTCACGGGGTCGATCTGCCCGACGTCGCCAGTCAGGACCCAGCCGTTTCGAAAGCAGTGTGATGCTTCCGGTTCATCGAGGTATGCGTCGGTGCTGGCATCGCTGTGTACGGCCACTTCACCTTCGGCGCCTTCGGACAACAGGTCTCCGGCCGAATCGAGAACTCGGATCGTGACATCCACATATGGCGTGCCGACACAACCCACCGGCATTTCGTCAGTCGCGGCCTGCCGGTTCAGGGTGGCGGGCCCGCTTTCAGTGGTGCCGTATGACTGCCAGATCGAAATCCCGAATTTTTTCCGGGTCTTTTCGAGAACTGCAGGCGGCAGAGCCGCGCCGGCGGAGACTGCAACGCGAACAGTGCTGAAATCCGGTGCCGAGTCGAATTCTGTTTCCGCCATCATGCGGAACATGAATGGTGTGGCCGGCAGTACAGAAATTCGCTCCTGGGCGATCAGAGTCGCGGTTTGACGTGGTGAGTATTTGGCCATGATCAGGGTTGCGCCGGCAGCGATCCCGGCCAGAAGAACATTGAAAAAGCCGAAACTGTGATTGAATGGCAGGGCGGCCAGAACTCGATCTTCGGTGTGGTAGGGGATTGTCCGCTGATAGATATCAAGTGCCGCGCGCGCCTGAACCGCAGTTTTCGGCACAATTTTAGCGGCGCCCGAAGTGCCTGAGGAAAGCAGCATAACAGCAATCTGGCTGTCGCTAATGGGTGGGGCCTTGAGGGCAGGCGGTTCATCTCCGGCCAGTTCAGCCAGCTCCGGGACGGGAAATATGGAAAAAGCGTTGGTGCCGGCAACTGCACTGTCGGAACTTGCCGGTAGCAGCATCATGTCTGTTCCGGCACGGCGGGCATAGTTTGCTGCTTCCTCCGGCTTGAACACAGGGTCGACAAGCACCGCGGCGGCGCCGCAACGCGAAACGGCAAAGAGTGCTGCCGCGAATTCAGGTGAGTTCGGCAACCGCAAGGTGGCTATGCCGCCAGGTGTGAGGCCGTCCCTGATGAGCAGTCCTGCCAAACTGTCCGTTCTGCACTTAAGCTCACGGTAGGTGACGGAGCGGTTGTCCTTGAGTATGGCCGTATGCTCCGGATAGCGGGCGGCAGACATTTTAAGAATGTTGTACAGCAACAGCCCCTCGCTAGTCAGGCTCTATTCGCGATTCGATAAAAGTAACCAACGATCCGATGGTCTCGAAAGCACCGGCCTCGACCAGTTCATCCGGTGGAATCTGGAGACCAAACTCCTTTTCAAGCCCGACCAGCAGCTCGACAGTGGCCATTGAGTCGAGAGCCAGCCCGGCCCCCATCAAGGCGGTATCAGCGGCAAGGGTTTCATTGCCATCAAGACCGGCACT
>CAXXSG010000003.1:0-367621 GCA_963665915.2 Desulfuromonadales bacterium
GTGAGGATATTTTCGATATAGCTCGCTATGGCACGAAAAAGGGGCTACGGATGTGCATGGCCACCAACGGCACCCTGATTTCGGATGCCATCTGCGAACAGATGAAGGAAAGCGGCATTCGTATGGTTTCCCTTTCCCTGGACGGTTCCACGGCGGCGATTCACGATAATTTTCGGAATTCCCCGGGAGCTTTTGAAAAAGTGGTCGAGGGGATCGAAATTCTCAGAAGAAAAAACATTAAATTCCTTATAAACTCATCGTTTACAAAACGCAATCAACATGATATTGCTGCTACGTTCCGGCTTGCAAAAAAGCTGGGTGCGGTGGCTTGGTATCTGTTCATGGTGGTTCCCACAGGGCGTGGGCAGGATATTATGGAGGAGTTGATTTCCCCTGGGGATTACGAGGAAATCCTCCACTGGCACTGGGAGCAGGAACAGCAGGAAGAGGACATCCTGATGCGTCCGACTTGTGCTCCCCACTACTTTCGGATTATTGCCCAGGAACAGAAAAGGGAGGGCGTCCAGCATAAGCGGCGCAATCTCAGTTTCGCCACGGGTGCCCAGAAGGGCTGTCTGGCCGGACAGTATATCTGTCTGATCGACTGTTTTGGAAATCTCAAGCCCTGTTCCTACTTCCTTTCCTCCGTGGGCAACGTCAAGGAGACTCCTTTCGAAGACTTGTGGTTTAATTCCGAAACTCTCAATCAGTTGCGGGATTTCAGCCGCTACAAAGGCAAATGCGGGGGCTGCGAGTTTCTGAACGTGTGCGGAGGCTGTCGGGCCCGGGCCGACGCAGTTTTTCATGACTTTCTGGAGGAAGAGCCGTTTTGCCTCTACGCACCCGAAGGCTCGGAGAAGGCCTCCGGCAAGGGAAGGGATGACTTTTCCCCTAAGGGTCTTGCGGGAAAATCTTCAGGGGGATTGGAATGAGTAAGGGTTATGATTTTCTTGAGGCTTGCTGGGGGCGGCCCGTCAGCCGTACACCCGTCTGGATCATGCGCCAGGCTGGGCGTTACCTGCCTCAGTACCGGGAGGTGCGCTCCCGGGTTTCCTTTCTGGAGCTCTGCAAAAATCCGGAACTGGCTGCGGCCGTGACCCTGCAGCCGGTGGAGGTTCTTGGCGTGGATGCCGCCATTCTCTTTTCCGACATTCTCATCCCTGTGGAAAGTATGGGGGTCGGCCTCGACTTCAAGCCCGGTCCCGTCCTGGATAAACCGGTAGCAAGCGAAGATGATATCGATGCCCTGCGTATTCCATGCATGGAAGAAGAGGCTTCTTTTGTTATGGATACTATCCGGATTCTGCGTTCGGAACTGACCGGCCGGGTCCCTCTCATCGGTTTTTGTGGAGGACCCTTCACCCTGGCCTGCTATATGGTTGAGGGTCAGGGCAGCAAGGATTTCTCGAAAATCAAGAAGTTGATGTTTCGCGCGCCTGAGCTGTTCCGCCTTCTGATGGAAAAAATCACTGAAACCAACATACGTTATTTGAATGCCCAGATTGCCGCCGGAGTGCAGGCCGTGCAGGTTTTTGATACCTGGGGAGGGCTTCTCTCGCCTTCTGACTATGAAACCTATATTCTCCCTTTCACCCGAAAATTGATTACCGGATTGAACCGCCTGGATGTTCCGGTTATTCTCTTTGTAAGGGGAGCCGGGACCATGCTCGACCTGGTGCAGCAGGCCGGCGCCGATGTTATCGGTCTTGATTGGCATATCGCTCTTGATCGGGCCAGGAGTATTCTGGGAACGGAAGTTGCTGTACAGGGAAATCTCGACCCGTCCGTTCTTTTTGGGCCGACAAACGTTATTGAGAAAGCTGTGCGCCGGATTCTCGGCGAAAACCGGGGCCGCTCCGGACATATTTTCAACCTCGGGCATGGCATCCTGCCGGGAACCCCGGTGGAAAATGTCCAATTTCTGGTGGGCAGGATCCACCAGTTGAGCTTAACCTGATTTTATAAAGGAAAGGGATGATCGAACCTGACAGTCCCAAGGCTCTGGTTCTCCTCAACATGGGAGGGCCGGGCTCTACGGATGAAGTTAAACCTTATCTCTTCAAGCTCTTTTCCGACAAGGACCTGATGCAGATTCTTCCGGGCGGCTTCGGCCAGAGGATTATCGCCCGGATTATCTCCCATTTCAGGGCGCCCACCAGCGCGGAAAAGTATCGTCGCATCGGCGGCAGTTCACCGCTCCGGGAATGGACCGAGAAACAGGCCCGAGCTATCTGCCAGGACCTGGCTTCCTCTTATACCCCCTTCATCATCATGCGTTATTCAGCTCCCTTTGCTTCGGAAACCCTGCTGCAGATCAAAAATGCAGGGATTGAGCAGGCGGTGGTTCTTCCCATGTATCCCCAGTATTCAAAATCGACCACGGGGAGCAGCATCAAGGATTTCTGTCGGGCGGTCTCCACTCTTCACCCTCAACTGCAGTATACGGTCATCGACCCCTGGTACCTCTGGTCCGACTACCTGGACGTACTGGCTGCGACCGTTCAAGAGGGGATCGAGTCCATTCCGGAGGCTTTCCGATCCGATGCCCAGATACTGTTTTCCGCTCATTCCCTGCCGCAGCGTATGATCGATCAGGGTGATCCTTTCCTGACTCAGACTCTGAGGACGGTGCGCGGCGTGCTTCAGAGAATCGGTGAATGCAACTGGCACCTCTGTTTCCAGAGTCGGGGGGGGCCTGCCAAATGGTTGGAGCCATCGACAAAGGAGACCATCAGGCGACTCGGCAGGCAGGGACATGAGGCAATTCTCATCGTGCCGCTATCTTTTGTTTGCGATCACCTGGAAACCCTTTACGAACTTGACATCGAATACAACCAATATGCCCGCAGTGTGGGCATACGGCATTTTTTGCGCAGCCCCTCCATGAATGTCCGGGCGGATTTCACCAGAGCTCTGGCCGATCTGATTAACGATCATCTGAAAAAGATCACCCGCTAGGAGCCTGTCGGACTTAGAATGATTCTATTGCGAAATCGGCAAATCGGGTCATATCTCCGAAAATTTTCGACAAATAGCCCTGTTATTCGATCTCAAATTGGCGAAAATCTGTCCTCGATTATCCATTTTCTCATTACGATCTCCTAAGCTCGACAGACTCCTGCCCCAACCAAAAAGAGAAAACCTTTTGGGTGGCTGCCTCTTTATTCAAACGAGGGGACAACAAAAAACCTTTTCTTTTCCGCTGTTGTTGTGCCTCCATTCCCTACAGCCCAGAAACACTGCATAAAATTCCCCTATGGCAATTTTTGCAGAGGCCAATATATACTGATGAAAAGGCTGAAACTCGGAACCACCGAAAGAGGGTTCCAATTTCCTTATCCAGGTTTATTTATGAGGCTTTATTGCGAAGCCGGCAACTGTGCGTCAGCTCAAGTCAAGCGCAGTGACGCGCTCTGCAGACGTACTTTCAGTACGTCGAAGAGCAAGGAGCGAGCACGGCTTGAGATGGTATGCAATTGACGGTTGCAGTAGAAGTCTTCATGCATAATCCGGGATATTAAACTGGAGGTCAGAACATGCATTTACGCACATGGATTTATCCCTTCATCCTTTCTCTGGTTTTGTCAATGACTGCTCCGGTAATGGCCGGAGACATCCCCCATCCGGATATTCCGAGGATATCCGCACAGGAAGCCCATGACATGCTGCAAAGTGGCAAAGAGGTGGTCTTTCTGGATGTTCGGGCTCCTTCTTCCTGGCAAAAATCAAACGTAAAAATTGCAAAAGCCATTCGGGTTGAAAGGGGGATTCCTCTGAATCAGCAGCTGGCAGGACTTGAACCCGAACAGATTCTTATCGCCTACTGCACCTGAGCGAACGAAGGATCAAGTGCCGGTCTGGCACGAAAGCTGTTGGCGCAAGGATATAAAAATGTTTTTGCTCTGCGGGGCGGTATGAAAGCCTGGACGGAAATGGGTTATCCGATGGGGCCGAAATGAAAGAGATTTTGGATGTTTTTACAGTTTAACTTTCTGATTGAGCAGCGGTTAATTTTTTCCTGATAATCAACTAATTAGCCCTCTGGTGGCCTCATTTTCTGAAAAAGGCAGTCGGAGGGTTTTTATTCAACCGCGATTGTCTGATCCGTCACTTCGGTGAATGCCACATCATGACTAATGAGGAAAAGCTGATCGTACCAGTGCTCGGTCACCTCCTCGCGTCCCACATCGATGGCGCGGAAGGCGTGGGCCAGGTTCTCGCGGCGCGTGATATCGAGATTGGAGGTCGGCTCGTCGAAAAAGGCGATACGTGCCCCGATGGTCTGCAGCATGGCCAACCGCAGGGCGACAACGGCACTCATGATCTGGCCGCCGGAGAGCTGGTCATCGGTTCTCTCCCTGATTTCCCCGTCGGCCATGTCCCGCAGAACAACCTGGTAGTTCTCCCCCCAGTAAAGCTCTTCATCGGTTTCTGAAATGTTCCGGTAGATGCGGTCGGCTCGCAAACTAATCTCTTCACGAAAGCGTTCCGAGAGATGTCTTGACACTTCTTTAAAAACCCTGTTGCGCAGAAACTTGACCAACTTATCCTTCTCGCCATAGGTCTTGACCATGGATTTTCGAACTTCAATCTCTTTTTGGATTTGTTGCAGTTTGCCGATCTCTTTAACCAGTCTTTGCTTGTCTTTTCCGAGGTCCGCGACTTTCTGGCACAGAGTTGCGACCTGGCTGATCAGAGTGTCTTTGTGTTGGCGCGCCTCGCCATGCTTTTCCGCATCGTAGCTTTCCCGGGCTTTTTCCAGCCCCATCTGTTTTTTAACAAGCGACGTTCGATTCAACTCCTGCTGCCTGAGCGTTTTCTCCAGGCTCTCCTGCCGGGCGGCCAGGTCTTCCGCAATCTTGCGGTTGGCGTAATAGAGGTCTCTGGCTTCTTTGTGGGTCGTCTTTTCCTGCTCGGCCTTTTCAATATCTTTCCCCAGACTTGCGAACGCTTCCAAAGCCTTTCGTCCGAGGTCGAGTTTGGCCATGGTTTCCTGACGTTGGGATTGGATAATTTTCAGGCCCTCTGCACGTTCCTCGATTTTCCGCTGCTGCTGCGCCAGAACCACATGTTGCCGCTCCAGTTCATTGACTTTGACCTGCACTTCCTTAATCTTGGAAGCGGCCTTGTCTGCCAGGATTTCCTCCTGCGACAGTTTCTTTATTTCACTGGCAAGTCGGGTCAGGTCATTATCCAGGTCTTGTTGTTTTGCTGAAAAAACATCCCTCGGTTTTCGTCCGGCGATGTTCTGACAAGGTTCCTGGAAGAAGGGGCAGATTCCTTCCTCCAGCTTTTCGCTCCCTTCCACCAGACCGCTGCGACGTCCCTCGAGCTGTCCCCGTTCTCTTCTCAAAGAAGAGAGTTGCTCCCTGATTGCGGGCAGGCGTCTGGCCTGCGAAAGGGTGTTTTTATCCAATTTCAGAACTTTTTTCTCCCTAGCCAGACGCTCTGCTTCATGGGTCAGTTCTACACGGGCCTCTTCAAGGCCTCCGGTTTCGGAATCGATGCGTCCCTGCAGGCCTGTGGCTTGGCTGTTGAGGGCTGCAACTTTCTGCTCCATGTCCCGCCGTAGCTTTTCTTGCCCTCGCAACGCGGCAAGGCGGGTTTCAGCTTTTTCGAATGCCTCCATCCCGGTGCGGGTTTTTTTGATGGTTTCAAATGCCTGTTCGGCCTCGGCAACCTGCTGCTTGCGGACCGTGATATTCTGCTCGCAGGCGTTTATCTGACCGTCGAGCAATCCAATCTCTTTCTGGAAATTGTTGATGGTCTGCTCCCGGTTGTTCAATTCGCCGAGGCGGGTTTCCAACACCCCGAGCTTTTCTTCCATTTCAGCCAGACTCTTTTGAGCAAGTTCGACTTCGTTTTCAGCGAATTTCAGTTCCTCCCGCTTTTCAGGCAACGCCAAGACCTGTTCTTCCCTGGCCTTGATCTCGGCTTGCAGAACCTCGGCTTTGTTTTTGATGGTTCTGGTCAGTGCGTTGGTTTCGCTGAAAGTCTTACGCCAGGTATCGATACCCAGGATGGCATCGAATTCATCACGTCTTTTTGTCGCTTGTTTGATGACAAAGGGTCCAAGAAACTCATTCTGAAAAGGCCCGATCACGAGTTCGAACTGTTCGGCCAGGGGCCTTCCGTTGTCCAGCCCGAGAAGTTCCTTGAGCCTGACTTCGGTTTCACTGGCGTCCTTGTGCTCTTCCACTTCGAAGTTGTCACCGTTGTTTTTCGCCAGCAGCCACCGGGTGGCCGCGCCAACGGTGCGGGTGACCCGGTAGCGGTCACTGTTGTCGAGCTGGAACGTGACGCTGATCTCACCTTTTTTTGCGCCGATGGAAATGAAGCGTTCGACATTACCTACAAATTTCTGGGCGTCGACGCCGAACATGGCGTAGCCGATTGCCTCGAAAATAGTGCTTTTGCCGATGCCGTTGGGACCGGAGAGAACGTTGATCCCGGGCGCAAAGGTCAGTTCTCTGTCGCGGTGTGATTTGATGTTTTTGAGTTGGATGGAGAGAATCCGCATCATGGCTCCCCCTCTTCCAGGAGACAGAGGAGTTCCTCCCCGTCGACATCCCCTTTGAGCACCAGGTCGCGCATGGAAAGGGCCAGTCTGACGAGTTCAGTCTCGCGTCCCTGGTATTCGCTTCCTGCCCCGATCAGTTCATGGAGCACATCCTTTTCGATCTCGGCGAGGCTCTTTTTAGCCATTTTGATGTCACCGCTGCGGGTGATCAGGGAAAGATGATTTTTGATTTCCACATGCAGGGGATTGGCTATTTCCGCAAGTTCCATCCGCAAGCGTTCACGACCCAGTTCAAATGGATGGAAATTTACCCGACCGATTAATTTCAATTCCAGCAGAGGCTGCGGCGCGTCCTTTGCGGGGAATTTTTTCTTTACCGCTTCTCGGAAGCGCTCCAGCGCTTGTTCGGCATTTTCGGCTCCATCCAGATCAATGGTCAAAACCTGCATCGGGCGTGGGGATGTAGGAATAAACTCCGGCTTGAATTCCCATCCATCCACGTCGACCAGGTAATAGCCTTTTGCGTATTTTTCCTCGCCGAAGTTGACCCGCTCCGGAGAGCCGGGGTTAAAAGCGTAGGGTTTGCCCTCGGGGGTTGTGACGACATAAGGTTTGTGCCCGTGTCCAAGGGCAACGTACGCAAATGTGTCAGCGAGCAGGTGAGATTCCTCGGGTTTCATGTTGCCGATCTCGACCGGCGAATAGGTCCAGATTCCAACATGAAAAAGAAGTAGATTGTTTGCCGTGGGCACGGCTTCGCAGATGCGCTGTACGTGACTCCCTGCCTGAGCGCCAATGTAGCCAAGGCCGTAGATGTTGAGGCCGTTGATTTCAATGTGTCCGCCCATTCCGGTTTTTTCATCGAAAGGTTCGAAGCGGTAACCGCCATCTTCAGTACGGGATGGCCGCAACAGACGGATGTAGTTCATTTCGGAAAGCGCTTCCATCCAGGAGATGCTGTCGCGGCGGTGAATCCAGTCGTGGTTCCCTTCGACGGCGATGCAGGGGATGGCGGCGTCTTTAAGAGGCTGCAGGGTTTCGATGGTGCGGGCGAAGGTTCTGGGGAGAATCTGGCCGATATGGAAGAGGTCTCCGCCGATGAGGACGAAATCGACCTGCTCCCGTATGGCGTCGGCAACGATACCGTCCAGACAGCGAAAAAAATCCTCGTAGCGTTCGGTCTCCCCCGAGGAGTTGCGGTAGGTTTTTCCGAGATGGATGTCCGAGGTATGGATGAAGCGCATGGTTGTCGCTCGATCTGTGAGAGGAGTTTTATGACGTTGAGGATATCAGGGTCCGTAAATGTTCACAAAGGAATAATTCCGAGGACGACTAATGTTGAACAGTGCGAAAAAGGTGGTAGTAAAGATTAAGCTTTGTCAATTTTTGCCGCAAAAAAAGCATATTTTTTAAATTGGAGTCCAAATTGCTAATAATCTTTAATTATTGGGGTTGTGATTTTTAAAAGTCAGGAAATTTTTGTCGACAAAGCTCGGCAAGTATTTTCCTGACTTTCCTTTCAGGAAGCTTCTTTAGGGGGAAGTTTTACACATAGGAGGTAAAAACATGGAAAATTTTCTGATTTTACCGGGCCAGCCAGCCGTATCGGTTCTCGTTGCGGTAATGGTTCTTCTGGTCCTTCTTTACCTGATTCGAAACCAGGCTCATAAGAGTATCCGGGCGGTTTGCAGAGTTGTCAATAATGCCATGCGCTTGGCGGCCCACTCGATTCTGATTGCCGAAAAAAAACTCGGCCAGCGTAACCGTGAAGTACTCCTTGCTGCCGGCATGGAGGAAGTGGAAAAAGAGCTGGAGCGCGAGTTCCAGCGGGTTGAGGCGGTCGTCAAACGGGATCTTCAAGCATATCCGTCATTTCACCGGAAAATGGCGGAATTAGTGACCAAGATTGACGAAGACTACGCCAACAGCACCGAAACAGCGCCTTTGCCGCCAACCTGGATTTCCGCTGTTGAGGCTATCGCCAAAATCCCCCGGGGCAAAGATGACGGCGTAGCCATGATCTTGGGAGAGATTCACAACACTCTGGACCGCCAGCAGACCAAGGCGTTGGAGGAATATCGCAAGGTCAGCGCCACCCGTCATGGCTTGCTGAAAAAGATGACACCTTTCTGGCGGCAGATCACCAAGACCCTGGAAAAAGTCGGCAAGACCATTACCGGCCTGGAGGATCGCGCCAAAATTATTGACGGAAAAATGGTCGAATATGAGCAAATCAGAGCTCATTCGGAAACCGCGGCGCGGAAACTGTCTTCTTCCTCCATGACCCAGTTCGTCATTTCCGGCCTGGTCATGCTCATCGCCATCGGCGGCGCGGTCATTAACTTCAACCTCATTGCCCTGCCCATGTCGGAAATGGTCGGGGGCGGAAGCTACATTGGGACTTTTAAGACCTCTGATGTTGCCGCAATGGTCATCATTCTGATGGAACTCTCCATGGGTTTGTTTTTGATGGAGTCCTTGCGCATCACCCGGCTTTTCCCACTTATTTCCAACATGGATGACAAAATGCGCACGCGGATGATCTGGATTTCCTTTTCCCTCTTGTTTATTCTTGCCGGAGTGGAATCCAGTCTCGCATTCATGCGCGACCGCATTGCTTCGGACATGGAAGCCTTGCGCCAAAGTCTGGCGGGCGCCGAGGCGGTGGCCCATGCAACTCGAAGCCTGATTCCAACGGTCGGCCAGATGGTGTTGGGATTTGTATTGCCTTTTGCCCTCACCTTTGTGGCGATTCCCCTGGAATCTTTTATTTACAGTTCCCGTACGGTTTTAGGGCTTGCAGCCATGTGGTTCCTGCGCGTGATTGCCTTGGTTCTTCGGCTGATTGGGAACGTCGCTCATTATATGGGAAAAATTCTTGTCAGCATTTATGATCTGGTGATTGCGCCGTTTCTGTGGGTTGAGAACAAATTAGTCAAGGAGCCGCGCGGACAAGTGAAAATGGCCCCCAAAGAGGAGGTAAGCTCATGAAGCGATTCATTCTCGGTCTTCTAGCCTTTGGGACGATTTTGTACGGTTGTGCCGATAGCATAAGCCACTCTCAAGCGGTATACATGCTGATGGATACCTCCGGGACCTATACGGCCGAACTGAAAAAAGCGCAGGCGATCATCAATTTTCTTTTAGGAACTTTACAGCCTGGAGATTCGCTGGCTGTGGCCCGGATCGATACAGGCAGTTTCAGCGAAAAAGATATTATTCAGAAGGTCACATTTGACGGGCGTCCGTCAGTGGCCAATGAGCAGAAGCGGGTCTTCCGGCAGAAAGTCGATGATTTTGTCACCAGGGTCAAGGGCAGTCCCTATACCGATATAACCGGGGGGGTATTGCAGGCGGTGGAGTATCTTAATGAGACAGGAGCCGGTAAAAAGACGATTCTGGTCTTCTCCGACATGGAGGAAGATCTGAAAAAAGGCTATGTTCGCGATTTTCCCATTCAGATTTCCGGGGTCAATGTTGTTGCTCTCAATGTCACCAAGCTGCGTCAGGACATTGTCGATCCCCGCAAATACATGTCCCGTCTTGCGAAATGGGAGAAGCGGGTGACCTCGGGCGGCGGCAAGTGGCGGGTCATCAACGACCTGGAGCGTCTTGAGAAGATGCTGGAAGAATAGTCAATCTGGTGTGACCTGATGTTTTCGCGACAAAGCCACGCGAACAAAGCGGATTAAAAATCCATAAAAAAGGCCGGCAATCTTTAAGATTGTCGGCCTTTTTTATGGAACGTCAGGTTCAGCTCATTATAGTCGGGCTATTTCCCTGTTTTTTTGAACAAAAACAAGATCGATTTTTAGCTGAGATGGCTTTTTGTTCAGGATCTTAAGTAATGAACCGGTTGCTACCGGGGGGCGAGCCTGTTTAAATGCTACAACTTTTCGCTCCGTTTTCGAGGACTCATCAAACGTCCCTGAACGCAATCCCTTTTGCCGGTGTCCCAGCGAAAAACCAGGAAGAAAATGAGGGTCAGTCACCTGCCGGGACGATTCAAAAAGATTTAAAAAACTTCGTAAGGGAAATATACTAATATAATTTGGGTCATGACATGTTAAGCACTCACGAGGAGGCGCTAAGATACTGTCATGACTATGAAAAATAAGTATGTTTGGCGTTCACGCATTTCGGAGCATCAATTTCGACAGATTGTGCGTCTCTTTTCTGTCGATTTGGACGCCTCACAAATTGCTCGTTTAACAGGTCTCAGTCGCAACACCGTCAATCGTTACTTGAAAGCGATTCGGCAGCGCCTGGTCGAATATTGCGGACTTCAATCTCCCTTTTCAGGGGAGGTTGAAGTCGACGAATCGTTCTTTGGCGCCCGTCGCATCAAAGGCAAAAGAGGCCGGGGTGCTTTTGGCAAAACCATAGTCTTCGGCATCTTTCAACGGAACGGTCACGTTTACACGGAAATCGTTCCAAATTGCTCGAAAGCCACGCTCCAAGCGGTGATCCGGGGCAGAGTCGAGTTGAAGAGCATCGTCTACTCTGACGGCTGGCGTGGCTACAATGGCCTGGTTGATGTAGGTTATGGCAAACATCTTCGCATCGATCACGGCCAGAACGAATTTGCCAAAGGGCACACTCACATCAATGGCATTGAAGGATTCTGGGGCTATGCGAAAACACGCCTGGTTCGGTTTCGCGGTATGGCCCCCAGCACCTTCAACTTGCATCTTAAAGAATGTGAGTTTAGGTTTAACCATAGAGCCAAGGATCTCTATAAACTGATCCTCAAAATTGTTCGGGACCGACCTCTTAAAGTGTCATGACCCTATAATTTTTATCTATGGTCTGGGCTATAGACCTTCGTTCGGGAAGAGGGGCTGACGTGTTTCTTTGGAGGGCATGATGTTTCGCATCAAAATGTTAGTTCTGGTAGGATTTTTAATCTCGATGGGGTTTTGCCTGTGCGGTTCAGCCCCGGCTTCAGCGGTAAAAAACAGTTTTTTCACAAAAATTAATCGTGGGGACCAAAATCGCACCTCCCTTTGCCTTCAAAGACCCCGAAGGGACCTGGACAGGGATCAGCATCGAGCTTTGGCGGGAGGTGGCGAAAGATCTGGGGATTTCTTATGAGTTTCGGGAGACCGATCTTGCCGGTCTGCTGGAGGGGGTGAAAAACAAGAAATTGGATCTGGCAATCGCAGCCATCAGCGTTACTCAGGACCGCGAAGAGCAACTGGACTTCAGCCATTCCTATTACTCTACGGGCTTGGGGATTGCTGTCAAAAACAAGGCTAAAAGCGGCTGGTTTCTGGTGGCTCAGCGGTTTTTCTCGGCCCAGTTTCTCAAGGTTCTGACGGTGCTGGTATTTGTTCTCCTGGCCGTGGGTTTCCTTGGGTGGTTGGCTGAAAGAAAGGCAAATCCGGAACAATTTGGAGGCACAAAGAAGTCTGGTATCCTGGCAGGGTTCTGGTGGGCGGCGGTGACCATGACCACGGTCGGGTATGGGGATAAAGCGCCCAGGACTATTCTCGGGCGCTTGGTCGGGCTTTTCTGGATGTTCGCTTCCATCCTCATTATCTCCAGTTTTACAGCGGCAATTACAGCTTCTCTGACGGTTGCCGAGTTCGGTTCCAGAATATCCGGACCGGAAGACCTGCCAGAAGTGCGGGTTTTGTGTATTGAAAACAGCACTGGAGAAAAATATTTGAAAGAGAATCGGATTCCCAGCCACAGTGTTTCTTCGACGGCTGAGGCCATGTCAGAGCTTGTCAATGGTCGGACTGACGCTCTGGTTTATGATGCTCCGATGTTGAAATATCTCGTCAACAAGAATTTTGCGGGAAAAGTCAGGGTGCTGGATCGCACCCTTGCCCCCCAGGCGTACGCCATAGCGCTTCCGCAGGGAAGTTCTCTCCGGGAACCTGTCAATCGTGTGCTGTTGGGAAAAATCAATGAGCCCTGGTGGGGGGAAACCCTTTTTAAATATATGGGGCGATAAAGATGGCTGGCGGGAGTAGATGGGAATCGAACCCACCGGGGACGGGACGCGCCCCCCTACGGTTTTGAAGACCGCGAGCGTCACCAGACTTCTGCCTACTCCCTTATTGAAACGTCTGTTCAGACAGAGCATAACCCAAGCCGGGCGCTTTGTCGAGGTGCCTGCTGATGAGAATAGCGGATGCTACCCACACGTCTTGACTCCCGGCCTAATGGTTTCTATAGTACGGACGTAATGTGCCCGCTCCAACCCGGTTCCAGTTTTTCAGAAGGAGGAATGCATGCGCCGTAAAACCCGTCAGATATCCGTTGGCCGGGTGCCCGTGGGTGGCGAGGCCCCGATTTCCGTGCAGTCGATGTGCAATACCGACACGCGGGATGTGGAGAGTACCCTTGAGCAGATCCGGAGTTTGGAAAAGGCGGGCTGTGAAATCGTTCGCTGCGCTGTTCCCGACATGAGGGCCGCTGAAGCCATCCGAGCCGTCTGCGAGGGTTCAGGTCTGCCGGTGATCGCGGATATCCATTTCGACTACCGTCTTGCCCTGGCCTGCGCTGAAAATGGGGTCGCCGCACTACGCATCAATCCCGGCAATATCGGGGAAAGATGGAAAATCGAAGAGCTGGTCAAGGCCTGCCGGGAAAGAGCGCTTCCCATCCGTATCGGCGTCAATGCCGGCTCCCTGGAAAAGGACCTGCTCGAAAAATACGGCCATCCGAGTTCTGAAGCGATCGTCGAAAGCGCCCTGGGTCATGTGCGGATTCTGGAGGATCTCAACTTTGAGGACATCAAAATCAGCGTCAAGGCCTCGGATATTCAGCGTACGGTGGAATCCTACAGACTGCTGTCGGAACAGGTCGATTATCCGCTCCATATCGGCATCACAGAGGCGGGTACGACTTGGGCGGGGACCATCAAAAGTGCTGCCGGCATCGGGATTCTGCTGCAGGAAGGTATCGGCGATACTCTGCGTGTTTCTCTGACCGGCGATCCGCTGGAGGAAGTCAGGGTCGGCTGGGAAATTCTCAAGTCTCTCAAGCTCCGCAACAGGGGACCTGTTTTTATCAGCTGCCCGACCTGTGGGCGTTGTCAGATCAATCTGATTGAGATTGCCGAAGAGGTCGAAAGAAGACTTCAGGACCTTCCGGGAAGTATTACCGTCGCGGTGATGGGCTGCTCCGTCAATGGGCCGGGTGAGGCCCGAGAGGCGGATATCGGTATTGCGGGGGGAGCGGACGACGGGCTGCTTTTCAAGAAGGGAAAGGTTGTCGGCAAAGTCTCCTGTGATGAAATGGCAGATGTTTTGGTCGAGGAGGCTCTCAAGCTGGTGCGGGAGGAGCCTCCTCGACCCTGAAATTTAAATAAAACTGCTAGAAGTGGTGAACCCAGCGCAGGTTGAAACGGCTGGAATCCGCCCGGTTTTCGGTATCGGTTTCAAAGTAAGTGTTGAAAAAGAGATGGTTGTCCGGGGAGAAGTGGTAAACGAGGCCCGGTCCGATGGCGAAAACCTGTTCTTTGCTGTTGGAAAGGCTGTGCCCGTTGACTTCTGTTTCGCTGATCTGCTTCAGGAAATAACCGTTGATGCCGACCCGTAACTGCTTGGCCATTACTTCGTAAGCTATGGCGAAGTTGGCGTGAACCGCCTGACCGGCCTGGGAGTCGTCGGCGCCGCCATATAGAGTCGTGTTGGGGTCGTTGTTTTTTAGCGTTCCAGAGGTAATGCAGGCGCCAGGATGTGGTCAGACGCGGTGTGATAAAAAGGGTGCCCGCCCAGTAGGGGTTGAAAGAGAAGAAATTGCTGCCGGGATTAAGCTCTTTGTCATCATCATATTTGCCGGTGGGAAAGATCATCTGCAACTCGATGCGGTGCATGAAGACCGGCCCGTTTTTCCCCATGATCGGATCCCACTGTAGATAAGGTCCGATCAGAATATCCCCCAGGCCGCTGCCGTTGTCCTGCGGTCCGGGAAAACTATTGGCGTAATCGATATTGGTTGAGACCAGGGGGATGATGACGTCGAGACCCCATTTGCCGCCGAACAGGACGGGGGTATCGGACTGATAAAGAAACTGGGAAAGGCTCACCCAGACATTGATGTCTTCATCGGCTACTGACGGAAGCAGGGGGTCGCCGTCGCTGTCTTTGAACTCGTCGGAAGTGATGTACTGGAAATACTGGGTGAAATAGAAGCCCGGACCTGCCGGAGGTCCGCCGTCTAGAAAACTGGTGAAACCGAGGTTGACCGACGGAAGATCATAGGCTGAGCCTGGACCCGCTGTAAAAAGGATCGCGGAAAAAAACATCGCCAAAATTGAAAGCCGAAACAGTTTCATTTTCTTCTCCCTCCCTTTGCGTCATCAAAAAAATACATGACAGAAATACTTCAAACGCTAATATACCGAAATTGGTTGTGGACCGCTGCGGTGTATGTGGAACTTTCTCGCTCTTCAGGAGGATTAAACTTTTCGGAGACAATCAGCCTGGAACTTGAACCCGGGTAAGGACAACAAGTTTTTTATGGAGCAGTCCTTGGAGGTAGGTAATAAAAACCGGTTGCCATGTTTCCAACTAGTTTGCGGGAACATACTATTGATGCCTGGAAAATTCAAGGGCAAGTTTTTTCTATAAATAAGTATATGGCAGGGATGCAAGTAATGTTTCCAGGGGATCGGGATGTTTTTCCCAATTGCGGGCTGATCTTTTGTTTTGGGGAGTATGATAATCTGTAAACTGAAAGCGATGAAAGGTTCTACTGATGACTTGCATCCGGAACGTTTGCAATATCGTCCTGGTCGGCATGCCCGGCGCAGGGAAGAGCACAATCGGAATTATCCTGGCCAAACTTTTGGGGATGGGTTTTGTTGATACCGATGTCCTGATCCAGCAGGCGGAAAAGCGAACTCTCCAGGAAATCATCGATACCTCTGGTTATATGGAGTTACGTGGGATTGAAGAAAGAATCCTTCTCGAGCTTGAATGTGCTCACCATGTTATCGCCACCGGGGGGAGTGCGGTTTACAGTTCAAAGGCCATGGCGCATCTGAAGGAAAGAGGGATGATTGTTTTTTTGCGACTCGACTTTGCGGTAATCCAGCGGCGGGTTGCGGATTATCAATCGAGGGGGATAGCGCGGCGTCCGGAGCAGAGTTTTCAGGACCTTTTTCAAGAAAGGTCCGAACTTTACGGGCAATGTGCCGATGTCACCGTGGATTGCGGCAGCCGGACCATGGAACAGATCTGTGAACGGATTCGCGGAGAATTCGGCAAGTTCGCGGGTTTTTAAACCTGTTCACCACCCGGGATTTTTTCTCTGCACACCCATTCAGGTGGTGCGCCTGTATAAATGGAGTTGAAGACCATGGATATCCTACTGACCAATGATGACAGCCACCGTTCCCCTCTTTTTGAGTTTGTCGCCGAAAGGCTTGCAACTCTGGGGTCGCTGAGGATTGTGGTTCCAAAAGAAGAACAGAGTTGGACCGGCAAGTCGATCACCCGTTTCAGGAACCTTTATGTGGATGAGATCAACCTTTTCGGGCACAGCGCCCAGTGCCTGGATGGCACCCCTGCGGATTGCATCAACTGGGGAGTTTATCACCTCTACGAAGGTAAAAGGCCGGACCTGGTGGTGTCAGGGATCAACATAGGCCTCAATACAGGGCTTGGTTTTGCTCTTTCCTCCGGCACGATCGGCGCCTGCCTGGAAGCCAATATCGCCGATATTCCCGCCGTGGCTTTGTCGCAGGACTTTGATCCCGGCAGCTTTCGGCAGTGGCTTGAAGAGCGGACTTTGCCGGAGAATGTTCTTTGCGACCTCAAAAGTCAGACGGCGAGTCTTCTGGATCAGACTTTTTCATGGCTTTTTTCCCGACCCGCTTTTTTCAGTCGTGCGATTACCTGGAATATCAATCTTCCCAGAAAGGCTGCCCCGGACTGCGGTCTTGTCCCGGCCTTTCTCGGGCATACCTGGTATTCCTCCTGTTTTAAAAAACGTGGGGATCTCTATTTTCACGAACTTGAACCGCCCCTGGAAGACCACCGTGACAACTCGGACGGCAGGATCGTGCGGAGCGGGCATGTCAGTGTCACGGAAATCGACATCCGCGACCTCGGGCAGCTGGGAGGTCCAACAAACAACCCGGATCACGCCTGAATGCTTCTGTTGCAATCGCTTTTTACAGGCCTTCTGGAGCCGCAAAATGCCTATAAGTTTCTTGCATTTCCGTTCCCGATAAGATAATTTCGGTATGATTTGAACCTGGCCAGAAGTCTGTCTGACTTGGGGGGTCGCAATGCCAAAATGGAAAAACGATGACAGATTTTCACAAATTTGAGAACGAATAGCGGGACTATTTGTTGAAAATTTGTGGAGACATGATCCGATTTTCCGATTTCACAATAGAATCATTCCTAAGTTCGACAGGCTCCTTGATTATTCATTATTTAATAAGGATGAATTCATGCGTTACTCCGAATACCTTCTTCCCACGGCCAAAGAGACTCCTGCAGAGGCCGAGATTATCAGCCATCAGCTGATGTTGCGGGCTGGAATGATCCGCAAACTGGCTGCGGGGATCTATAGTTATCTGCCTCTCGGGTTGCGATCAATCCGCAAGGTTGAACAGATTGTCCGCCAGGAAATGGATCGCGCCGGTGCGGTCGAGCTGTTGATGCCGATGGTGATTCCGGCCGAGTTGTGGCAGGAATCAGGCCGCTGGGGGCAGTACGGCAAAGAGCTTTTGCGGGTCAAGGACCGCAAGGACGGCGACTTCTGCCTCGGTCCCACGCATGAGGAAGTGGTCACCGACATCATTCGCGGGGCGGTCAAATCCTACCGCCAGGTTCCCATCAATGTTTATCAGATTCAAAGCAAGTTTCGGGATGAGATCCGCCCCCGTTTCGGCCTCATGAGGGGGCGCGAGTTCATCATGAAGGATGCCTATTCCTTTGATACGGATGATTCGGGGGCCGACAAGGCCTATGAGAAAATGTTCAACGCCTACTGTCGCATATTTGAGTGCTGCGGTCTGAAATTCAGGGCCGTCGAGGCGGATACCGGGAACATTGGTGGTTCATCTTCCCATGAATTCATGGTCCTGGCCGAGACAGGGGAAGATGCCATCGTCTCCTGCGACAGCTGCCCTTACGCGGCCAACGTGGAAAAGGCCGAGTTGAAGCCCTGCAACGACAAAACCCCGCCACCGGCCGAAGAACTGCAAAAGGTCCTGACTCCGGCGCGCAAGACCATTGAGGAAGTCGCCGCGTACCTGAAAATCCCCGCCCAATCCCTGGTGAAAACCCTGATTGTCCAGACCGATATAGGAGAAACGGTGGCTGTTCTCTTGCGCGGGGACAGGGAACTCAACAATATCAAAATTTGCAGGTTTCTCGATTGTAACTGGGTCGAGCTGGCTTCGGAAGAGGTGGTATTAGGTGCGACGGGGGCTCCTCAGGGTTTTGCCGGCCCTGTCGGGCTGAAGATCCGTCTTTTGGCCGATCTTGAAGTCGAGGGCATGAGCGATTTTGTCGTCGGTGCCAATGAGAAGGATCATCACTTTACCGGCGCCAACCATGGCAGGGACTTTAGCGTGGAACAGTTCGCTGATCTCCGCGAGGCCGTGGCCGGTGATCCCTGCCCGCGCTGTAGTGGCAAGCTGGAAAGCTGGCGGGGTATTGAAGTGGGGCACGTATTTAAATTGGGCACCAAGTATTCCCAGGCGCTGAATGCCGTAGTCCTGGATGACCAGGGACAGGAAGTTCCCCTGGTTATGGGTTGCTACGGGATCGGCATCGGCAGGACGGTTGCGGCGGCCATTGAGCAGAATCATGATGAAAACGGGATTGTTTTTCCTTTGCCCATTGCCCCGTTCCAGGTTCTCATTACGGTGGTCAACCCCAAACAGGACGCCGTCAGAGATGCCGCCGAAAAACTTTACCAGGAACTTCTCGATGGGAAAATCGAAGTTCTTCTTGACGATCGGGACGAAAGGCCGGGGAGCAAATTTAAGGATGCCGACCTGATCGGCATACCGCTACGCATTACCGTGGGGGACCGGGGCCTGAAAAACGGCGAGTTTGAACTCATCGAGAGGCAAACCGGCCAAAAAACCATGCTGCCGGTTGAAGAAACAGCTGCAAAGCTGGCGGAATTGATTTTTCGGGAGTCCTGACGAAGCGCGTGGTTGTTTAAAAAGAATCATGCACTTCCAGGCAAGATGCTTAACCCCTTCAATTTGAGACGGTATCAATGCTTCTACGATTTGACAGCAGTTTCAGGCTAACCTTTCCACACCGGGTGGCTAAAGACCTTGGGGACAACGCAATAGCGCTCAACTCCTACTCCGATCGGCACTTGCTCTTGACTGTACCCGGCAGGGATAGTGAATTGATTCTGGCCGGCTGCCTCGGAGAGATGACGGTAGGAGACCTGCTTTCTTTTTTTAATGTGTTTTGTAAAACCGGGGTTCTTCGCTTTTCCCTGGCCAGGGGAACCAAAGAGGTTTTTTTTCAACAGGGCGAAATTGTCATGGCCGCAAGCACCTTTCACGAAGATGATATGGGGGAAGTTCTTTACGAACTGGGTAAGGTGAGCCGGGAGGTTCTCGAGAACGCCCGCAACTTTTCTGCCGGTTTCAGTTCGTTGGGAAAAAGTCTTGTGGAGCAGGAAATTATCTCCGCTAAAGACCTCTGGCAGGCGACCCGCCACCAGGTTGAGAAAATAACATTCAGCCTTTTCGAGTTCAAGCAGGGTGGCTTTTCTTTTCTGATCAAGCCGCTGGAGGAAGAGGAAGTAGCCAAGCTTTCCATGAGCACCCAGAATCTCATCATGGAAGGGTTGCGGCGGGTGGATGAAAAGGCTCTTTTCATGCGCTCCATCAAGTCTCTGGACTCCACGCCGGTATTTGTTGAAAATAAGCCGGGCCTTTCGGCTGCGGAAGAATGTATGCTGCAGGACATCAAGAACAGCAAACATTCGGTTCGCGGACTTGTGCGCAAGAGTGGTGTCGGAGAGTTTGAGGGCCTGCGTTTTCTTTACCAGTTGCTTCAAAAAGGGGCTGCTAAGGTCCAGGTCCCGGAAATTGCCGTTCCGGAGGGGGCATTCGGAGACCTGTTGACCATTTATAATGGTGCGTTCTCCCTTTTGTTTAAAAAAATAGTCGAGGCCGCCCCTCATTTCATCGAAGAGGTCAACCACTTTTTTCTGGAGCTGCCTCAGCCATACTCCTATGTTTTTCGGGGAATTTGCATCATGGATGACGGTTTTCTGGATGGAGTGAAAGTTGTTCGCAATCTGGAGGGACTGGAAGAGGGAGACAAATTAAAACTTCTGGCGGATGCATTGAACGAGGTGTTGTTCATGATGTGTGCGGTGGCCCGCAAGGAACTCGGGTCGGCCGATTCGAGCGAACTGGTCCAGAGAGTTCAGCAGATTTCCCAGCGTGTCAAGGAGCTAGTTGCAAAAAAAAATGACTGAACAGGCCAGAAAACAATTAATATTCGCCCTCGATGTGGAGACTCTTAAGGAAGCTGAAACCTGGGTGAAACGGCTCCGCGACCGGGTCGGAGTCTTCAAGGTTGGGAAACAGCTTTTCACCCGCTGTGGTCCGGATGCGGTAAGAATGATCCAGGATGGCGGCGGCAGGGTGTTCCTCGATCTGAAATATCATGATATCCCGAATACCGTCGCCAAAGCCTGTCTGGAGGCTGCAAAGCTTGGAGTCGCCATGTTTACCCTGCATGCCACGGGTGGCAGCGAGATGATGGTCCAAGCGGCTTCCTCCCTGCGGGAGATGTTCGCCTCCAACCCGGGGAATCGGCCCCTGACCCTGGCGGTGACGATTCTCACCTCGATGAACGAGAATTCTTTGAAAGAGGTTGGGATGGCCCTTCCTCCCGCCGAAATTGTACCGCGCCTGGCTGAACTTGCCCGCGGAGCCGGCATGGACGGAGTTGTTGCTTCGCCTCAGGAAACTCCGCTGATCCGCAAGGCCTGCGGGAAAAATCTCATTATCGTGACGCCCGGAGTTCGCCCCTCCAACGCTTCGCTGGATGACCAGAAACGGGTGGCAACCCCTTACCAGGCGATTCTTTCGGGAGCAGACTACCTGGTTCTCGGGCGCCCTATTGCCCAAGCTTCCGATCCCGGGGCCGCAGTGGAGGCGATTCTCAAAGAGATGGCCCGAGCTTTCCAAGACAGGTAACCGGTGGCCCTTACCATTTACGGCATTCATTCCGTCAAGCAGGAATTTCTCTCCGGGAAACACCGTTCCCAGGTACTTTTTCTGGCTATGAAGGGTTCTTCTCCGCGCCTGGAGGAGTTACTGGCCATGGCTGAAAAAGAGGGTGTTCCCGTCCGTAAAATCAGCCGCCCGGAGCTTGATGCTCTGGTGGGGGAGTGTAACCATCAGGGGGTGGCTCTACAGCTTGAGCCGTTCAAGTACACTGCTCTGGAAACCCTTCTGGAAATGAGGCGGTCCCGGGGTTCTGAAAAGGCTTTTCTCCTGGTTCTCGACAGTATTGCCGATCCCAGGAACTTTGGTGCGATTCTCCGCAGCGCTGATGCAGCGGGCTGTCATGGCGTGATCATTCCCAAGGATCGTGCCTGCCCAGTGACCGGCGCTGTTCACAAAACTTCGGCTGGAGCGTTGGCCAATGTGCCGGTTTGCCTGGTGACCAACCTGGCCCGGGCCATCCGGCAGATGAAAAAAGAGGGGATCTGGGTTTTCGGTCTTGGCGCTGAAGCTGGGGGCCCGCTGTTCCAGGAAGACCTGAGTGTAGATCTGGCCCTGGTCTTGGGCTGCGAAGGGAAAGGGCTTCGCCCTAATACCAGTAAACATTGTGATGTCATGCTCACCATTCCCATGGCCGGAAGTGTTTCTTCCCTTAATGTCTCAGTCGCAGCTGCCATTGCCATGTTCGAGGTGGTTCGCCAGCGGTGGAAGTCGGCAGGCTGAATATCCAGGGAAGCGAGCTTTTTCCTGAGGTTTGATTTGACAACGGCAAGAGTTTGCCTATAGTGTTAAATGAACTTTTTCTCTTGCAATTTAAATAAGGCTCATGTATATACCTTCAACTGTGCTGGCGTAGCTCAATCGGTAGAGCAGCTGACTTGTAATCAGCAGGTTGCGGGTTCAATTCCTGTCGCCAGCTCCATTGAGCTAAGTCCTGAAAAGGTTTGTTGACAAGAGGAGTCTTTTGGAGGGGTTCCCGAGTGGCCAAAGGGAGCAGACTGTAAATCTGCCGTCGAAGACTTCGGAGGTTCGAATCCTCCCCCCTCCACCACGTTTATTAGTGCTTCCGGATGAAGATCAGAAATCAGTATGCAGGAGGCGTTAGGGCTGACGGAACTGCGGCTGGGACTGATTCGGAATCCACCATGCTTCAGCATAAAACTTCGGTTTTACTGGGCGGGAATAGCTCAGTTGGCTAGAGCGTCAGCCTTCCAAGCTGAGGGTCGCGGGTTCGAGTCCCGTTTCCCGCTCCAAAATCAAAAACTTTGTTTCAAGCGTCAACAGAAAACAGGCCCACATAGCTCAGGCGGTAGAGCACATCCTTGGTAAGGATGAGGTCATCGGTTCAAGTCCGATTGTGGGCTCCATTTCTTTGGCTTTGTTTTGGATGTTAAAACTGATTAAACTTAATAAATTTCGTGTCAGGCTTGTTGGCCGCGCAAGGTACTAAGGGAGGTTATCGCAATGGCAAAGGAAAAATTTGAGAGAAAGAAGCCCCACGTAAACATCGGGACGATCGGCCATGTCGACCACGGTAAGACGACATTGACGGCAGCGATCACAAAAGTTATGGCGGAGAAAGGCTTTGCTGATTTCCGGGCGTTCGATTCGATCGATAATGCCCCTGAAGAGCGTGAACGCGGCATCACCATTGCGACCGCCCATGTGGAATATGAGACCGACAACCGTCACTATGCTCACGTCGACTGTCCGGGTCACGCGGACTACGTGAAGAACATGATTACCGGCGCGGCGCAGATGGACGGCGCGATTCTGGTTGTATCCGCGGCCGACGGTCCGATGCCCCAGACCCGCGAGCACATCCTGCTGGCCCGCCAGGTCGGCGTTCCCGCCATGGTGGTTTACCTGAACAAAGCCGACATGGTGGATGACGAAGAACTGATGGAGTTGGTCGAATTGGAAGTCCGTGAACTTCTGTCAAGCTACGATTTTCCCGGTGATGACATTCCGATCGTCGCCGGTTCGGCCCTGAAAGCCCTGGAGGGTGATAAAGGTCCACTGGGCGAAGAATCCATTCTCAAGCTGATGGTGGAAGTGGACGCTTACATTCCCGAGCCGGAGCGCGATATTGACCGCCCGTTTTTGATGCCTGTAGAGGACGTGTTTTCAATTTCAGGTCGCGGCACCGTCGCCACCGGTCGTATTGAGCGCGGGATTGTCAAAGTCGGCGAAGATGTCGAGATCGTCGGCGTCAAAGACACGACGAAGACGGTCGTGACGGGCGTAGAGATGTTCCGCAAGCTTCTGGACCAGGGCCAGGCAGGCGACAACGTGGGTATTCTGTTGCGCGGCATCAAGCGCGACGAGATCGAACGCGGTCAGGTTCTGGCTAAGCCGAAGAGCATCACGCCGCACACCAAGTTTAAAGCAGAAGCCTACATTCTGACCAAAGAAGAAGGGGGCCGTCATACACCGTTCTTCAATGGCTACCGTCCGCAGTTTTATTTCCGCACAACGGACGTGACCGGAATAGCGGAGCTTCCTGAGGGGACCGAGATGGTCATGCCCGGGGACAATGTGGCAATGACGATCAATCTGATCACGCCGATTGCGATGGACAAAGAGCTGCGTTTTGCGATCCGTGAAGGCGGTCGTACAGTTGGTGCTGGAGTCGTCGCGGAAATTATCGAGTAACAGAGGAAGAATCTTTCCTGGTGTAATTAAGAAAAGGGAAATGTCATGCGTGACATTATTATATTAGCGTGCACCGAGTGCAAGCAGCGGAACTATACGACAACCAAGAATAAGAGAAAAACGCCTGACAAACTGGCGTTGAAAAAGTATTGTCGTTTCTGCCGCAAGCACCATGTGCATAAAGAAACCAAGTAGATACCTAACGAACCTATTGCAAATCTGAAAAAGCCCAGATTGTTGCAGGCCAGTAGCTCAATTGGCTAGAGCGCCGGTCTCCAAAACCGGGGGCTGGGGGTTCGAGTCCCTCCTGGCCTGCCATTTTTCTGGGAAGCAAATGGTTCAATAAACTATATTGGGGAAAAGCGTGTTTGGAAAAACGGCGGACTTCCTTGGCAAAGTTAAGAGTGAACTGAAAAAGGTTACCTGGCCGACCAAGAAGGAAACATTTTCTTCTACCCAGGTGGTCATCATTCTGACGCTTATTTTGGCCTTGTATTTTTGGCTCGTCGATTCCGGCTTATCGGCCATGATCCAGTTAATGCTGAGATAAGCAAAGGGAGAGGCCTTGTATGACGATGAAATGGTATGGCGTTCATACTTATTCAGGTTATGAAAACAAAGTTAAGCTGAATCTCGAGGAACGCATTAAGTCATTGGGGGCCGAGGAGTTTTTTGGAGAAATTCTAATCCCTTCCGAGACGGTCATCGAGTTGAAAAAGGGGGAGAGAAAAACCTCCACCCGCAAGTTTTTCCCGGGATATATCCTGGTTCAGATGGAATTGAATAACGAGACTTGGCATATTGTTAAAAATATCCCCAAGGTCACCGGTTTTGTCGGTGGCGGAACTAAACCGGCACCGATCTCGGATGAGGAAGTAGAAAAAATAACCATCCGAATTGCAGAAGGGGTTGAGAAGCCCAAACCGAAAGTTGAATTTGAAGTGGGAGAAACGGTTCGAGTGGTGGAAGGACCTTTTGTTAATTTCACCGGTGTTGTCGAGGATGTAAAACCTGAAAAAGCTAAACTGAAGGTTATGGTCAGTATCTTCGGCAGAATTTCGCCGGTGGAACTCGAGTTTATCCAGGTCGAAAAAATAACCTGAGGCCGGATCGTACCGCTTTCAATGTATAAACTTGGAAAAAAAGCAGCAAGTAACGTCAGGGCAAGGAGTAGCAGATGGCCAAAAAAATTATCGGATCCATTAAATTGCAGATTCCAGCCGGCAAAGCCAATCCATCACCTCCCGTAGGTCCGGCGCTCGGTCAGCACGGGGTCAACATCATGGAGTTCTGCAAGGCGTTTAATGCCAAAACTCAAAGTCAGGAAGGGTTGATCATTCCTGCGGTGATAACGGTTTTTGCTGACAGATCTTTTTCTTTTATCACCAAAACTCCGCCAGCAGCAGTACTTTTGCTGAAGGCGGCCAAAATCGAAAAAGGTTCCGGGGAGCCTAACCGCACTAAAGTGGGTAAGGTGACAATGCGCCAGGTTGAAGAGATTGCCCAACTGAAAATGCCGGATCTGAATGCTATTGATCTGGAAGGCGCCAGCAGGATCATTGCGGGAACCGCCCGAAGCATGGGTTTGGAAGTCGAATAAGAAATTAAACTGTTTTTGGGGTGTACAGATGCTTAAAGCAAAAAAGCATAAAGAGGCTAGATCAAAAGTTGACAGGACCGCTCTTTACCCTGTTGAAGAAGCGATTGATTTAGTAAAAGAAGTTAAACATACCAAGTTTGACGAGACGGTTGATTTTACTGTCCGCCTGGGGGTGGACCCCCGCAAGGCCGACCAGATGATCCGTGGCGCGGTGGTTCTACCCAACGGCTTGGGGAAACAAGTGCGTGTCGTTGTTTTTGCCAAAGGCGATAAAGCGCTGGAAGCTTCCGAAGCGGGAGCCGACCATGTCGGAGCGGATGACCTCGTCGAAAAAATCAAGGGTGGGTGGTTTGATTTCGATGCGGCTATTGCCACTCCGGATATGATGGGTGTGGTCGGCAAAATAGGTAAACTGCTGGGCCCTCGCGGATTGATGCCGAACCCGAAAGTGGGGACCGTGACCTTTGATATAGGCAGGGCGGTAAACGAGGCCAAGTCGGGCAAGGTGGAGTATCGTGTTGAAAAAGCCGGGATCATTCATGCCCCTGTGGGAAAAGTATCTTTTCCAAGTGAGCAGCTCCGGGAAAACATCTTGGCGCTAGTGGATGCGCTGGTGAAAGCGAAGCCATCAACGTCCAAAGGGACTTATTTCAAAAAAGCCTCTATTTCGAGCACCATGGGCCCAGGCGTTCCTGTTGATACGGTCGCCTTACAGGCGCTGGTGAAAAGCTGATTTCAGTTTTCCGGAAGACGGAAATTGATTTTGTAGAGATGTCACAACATCCTTGGTTAAAGAAAGCAGGGACACCGCAGAGCGGCTGTTTAATGGGATGTCCCCCCTGCCGAGACTGGATTAGGATGTGGCAGTAATGCCTGCCTCCCTAACACTTTGACTGGGGGCGGAGGGGAAATCTCTCCGCGAAATCCTAATAGAAAGGAGGATAGGCGTTGAATAAACAACAAAAGCAAGAGCAAGTTGCTGAATTTGGGACCAAGCTGAGTGCGGCTGAGGCGGCTTTTTTAGTCGATTATCGTGGGCTGAATGTTGAGGAAGTCAACGACCTGCGGCGAAAACTGCGTAATGTCGGAGTCGAGTACCGGGTTGTCAAAAACACTCTCTTGCGAATCGCCATTCAGGAAACCGGGATGAAGGGTTTGGATCCCTACCTGGAAGGTCCCACCGCAATTGCAATCGTCAATGACGAACCTGTTTCCACTGCCAAAGTCCTGGCTGATTTTGCGAAAGACAACAAGAAATTCGAACTCAAAGCCGGATGGGTCGATGGCCAGATTTTTTCTGCCAACGACGTACAGAGGCTTTCGCTGCTCCCAAGCCGCGAAGTGCTACTTGCCAAGCTTCTCGGAAGCCTCAGCGCTCCCGCCAGCAACTTGGTTGGAGTTCTTGCGGCAGTACCTCGTTCTTTTGTTCAGGCTCTCGCAGCTATTCAAGAGAAAAAGGGCCATTGATTTTTTGTCAACAATGTCAACAATAGTTTCTATAGATATAAGTACGGAGGAATAAAAAAATGGCTGATGTTACCAAAGAGCAAGTTGTTGAGTTTCTTGAGAATATGACCGTTCTGGAACTTGCTGACCTGGTTAAAGAACTGGAAGAGAAATTTGGTGTTTCCGCTGCTGCGCCTGTTGCTGTTGCGGCTGCTGCTGCTCCTGAAGAAGCTGCTGCCGAGGAAAAAACGGAGTTTGACGTTGTAATGACTGGCTTCGGCGAGAAGAAAATCAATGTCATTAAAGTTGTGCGGGCAGCTACAGGCCTGGGTCTCAAGGAAGCCAAAGACCTTGTGGATGGCGTTCCTCAGACGGTTAAAGAAGCGCTGCCCAAGGACGAAGCGGACGAGCTCAAAAAGCAGCTTGAAGAAGCTGGCGCTTCCGTTGAGCTGAAGTAACAAGAAACGACATGTTTTTCCCTAGCCAAGGTCGCTCGAAGGCGGCCTTGGCTATTGTGCTTTCCTTATTTTCGTCTAAAAAGGAGCAAACATGGCTTATTCGATCACGAATAACCAACTGTTTAGAAAACACTTCGCTGAAATAAAAAAAATAATCGATATTCCTAATCTCATTGACATTCAGAAAAATTCGTACAGACGATTTTTACAGGCTGAAACTCCAGCCAGTGAACGACAAAATATTGGTCTGGAAGCTGTTTTTCGCTCTGTCTTTCCGATTACTGATTTTAGCGGAAGCTGCTCCTTGGAATACGTCTCTTACTCGCTCGGCCTACCGAAATATGATGTCAGTGAATGTCATCAGCGGGGGATGACCTTTGCTTCTCCCATGAAAGTTCGAGTCCGGCTGGTGTCTTGGGATGTGGAAAGCGACACCGGTGCGCAATCGATTCGCGATATCAAGGAGCAGGAAGTTTATTTCGGTGAACTCCCCTTGATGACGGACAATGGTACTTTCATTATCAATGGTACCGAAAGGGTCATTGTCAGCCAGCTTCACCGCTCGCCCGGGGTCTTTTTTGATCACGATAAAGGGAAAACCCACTCAAGCGGAAAAATCCTTTTTAACGCCCGGGTAATACCTTACCGGGGCTCCTGGCTTGACTTCGATTTCGACCACAAGGATATTCTTTTCGTAAGGATTGACCGGCGCCGCAAGATGCCCGCGACCGTTCTTCTCAAGGCTCTTGGGTATACGACCGAGGAACTCCTCAATTATTATTATGACTCCGAGGAGATTCTGCTTGAAGACGGGAATTACAAAAAAAAGGTCGATCTTTCACTTCTGCCCGGACAGAGGGCCACTTCCGATATCGTAGCTCCCGATGGCGAAGTGATTGTCAAAGCCAACCGTAAATTTACGCGGGCCGCGACCCGAAAGCTCGAAGAAAAGGGTGTCGAATACATTGCCATTTCCACCGAAGACCTGGTAGGCCGAATCGCCTCAACGGATGCGGTTGACGAAGCCACCGGCGAAGTGCTCGTGGAGTGTAATGAGGAGATTACCGAGAGCAAGCTTGAAATATTCCAGGAACACGGCATAAAAAATCTGAAGGTACTATTTATCGACAACCTTTATGTCGGCCCTTTTCTGCGGGAAACGCTCCTGCTTGACAAGATTGAAACTTCTCAGGATGCCATTATCGAAATTTACCGGCGCCTGCGGCCCGGAGATCCTCCGACAGTCAAAAGCGCGACGGCTCTTTTCGAAAACCTGTTTTTCAATGCTGAACGTTATGATCTTTCCGCGGTCGGCCGCATCAAGCTGGACTACAAACTCGGATTGAAGATTCCGGTTGAGGTCACAACTCTCACCAAAGAGGATATCCTGGAGGTTGTTCGCTATCTTATCGATCTTCGCAACGGTAAAGGGAATATCGATGACATCGACCACCTCGGCAACCGCCGTGTCCGCGCCGTCGGGGAACTTCTGGAAAATCAGTACAGGGTTGGATTGGTGCGCATGGAACGGGCTATCAAGGAACGCATGAGCATTTCGGAGATCGACAGTCTCATGCCACACGACCTGATCAATTCCAAGCCTGTATCCGCGGTTGTTAAAGAGTTTTTCGGGTCTTCCCAGCTCTCCCAATTTATGGATCAGACCAATCCTCTTTCCGAGGTCACCCACAAGCGCCGCCTTTCCGCTCTCGGCCCCGGCGGTCTGACCCGCGAAAGGGCCGGATTTGAAGTTCGTGATGTGCATCCGACTCACTATGGCAGGGTCTGCCCCATTGAAACCCCGGAGGGTCCCAATATCGGTCTCATTGCATCTCTTTCCACCTATGCGCGAATTAATGAATACGGATTTGTGGAAACCCCTTACCGCCTTATCAAGGACGGGAAGGTGACTGCTGAGATTGAGTACTTCTCCGCTCTTGAAGAGGAGGGGCATGCCATTGCTCAGGCCAATGCCGAGCTGGATGACGAGGGCCTGTTTACCAGTGAATTTGTCAATGCCCGCAAGAACGGCGAGTTCATGCTCGTCCAGCGGGATGAAATCGAGCTTATGGATGTTTCTCCCAAGCAGCTGGTTTCCGTGGCTGCATCCCTGGTTCCGTTTCTAGAGAATGACGATGCCAACCGCGCCCTTATGGGATCCAACATGCAGCGTCAGGCAGTTCCTCTGTTGCGGACGGATGCACCTCTGGTGGGGACGGGAATGGAGCGTATTGTGGCTCACGATTCGGGTGCTGCAGTGGTATGCCGGCATAGCGGGGTTGTTGAAAACGTGGATGCCTCCCGTATCGTTATCAAAATCGATGAAGGTGAGGTGGATGAAACCGGAACCGGTGTCGATATCTACCGCTTGACCAAATTCGCCCGTTCAAACCAGAATACCTGCCTGAATCAGAAGCCGATTGTCAAGGTAGGAGATCGTGTCGACAGCGGCCAGATTGTTGCTGATGGACCTTCCACCCAGTGGGGCGAACTGGCCCTGGGACAGAACGTCCTGGTGGCTTTTATGCCGTGGGGCGGCTACAATTTCGAGGATTCGATTCTGATTTCCGAAAAGCTGGTCAAGGAAGATCGCTATACTTCTATCCATATAGAAGAGTTTGAGGGTGTTGCCCGGGATACCAAGCTCGGCAAAGAGGAAATTACCAACGATATTCCCAATCTGAGCGAGGATGCCCTGCGGAATCTGGATGAAAGCGGTATCATCCGTATCGGCGCCGAGGTCAAGCCGGGAGATATCCTGGTTGGAAAGATCACCCCCAAAGGGGAGACGCAGCTCTCTCCGGAGGAAAAACTGCTGCGCGCCATATTCGGCGAAAAAGCCGGAGATGTTCGTGACACTTCTCTGCGGGTTCCCCCCGGAGTGGAAGGGGTTGTGATCGGCGCCCGCGTATTCTCACGCAAGGGGGCGGATAAAGACAGCCGCACCGAGGATATTGAAAAAGCGGAAATCGAAAAACTTTTCAAGGACCAGGAAGACGAAACACGGATTATTCGTGAATCTGCTCGCAAGAAGCTGAAACCCATGCTTATGGGTTGTATCTCCGCAGCTCCGGTTTATGACACGAGCGGAGAAGTTCTGCTTGAAACGGGTAAAGAGATTACGGCGGAAATGCTGGACTGCGTTCCTTTCCGACGCTGGAATGAAATTTCGCTGATCGAAGCGACGGATGTCGAAGATAAAGTCAGCGGGGTTGCCCTCAAACTTCAGGAGAGGGAAGAGCTGATCAAAGCCGTTTTTGAGGATAAGATCGAAAAACTCAAGAGCGGTGATGATCTCCTGCCGGGTGTCATTAAGATGGTCAAGGTTTATGTGGCCATCAAACGTAAGCTTTCGGTCGGGGACAAGATGGCCGGTCGCCACGGCAACAAGGGGGTTCTTTCCAGAATTCTTCCGGAAGAGGATATGCCCTATATGGAGGACGGGACGCCCTTAGAGATTGTTCTCAACCCGCTGGGGGTTCCCTCGCGTATGAATGTCGGGCAGATTCTCGAGACTCATCTGGGGCTGGCTGCCCGGGGCCTGGGCATGCAGATACAGAATGCCATCGACAAGGAATACAGCTCCGAAGGTCTGCGCGGGAAAATCAAGGAAGTCTACGGTAATGATGAAATGAATGCGTTCATCGATATGCTGGATGACGACGAGGTCTTGAGGGTGGGACGCCGCCTGAGTCCGGGGGTGGCCATGGCCACTCCGGTTTTTGAGGGGGTCAACGAAACCCTCATCAAGCAGGAGATGGAACGTGCCAAGTTCTCCCCGTCCGGACAGATGACCCTCTATGACGGCAGAAACGGTGAGCCTTTCAAGGAAAAGGTCACTGTCGGCGTCATGTACATGCTAAAGTTGCACCATCTGGTGGATGATAAAATCCATGCGCGCAGCATCGGTCCCTACAGCCTTGTTACGCAGCAGCCGCTGGGCGGCAAGGCCCAGTTCGGAGGACAGAGGCTTGGTGAAATGGAGGTCTGGGCCATGGAGGCTTACGGCGCCGCTCACGCGCTTCAGGAATTCCTGACCGTTAAATCGGATGATGTGGCTGGCCGAACCCGCATGTACGAATCGATTGTTAAAGGTAAGCATACGCTGGAAGCCGGTTTGCCGGAATCCTTTAATGTTTTGATTAAAGAGTTGCAGTCTCTGTGTCTGGAAGTGGAACTTCTGGAAGAAGACGAGCAATAATTCGAATACTCTTAAATTTTAACGGGAGATAGTGCTTTGAAAGACATATTCAGTCTTTTCGAACAGCCAAAGGATCCTTTAAATTTTAATGCAATCCGCTTATCGCTCGCGTCGCCGGAAAAAATTCGGGAACGTTCTTTCGGTGAAGTTAAAAAGCCTGAGACGATAAACTATCGCACCTTCAAACCGGAACGTGACGGGCTTTTTTGCGCTAAAATTTTTGGGCCCACCAAGGACTATGAGTGTAACTGCGGAAAATACAAGCGCATGAAGCATCGCGGCATTGTCTGCGAAAAATGCGGTGTCGAAGTTATCCCCAGCAAGGTGCGTCGCGAGCGTCTGGGGCACATCGACCTGGCTTGTCCGGTGGCTCATATCTGGTTCCTCAAATCCCTGCCTTCCCGGATTGCTACCCTACTCGACATGACTCTCAAAGAAGTGGAGAGAGTCCTCTATTTCGAGAACTATGTAGTTCTCGACAAGGGGAGCGCCCCAGTCTCGGACAACCAGGTTCTGACCATTGACAAGTACGATGAACTGATAACGGAATTTCCCGACCAATTCCGGGCCGGGATGGGTGCTGAAGCGATTGGTGAGATACTTTCAGCCTATGATATCGATCAGCTGACCGAGACTCTGCGGCTTGAGATGAAGGAAGCGGCCAGTGACGCCAAACGCAAAAAGGTGGCTAAAAGGCTCAAGGTCCTGAAGGCCTTGCAGGTAAGCGGGAATCGGCCTGAGTGGATGATCCTCGAGGTTATCCCGGTTCTGCCTCCCGAGCTGCGCCCTCTGGTTCCGCTTGACGGTGGCCGTTTCGCCACTTCGGACCTGAACGATCTCTATCGTCGGGTCATCAATCGCAACAACCGCCTCAAACGGCTCCTGGAGCTGCGTGCTCCGGAAGTGATCATCCGCAACGAAAAGCGCATGCTGCAAGAAGCGGTGGATGCCCTCTTCGATAATGGGCGCAGAGGCCGGGCGATCACCGGACCCAATAAACGACCCCTGAAATCCCTTTCCGATATGCTCAAGGGCAAGGGCGGGCGTTTTCGCCAGAATCTCCTCGGCAAGCGCGTCGACTATTCGGCCCGCTCGGTTATTGTCGTAGGCCCGGAACTGAAGCTGCACCAGTGTGGCCTGCCCAAGAAGATGGCCCTGGAGCTTTTCAAACCGTTTATCTACCATAAGCTGATTGAACAAGGACACTGCGCTACCATCAAGAGCGCCAAAAAAATGGTGGAAAAAGAAAAACCGGAAGTATGGGATGTTCTGGAAGAGGTCATCCGCGAACATCCGGTGATGTTGAACCGGGCCCCGACTCTTCATCGGCTGGGGATCCAGGCTTTTGAGCCGATTCTTATCGAAGGCAAGGCCATCCAGCTCCACCCCCTCGTCTGTACAGCTTTTAATGCTGACTTTGACGGCGACCAGATGGCGGTCCATCTGCCCCTTTCGATTGAAAGCCAGATCGAGGCGCGGGTCCTGATGATGTCCACCAACAACATCCTTTCTCCGGCCAGTGGCAAGCCGATCATCGTGCCGTCGCAGGACATGGTTCTGGGGATTTACTACCTGACGCGGGAAAGGGTCCTGGCCAAAGGCGAGGGGAAAATCCTGGCTTCACCGGAGGAAGTTCGCATCGCCTATGATGCCGGTGAGCTGGATCTGCAGGCTAAAATCAAGGTCCGTGTGTCGCCTGCCGAAAGCGCTCCGGTGGAACTGCTGGAAACCACAGTTGGGCGTGTCCTGCTGAAAGAGATCATTCCAGATGCTATTCCCTTCCATTTTATCAACCGGGTCCTGGGTAAAAAACAGGTAGCGGAACTCATTGATGTGAGCTTTCGGCTTGCGGGAGGGAAGGAAACTGTTATTCTCGCCGACCGTCTCAAGGAGACCGGTTTCCGTTTTTCCACTCTTGCCGGCATCTCCATCTGCTTGGACGATATGGTGATCCCTGCCAACAAGTCCGTGTTCATCGACAAGGCCGTCGGCGAGGTCCAGGAAATTCAGAAGCAGTATACGGAAGGTTTGATCACCGACGGTGAGCGTTACAACAAGGTCATCGACATCTGGGCCAAGTGTACCGAGGATGTGGCCAAAACCATGCTCGGAAATCTCGCAGTCGATACTGTTGTTTCTTCCGAAGGAGAGGAGATCAAATCTCCATCTTTCAATTCCATTCATATGATGGCGGATTCCGGGGCGCGTGGTAGTGCCCAGCAGATTCGGCAGCTTGCCGGGATGCGTGGTCTGATGGCCAAGCCTTCGGGCGAGATTATTGAAACCCCGATCACCGCGAATTTCCGCGAGGGTCTGACGGTTCTCCAGTACTTCATCTCGACGCATGGGGCGCGCAAAGGCTTGGCGGACACGGCGCTCAAGACGGCCAACTCGGGTTATCTCACCCGGCGCCTGGTCGATGTGGCGCAGGATGCTATTATCACCGAGAAGGACTGCATGACCCTAAACGGCATTCTGGTTTCCTCCTTGACGGAAGGTGGTGAAATTATAGAGCCACTGGGAGAACGTATCCTAGGACGGACGGCTCTGGATGATATTTGCGATCCGGTGACCGGCGATGTTCTTCTTGAAGCTACTCAGGAGATCACTGAAGACGCGGTCAAGATAATTGAAGAGGCGGGCGTTGATCGTGTCCGAATCCGCTCGGTTCTGGCTTGTGAGAGCCAGCGTGGGATCTGTGCTACTTGTTACGGCCGGGATTTGGCCCGCGGACATATGGTCAATCTTGGTGAGGCGGTTGGGGTCATTGCTGCCCAGTCGATCGGCGAGCCCGGCACCCAGTTGACAATGAGAACCTTCCATATTGGAGGGACGGCTTCGCGGCGTGCGGAGCAGACCTCATTGGAAGCCCGATTTGATGGTAAAATAAAGTATATCAACCTAAATACCGTCAAGGACGACCAGGGTTCCCATATTGTCATGAACCGCAACGGTGAAGTTGCCGTCGTCGATCCAAGTGGCCGCGAACGGGAACGTTATGGTGTTGTGTATGGGGCCAAGCTCCCCATTCCCGACGGGGGAGACGTTCAGGCCAAGCAACTTCTGGCGGAATGGGACCCTTATACCATGCCTATCCTGACGGAACGGGCCGGTTTTGTGCACTTTGGGGATATCCTCGAAGGGGTTACCATGGAAGAACAGCTCGACGATGTCACCGGTCTGTCCCGAAAGGTCATTATCGAGTCCAAGGATAAAGCGGACAAGCGTCCGCGTATTACCCTCAAGGATGAAGACGGGCAAGTTCTGAAGCTTTCAAGCGGAGGGCCGGCCAGATATCCCCTGCCGGTGGGCTCTAATATCGTGGTTGGTGAAGAATCGCAGGTCAGCGCCGGTGCTATTCTGGCGAAGATTCCGCGCGAAACTACAAAAACCAAGGATATCACCGGTGGTCTCCCCAGGGTGGCGGAGCTTTTCGAGGCCCGCAAACCCAAAGAGTTCGCTGTTGTTTCCGAGATTGACGGCACTGTCTCTTTCGGCAAGGACACCAAAGGGAAGCGCAAGGTTCAGGTTATTCCCGAGGCCGGCGAGGCCAGAGAATATCTGATCCCTAAAGGGAAGCACATCAGTGTTCATGAAGGCGACCGGGTCCAGGCCGGTGAGGCTCTGGTCGATGGTTCCAGTAACCCTCATGATATTTTGCGTATTCTGGGTGAGAAGGATCTTGCCAAATACCTGGTGGACGAAGTTCAGGAGGTTTACCGTCTCCAGGGTGTCAAGATCAACGACAAGCATATCGAGACGATTGTCCGTCAGATGTTGAGGCGTATCCGCGTAACCGACATCGGAGACACCAAGTTCCTTCTCGATGATCAGGTGGAGCGTTCCGAGTTTACCCGGGAAAACCAGCGTGTTCTCGCGGAAGGCGGGCAGCCTGCCGTGGGCGAACCTTTGATGCTTGGAATCACCAAGGCGTCACTTTCAACCGAGTCTTTCATCTCCGCCGCCTCTTTCCAGGAGACTACCAAAGTGTTAACGCAGGCTGCTCTTGAGGGGCGGGTAGATTGCTTGCGGGGGCTGAAAGAGAATGTCATTATGGGTCGCCTCATTCCCGCTGGCACGGGAGTGTCCAAATACCGGGCTGTTCAGTTGCAAATTGAAGAACCGGAACCGGTGGTGGAGGAAGATGTTCCGATTGTGGAAGAGGTTGAATAATAATCGCTTTTTAAAGGAGTTTGGAATTATCCGGGTTTTGAGGAACAACGAAGGTGTTAAAAATTGGCTGAGAGAAATAATTGCCTTGACATAAAGCCTATTGATTGATAAATTTTGCGGGTTTTTCTCTAGAATAAAAAAGCTGCCGGGAGTGGAAGTTCCACTCCCCTGCTTTTCATAAAACAGTTTGAAAGGAAGTTTGGGAGCATACACCATGCCAACAATAAGCCAGTTGATTCGCAAAGGTCGTGAACAGAAAGAAAGAAAATCGACAGCGCCGGCGTTGAAGGGAAACCCTCAAAAGCGGGGGGTCTGCACCAGGGTTTATACCACCACCCCTAAAAAACCCAATTCAGCGCTTCGTAAAGTGGCAAGGGTACGATTGACTAACGGAATGGTTGTAACATCATATATCCCCGGTGTCGGACATAACCTGCAGGAGCATTCGGTTGTTCTTATCCGCGGCGGTCGTGTTAAAGACCTGCCTGGCGTGCGTTACCACATTGTCAGGGGGACGCTGGACCTGGCTGGGGTTAAGGACCGTATGCAGGGACGTTCCAAATATGGCGCCAAGCGGCCCAAGTAATTGATGATTGAGGTGACGGTATGCCGAGAAGAAGAGTAGTAGCAAAACGAGAAATATTGCCTGATACCAAATATAATGATCGCTTGGTTGCCAAGTTTATCAATGTCATTATGCTGGACGGGAAAAAAAGTACATCCGAAAGTATTGTCTACGGAGCATTTGATATAATAAGAGAGCGACTGAAAGAGGAGCCTCTCGAAGTGTTCAAAAAAGCCATGGAAAATGTCAGGCCCGTGGTCGAGGTTAAATCCCGCCGCGTTGGCGGTTCTACTTATCAGGTTCCCGTGGAGGTTCGCCCCGATCGGCGGAATGCCCTGGGTATTCGCTGGATCATGAAAAACGCCAGGGGGCGTTCCGAAAAAACCATGCAGGAAAAGCTTGCTGCGGAATTTCTGGATGCCTTCAACAATCGTGGTGCCACGGTCAAGAAGAGAGAAGACACCCATAAAATGGCTGAGGCCAATAAGGCGTTTTCACATTATCGCTGGTAGACGGGGTTTAGACCGTTGATTTTAGATTTTGAAAGGAAGTTCCCCCAGTGGCTCGCCTCCTCCCCCCTGAAAAAACCCGCAATATCGGTATCATGGCCCACATCGATGCTGGTAAAACGACGACCACCGAGCGGGTTCTTTATTATACCGGTGTGTCCCATCGGATGGGGGAGGTTCATGACGGTGCCGCTGTCATGGATTGGATGGCCCAGGAACAGGAACGCGGTATTACGATAACGTCGGCGGCCACGACGTGCTCCTGGAAAGGGGTCCGCATCAACATCATTGATACGCCCGGGCATGTCGATTTTACAGTTGAAGTCGAACGAGCTCTTCGTATACTCGATGGATCGGTCGCTGTCTTCTGTGCTGTGGGGGGTGTTGAGCCCCAGTCGGAGACGGTCTGGAGGCAGGCTGAAAAGTACCACGTTCCCCGGATTGCCTTTGTCAACAAAATGGACCGTACCGGGGCGGATTTTTCACGTGTTGTCGAAATGATTCGCACGCGGTTGGCTGCCAACCCGGTTCCGGTACAGATTCCCATCGGCAAGGAGCAGGACTTTCGGGGGGCCGTCGATCTGGTCGAAATGAAGGCGGTTGTCTGGGGTGAGGAATCCCTGGGGGCTGACTTTCAGATAAGCGATATTCCAGAGGATTTACTTCCCCTGGCTGAAAAAAGAAGAGAAGAGCTCATAGAAGAGATCGCCTCCCAGGATGATGTTCTCATGGAAAAATATCTGGCGGGGGAGGCATTGAGCCTTCAGGAGGTCCGCAAGGGACTGCGGCAGGCGACCATCGATCTGCGGATTGTTCCGGTCCTATGTGGTTCGGCTTTTAAAAATAAAGGGGTGCAGAATCTGCTGGATGCGGTGGTCGATTATCTTCCCTCGCCCGTGGAGGTGCCTCCTGTAACAGGAATTGATCCCAAGACACAGCAGGAGATGGTGCGGACTTCCGACGACGAGAGCCCTTTCGCGGCTCTGGCTTTCAAGGTCATGACCGATCCTTTTGTTGGGAATCTGACCTTTTTCCGAATTTATTCAGGGTCTTTGAAAACAGGACAGGCTGCATTAAACCTGAGCAGAGGTAAGACCGAAAGGTTTGGCCGGCTCCTTAAAATGCACGCCAACAAAAGAGAAGAAATTAAAGAAGTCTATTCCGGCGATATCTTTGCAGCGGTTGGCCTTAAGTACACGGTGACCGGAGATACTCTCTGTGACGTGAATCAGCCCTGCCTGCTTGAGACGATTGACTTTCCGGAGCCGGTGATTCATATCGCTTTGGAGCCTAAAACCAAGGCAGACCAGGAAAAGCTAAGTATCGCGCTGGGCAAACTTCTCCAGGAAGATCCGTCTCTCCAAGTGCGTACTGATGACGAGACAGGGCAGACCATTCTCTCCGGCATGGGTGAACTTCACCTGGAAATTATTACCGACCGTTTGCGCCGTGAGTTCAATGTCGAGGCCAATGTCGGCAAACCTCAGGTGGCCTATCGCGAATCGATTTCCAAGGGGGTAGAAGTTCAGGGCAAATTTGTTCGTCAGTCCGGAGGACGTGGGCAGTTCGGTGACTGCTGGTTGCGCATCGAGCCCCAGGAGCCTGGAAAAGGGTTTGAGTTTGTTGATCAGATCAAGGGAGGCGTCATTCCGAAAGAGTACATCCCGGCGGTCAAAAAGGGGGCTTTCGAGGCGACCCAGGCAGGTCCTCTGGCGGGCTTCCCGGTTGTGGATGTAAAGGTTACCTGCTTTGACGGCTCTTTTCATGAAGTTGACTCATCTGAAATGGCTTTTAAAGTGGCCGCTTCGATGGGCTTCAAAGACGGGGTGCGAAAAGCTTCTCCGGTTTTACTGGAACCGGTTATGTCCGTAGAGGTGGTTGTCCCCGAAGATTATATGGGTGACGTCATTGGTGACCTGACCAGCCGGCGGGGGAAAATCCTCGGTATGGAAAGCCGCGGTGGGGGGCAGGTCATCAGCTCTCAGGTACCCCTTTCGGAAATGTTCGGTTATTCAACGGACCTCCGGAGTCTGACTCAGGGGCGGGCAACCTATACGATGGTTTTTGATCACTACGAACAGGTTCCAAAAATCATTTCTGACGAAATTATTGAAAAAGTAAAAAGTTAATGGCTTTAGAGGAGGGCAACTGCAATGGCAAAGGAAAAATTTGAGAGAAAGAAGCCCCACGTAAACATCGGGACGATCGGCCATGTCGACCACGGTAAGACGACATTGACGGCAGCGATCACAAAAGTTATGGCGGAGAAAGGCTTTGCTGATTTCCGGGCGTTCGATTCGATCGATAATGCCCCTGAAGAGCGTGAACGCGGCATCACCATTGCGACCGCCCATGTGGAATATGAGACCGACAACCGTCACTATGCTCACGTCGACTGTCCGGGTCACGCGGACTACGTGAAGAACATGATTACCGGCGCGGCGCAGATGGACGGCGCGATTCTGGTTGTATCCGCGGCCGACGGTCCGATGCCCCAGACCCGCGAGCACATCCTGCTGGCCCGCCAGGTCGGCGTTCCCGCCATGGTGGTTTACCTGAACAAAGCCGACATGGTGGATGACGAAGAACTGATGGAGTTGGTCGAATTGGAAGTCCGTGAACTTCTGTCAAGCTACGATTTTCCCGGTGATGACATTCCGATCGTCGCCGGTTCGGCCCTGAAAGCCCTGGAGGGTGATAAAGGTCCACTGGGCGAAGAATCCATTCTCAAGCTGATGGTGGAAGTGGACGCTTACATTCCCGAGCCGGAGCGCGATATTGACCGCCCGTTTTTGATGCCTGTAGAGGACGTGTTTTCAATTTCAGGTCGCGGCACCGTCGCCACCGGTCGTATTGAGCGCGGGATTGTCAAAGTCGGCGAAGATGTCGAGATCGTCGGCGTCAAAGACACGACGAAGACGGTCGTGACGGGCGTAGAGATGTTCCGCAAGCTTCTGGACCAGGGCCAGGCAGGCGACAACGTGGGTATTCTGTTGCGCGGCATCAAGCGCGACGAGATCGAACGCGGTCAGGTTCTGGCTAAGCCGAAGAGCATCACGCCGCACACCAAGTTTAAAGCAGAAGCCTACATTCTGACCAAAGAAGAAGGGGGTCGTCATACACCGTTCTTCAATGGCTACCGTCCGCAGTTTTATTTCCGCACAACGGACGTGACCGGAATAGCGGAGCTTCCTGAGGGGACCGAGATGGTCATGCCCGGGGACAATGTGGCAATGACGATCAATCTGATCACGCCGATTGCGATGGACAAAGAGCTGCGTTTTGCGATCCGTGAAGGCGGTCGTACAGTTGGTGCTGGAGTCGTCGCGGAAATTATCGAGTAACAGAGGAAGAATTAGATGCCGAGTCAAAAGATTAGAATCCGGTTGAAAGCTTACGACCATAAATTATTGGATGGGTCCGTTAAGGAAATTGTTGATACGGCTAAACGAACCGGGGCAAGAGTCGCGGGCCCGGTGCCTCTTCCCACAGTGATCAACAAATACTGTGTGTTGCGAGGTCCCCACGTTGACAAGAAAAGTCGGGAACAGTTTGAAATGAGGACTCACAAACGGTTACTGGACATTCTGGAACCAACGCAACAGACTGTCGATGCTTTGATGAAGCTTGATCTTTCTGCTGGTGTTGATGTTGAAATCAAACTTTAAAGGATAGTCCGGCAACTGTTTAACTGAAGGCAAGGTTCATAAAATGATTACGGGAATCATAGGCAAAAAGCTTGGAATGACACAGGTCTTTAAAGAAGATGGACGCTGCATTCCGGTGACGGTGATACAGGCGGGACCCGGGGTGGTCCTTCAGAAGAAGACTGCGGATACGGATGGGTATAATGGACTTCAGGTGGGATTTGAAGCCAAAAAGACCCACCAGGTCAACAAACCCCTTATGGGTCATTTCAAAAAAGCCGGCAAAGGTGCTTTCAGATACCTGCGTGAATTCAAAGTGGACAATACGGACGAATTTCAGCTGGGTGATTCTATCACTTGTGATCAGGTTTTTCAGGAAGGCGACGTGATCGATGTGACCGGCACCAGCAAGGGTAAAGGCTTTCAGGGTGTCATGAAGCGCTGGAATTTTGGTGGCGGGCGGGCTTCTCACGGTTCCAAGGTTCACAGAGGTGGCGGTGCGATCGGTTGCAGTGCATGGCCTTCCCGGGTATTTAAAGGGAAAAAGATGGCAGGCCAGATGGGAAACAAAAAAACCACGACTCAGAACTTGGAGATTGTTTCTATCAGGACCGAAGACAACATCATGCTTATCAAGGGCCCCGTACCTGGGCCGAAAAATGGGGTAGTTGTTGTCCATAAAGGGGTTAAAGCAGCGAAATAAAACCAGTGATAGGTTTTTTGGAGAAAACCATGGCTAAAATTGCAGTTTTTGACATAGATAAAAAGCAGGTATCCGAAAGAGAAATGCAGGACGCCATTTTTCAGACTGAGGTCAAGGGGCACCTGATCCATGATATGGTCCGCTACCAACTCGCAGCGCGCCGGCAAGGGACGGCGTCAACCAAGACCCGTAGCGAGGTAGCTGGCGGCGGAAAAAAACCCTATCGCCAGAAGGGAACAGGGAATGCTCGACAGGGTTGTGTCCGTGCTCCTCATTATGTCGGCGGCGGCGTAGCCTTTGGCAGCCACCCTCGAGATTTTTCCTTCAAGCTGAACCGGAAAGTTAAAAAGTTGGCATTGAAAAGTGCACTCTCCCTGAAGTTTAAAGAAGATCAGGTGCTTGTTTTTAGTTCCCTCGACCAGGGTAAAATCAGTACCAAAGATTTTTCCGGTTTTTTGAACCGCCTTGGGGTTGGCAGTGCCTTGATTGTTGTTCCTGACGACAATCCCAATGTCGTACTTTCCGCCCGGAATATACCTCTCATTAAAGTGGTGCGGCCTGAGGGAGTAAACGTCTTCGACCTTATGAAATACAAAAACGTATTGATAACAGAGGACGCCGTTTCTCAACTGGAAGGAGCGTTGAGCTGATGAGACCGCTACACTATATTATCAAAAGGCCTTTATTGACTGAAAAAGTGACCGCCATGTCGGAAGTGGGAAAGATGGTCGTCTTTGAGGTTGCTAAAGACGCCAATAAAATAGAAATCAAACAAGCACTGGAAAAGGCTTTTGAAGTCACTGTGAAAAATATCAACACAGTGGTTGTGGCTGGAAAAGTCAAGCGTGTCGGCCGTCAGTTTGGGAAAAGAGGAAATTGGAAAAAGGCCTACGTTACTTTGACCGAGGACAGCAACATGGACTTTTTCGGAGCGTAAGCGGAACTAACAAAGAAGATGAGGTAAGGTTTAATGGCTATCAAGAAATATAAACCGACTTCGGCGGGCCGGCGGCATATGACCAGTATCACCTTCGGTGATGTGACCAAAACTATTCCGGAGAAAAATCTTCTGGAGCCTTTGCCCAAAAGTGGGGGTCGAAATAACCACGGACGGATTACCAAGCGCCATACCGGCGGCGGGCATAAACGGAAATACAGAATCATTGATTTTAAAAGGGACAAACGCGATATTCCGGCCAAGGTGGCGGCTATCGAGTATGACCCGAACCGTACCTGCCGCATCGCTTTACTGAACTATGCCGATGGCGAGAAGCGGTATATTCTCGCCCCGGTTGGGCTTCAGGTTGGGGACCCTATTCTGAGCGGGCTCGGTGCAGACATCAAACCCGGCAACGCATTGCCGATTCGGGCCATTCCCTTGGGGACTTGGGTTCATAATTTAGAACTGAAAGTAGGCAAAGGCGGGCAGCTTGCTCGTAGCGCCGGTGCTTATGCCCTTATTGCCGCCAAAGAAGGGCGCTATTCACAGCTTCGCTTGCCTTCGGGGGAAGTCAGAATGATTCTTCAGGACTGTTATGCTACCATCGGACAAGTCGGCAATCAGGATCACGAAAACGTCAAAATCGGCAAAGCCGGACGCAACAGATGGCTTGGAATTCGGCCTCAATCCCGAGGTGTTGCCATGAATCCGGTTGATCATCCGCACGGTGGCGGCGAGGGAAGAAGTTCCGGTGGTCGTCATCCCGTCACCCCTTGGGGCGTGCCCACAAAAGGCTATAAGACACGCACAAACAAACGTTCTGACCGTTTTATTGTGAAACGCAGAAAGTAAATTTTTGATAGGAGTAACAAGTGGCTAGATCCATCAAAAAAGGGCCCTATGTCGAAGAGAGTCTGGCAAAGAAAGTAACTGTCACGGGCGATGATCGATCCAAGAAAGTAATCAAAACCTGGTCTCGGCGGTCTACCATAACCCCTGAATTTGTGGGTTTTACCTTTGCTGTCCATAATGGGAAAAAATTCATACCGGTATTTGTGACCGAGAATATGGTTGGCCACAAACTGGGTGAGTTTTCACCCACCCGAACCTACTACGGGCATGCCGACAAAAGGGGAAAAAGGTAAGAGATAATCAACATTAGAGGAGTTTGGTTTATGGAAGCCGCTGCTAAACTGAAATATGTACGGCTTTCCCCGCAGAAATCAAGATTGGTAATCAATTTGGTGCGGGGGAAAGGGGTGCAGGACGCTTTAAACATACTCAAGTTTTCTCCGAACAAAGCTGCATCGGTTGTATTAAAGCTTGTCGGTTCTGCCATTGCAAATGCAGAGCAAAAAGGGGTAGCCGATGTCGATCAGTTGTTTGTAAAAGAGATTACCGTTGACGGTGGACCGGTGCTCAGGAGATTTATGCCGAGAGCTCAGGGGCGCGCAACACGTATTCGCAAACCTACTAGCCATATCAGAGTTGTTGTGGCGGAAAGATAGAACGCAGGAGGTGGCAAGTTGGGGCAGAAAGTAAATCCAATCGGATTAAGATTAGGCATCAATAAAACCTGGGACTCCAAGTGGTACGCTGAAGGCGATTATGCCAAACTGCTCCACGAGGATCTGAAGCTCAGCAAATTCCTGAAAAAACGGCTTTATCACGCGGGTATTTCCAAGGTTGAGATAGAACGCGCCGCCAGCAAAGCAAAAATCAATATTTTTGCGGCGCGTCCAGGGATTATCATCGGCAAAAAAGGCTCCGAGGTTGAGGCCCTGAAAAAAGACTTGTCCAAGTTGACAGACGAGGAAATTTTCATCAATATTCAGGAAGTTCGTAAGCCTGAGCTGGATGCGCAACTGGTGGCTGAAAATGTCGCCCTGCAACTCGAAAGACGCGTCGCATTCCGAAGAGCTATGAAAAAGTCAGTCAGCATGGCGCTTAAGTTTGGAGCCCAAGGTGTGAAAATCACCTGCAGCGGACGTCTTGGCGGAGCTGAAATGAGTCGTACGGAATGGTATCGGGAGGGCCGGGTACCGCTCCACACGCTTCGTGCTGATATTGACTATGGGTATGCGGAAGCCAAAACCACCTATGGCATTATTGGTGTTAAAGTGCTGGTATTTAAAGGTGAGGTTCTCTCAAAAGAGTCTGCTGCCAAGGTTGGATAGGAGAAGTTTAAAATGTTAATGCCAAAACGCGTCAAGCGTAGAAAACAGTTTAAAGGTCGTATGCGCGGCGCCGCAAACCGGGGGAACGAACTGAGTTTTGGACAGTTTGGGCTCCAAGCTGTTGAGTGCGGTTGGCTTTCTTCGCGGCAGATCGAAGCTGCGCGGCGTGCCATGACCCGCTATGTTAAACGGGGCGGTAAAATCTGGATACGAATCTTCCCGGACAAACCCTTGACCAAGAAGCCTGCAGAAACGCGTATGGGTAAAGGGAAGGGTGCTCCTGAAAGCTGGGTTGCTGTTATCAAGCCTGGCAAGATGCTTTATGAGATGCAGGGGGTTGAAGAAGATGTGGCCCGCGAAGCTCTCCGATTGGCTGCTCAGAAACTTCCGATACAGACAAAATTCGTGATGTGGGAGGAGCTTTTCAATGAAGGCTAATGAAATTAGAGATCTCGGCATAGACGAGTTGAGGAAAAAAGAGGGTGAACTCAATCAGGAACTGTTTAACCTCAAATATCAACTTCATACCGGGCAGCTTGAGAGCACCTCTCGCATTCCCCAGGTAAGAAAAGATATCGCAAGAGTCAAAACGGTTTTGGCGGAAAAACAACAGTAAAGTTGCTTAAAGGGATAGTTGAGGCAATTTATGGAAAAGGCTAGAGGAAACCGAAAAACTCGGGTTGGGGTTGTCGTCAGCGATAAAATGGAAAAAACCGTCGTTGTTCAGGTTGACAGCCTTGTCAAACATCCTGTTTATAAAAAGTACATCAAGCGAAAAATTACCTGTAAGGCTCATGACGAAGCCAATAACTGCAGCGTTGGTGACAAGGTGTTGATTGTTGAGACCAGACCCATCTCCAAGGACAAACGCTGGTCTGTACGCGAGGTCCTTGAAAAGAGAGTCGTTGTTTAGGAGACAGAAATGATACAGATGCAATCCATTCTTGATGTTGCCGACAACTCGGGGGCTAAAAAGCTCTGCTGCATCAAGGTCCCTGGTGGGTCCAAAAGAAAATATGCTGGTATTGGCGATATCATTATTTGCTCGGTTAAGGAAGCCATGCCGAATTCCAAGGTGAAAAAGGGCGATATCATCAAAGCGGTCATAGTCAGGACTCGCAAAGAGGTTACCCGCACCGATGGATCCTACATCCGTTTTGATAAAAACTCGGCGGTAGTGATCAACCCGGCTGGTGAGCCGATTGGAACTCGAATCTTTGGGCCAGTGGCGCGTGAACTTCGAAGCAAAAATTTCATGAAAATTGTTTCTTTGGCGCCCGAGGTTCTTTAATGTATACCGTTTTGGGAGTAGAGTAATGTCCGCAAGTAAAGCTCATGTTAAAAATGGTGACATGGTAATGGTGATAGCCGGCAAGGAAAAGGGAAAAACCGGCAAAGTTACCCGTGTTCTGCTGGATAATGGGCGTGTTTTGGTCGAAGGCCTGAATGTTGTCAAAAGGCACACGCGCCCGAGTCGCACGAACAGCTCAGGAGGAATCCTTGAAAAAGAGGCTCCCTTGGCTGTTTCCAATGTTATGGTTTTTTGCAAATCCTGTAATAAGGCTGCCAGAGTTGGGACCAAGAGGCTCGATGACGGTGCGAAAGTCAGGTTTTGTAAAAAATGTCAAGCAACAATAGATAAATAACGGGGTGATTCATGGCAAGACTTCGTGAAACATACAATAATGACTTACGACCCCAACTTTTGAAAAACCTGGGACTGAAAAATGTGATGGAAGTACCCAGGGTTCAGAAGGTCGTCGTCAACATGGGGTTGGGAGAAGCTATTCAGAATGTCAAGATTCTCGAATCGGCTGCCGAAGAGCTATCGACGATTACCGGGCAAAAGGCGGTAATCACAAAAGCAAAAAGGTCGATTGCCAGTTTTAAACTGCGGGAAGGCATGTCCATTGGCTGTATGGTGACCTTGCGACGGGATCGTGCTTATGAATTTCTGGACCGTCTGATCAATATCGCTCTGCCACGCGTACGTGACTTTAAAGGGGTTTCCCCAAAAGCCTTTGATGGTAGAGGGAATTATACCCTGGGGATTCGTGAACAGATTATCTTCCCCGAAATCGACCTTGATAAAATAGACCAGATTAAAGGGCTTAATATTTCCATTGTTACTTCGGCAAAGAATGATGAAGAGGGACGTGCTTTGCTGGCAGAACTGGGAATGCCTTTCAAGAAGTAATATTAGTTCCCACGGGAGGAAAACTGTGGCAAAAAAATCGATGATGGTCAAAGCCAAACGCCCCAAAAAGTTTCAGGTGAGGGAATATAATCGCTGTCCACTTTGTGGCCGACCAAGGGCTTTTTACCGAAAGTTCAATATGTGCCGGATTTGTCTTAGAAAGCTGGCATCTGAAGGGAAATTACCAGGGGTTACCAAATCCAGCTGGTAAAATGCGGAGGAGTTTAATTCATGGGAATGACAGATCCTGTTGCCGATATGCTGACACGGCTTCGGAATGGCGGAATGGCCAGGCATAAAAAGATTGATATACCTTCATCAAAATTAAAGGTGGCTATAGCAACGGTTCTCCGGAACTTGGGTTATATCAAGAACTTTAAAACGGTTACTGACGAGAATTTTGAAACTTTGAGAATTTATCTCAAGTTTGATGACGAAAATTTTCCTGTAATCCATGAAATTCAAAGAGTTTCCCGGCCAAGCAGAAGGGTTTACGTCGGTACGGATGATATCCCGCGGGTTAAAAGCGGGATGGGATGTGCGATTATTTCCACCTCCAAAGGGGTTGTTTCTGATGAAGAGGCCCGCAAGTCCCAGATTGGTGGAGAAGTCATCTGTACGGTTTGGTAACGGCAGGTTCTAAGGAGTTGTAAGATGTCTAGAATTGGCAAAAAACCTATTCCTGTCCCCAAAGGGGTAAAAATCGCTTTAACAGGGAATCTTGTTAAAGTTGAGGGCCCGATGGGGAAGATTGCTAAAAAGATGCCGGCAACTGTTGATATCGTGATTGAAACCGAACAGGTGCTGATCCAGAGTGGCCCGGAAAGTCAAAGGACTACTGCACTTCTGGGTTTGACAAGAACACTTGTCTCCAACATGGTTGAAGGGGTCACTAAAGGTTTTCAAAAAGATTTGGAAATCAATGGGGTTGGCTATCGGGCCGAGCCTAAGGGGGGAAAGATACTCAACCTGGCTTTAGGTTATTCGCACCCCATTGAGTACGCTATTCCTGAAGGAATAACTATTGAGGTTGAGAAGCAGACTCAAATTTCTGTTAAAGGCGTGGATAAAGAACTGGTTGGTGAGACTGCTGCCAACATCCGAGCTTATAGATCTCCTGAGCCCTACAAAGGCAAAGGGATCAGGTACAAGGGCGAAAAAATTATCCGTAAAGCCGGGAAAGCCGGGAAGAAATAATTTGGCTTAAGGGCAAGGAGAAAAAGGTTTATGAGCACCAAAAATAACAGCCGAAATGATGTGCGTATCAGGAGACAGGCACGGGTGCGCAAGAAAGTACGTGGGACCTTGGCACGACCGCGACTTTGCGTCTTCCGTAGTGGAAAACATATTTACGCCCAAATAATTGAAGATATTAATGGCACTACCCTGGTGGCCGCCTCCACTCTCCAGGCTGGCAATGTCAGCCTGGAAGGGAATTATTCCGGAAACAAAAATGCCGCCAAGGAGGTTGGTAAAGCTGTTGCCAAGATGGCTTTGGAAAAGAATATTGAGGGCGTCATTTTTGATCGGAACGGGTTTCTTTATCATGGCCGGGTTCAGGCTCTGGCCGAAGGGGCTCGTGAGGGCGGTCTTAAATTTTAATCTTTAGGAGGATTCCTTTGCTTGCAAACGATTCAAACGAGCAGACTTTTATTGATCGCGTCATCCATATCAACCGTTGTGCAAAAGTTGTTAAAGGTGGACGTCGTTTCAGTTTTTCAGCGCTTGTAGTTGTTGGAGACGGTCAGGGGCGTGTCGGTTTCGGACTGGGGAAAGCCAAAGAGGTTCCTGAAGCAATTCGCAAGGGCGCCGAGAAAGCGAAGAAGAGCCTGATTGCCGTTCCTTTAAAGACGAAAGAGAAGACTATCCCCTTTGATGTCCTTGGAAAGTACGGGGCTGGCAGGGTTCTGCTGAAACCCGCCTCCGCGGGGACGGGAGTTATCGCCGGTGGACCGGTACGTGCTGTATTGGAGGTTGCCGGTGTGGGAAATATCCTGACCAAATGCATCGGGTCCAACAATCCTCACAATGTTGTTCGCGCAACCATGAATGCTTTGGGGCAGCTGAAAAGCTTCGAGCAGATTATGGCGCGGCGTGGACTGCAGGATGCGAAGTAAAATAGAACGGGGGATAGGATGGCTGCAAACGTGGTGAAAGTTACATTGAAGAAAAGCGGAATCAGCCGCGATAAATACTTCACAAAAGTTCTCTGTGGCATGGGGCTCAGAAAGTTGAATCAAACTGTTGAGTTGGTGGATACACCTCAGACATGGGGGATGATTCACAAAGTCAGTCACATGGTCGAAGTTGAAAAAGATTAACCTAAAAGGACATGATAAAAATGGATCTGAGCAATCTCAAACCAGCGGACGGATCGAGGCATAAAAAAAAGCGGATTGGTAGAGGTCCGGGGTCCGGATGGGGAAAAACAGCTGGCAAAGGGCATAAGGGCCAGAACTCTCGAAGCGGCGGCGGCGTTAAAGCCGGTTTTGAAGGTGGCCAGATGCCGCTCCAGAGGCGTCTTCCCAAGCGCGGGTTCACCCCCCTCTGTAGAAAAATAATCGGCGCGGTTAACTTGAAAGATCTGAATCGCTTTGAAGCCAACAGTGTTGTCGATCGCCAGGTTCTCCTTGAAGCCGGTCTCATCCGTAAGGACGTGGATGGAGTCAAGATTTTGGGCGAGGGGGAGCTGGCTGCTGCACTGACCATCAAGGCGGACAAGTTCAGTAAAACAGCTACAGAAAAGATCAGTGCTGCAGGTGGATCAGCCGAGGTGATCTGAAGTGATTCAAAGCCTTATCAATATTTTTTCAATTCCCGAACTACGCAGACGTATTCTTTTTACTCTCGGGATGTTGGCTGTTTACCGTATCGGCTGTCATGTCCCTACGCCAGGAATTGATGCATCGGTACTGACAAAATTTTTTGAAAGTACGCAGGGGACGCTTCTCGGTTTGGTCAGTACCTTCACCGGTGGCGCCCTTGAGAGGATGACCGTTTTCGCTTTGGGGATTATGCCGTACATCAGTGCGTCCATTATCCTGCAGTTGCTGACAGTCGTCTTCGAACCGATAGAAAAGCTCTCCAAGGAGGGTGAGCAGGGCCGTAAAACCATTACCAAATGGACCCGATATGGGACGATTATTCTTTCCGTTATCCAGAGCGGTGGTATTGCGGTCGGTCTTCAGACCATGCGGGGTCCCGGCGGGGAACCGGTGGTTGCAACGCCAGGTTTCGGATTTATTCTCCTGACCATAATTACCCTGACTGCAGGGACCGCTTTTATCATGTGGCTTGGCGAGCAGATCACCGAGAGTGGTATCGGCAACGGTATCTCCCTGATCATTTTTGCTGGAATCGTTGCGGGCACACCTTCAGCAATTGTCAACTCCATTCGGCTGATAAATACCGGTGCCATCAGCTTCTTTGTCGCTCTGGTTATACTCCTTTCGATGGTGGTTGTGGTCTGGGCCATTGTGTTTGTGGAAAGAGGGGCGCGTAAGGTCCCCATCCAATATGCCAAGCGTGTTGTTGGAATGAGCCGGGCCGGGGATAAGGGTAGCCATTTGCCCCTTAAAGTTAACATGGCTGGGGTTATACCTCCCATTTTTGCCAGCTCCATTATCATGTTTCCCGCAACGGTCGCCAACTTGGTGGATGTGCCCTGGATTCAGCATGCGGCATCCTATATGACCCCCAGTCACTGGCTTTACAATCTGGTCTATGTCGGGTGTATCATTTTCTTTTGCTACTTTTATACGGCAGTAACCTTTAATCCTGTTGATGTAGCGGACAATATTAAAAAGCAGGGCGGTTTCGTTCCAGGGATAAGGCCCGGGAAAAATACCGCTGAATTTATCGACACGGTATTAAGCCGGTTGGTATTTGCCGGCGCCATCTATGTTTCAGCTGTTTGTGTTCTGCCGACATTTTTGATCAACCAATTCAATGTTCCTTTTTATTTTGGCGGCACGTCCCTTTTGATTATTGTGGGCGTCGGGCTTGATACCTCCTCGCAGATTGAGGCCCATCTGATTTCCCGTTCCTATGAAGGTTTTATGCGGGGGGTTACTCTTAAAGGTCGTCGCTGAAGGGTTGAGGGAAAATGCGAATCATACTGCTAGGCCCTCCTGGCTGTGGAAAAGGCACCCAGGCCAAGATGATGGTGAAACGTTATGGGATTCCTCAGATATCCACCGGTGATATTTTAAGGAGTGCGATCAAAGAGGATTCCCCCATGGGGCGGGAAGCCAAAAAATACATGGATGGCGGTCTCTTGGTTCCAGACGAGGTAGTTGTAGGGATTGTCCGCGAGCGGCTGCAGTTCGAAGATTGTGCCTCCGGCTTTATTCTGGACGGATTTCCACGCACTCTTCCCCAGGCCGATGCTCTGACTCAGGTTCTCAATGAGCTCCAACTGCCGCTTGATCAGGTTATTTCCCTGACGGTCGACAACGAAGTTCTTATTGAACGACTTTCCGGGCGTCGTACCTGTCGTGAGTGCGGCAAGGGTTATCACGTAAAATTTGACCCCCCAAAAAATCCTGAATGCTGTGATGCTTGTGGTGGCAGTCTTTTTCAACGTGATGATGACAAAGAAAAAACAATTAAGGAAAGACTGACGGTTTATGAAAACCAGACGGCACCCTTAATTGCTTATTACCTGGAAGCCGGGATTCTTGCGGTGATTGATGGGATGCGAAGCATCCAGGAAGTTCAGAAAGACATTAGCGGGGTTCTCGGAGGGCGTATTGATTAAACTCAAAACCCCTCAGGAAATCAGGATTATGAGGGATGCTGGGCGTATTGTAGCTGAAATTCTGGTTCTTCTGAGTGAGCGGGCCAAGTCTGGAGTCACCACCGGAGAGCTGGATGAATTTGCTGAAAGAGAATGTTGTAAACGAAAGGTTACAGCTGCTTTTAAAGGCTACGGAGGATTTCCCTACACCATCTGTGCTTCGCCCAACGAAAAAGTGGTTCATGGATTTTCCGACAATACTCCGCTTCAGGAAGGGGATATCCTGAGCATAGATTTCGGTGGTGAAGTACCAAGGGTTTTTTGGTGATGCCGCAGTAACCATACCCATCGGCAAGGTTGATGCCGGGAAACAGGCTTTGATGGATGTGACCCGCGAATCATTGGAGCGGGGTATTCAAGCTGGCACGGCCCGGTAACAGATTGTCGGATATTTCTCACGAGGTTCAGAAATTTGTTGAAAATAAGGGGTTCAGTGTCGTAAAGAAATTTGTTGGACATGGTATCGGGCGTGCTTTGCATGAAGCCCCACAAATACCTAATTTCGGCCCTCCTGGACAGGGTGTGGTTTTGGAAGCGGGTATGACCTTGGCTATCGAGCCCATGATCAACAGCGGTTGTGAAGAGGTCCGCATTTTGGATGATGGATGGACCGCGGTGACAGCCGACCGAAAACCCTCCGCTCATTTTGAGCATACCATTGCAGTGACGGAGGATGGCCCAGTGATTCTTACCACACCCTGAGGCCTGGAAACGCATTTTATTCACACGTCAAAGAGATCTCTAATTGATCTGAAAAGGGTCTGAAATGAAGGTTCGAGCATCCGTAAAAACTATGTGCGACAAATGTAAAATTATCAAGCGGAAGGGCTTGGTAAGAGTGCTCTGCGAAAATCCAAAACATAAGCAGAAGCAGGGATAAGTAACATTTCTCGGTAGGAGGGTTAAAAATTGGCACGAATTGCTGGCATTGATTTGCCTCGAAACAAGCGTATTGAGGTGGCTCTTACGTATATATACGGTATCGGCCGGTCGACTTCGAAAGAGATCTTGGGCAAAGCAGGTGTTTCGAGTTCAACTCGTTCGGACGATTTGAATGAGAACGAAATTGCCAAGATCCGTGAAATAATGGAGCGTGAATTCAAGGTTGAAGGGGATCTGCGGCGTGAAGTGTCCACCAACATCAAACGTTTGATGGACTTGGGCTGTTATCGCGGTTTGCGTCATCGTCGCGGATTGCCTGTCCGTGGACAGAAAACTAAAACCAACGCCAGGACCCGAAAAGGGCCGCGGAAGACCGTAGCCGGCAAGAAGAAATAATTGGAGGAACGATGGCAAAAGCGGCAAAGAGATTTACCCGAAAAAGTAAAGAGAAGAAAAATATTCCTATCGGTATTGCCCATATACAGTCCACATTCAACAATACCATCATTACTTTTACAGATGAAAAAGGGAATTCGGTATCTTGGTCTTCCTGTGGTGCCAAAGGGTTTAAAGGCTTTCGTAAAAGCACCCCTTTTGCTTCCCAGATAACCGCTGAAGATGCCGCCAAAAAAGCTCAGGAACAGGGTATGCGCAGTGTTGAAGTTCACGTTAAAGGTCCTGGGGCCGGGCGTGAAGCAGCGGTACGTGCCATCCAGGCCGCAGGCATGACTATTACAAAAATTAAAGATGTGACCCCTATTCCACACAATGGGTGCCGCCCACCCAAGCGCAGAAGGGTCTAGAACATTTATACGCCTGATGGTGGGGTCAGTACAGTAAGATAAGGAGGATTTACTTTGGCGAGATATACGGGTCCAGTCTGCAGGCAGTGCAGAAGGGAAAATAATAAACTTTTCCTTAAAGGTGATCGTTGTTTCACAGATAAATGTGCGATTGAAAGAAGAAACTATGCGCCCGGACAACATGGCCACGGCCGGGTAAAAGTAACGGATTACGGAACACAGCTCCGGGAAAAGCAAAAGATCAAGAGGACATACTGTCTTCTTGAAGCTCAATTCAAATCTATTTTTGAAAGAGCTGAACGCATGAAGGGCGTCACCGGCGAGAATCTGTTGGTAATGCTCGAAAGACGTTTGGACAGCGTGGTTTACCGGTTGGGTTTCGGAACGTCCAGGAGAGAAGCCCGAACCTTGATCCGGCATGGGCACTTTCTTGTGAACGGTAGAAAGGTCGATATCCCCTCTTTCCTGGTCAAGATCGGAGATATCGTCGAGCTGAGGGAAAAAAGCCGAAATATTTCCCGTATCAACGAGGCTTTGGACAGCGCTAAAAGGCGGGAGGGCGTATCCTGGGTTGAACTTGACCGCGAGGTGTTTAAAGGGTCCTTGAAAACATTGCCTGTACGAGAAGAAATGACTACTCCAGTCTTCCAAGAACAGCTTGTTGTTGAACTTTATTCTAAGTAATTTTTTTCAATCCGTTCAACTTATAGCTTTTACGGAGAAATTGAATGTATAAAAATTGGAGAGACCTCATTAAGCCTAAACGGCTGCAAGTGGACACCAATTCTCTTACCGACACTTACGGCAAATTTGTTGCCGAGCCTTTAGAGCGAGGTTTTGGGATCACCTTGGGGAATTCCCTGCGGCGGATATTACTTTCTTCATTGCAGGGTGCTGCTATTACCTCGGTTCGCATTAAAGGGGTTCAGCATGAGTTCTCGACTATCCCCGGCGTGGCGGAAGATGGTACCGATATCATTCTCAACCTCAAGGGTGTTCTGCTTAAGCTGCACACCCTTGAGAGTCGCAATATCCGTATTGTTCAGAAAGGGGTTGGAACCGTCAAGGCCGGTGACATCATAACCGATTCTCATGTTGAAATTTTGAATCCGGAACATTTTATCGCTACTTGCGGTGATGATGCAGATCTCGAAATGGATTTGACGGTTTCCATGGGCAAGGGGTATGTTCCAGCTGAGAGGAACCGCGATGAAAAGGCGCCAGTCGGTACCATTCCCATGGATGCTATTTTCTCTCCGATTAAAAGCGTTAACTTCACCGTAACCAATGCTCGTGTAGGGCAAATTACGGACTACGACAAATTAAACCTGGAACTGTCCACCGATGCGAGTGTACGTCCTGATGATGCGGTGGCGTATGCGGCGAAAATCCTCAAAGAGCAACTTCAGATTTTTATTAACTTTGATGAGGAGGCCGAGGTCGAGGAGGAACCCGTTCAGGATGAGAGCAAGAAAATCAATGAAAAACTCTATCGGAGCGTTGAGGAATTGGAACTCTCTGTCAGGAGTGCCAATTGCCTTAAAAATGCCCAGATTCATCTTATTGGTGAACTGGTGCAGAGGACTGAAGCCGAAATGCTCAAAACCCAGAATTTCGGCCGCAAATCCTTGAATGAAATTAAAGACATTCTTGCTGATATGGGGTTGTCTTTGGGAATGAAACTGGAAAACTTCCCTGATCCTGAATACCTGGAAATGATCCAGAAAGGCAAGGAAGAGGCTTAAATCCAGACCCGGACGCCTGAAGTAGAAAGGAACTGAAAAGAGATGCGTCACAATAATTCCGGAAAACGGCTGGGGCGTAACACGAGCCAGCGGCTGGCAATGATGAGAAATATGGTAACTTCTTTGATTCAGCATGAGAAAATTACCACTACGGATACGAAGGCCAAAGAGTTGCGTAAACTGGCTGATAAGATGGTTACGCTCGGTAAAAAGAATAGTCTTCATGCGCGTAGACAGGCCCTTCGGGTGGTTCGTGAGCGCAGTGCCGTTGCCAGGCTTTTTGATCTCCTGGCGCCCAGGTATCACAATCGCCCCGGTGGCTATACCCGTATTATTAAGCTTGGAAACCGTTTGGGTGATAATGCCCCGATTTCCAGGATTGAGTTTGTCGAGGAACTGGACCCTGCAAGCGTCAAGACCAGAAAAGCTGCCAAAAAAGTTGAGCCTTCCAAACAGGCCGAACCGCCCAAAGAGGAAGTAGCCGCTGCAAGCGATGAAAAAATAGTTGAAGCATCGACAGAGGAGGCACCTGCTGAGGAAGCGCAGGAAACAGGTACTGCTGAAGAAGCCGAAGCAGAAGCGGAAAGCGCGACTGAAAGTGAGACGAGGGCCGTTTCGGAATCCGATACTGCGGCTGAGGAAGCGAAAAAAGAAGAGCAGTAATACCCGTTCTATATTTGCTGAAAAAGCAAGGCTTTTGCCTTGCTTTTTTTGTTTTTATCCTTTTAACTAAGGGAAATCAGATAGAACTTTCCGTTTAAGGGCCATTTATGTATTTCCCCAGCCTTGACGAGTTCCGGTGTCTTCTTGCCAAGGGTAACCTGATCCCGGTTTACCGTGAAATTTTGGCAGACATGGATACTCCGGTATCCGCTTTTAAAAAAATTGATGACGGCGAGACGTCATTTTTGCTGGAGAGTATCGAAGGGGGGGAAAAATGGGGGCGCTATTCTTTTCTGGGCAGTGGCTCATCGAAGATATTCTGCTGCAAAGGGAATCAATTCCAAATTTTTGAAAATGGCTGTCTGGTTCATTCCGAGACCACTTCCGATCCGCTGGAAAGTTTCCAGCGTGTTCAATCCGCGTACCAGCCGGTGGAGGTCGACGGCCTGCCGAGATTTTTCGGTGGCATGGTGGGCTATCTCGGTTATGACATGGTCCGTTTTATTGAACACCTTCCCAGCGACAAACCCAAAGAGATCGATACTTTCGACGCCTTTTTCCTGTTGACCGAAAAACTTCTGATTTTCGATAATATTTCCCAGACTATCAAAATTGTTTCCAATGTTCATGTCGAAGAGAAGGATGACCCACAGATTGCTTACCAGAAAGCTCTCGATGATATTGAAGAACTGGCCAGAAAGCTGAAGATTCCGGTCCCAGGTAATGCCACTTCCGGTGCTGAAAATAAAAAAAACGGACTGGCACCCAACTTCAGCCATCCTGAATTCCTGGAAGCCGTGGAAAAATGCAAGGAATACGTGCGTAGCGGAGATGTTATTCAGGTGGTACTCTCTCAACGTTTCTCGGGTTCTATTTCTGCCGATCCTTTTGATGTCTACCGTGTATTGCGGACCCTCAACCCCTCCCCTTACATGTATTTTTTGCGGCTTCCCGATATTTTTATCATCGGGGCTTCTCCCGAAGTGATGGTGCGCAAGGAGGGTCGAAAGGTTGAAGTCCGGCCGATTGCCGGGACGCGGCCACGGGGGAAAACGCCGCTTGAAGATCAGGCCCTGGAAACGGAACTGCTCGCCGATCCCAAGGAGCGGGCCGAGCATATCATGCTTGTGGACCTCGGGAGAAACGATCTCGGCCGCGTTTGCGAAACCGGAAGTGTCGAAGTCAATGAGTTGATGTTTATTGAAAGATACTCCCATGTCATGCACATTGTTTCCAATGTCCAGGGGAAGCTGGAAGCAGGGATGGATTCGTTTGATGCCTTCCGGGCGGTTTTTCCCGCCGGCACGCTGTCCGGTGCGCCAAAAATCAGAGCCATGGAGATCATTGACGAGTTGGAGCCCTGCAAGCGGGAAGTTTACGGCGGAGCGGTTGGATACTTTTCATTTACCGGCAACATGGATATGGCGATTGCCATTCGTACCCTCATTATCAAGGATGGCAAGGTCTATGTTCAGGCTGGGGCTGGAATTGTCGCCGATTCACAGCCGGAAGCGGAGTATCAGGAGACTCTGAGCAAAGCGCGGGGTGTTAAGAAGGCCATTGAAATTGCAGAGAGGGGGATTGATTGATTTGCTCTTGATGATAGATAATTATGACTCCTTCACCTACAATATTGTCCAGTATCTGCGCGAGTTGGGAGAGGATGTCCAGGTTTTTCGCAATGATCGGATTGCGGTGGAGGAAATCGCTGAAATGGCGCCCCGGCGCCTAGTCATATCCCCCGGGCCCTGCACCCCCAATGAGGCCGGGATTTCCGTGGAGGCAATCTGCAGATATGCCGGGAAAATCCCCATTCTCGGAGTCTGTCTCGGGCACCAGTCTGTCGGCCAGGCTTTTGGCGGCCGTATTATTCGCGCCGAGTTTTTGATGCATGGAAAAACCAGCCCTGTCTACCATCAGGGTGAGGGGATTTTTGAAGGGCTTTCCAGCCCTTTTGACGCTACCCGTTATCATTCCCTGATTGTCGATAGGGACAGTTTTCCTGCCTGTCTGCGTGTAACCGCATGGACGGCGGAAAATGAAATCATGGGTCTGGAGCATCGAGATTATCCCATCTGGGGGGTCCAGTTTCACCCTGAGTCAATTCTGACCCTTGAGGGCAAAAAATTATTGAAGAAATTTCTCGAGCTGACCTGAAATTTTTTAAAAGGAGAAATGAGGCGTGATTAAGAGTGCCATTGCCCGGGTAGTAGAGCGTATCGATCTGTCGGAAGCTGAGATGATCTCGGTCATGGACGAAATCATGGGGGGAGAGGCTACAGCCGCCCAGATCGCTTCCTTTATAACGGCTTTACGCATGAAGGGCGAGACGGTGGAGGAAATTACCGGCGCCGCCAGGGTGATGAGGGCACGGGTCACGCCGATTCGCGTCGGCAAGATAGTGGATATCGACCGGGATGAAATCAATATCGAACGGGAAAGTATTCTGGATACTTGCGGAACAGGCGGGAGCGGCACCAAGACATTCAATGTCTCCACGACGGTCGCTTTTGTACTGGCTGCTTGCGGGGTTAAGGTCGCCAAACACGGGAATCGCAGTGTTTCATCGGCGTGCGGCAGCGCCGATGTCCTGGAGAAACTCGGTGTTAATCTCGATATCGGCCCGGAGCTCGTGGAGAATTGCATCAACCAGTTGGGAATCGGTTTCCTGTTCGCGCCTGCTCTGCACGGGGCTATGAAATATGCCATCGGTCCTCGCAAAGAGGTCGGAATAAGAACAATTTTCAATATTCTCGGGCCGTTGACCAATCCCGCAGGGGCCGATCGCCAGGTCCTGGGGGTTTTTCGTCGGGAACTGGTGGAGCCGATGACCCGGGTTCTGAAGAAGCTGGGGTGCAAAAAAGGATTCATTGTCCATGGATCGGACGGCATGGATGAAATTACGTTGACAGGTTTCACTTACTTGGGCGAAATCAGTACCGATGGACTGCAGTTTTACGAAGTCAGCCCCGAGGAGTTTGGCCTGAAAACATGCTCCCTGGAAGATCTGAAGGGTGGGGATGCGGAACGTAACGCCGAAATCGTCAAAGGCATATTGGCAGGCAAAAAAGGGCCCTGCCGGGATGTAGTTCTTCTCAACAGCGCTTTTGCGCTGGTCGCTGCTGAGAAATCTGCTGCGGTCACCGAAGGGCTCAAGCTGGCTGCCGAGGTGGTGGACCAGGGCGTGGCCCTGGACAAACTAAACGGCCTTGTTGAAATGACCAATCAATGATTTTACAGAAAATATTGGAACACAAAATCGAGGAAGTCAAGGCTGCAAAACTCAGACAGCCTCTTGAGGATTTGCGGGCGATTATCGCTGGTCGCCCCGCGACGCGGGGTTTTATTCGTGCGCTCAGGAACAAGGCGACGACCGGAACGGCCATTATTGCCGAGGTAAAAAAGGGCTCCCCATCCAAAGGAATCATCTGCCAAGATTTCAACCCTGTGGCCATCGCCCGTGCCTATGAAGCTGGCGGCGCAGCCTGCCTTTCGGTCCTGACCGATGAGCAGTTCTTTTTCGGTCATCTCGATTTCCTGAGTCAGGTCTCGGAAGCAGTGGCTGTCCCGATCCTGCGTAAAGACTTTTTGATTGATTCTTTCCAGGTCTATGAAGCCCGGGCCGGTGGTGCAGATGCCATCCTCCTGATTGTATCGGCGCTATCAAAAGATAAGTTACAAGACTTGACCCTATATGCTGACGAGCTCGGCCTCGATGTGTTGATGGAGGTTCATGACGAGGCTGAGTTGCAAACCGCTCTTGAGGTTGGGGTGGAAATGATCGGGATCAACAACCGCAACCTGAATACTTTTCACACCGACCTGGGGGTGACGGAAAGGCTTCTTCCTCTGATTTCGAATGATCGCTTCGTGGTCAGTGAAAGCGGTATAAATTCCAGGGAAGATATTGAGCGGCTTTTGAAAGCTGGGGCCAGAGGTTTTCTGGTCGGGGAGAGCCTGATGCGCGAAAAGGATATCGAGGGGAAATTGGCCTCTTTTCTTTCGGGCTGAAGTTTTTTATCCATGCCACGAATAAAAATCTGCGGAATTACCAATAGTGAAGACGCGCTCCTGGCCGCTCAACTTGGGGCAGATGCGCTGGGGTTTGTCTTTTACTCACAAAGTTCGCGTTATGTGGAGGCTGAACAGGTTCGCTCCATTGTCAGGTTGCTCCCGCCTTTTATTTCCACCGTGGGGCTTTTTGTCAATGAGACGGCTTCCAGGGTGCGGGAGATCATGGATTTCTGCCAACTCGACATCGCCCAACTGCATGGTGATGAGGTAAAGGCGGATGTCGGTCTTGGTGGTCGCCGGATCATCCGTGCGTTGCGGGTGCGGGATGAGGCCAGCCTGGAGGGGATCGAAAACCTGGAAAACCATACCGTATTGCTCGATGCATGGGTGAAAGATCGCATGGGCGGAACTGGTCGGACCTTTGACTGGAGTCTGGCCGCCCGCGTTGCTGGGACTTACAGGATTCTTCTGGCTGGCGGGTTGACGCCCGACAATGTCGCTGAAGCGATTCGCACTGTACGTCCTTACGGCGTCGATGTTTCGAGTGGCGTCGAATTGTCCCCCGGCCGCAAGGACCCTGAAAAACTTGCGGAATTTATCCGCAATGCCAGAAAAGCTTAGAGGCAGAAATGAGAAAAATCGATAATTTCCCCGATGACAAGGGGCATTTTGAAAAATTCGGCGGGCGTTATGTGGCGGAAACCCTGATGCCGGCTTTGCTGGAACTGGAAGAGGCTTATACCCTGGCCAAAGACGACCCCGCTTTTCAGCAGGAAGTCGACTACTACCTCAGGGATTACGTTGGTCGCCCTACCCCCCTTTATTTCGCACGCCGGCTTAGCAAGCATTTTGGTGGCGCCAAAATCTATCTCAAACGGGAGGACCTGAATCATACAGGCGCCCACAAAGTCAACAACACGGTCGGTCAGGTGCTTCTCGCCCGCAGAATGGGAAAACGGCGCGTCATTGCCGAAACCGGAGCGGGTCAGCATGGCGTTGCCACGGCCACAATTGCCGCCCTTTTCAATATGGACTGCGAAGTCTTCATGGGTGCCGAGGATATTCGCAGGCAGGCCCTAAATGTTTTTCGCATGAAGCTTCTTGGTGCCAAGGTCCATGAGGTGACCGGCGGCACCGCCACCCTGAAAGACGCCATGAATGAAGCCCTGCGCTTCTGGGTGACCCATGTCCGCGACACTTTTTATGTGATTGGGACAGTGGCCGGGCCACATCCCTATCCCATGCTTGTTCGGGATTTCCAGTGCGTGATCGGAAATGAAGCCCGTCAGCAGATTCTGGAGCGGGAAGGGCGATTGCCCGATCTGGCTCTGGCCTGTATAGGCGGTGGCTCCAATGCCATGGGGCTGTTCTATCCTTTTCTAAACGATGAGGATGTAGAACTTGTCGGGGTGGAAGCCGGTGGCTATGGCCTTGATTCAGGTCAGCATGCCGCCAGTATTTGCCTGGGCAAAGTGGGTGTTCTTCATGGGAACAAGACTTATCTGCTTCAGGATGAGGATGGGCAGATTTCGCACGCCCATTCCATTTCCGCGGGCCTCGATTATCCGGGCGTGGGGCCGGAGCATGCGCTTCTCCATGACCTGGAAAGAGTGAAGTACGATGCCATTCTCGATTCCGAGGCGCTGGAAGGTTTCAAGCTCCTGAGCGAACTGGAAGGGATCATTCCGGCACTGGAAAGCTCTCATGCCATCGCTTACCTGCGGAAGATTGCTCCGCAAATGCCAAAGGAATCGATTATTGTCGTCTGTCTCTCCGGGCGTGGTGACAAGGACATCCCCACGGTTCGCGAGCATTTTAACGAAGCAGAGTAACTACTTCACCTTGTTTGTTGATGGCCTCTCACCACCCATTCCAAGGGCCGCATGAACCCATCCGTGGGGCTTAACTGTCGCCATCCAGGCGCTAGATACCCTTTCCATGGGTGCCGTGAGTCCATTGTGCTGAACAGTTACGAAGCAGATCGATTACTCTGTCGCAAGCTTGCGCTTAGCCTTGGGAAAAGGCTGTCAGGAGAGATGCTTTGACGATAATATTTTTAGCCAAGAAACCTGGTTATGCAGATGAAACGTATTGAAAAAACATTTTCAGCCCTTCGTGAAAAATCGGAAAAGGCCCTGATCCTTTTCCTGACCGCTGGTGATCCCGATATTGCAACGACCGAGCAACTGGTTCCTGCCCTAGCCGAGGCGGGGGCGGATATCATCGAACTCGGTTTTCCCTTCTCCGATCCCATGGCGGACGGGCCGACCATCCAGGCTGCATCCGAGCGTGCTTTGCAAGGGGGGGCAACTCTCGCCGGCATTCTTGAGAGTGTCCGAAAAATCCGTTCGCGAACCGATGTTCCGATCGTTCTCATGGGGTATTACAACCCGGTGTTCTGTTACGGTCCGGAGAAGTTTTCCCGAGATGCCGCTGAAGCGGGTGTCGATGGTCTTCTGGTCGTTGATCTGCCCCCCGAGGAGGCGTCCGGCCTGAGAAAATGCCTAAAACAGAATGATGTGGATTTTATCACTCTGGTAGCGCCGACAACCCCGCCTGAACGGGCGGAGAAACTGGCCCGTGAAGGGGAGGGTTATCTCTATTATGTTTCCATGACTGGTGTTACCGGTTCGCAGGAAGTGAACGCAGCGGCGGTCGAAGGGGAAGTAACGCGGCTCAAAAGCTTCAGTTCACTTCCGGTGGCAGTGGGGTTCGGAATTTCCACCCCGGAGGATGTCAGGGCCGTAGCTGAATTTTCCGACGGCGTCGTGGTCGGAAGCGCTCTGGTAAAGATCATCGCCAGCGGCGGTCATTCTCAGGAGCTGTTGGGCCAGGTGGCGGCTTTTGCGCGGGAACTGAAAAAAGGGACCTGTTAGACCGGCGTTTGCCTGATTCGACAACCGGTGGTTGACGATTCTCTTTGTCTGTGAGAGGTTAGTGAGGTATGTCGGTATGCTTGGAATATTCGGCGATGGCTGACGAAAATGCAATCCCGTTTCAGTGGAAGAGAGGTTGGAATATGGCTTGGTTCAAAAAATCGAAAGCGCCTCTGCCCAAAGCATCGGATAAAAAAGTTCATATGCCCGAAGGCTTATGGACGAAATGTCAGAACTGCCAGGAGATAATCTACTCGAAAGAAATCGAGCGCAACTGGAACGTTTGTCCCAAATGCGATTACCATTTTCGCATTACGGCTCAGGAGCGGATTGATCTGGTTCTGGACAAAGGTTCTTTTGTGGAAATGGACACCGAATTGAAGTCCAAGGATTTTCTCGATTTCAAGGACACAAAAAAATACCGGGACCGTATCAAAATCGCCGTTAAGAAGCGCGGAGTCAATGAAGCGGTTATGTGCGGCGAAGGATCTATCGATGAACTCCCGGTGGTCGTCGCGGTTCTTGATTTCGGTTTCATGGGCGGGAGCATGGGGTCTGTCGTCGGTGAAAAAATCACCAGGGCCATAGAGCTGGCCATGGACCGCAGGGTTCCGGTCCTTATCTTTTCATCCTCCGGTGGGGCGCGCATGCAGGAAAGCATCATGTCCCTGATGCAGATGGCTAAAACCAGCGCCGCCCTCAATCGCCTTAAAGAGATGAAGCTCCCGTTCATATCGGTTCTCCTCGACCCGACCACGGGCGGGGTGACGGCGAGTTTCGCCATGCTGGGAGATATCAATATGGCCGAGCCGCGGGCTCTTATCGGTTTTGCCGGGCCTCGAGTCATTGAACAGACCATTCGCCAGGAACTTCCCGAAGGTTTTCAACGGGCGGAATATCTTCTCGAACACGGAATGATTGATATGATCGTCCGTCGTCAGGAAATGAAGGAGCGTATTTCACAGGTTCTCCGTATTTTCCTCAAGAGCTGAAAGTGAACTATTGTGAGAGTTTAGACTTTCTTTACGGGCTCCGGCAGTTTGGCATCAAACTGGGACTGAAAAATATTTCAGATGTTCTTGACCTATTGAGGCATCCCGAAGAAGACTATGTCGTCGTACACGTTGCCGGCACCAACGGAAAAGGATCGGTGGCTGCCGGCCTGGCGGAAATTCTAACGCGCTCCGGTTATCATACCGGCCTCTTCACCTCACCCCACCTGCAATCCTTTACCGAACGCATACGGATTGACGGCTGTCCTGCAGACCAAGAACATCTGGCCGATCTGATCACGGAAATGCGGACTTTTGTACAAAAGCGTCCGATAACTTTTTTTGAGTTCTCTACCGCTCTGGCCTTTCTTTATTTTTCCCGACATGCCGTTCAAGTGGCGGTTATTGAAACAGGCATGGGAGGACGCTTGGATGCCACCAACCTGGTCATGCCGGCTGTTTCAGTGATTACGCCCATCTCGGAAGACCACACCCAGCACCTGGGTGCAACTCTCAAGGAAATTGCCGGTGAAAAAGCCCGTATTATCAAAAAGGGTGTTCCCGTTGTCATTGGCCCGCAGCGACCGGAGGTTGCCGAGGTTTTGCTGGAACAGGCTCGCGTCGGCAACTCGCCTCAATCCGTTTTCCGTCACGACTTTTCTGTGTTATCATCCGGGGATAATTTTTCCTATCATAGCTCCGAGCGGATGCTGGAAAATCTGACTCCCGGCCTGACGGGAGCTCACCAGCACACCAACCTGGCCATAAGCCTGAGGGCGGCGGAAGTGCTGGGGGGGGGCGGGTTTCATATCCCGGAGGAAGCCATGCGGGAAGGCATTGAAAAAGTGCAATGGCCTGGCCGTTTGCAATGGTGGGGAGGGCGCCGGGAAATTCTCCTCGACTGCGCTCATAATGGCAGCGCTGCCCTCGCTTTGTCCCTCTACCTTGCGGACGAAAAAATTCGCAATATCCATTGGGTGGTTGGAGTCAAAGAGGACAAAAATCCCGATGCGATTTTACAGCCCATTCTTCCCAGGGTAAAAGCTCTTTATTGTACCGATGTTCCACAGGAGCTTTTTGTCCCCCCCTCAGAGCTGGCTCACATAGGGGCACAAAAAGGGATTAAAAGTCAGGCTTTCGGAGATGTTGAGACGGCCCTGTCGGCGGCTGGAAATGCCCGCAAGGCAGGCGAGATTGTTCTGGTAGCGGGCTCGTTGTTTCTGGTTGGAGCCGTGATGGATGTTTTTCAGAAATGGGAGAAGGTTTGATGAGGCCGCCGGTTTTTATCTTTTTTGCCATTTTGGGTTGTATCTTTCTGGGTTTTTCTTTTTGTGACGGGCTGGCCGCTAAAAAACTGTCGGGCCTCAAGGAGGCCACGCCAGTCACTCTGACGGCTGACCAGCTTGAATTTGATGAAGAGACAGGGGCCTACTCAGCCCTGGGTAACGTCCGTCTGAAAAAAAACGAATTCACGCTGCTTTCAGAAAAAATGCATTGGAATCCCGAAAGTGAGGATGTTTCCGCTTCCGGAAAGGTTCTGGTGCTGGAACCGAACGGAAGCTTTCTTGCCGGGGAACGGTTCGACTGGAATATGGCCTCGGGTAAAGGGGCTCTGTTTGGGGGAAAGGGCTTCTGGAAAGAGACGAACTTTTATTTCAAAGCCGAGAAAATCGAGCAACTGGATGAAAATAGCTACAGAGCTCGGGATGCTGAGTTCACCAGTTGCGCCGCGGAAGTTCCCGCCTGGAAATTCAAGGCCAAAGAGCTCAAGGTGACCCGCGGTGGATATGCGCAGGCCAAACATTCCATTTTTTACTTGAGAGATATTCCGGTTCTTTACCTTCCTTACTACGCCTATCCTGTGGAAAACAGAAAAACCGGCCTTCTCATGCCCAGTTATGGAAATTCCAACAAAAGAGGGGTGCAGATATCGCAACCCTTTTACTGGGCGATTTCCCGAAATACGGATGCCACCTTTTATATTGATTACCTGTCCAAGTTGGGTTTGGGCAAGGGGCTGGAATATCGCTATATCTGGAGTGAACACAACGCTGGTGAGTTCAGAGCGTACCATATCAACGGCTGGGATGAAGGGGAGGATCGTTTTTCCCTTTCCTGGGATCATTCCGGCGTTTTGCCCGGCGATGTCAAACTGATGGCGGATGTCGAATATGTCGACAAAAAAGACTTTTTTGAAGATTTTGGCCAGGATGCAGAGGAATATAACCAAAGTACGGCAATTTCCACCATTTATGTCCAGCGCAACTGGGAAAAACTGAACCTGACCGGGCAGCTCAAATCTATCAAGGACTTGGAAACCAGCAACGACGAGACTCTGCAAAGACTTCCGGATGTGAGGCTGTCTCTCATTCGGAAAAGATTCAAAGAAACCCCTCTTTTTTACGGTTTTGATACGTCGGCAAATTATTTCCACCGGGAAGAAGGGAATAAGGGGGGAAGGGTTACTTTAAGGCCTTATGTGGCGTCGGTATTAAAGCCGGTCCGTTTCCTGGATATTGATGCCGAATTTGGTTTTCTCGGAAGGCTTTACCAGACCTCTGACGTGGATGAGGCTGAGGGACTGTTCGATTTTAATATCGGGGCCTCCACCCGTATCCATCGGGTTTTCACCCTGCAAGGGAAAACCGTCAAAAAGATCAAACACAGTTTCGAGCCGGAAATTCGCTACTCCTACATTCCCCCAGAAAATCAGGAGGATCTTCCTCGGTTCGACCGCCTGGATGATATCGAGCCGGAAAATAAGTTGAGCCTTTCGCTCATCAATCGTCTGACCGCGCGCCTTGAGACCTCGGAAGGGTTTCCTCGCTATCATGAATTCTTCTATTTTCGTCTGGCACAGGAGTTCGACATCCGTGAGTCCAGAAGGGACCGGGATTCAGAAGACCTTCCGACACGACCGTTTTCGCCCATACGCGCGGAATTGATTATCCGTCCGACAACCTGGTCGTTTGTCGATTTGGACGCCACCTATGATGTGAACCCCGAAAGCGACAGCCTCGCAATCTTTCGTGCCAGCGCGGGGGTGAAAGACCAGACTGGAAATGGACTCTCTTTCGGCTATACCTATCTGGAAAATGAAGCCGAGTATTTTACCGGATCGGTGAGCGCGAAAGTGCTTGAACCTCTAACCCTTTCTTATCTTTATCGCTATGATTTTACCGACAACCGCTCTCTCGAAAGTGTTGTCGGGATGGAATACTGTTTTCAATGCTGGAGCGTCAATCTGATGTACAGGGACAGGCTGGATGATCAGGAGATCATGGTCGCTTTTGTTCTCAAAGGGATTGGAAATGTTTTCGATTTAGGTTTTGACCGAGGAGGGTAGTTAAAAAATTGTTTTCTTCTATTTTTAGGATTTAAAATTGCAATAGAGCTCAGGGTGAGATGGAAATATCTGATGGAATGTATTCTTAATTACCTTCCTTTGGAATGTTAGGCCCAACCCCCTGAATAAAAAAAGGAGAAAACAACAATGAAAAAAATAATTGCTTATCTGATAATAGCGGTTTTCATGGCTTTTGTTGCCCATGGGGTGGCTCTCAGTGCCCCTCCAGCCGCAGAACAGGCTCAAAAGGTCGAAAAAAAAGTTAATGTCAATACCGCCAATGCCAAAGAGCTGGCAAAGTTGCCGGGCATTGGGAAAAAGACGGCAATAAATATCATAGATTTCCGCCAGCAGCATGATCCCTTCCAAACTCCTCAGGATTTGTTGAAAGTTAAAGGGATTGGAAAAAAGACCTTGAAGAAAGTTGAAAATTTAATTAGCTTTAAATAGCAGGTACTTTTTTCTGATCCTGGGTCAGATTTTCCATCTCACTTCCCAGAAAAAAAGAAACAGAGAAGCTTCAATGGCCAAAACTTTAAACACACAACCCTTTGCTTTCTTCCGGCTGCCCTGGTGGGCCATGGCTTTGATTCTTCTTTTTTTGGGTCTGGCTTTGTTCGGAGAGCGCGGGGTGGTTCGGGTTCTGGATGCTTCCCGGCATAGGGACGGTCTTCAAAGCGAGGTTCATAAGCTGGAAGCAAGGAACGCGGGTTTAAAGAAGGAAATCAAGGCCTTGCGTGGGGACAAGAAATTCATTGAAGATATTGCCCGAAAAGAACTGGGAATGGTGGGCGACAATGAGATAATTTTTGTGTTTCCCCGGTCTTCGGGAGACAATCTGCGCTGAGAAGCAAGGCAGACAAGTAATAAAAACCCTCTGAAACGTTGATTTTTCAGAGGGTTTTTATTTTTGAGGGTCTTGGAAAAGTTGGTGCAGGGCAATGTTGAAAAAAAATAAATTTTTTGAAGGGCAGGATGCCTCTAGGTTAATCAGTAAATAGGAAACAATGTTCGGAACTTAATTTGCATTTGGGTGGCTTAATGAAGATTAAGTCATTTTTTTGTTTTTACGTTGGCAGAGGGAAAAGGGCGTTTTGGAATGCCCTCACAATTTTGCTGCTTGGCAGGCCGACCTCAAATTGCGCACCGATATTGGTGTTGTTCCTGATAGTTTTTTGGCTATCGCTGACGCAGTTGCCTCATGTCTATAAGCCACGACGTTAACTGGGGGAAAAGCAAATCAGGAGTTTAACAACGTTCGCTGTTTCTCACTCGAAAGGCTAAGATTCTCTCCGGTTATCGGCTAGCGCAATGTTTGGCTTTTGAAATTTGAAATTTAATTTTGAGAAGGTACTAGGGGTAATCACTGGAATTTATTTACCTGATTTGGATGCCAACGTATCCGATCACCAAACATTTTGGTCTACAAAAAACAGGAGAGGGCGGTACGGAAAAATGATGAAAAGGAAAGTTGTTAGCGCAATGTTCATTTCGCTGTTGTTAACCATGCTGGGAAGCTCCACGGTAGCTTTTGCCAAGGATGCTGGCCAAAATCGTTTAATAAATGCCATAAATGCATTGAATGCGGAAGTCAAGGCTGTTTCCGCCAGGCTTGAAGAACTTAAAAAGCAGCAGGCCGTATTGATGGAAGAAGCCGGTCTTGCAGAGCAAAAAGAGCCACAACAATTCGCTGTGGTTAAGGAAAGCCATAAAACCAAAACATCCGATGACATCTCCATCAAATTGGAAGCAAGCCTTATTAACCTCAAGCCAAATATCAATGCGTTGGATTACGCAATTGATGACCCGGATAGCGCAGGAGATCCGAACGGAGAGCTTTTTCGGGTGGAGCCGGACGCGGAGACTGGTTACCGATATGCTTTCTGGGTCAATGCGCCAAAACTTCCATTTGAGCTTGGTATCCGTCACTCTCATCTTGACGGGACCTGGCATTCCGGAGCAGCTGACAATGGACCTGGGGATCTCTGGCATACCCGCATGCACTCTGATTCCAGTATTGACAGCGAGATCACCAGTGCCTATGCGACCTATGACCTGGATTACCAGGTAACCGATATCGAAGCCAGAAAACACTTTCAACTGTCTGACAGCGTTGACGGCGTTTTGCTCGGCGGCATCCGCTTCGCTCGAATTCAGAATGAATTCTATGTAGACTATGTCGATGGCGGTTCTGAGGCACGCTATACAGCGAAAAACAAGACAAGCGGATTTGGTCCGTATGTCGGCTTGGAGAGCGGCTGGCAGTTGCCGTACGGATTTCGTTTGCAAGGGATGCTCAACCTTGGTGTTCTTCATAGTGATACAAAATTTGAAGCGAATGACGATGTAGTGGAAATCTTTACCGAGTATAACGATGAGCTTATAACCGTTCTCGGTTACAGACTTGGTTTGGGCTGGCAGACGACCGCGTTCGACACCTGGCAATTTAAACTTGGTGTTGGATATGAGGGCCAACACTGGTCTGATATTTATCACGAAAGCCGTTTCACGGATGACGTGGATGAAGGAATAGTTGTACCCACAGAAAAAGATATGGTGTTTCAGGGCTTTATCTATACACTTGGTATTGAGAAACGCTTCTAGTTAGCCGCTGCGGATCGATCCGTCATTTTTTACGTGTGAGTTTTGGAACTCACTCGGTATTTAAAGCACAATAATGATTGCAACCCCCTGGAGGATTGACCCTTCAGGGGGTTGTTTGTTTTATCGATTAATCTGTTTTTTAGGTGTGGGGAACTAGAAAGAAAAAGGGGGCTGCCCCGGAACTTCCCCGAAAGGGAAAACGCAACGATTAGCCCGGTTTATTCATGAGGATTGGTTGCGAAGCCGCCAAGCGTGCGACAGATCAAGTTAAACACAGTGATGCGCTCCCGCCTGTCATAGCTGTGTGGTGGACAGGCTGCAGGCGTGCTTGCAGGCTCCTCAAGATGGCCTGCAATCAACGGTTGCAGTAAAAGCATTCATGAATAATCCGGGTTAGGGTTCTCCATCGAGCCGAATCCTTCCTCTGGAGGAAAGATAAAAGTACCCCTGGTTATCTCGGAAAACTGGGGTGATATTCGATTCCGACGTTCTTTCATTCTCTGGCAGCAACGGTACGTCAGCGGTCGGTGTAACGCGGATCACCCGGGTGGGATGGGCCGGGTCAGGAACAATAATGTTAATATGAGTGGGGTAATAAGAAGAACTGTGTTCTCTGGCAGAGGGTTGGGGTTCAAAATAAAAGACATTCATTGAACGTTCCGTTACCGGGACGCCGGTTGCGATAGCTACCTGTTCATAGAAAAGGATGACATCCTCGACAACCTGACCAAAACCACCGTACTCTCCTCCCACTTCCGGATCAATGGCAGCTTCTCTTTCTAATCTCTGCTGCCAGCCCGGCGGAATAGGACCGTTTCTTAGCTGGTCTAAAACATCACCTAAATCTCCGATAAGGCGGGTCAGGCGCTGTCTTCTGTTGTATAAGGTTTCGGGCGGCCAATCACCCCCCGGCCCACCGGAGGAAATCAACCCAGTTGAGAGGGAATAAGATTCGAACCAGAAAACCCCGTTACTTCCTCGAAGCAATCGATCCTGAATCCTCTGTATTGCTCTGGGAATGAAATCATCAACGCGGGTTCGCCGATCATGCATCTCCCGATCTTCCCCCGGGAATTGGCTCACGGAAGGTTGGGGACTTTCATCGCTTGATGCAACTTCTCTTTGAATGGTTTCGGATGAAGGGCTTGACAGGGCAACATGTTCCGGCGGCCGGAGGATCTGACCGATTTCTATAAATTGGCCGCGGTCCAGCAGGCCGGTTGGCGAAAATCCGCCCGATTTAGAATAGAGGGATTCATGTGGTTTTTTTATGGGATCTTTATGGGTCTTCATCAGTTTTTAATTTGATCGGCCGCAATATTTTTTGTTTGGCTTATTTCATAAAACGAAAAAAATGCCCAACGAAAAAGGTCAATCATGCAGCCCCCTTTTTTGCAGACAGTTTTAATGATGCGCCTTAATATTTAGTAGATATTACCATAAAAACCCATAAGTCAAACGGAGGTTGGGCTCCTTAAGGTTTATGGTTGGAAAAGGTGAAAAAAATGTCCTTTGGCTTTTTGGCTTGATAGTGGCCTGTTTTTTGTTTGTCATTAGAGTGTGGGGAAGTTGCTTTGAAACGGAAAATTCCTGATTTATTTTGTGCAATCTGTCTTGCCGCGATTTTCATCCTGATGTCCGGTTGCGGCTCCGGTGGCGGTGGTGGGGGCGGTTCCGGTCAGGGCACGGAGTACATCCCTGTCAATCCGGAGGGCGGGCCGTCGGCCGGAAATCCGGACGGGACGGCGTCCGTTCCGGCTGAAGCTGATCTTGAAGATGTTTCCATCCCCGATCATATTATCGGAGATGGGACGGAGATGGGACCCCGGAAAGTTGCAGTGCCGGGTCCTTTATCGACGCCGTGGCCCAAGGGGGAACCATTGTCTTTGACTGCGGGCCCGATCCCATTACCTTGGCGCTTCCAGGTCCGGCCAAAGTGTTTAATAACGCCAATCCCGATATCGTTATCGATGGTGGCGGATTGGTTTCCCTCAGCGGTGATGGGCAGACTCGCCTTTTATACATGAACACCTGTGACGAGGATCAGATCTGGACGACCTCCCATTGCCAGGATCAGGATCATCCCCGGTTGACGGTTCAAAACATCACCTTTGCCAACGGTAATTCCACCTGGGAGACCGAATACGATGGTGGCGGGGCCATATGGGTGCGCGGAGGTCGTTTCAAAGCCGTCAACTGTCGCTTTTTTAACAATAAATGTGCCGATACCGGCCCCGATGTGGGCGGCGGGGCCATCCGGGTGTTCGATCAATATCAGGACCTGCCAGTTTTTATCGTCCATAGCACCTTTGGTGGTGCCGAAGGGTATGGCAACGTAGGCTCCAACGGCGGCGGCATAAGCAGTATCGGTGTTTCATGGACCATCATCAACAGCCTTTTCTCTTTTAATAAAGCCGTTGGAAATGGGGGCAACCCGGCACAATCGGGAACACCCGGCGGCGGTAGCGGCGGTGCCGTCTATAACGACGGTAACACCATGACGCTGACCGTGCTTGGGACACGGATCGAGTACAATGAAGTCAACCAACACGGCTCGGCCATCTTTTTTGTTTCCAATGACCATACAGGTAATATTGTAATTGGCGATTCGGTCATCACCAACAATATCGGCGGCACCTGGTATCCTGCCTATGATGGCATCTCCATGCACCGCGATACCCCTATTTCGGTGACCGACTCAGTCATAGAAAATAATTCATGAAAAAGGGGTTGGCAAAAATGTCCGATCTGCACCTTTGACTGTATTATTTTTGTCATGTGTGTCGGGGTTGGGCAACAGCCTGTGTAGGATTTAGCCCATTTTCTTCTATAAGTAACCCGCGCTGAACTTCAAAACTGAATAAACAAAACCCCCTGAATGATTAAATCCAACAGGGGGTTTTTATGTTGATATTCTTGCCTTGTGTACCAAACTTGATACAACGGGAGCCCTTGAAATGAATCCGGCCAGGAAAAGAAAGGCAGAAATCGATGGTGAATCATAAGAATATCGGTAGCGATTTTGACAATATTCTTGAAGAGGGAGGACTCCTTGCCGAAGTCGATGCATGTGCGGCCAAATGAGTTTTGGCGTTCCAGATTCAGCAAAAAATTGAGAAACAACGGTTGACTAAAACTGTGCTGGCGGCCAAAATGCACACCTCCAGGTAACTATTCGGCTTGCTGACGGATGGATCGCCTCACCCGTTCCAAGGGCCGCATAAACCCCTCTCTGGGGCTTAGTTGCCGCCATCCCGGCGGCATATGCCCTTTCCATGGGCGGCACGATCCCATTGTGCTGAAGGGTAACGTCTCCAGGGTTGCACTTAATCGACTACTTGACCCGAAGAACACCGCCGTTACACTCAACACCCTGGAGCCGGTAGCTGCAGCCCTTGGAAAACGGCTTCGTATTACCATGCAAGATATTGTTCGGACTTCATTTTTGGTGTATAGACATTGTTTTGAAATTTATATTTTCAGAGCTGCTACCTGCCGGCCATGATTAAGCTTAATGTCAGGTGCAACTCTGAGCGTGCAAAAGCGCTGACGTGCTGAAAGGAGAAGAAGATGGCTTTTCAAATGAAAACCAGGGATGTGGCCCGGGCGGTGATTCTGGTGGCCATAGCGGTGGCTCTTTCCCCATTTTTCATTCCGGTGGGGATTTCCAAGTGCTTTCCGGCCCAGCACATGGTCAACGTGATCGGGGCTGTGATGCTGGGGCCCTGGTATGCGGTGGCCATAGCCTTCGCTGCCGCTGTAATTCGAAATATCCTGGGTCTCGGCACGCTGCTGGCGTTTCCCGGCGGGATGATCGGGGCGCTGCTGGCGGGCCTTGCCTACCGGTATATGAAAAATATGTATGCAGCGGGTTTGGGTGAGGTTATCGGCACCGGCCTGCTGGGCGCTCTTGCGAGCGTCTGGATTATCGGGCCGGTTTTCCTGGGTCGGGAGATGGCGGCTGGGACCATGGTGATCGCTTTCAGCATAAGTACCATAGGGGGTACGATCATAGGTCTGGTGGCCCTCCACCTGTTGAAAAAGACTAAAATCTGGCAACCATGATCGACATCCAACAGCTTAAATACGGCTACCCATCCGGTGAGGCAGTGCTGAACGGTGTGGATCTCGCCGTTTCCGGCGGCGAATATGTCCTGCTCTGCGGGGCGAACGGCTCGGGTAAGTCCACTCTGGCCTATACCGTAAACGGGCTCGTTCCGCACCACTTCGGCGGGGCCATCGAGGGATCGGTCCGTGTTGCAGGCCTCGACGTGGCCTCGACTCCCCCTTCCGAGCTATTTACTCATGCCGGTCTTGTCCTGCAGAACACCGATGCCCAGTTGTTCAACGCCACTGTGGAGGACGAACTCGCTTTCGGGCCCGAGAGCCTGGGACGCGATCCTAAGGAAATAACGGCCCGTATCCGGGATACCGCGGCGGAACTGGAAATCGCCCATCTTCTGCCGCGCGCGCCCTCCGAACTTTCGGGCGGCGAGAGACGGCTCGTTTCCATCGCTGCCGTGTTGAGCGGAGGACCGTCGTTGATGGTTCTTGACGAGCCCTTCGCCAACCTGGACTGGGTGGCGACCGAGAAGCTCAGGCGCACCCTTTCCCGAATCCACCAGCGTGGAACCACACTGATGATCGTCGAGCAGATCCTGGACGGTTTTTCAGAGGATGTTTCCCGCTGCGTTGCGGTGGATAAAGGCCGGGTTGCCATGGATGGTCCGATGGAGAGTCTGCGACCGGCGCTGGTGGAATACCGGCTGATACCCCGCTACTCACCTCCGTTTCTGCCGCCAGCCGTTGGTCAGCCGCTTCTAACTGTGGAAGGCCTTGAAGCCGTCATTGGTGGGAGGAAGATTCTGCAGGGGATATCCCTCGATATTCGCCAGGGGGAAACGGTGGCCCTGGTTGGCAGTAACGGAAGCGGTAAGACGACATTCGTGAAACATCTGAACGGGCTCCTGAAACCTGCGGCCGGGAAGGTCCTTTACCGCGGGAAAAATGTCTGTGAGTCGACCCCGGCGCAGATGGCCCCCCTTGTCGGACTTTCGTTCCAGAACCCGAACAACCAGTTCTTCACTACTACGGTTGAGGAGGAATTGCTGGCAGGGCCTCGGGCTGTCGGTATACCCAGGGGTGATCGCTTTGATGAAATGATCGATCTTTTTCGGCTTAAGGGTTTTACGGAGCGCTCGCCGTACCGGCTGAGTGAGGGTGAAAAGAAGCGTGTGGCTATATGTTCGATTCTGGCCATGGCACCAGAGATGTTGGTTTTGGACGAGCCTACCGCCGGGCAGGACGGGCGATCCCGGGAAGCCCTGGCCCTTACGCTCAATAAATTGGCTGAAGAGGGGCTCACGACCCTTGTCGTGACGCACGATCTGGAATTTGCGGGTGCTGTGGCGCCCCGCTGGATACTCCTCAAAGACGGGCAAATCAAGGCGGATGGCCCTGCCGCGGAAGTGGCCCGGGCGGGAGGTCTGCCCTGGCCCGCCAACCAGAATGACAGCGGAGGCGGCGATGAGCAATCTTGATCCCCGAACCCGACTCCTCATTGGTGTATCGGCCGTCACGGCGGTTCTCATGTCGGTTCATGCCGCAACCCTTATCGGCGCAGGCGTACTCCTGCTTATTATGGCACCCCTCACCGGCCAGCTGGAAAGGTTCACCAAATCTCTTCGAATGACCCTTCCGCTCACGGCCTTCGTTTTCGTCGTCGGCCTGATTTTCTACGACATGGAGATCGCTCTGCAGCTCGCGCTGAGGCTTTTTGTTCTTTTCTCGGTCTCGATCCTGGTGTTTGGAGCGACCGGCCCCGGCGAGATAGGGGACGCATTGCGGCTGCTGGGCTTGCCGTACGCCCTTGCCTTTATGATCACTTCCGGTATGCGCTATGTGCCGCTCATCGGCCTTAAGGTCAGGCACATTACCGAGGCGCAGAGGTCGCGTGGGATTGATCTGGCCTTCAAGTTCCGGAATGTGAAAAACCTCATCGCGCTACTCATGCCGCTGTTGTTTCAGTCATTCATTCTGGCAGACGATCTGGCTGTTGCGATGGAGTCCAGGGGGTTCGGTAGAAAGGACCGGAGCTTTCGCAAAAGCTACCGCTTTACCCCAACGGACTGGATTGTTGCCCTGCTGTGCCTGGTAGCCCTGACAGTTTTTCTGTTTTTGGAAAGAGGCTCGGGGTTCGGGTAACAATGGGTTGAAAGGCACTTGTTTTTCTCGTGCTGAAACCAGAATGGAATAATGATTACAACCCTCTGGATGATTGACTCTTCAGGGGATTGTTGTTTTTGAGGTATGAGTTTGTGGAATAAAAACCGGGGAAGTCCCCGGTTTTTATTCAAAAGAAATGAATTTGTCACTTTTTCGCTTTTTTTTGATAAAAATAGGGGCACTTCCCAGAATAATTATTAAACCAACATCCGCCGGGTCATGGCGAGGTAAACACCCCTTTCAAACTGATTCCATTGCTTATTGGTGCCTGTCAAGGATGACTCCTTCAAAGAGCACGCTTGTTTTCCGATCTTTCGCTCTGCCCCTTCCGTTTTAAAATCCTTTTAGACAAAAATATCGTTCCTTACTTCACCCTGTTATGCTAACTTATGCAGTCTGGTGGCGTGGTGCTTCACCCTAGCCGCCAAGTGAATAGCAACGAAATAACTCTCTCATCTACTTCAAATTTCACGAGACACCCATGAAAAATACCCTCAAAAAACTTCTCTTTCAGGCACTTGATGATTGTTACAAACAGGAGTGCCTCAACTCCGGGGTTGTACCCGACGATATTTTGATCGAAGTTCCTGCAAATTCCGACCACGGCGATTTTGCCACCAACCTGGCCATGACCCTGGCCAAGCCGGAAAAAAAGAAGCCCCGGCAGATTGCCGAGGCCTTGGCGGAAGCCTTGGGCACCCAGAACGAACTTTTCAACAAGGTTGAGATCGCCGGTCCCGGCTTCATCAATTTCCATCTGACCAGTAATTCCTGGTACATGATCCTGGCTGATATCCACGTCAAAGGCGAAAATTACGGCCTCAGCGAAATCGGCAAGGGCAAAAAAATTCAAGTCGAATTCGTCAGTGCCAATCCCACCGGCCCACTGCATATCGGCCACGGCAGGGGCGCGGCCACGGGCGATGCCCTGGCGCGGCTGCTGGCGGCCTGCGGCTACGAGGTACAACGTGAATACTACATCAACGATGCCGGTAACCAGATGGATACCCTGGGGCGCTCCATTTACCTGCGTTGCCTGGAATTGAAGGGGCAGATCATCACCTTCCCGGAGAACTGTTATCAGGGCCACTATATCCGTGATCTCGCCCGTGAAGCTTTGGCGGAAAAGGGCTCGGTTTTCTTTGCTGAAAACGAGGAAGAGGCGCTGAAATACTGCTCTGAATTCGGCGGAAGCAAGATTCTGAAAGGGATTGAGGATGATCTCAAGGAGTTCGGGGTTTCCTTTGACCGCTGGTACAGCGAGACGACCCTCTATGACCGCGACGAGGTCCGCAAAGGCATTGATTTCCTGAGCGAAAAAGGGCTGGCCTACGAAAAGGAAGGGGCGATCTGGTTCCGTTCCACCGATTACGGCGACGATAAGGACCGCGTTCTTCTGCGGGGCAACGGGGGCAACGACCTATTTCGCTTCGGACGTTGCTTATCACAAGGAAAAATTCGATCGAGGCTTTGACACGGTCATCGACATCTGGGGCGCCGACCATCACGGCTATATCCCGCGCATGAAGGCCGCAGTGGCCGCTCTGGGCCGTGACAAGGAAGATCTGCAGGTTATTTTGGTGCAGCTGGTCAATCTGCTGCGGGGTGGAAACCCCGTCGCCATGAGTACCCGGGCCGGGGAGTTTGTCACCCTCCAGGAGGTCGTTCAGGAAGTCGGGCGGGACGCCTGCCGCTACGTTTTTCTGACCCGACATTCCAACAGCAAACTTGACTTTGATCTTGAACTGGCCAAACAGCAGAATGCCGACAATCCGGTATACTATGTCCAATATGCTCATGCCCGTGTCTGCAGTATTAATCGCAAGGCACAGGAAGAGGGCTTAAAAAATCCAGGACCCGGTGAGGCTGATGTCAGCGCCCTTGTGCTTCCTGAAGAACTGGGGCTGACCAAAACTCTCTTCCGTTATCCGGAACTGGTGGAAGGGGCGGGCTGCTCTTTTGAGCCCCATCGAATCACCAACTATCTCCAGGATCTGGCAGCTCAGTTCCATGCTTACTATAATCGCCATCGCATCATCACCGATGATATTAGAGTTAGCTCCGCCAGGCTTTATCTGGTCAACCGTGTAAAAACAGTTATCGCCAACGCTTTGTCACTGTTGGGTGTTTCTGCTCCCGAAAAAATGTAAACGGAAGGTGTTATTATGGCAAACCAAATTTCCTCGCGAACTAAAAGGCGTATGGAAAAAAGACAGGCTGTCTGGATGCTTACCCTGGTCCTGGTGGTTTCTCTGATCAGTTTTGGACTGGGTATCATGGTGGGGAAACGGGGGACTCCTCCTGTCGTGAAGGAAGAAAAGGCGCCATTGATCACTCGTTTGCCGATAGCCCCGGAACCTGTGGCTGAAAAAGAGGTGGCTGCGCCCAAACCCGCGCAAGAGGCACCCAAGCCGGAGCTGACTTTTTATGAGACTTTGGCAGAGACCCAAAAAGCCCCTCTCGGAACCGGTATTAATTTGCCGCCGCAAGTGGAAAAAGTGGTGAAAAAGCCTGTCGAAAAACTTTCTGAGAAGAAGCCTGTTGTTAAGCAGGCGCCGGTAGCAGCCCCGGTTCCTCAGATTGTTCAGAAAACTGAGGTTTCGAAAGCAAAAGGATATGTGGTTCAGACAGGTTCTTTCAAGAAAATGGAAGAAGCCGAGCGATTTAACAAACAACTGTCGGCCAAGGGTTATGATAGCTTTGTTCGTAAGGTCGATCTCAAGGATAAAGGGGTCTGGTACAGGGTTCTTTTAGGTCCCTTGTCTACGAAGAGTGACGCGGAAATGCTTGCCGGCGACCTCAAAAAGAAGGAAAGGCTCTCAGGTTTTGTCAGGAAACTGTAAATATCTGCGCGCCAAAAACTCCTTGACTTCAACGTCTGATTTCAATTATATTGTCCCAGCTAAATGGCCTCACAAATTATATGACGCGGGGTGGAGCAGTCAGGTAGCTCGTCGGGCTCATAACCCGAAGGTCGGAGGTTCAAATCCTTCCCCCGCAACCAACTTTCAAACCTCTCCAGGGAGGTTTGTTATTGTTTTAATCGGCGGTGTAGCTCAGTTGGTTAGAGCATGCGGCTCATATCCGCAGTGTCCGGAGTTCGAATCTCTGCACCGCCACCAGCTAATTCGAAACCCTTCCTGAACTCCAGGAAGGGTTTTTTTTTAAACTGAATCCCAATTTTTCAATACCCTGCTGGTCTGGCTTTTTTGTTTCGATATGCGCGAGTTTTTTCGAAAAATTGTCTTTGACAACCACTTGCTCCAGGATGGCGACCGGGTTTTAGTGGCTGTGTCCGGGGGGCCGGACTCGGTGGCACTTCTGGACCTTTTGCGCGATGTTGCAGCCGATGTTTCGATTTCCCTTTTTGCCGCTCATCTGGACCATGGCATGCGGGCGGAAAGCGGGGAGGATCTGGCTTTCGTGGAAAAACTCTGCTCAAGCTGGGATATTCCACTATCGGCCAAGCGGGTGGATGTTCCCCTGGTTGCCCGGCGCAAGGGCAAAGGGCTTGAGGAAACGGCCCGCGAAATCCGGCGCGATTGTCTGAAGTCTTCAGCCCGTGAATGGAATTGCAATGTCATCGCCTTGGGGCACCACCAGGGGGATCAGGCCGAGACCCTTGTGCATCGCTTGCTCCGTGGGGTGGGTCCCTCCGGTCTGGCGGCCATGAAGCTCAGGGCTGGAGAAGTGATCCGTCCGCTTCTCCCTTTTTCCCGCCGGCAGATTTTGGCCTATCTGGAGAGCCGTAAGCTTTCCTACAGGGTTGACCAAAGCAATTTTGACACCCGCTTCACCCGCAACCGGATTCGTCATGAAGTCATGCCTCTCCTGGAATCCTTCAACCCGCAGTTGGAAAAACAGCTTTTCCAGCTCTCGCAAATGGTGACGGAAGAGGAAAGTTGCTGGGCTGAACAGGAGACGGCTGTTTTGGATAACGTTATTCTGGAGAGGGATGAAGGGCTCTGGCTGGATGCGGTAAGGCTCCGCAAGGTTCATCCCGCCCTGCGAAAAAGGGTGATCAGAAGGTGCCTGGAAACGGTGCGGGGAGACCAGGCAGGTTTGACCTATGCCCAGATTCTGGCCGCGGAAAAGCTATTGTTTTCCTCCAGACCCCATGCCGAACTCACCCTCATGGGGTGCTGGGTCGGGCGGAACTATGATAAATTCCACATAAGATGCCAAAGGCCTTCCGTTCCAGAACCGTTCTGTTTTGAGCTGAACGGCGAAGGTGTGGTGGAAATTCCGGGATTGGGTCGATTTCAGGCGGGTTTGGCTGACAGGCTGGCGGAGGAAGGTCGCTGGTGTGTGGAGTTCGATGCCGAGCAGGTCCGCTTTCCTCTGATCGTGCGTTCCTTTCGACCCGGGGACAGCTTTCAACCTGCTGGAATGACGGGCAATAAAAAGATCAAAGACTTTTTTATCGACCGGAAAGTTGACCGTGCCTGGCGCCTCCGGATTCCTCTGGTGACCTCGGAAAAAATCATCTGGGTTATCGGGATGCGGCGTTCGGCACTTTACCGTCCATCCGCCAGCACGGAAAAGGTGTTGAAATTGACATTTAGGGCGGAAAAGACTTTCAAAAATCTTTCCTTGTGATACTTTTAGCTCTTGTGGTAAATTTTCAACTAATTCAGGAGCTTTATAATATCTGGATCCGTGGGTTGGGGCCAGGGAAAGAGTGTAAGTGCTTGGCCTGAATGGGTATTTCAAAAAGCTGAGGAGCACTCAACGGTTCGTCGGTGATTTTTTGAATGCTTAGGCAGGTAAATGACTTGTGTTCTTGCCTGGTTAGAACTCACGGATTCAGGTAATATCCAACGGCAGGCTGTCACAGCCTCGCACACTTGAGGGGAACAGGTGAACCAGTTTTACAAAAATCTCGCTCTCTGGCTTGTCATTTCACTGGTCATGATTCTACTTTTCAACATGATGACCCAGAAGAGCCCGGAATCGGAACAGGTTTCATATTCGACTTTTCTGAGCGCGCTGGAGAAAGATCAGATTCAGGAAGTGACCATCCAGGGCCCCGACATTGAAGGCAAGCTGAAAGATAATACGTCCTTCAAAACCTATGTCCCGGACGATCCGGGCCTGGTCAAAGAGCTGCGCAGCAGGGGTGTGGCCATCAAAGCAAAACCCCAGGAAGATCGCGGCTTCTGGGTTACCATGCTCGCTTCATGGGGACCGATTCTGCTGCTGATTGCGGTCTGGGTCTTTTTCATGCGCCAGATGCAGTCCGGCGGCGGCAAGGCCATGAGTTTCGGCAAAAGCAAGGCCAAGCTCCTCTCCGAGAATTCGGCCCAGGTTTCTTTCAAGGATGTGGCCGGCATCGACGAAGCCAAGGATGAGCTGGAAGAGATCGTCTCTTTCCTCAAAGATCCGAAGAAATTTTCCCGCCTGGGCGGACGTATCCCCAAGGGTGTCCTTCTGGTCGGCTCGCCCGGTACAGGGAAAACCCTCCTGGCGCGAGCTATTGCCGGAGAAGCGGGGGTCCCTTTCTTCTCCATCTCGGGCTCTGATTTCGTGGAAATGTTTGTCGGCGTGGGCGCCAGTCGTGTTCGTGACCTGTTTGTTCAGGGGAAGAAAAGTGCTCCCTGTATTATCTTTATCGACGAGATCGATGCTGTCGGGCGGCATCGAGGTGCGGGCCTTGGAGGCGGGCACGATGAGAGAGAGCAGACCCTGAACCAGCTGCTGGTGGAAATGGACGGTTTTGAGTCCAACGAAGGGGTGATCCTGATTGCCGCGACCAACCGTCCGGACGTTCTCGATCCGGCCCTGCTGCGTCCCGGCCGTTTTGACCGCCAGGTAGTGGTGCCCCGTCCCGATGTCAAGGGGCGCAACATGATCCTCAAGGTTCATTCCCGCAAGGTCCCCTTGGCGCCCGATGTGAATCTGGAGGTTATCGCAAAGAGCACACCCGGTTTTTCCGGTGCCGACCTTTCCAACTTGGTCAACGAGGCGGCTCTGCTCGCTGCGCGGGCCAATAAAAATGTGGTTGACATGGATGATTTTGAGGAAGCCAAGGACAAGGTCATGATGGGCTCCGAGCGCAGATCCCTGGTCATTACCGAGAAGGAAAAAAGGAACACGGCTTATCATGAAGCCGGTCATGCACTGATAGCTCTTCTTATTCCCGAGGCCGACCCGGTCCACAAGGTCTCCATCATCCCCCGCGGTCGGGCTCTGGGGGTCACCATGTATCTGCCGGAAGAAGAGAAATATAATGAGTCCAAGGAAGGATTGCAGGTCATGATCTGCACTCTGATGGGCGGACGGGTGGCCGAGGAGATTGTTTTTGGAACCGTTACCAGCGGAGCTTCCAATGATATTGAAAGGGCGACCGGGATTGCCCGCAGGATGGTCTGTGAATGGGGCATGAGCGAGAAGCTGGGACCTCTGGCTTTCGGTGAAAAAGAGGGTGAAATATTCCTGGGGAGGGATTTCGGTCACACAAAGAATTACAGCGAAGAAACAGCCATTACCATTGATAATGAAATTCAGGAAATTGTTTGCCAGAATTACAATCGGACCAAAGAGCTGATCGGGGGACACCGGGACGCACTCGACGGGATCGCGGAGGCTCTTCTGGAGAGAGAAACCGTGGATGGCGATGAAATCCATAAAATCGTTTTCGGGGAAGAAAACCAGGAGGAATCCGATTCCACGCAGGAGCCTGTTGTAACGGAGGAGCCTTCCGAGAAAACCGAAATTCCGGCAGAAACTGAAGAATAATCTTTGCTCGAAATACCCGGTTGCCCCTGCAAAGACGGATTAACGGAATTGCTAATGCTTACCCCGTTTCTTGCCAAAGCACCAGGAAATACCAACCTCGCCCGAAAAGGGCTGTTTTTGATCTCTCGGGAGGGTTCAGTGGGGTTCTCCATCTGGATCTCTCTCCAAAAGTCTCTTTTTTCCAGCCGGAAAAAGCCGGTTTTTTTGACTTTCTGACAAATGGCAAAAAAATCCCTTGTGAATTCTGAACACTTTGCTCCTACTTTGAAAGGGCGGGGGACATCCCTTGACCTTTCAGCTCCAAGAATCATGGGGATTTTGAATGTTACCCCCGATTCTTTTTTTGACGGAGGCAGCTATCGTAAAAGGGATGATGCCGTCAAAAAAGCCTTGCAAATGGTTAAGGAAGGCGCCGACATTATAGATGTCGGCGGGGAAAGTACCCGTCCGGGCGCTGAGGCCGTTTCAATTGACGAGGAGATGGGTCGTGTCATTCCCGTTATTGAAGCGCTTCGCCGGGAAATCGATATTTCTCTTTCCGTGGATACGTATAAAAGCCGGGTGGCAGCTGAAGCAGTCGCTGTCGGAGCAAATTTTGTCAATGATATCAGCGGGCTTCAGTTTGACCCAGGTATGGCGGAGGCTGTTTCTTCATGTGATGCCGGTCTTTTCCTCATGCACACCCGGGGCCGTCCTCGGGATATGCAGAAGGATACGCATTATGGGGATATCATCCAGGAGCTGGGAGCTTTTTTCAGTGAACAGATTGAAAAGGCCCTTTTTTGGGGGATTGAAAAAGAAAAAATTGCTATTGACCCAGGCATCGGGTTTGCTAAGGACCTCGAGGGCAATCTGACAATTTTAAGGCGCCTTGGTGATCTGAAAGCTCTCGGTGTTCCAATCCTGCTGGGAACGTCCCGGAAAAGTTTTGTCGGCACAATTCTCAGCAAGCCTACTCCGCAAGGGCGTCTTTGCGGTAGTCTAGCGACCATTGCGCTGGGGGTCCAGGCAGGAGCCCGAATTTTTCGTGTTCATGATGTGGCGGCAAGCCGGGACGCAGCTATGACGGCCTGGGCCATCTGTTCGCCGGGAAATCGAGAATACTTTTATTCCTCCGGTGGGGTGTAATGAACGAAGCTTGGGAACTTCTGAAAAATTTTCATTGGAACGACCTCCTGGATATCGCCCTGGTTTCCTTTGTAATTTACTGGATTATCCTTCTCATAAAAGGGACACGCGCCGTTCAGATGCTTTTTGGTCTGGCGGTCATCGTTCTGGTTTACCTTGGCTCCAAAGTGACCGGCCTTTTCACACTCCAATGGATTCTTGACAACTTTTTATCTTCCATCGTGATTGTCATTGTGGTCCTGTTTCAGCACGATATTCGGCGCGCCTTGATCCACGTCGGCAAGAATCCCTTTTTTTCGGATATATCTTACCAGGAAGAGACTGAAATTATTGAAGAGTTGGTCAAGGCGTGTGTCAGCTTGGCGAGCAAGAAAATCGGGGCCTTGATTGTTATCGAAAGGGAGACCGGGCTCAAGGATCTTCTTGAAATGGGGGTTGAAATCGATGCCCTAGTCGCAGGGGACCTGATCACGTCCATTTTTCTTCCCTACGCCCCCATCCATGACGGAGCGGTTATCATCCAGCAGGGGCGTATCAAGAAGGCCGGATGTTTTCTCCCTCTCTCCCAGAGCCAAGATATCAGCAAAACCTTTGGTACCCGCCACCGGGCTGCCTTCGGCTTGACGGAACTGGTTGACGCAGTGACTATCGTGGTTTCTGAGGAAACCGGCAAGATCTCAGTGGTGGTGGGCGGGAAAATTACCCGTGACCTGGATTCCTCCTCTTTGCGGCGGATCCTCAAGCGATTGCTCGAACCGGGTGCTGCCCGGAAAAAGAAGAAAGCCAAATGATTAATAGACTCATTCACAACTGGCCGGCAAAACTTCTTTCCGTGTTTTTTGCTCTGATCCTCTGGTTTTTTGTGACCGGCGAACAGACCGCGGAAGTAGGTTTTTCCATTCCCCTGGAGCTCAAGAATATTCCCAAGGGCATGATGGTGGTTAATGATCTTCCCACCCTGGTGGATGTACGCATCAACGGTCCCCGGACCATCCTTTCCCGCCTTCGACCCAGCGAAATTCAACTTTCGGTTGACCTGAAAGGGGCCAAGACGGGAGTGACAACCTTCCGGCGTCTGGAGGAACGGATAAATATTCCAACGGCCCTGAAAATTACCCGTCTTTCTCCTTCTACTATCGACGTCAGCCTGGAAAGGATTCAGGAAAAGAGGGTCCCGGTAACGGTTGTCTTTTCCGGAAAGCCGGACAAAGGACACCGGGTCAGCAGTGCTGAGGCAATCCCTGCAGATGTCATTGTCCAGGGGGCGCGATGGGAATTGAAAAAGATTGGGGAAGTCCTGACAACTCCGGTTGATATCCAGGGCATCCGGGAAAACATCTCTGTTTCGGTTCCTCTTGATTTTCAGGGCAAATATGCGTCCCTGAAAGAAACCAGGGATGTCGAAATTCGGGTGACACTAAAAAAGACCTCTAATTGAAACCTGTATCCAGGAGGGATGCTGATGGTGAAAAAGCTGTTTGGTACGGACGGAGTGCGGGGGACCGCCAATGTGGATTCGCTGACCGTTGAAACTGTTCTCAAGCTGGGCCGTGCCGCTGCTTATGTTTTTAAGAACGGGAACAAAAGAACCCGCATTGTTATTGGCAAGGATACGCGAATCTCCGGGTATATGATCGAAAACGCACTGGCGGCGGGGATCTGCTCCATGGGGACCGATGTCCTGCTGGTAGGCCCGCTGCCCACCCCTGGAATCGCTTTTATTACGTCATCCATGAGGGCGGATGCCGGGGTGGTGATTTCGGCTTCGCACAACCCTTTTGAGGACAATGGGATCAAATTTTTTTGTGCCGAAGGGTTCAAGCTTCCCGACAATCAGGAAAAGAAAATTGAGGAGCTCGTCTTTTCGGACAAGATCGATGAATTGCGTTCCACGGCAGGGGATGTGGGAAAGGCTTTCCGCATAGAAGATGCACGCGGACGCTATATCGTTTTTGTCAAAAACTCTTTCCCCAACGATCTCAATCTGAAAGGTGTCAAGATCGTCGTTGATTGTGCTCACGGTGCCGCCTACAAGGTGGCGCCGGCGGTACTGGAAGAGTTGGGTGCCGAAGTTATTGCTCTCGGTGTTTCTCCCGACGGCACCAATATTAACGAAGGCGCGGGGTCCCTTCACCCCGAAATTATGGCGGAAGCGGTCAGAGAACATGGTGCCCATATGGGGCTGGCCCTCGATGGGGACGCGGACCGGGTCATTTTTGTGGATGAGTTTGGCGAAATAGTGAATGGCGATCATATGATGGCTATCTGCGCAACGCAGATGCTGAAAGAAAAAAAACTGGCTCATGACACCCTGGTGGCAACTGTGATGAGCAATATGGGACTTGATATTGCCCTCAAAAAAGCTAGTGGGAAAGTGGTCAAGACAGCTGTGGGGGATCGCTATGTGGTGGAGGAAATGCGCCGCAAGGGTTACAATTTTGGCGGCGAGCAATCGGGGCACATGATTTTTCTGGATTATAATACGACCGGGGATGGGCTGATTTCCGCTCTGCAGTTGCTGGCCATTGCCCAGAGAACCCAGAAGCCTCTTTCCGAGCTGGCCAGAGTTATGGTCCCTCTTCCCCAGGTGCTGATCAATGTCCGGGTAAAAAGCCGGAAAAAAATAGAAGATATCCCGGAAATCTGCCGGGTGGTTGCCCATGCGGAAGAGAAACTGGCTGACAAGGGAAGGATCTTGCTGCGCTATTCGGGAACCGAGCCGGTGCTGAGGGTCATGCTTGAAGGAGAAAATAAGCAGGAGATCACCAATCTTGCCGACGAAATCGCCGGTACGGTTAAAAAAGTTTTGGCCTGACCAGGTGACAACAGGGTCTGTTGTCAATAAACTGTTAAAATAAACCTGAATCCGTGAGTTCTGACCAGGCAAGAGTGCAAGTCATTGACCGGCCTAAATATTCCCAAAAACACCGACGAACCTTTGGGTGTGCCTCAGATTTTTGGAACACTTATTCAGGCCAAGCACTTACACTCTTTTTCCGGCCCCAACCCATGGAATCAGGATAGAGTGATAGCACATGACACCTGTAGCTGGACTTGGAGTTGACCTGGCCCGCATCGAGCGCTTCCGGCGGCTTCTGAGTGAACATAAAGAGACAGTTCTTGACCGCTTGTTTACCCCTGCGGAAAAAGCCTATGCCCTGAGGAAGGTCGATCCGGCCCCTTTCCTCGCTGCCCGTTTTGCCGCCAAGGAAGCTTTTATGAAAGCTTTGGGCACGGGGTTGCGACACGGGCTTTCCTGGAAGGAAATTGCTGTCATCAAGGATCCTGCGGGCAAGCCGATGTTGGAGCTCAGTGGAAAGTCAGCTCAAATTTATGAGGAGCTTGGGGGTGGCACCCTTCATCTTTCCCTGACTCATGATGGAGATTATGCCGTGGCTTCGGTCGTTCTGGAGCGAGACTGATGAAGTTGCTGACCGCCGATGAAATGCGTTCCCTGGACAGGGAGGCCATCGAAAAATATGGTGTCCCCGGCCTGACCTTGATGGAAAATGCCGGACGGGGTGCCGGCGCATATTTTTCCCGGTTTTTCGAGAGGCTTCGGCCTGGCCCGGCGCTGATATTTTGTGGCAAAGGGAACAACGGCGGTGATGGCTATGTCATCGCCCGGCATATGGAGAACATGGGTTGGCGAGTCCGGGTTCTTATCCTGGCCGAGCGCGAGGATATTGCGGGGGATGCCCGGGTCAACCTCGATATCCTGCATAATAGTGGGGTGGATGTTGTGTATGCCCCTGACCAGGAGTCTCTGGAGACGGTGCTCTCCTTCCAAAGTGGTTTCCGACTTATTGTCGATGCTATTTTCGGCAATGGCCTCGCCTCGGAAATTCGTGGTCACTATGCCGCGGCAGTTGACTGGATCAATGCTTCCGCACTTCCGGTGGCTGCGGTCGACATGCCATCAGGGGTGAATGCCGACACCGGAGCTGTTCTGGGATGCTGCGTCCGGGCCGCCTGTTCCGCCACTTTTGCCTTTCCCAAAGTGGGGCAGATGGTCCATCCCGCCGCTTCCTTTGGCGGTGAGGTCAGGACCGTTGATATCGGCATGCCGAAAATATTGCTGGAATCCGTCGCTGATCGACATCTGCTCGTGGCTGCGGATGAAGTCCGGCCATTGTTTCCCGCACGGCTGGAAACCGGGCACAAGGGGACCTTCGGCCATCTACTGATCGTTGCCGGATCAACGGGAAAAACCGGTGCCGCGGCCCTGGCTGCTGAAGGCGGTATGAGAGTAGGTGCGGGCCTTGTGACCTTGGCTTGTCCGCTTGCCGTCCATGATATTCTGGAAGTCAAACTGACCGAGGCCATGACCGTTCCTCTGCCCGATATGGACGGCGCCTTGAGTCTGATGGCTTTTGAACAGATTCTCGCGCTGGCAGAATCAAAGCAGGTTCTGGCTCTGGGGCCGGGGCTGGGAACCTCAGAGGAAACCCGTGTTCTGGTGCGGCGCCTGGTTCGTGCCTGCCCCGTTCCATTGGTTATCGACGCGGATGGCCTCAACGCTCTGGCGGAAAACAGCGAGGTGCTTCTTGAACGCCGGGAGCAACCGGTCGTCCTGACCCCTCATCCCGGCGAAATGGCGCGCCTGGCCGGTAAAGATGCGGCGGAAATTCAGGCCGATCGAATTGGCGTAGCCCGCGACTTTGCGAAACGTTTCAACGTTGTTCTGGTACTTAAGGGGGCGCGCACCCTGACGGCTTTCCCTGACGGCAGGATCCGGATTAACGGCAGCGGCAATCCAGGAATGGCCAGTGGCGGCATGGGCGATGTGCTGACCGGCCTGATCGGCGGCTTCATGGCTCAGGGACTGAGTGCGGAAGATGCCGCGGTGCTGGGAGTATTCCTTCATGGCATGGCTGCTGATCGTCTCGCGGCGGTGATGGGAACTGCCGGAATGGCGGCCAGCGATATTTTACCGGAAATCCCGGTTACACTTTATGCCCTTCGACAGAAAGAGGAACCTCGTGATTAAAGCCAAAGACATTATGACCCGAGAGGTTGTTTCCGTTTCTCCTGAAACGGACATTGAAGAACTGGCGCGTCTGTTTGTGGAAAAAAACGTCAGCAACATGCCTGTCATGGATGACCAGGGGCACCTTTGCGGTATTATTTCTGAAAGCGACTTGGTCGAACGGGATCAGCCCCTTCATATTCCCACGGTCATTTCAATTTTCGACTGGGTTCTTTACTTGGAAAGCGGGAAAAAATTCAAGGAGGAACTGAAAAAAATTACTGCTCGAAAGGTGTCGGAAATCTGTTTTGGGGATGTCGTGACCTGTACCCCGGAAACCCCGGTTCCGGAAGTTGCCCAGTTGATGGCGAAAAATCATGTCCACCTCGTGCCTGTAGTGGATGAGGGGAAGGTTGTCGGCGTTGTGGCGAGACTCGATATCATTCGCTCCATGGAACTCTAAAGTCGCCATGAACTGGGAAGTTATCACTTCCTCTGCCGAGGAAACCCGTAGTCTGGGGAGACTCCTCGGCTCACTGGTGACGCGTTCAGCGGCTGTTTTTCTGCGGGGTGAACTTGGCGCGGGAAAGACCTGCCTTACCCGGGGAATCGGCGAAAGTCTGGCCGGTGATGAAGATGTCCATGTTTCCAGTCCTTCCTACACGTTGATGAACCTTTACCCCGGCCGTCTCACCCTGTATCATTTCGATCTTTATCGTCTCTCGGGCATGGATGACCTGGTCGACATCGGTTTTGAAGATTATCTCCAGGAGGAGGGAGTTATTGTCGTGGAATGGGCTGACAGGGTGGAAGACCTGAGGGTGGATGGACTTTTCGTCAATCTTCAGTATCTGAATGAGTCACGGCGCAAGTTGATTTTTGAGGCCCGGGGCAAAGAACATCAAGAGTTTCTGGACCAACTTTCCAGACTTTGGCCGGAGGGGAGGAAAACCAGTGATTGAATTTGACATTGCGGTCATCGGCGGCGGCCCCGGCGGTTATACCGCTGCGATTCGGGCGGCGCAGCAGGGCGCCTGTGTGTGCGTGATTGAGAAAGTAAAACTTGGCGGCACCTGCCTTCATCGCGGCTGCATACCGACCAAAGCCCTTTTCAGTACCGCTCGTCTTATTGATATGATGCGGGATGGGGAGGCCCACGGTATACATGTCGACGGGATGCGTTTTGACGTCGGAAAGGCCATTCAACGCAAGGACGTAGTGATCAAAAAACTGGAATCTGGAATTGGAAAACTTTTATCGGAAAATAAGGTGGAAATCTTTCGAGGCGTGGCTTCCCTGGAAGGGAACAACCGTGTCCGGATTCAGCAGGGTGCGGTTACCGGCCATATTCAGGCCCGGAACATCATTCTGGCTCCCGGTTCCCGGCCCATCACGCTGAAAGGTTTTCCCGTAGATGGGAAAAATATTTTAACAAGCGAGGAATTTCTCGCTATGGAAACCTTACCGAAAAGTCTGGTCATTATCGGTGGAGGGTATATCGGTTGTGAACTGGCGGGAATTGCCGCCGCTTTCGGCTCCAAGGTCGTTCTGGTTGAAAAAATGCCTGAACTTCTGGCTTTATCCGACCGTCAGGCTGTCAAAGAAGTGGAAAAACAGCTGGCCGAGAAGGGCGTCGATATCCGCAAGAATACGGAAATTACACTTTCGGAAGTCGAGGAAGGATGTGTGCGCCTTAGCCTCTCCGGAGAGGAAGAAAAAATCGAGACGGAAATGGTTCTCTGTGCCCTTGGGCGGAAGCCCAATACCGAAAACCTTGGTCTTGAACAGGTTGGGGTGAATTTGGAAAAGGGTGCGGTGAAGGTCGATTCCCGTATGAGGACTTCAGTGGCAAATATTTTTGCCATTGGGGATGTGACTAACAAGATCCAACTGGCTCATGTCGCCAGTTACCAAGCGGAAATTGCCGTAAAAAATATTTTGGGAGGAAATGTTGAAGCCGATTATCGAGTTATTCCTTCCACTATTTTCACCTTCCCGGAAATAGGTCAGGTCGGTTGGAACGAGCGCCAGTGCAATGAATCAGGCTGTGAATATCAGACCGGCTGGTTCCCTTTTCAGGCTTCCGGAAAGGCTCTCTGTGACGGCAAAGAGCGTGGAATGCTCAAACTCTTTGCCGACAAAAAGGACGGAACGATTCTGGGCGCTACGGTGCATGGAGAGGAAGCGGCGACACTGATTTCAGAGGTTGCAGTTGCCATGCAGACCGGAACGACCGTTTCCCAGCTGGCTGAGGTGGTACATTCCCATCCTACTTTGCCGGAAATTATTAAAGAAGCGGCGGACGATGCGCTTGGGAGAGCGGTTCACAAAGTCCCGCGTAAAACCCGGGAGAATAAATAAAGTTTGAGTTGAAAATATGATTTTAAAATAGGAAGGATCGTTTGTAGATGGCCCTCGTGGTGCAGAAATATGGTGGCACATCCGTAGGTAGCATCGAACGGATACGGAATGTCGCCGAACGGGTGCGGAAAACTTTTGATGAAGGAAACCAGGTGGTCGTGGTCCTTTCCGCCATGTCGGGAGAGACCAATCGACTTGTGGCTCTAGCCCGGGAGATGCATGATGCTCCGGATGAAAGGGAGTATGATGTCCTGGTTTCCACGGGTGAGCAGGTTTCCATCTCCCTGCTGGCCATATGCCTTCAGTCCATGGGATATAAAGCAAAAAGTTTTCTCGGTCACCAGATCCCGATCGTGACCGACAATGCTTATTCCAGAGCCCGGATACACCGGATCGGTGATAAAAAAATCAGCGAAGCTCTTGACCAGGGCAACATTGTGATTGTTGCCGGGTTCCAAGGTGTGGACCGTGAGGGCAATATCGCGACATTAGGGCGGGGTGGATCGGATACTTCCGCCGTGGCCGTGGCCGCGGCCCTGAAGGCCGATGTCTGTGAAATTTTTACAGATGTGGATGGGGTTTATACTACCGATCCGCGCATGGTTGAGGATGCCGCCAAAATCGAAAAAATATCTTACGATGAAATGCTGGAAATGGCATCTCTCGGCGCCAAGGTGTTGCAGATCCGCTCGGTGGAGTTCGCTAAAAAATATGGCGTGGTCATTCATGTTCGCTCCAGTTTTAACCATAATTCGGGGACCCTCGTCATGAAGGAGGATAAAGATATGGAATCTGTTCTGGTTTCGGGGATCAGCTATAGTAAAGACGAAGCGAAAATTTCGGTTATCGGCGTGCCGGACAAGCCAGGAATCGCTTCGCAACTTTTTTCCCCTCTTTCATTGGCAAACATTACGGTGGATATGATTATCCAGAACGTTTCAACAGGCGGTCATACCGACCTGACCTTCACCGTCCCCAAGAGTGATTTCAAAAAAGCTCTGGGTCTTGTGGAAAATGTGGCCGGGGAAATTGGTGCCGCCGGAGTTGTCAGTGACGATAACATTTCCAAAATTTCAATCGTCGGCGTGGGGATGCGTTCACACTCCGGGATAGCCAGTAAAATGTTTCAGGTTATGGCGGCCGAGGGGATCAACATTCAGATGATTTCCACCAGTGAAATCAAGGTGTCCTGTGTCATCGACGCCAAGTACACAGAACTGGCTATCCGGGTGTTGCACGATGCTTTCGGTCTGGCCAAAAAAAATGTCAAACTGGAAAGCTCATTTTAACCCGTTTGTTTATGAGGCTTTTTAACTAGTGCCCGTGTGGTTAATCCTATTCACCAATTCTGGCCCTTTTTGTTGCTGTCTGCGTTCCACCTTTTTGGCTTAGACACCGCTAGGCCAGCGTCGGTGCGCCTTGGCAATAACTAAAATTTCTCAGAATTCATTGACAGGACCAACCAAACGGGACGCCAGGGAAAACAGTGGAGGAAGAAAAATGGATTCGGTGCAATTGTATGATACCACTCTCAGGGATGGAACTCAGGCGGAAGATATCTCATTTCTGGTGACCGATAAAATCCGGATTGCCGAGAAACTGGATGAGCTTGGGATTCACTATGTTGAGGGCGGCTGGCCCGGCTCCAACCCCAAAGATATCGCCTTTTTCAAGGAGATCAAAAACGTCAGACTTGAGCATGCCAAGATCACCGCTTTCGGGGCGACCCGGCGGGCCAAAACCACTCCGGACAAAGACAGCAACCTGCGCACCTTAGTTCAGGCGGCTCCCGATGCGGTCACTATCTTCGGCAAGAGCTGGGACCTGCACGTTCGTGAGGCATTGCGGATAAGTCAGGAAGAGAACCTGGAACTGATTTTTGATTCCCTGGAATTCCTGAAGCAGAATATTGCCGAGGTTCTTTACGATGCCGAACACTTTTTCGACGGCTTCAAGGCCAACCCCGAATATGCTCTAAAAACCCTGCTGGTTGCCCAGGAAGCAGGTGCTGATTGCATTATCCTCTGCGATACTAACGGCGGGAGCCTACCGCAGGAACTGCCGGCTATCATCAGCCGCGTGAAAGAGCTGATCACTATCCCTCTGGGTATTCATACCCATAATGACAGCGAGTGTGCCGTGGGCAACAGTCTTGTTGCCGTGGAAAATGGTATCACCCATGTTCAGGGCACGATTAACGGTTTCGGGGAGCGTTGCGGGAACGCCAATCTCTGCTCCATCATTCCCAGTCTACAATTGAAGATGGGGAAGAGCTGTCTTGAGGATGCGCAACTCGCCAAGCTTCGTGAGGCATCCCAGTTTATTTATGAAATAGCCAATCTGATTCCAGACAAACACCAGGCCTATGTGGGAGCCTCGGCGTTTGCCCACAAAGGCGGTGTCCATGTTTCCGCCATTCAGAGGCATCCTGAAACCTATGAGCATATCCGTCCCGAGAAGGTGGGCAACCTGACCCGCATTCTGATTTCCGATCTTTCCGGCCGGTCCAATATTCTTGCCAAGGCCAAGGAGTTTGGCCTTGACCTCGACAGCAAGGACCCCGTGACCCTTGAAATCCTTGAAGACCTCAAAAAATTGGAAAATCAGGGTTACCAGTTTGAAGGGGCGGAAGCGACGTTTGAAATCCTCATGCGTCGGGCTTTGGGAACATTACGGAACTTTTTCAACATTATGGGTTTCCGGGTTATAGACGCCAAAGCGAACGAGGGGGAAGAGCCGGTTGCCGAGGCCACCATCAAAGTCAAAGTGGGGGGGCATGTCGAACATACTGCGGCAGAAGGAAATGGTCCGGTAAATGCGCTGGATAATGCTCTGCGTAAGGCTCTGGAGCATTTTTATCCCCAACTCAAGGAGATGAAGCTTCTCGATTTCAAAGTCAGGGTCCTGCCGGCCGGCAAAGGCACGGCGTCCGTCATTCGGGTGCTGATTGAGTCGGGCGACAAGGATGACCGCTGGGGAACCGTGGGGGTGAGTGAGAACGTCATTGATGCCTCTTACCATGCACTCGTCGACGCGTTTCAGTATAAACTCTTGAAAGATCTTCAGAAGTCGTCGAAAGAAGACAAAGAGGGATGAATTCTCAAAAAGGAACCCTGGTTCTCGTCTTGATTCTGTTGCTGGTCGGGTGCTGGGAATTTTGCCGGGTTCGATGCAGTGGCAGTGCGCTTGAAATGCAGTCCCCCTTGCAAACGAGGGGGACTGTTGTGTTTCTGGGGAATGGATTTCCCGAGCAGGGAATTCATCAATTTTATGACGATCCAACCCCACAAAGCGTCATCCACATGACGCTTTGTGGGGTTGCTTTAAATAACAAAAAAGGAGCCGGTCTTGATGCTCCCCTGGAGTCCGGAGAAGGGTTGGACTTGCTGCTTGAAAACGGTCAACTCCTTGAAGTTAAACGATTCTGGATCCCTTCTGAGAAGCGTATGGCTCTTTTTATCCCTTTGCACCCCGACCACATGAGCCGCGGTGACTGGGAGGCTCTCCCCGGCATCGGCCCCAAGCTGGCGGAAAGAATCGAAGCTAACCGTCAAATAAATGGCGATTTTGGCTGTCTGGAGAACCTGGAAAGGGTTAAAGGGGTTGGTGAAAAACGGATTCAACAGTTGAAGAAATATTTTTAAAACTGTGGTGGCCTATCTAACCATATGAAAAATAAGCATAAAAAATTTTACATAAATATTTAAGGAGGAATTTTCTTTCGCCTGTTCCTGAATGGCATATCTCATGAAGTACCTGTTAATGAAAACTTGCTATTAATTATGTATATCATGTGCAATTTTTAGGGGAAGGGGGAAAGAAGATGAGATGCCCGAAGTGTAAAGGCCGGATGCATTCGGAAAAATGCTATGATTTTGTGAGATCCTTTGAGGCATGGAAATGCTGTCTTTGTGGGGAATTGATTGACCCGACGATTCTTTCCAACAGGGTCCGAAGTCAGAATCTTTTTTTAGGTTAGTTGTCCTCACAAACCATATTTTGAAAAAAGCCCGGATTTTTATCCGGGCTTTTTTCTGTGACCTGAAATTTAATTTAAATCGCCCTCCTCAAGAAGTTCCCGGATAACTTCACCGGCCATGGTCAGGCCGAAAATGGGGGGGATGTAAGAGGAACTACCCAAGGTCGGACTTCTTTCCGGTTTTTCCGTATCCGTGCTTTTCAGAGAACGGAAGCCTTCCGTGGAATAAACCACCTTCACCCCGGAGAGAACGCCTCTTCTTCTCAATTCCTTGCGAACGATCCTCGCCATGCGGCATTTCTGAGTCTTGAAAAGGTCCGCCACCTGGATGGCTGTGGGATCAAGCTTGTTGGCGGAACCCATGGAAGAGATGATGCGGATCTCTTTTTTCCTGCAGGCCTCAATGAGAAGTAATTTCGAAGTTATGTTGTCTATGCAGTCAAGGACGAAATCATATCCCCTGTCCAGAAGTTGGTCGGCGTTTGCGTGGCTGAAAAATTCCTTGATGGGCTCAACCTTAATATGGGGATTGATGGCCCGGCAGCGTTCCGCCATGACCTGAACCTTGGGATGTCCGATGGTCCCCTCTTGGGCGTGAATCTGACGGTTGATGTTGGTTTGGCAGATATCATCAAAATCGATCAGGGTCAATCGCCCGATACCGGAGCGAACCAGGGCCTCGACAGCGAAGCTTCCCACTCCACCTATGCCAACCACGGCAACGGAAGCCGACGCGAGTTTTTCAAGGCCGTCCTCTCCAACCAGGCGTTCCAACCGGGCGAAGCGATTTTCACTGCTGTCTGAAGTTCTTTTCTTCAAGGGTCTATCCGTTGTGGTGAAAGGTTTAAACTTCGGAAAGCATTTTTCGTCGTTATGCTCATGGCCTGTTCCAGGCTCCAGTTCCGGATTTCGGCAACTTTCCCGGCGATCAATTTGAGCCGGATTGGGCGATTGGGTTCCCCCCGGTGGGGATGCGGCGACATATCCGGAGCATCCGTTTCCAGGACGATATAATCCTGGGGAATACTTTTCAGTACTTCGACAATGCGACGGGCATTGGGGAAAGTAACCGTCCCTCCAAAGCCGAGCGCAAAATTAAGAGAAATCGCTTCCATGGCAATTTCTTTGCTCGCGGAAAACGCATGAAGAATTCCCCCCCTTACATCCGCCCTTTCTTCCCGAAGGATATCAAGGGTTCGACGCCAGGCTTTACGGCAATGGATAAGCACCGGAAGGTTGTTCTCGGCGGCGATTTGCAGTTGCGCCCGAAAAGCTTTTTCCTGGATTTCAGCGGGCGGATAGTTGGGAGAATTGTCCAGCCCTATTTCACCGATGGCAACAACCCTTGGATGGGGGATAATATTCTTCAGCGTTTGCTCGCTGGCCGAATCCCACTGGTCGGCAGCCATGGGGTGAATCCCGGGTGCGGCCCAAGTGCCCTTGATGGTGTCAGCGACGCTAAAAATGGCATCCCAGTTGTCGCGGTTGACCCCCGGAATGAGAAAAAAGCGGATTCCGGCCTGGTGCGCTAGGCCGATCTCTTCATCGAGATGCTGTTGGGGCTTAAAATAATCCAAGTGGATGTGGGTGTCGAAAAAACCGGGAGATGTTGGGGCCATTCATCGTCTCTTGGTTGTTGGCAGCCGTAAAAAATAAAATCTGAAACCTTGGAGAGCTTTTCAAGTTTTCGATTCAGGAGTATGGTAGCAAAGAGTCAATCATTAGTTCAATCTTCAATATTCGGGACAAATAGGAGGGTAGAGGTCGAAGTGCAAATTAAACTCACGCTTTTATGTGAAAACAGTATCGGCAAGGCAACGGCTGCTCTGGCGGAGCACGGGTTTGCGTGCCTTATCGAGACTTCTGTCGGGAAGTATCTTTTTGACACGGGGCAGGGCCACACTCTGAATCATAATCTTCGAATTCTGGGTAATGATCTCGCGGACTTGAAGGCGGTTTTTCTCAGCCACGGTCATTACGATCATGCCGGCGGTCTTCCCGATGTTCTGCGCCAGACCGGGCCGCTGGATGTCATTGCCCATCCCAATGTTTTTCAGGAGCGTTACTGGGTCGGTAAGGTCGATCGGCGATTTATCGGCATTTCCTCCCGCCAGGAGGTTCTGACCTCCCTCGGTGCCCGCTTCCGATGGATTCCGGAATTTTTGAAAGTGGCACCCGGACTTTTCTTTAGCGGAAAAGTTCCCCGAATAACCGATTTCGAAAAAGGGGACGCCAGTCTCATGATTCCACTTGAAAAGAAATCCGGTTTTGTTCCCGATCCCATTGAGGATGATTGTTCCCTGGTCATTCAATCGCAAAGCGGCCCAATTCTGCTCTTGGGGTGTGCCCATTCAGGACTGGTGAACATCCTCCACCATGTTCGGGAAAAAACCGGGATCGACTCTTTTTACGCTGTCGTCGGCGGGACCCACCTTGCTCCGGCGGGCGATGAACAGTTCGCCAGGACCGTGGAAGCATTGAAAGAGTTTCAGGTGCAGAAGATCATGGTTGGGCACTGCACGGGCCAGAAGCGCGCTGCGGACCTTTACAGGCTTTTCGGCAAGCAATTCTTCTTCGCGGCCGTGGGCTCGGTTTTGGAAGCCTGAATCTTTTTTGGAAAAAAAAATAGTTAGTCTTCTTTGCAAATAGGCGGGAGGAAACTTGCTAATTGTCCTGCTGTTGATAAAATTAAAAATATTCAATATTGCTAATAAAAGCCTTTTTCTCCTTCAGATCTAAAAGGGGATGGAAATGACCGAGAAATTGCCGGGAGAGAACCTTGAAAAAGAAGAACTCCTGAAGATTTACCGAGATATGGTCCGCATCCGGGAATTTGAGGAATCCTGCCCGCGCCTTTACAGCCAGGGAAAAATGGGGGGGTTCCTCCATCTTTACAGCGGCCAGGAGGCTGTTGGTGTGGGGGTGGCTCATGCTCTGGATCCAAATGATTATATGGTTGGCGCGTATCGGGAACATGGCCTGGTTCTGGCCAAGGGGACCCATCCCAAACGGGTTATGGCAGAGCTTTTCGGCAAGGCAACGGGGGTCAGCCGGGGCAAGGGCGGCTCCATGCACATGTTTGACGGCGAAAAACGGTTTATGGGTGGATACGGCATAGTGGCTGGCCATCTGCCGCTGGCGGTTGGGCTCGGCTACTCCATCGTCTATAACGACGGCGACGAAGTGGTGGCCTGCCTGTTCGGGGACGGTGCTACCAATCAGGGGGTTTTTCACGAAGCCATGAATATGGCTGCTCTCTACGATGTGCCCGTCCTTTTTATCTGTGAAAACAATGGCTACGGCATCAGCACGAGTGTTTCCCGTTCCAGTTCGGTCAAGCAGTTATACAAAAAAAGCGCGGCTTACGAAACCCCCGGGACCAAAGTGGACGGCATGGATGTGCTGGCGGTTTATGATGAGGTGCGGCTTGCCGCGGAAAAGGTCCGGCGGGGGGGAGGCCCCCATTACATTGAGGCGATCACCTACCGTTTCCGGGGTCATTCCATTTCGGACCCCGGAACCTATCGCAGCGATCAGGAAAAGAAACTCTGGAAAGAGCGGGATCCGATTCTCAATTTTCGCGTCCGACTGCTCGCAAGAGCCATGGCTTCGGAAGCGGAACTGGAAAGTATCGAATACGAGGAAAAGGAACTTCTGGAAGAAACCATTCAGTTTGCGGAAGATAGCCCTTTCCCCGAGCCTGATGAACTCTGGACGGATATTTATGCGGACAATTGAAAGGCTGGGATGCGATGCCTGAAATACCCTGCAGGGAAGCCCTGAATCAGGCTCTCCACGAAGAAATGTCAAGGGATCCATCCATCTTCCTCGTCGGGGAGGATGTTGGCCTCTATGAGGGGTCTTTCAAGGTCTCCAAAGGATTGCTGGCAAAATTTGGGGAAAAGCGGGTTGTGGATACCCCTATTTCCGAAGCGGGAATTGTCGGGATGGCCATTGGCGCAGCCATGGGCGGTCTGCGTCCTGTTGCCGAACTGATGACCGTCAATTTTTCCGTGGTGGCACTGGATCAGATCATGAACCATGCCGCTGTCATTAGATACATGTTCGGGGGCCAGGTTGCTCTGCCGCTGACCATTCGCATGCCCGGGGGCGGAGGGAATCAGCTGGGGGCCCAGCATTCGCGTTCGCTGGAGTCTTTGTTTTCTCTTATTCCGGGTCTTCGTATTGTCGTTCCATCTTTTCCTGCGGACGCCAAGGGTCTGCTCAAAGCTTCGATCCGTTCCGACGACCCGGTGATTTTCCTGGAGCATGAAGGACTTTACGGTGTCAAGGGAGAAGTTCCTGAAGGGGACTACACTATTCCCCTCGGCTTGGCGGATGTCAAGCGTTCGGGGAGCGATGTGACCCTCATCACTCTTTCCAGGATGGTTTATGTCTGCCTGGAAGCGGCGGAGACGTTGGCTCAGGAGGGGATTGAGGCGGAGGTTCTCGATCTGCGCGGGCTGAATCCTCTGGATATGAAGGCGGTTATAGATTCAGTGCGCAAAACCCACCGGGCCGTCACGGTCGAGGAATCATGCCTTACAGGCGGGTGGGGTGGCGAGATTGCTGCGCGCATCATGGAGGAGGCCTTTGACGAACTTGACGGGCCGATCCTGCGGGTCGGTGGGGCGGATGTTCCCATGCCTTACTCCAAACATCTTGAAAAGGCGGCCATTCCCGATAAAGAAAAAGTTGTCTCCCGCGTTTCGGAATTGTTTTAGAGAATTTTCAAGAGCTGAAATTTTAGCGAGGTGGTTTGTATGAGTGTTGAGATAACGATGCCCAAGCTGAGCGACACCATGGAGGAGGGAACCATTATCCGCTGGGGGGTCAAAGCCGGAGACCGGGTGTCGAAAGGTGACGTTATCGCCGAGGTTGAAACGGACAAGGCCGCCATGGAGATGGAAGCCTTTGAGAACGGAACCGTGGCGGAAATCAAGGTCGGCGAGGGTGAAACTGTCCCGGTGGGAACCGTTATCGCCGTTTTGAGCTCCGGTAAGTCGGAACCGGTTGAAGAAAAAAAGGAAAAGCCTTCTGAAGCGAAAGTGGAAATAGAAACGTCGCTGGAACCGCCTGAAGAAGAGAAAAAAGAACCTCCCGCGGCTGTGGAGGAAAAAGTGAGCAGGCCTCCTGAAAAGGAGAAGCTTTCCGAAGACCATGATGACGAAAGGATTCCCGTTTCTCCCGCCGCCAGGAAACTGGCAGAAGAGAAACAGATCCCCCTGTCCGGTTTGCAGGGGACCGGTCCGGGAGGACGGATTGTCCTCAAAGACGTGGAAGCAAAGGTTGGCCCTGAAAAAAGTCTGGACGCTTCCGAATCTCGGGATGACGGCGGAGAGAAAACCTCTATTCCTGAGACCGATTCGAAAGCAGGGCGCATCCGCAAAGTAGTTGCCCGCAAAATGGAGGAGAGTTGGAAGAATATCCCCCATTTTTATGTGACCATGGTGGTTAATGTCAGCGATGCAGTTCGCTTTCACAGGGACCTGCAGGTCAGTCTCAATGACTTTATTCTGGCGGCCGTGAGTCGGGCCTTGAGGGATCATCCTGGGGTTAACAGTCTCTGGCTGGAAGGGGAGGTTGTTCCCCAGGCCGACATCAATGTGGCCTTTGCCGTATCGACAGAGCAGGGGTTGTACAGCCCCGTTATCCGCAACAGTGATCGTTTGTCGCTGCAGAAAATTCACGGCAGGAGCAAGGAATTGCAGCAGAAAATCAAAAAGGGAACCATCCGCAGTGAGGATATGGAGGGAGCCACTTTCACCATTTCCAATATGGGGATGCTGGGGGTGGAGTCTTTCAGTGCCATTGTCACGCCTCCGCAAAGTGCCGCTCTGGCAGTCGGCGCAGCCGGGCGGGAAGCGGTCGTGACTGAAAACGGAGACCTGGAGGTGGTTCAGCGCATGCGCCTCACTCTGTCGGCCGACCACCGTGTCATGGATGGCGCGGATGGAGCTCACTTCCTGAAAAGTATTAAACATTATCTGGAATCACCTTTAACCTTGATCGTGATGGTTGAATGAAAGGAGTTCAATGTAATGAAAAAATTTCTAGTCCCACAGGATGAGCTGGCGTGGCGGTGCGATCCGGAGTGGTTCGATTTCTCCAGCACCGAAGAGCTGGAGCCTCTCGATGAGACCATCGGCCAGAGCCGGGCTCTGACCGCGATAGATTTTGGATTGGGGATCAAAAACAGTGGCTTTAACATCTTCGTTCTTGGCGAACCGGGGACGGGTCGCTCTTCGACGATTAGAAAGACCCTGGAGAAAAGGGCGCTTGAAGAGTCTGTTCCCGATGACTGGTGCTATGTCCATGATTTTGAGGACGATAATTGCCCCACGTATATTCGTCTTCCGGCGGGTAAAGGGAAAGAACTTCACAAGGATGTGGAAAATCTTGTCCTGAGACTTTCGGAAGCTATTCCCAAGGTCTTTGAAGGAAAAGAATTTGAGCAGCAGAAAAACCGGATTACAGAGGAGTACCAGGAAAAGAATAAGGAATTTTTTGAAAAACTGGAAGAGGATGCCAACAAGGAAGGTTTCACGGTGCAGGGCTCGGATGGAACCCTGATCATTGTCCCGCTGCGACCTGACGGAAAACCTCTGTCCCGGGAGGATTACGAACAGCTTACCGCCGACGAAAAGAAATATATCGACAACAAGGCGGTGGTTCAGAAAGAAAAGCTCAATGAGGTTCTTCGCCAGGTGAGGGACATGGAGAAGGACGTCCGGGAAAAAACCGCCAAAGTGGCCAAGGACGCACTATTGTTCGCCATAGGTCATCTTTTCGAGGAACTGGAAAAAAAATATAAGAAGTTCGAGAAGGTTCAAAAGCACTTTGAGACCTGTAAAAGGGATATTCTCCAGCGTATCGATGAATTCAGCCCGGCGGCCCCATCCCATATGCCTTTCCCCATGCCCCAGGCCCCGGCGGCAAGAGAAGAACCCCCTTTTGATCGCTACCGTGTCAACCTTCTGGTGGACAACAGCACAACCAAGGGGGCGCCTGTGATTTGCGAGCCCAATCCGACCTATTTCAACCTTTTCGGTCGCATCGAGAACACCATTCACATGGGGAATGCGATTACCAATTTTCGTATGATCAAGTCCGGTGCTCTCCATCGCGCCAATGGCGGTTATCTGGTTTTCGACTGCCGCGAACTGTTTTCCAATCCTTTGTCCTACGAAGCTCTGAAACGCTGTATCCGCAACCGCGAAGTCAAGATAGAGGATATGACGGAACAGTACCGCATGATGGCTTTTGTCACCCTGAAACCGGAGCCGATACCTCTCAACTGTAAAATCGTCATTATCGGCACCCCGCAGATGTACTACCTTCTCTATCGGCTCGATCCGGATTTCCGCAAACTTTTCAAGGTCAAGGCCGATTTTGACTGGGTTATGAGAAATACGGATGAAAATGTCCAGAAATATGCGCAATATGTGGCGACCCGTTGTCGGGAGGAGGATCTCCTCCATTTCGATCGTACCGGAGTGGCTGCCTTGATCGAGTACGCTGCGCGACTTGTGGAGGATAAGGACCGGCTCACCTCCCGCTTTATCGTACTATCGGATCTGATCCGGGAGGCGGTTTATTATGCGGCCCGGGAAGACAAGAAACTTGTCAGTGCCACCCATGTCGAAAAAGCCATTGAAGCTAAAAAGTGTCGCTCCAACCAGATTGAGGAGCGGAGTCATGAATATATCGAGGATGGGACGGTTCTGGTCGATACCGAGGGGGCGGTTGTGGGTCAGATCAACGGTCTTACCGTCCTTCAGCTCGGTGATTATTCCTTCGGCAAACCGGCCCGCCTGACGGTGCGGACCTATCTCGGAAAGGGCAATTTTATCAACATGGAGCGGGAGGTCAAGATGTCCGGGCCGATTCACGACAAGGGGGTTCTGATCCTGAGCGGGTTCTTTGGTTCCCGCTATGCCCAGGACAAGCCTCTCTCCCTTTCGGCGGCCATTTGCTTCGAACAGTCCTATGGTGGGGTCGAAGGGGACAGTGCTTCCTCCACCGAACTGTATGCCCTTCTGTCTTCCCTTTCCGGCCTTCCCATCAAACAAGGGATCGCCGTGACCGGGTCCGTCAACCAGCGCGGCATGATCCAGCCGATCGGTGGGGCTAACGAAAAGATCGAAGGCTTTTTCAGGCTTTGCAAAAGCCGTGGCCTGACCGGGGAACAAGGGGCCATTATCCCCATTCAGAACGTCAAAAACCTGATGCTCGGCAAAGAAGTGATTGAGGCTGTCCGCAAAGGTAAATTCAACGTCTGGGCGGTTTCCACCATTGATGAGGGGGTGGAAATCCTGACCGGGACTCCTGCTGGTGAGCAGCAGGAAGACGGAACCTGGCCCGAAGGGACGGTCAACTTTCTGGTGGATCAGCAGCTTAAGGAATATGCGGAGGTCGCCAAAAAGCAACCGGATGACAACAACAAAAAGGACAAAAACTGACTTTTTTCTGAAAAACAGGCTGTTTTGAAAAATAATCCTAAATCCCCCTTGCGGAGCAAGGGGGATTTGTTAGTTTTTTAGTAACAAACCTCAGAATCAGTAGGCTATCGGATTCAGGGAAGAATCTTCTGCGGAATTTCTACAATAAGTCCCACTATTCCAGCCCGCAGGTGTGAAAACCTGTTCCTGACTTCCCGTTTATTCGTGGCCATTTCCCCCAAGGTTAAAAAAAACAGGTTTTTTTTAGCTTGAGGCATGCTCTACAGGGTGTTGAAAAACTTGCGCAACACAGTATGAGAGCCAAAGGCGTCGTTTTCCTACAGCCTGTTAAACGCAACGGAATTATTGAAAGGAGAAGGTCATGCCCACGTATCTTCATCCCGGTGTTTATGTGGAGGAAATTCCCAGTGGCTCCAAGCCCATCGAGGGCGTGGGAACGTCCACTGCGGCTTTTGTCGGTTATACCGCCAAAGGGCCGGTTGGTGAGCCAACCCTGATTTTTAAATGGGAGTCGTATGAGGAAATTTTCGGCGGCATCCGGGATACCGGCAAGCAGGTCACCGGCGACCCCATGGGTTATGCGGTCTACAGCTTCTTTCTCAATGGGGGGGGGGCGGCTTATATTGTTCGTGCCGTCGAGGACGGCAGCGCCGAAAGCGCCGAAGGCTTCCTTGAAAACCCCGCCGACAGCAGTCAGTTGATCAAATTCACGGCTGCCAATCCGGGAGCGTGGGGAGAAGACCTGCGTATCATGTTTGCCGCCAAGACAGGGGTCAGCGACCTCTATGAGCTTGAGATCGGCACAGGTTCCGGGGAGGACTTCAAAGGCCTGGAGAAGTACGTTGATTTGAGCCTCGATGAGAACGATGCCGATTTTATCGAGAACAAGGTCAACGACAGTTCGCAGTTGCTTGAGGTCGAAGTCCAGGATGTTTCCCTCTATCAACTCGGTGTCAGTATCAGCCAGGACCTGAGTGGCGTGAGTGATTTTTCCGGTCTCAACGGTAAAACCATGACCGTTACCGTCGATGCTACCGCCCGCGTTGTGACATTCGCCGGAGATGCCTTTGACGGCACCAGCACTCTCGCGGATGTGGCCGCGGCCATCCAAACCGCGGTGCGTGGAGCGGTGGTCGCCAATACCGCCGTAAGCCAGCTTATCTGCCAAACTGAAGCGGAAGCGCTGCACCTCGTATCCGGAAGCCGTCTGTCGACTTCCTCGGTTGTTGTGACCGGTCCCGGAGATCCCACTGACGCGTCAACCGACCTGCTGCTCGGGCTCGCCAACGACGGCACCGAAATAACCGGTCAGGAATCGCTTGAGAGCTTGGTCGCTACGCTGCCGGGAAATTTCACCCTGGGCGACGGCGACGATGGCAGTCAGCCCGACCTGGCCGCCTACCAGGCTGTTCTCGCCAGGTTTGAAAAGCACCGGGACATCAATATCCTCTGCCTTCCCGGCCAGACCTGGGATACGACGGCTGAAAAGGCGATTATCGACGCTGCGGTTGCCCATGCTGAAAAAATGAAAAGCCGCATGGTCATCATCGATCCTCCGGCGAGCTTGGAACTCACAACCGAAAAGGATGTCACCGACCTCGGATTCAAGCCCAAGACCTATTCCGTGGTTTACTACCCCTGGGTGAAGGTGGCCAACCCTTATTACAACGCGGAAAAGAATCCCGGCGCACCGACCACGGTGCTGGCCGGTCCCAGCGGTTTTGCCGCCGGGATGTGGGCCAAGACCGATGGCCGTCGCGGGGTCTGGAAAGCTCCGGCCGGAGTCGAGACCTCCCTCCTGGGTGTTGCGGGTCTGCAGTATGTGGTGGAAGACGGAGAGCAGGATCAGCTCAATCCCCAGGGGGTCAACTGTCTCCGCAGGATGCCGGGTTACGGTCCGGTCGTCTGGGGGACGCGGACCCTGGCCACCAAGGCCGATCCCGAGTGGCGTTACGTGCCGGTCAGAAGAACCGCCATTTTTATTGAACAGAGTATTTACAATGGTATTCAGTGGGCGGTGTTTGAGCCCAATGATCATCGCCTCTGGGCCTCTCTGCGGCTGAATATCGATTCCTTCATGAACGGTCTTTTCCGTTCCGGAGCTTTCCAGGGGGAAAAATCCTCAGAGGCCTATTTTGTCCGTTGCGGCCTCGGGGACACCATGACCCAGGGGGATATCGATCGCGGCCAGGTAATCGTCATTATCGGCTTCGCTCCGCTCAAACCCGCGGAATTCGTCATTGTTCGCATCCAACAGAAGGTTGGTCAGGAATAAAGGAGGAAAAGCATGGCTGCACCACTTTTTCCCGTGAATGCTCACCGCCACGATCCCTATCGGACTTTTAAGTTTCAGGTGTTGATTGACGGCAGGCCTGTTGCCGGTCTGCGCAAGATGACCTCCCTGAAAAAAACCACTGAAGCTGTCGGCTGGCGGACCGGTGGCGACCCGACCCATGAGCGCCGGCTTCCCGGTGCCACCTCCTATGAGCCCATTACTCTGGAGCAGGGCCTGACTCACGATCCCGTGTTCGAGAACTGGGCTGGCCTGGTCAACAATATCCAGGGAGACGCGGCCATGTCTCTGAAAAATTTCCGCAAGGACATTGTCGTAAATGTTCTCAATCTTCAGGGCCAGGTGGTCATATCCTACAAGGTTTTCAGGGCCTGGGTATCCGAGTATCAGGCGCTGCCCGATCTGGATGCCGGTACCACCAACACCGTCGGCATTCAGACGATCAAGCTTGAGCACGAGGGTTGGGAAAGGGATACCGCGGTCAGTGAGCCGAGTGAAGGGTGATCCGCGCTGAGATGAAAACCCTTGAGGTTGAACTCCCCGGCGGAGCCTGGAAAGCAGGTCGGCTTTTCCGCCGTGCCCGTTTTTATCCTCTGAACGGCCAGGTCGAGCTGGCCATTCTCGAGAAAGGGAAAAGGGATGATATTCCCGGACGCGTGACGGACATTCTTGACTGTGCGCTGGAAAAAATCGGAGAGGAGCAGGCCGATTGCGAAACCATTGCCGACCTCTGCGTGGCGGACCGCCAATACCTGATGCTTCACCTCGGTATTCTCCTTGAGGGGGATCATGTCTGGCTGACCCGCCAGTGCCTTGACTGCGGGACCGCTTTCGATTTTTCCATCCGTCGATCTTCCCTCCCCGCCAAGGAAGCCGGTAAGGATTTTCCCTTTGCCGCCCTCAGCCTCTCCGGGAGTGAAGCGCTGTTCCGTGTCCCCAGCGGCGCCGACCAGGCGGCCATGGTCGTGGAAGGGGAGGATGCTGTTCAGAGCTTTCTGGAGCGCTGCCTGGTCTCCGTGGATGGAGAGTCGCCACCTCCCCCCGGATTTATCGTCTCTCTTTCCGAGAAAGAAAAAGAACTGATTGAGGAGGCCCTGGAGGCGGTTTCTCCTGCGCTGACGACCGGGCTTCTCGCCCGCTGCCCGGAATGCGACCATGAGCAGGTGGTGAAGTTTGATCCCTATGCCTTCAGGACAGCCTCTCGGGAAAGTCTGCTCAGGGACGTTCATATTCTTGCTTCCACGTATCACTGGGGAGAGCAGGAGATCCTCGCTTTACCCCGCGAGCGACGCCATCACTATCTGCGTCTGATTGACCGCTCCCGGGGGTTGTACGGCTGAGGCAAAATAGTCTGGAATCGATTTATGGGATTTTTCAACGACATCATAGATGACGCCAGGCCTGCACCGAAATCGATTGGCGAAAGCTTCAACACTGAGCTGCAAAATTCGGAGAGGCCGTTCGACGAGGAACTGCATCCAACTTCTCCGGTCGAGGAGCCTGAGCCTGCAGCCAATAGTGAGGATATCTCCGCCGGGTGCCCGGATCTGTCTTCCAGGATTTTCAGCCGTGATGTGACGGGAGAGGTTTCTCCTTCAAGGTTGTTGGCTACGGAAAGGCTTGCCGAAGGAAAGGATCAGAAGGGTCAAACGGAAGGTTCTGTTCCCCGGCGTGAAAAGCCTGCAGGGGAGAGTTCGCCCGAGGCTTCGGTGCGAAATACTTTTCTGGGATCCCTTCATATTAACAGTGACAACGAGAAAGGGGAGCCAATACGGAAAAGGATGTCCGATCCGTCTTCGGTTTTCCTGGACGGTGATGACCTTAGCACCAGATTGCCTGACCGGGATGCGCTGGCGTCGACGCTTGATCCGAAAACGGGTTCCGCTTCGGAAAGAACGTCGATCGAAGGACAAAAGTCCAGATCTTTGCCCGAATCCGAGCCTTCTAATATCCCGGTAGATGCGATGGCCGAGGAACCGGTGAGGAGAAAACCGCAACCTGAACCGGTCGAGCAGGCAAACCACAGGCAATTTCCCCGGGAAACAAGAGTCGAAGAATCGGCTGCCCCATCAGGGAGAAGAGAAGATCAAATCGGGTTTGAGGGCGACTCTGCCGGACTCCGGATGGTCGAAGTCGAACCCAGGCATCAGGAACCTTCCCGGGAGCAACGGGCTGTTAAGCTGGAAAGTCCGGTCGAGGAGGAGAAGGACCGGGATGTTTCCAGAACTACGCTGAGCCAGCATCCTCTTGCGGAGGATAGTTTGTCGCCACCTCCCACTCCGTCCATAGGGAAGGAACAAGCGGAACAGCATGATGCTATGACATCTGTTTCCCGGGAGATAGCGCTGGCGATCCCTCCGGCTGAGAGAGAAATGCCCGAACCCATCGGGCCGGAACCGCCGAGCCAGCCGCAGGTCAATATCGGCCGCATCGAGGTCATCGTCGAAGTGAGCGATCCTCCCGCGGCTGAAAAAGTGGTTAAAAGCGGCACTCCTTCTCAGGATCTTTCGAGCCGTTATTATTTGAGGAGATTGTAATGCTTCCGATGACCTCGCTTTCCATAACGGCCAACGTTTTGCGGACCTATCTGGGCGGCAACATCGTTGATCTGGATGGTGTCTTTATCGGCCACCCCAAGGAGGCCGAAGAGCAGATCGGCGGTGAAGGGAAGCAGTACCTCAATCTTTTTTTCTACCAGGTCGAGTATGGCGGTTATCCGGTGGATGGAGGTCATGAGGACCCTTTCTATATCAGTATCAACTGCCTGGTTACCCCTTTCGGCTCTAAGGAGACCGGCCCTCCGGAGACTAGTGTCAGTGCCGGCGAAAACGATCTGCGCATGGTTGGAGAGGTCCTGGATCTGTTTCACCGCCAGCCTGTTGTCACGGTTTCCGAGGGGGATGAAAACGCCCAGCTCCAGATTCTATTTCTTCCTCTTTCACTGAACGAAATCAATCATATCTGGTCGACCCAGGGCGATGTCCCTTATCGCCTTTCGGTGGCTTATCAGCTTTCCCTTGTGCCTGTTCCCCTGGCCGAGGCGCAGCAGCGGGCGCCCTTTGTCAGTGCCTTGGGCCTCGATGTCCGCTCTGACTTGGAACAAGCGCCCATGCCGGCGGAAGGTTTCGGGATAGAGGTCCGGGATGAAACCATGCCTGAACTGGCGGTTGACGGAGCGCGTCCTGACTGGGCGCCGAAAATCGCTTTTCTTGATGCCCAAGGGAAAATGCGTCATTCCCTGACCTTTGTTGCGGGTGCGGTCCCAGCCTCTCTGAATACCCTTCTGGCGGGACCGGCGGGAGAAGCCCTGGAAATGATCTGGGAACAGTGGGATCTCGGGACGCAGCCCGCCCAGTGGGAGACGGTGGGCAGTCCTCTGGCCGCTGTCGCGGCGGCGCCGAGTATCGATCCTGAACAGACGGACCCATCCCTGGCTTCGCTGGCGGCTGCCGTGCCCTTTCCGGTCAGCAGCGCGGGCCAGGCTTTGTTGTATGCCCGGCGAAGCTGGACGCGGCCCGACGGCGTGACGGTCCGACTGCACAGTAACCCCCTTCTCGTGATCATCGAGGAGGCCCCATGATGACGCACGCCGACATGGGACCGGAATGGCATCGTATCGATCTGCTCGGAACCTGCCTGGCTGCTGTTCGCCGTGGGGAGAAGGTTGCGCCTGAGATGAAGAAAAATCTGGAAGAGACCCAGACAAAGGTTTCCGAGAATCGAGGTCGGCCGCCGTGGAGTGATATCGTGGAAAAGTACAGTCTCTCCCGCCTTGACCAGGATATTCTGGCCTGTGTTCTGGCCCCAGAGGCTGAACCCCGGGTGGCTTGGAAGTTCCGGGAATTGCAGCCGGGTGAACCCTCCACATTTCCCTGTGCGGCGCTGATCCGGGAGCTGCTGTTTCTCGACAGCGACGAGACCGGTCTTTTTCAGGCTCGTCTGGGACGGGGGGCGCCTCTTTACCATTCGGGCCTGGTGGAAACCTGCGACGGCAACCTCTTTCTCCCCATCCGACCGATGCCGCGGGCCAAAAGGGAAGTGCTGGGCTGGGATTATCCGGCTGATCCGCCCCCCGGCTCGGTGCCGATTTTTCCTACCGGCAACTGGGATGAGCTGGTGCTCCCCGATGCCTGCAAGCAGCAGTTGAAGGAGTTCATGCTCTGGATCACCTGCCGGAAGAAAGTCGAGGAGGAATGGGGCGGTCGCATCAAAGGGGGACCGGTGGCTCTTTTTGCCGGGCCTTCGGGGACCGGCAAGACTTTCGCCGCGGAGATCGTGGCCCAGGCCCTCGACCTTCCTCTTTTCAGCATCGATCTCGGGCGTCTCGTCAGCAAATATATCGGTGAGACGGAAAAGAATCTCAATGCCCTGCTCAACGCTGCCCATGGCCAGTCGATGATCCTTCTTTTCGACGAGGCGGACAGCCTGTTCGGCAAACGCGGTGAAGTCAAGGATGCTCGCGACCGCTACGCCAATATGGAGGTCAGCCACCTCCTGAGCCGTATCGAGCGCCACAACGGTCCCTGCATTCTGACCAGCAACCTGCGCCGCCATCTCGATCCGGCTTTTGCACGGCGCTTTCAGTTGGTGGTGGAATTCCCGCGCCCTGACAGCGCCGCCCGGGCCAGGTTATGGGAACTTCATCTTCCCTTGCGGGCGCCGAAGAAGGCTGATGTCTACTGCGACTGGCTGGGGGAGGCGGTCAACCTGACCGGCGGGCAGATAAAAAATGCCGCCCTGTATGCGGCCTTTCTGGCGGCCGGAGAGGATCGACCCATCAGTCTCCATCACATCGCCAGGGCGGTATGGCAGGAGTTCGGCAAGGAAGGGCGGGATATGAAGCCCTCCAGTCTCGGCAGATTGGAACCTTATTTGAGTGAGGAGCAGCCATGAAGCTGTCAATTGAGCATATGACTCTGCGTTTGCCTGCGGAATTTCAGGACCGGGCCGGAGACATCGCCCGTCTTCTCGGGCCGGAATTGGGGCGCCTCAGGCTTACGGAAAGTCTGACGGTGGATGCCCTTGAAGTGCCGCCGGTCAGGGTCAGGTCCGATGCCGGCAACGGCGAGGTGGCAAAAGCCATCGCTTCGGCAGTGGCCGGCAGGACAGGAGGCGCATCATGAGTCCGGATATTGCCAGTGGCGGCCGTTCCGGCCTGAATCACCAGCACGGCGCGCTCATCGAGTTTGCCAATGTGGAGAGACCGCTGGAGCTTCAGTTCGAGTTCAATCCCTCGAGCATGACCCGCAATCGGAGTGTGACGGTGAGAACGAGAAGGTCACCCGGCAGCCGCGGTGGTTATGATTTCTCCGGAGAGTCGGAGGTCCATCGCGTTGCCCAGGGGGTTCAGGTCGACCCCGAGAGTCTCACCCTGACGATCCTTCTGGATGCCACGGATCGCCTCAACACGGGCGACAGCAACGTCCAGGAAAAGGGGGTTCAGCCTGAACTCGACATCCTGCGCAGCATGATCGAGCCTAAAATCCAGGGCCAGCAGGGGGTCAGGACCCTGGCCGCCCTAGGGCACGGCAGCAGTCGCGCCATCTCGCGGCAGCAGTATGCCTCGGTCCTTCTTTTCCGTTGGGGGCAACAGGTCCTGCCGGTTTTCATGACCCGGGCCGAGGTGGAGATTAAAGCCTGGCTGCCGAGTCTTGCTCCCTACCGGGCGGAAGCCATTTTGACTCTGCAGGTGATCGAAAGCAACAATCCTTTTTACCGGGACGAGGTCCAGCGCCAGTTCGCTTCGGCGGAGGAATTCGTCAGCAACTCGCCCCGTTCCACCAGTCCCGAGAGACGGTGAGCATATGATCCGAAAAGGTTCGCGCTACGAAAAGGTCAAACAGTTCAGCGAGGATGCCTCGCGGAAGTTTTCCTTCCAGGGCACCCGTGCTCGGGAGATTCCGCGCACGGCGGGGATATTGGAGCATGTGGTCAAGGAAGGGGAGCGGCTAGACCTTTTGGCGCTTCATTATTACAACGATGTTCACAAGTGGTGGAGAATCCTCGATGCCAACCCCGAACTCCTGTTCGGCGGAGATATTGAAAGCGGAAGCCTCAACGGTCTTGTCGGGGAGACTATCCTGATTCCCCGGGCAAGTGGTTAACCCTATGGATAATAGGGGTTAGGAGGGATATTCAACCATGGTGGAACTGGCCGCCCAATCAACTATTCGTGAGCCTGGAGAATGTATCGTCCGGGTCGACGGCACGGAGTTGACAGAGCTTTATCCTCATCTGCGGTCCGTCGAAGTGGAGATGGATCGTCAGGGGGCGGCGGTCTGTACCCTGGAGTTTGAAACCTTCCGGGAAGAGGATGAACACTGGCGTGTCCAGGACAGCGAATTACTCGAGCCCTGGAAGTCGATTGTCATCGAGGCGGTATTCGGCGACCGTACGGACGAGGTCATGCGCGGCTATATCCGGGAGATAAATGTCGACTGTCCCCAGGAGATGGGGGAGGCGAGCGTCAGGGTGAGAGGCCAGGACGAATCGATTCTGCTTGACCGTGAGCATGTGCGTCAGCTCCTTTCCGAGGAGGACGCGCCGCAGAGCGACGGTGACCTGGCCTCCCGGGTTGCTGCAGATAACGGCTTTGATGCCCGGATCGAGGCGGGTCTGACTAATCGCAATCTTCACCAGGATGCGACCCACGTTCGTTTTCTCCGCGACCGGGCCGACGCCAACGGTTTTGAACTTTTTGTCCGCGAGGGGACGCTGCATTTTCATCCTCCCGAGCTGGACGGTGATCCGCAGCCGACGATTTACCTTTACGGCGGCGCCGAGACGAGCTGTCTCAACATTTCGATTCAGCATGACGGACATCGGCCGGATCGCATCGGCGTCACCCGCGCGGCTGATACTGGAGAAGACATTGAGGAGACCGAAGTGACCCCCACGCTCTCTCTTCTCGGCGAGCAAAGCGCCGATAGCGAAAGCCGGGGACTAACCCCCTTTCTCTGGCGCATGGAACAGCCGGCCGGTGCGACTCTCGAAGAGGCTCAGGCCCGGGCCCAGGCCAGGGCCAACGAAAACGCCTGGAAAATAAGGGCCACCGGAGAACTGGACGGGGTTATTTACGGCCATGTGCTGCTGACCCACGAGACCGTCCGGGTGGAGGGAATCGGCGAAACCTATTCGGGGCTGTATTATGTCGATTCCGTGAAACATACGTTTGATGCCGATGGCTATCGCCAGGCATTTCGGTTGCTGCGTAATGCAACGGGGTAGGTTGTTGGGATGGATGGCACCCATTCCAAGGGCCACATAAACCCATCCATGGGGCTTAACTGTCGCCATCCAGGCGCCAGATGCCCTTTTCATGGGTGCCCCCCATCCCATTATGGGAGAGAAAATTATTATTGATTAAAAACCAAGGACGATTATGGATGAACTTCTGACTCGACTGACAAGGCTGGTGACCGAGAGGCGCTACGGAAAATTCCGCGGGATTGTCACCGACAATGTCGATCCTGAGAAAATGGGGCGGCTCAGGGTGCGGGTCCCTTCGGTCCTCGGCGAGCAGGAGGGCGATTGGGCGCTTCCTTGCCTTCCCTTTGGTGGGGTGGCGGACCAGGGGCTGTTTCTGATTCCGGAAGTTGGCGCTCAGGTGTGGGTGGAATTCGAGGAAGGGGATATATCCAGGCCGATCTGGAGCGGGACCTTCTGGCAGTCTGGGGATGACATCCCCACAGAAGCGGCCGCCCCGGATGAACCGACCACTCGGGTGCTGAAAACCCCGTCGGGCCACACTCTGCAGTTTGACGATGAATCCGGAAGTGAAAAAATCCGCCTGGCCCATCCCCAGGGGGCAGAAATCCTTGTGGATGAGAACGGCACGATAACGTTGACTGATGCCGGGGGGAGTTCCCTGACATTGGATGCTTCCGCCAACAAGGCGGTCCTCGAGGACAGCAACGGCAACACCCTGACCATGGATTCGTCGGGCACTGTCCTTGAGGACAGCAACGGCAACAAAGTGGAAATGGCGGCGGCCGGAATCACGGTCAAGGGAACTCAGATTTCGGTGGAAGGGAACATGGTTATGCTTGGCGGCGCCGGTGGGGAGCCGCTGATCAAGGGGACTTCTTTCCTGACCCTGTTTGCCACTCATATTCATCCCACCGGGGTCGGACCGAGCGGGCCGCCCATTCCCCAGGGGGAGATGAGCGCGTTGTCCACCAAGGTGACGAGTGGTTAGAGTCGAAAATAATATTATTTAGAACAATGGACCCGCGGCGCCCATGGAAAGGGTGTCTGTCGCCTGGATGGCGACAGTTAAGCCCCATGGATTGGTTCATGCGGCCCTTGGAATGGGCGGTGCGGGGCCATCGACCAACGCGACGAATAGTTTGTAAAAATAATTCGGGAGAAACCGATGCAACATGTAAACGATCCCCCATACCTTTCTTTCCCGTTTCGTGTCGAAAGTACCGGCCCTGCTCTTAGCGGCCGTGCCGATCATATTCGCGAGCAGATCGAACAGGTTCTGTTCACCGACCCCTATGAGCGGGTTTTCCGCCCTGAATTCGGTGCCGGAGTGCGGGCCCTGGTTTTTGAGCCCAACAACTCGGCGCTCTGGGAGGTGACCCGGCGGCGTCTCCTGGCCACCCTGACCGATGTCCTGGCCGGGGAAGTCGACCCCAAAACCCTGGAGGTCAAGGTGGATGGGGAGCCGGAAAAGGGGATTCTGCGAATCCTGATTGTTTACCAGTTGGCGGCCATCGGCCGAATTCAGCAGGAAGAGTTTTTTATCGAGTCGGGAGCGTGATGCATGGCGAAAAATCCTGAAGCGAATCTGATATTCAAAGGGAAATGCCCCGACTGCGGACAGCGTGTCGCCAAAATGCCGGGACCGCTTCCCGATCCGGGCGATGATTTCGATTGGCTGGTGCGCGATTATGCGGGCTTCCGCCAGTTTATGCTCGAAGAACTTGCGGCCCGTTTTTCCGAACGTTCACGCTGGACCGCGGCCGACCTGGAAATGGTCCTGGTGGAAGCGTTCGCCGCCGTTCTCGACCAGTTTTCCGACATGCTCGACCGCACTTTCCGGGAAACTTTCCTGGAAACGGCCCAGCGTCCCGAGTCGGTGCGCCGTCTTCTCAAGCTCATCGGCTATGACGCCCTGGCCCTGGCCAAGGCCGGAAAAAAGCCGCCTTTTGACCTAGTGGACGTTTCCACTGAAACACGCAGCGATGCGGAACGTTTTGACCAGTACTGGCTTGCCCGTCCCCGGGACATGGAAGATGCCCGCCGCGAGGGGCCGCGTTCGATTCGCACCCAGCGCCGCATGGTGACGGAGCATGACTATGCCGACCAGCTCGAGAAACACCCCCTGGTGCTGCGCGCCCATGCCTATAGCTGTTGGAGCGGCTCGTGGACGACTATCCAGGCGGCCGTCATTCTCCGCAGGAATGCTGCTCTCGAAGAATCTCTGAGCGGTGATCAGGCCGATCTGAAAGGGGATATCGACACTTTCCACAAAAAGTGGGGGCTGAATCTGCCGGTCTGGGAGGAAGACCCGCCGTTGCGGGCTGTGTTGAGGAATTTTGTCGAGGCTTGGCGCATGGCCGGACAGGAGGTTGTCCTCCGGGATGCCGAACCGGTCGGCATCATTATGGCCCTGTCGCTGCGCATTGCCGAAAATTATTATCATTCGGAAATCCGTCAGGCCGTGGAAATAGCTCTCGGCCAGGGGGATGACGGTTTTTTCCGTCCCGGCCGCCTCAGGTTCGGGGAGGATATCCATGCCAGTGATATCTTTCAGACGCTCATGGGGCTGGATGGCGTCGAGGCGGTCTGTCTGAATCGCTTCAAGAGGGCCGGGCGGCGCTATTCCAACCAGGCGGACAGCGGCCGGATTATGCTCGATGGGCTTGAGTACGGGATCTGCGAAAATGACCGCAACCGCCCGGAGCGCGGGTTCTTCACCCTGAGAATCCATGGAGGGAAAAAGGGATGAGCAATGACAGGGACCTGACCCGCTGGAACCGTTCCGGTCTGCAGCGTTTTCGTTATGTTGACGGCAATGCAGTCACCTTGTTCGAAAAAATCCGCCAACTGCTGATCGACCGCTTCAGCGATCCCGACAGCGGTGAATTGCGCTGGGAGGCTCTGGAAGAGATCCGCCCCGAGGGAGAGGCTTCGCAAACCGAGAACGACCTGCTGCTGGAACAGTACCGGACAGAATCCCGCGACCTTGGTATCGAACTGGTCCGCGCTCTGGCCCGCTCGACCCATGTTCTGACCGAGCACCTGGATGTCTATGCCAACGAATCGTACCTGGGGACAGCGACCCAGTGGGAGCACGTGCGCCGCCTGGTGCAGATGCTCGATTATCATCCCTCACCCCCTTCCTCGGCATCCACCGATCTGGTCCTGATCGCGAAAAAAGGAAAAAAAGGCCTGGTGGCGAAAGGACTGCAGGTCAAGAACAGCCCAAAAGACGGTGCTTCTCCGGCCGTATTCGAGACCCTGGAGGATGTGAAAATCGATGTCGATCTGAACGCCCTGCGTGTCAGTAACTGGAATATTTCTCCCACGTCCCTCAGCGCCACAGGTACTTCCCCCTGGATAGCGAAGGAGGATGAGGACATCTCCAGCGGTGATCTGGCGGTTCTGGGCAAGACTTCCGGGGCGTTGGCAACGGCCATGAAAATCAAGAGCCGGGACAGGGATGGCGTCCTGACCCTGGAATCCCTCGAAAGCGGCAGCGCCTGGCAGAGCTGGAAGCTCGGAGAGGTTCAGCTCGAGGTCGGCAGCAAAAAAGTCCTCAAGCCCCGCCTCAACGGTACGGACGTTCTACAGTTCGATGAGGGGCACGGCCTGGTGGCCGGGGACCTGGTGGCCTGGGAGAAAAACGGCTGGTATTTCGCTACTGTCGCCGAGTCTGATGCCCATGCCCTGCGCCTCGCTGGAAGTTCCCTGCCTGACGATCAGGCAGGGCTGTACCGGGCATATGCCGTTGAAGCGGACAGCTCCGGCGATATTCGCTTCCCGACAACCTATAAGGCGGTTTCTAGCAAGAAAGCCGGCAAGGCCGACAATCTTTCATCCCATACGGTCCAGAAAATTTCCTCGTCCGCCAGCGACGATTTCAGCACTGCCTACCGGAAACTGGCCGGGACCTCCCTGCGCGAGATTTATCTGGTGGGCTCCGGCGTCAAATCGGTGGCAAAAGCGAGAAAAGGGACCGCCTCCGGTTCCTATGTCTTCCCCGGCAGTCCGGAAGGTCTGGCGAGCGGGCAGTGGCTGGTTGCTGAACTCAAGGACGGCTCCCGGCAGGCTGTGCGAATCAAGGAGATCAAAAAGCAGGAGAGCAGTTTTACCCTTCTTTTCGAGCAGAGTCCCGGCAGCTCCCTGGTGCGTCTTCACGGCCCCTTCGAGTACAATTTGCATCCCAATGGGTTCGATACCAATCCGACGCCCCTGATGGCAACCTTCAGCCCGGTCCTGACGACATCCTCATTTCCCGAACTTCTGGCGTCGGGACGGACGCTGATCCTGGAACGCGACGACGGCCTGGTCGCTGCCCACAAAACGACGGTTCGCAGTATCGATGCGGCGAGCGGCAGTCTCACCCTCGCTTCCATCCCGGCGGCTGCACAGGGCTTTACCCTCGGCAATACCCTCATCCGTGGCAATGTCGTCAAGGCAGGCCACGGCGAGAGCAAACCGGTCAAGGTCCTGGGGAGCGGCAATGCCGGACTTTCCGGGCAGTTGTTCGTGCTGGCGGTCAAGGAAGTCGCCCATGTGGCTGATTCCGCCTTCCCGGCCGGGGTTCGTTCAGCTCTTGAGGTGCAGGTCGGTGAGCGTTTCTGGCAGCAGGTCGCTTCCCTGGACGACTCAGGACCCGCGGATGCCCACTACGCCGTTTGCATCACCGAAGAAGGACACCTCAGCATTCATTTCGGTGATGGCCATCACGGTCGCCGCCTCCCAACCGGGAATAACAATATCAAGGTCCGCTACCGCCAGGGGACCGGCCTCGCGGGGAATTTATCCAGTTTGAGCCTGGCAAAAACCGTCAAACCCCATGCCCTGATGGAAAAAGTGATACAACCCCTCCCAGCCAGAGGCGGTAACGATGTGGAAGGGGTGGAACGGATGCGGGAAAACTCTCCCGGAAATATCCTTTGCCTTGAGAGAGCGGTCTCTCTTTCCGATATCACCCATCTTGCGGCACGTCACAGCAGTGTCTGGCAGGCCCGGGCTTTTGCCCGGCCTACCGGCTACAACCGCCACGAGAGCGTCAGGCTAGTCGTGGTTCCGGCTGGTGGCGGGACTATGAACGGCCTCGCAGAAACTCTCGGGAGCTATCTCCGCACCCACCTGCTGCCGGGGGTGGAACTGACCCTCTCCGATTTCGTGCCGGTTCAGCTGGATATGGATGTGACCCTGAGGGTTGATATGGCGGCCTATGACTCCGATGTGGTGGTGAAAAAAGTCAGGACGGCCCTGGTCAACGCTTTTGCCCTGAAAAATGCGAAGCTTGGAAAACCTTTATTTCGCAGTGAAATCGCCCGCGTCGTCGAGGGCGTGGAAGGGGTTGAAAACTCGGTTTCCGTGATTTCCGGCGAGACTTTGAAGGATAGGGCGGGGAAGACCGTTCCCCTGCGTCATGTCGATTACGGTGGAGACGGAACCATTCGCGGTTTGCGGCCTGCCGGGGATCAGGTCATCTATCTGGAGGATGAAACGAGCGCTCTGCGGATAACGGCAGAAAAGCTGGTGTTGTAATTGTGCGGTTCGGTGAGCTGTCTGTTTGGTCTGGGTGTGAAAAGAACGGGTAGGCCTATTTTCGCAGTTTGGAAGCCCGGCGGCGGTGCAAGGGGAAAAGGAAACTGCCAATAAGCATGCATAACCATTAGCTGATTTTGCAAAGGAAAGCTTTAGGAATGGACTCCAAATCGAAATTCGGGATGAGGCTCTTTGAACTTCTTCCTTCTATTTATCGGGAGCGTGACAACAGTGACCGCAACCTGAAAAAAGGAGAGTTGGACCCGCACAATGGCGACCTGGGCCGTTATCTCGATGCCAGCGGGCATCTTCTCGATCTTGTCTACCAGACCCTGCTGCAGCGTCTGGCCGATTCTTTTCCCGACAGTTCGGAGAACGGCCTGGAGTGCCAGGAATGGCTCCTCCCCTATTTCGCCCAGCTTCTTGATGTCAAGCTCCTTTCCCCCACCCGCGAGGGCAAGCAGGGAGAGATCGGCAAGGCGGTGCGCTTGCGTCAGGGCAAAGGGACCCTGAGTTGCGCCGAAGAAGTGGCCGAGACCGTGGGCAGCCTGGAGATCGAGGTCCAGGAAGGGTGGCAGCGCACGGCGGTGACTCCCCGGGTCGGCCAGCCGCTCCTTCCTGCCCGCTATTTTGGCTGCGCTTCAGAGCCGGTCAGCGGTTCTCCCTCTCATGCTGCCCGGCATCCCGCCCTGCCTGCGGCAAGCGTCGATTTCCGTTGCGCCTCCGCGGCCCTGAGCTCGCCACAGGCCCGTTCCTTTGCCAGGGAAACCTCTTTTGACGGCAAACTGACCTCCTGGCGTCAGGCGGCCCGTCACGGCAATCCTTGCTATCCGGGAAGCTTTGAAGATGTTTCCAGCCGGACCGTCGATTTCCGTTCCCCATCCTGGGACTGTGGCCAGATGCATCCCCGGCGCCTACTCTGTTATTTCCCCCCTCACCCCGGATTTTTCCCGGACAAAACTGCGGAGACAGAGTTGCGGCCGGACAATCGTGACGAGACGGGTGCCGTATTCTCCTATCAACCCGCCGGTCGAGATGGCCGGGTCTATCGCGGTTATTTTCCCTTTTCCGGGGAAACCTGGAAACCGGGAAAAGGGAGCTGCGGCATCCTGATTCTGCAGAGTGAGGGAGACGATCCTTTTCACATGCCGGTCTGTGTGACCGAAGTCGATGACAATGGGCTAGTGCTCAACGGACCGCCTCCGCCGGCGGGAAGTCCCGGCGAATTTTCCAGTAGTCTGGTGCGGCTCCAGCCCGCCAGGGTCCTGGCCATGCCCTGGGATCAACGCGGCAATGAGCGTTACCGGGCATTTTTCGAGGATGCGGATGAAAAGTCCGCAGAACCGGGGGGGCCGGTTGAGAGCCACCTGTTTCGCAACAAAACTCTGGGGAAGCGCTGGTTCATGCCGATCCGGGTGCGTGGTGTCATTGAACTTAACGAGGCTCTGACCTACCGTTTCGAGGGGCTGCATCTGGAGAACACCCTGCGTATCACCCAGGGCCGGGTGAGCGCTTTTGAGTGCGCCCTGCGCATGGTGGAAATACTTACCATCGATTACAAGGCGCCGGTTCTGGCGGCACGCAACACCCTGTTCCGGCGGATTCAGGCTGCTCGCGGGGTGACCCGGCTGGAGTACTGTACGGTTCTCGACCAGACCCTGAGCGAGGAGCTTCAGTCCAGCGACTGCATTTTTCTCGGTATTCTGCGCTGTCACCACCATCCGCTCCTGCCACCCTCCGAAGGCTGTCTGCGCTACTGCCGCCTCATGCCCGGCCAGAACACCACCGGCCTGCCGACCTTCCGCTGCAACAGCGCCCCGGTTTCCATGTATGCCAGCGATTTCGGCGAGCGTGGCTGCGGGGTTCTGCATCCCGCCACTTCAATTTCGGTCCGCTTCGGAGCCGAAGACGGTGGCGAGTTGGGGGCCTATCACGGCAGGCGCTATACCTTGCGGGAAAAGGCCGTGGAAGAAAAGCTGAAAGACTTTTTACCGATCGGATTGGAAGCGGTTTTGATTCCGGATGAGAGACTGTTGAGTCAACCGCCCGAAGACTCAAGTATCCAGGAAGGATAAATGACGTTATGAAATCTCAGATATCACGAAACAGCAGGGATGTTTCCAAGCGCTATTCCGGGGTTTATCAGCAGCAGGGACGAATGATTACCGATGCTGACTGGAATGAACTGATGGACATCGTCAGGGAGCGGCTGGATCGGACGCTCCTCGATGTTGTCGGCAGCGGGGTCCCGAAAAAGCAGGCGCTTGTCCGCAAGGTCGAGGGCGGAACTCCGGGCGAGATTGAAATTCGCTGGGGATGCGCTTATGTGGACGGCATCCTCTCCGAGGTGCGGCCGGATCCGGCCCTGAGTTCTGTGCCGGCTAACTTCGATTTCGGCAGCCAGGCCGATTTTCCCGCTCCGCCCGCTTTGCCGTCAAACTCCTATCTTCTCTATCTCGATGTCTGGGAGCGCTCCGTCAGCGCTCTGGAAGATTCCAATCTTCGTGATGCGGCCCTTCACGGAGCGGATACCTGCACTCGAAGCCAGACCATGGCCCAGGTCAAATGGTGCCCGACAAGCGTCAATCCCGAGGATTCCGATCGCAATCCCACCAAGGGTACGGCCCGCTCGCGGATGGAACTGCGGCGCGGCAGCATCGAGGGCGACCCCTGCGATCCCTGCGCCGATGTGCTGGCGATTGACGAACCGGCGGGGGATTATCTCTTCCGTCTTGAGCTGCACGATGCCGAACTCGATGCTTCCGGCGATCCCACCAGAGTAACCCTCAAGTGGTCGAGCGAGAACGGCGCCGAGCAGTATGAAGTTCCCGAGGATATCGGCAACCTGCCGCCGGGCTTCAGCGGTTCCGACTGGGTCTATGAATTTTTTCACGGGCCGGAGGAGGAATCGGCGTCGGAAAAACACCTCGGCGTCCATCTCAACAGTGGTACCTGGAGTCCGTCCAGGGGTGAACTGGTGAGCGGTTTCCCCGCTACCCCCCCGGTGGGTTATTCCCGGGTGCGGCGCTGGGATGGCGTCTGCACCCTGACCCGCAATCCGGATAACAGCTGGTCCCTTTCCGGGACTGACCTCGCTGTCGATCGGGGATTGACGGTCTCCACAGGCAACGCGGCCGGGACACCCGGCTATTTTCAGGCCGGGACAACAGTGGAAATTCATCTCGACACTCTGATTCTCAATTTGGAGATGGGCGGGAAAAAAGCTCTGGCCGGTGACTTCTGGCAGGCTCCGGTACGCACCGCCATCCATGAGGCCGGTGATGAGGTCCTCCCCTGGGAGGAGCCGGCCGGCATCATCCACCACTACCTGGCCGTGGCCAGGGTCGAGAGCGGTGTGATCACCTGGGCGCCGACCCTGACACCCGGGGAGCAGGAGCGGCGCTTTGCTTTCCCGGAATTAAGCCGTCTGACCTCTGGGAATGTGGGTTATGCTATCCCCGACTGCCAGACCCAGGATCTCAACCTGCGCGCCCTTCTGGGCGAGACCCTAGGCGGTGTGTGGGCCAACCCCGGAGATTTGAATCCTTCGGTGCGGGATGCCCTGGATGCGCTTTTCTGCCACCTGCACGCCGATCATGTTCCCCTGGTCAAGGACGAAAATACCTGTGAGATGTTGCGGGACGATCCTGCGATCCGTACGGTCCAGGACGCCATCGATTTTCTCTGCAGCCTAAAACGGGATGGATGCAGCACCTACACAGTCTTTCCTGAAGAGAACTGGTACCGCGTATTCGCGGATTTGAGCGAAGGAGAAGATGCCCATATCTGTTTCCAGAACGGCCATTACGTGCTTCCCGAAACCGCCGTTCTCAGCAACAAGGGACATCTGAAAATTACCGGTTGCGGGCCGGGTGTCTGGCTCCACGCCCCCAACCATGAAGCGGCTCTGAACATTGTCGGCTGCGCCAGTGTGACGGTCCGCGATCTCAAAATCGAAAGCGGGCGCAGCGGTGCCGGCGGGACCTTCAGGCATCTCAACGGTGCTCTGACCATTGATAATTCGGGGGACGTCTGTATTGAGAATGTCATTTTCAAATGCGCGGGCGGCAGCCGCCCCCGGGCCAACTGTCTGACCGTCAGCCGTCTCGAGGGCTCGACGCAACGCGATGCCGTGCGGATAAAAGGGTGTGAGTTTCTGGTCGGTAATTATCAGCAGGGGATTCTTCTTGTGAATGCTCGCAAGGCCCTGGTGGAGGACAACTGGATTCATGCCGGGAAGAAGCCGGCCAGCCTCACCTTTGAAAATCTTTTGAAGGACCGGACCTGGAAAGCGAATATCGAGAAGCTCCTGGTATCCAATGCCGTTCTTGTTGCGGAGGAGGATGAAGCCACCGTGGAGGCCAGTCGCAACACGACCATCACTTCGGGGAGCTATCAAATTAAATTCGATTCCACAGTGGCCGAGAGGGACTGGCAGACGGTGATGGTCGCTAATCCTCCCGCTGTAGTGAACAGCGCCAATGATTTGCTGGCACATGTGAAGGTTCTCGGTTCCAGGGCCATAACGGATGTCACCTTCCGCAACCAGTATGCCGCTCTTCGCCGCTGGTACGATCTGATCCGGGCGGAGATCCCTTCCGTCGCTGCCAAGGGGATTGTCTGCGGCGGCCGGACCGCGGAAGAGGTCCGGATTAGCGGCAACCGTATCGAAGGGGCTCTGGAAGCGATCCATGTCGGCGTCAGCCGTCGGGCGTCCGTCGGCGATGCTCCCGATGTGGCCGGATCGATCATCATCCGCGACAATGTCATGAGGGTTTATCTGGCCTCCGCATCAGGGAGTTCCAAGCGCGGGATATATATCGGCAACTGCAATCATCTGGTGGTTGAAAACAACCGTCTGAACGTCCAGCGCTACTTTCTCACCCGGAATGCCTATATCGAGGGGATCCATATATACGGGAGCCTCGGGCGTATGGTGATTGTCCGCCAGAATTTCCTGTCCCAGTGCAGTGTGGGGATTTATATGCGTGCTTTGGGGACTTATCGCGGAAAAAGCCAGTGGCTGGTGGCCGACAATATGGTTCCGCAGGCTTCCCGGGCGGTGGTGGCGCCTTCCGGTGCCAGGAACCTGAACAACTATGCTTGACAACATTTCGAGGACTGATAACCTTTAACTTAGCTGACACAATTCTCTCGGTAGAGTTCGGTGCGGAGCGTTTTCTTCTTGAATCAGTGGTTTCTGTTCTTGTTAAACATCTTTTCAGTTTCTGCTTTTTCTATTCTTAAGCAAAGTGGTCGAAGGGTTCAAATCCTGTGTCAGCTATCAGGCGATTCAGTTCGTCTGGGGGGAGGCGAGGCTGTCAAGGGCTCGCCTCTTTGTATTTTACAGTCCTGCTACAGGGACGCTGGTTTATGTTTCATCGGGTCTGAAAAAGTCAGATCAAAAACGGGGAAGGGGTGACAGTGCTAACTCTGTCTTACCCCGAATGGTTCTACCTTTTCAAGTTGCACTTAAGGTTTTCCCCTGTTTTTCAATCGTGATGAACATCTGGCCTCTGTCGCAGAAAAAAAAACCTCTGGCATCGGAGTTGTTTAGCTGATGCAGAGGTCTAATACTTTCAGTTGAAAATGAGGTGATCAATGAATCGCGCAGTGAAGTGGCTTGTTATCATCGTAGTCGGTCTGGTTGTCCTGGTGCTGGGCGCCCTGATTATTATCCCGAACTTTTATGATTTGAATCATTTTAAGCCGCAGATTGAAAAGCAGGTTGCCGCGGCCACGGGGCGGACCTTTACTCTCGGAGGTGAAATCAGCCTCTCCCTTTTCCCCTGGGCGGGTGTTGCTTTGGAGGATGTTCACCTGGGCAACCCCTCGGGTTTCAGTGAAAAGGATTTCATCTCGGTCAAATCGTTCGAAGTGCGGGTCAAGTTGATACCTCTCCTGTCTAAAAATCTTGAGGTTCAGCGGTTTGTGGTCGATACTCCGCGCATCGTCCTGGCCAAAAACAAAAAAGGTCAGGCCAACTGGGAAGGCCTTGCCAAACCGAGTGCCGGGAAGCCTGCACAACCGACCGAACCCAAAGCAGCCCAAGCACCGTCCGATGGTGCGTTTCCCATTCAGTCACTGGCGGTGGGGGAGTTTGACATTAAAAACGGTTCTCTTCTTTATCTGGATGAAAAGGCGGGAACCAAAAACGAGATTTCCGCTCTCAATATGAGCCTGAAGGATGTCTCCTTTGACCGCCCGATCCTGATCGACTTTTCCGCCAAAATGGACGGTAAACCTCTGGCGATGAAAGGTCAAATCGGCCCGGTTGGCAAGGAACTCGGAAAAAAACCGATTGCCCTCGATTTGGAAGTCGCGGCCCTTGAGGAAATCAAGCTGAAACTTAAAGGCGTCCTGGAAAACGTCACTCAGCAGCCCCAATTCAATATGGCTCTCAACCTGGAGTCTTTCTCACCTCGCAAACTGATGGCTGCCCTCGGTCAGGAATTTCCCGTGCAGACCAGTGACCCCGGCGTGCTGTCGCGGGTATCCGTAAAAGCCGGCATCAAGGGAACTCCTCAGGCGATCTCCATTTCAGACGGGGTGGTGGTGCTTGATGACTCGACCATCAACTTTTCCCTGCAAGCCAAGGAATTCGATAAGCCCAACCTAGGTTTTAACCTGAATCTGGATCGCATCGACGCGGACCGCTACCTGCCTCCCCAGACTCAGGGTGAGACGGCCAAGGATGGGCAAAAACCAGCCACCCAAAAAGCTGCCGCAAATAAAACCGACTATGCTCCCCTCCGAAAACCCGTTCTCGATGGTACTCTGAAAATTGGTGAACTGAAGATAAATGGTGCCAAGGTTCAGGATATCTCCGCCAAAATAGCGGCCCGGAACGGCCGCTACACGATTGATCCGATGTCCTTGAAACTATACAGTGGCAGTGCCGCGGGTAACGCTGTGCTTGATGTACAGGGGAATGAGCCCCAAACCAGCGTCAACCTGCAGGCCAAGCAGATTCAAGCGGGGCCGCTGCTCGTAGATTTAATGCAGAAGGATACTCTGGAAGGAGCCCTGGATGCGGATGTGGCCCTGAACATGGCCGGGGATGATCCCGACCGCATCAAACCAACGTTAAATGGCAAGGGGGCTCTGGTTTTCAGCGATGGCGCCATCAAGGGGATTGACCTGGCCGGCATGGCGCGTAATGCCCAGGCGGCGTTCGGCCTGGCGGAAAAAGGCGGACCAAAACCGCGTACCGATTTTTCTGCACTGAACGTTCCTTTTACCATTACCAATGGCCTGTTCAACACGCCCAATGCCAACCTTGCTTCCCCTTTCTTGCGTCTCAAAGCTTCGGGTACGGCCGACCTGGTCAAAGAAAAACTCGATTTCAGGGTCGAACCCAAAGTGGTCGGGACGCTCAAGGGGCAGGGTGATACCGACGAGAGATCTGGACTGACGGTGCCGATCCTGGTGTCCGGAAGTTTTTCCAAACCGTCGTTCAAGCCGGACCTGGAGGGGATGGCGAAAAAGAAACTTCAGGAAGCACTGACCGATCCTGCGAAACTGAAAGAGTCCTTCAAGAAGGACAAGGAGGGGCTCAAGTCACTTGAAGATCAGGGCAAGGGTCTCCTGAAAGGTTTTTTAGGGAAGTAGTCGCCGGAGTACTGTTGTTTGCAACTTCAGATGCTCAAAAAAATAAAATAAGCCGGTAGCCTTGTGGCAGCCGGCTTATTTGTTTCAATGGTTCATCTAATATCTTTTGCTTTTCAATTTTGCACAGACGAATTTTCCGTCCGGTTGGTTATCTGGTTAGCTTGCTTTGGGCTTTCAAAGATTTAGGGCTTCTCTATATAGATTTTCGTTATAGCCATGAATCTTTTTTCCATTTATTACGGCAAATGGAACTCCCTTTCTATTGTCCAATTTGTATTTGCGCTTTTGAGCTTTTTTATCTATTTCAATGTCGTAAATTGAAACCTTGATATTTCTAGATTTGAAAAAGTTTTCAGCTTTTTTGCAGTATGGACACCAATCGGTAACGTAAAGATCAACTTTGTTTCTTTTTATCCGTTGTTGGATAGGTGCTTGTTTTTGAGTGTTTTTTTTGCGGTAGTCATTGTCCGTTTTTTCCAATCCATCGCCGATATAGGCCGGAGTTGCCTCGAATATTTCGACATCGTTTCTTCCCGTCGGAGGCGTATCGGAAAAGCTGGTTGTGCCATTTTTGTCGACCCATTTGTACATTTGCGAAAATGCTGGGGAAATGGAATAAATGAACAATAATAATAAAACTACAAAAGTCGTTCTCATGGAGTCCCCTCCTTGAATTATTTCAGAAAGTTAACGCTTGGCTCACCAGCGTGACAGTTTACGGAGTCAGGTGCAGCCACTTGTTACATGTATTCTCATATATAAATTTAGTCGAACACTGGTGTGAAAACCCAAAGCTGGCTAAATGTTTGGTAGTAAATCCTTCCTGAGGGAGAGGCCGCCATCGCACAATATGAAAATGAAAACGTCTCGTTTGATTCTGCTTCTGCTTCATTTATTGTTGGAGTGGTTTCTAATATTCTACAGCCACTTGTGTTAGTGACATCTTCGCTTATTTCGATTAAATGCATAATGCTGCCATAACTAAAATCAAGCACTGAGAAAAACCCGCCTGCTGGGTTTCGAGTTGTACAGTCAGCACTCCAGTGTGTATATGGCAGACTTTCATCTTCAAGTTCAATTACCCTGGTTGTTTCTTCAAAAATATTACCAAATATTGACGGTGAACCATTGCAGCCTTCCTGATATGAATACGCTCCATTAGGTTGCACAGATAAGTCTTCTGTCGCACAACTACTAAAATTGTCTACCATTTGTGGATCTGGAGCATTTTGTAAATTAGTGCCTTGATCTCAAACTATGCTTAAACCTTCTCTACTTGTAATCGCAATCGTGTTAGCATCAATAACGCCAATATGTCGTGGGTCAATTAAGTTGCTAATGTTTCTATGTTCAGAAAATGTTCCTTCAGAAGACGAAGTGAGTATACGACCTCCAGTTGCATAATAATCATAAATATAGATAACCCCATTATTATCAATATCGACATCACGAAAATCAAAGGTGCCGTGTGATGGTCCAAGATAAATACTTACAGTACCATTTTTCACCTGCCAGAGTGTTGAGCCATCCGCGATATAAACAGTTTCATCACTACCTACAGCCATACCTATAGCTTGTTGACCTGCATTCCAAGGGGCTCCAGAAAGGATTTTAGTAAATTCATAGCGTGAAGGTATTTGTATACCAGTATCATCAGGTTCAGGGTCGGAGGCACATGAACTCATGAATAAGCTTATTGTGGAAAAAACCAATACAGCTAAAAGTTTATTTATCATCTTCATTTTCTAATTCACCAGACGGTAATGCCACCAAATTTTAAATTTTTTTCATTTATAAGTAACCTATATGCCAAACATCACCAGGGCGAATCATGCGCCCAGCATTGTGTCGGTTTTTTTGCCGGTGGGTTTGCTTTTGAGCTGATTAAATGGTTTCAGAGTCTCTGAGGTTGCAATTTACCCCTAAATCATTGGCCAAAATGTTGAATCAGATTTTTCGAGTGAATTGAAATGAGCAGGCGGGGAGAGTTATTACAGACCCTGCAAAGAGAAACAGCCATCAGACCGAGTTCCTTCGTGATCGGACTGAATCTTTTAATGAGTATCAGAATAAATCACGATTATCATGGCTGATGTGTCGGGGGAAGAAGGATGGGAGGATTGAAATCTTTTCGGGAAAAAGCTACAGTTGAAATCGTGAAAATTAATTAACATTCTGGCAAAGGAATATTTTTGCGATGGTTCGACTTTCCTGGAAAATTTATATCGGCGTGCTTCTGGTGATACTCACTCTGCTTCTTGGGGTTTTGCATTACCTGGCTTTTCACAACCTTAAGGATCTTCTCTTCTATCTGTCTCTCGATATCGTTTTTGTTCCGATTCAGGTTCTGCTGGTGACATTGATCATCGAGAAGCTCCTTAACGAGCGGGAGCGGCAAGCGCTACTGAAGAAGATGAATATGGTGATCGGTGCTTTCATGAGCGAATTCGGCGGGGCTTTCCTGCGCCAGGTGGATTCTTTTTGCGGCGAGGCGCCTGAATTGGCCCAACACCTGGCTGTCACCCTATCCTGGGGGAAGAGAGATTACCAGGCCGCCATCCGCTTCGCCTCCCAATACCAGGCGCATCTCAACCCGAGCGGGCAGCAATTGCAGGAGATGCACGACTTCCTTGTGGCCAAGCGTCCCTTTATTCTGACCCTGCTCCAGAACCCCCATCTGCTCGAACACGACACTTTCACCGACCTGCTCTGGGCTGTCTGCCATCTGACCGAAGAACTTGAATGCCGAAGCGACCTTCAGGACCTGCCTGATTCAGATCGCCAGCACCTGAGCGGTGATATCAAGCGGGCCAACAGCATCCTGATCCGTGAATGGCTCAGCTACATGCAGCATCTCCAAGCGGAATATCCCTACATGTTTTCACTGGCAGCGCGTGTAAACCCCTTCAAACCCAATGCTTCTCCCATTGTCCACTGAAAAACCGACAACGGCATGTTTTCCTATTTAACCAGGGTTTGCGGATTATCTTCCAGGGTATCGTTGATCCAGACTTGTGCGTAGGGAAGAAGATTTTCCGGAAGTCTATCCGGCGCAAACCATTTCCATTCCGTCCCTTCGCTTGAACCCTTCAATTCACCTTTCTTGACGCGACAGAAGAAAAGGGTCGTAATGAAGTGGACAATCCTGCCATCCGGATAATTGACAATCTGGATGGCGGGATCGGAATAGACGGCGACCAGGTTTTCTATTCTCACTTCAAGGTTCGTCTCCTCAAGAATTTCACGTTTCAGGGCCGCCAAGATGGTCTCCCCAGGTTCCATAGTACCGCTTGGAGGAGCCCATCCGCCCCCCACCTTTCTCAAATGAAGAAGAATTTCGTCTTCGGCGTTAAGGATGATCGCGGCGACTCCCGGCCGGATGATGAGGGGGTATTTTTCCATGGGCTGATTCCTCCAAAAAAACGGGAAAGAAAGATTTTATGTCAAAACTCAGAACTCTTGGCGGTTTTGCTGGAAAGGCTAAAATCTGAAATTCAACCTAATTATACTATCATTATGATTCCGACAAAAACCTTATCTGCTCGGAGTCCAGTTCCGGCATCTGAGGCACGATTTTTTAATAGATTATTTGCTTCCGCCCACAAAATTATCCACGACCCATTCGGCGAAAGGCATGGCGGAAGTAAAAGCGGGTGAAACGGCATTGAGTATATGGATGCTCGTCGCATCACCTTCGACGACAAAATCCTGCACCAGTTCCAGGGTCGTGGTGTCGAGAAGTTGAGCCCGGATGCCTGGACGACTCCACTCGGTAAAGCCTGAGTGGTTGATGTTGCTGGTAAGTTTTTTGGCCAAGCCCAAAAAGTAGGCGCGATTGTACTTGCGTACTTCCGACCAGGCCAGAGTTCTGAAACCGAAAGCATTGGTCAAAAAAATCCTGGCTTCGTAATAAAGTATCTGCAACGTTTCCGCCGCTTTGAAATTGTCCGATCCTTTGTAGTTTTCCCGCCAGAAAGCCGGGATGGCTGTCGGCCCGATTTTCCCTTCCCCCCCCACGGTCAGGGTATAGTGGACACCCAGAAAGGGATTGGCCAGGTTAGGAACGGGATAGATATTGGTGGTGAGACCTGCAAGATTGTTTGTGTCCTTGAGGTAGATCCCTTTGAAGGGGATGATGGCGTAGTTTTTTGCAAAGTTAAAATCTCTGGCGATCTTGTCTGCATAAAGCCCGGCCGCGTTGATGAGTTTTTTAAAGGTGAACGGTCCCCGGTTGGTAATGATCTCGTTTTCTCCGTCCCGGCTTTGGTAAGTGGTGCCGGTGCGGACTTCAACACCCATTTGTTCAATTATTTTTCGAAATTCGCGGCTTACTTCAGTCGGATCGACCGTGACCGTGGTGGGTGAATAGAGGGCCTTGCGGCAGGTTCTGGCTTCGGGAAAGTTCCTGGCCAGCTCTTTTTCCTCCAGCCATTCCAGCTCCACGCCGTTGATGTCGCCGCGCCGTTTGAGTTCATCCAGCCCTTTGACTTCCTTTTCGTTCTTTGCCACAACCACTTTGCCGCAGTGATTGATTCGCAGGCCCTGTTCGTTGCAGAATTTTCGGAGCCTGGCGTTCCCTTCTCTGGTGAACCGGGCCTTCAGGGAGTCGGCCGTGTAGTAGAAACCGGCATGGAGTACTCCACTGTTGCGGCCGCTGCCGTGCGAGGCGACGTCCTCCTCTTTTTCAATCAACAGCATACGGGCATCAGGGTGCCGCTCTTTGAGGGCGCGGGCGATGTTCAGTCCAATAATCCCGCCGCCGATAATTACGTAATCGAACATGCAAACGACCTTTGTTTAAAGTACCGAACATTCAGAAGTAGTAAGTTGCCCAAAGAAAAGCCCTGGCCGGTGCTTTCTGCTGGAAATCCGTCCCCGGTATTGTGAATCCGCCGAATTCGCTTTCGGACCCGCCATAGTAGAAGCTTCCCCCCAGGGTGATTTGGAGATCGTCCAGAGCGCTCCAGGTGAGGCGGGGCTGAAGGATACCGGAAGGGTCTTCGAGGTTGTTGATGAGAGTAACATAGAAATTTACGAGGGGGTGAAGCTCGACCTGAATCGTGCCACTCAGGTAGTTTCGCCCCAGGGTGAAAAGTTCGCCGCGGTCAAAACGTTCGCTAAAGTCCGCATCGAGAAGGTTTTCCGCATAATCGTCATCCCCCAGGCCGCTGAAAAAGTATTCAAAAAATCCGTAGAAGTTTTTTCCCGCCCAGAGCCAGGAATAGTCGATATTGGCTACCAGCGAAAGGTAGTTATCCCGACCGCCCTCGTCCTGAAAAGTCCAGGTGATATCGACCCTCCAGGCAGCATCCCCGAGGTAGCCGACATTGCCCACTCCCAAAACTATATCTTCATAATGGATGGCGGCCATGAGGTCGGTTTCGAGCGTGCCGGTGGCGAAGTGGAGCTTGCCTGCCAATGAAGAGTGGTCCCCCTCCACATCGCCAGTGTCCGGATTGCGCCTTGGAACAACAAGAAACTGGAGGTTGCCGGTCTCTCCCATGGGGATTTGCACGGAGAGGAGGTCATCACCGACTTTATAGTCACGCTCGATGTCGGTCGGGGCAAAGGGGTTGAAGAGGTCCATCGGATTGAAAAGCAGGCCGTTCCCCCAGGTGACGGCCTGGCGGCCGAGGCGTACAACTCCCCAATTGGGCTGTAACGTCAAGACCAGACGGTCGAGGCGGTGGTAGAGGATGTAATTGTCGTTTTCGCTGATGGTAGAGGTCAGATCGAACAGGCGCCTGCCGTCATCGATGGAACTAGTCTGCAGTCCGACGGTATCCAGAATCGCCGGGAAAGCTTGCGCCAGTTGTTGGCCCTGGCGCCAGGTGTCCCCGGTCAGGAAGACCAGTTCGTAATGGGTTTCGAGGTCTGTTTTATCTGAAAAATAAATTCGATTTTTGAGGCGGCCGTTGACATTGGCATCATAATACTTTCCGCTTTCCACGGCGCCGAAAATGGTGTCCGAATCGACATCGGAGACGGAGGCTTGGAGTTTTAGCTGTCCGCCCCACTCCATGGGCAGCTTGAAAATATTGTTGTCCGAATCCCCGGATGATTCGGGAGTATTCGGGGCGGCTCCCGGCACACCCGGGAAAAGAAGAAGAGCGCAGAAGAGGAGAGATGGCAGGAAAGACAGGAAATGAAAATGTTTTTTCATGATTTTATTTTTTTCCCATCTTGATGAGCCGAACGCAGCCGTGGTTGAGGGAAAAAGATCGGCAAACTGTTTGAGGCGATAGCCGAGTTTTTGACGATCCCCGAAACCATGGTGGAGTGAGGAAACCCGGTTTTTAGGGCGAATCAATGGGGCGCTTTTTTCTTTGCCTTCTTTCTTTTTGGCGTAAAAAGAAAGAAGGTGCCGTCCGGGGGCATACCCCGGGGTTTTCAGGCATCTCATTTAAAAATAAGTCAATAATTGAAGTTACTGTTCATCGCGTTGGTAAATGGCCTCGCACCGCCCATTCCAAGGGCCACATGAACCCATCCTTGGGGCTTGACTGTCAACATCCGGTCGCCAGACACCCTTTCCATGAGCGCCGCGAGTCCATTGTGCTGAACAGCAAAAATGGAAATTCATTTCCCCTCTTTTTCCTGGTCTCCGGCAACCTTTCCATCCCGCAACAGGACCAGGCGTCTGGCGTAGTCCATGACCATTTTGTCATGGGTGGAAAAAACGAAAGTGACACCTTTTTTTTTATTCATTTCCCGCATCAATTCCAGAAGGCCCTGCCCGGTCTGGGAATCGAGGTTGGCGGTCGGTTCGTCGGCGAGGACGATGGCCGGTTCCGAAACGATGGCCCGGGCCACGGCCACCCTCTGCTGCTGTCCTCCGGAGAGTTCGGACGGCCTGCGGCCATAGAGCCCTTCCAGACCGACGTCGTCGAGAATGGCACTGGCTCTCTCCTGGCGCTCGCTTGCGGGAATGTTCTGGAGAAGAAGGATGAACTCGACGTTCTCCATTGCGGTGAGGACCGGAATCAGGTTGTAAGCCTGAAAAACGAAGCCGACACGATGCAGGCGGAGGTCCGCCAACTGTGACTGGTTCATGGCGCTGAGGGTTTTGCCGTCCAGAATAACCTCTCCGGCGGTGGCGTGGTCAAGGCCGCCGATGAGGTTAAGCAGGGTGGTCTTGCCCGAACCGGAGGGGCCGGCAAGGGCCATAAACTCCCCTTGGGCGATGTTGAGAGCGACATCATTCAGAGCCAGAACTTCCATCCGTCCCTGGCGGTAGATTTTTTTCAACCCCCTGCATTCAACGATATTCATGAAAATCTCCAACTTTTATCTTAGGTTCGGGCCATTGCTTCCACCGGGGTAAACCTTGCGGCTTTGAGCGCTGGATAGAGGCTGACGAGAACTCCGAGGATAAAGACCACCAGGTTGGCGATGACGATATCCCTGGTTATGATAACGGGAAAGATCATCCTCGACATGCCGACGTATTCGAGCCCGTCGGAGAGGGCCGAAAGGTCGATGCCGTTGCGAGCCAGTAGCGCCACGCTTGCCAGGCCGAGGATACTTCCGATGATCTGACCAATGAGGAGGAGCAGGAACGATTCGGTTAGAACCTGCATGACAATCCAGCCGGGCTTCATACCCAAGGCTTTGAGAAGGCCGAACTCACGGACCCTTTCAAATACTGCCATGAGAATGGTGTTGACGATGCCGAAGCCCATGGCGATGAAGATGATGATAAACCAGATGAATATAAAGCCGTCATAAAGCTCCATGACCGCCGTGACGAACGGCAATAGATCGAGCCAGGAGTCTACTTCAAGCGCATCCGAAGCGGGAAGTTTGTCCTTCAAAGCCTGAGCGATTGTCTTCGCGTCGGTCTTTTCGGGGAGGAGAATGGATATCTCGGAAATCCCCTGGTCCAGTTCCAGCATCGTGCGGGCGGTATCCAGATTGACGAAAACAAACTGTTTTTCGGTGACTTCCAGTTCCGCGTGAAAAATTCCGGTGATGCGGAAAGCACGGGAAGCGGTATCGTTGTTGGCATCCTGCGACATGAGGACCAGTTTTTTCCCGAGGCCGGTTTTGAATTTTTCCGCCAGGGCTTTTCCTATGAGAATTCCATTCCGGTCTTCCAACTGCAGGAAGCGGCCTTCGGTCACGGCACTCCCGACAAAAGAGACCTTTGCTTCCCGGGGCGGATCGATACCGACCAAGGTGATCCCTGCGGAATGACGGGCATTTCCGGCAACCGCGTAAACCCGGATTCGCTGCGCCCAGTGAGCGTTCTGGGGCAGGGACTCCGTCAGGGTTTGCTCCAGTTGCTGCGGGTGCGGAATGCTGTTTCCGACCACCGGGTCGTTACGATATCCCTGCTGATGAATCTGGATATGGCCGGTCAGGTTGGCAATACCGTTGCGCACCATCTGGTCGGAAACCCCACGCATCAGGGCGCCCAGAAAAACCATGCTCCATACCCCGATGATGACCGCGGTCAGGAGTACCAGGGTCCTTTTCGGGTTTCTCCAGAGGTTGCGCCAGGCGAGCTGAAAAAACATATTGATCTCGTTAAAAAATCAGGCTAATAGCCTGAAGACCGAAGGCTGAAGGGAAAATCGCTAAGGATGCGAAGCACCCCGAGGAAAACACAGCCTTAGTGACAAATGCCGGTTTTTCCCTAACAGTCCCAAAACTTAAAACTAAGATCCGTTTTTCTCTGCGTTCTCCGCGTTCTCGGCGGTAAAAAGGTTTTCAGGTTTTCCTAATAGCCTTCAGTCTGAATCCCTGAATCTATTTATTTGCCGCCATGGCTTCCACCGGTTCCAAATGCCGAACCTTGTGGGCCGGGTAGAGAGCTGTCAGCAGGGTGATGACCAGAACGATGCCGGCACCGATCAGGATTGAGAGGAGCGAAAGTTGTGGATACATCCGTTCGGGCAGCCCGAACTGCTGAAGCATCTCCCCGGTTCCGGAAATCACGAGACCATGGACCTCGAAATAGGCCGTCACCAAGCTTCCCAAAACGATGCCGATAACGATCCCCACCAGGGTCATGGAACTCGATTCAATCAGTAGAAGTCGGCTCAGCCTCCCGGGCGTAGCGCCCACCGCCAGAAGGACACCGAATTCCCGTGTCCTCTCGAAGAGCACCATTAAAAATGTGTTGAGGATGCTGAAGGCTACCACAATGATCAGAATGAAATACATAATGAAGCCGCTGACGAGGTCCATTTTGATGCTTTGCAGAACGCCCGGCATCAGTTCCGACCAGTCGAGGACCGTCAGAGCTTTTGACTGCCCGCTGTCTGCGATTTCCTTCTGCAGGGCTTTGCGGATTTGCGGGATATTGTCCAGGGCATCGGCCAGTACGACAATTTCGTGAACCGCCTCTCCCATGGAAAAAGTTTCCTGGAAAGTGGCAAGCGGCATGTACAGGGTGTTGCGGTCGAACTCGTCCTGTCCGGATCGGAATATTCCCCGCACGGTGACCACCGTGGCAGCGGCGGACCCGTCCCGCCCCTGGCCCAGCAGGGTGAGTTCGTCGCCGAGACCGATTTTGAGATTTCTGGCCAGGAGATTGCCGACTAGTGCGGTATTTGGATCCGAGTTGTCAAGATAATCCCCTTCGCGGACGAAGTCCCTGATGCGGGAAACCGAGCTTTCCTTTGTGGGATCGATCCCGGTGACAAGGGCGCCGTAGGTCCTGTTCGCGGAGGCTGTGAGGGCGAAGGCCTGGCCCCTGGAAGTGAAGGTGGCCACATTCGGGATATTGCCCAGCCCTGCCATTATGGAATCGGGGTTCGGGACCACCTGGCGCATCTCGCGGTCTTCATTGTAGTCCCTGGCCTGGACCTGAAGATGTCCGGTGTGGACCTTGACGACGGCGTCGATCATGGTTTCGTAGGAACCGAACTGCCAGGAGAGCATGAAAACCAGCAAAAGGGAGGCAAAGGCGATAGCGGAAATGGTGAGGATGGAACGGCGCGGATTTCTCCAGATGTTCCGCCAGGCCATTTTCGCATCCAGAGACAGCATCTGCGCTACCTCCGGAGATTTTTCAGAGAGGAGCGGGTGAAAATGTCGGCCGGGAGATCCTCGTCAAAGGAGAGTTCGTGATAATTGAGCAGCGTGTACTCATCCGTCATCCCGGCTTTCTGCATTTTCCAGATCTTGGGGAACAGGCGTCCTCCGAGCATCTGGATGTCCTCGCTGGTCAAACTCTTTACCAGCTTCAGATCTTCATCGTAGAATTCCTCGGCCAGGAGAATATGGTCCTCCCGGATCAGGAGCTTCTGCATTCCCCACACTACCGGTGCTTCTGGATGGGGTATCGACTCGATGATGTATACTTTCATTCCCTCATGCAAGTCTGTGCCGGCCAAACGGTGCGTGTAGTCTTCAAGGATACTATCGGACTTGGCCAGATCGTTGTTGGAGAAGTCGGAACCCATCCAGCTCTGGGACATCATGGAGGGCGGGATCTTGATGGTGCGGTTGACCTTGGGGTTGAAGGTCCACATCTCCTTTCCCCTTTTCAGGGTGGCGTTTCCGCGATCCTTGGCAGGGGCGAGAATGGTGAAGAGGCTGTCCTTCTGGCCCCGGGTCCAGCCCTTGATGGTCATAACCCGCTCCCAGCTGGGGCGATGGATGGTCATGTCCACCGTGGAGGTGGAAGCTTTGCCGCGGTAATAGTCGATCGAGGCCTGGACGATTTTCCCGGCATCTTCCGGTGAGAGCTCTTCGGCAAGGGCGTGATTTGCGTTCAAGGTCAGAGGTATGGAGAGAGTTGCGATGAGCGAAGCAAGGCAAAAGTATTTTGCCATAACCTGTGTCAATTTCCCCTTTTTGGGCAGGGATAGCAACAAGTCAACCTCCGGTGGTTGAGCAGCCGACTGAATGAGTTATTTATTATACACCACTTTAATATTTGTGCGAGGAGACGGTTGGTATTTCAGAAAAACAAAATTAACCAATTTTTTGGACAATTTCTGAACTTATTCGTTGTATTAAGTGTCTGACTGATTGAATTGGATCCTTTTCGGGATAAACTTTGGTTTTATTGTGAAATTGTAAACTCGGCCTATTCTCCGGGTTATAAATACCTGAAATGGAAAGGAGCAACTGTATGGGATTTTCGGTCAGCCCTGATGGGGAAAAATTTCCGGTTCCGGTTGAAAAGGACTATGCGGATGAATTTGCGAGACTTGAAAAACTGGCCGCCGAGAAGAGGAATGAGGGCTATGAAATAGTGGTTGTCATGGGCCTTGGTTTTGTCGGCGCCGTCATGGCCGGTGTGGTTGCTGATTCGACCGATAAAGAGAGCGGCAGGCCGGGCAAGTTCGTTATCGGTATGCAGCGGCCGAGCCCGAGAAGTTTCTGGAAAATCCCGCTTTTCAATCGCGGTGTCTGCCCGGTCAAGGCTGAAGACCCCGAGGTGGCCGAGATCATCCAACGCTGCGTGGTTGAAAAGAAGAATCTGATTGCCACCTATACCTATGATGCTCTTAAACTGGCGGATGTGCTGGTTGTTGACGTCCAATGTGATTTTATCAAACAGGAACTGGGGAATCTCAGCTCCGGTTACGCCGACATCAGTGCCCTGGAGGACAGTTTTAAAGTCATGGGGGAAAAGATATCGCCGGAATGCCTGGTTCTGATCGAAACCACAGTGCCCCCTGGAACTACCGAGTATGTGGCCTACCCGACGATCAAAAAAGCCTTTCGCAAACGGGGCATCGAAAGCGAGCCGCTTCTTTCCCACAGCTATGAGAGGGTCATGCCGGGTAAAGAGTATGTCCGTTCGGTGCGCGATTTCTGGAGAGTCTGCAGCGGCACCAATGCCGAAAGCCGGAAACGGGTCGAGAAGTTCCTCAGGGATGTTCTCAATACGGATGAGTTTCCATTGACAGTTCTGGAACGTCCCATGGAGAGCGAAACCTGCAAGATCGTCGAGAACAGCTATCGGGCCACGATTCTTGCGTTTCTTCATGAATGGAGCGTGTTTGCGGAAACCAATGGTGTCGACCTGATCAAGGTCATCGAGGCCATCAAGGTGCGCCCCACCCACAGCAACATGATTTTTCCCGGGCCGGGGATCGGTGGCTACTGCCTGCCCAAGGACGGTGGCCTGGGGCTTTGGGCCAACAAGCATCTGATGGGTTTTGAAAACGACATCTTCAAAATTACACCTGAAGCGATCAATATTAACGACACCAGGGGCTTGCACGCTGCTAAGCTGGTCAGGGATGCCCTCCGCAACATGGGCAAGATCGTGGCGGCATCTCAGGTTGCGGTTCTCGGTGCTTCCTACCGTGAGGATGTGGGCGATACCCGCTACAGCGGTTCGGAAATCGTGGTTCGCAAGCTGACTGAGATGGGGGCCGAGGTTCGTGCCCATGACCCCTATGTAGAGCACTGGTGGGAGCTGGAAAAGCAGGATACTTACCCGGCAACAGGTTTGAGCTGGGCACGTTTCTTCCGTAATCAGGACGAGCTTCAGAATTTCAAAATGGTCAACGATCTCGAGGAGGGGTTGCGGGATGCCGAGGCGGTGGTCTTTGCCGTCCGCCATAAGCCCTATCTTGGCCTGGAACCTGACGAGGTTGTGAATATGGCCGGTGGACCCCTGGCTGTGATCGATTGCTTCGGGATCCTGAGTGATTTTCAGATCGAACGCTATTTTGAGCTGGGGTGTGAAGTCAAGGCCCTTGGCCGCGGACATGTCCAACGCATCAAGGACAAAGTCCGGAAAAGAGAAAAGCAAGGTTAAATCAATTCATCTCGCTTCCGAAACTCATTAACCTCTGTAAATTTCGTGAAAAACAAAAAGCCCGGAAAGCCAACATTTGGCTTTTCCGGGCTTTTTACATGGTTTTTGATTCGTTATTTGTGGGCTTTGTGCTCCTGCTCGCAATTGGCAAGGCATTGCTCGCATTTTTTCCAGTCCGGTTTTTCAGATTTGCGATGCGCCAGAAAGTGCTCCAGCCAGTCGGAACGGGTCCTGGGGCAGGTGTTGACGAAGTCGACAAAACTGACCAGCTTTTCAAGGGACTCGGGATCAATGGCGTGTTCCATGCGGCATGCCGTAGCCTCGGCTGTTTCGGGGTCGACCTGGAGAATATTCAGAAGAAAATCCCGCAGAACGGTGTGCCGCCGCTGAATGTCATTTGCCAGCCTGGTCCCTTTGGATGTGAGGGTTATGAAGCTGTATGGGGAATAGTTGATGTAACCCTTTTCCATGAGGACTTTAAGCGCGCCTGTAACCGAACCCGGCTTAATCCCCAGTCTGTCGGCTATATCTTTGGTCCTGGCCACCTTGTTGGTTTTTTCCAGGTCCAGAATGGTTTCCAGGTAATCTTCCATGCTTTCCGAAAGGCCGGAATCTTTTTTCATATCTCTTCTCCAGACTCCTAGATTAATTAAACAAAGAGTTCAAGTCAAACCCAAAAAAATAGAAATTCAAAAAAAGTATTGACCTCCATTTATTTTTAGGGTAAACAAAATAAAAATTAATTTAAAAACAATTTTAGGAGAGACTAACTTATGAGAGAAATAAATATGCGGCAGATGAAGGTCAACCAGTCGGGAATTGTTTCCGCTGTCAAGGTCAGCGGGGAATTGGGCAGAAGAATTCGCGATATGGGGCTGCTCCCGGGCACCGAGGTCCGGGTGCAGGGGCGAGCACCCCTTTACGATCCTGTTGCCCTCCGGCTTATGGGGTTTACCCTGACATTACGTAACAGCGAGGCCGATTTCATTGAAGTGAAAGTGGAGGATTAATAAATGAGTGCAACCATTGCTCTGGCTGGAAACCCGAACTCAGGGAAGACAACCTTGTTCAACGCGCTTACCGGCGCCCGGCAGCATGTCGGAAACTATCCCGGCGTTACCGTTGAAAAGAAAGAAGGCTCTTATGTTGAAAATGGTTCCAAGATCAATATTGTGGATCTTCCAGGAACCTATTCCTTAACGGCCTACTCTCTGGAAGAAGTGGTGGCCCGTGATTACCTGGTCAAAGAAAAACCGGCTACGGTTATCAACATCGTCGACGCCTCTAATCTCGAGCGAAACCTTTACCTGACTTTGCAGTTCATGGAACTCGGCATCCCCATCTGCATAGCCCTCAACATGATGGATGTGGCCAAGGGGAGAGGGATCGAGATCGATTGCGGAAAATTGTCCCAGGTCCTGGGTGTTCCGGTCCTTCCGACCGTAGCCCGTAGCGGGGAAGGGAAAAAAGAGCTGATTGATGCCGCTTCCCGGCAGATGGTGGGGAAAAAAAGGCCGGAACCCCTGCAGATTTCCTACGGTGAGGATATCGACAACACCCTTACCGAAATGGAAAAAAGAATTAATGCCGGCCATTTTCTGACTGATACCTATCCGGCCCGCTGGCTGGCCCTGAAATATCTCGAAAAGGACCAGCAGATACTTTCCCTTGGAGCGAGTACCGATCCGGAACTCTCACAGGACCTGGAAAAAATGGTGTCCTGGCTAAGCGGACATTTTTTCAAGACTCTGGATACGGACCCGGAAGCCGTCATTGCCGATCATCGCTACGGCTATATCAAATCGATTCTCAAGCAGGGTGTGATCCGGCATCGCATGAATCAGGACCGGCTCCATCTTTCCGACAAGATTGACCGGGTTGTGACCAATCGTTTTGCCGGGCCCTTGATTATGATCGCCGTCGTTTACGGCCTCTATTATTTTACCTTTACCTACAGCGAAGTTCCCATCGGCTGGGTGGAAGGATTTTTCGGCTGGCTGGGAGGATTGGCTGAGACCCATATACCCGAAGGACTGATCAGGTCGATGGTTATATCCGGAGTAATCGACGGTGTCGGCGGTGTGCTCGGCTTTGTTCCCCTGATCATGTTCATGTTTTTCGGCATATCCCTGCTGGAGGATTCCGGATATCTGGCCCGCGTGGCCTTCATGCTCGACCGGGTTTTCCGGATTTTCGGTCTCCATGGCAGTTCGGTCATGCCTTTTATAGTATCCGGAGGAATCGCCGGTGGTTGCGCCGTTCCCGGAGTCATGGCGGCGCGAACTCTGAAAAGCCCCAAAGAGCGGCTTGCTACCCTGTTGACGGCCCCGTTTATGAACTGCGGCGCCAAAATGCCGGTTTTCGCCCTTCTCGTAGCTGCTTTTTTTGCCGAAAATGAAGCTCGGGTCATGCTGCTTATTACACTCATCTCATGGGTCGGGGCTCTTTTGACCGCAAAACTGTTGCGCTCCACCATTATTCGGGGAGAATCGACTCCGTTTGTCATGGAACTTCCACCCTACCGGTTTCCGACTTTTCGTGGTTTGCTGATCCATACCTGGGAAAGAACCTGGCAGTATATCAAAAAGGCCGGAACCGTGATTCTGGGGATATCGATTGTGCTCTGGGCCATGATGACCTTCCCCGGTCTGCCTGAAAATCAGGCAGCGCAATTTGAAAGTCAGCGCCGGAATATTCTCGCCGTAGCGCCGGCTGCCATTGTGACTGAAATGGACAATGCCGAAGAGGCTTTGCCCCTGTCGGCCGAAGCCCAAATTGTCCAGGACAGAGTGCAGGTTGTTGACGCGCTGGAGGCGGAGGCTGCCCTGAAGTACTCGGTCGCCGGCCGTTTAGGAACTTCACTGGAAAGTGTCACGCGTTTGGCCGGCTTCGATTGGCGGACCAATATCGCTCTGGTCGGCGGGTTTGCGGCTAAGGAAATCGTCGTGTCGACCCTGGGTACGGCCTACTCGCTGGGAGAAGTCGACCCGGAGGAATTCGGATCTTTATCTGAGCGGCTGGCGAAATCGCCCGCATGGAGTCCTCTGACAGCCATGAGCCTGATTATTTTCACGATTTTTTATGCACCTTGCTTTGTTGCGGTTGTCTGCATCGCCAGAGAGGCGGGTTCGTGGAAATGGGGAGCTTTTTCCATGGTATTCAATACTGCCCTCGCCTTTGGCCTGGCCGTGGCCGTATTTCAGGTCGGTTCGATGCTGAACGTTTTGGGAGGATAAAATGGAATCAATTCTGGCTTGGGTTATTGTTGGGACAGCGGGAGCCTTGCTGATCCGCAAGTTTTGCAGGCAAGTCCGGTCCGGCGGGTCCGGGGCGTGCGGGAACGGTTGTACGGCCTGTTCGTCCAAAGGATGCGGCACCGTTCATCTCAGCTCCGATGGTCAAGGAAGTAAAGAACGCAGCCTGTAGAAAAAAGTAAATACAAACCTTCTGGGGAAGACCGGAAATTCCGGTTGTGTTCTCAGGTGGAGAAGGCGTGAAGGCCGAAAAGCCTTTCGCGCCTTTTGTTTTTTCGGAAGGAGAGGAGGAGCAGGAGAAGGGACTGATTTGTGGCAATCATGATTTAATTTTCAATCCTTCAAAGATCCGCCACGTTGTGAATGAGCTTTGCCCTGATTTCTGTCTTGCTTTGCAGGAATTATAAGAACTCTGCCATTTTACCCAACTTCAAGTCGTTCAATTAATCCAACACAATTTCAAAGACAGTTAGATTGCCTGCCAATTACGTTTTAACGACTTGTCTAACCTAAATTTCTATATTTTTGTATTCCTTCACTGAACAGACGGTTTATTTACAGTCTCAAATCTTATTCCGGCGGCACGAAAAAACCGATTGTGGAGCAGTTGAGAAAGAAAGGGGGCGAAGATAAGAAAAATAAAGAGGATTAAGTTATAATTTAGTTTAAATTTTTATGTGCAAACGGACCTATAAGAAAAGGATGGAAGACAAGAAAAAATCAAAATTAGCTATGGACTTGTTTTTTCTCTTGGCGATGGTTTTGGCAGCAGGAACCTGCTACAGCCAGAAAATGAAGCCTGCTCCAAAATGTAGTATCAATGCTGAGAAAGATAAAAATGGCCAGGTGCTGTATGTCCTTTCCGGCCCGGGTTTCAAAGCTGTTGCCCAAACCGCGTACCAAGGCCTACGGTGGCGGAGGCTGCAAATGCACGTGCACGCTTGTGACAGGGAGTGATATCTGGATTTGCCGCTGTTGCACCAAAAAAACAGCTTTAATGGTGGCAAAAAAGGTTAACCCACCGATTAAGGCGCAGGGTTTTAGCTGAGTGATTTTCGAAAAAGCCGCTACCAGTTTTTTCTGAGAAACGGGCTCGCTTATCCCCATATTCCTGCCGTTAGAAGCACCATATATCTGAAAAAGAAGATCTGAAAAGAGTCAAAAGAATCAGGCCCGGCTGGGGAATTAAAGACGTCGCCGCCAGCAGATAAAAAAGGAGGGAGTTATGTGGAAAAATGTTTTGTTTTGGCCGGTTATGATAATGCTCATTTTTCTTTTTATTGCTCCATCCGCCATGGCAGCGGAGTTTCAGGGGGATGTGCTGGATAGCCGGGGCGTCGCCGCTTATAAAGGTCATATTTGGGTTAAGGATGGTGTCTACCGTCTGGAGATGGACCGGCCCGACAGCCCCGACAGTTATATTATCGTTGGGGCCAAACCCGGCACTACTCAAGTGATCTTTCCCAAATACCAGGCCTACATGGAACTTCCCGCTGATGACATGGTCAGCCAGATGAATGATCCTTTTCAGGGGGCAGAGGGAAATGCCAAACGGTTCGAGGTCAAAATCGAAGGCGAGGAGAACATCGAAGGGTTGGCGTGCGAACGGCAACTGGTTCATTCCGATGGCAGGGGGGTCATCCGTCGCTGGTACTCGAAGAAGCTTGGTTTCTACATCAAGAACGAACAACTTCTCCAGGACGACTGGTCTGTGATAGTGCACAATATCGATCAGAGCCCGGTTGATGACGCGCGCTTTCAGATCCCGGCCAACTTCAAGCTGGAGAGCTACGATGAAATCTCCAAACGGGTCGAGAACGATCCGGAGGTGGCCGCCAGGATCGCCGCCTACAAAAAGACCCGCCCCCGGAAATCCGAACTGAGAAATTCTCTCTCCGCAGACGAGACCTGGAATCTGGTTTTGAGTCCGGGCATGAAAATCCGCGTCAAGGTAAAACCCGGTTCCAAGCAGGCAACCTGGTTCGCCGTTCCATACAAGGGGCAGACACCCCTAAAATCCAGCTCCGAATGCACCTACCAGGGCGAAGGCAACATAAAGATCGATCCTGACTCGGGGGTTGACGGCATCCGCATCGGCGTGACTGAGGGGAAATTTATCGGGGTCCGTCTTGTTTTGATCGGTAAACTGCCACATGTTCAGGCCGCGCAGAGAATTTTTTATATGAAGAAAGCCAGCGGAAAAAGCTGGAGCGCTCCAAGATCCTATCAGTCCTATGAGCTGCTTATCCATGCCCTTTCAGACCCTGCTGCCGGATTTCGATTCAAGGCCAACGGAAAAGAACAGAAAGAGAAAATCCCGGCCGGGCAACATAAACGTTTTTCCTTCACCCCCCAGGACAACCTCGAAGAGCTGGACATCATGATGGACTATGGCAGGGTGAAGGTGGTTTGCCTGGAAGAGCACCGGTCCCAAACTGCTCCGCATGTGCTTCTGGATGAAAAGCCCCGGGATGAAGCCCTTGGCGCACCGCTCCCGGTCCCGTCGAAAACTGCCGATGTTTCACAGAAAGGGGAGAATCAGGCTGCTGCACCTCAGGTCGTGGTTCCTGAAGCTGAAAGTTCCCCTCCGGAAACAGGTGCGGATGCGGCGCGTACGGTACTGGTGCTGGATGCCTCCGGGTCCATGTGGGGCCAGATCAGCGGGCAGGCCAAGATCGCTATTGCCAAGGAGGTCCTGACGGATCTCATCAATGATCTGCCCAACGAAAGCCATGCGGGGCTGGTGGCTTACGGGCATCGCAGCAAGGGGGATTGCCGTGATGTGGAAGAGCTGGTGCCGCTGCAGCCGATCGACAAAAAGAGCCTTATCGCCAAAATAAAGGCCATCAGCCCCAAGGGCAAAACGCCCATCACCCTCTCCATACGAAAGACGGCCGAAAAGCTGAAAAGCATTGAAGAGGAGACCACCATCATCCTCGTCAGTGACGGCAAGGAGACCTGCGAGGGAGATCCCTGCGCGCTGGTGAAAGAACTCAAGGAGGCCGGCATCCGATTTACCATGTATGTTATCGGTTTCGATGTCGGCGAAGTGGAAAAAGCCCAACTCGAATGCATCGCCAAAGCTGGCGGCGGGCAGTATTTTACCGCCAAAAACGCCCAGGAATTCCGCGTGGCGGCCAAGAAAGCGGTCAAAGAATCGCAGAGTTTCGGTTACCTCAAAATATCCGCTCTACGCAACGGAAAGGCCATTCCTGCACGCGTGGATATCTTCCCGCAAGGAGAGAAAAAGGCCGTCAAAAGCATCCGCTCAGCTACGAAACCCGATTGGCCGGGGTCGAAATTGAAACCGGGGGTTTATGATCTGAAAATAACGGATAAAGAGATGAGCCCTCCCCAGAAGGCGGAGCTTTCCGGTGTGGTGGTTACGGCGGGCGCCACCACGGAAAAGAGAGTCGATTTCAGCGGTGGAAGTTTGAGCGTTTCGGTTCTGGCCGACGGCCGGAAGGAGACGGCCGGCCTCTATATTTATCGCACCGGCGAGAGCCAACCCCTGGTAACCGGCGACACCTCCAGGGATAATCCCAGGGTGTTTGCCCTGGCCCCCGGGAGCTACGATCTTCGGGTGCTGTATAAGACAGTCAGGCCGGAAATCGAGCGTCGTTTTGACGGTATCGAGATCCAGGCGGGACAGGCCATCGAAAAGCGAGTTGAATTCGGTGAAGGCAAGCTGAGCGTCGAAGTTCTGGTCAACGGCAAAAAGGGAGCTGCCGGATTTTCTATCTTTGAGGCCGGCACCGATAACCGGGTTGCCACCGGCGATACCTCCAGGGATAACCCCAGAGTTCAAAAGCTGAATCCCGGCACTTATGATCTTCAGGTCGTCTACAAAGGCTCCAGACCGGAAACGAAACAACAGTTTAATGCTATCGAAATCAAGCCCGGCATGACCGAGGGAAGAAAGGCGGAATTTGCCGAAGGCCGGCTGAGCGTCGAGGTTCTGGTCAACGGCAAAAAGGGAGCCGCTGGGCTTGCTATCTTTGAGGCCGGCACCGATAACCGGGTTGCCACCGGCGATACCTCCAGGGATAACCCCAGAGTTCAAAAGCTGAATCCCGGTAACTACGACTTAAAAATCGTGTATCACAAGGCTATCCCTAAAAAGGAGATTCCTCTGAAGAACATTCAAATCGTCGGGGACCAGACCACGGAACAGCGGATCGAGTACCAGGAGGGAATTCTCAATGTCAAGGTCACTTCCAACGGCCAAACGACCCGGGGCGGTCTTTCATTCTTCCAACCCGGCGACTCCCGACGTATTGCAACCGGGGACGCAAAAAAACCCGTCAAAATGCAGCCGGGTGAATACGAAGTTGTGGTCAAAGCATACAAATTAGAGGGACAACCCGAGAAACGAATCTCTTTTACGATACAGGTCGGACAGACAACGAATTTGGATGTGGATTTCTGATAAAGTTTTTCAACTAAACATTCCGAATTCATGCGCTGGCGAGTCTTTAGAGTGGTCTGCACCTCGCAAATGCATGTACCGTTTCGGGTTGCCCAAGTATTGGACGTAAAACCCAAAGGCTAATTTCCAAAGGCAGATTTGTTTTCTTGTCATGAAAAATAACTCTACCCTTTTTTACTTCGGTCGCAGCAGTTCTGCTTCGTTTGGAAGCCATCATGCTCGTGTAAAAATATCTGGCGGGTTTTCTCCACGCGTTTAATGCAGGGCCGGGACTGAATTACCGTCTGTTTCCCATAGACTTAATGCATAGCAGGCCATTGAAAAACTCGTTGATTAAACTCGGTTTTTAATCATAAATTTGCTATTATATTGCGCATAACTAATTGAACTTGTTGGAGAATAATTATGCGCGGCGATAACGTTGAAACGCAGGCCATGTTCAGCTATTTGTCCCCCGAATCCAGAATCCCCAAGGATCATCCCCTGCGGCCTATCCGGGTAATGGTCGATAAGGCTCTGGATGGTCTTTCACCGATTTTCCAGGAAATGTACTCCGATACGTGGCGTCCTTCCATCCCACCCGAGCAAATGCTGAGAGCCTTGCTGATTCAAATCCTTTATTCCATCCGCAGCGAACGGATGCTGGTGGAACAACTGGGGTATAATCTGCTGTTTCGCTGGTTTATCGGTCTCTCCATGGATGAGAAGGTCTGGCACCACTCCACGTTCTCCAAAAATCGCGACCGGCTTCTATATTCCGAAGTATCCTCAGCCTTTTTCCAGAAAATCCGCTCTCAGGCGGACCGGGCAGGGCTTCTTTCCCAGGAGCACTTCAGTGTCGATGGCACTCTCATCGAAGCCTGGGCCTCGATGAAAAGCTTTCGCTCCAAAGACGACTCAGACCAAGAACCACCGTCGGGAAGTGGCCTTAACCCCGACGTCGATTTTAAAGGCGAAAAACGTAAAAATGACCCCCATCAATCAACCACTGACCCCGAGGCCCGCCTGTATAAAAAAGGCAAAGGCAAGGAAGCCAAACTCTGTTATGCGGGTCATATCCTCATGGAAAACCGTAACGGTCTGGTCGTCGATCATCGTCTGACCCCGGCCACCGGCACAGCGGAAAGGGACGCTGCCGAGGAAATGATAGAGAACGTACCCACGGCCGGACGTATTACCGTTGCCGGTGATAAAAACTACGACACTGCCGACTTTGTTCAAAAGGTCCGTCAGCACAATGCCACTCCGCATGTCGCACAAAAGAGCAAAGGGAGCGCCATTGATGGCCGGACCACCCGGCATGAAGGCTATGCCATCAGTCAACGTGTCCGCAAGCAGGTTGAAGAGATCTTCGGCTGGTCAAAAACCATCGGTGGCCTGCGTAAGACCTGCCTGCGGGGGGTGGATAAAGTTAACTGGGCGTTCATACTGGTGTTGTCAGGCTACAATCTGGTCCGCATGCGGAACCTTCTGAGGTCGGATTAACCTCCTCAAGGGAGAAGTGCGTTTAATGCCCCCATAAGGGGAACAAAACAAGAAAACAGGGGCCATAAGGACCCGCTAAACAGGAAAACAAAAAATCAAAGAGCAAAAAAATCGATCCGGGGAAAGAAAAACACTCCTCACGGTTAGTTTTTCAACATCCTGCTAGGTAGCAAAAAGTAGAACGACCTTGGGAAGGGTACGTGGAGGACGACAGGGATCCCCACCCGTCAGGCTGTCACCGAGACGAACGTTCCATGGGACCTTTGAAACTGTAAGGTGACAAATTCCACTCCAATGCCATAACCCATCTTGAGACCGGATCCCTGTTTCCGGCAGTTGGCCACTCTGGCCGTCGCCCACAGCACGTTGCTATCGATTTTAATGACCTGATCCCTGCTGAGTTTTTGATCGGTAAAAAACAGCATTCCGTTGGGTGAGAGGTCCTGGATTTGTCCCTTATACCTTTTTTGAGGAGGCCAATAAGTAAAAAAGCTAATTTCTTGATTTTTTTCGATTCGCTCCACCGCACGTTGGGAAAATTCCTCGGTTTCCATTTTTTCAACAGGATACAAAGGACTTTTGCACTGGGTGCATTTCGTGTCCGGGAGGATATGAGAATCCCCCCGATGGGGACTTTTACAAAACAGACAGTAGGATTTGATGATCGGTGTATATTGTTCTGACGGTGAAACCCGCCCGCTGGTTTGATCGTTTTGCTGCCGACCTTGCCCAAAACCGGATAATTTCGACAGAGTATAAAACTCCATAAGTTTCTGATCATATTCGACCCGCTTAGCCGGATCTGTCAGCACCGCCTTGGCCTCGTTGATGAGAGTCGAGTTCCAGTGATCCCCGCCAAGGTCCGGGTGTTGTGCCAGCTTTTTCATCATTGTTCGGTAGCTGGCCTTGATGACCTCCACTGGAGCGTCCGGCTGAATATGTAAGATACGATAGTAGTTTCTTCTGTTTTCCAATTTCCAAACCCCAAGAATATTTAGGTCTAGCCCGGATTATTCATAATAACTTTTGCCGTAACCATCAATTGCACGCCATCTTAAGGAAACTATCGCACTTGGCAATGAATCTGCTGCGAAAACGTCAAATCGGGCCATATTCCCGCAAATTTTCGACAAATAGTCCCGCTATTGGTTCTCAACTTTGCGAAAAGCTGCTCTCGATTTCCCACTTTTCCGTTGCCACCCACTAATTCCGACAAGCTTCCAGGCGGTGAAAGGAAAGAGTTTTCTCGGGGTTCGTGTCCGTATCTTTTTTAAGACTCAGACTCAAAAATCGATCATTTAAACCTTATAAATCAGCAATATTCTCCTGTCAATTCAAAACACCGGCTGACAATACGAACTCCTTTTTGATTTCGCCGGCTTCCCCTTGGCATTCACACGCCATCCACCCACCTTCCCCGGAAATTAAAGGAAAGGAACCGGCCGGCTTTTCACAAATGGGCCAGCTGCCGGCAATCGATCGGGAATCGTTTCTGTCTTCGCAAAGGTATACCGGTGGTGGCCTTGGTCTTTTCCTGACCCTGAAAAAGTTTCGGGCAGCGAGGAGGAAAAATTTGAGAAGGTCAGGGTTATACGGGACATGATTAAAGGTAAGTTGTTGCATTTTTCCAAAATGGATTTTGATCTGAATTCAGTCAGGAATAATACCTGAAGAAATAACTGAAAAAATTTCCGGCAATTTTATGTTCTTTTTCTAACAAAAAAAACGCTTAAAAAGTCCGCCAGGAAGCAGGTGGACTTTTTTGTTCTCGATACTCGTCGGCTGGTAATCGACCCTGCAACGAAATGCTGTTCTATCATTCATCCCGTAATTGATTCCTGTATGTCCTTAGGATAAATTGGATGCGTCCTGATGATATCCCGCGGTGTTACGATCCCTACGTGACAGGATTACAACGTTGCAAGATCAGACTTAAGTTTCAGAAATTCCATGAATTTTTATTTAAAAAATTGTTTTAGCACATCACGGCTCTCCAGCTTTCTGCATACAACTGTTTTTCTGTTATCCGTGTGTTTTCGCCTTAAAGTCTGCGACCCCTTGACAAAGGGTCATTAATTAACAATAATCTTTTGTTAAATGGGTTTTTGTATTAGCAGTATCGGTTTAACAAATTGTTTGGCGGCTGAAGGGTGTTTCTCAAGAGCCCGTTAGCCTGTGTGCATCAAGGGGGCAATTGAATGGGGATGAAGTTTTCCGGATGGGGTGACCGTCGTCATCCCTGCCGCTGGATGGCCGCAAGCGAGGAAGTCGGGTTCTGGGTGCCTGATCGCTCGGAAATCTTCACCCAGTTTTTCACCCGCTATCTGTTCTTTTCCCTGGCGGTCCTATATTTTTCCACGCTGAAAACCGTGGTTCCGGTGTTATTCGGTCTCGGGTATCTGCTGACCGCGCTCGGGGTCTATTTTATCCTCAATAGCTGGTTTTTCCATCAGGCGTTGAAGGAGGTTACGCTGCTGAGAATTCGCAGCGCTATGACTGCCGATATGGTGATCGTCGCTCTCTGCGTTATTCACGATCCCCATCCGATCCCGCCTGCGGCGCTGGCGTTTTTGATGGTGCTGCTCGGCAACGGCATGCGTTTCGGTATGCGCCTGTTTGCCGAGGTGCTGGGGGGCGTTTTTCTCGGCATGGCGATCTCTTTCGCTCTGCGCTATCGGCTGGGTGGTTTTGAAGTCGGTGCGGGGGATGTTTTTTTTGGCGTGTTCTGGGTTACTCTGGCCGTGTACGCCTATATTCTGATGGGCCGCATCGAGGAGCAGCGGCGGCAGCTCGATTATCGCAGCCGTTATGATGCGCTGACCGGGCTTCTCAATCGTCATGGGTTGCTTGCAGCGGCAGACAGTATTTTCGACGGGACGAATAATGACCCGGTCACTGTTTTACTTGCCGACCTGAATCAGTTCAAAGCGGTCAATGACCGCTATGGCCACCTTGTGGGCGACCGTGTTCTTGCAGAGTTCGCCCGGATTTTCTGTGAATCGGCCGAGGTGGGTGTGTGCGGGCGCTGGGGTGGCGATGAGTTCGTCACCATCCTGCCGCATCGCGACGACACCATCATCCGTAAGATTTTCGAGCGCATCGAAGCCCGCACTCAAGCCTGGAGCAAAAGCAACGGCCTGCCGATGGCGGTAAGCCTGGGGCTCAGCCAGGCCCCGCGCGAAGGCCATGACCTGATGACGCTGTTGTCGGTCGCCGATATCAACCTGTATCAGAGCAAAATACGGCAGCCGGAAACGGCCGAGGTGTTTCCAGACGACACGACTCTTGTTGAGGATTCCGACGTCTCCTGAAACTGACCGTCTGAAATTTTGAAACAAGGAGGCCAGTCCTACTTCAATCTTGAGTCACGTGGCAACAGGAATTAACTGCCGGGAAGGGAAGGTAAGAAGAGATAATAAGTGAGTCTTTCGGCTTAAATCGGAAAGCTTGCTTTTCGCCAAGATGAGAGACAAATGCCTGATGGACGGCAAAGTCTTTCACGCTTTTGACAAACTATTATTTTCAGCCAAAACCGTGAGTTACCCAAATCACCGCTGTTGAGGATTGTGGCCCATATTTTATGCTCAATGAATTTTTCGTGGGGGCTCAATCCAAGCATTTCTTCATGCCTGACTCCAAACCGCCAATCTCCACCTCAGACACTCGCCCCGTTCAAGCCATCATCTCCGGGGAGGGTATGATAACTTTGAATTTTTGGAGGTATTCACAAACCCTCCGCATCTTTCTGCGACGGGTTGAGCAGCGCCAGTTCGACCTCATGGTTATCCTGTTCCAGATGTTGCACAAGTTGTTTCCGGTCAGCAGCATCGAGGCGGACTCCTGCTGCCAATTTCGCCAGGATGGAGACATTATAAAAACGCAGGGTATTGGCCAGCACGAACACCTCGTCGAGCAGGTTGGCAGTGCCGGCAGGAAGGCAGATATCGGCAATATTGTCGGAGCCGAGGCGAACATGAATCCCGGCAGCCAGCATTTCAAGGATGCGGGCGATAGAGTTCCCGGTCGGGGTCTGGAGTGGCCTCAGTTGGCGCATGCTGAGGGCTGCCGAGGGGCAGCAGATAACACCGATATTATGTTCAGTCAGCCCATCTAAAAGGGTCTTGAAACGTGCTTCAGTGTAGGTGGATGGCGAAATAACGTGAACCAGCCAGACCATTGGCACGGAGGACTCGGAAAAGGGCGTGCCGACGGACCGTATAGCCTTCAGCAGCATCTCCGTGCCTCGCTCAGCCGGATCGTTGCGTTGGTCGATATGAATATGGACTGGTTTTTCGAGACGCTGCCCAAGTAGGAGCATACGTCGACAGTGCTCTTCAAAACCTATATGGTCCGGGTAGTCATTACAATCATCCCGCTCGGGTAACGAGCCAAGGAAGTCTGCATGCTGTCCCCCCTCTTCCAGAAGCTGCCAGCGCTCGGGTTCGCTGTCATTGAAGCCAAGGGGTGAATATGCGCCCACTCTAAGGTCAAGTTTATCCTTACGCTGTCGTTTGATTTCGAGCATCAGTTCCAGAGCTGTCAACCCGACCCGGTCACAACTTACATCGACGAAGGTATTGGCGCGGGTTGTCCCAACCTCCGCCATGATATCGAGATAGTGATTGACTCGGGTGGAGAGGTCCTCCTGTTCGTATGCTGGTCCACTGTGTATCGCGGGGATAATGCCGTGTTTTTGAGCCAAGGAGGTGTGGCTGTTCTCAAATGGGTTGATATGCGCCCCAGCCAGATATCGCAGCGCTATTGTACCGGCACGGTCAAGATGTAGATGGGCGTTAAACATGCCTCCTAATTTTATAATTGTGGCATATAGCGTTTTATAATAGGGAGTTTTTAATCTGTACATGCGCCTAATATATAGAGGCCAAGTATATTTAACAATAGGTTCTTGATTATTTAATATGATATTTTGCCACACAATAACGGCGCAGCAGAAGGTCTCCAATATTTCAAATGCATCCAAACTGAAAACGCCTCGAAACAGGAAAGTCGAGTGATCCTTTGTTGGAGGGATAAATCACGCATGGAAAACGCCAGCCTCATCTCTGATACCTATAGCCTGATCGCACGAAGCGCCCAGAAGAACCCCGAAGGGGTTGCCATAGAAGGCTCCGGGCGCCAATCGTTGTCGTTCACTGAGTTGCTTCGACATATCCATTACATTCGTGAATGCCTTCAGCTCCTGAAAATCAATCGTTGCGATAGAGTTGCCATTGTTCTTCCTGGTGGCCCGGAAATGGCTATTGTTCTTGCCGGGGTCAGTGCTTCGGCCGTCTGTGCCCCTCTGAATCCAGGTTTTCAATCCAAAGAATTTGCAGTCTGTTTTGACACCATGAATGTCAAGTTAGTTGTTTTGGCCGCTGGACAAAAATCATTAGCTTGGCAGGTAGCCAATAAAAATAACATTCCAATATTGGAACTCGAAAAGCATAACCATGACCCAAGCGGAATGGTCCTTTCCTTTAAAGGTTATCCTGTTAATGGGTCTGACGGCACTGGGATGGATTCTTCCATCCTTCCGGAGGATCTGGCAATTGTGCTGCATACCTCCGGCACAACCTCGCAACCCAAAATTGTTCCGCTTACCCACAAGAATGTCAGCACCGCTGTTCGGTATGTTTGCAATGCCCTCTTCCTCAGACCTGAAGACCGCTGCCTTTGTATGATGCCGCAGTTCCATATCGGCGGTTTTGTTGATTTACTGTTAGCACCTCTTGCAAGTGGGGGTCGTGTCATCTGTGTTCCGGGGATTGATCCAGAAATCTTTTTTGAACAGCTTACAAAGTGCAAACCAACCTGGTTTCAGGCTGTACCTGCGACACTGAGATTGATATTGGCACATGCAAAAGCCATGAATACCATAAGGGTTGACTCTTCCTTGAGATTTATCCGCTCAGTTGCAGCGCCACTTCCCCTACATATGATGCATGATCTTGAGACGCTTTTTAAGGTCCCTGTTATTGAAACTTTTGGGATGACCGAAGCGGCGCCTCTGATTACGACAAATCCGCTTCCTCCAGGGTTCAGAAAGCCGGGTTCAACAGGGAAAACAGTCGGTCCTGATGTCGCCATCATGGATGCCGGCGGCAACCTGCTTCCTGATGGTCATCCAGGTGAAATTGTCGTAAAAGGTGACAATGTCATGTCAGGCTATGAGAACGATAGTCTGGCGAATGAGCAGGCTTTTGCTCATGGATGGTTTCACACCGGAGATATCGGATATTTTGATAAAGATGGCTACCTGTTTATTACTGGTCGCTTGAAGGAAATCATCAACCGGGGGGGGGAGAAGATTTCCCCGAGTGAAATTGATGCTGTATTACTGGAAAATCCCACCGTTACTCAGGCAATGACGTTTGCTGTACCTGATGCCAAACTCGGTGAGGACATAGCTGTGGCTGTTGTCCTGGCTGGCGGGCATTCCCCCGAAAAACATGACATTCAGAAATTTGTTGCTGATCGTCTATCTTCTGAAAAAGTGCCAAGAACCATCATTTTTGTCGATGATATTCCGAAGGGACCCACCGGGAAGCCGCAACGCATCAACGCTTTCGAGAAACTCAAACCATTTATGACGGGCCATGTTGAGTTAACGTCCATGTTGCCAAGAACCCCCATGGAAAGAATGTTGGCTGAAATTTGGAAGGATATTCTCAAGGTTGACAAAATCAGTGTTCGGGATGATTTTTTTGCTTTGGGGGGGGATTCTCTCCAAATTGAAATATTAACGGCAACTATTGAAAAAAAATTTGAGATACCCTTTCCAACAAGCTTTATTTTCAAGTTTCAAACGGTTGAAGCTCAAGCAAAAATCATAGAGGAAAAAACACATAATCCAGACAGCCATTGCCTAACCTCAATGCATCATACAAAGCAGAATTGTGGGTTTTGGATTTCTGCCCATTTCCCATGTCACGATCTCCCATTGATACCCATGGAAACATTATATGAAGGAAGTCTGGATCAAGAAATTAACGGTTTGAGTATTAGCGGTGTGGCTAAAGGTTATGTCAAAAAGATTCGTGATCATTCAGTAAAGGGACCATATCTTCTGGGAGGCTACTCAGTTGGTGGCTTGATTGCTATAGAGGTGGCTCGACAGATAGAGACGCTTGGAGAAGAGGTTTGCCACTTGTTTCTCGTCGATCCATACATAGAAAAGGAGTGGGAAAAAAGTTTAAGCTTAAAGGGGAAATTACTTCTTTTTTGCAGAAGAATTAAAGAATTGAGTTTCCGAGAAAATATTCGTAGCTTCAGAAAATTAGTTAAGTTGGGTCGCCATTATTTGTTTTGCAGCTTTTACTTTAAAATAAAAAAGCCTCTTCCTAAGCGATTGCATCATTTCTATATTTCGTATATTTACTCAGTAGCGTCAGTAACTTACGAACCACCAGCATTCACCGGGAAAGCCACTATTTATTTCAGGGAGTCACACCCAAGCCTGAAAGATGAGGCCTGGCGTCAATATTGTCTGAATGCAGAAGTCCATATTCTTAATACAACCAAACACAAAGAAATTTTAAAGCCACCGTATATTGGGATTTGGTTAAGTGAGCTGAAAGAGCAACTCAGTCGCAAAAGAGATCTTGACAGTGTTTAAATCAGTCCTTTTGTTTTCGGCCGCTATTCTCAGCTTTAACTAAAGACTGAACCTGCAAGGGTTAAAGCAAAAATGCCGGTTTAGCTACCACCAATGAAGCTGTGTCTGTATAACCTTGTGCTCATAGCCGGTTAGATGCGGATAAACAACAAACCCATTCTTTCAGATCAAATCTGAATTACTACAGGGTCATGTGAGCGAAACAAAACCATGCTTCCAGGTGGGAGATTAAACCTGGTAATAGAAGCGATACCACTCGACAAATTTTTCGACCCCTTCCTGAATGGAGGTGTCGGGTTTGAAACCCACATCTTTGATGAGATCATCCACATCCGCATATGTGGCGGGAACGTCACCGGGCTGGATCGGCATAAGATTTTTCTCTGCGGTTTTTCCCAGCGTATTTTCTAGGGTTGTGATCAGGTCCATCAGCTCCACCGGGTTGTTGTTGCCGATATTGTAGAGGCGATAGGGGGCTTTGCTCGTCCCCGGATCGGGGTCCGCCCCGTCCCAGTCGGGGTTCGGTGCGGCTGTGCTGAGCAGTGTGCGGACCACGCCTTCGACGATGTCGTCGATATAGGTGAAATCCCGCTGCATTTTCCCAAAGTTGTAAACATCGATGGGTTTATTATTGAGGATGGCGTTGGTGAATAGAAAAAGAGCCATATCCGGTCGTCCCCAAGGGCCGTAGACGGTAAAAAAACGCAGGCCGGTGCAAGGCAGGCCGTAGAGGTGAGAATAGGTGTGGGCCATCAGCTCGTTGGCTTTTTTGGTTGCGGCATAGAGGGAAACGGGATGGTCGACGTTGTGGTGAACGGAAAAAGGCATGCTGGTGTTGGCGCCGTAGACCGACGAGGAGGATGCATAGGTCAGGTGGCGCACCTCATTGTGCCGGCAGGCTTCGAGAATGTTGGTGAAACCGACAATATTGCTGTCTATGTAGGCGTGGGGATTGGTAAGGGAATAGCGGACTCCGGCCTGGGCGGCGAGGTGAGCGACGAGATGGAATTTCTCTTTCGCAAATAAATGGCTGATGCCTTCGCGGCCGGCCAGGTCGAGTTTGAAGAACTGGAATCCGGGTGTCGCCTCCAGTTGGGTGAGGCGACCTTTTTTCAGGTTGACGTCATAATAGTCGTTCAGGTTGTCGATTCCGACAACCTGATAGCCGTCTTTCAGAAGTCGCCTGCAGAGATGAAACCCGATAAAGCCTGCGGCGCCGGTGACGAGAATTTTGTCCGTCATTTTTTCTCCTGATAAATCTCACATGCGGCCTCAAAGCCTGCCGTTGGGCAACCTTTTCGTGGGCCGGGTTTCAAGGGCTTCATCTTCACAGAGAATGTCTTCGGTTGCAAATAAAAACAGTTTGTTCAAAGAAAAAGGCCGCCTAAGGGCAGCCCTTTTTTCTTTGTGTAACGGAGCAATTATTCTGGAATGACGGTGCAGCAGATGACTTCAACCCGACGGTTCTGCTGTCGCCCTTCGGGGGTGGTATTGTCTGCGACCGGCTTGGATTCACCAAAGCCCATGAAGGCCAGTTGTTCTTCGGCGAGATCATAATTATCGATCAGATACTGTCGGATAGCTGCCGCCCGTCTTTCAGAAAGGTTCTGATTGTAGCCCTCTTCCCCGACACTGTCCGTATGTCCGGCGATAAGGGTTTTGGGCGCTTGATATCGTTCGATAAACCGGGCGGCTTTGGCCAGATCGGCGCGATGTTCCGGCTTGATATCGGCTTTGTCAAAGTCAAATTTGATGTGCAGGGTGAGTTGCAGAGGGCAGCCGGTTTCATCCACCATTACCCCTCTGGGCGTATCGGGGCATTTGTCCAGGTAGTCGGGTACACTGTCTCCGTCGCTGTCCAGAGGGCAACCTTCTCGGTTGACCTCAACCCCTTTGCGCGTTTCCGGGCAGAGGTCTTTTTCGTCCGCTATGCCGTCACCGTCTTTGTCAAGAGGTTCGGTCGCCTTTCTGGATGCAAACTGAATGACCAGACCGGCTGTGTAGAGCAGGTTGCTATAGTCGTCATCCACTTCGTAAATATGTCTGACATCGGCGCGAAGAGCGATGTTTTCAGCAAAGAAATATTTCAGTCCACCGCCCCAGTTGACCATGAAATCCAAATCGGTGCTTCCCACATCGGGGTTGGTGTTCAGGCCGCCCAAACCGGCTGCCAGGTAGGGAACAACCGGACTTTCTGGAAAGAAATGATGAAGAACATCCCAGCGGAAAATGGTCACATCGACATCGCCATGGCTTCCGTCATCGGCTTCCGTTGCCACATAATTTAATGTGAATTCCGTGGCCCAGTTCTCCGTGTAGTTGTAACCCAGAGAAAGCCCGAAAGCCATATCATCTTTCTGGTCCTGGGCGCCGTCGAACACGTAACCTCCGACCATGGGTGATAAATACAGCTTTCCAGCCTTGTGCTCGGCGAAAGCGGAAACGCCGGTCAGAAGTAGAGAGAGAATACAAAGAATAAGTCCAGAACCAGCAAACTTTTTTTTCATTTTTTCCTCACAGAAACAATATTGAATTTATATGTGGCAAGGAGCCTGTCGGACAAAACCCGCCCTCGATTTTCCGTCTTCTTGTTACGCTTCCCCGGCCCGAAAGACTCCTAGGAGACTATCACTTTTTAAGCCTTTTTCAAGAGAGGCTGCTTCGGGAACGACGCAGGATCATGTCCCCGACCCGGCATTGAAGGTCCCGGGCCACAACCGGACATTTGGCCTTGAGGATGAAAAATATGTCCTTATCCTCCTCGCTGAGCGTTTCATAATGGGCCTGCCCCTTGGCAATAATGAGGTCGGCTGTGCCGAAAAGATTCAAGAATTCTTCGCTGCTGTCCTCGACTATGGTGCCGGGAGCATCGGAACCGTTGTCCATGACCTGAACGAGGGCTGAAAGCCCGACTTCATCCGCATCCTCCATGGTGGCATCGTTGATGATGGGGGCTCCTTTAACGACAGCTCTGATTTTTTCTTTGGGCAGGAGTTCGATCAGGAGTCTGTCAAAGACTATTTCGCCGGCGTTGTCAATGAGGTAGAGAATGCTTTCCGCTTTTCCGGCAGCGTTGGAGAAAGCCCTGACATCCCCGTCGAAAGGGGTGTTCAGTGCGTGTTCAATCGATTCGAAAAGGTGCTTTTCTTCAAACCGTGGATTGAAGCCCACCCCCATGTCGATGATATTTCCCGCAATAGCCAGGCGAATAGCCGTCTCCAGGGGGTTGGATGAGTTCCGGACCTTTTCCGCCAGATGAGGGAGAAGAGACAGGGCCAGTTGGTTGGCCTGCGTTTTTGCTTCCAGGTAGGGGTCACCACCGGTTTCCAGTCGGAGGAGGCGATGGATCCGCTGGGCCATGACCGGCGGAGAAGAACAGAAATCGATGCGGCTCATCTCCTCCATGACCCGGCTACAGATCTTTTGCTGAAAAGCTTCATTGTCCGAGGCCAGGCGTACCGCCTCAATGGTCTGGCGGACCAGGCAGGGGAGACAATCCAGATAAGTTTTCATGGGCAATCTTTCTTTTTGGGTGAGCTGTTCCGACCTGAGGATATGACTCCATCTGTTCGGTCAGGTGACGAGTGCAGTTGAGAAGGATACTCTCCAGGTTTCCAGTTTGTCGGTTGGTTTGGAGAATATTGACGCAGGTGTTATCCTGATGCAACTGATGCCAGTCGTCAAAAGTTTTGTCGAGGAGGACCTTGAGGATGATTTTATTGATGATACCGTGGGCGATGATCAGGATGGTTTCGGCCTGCGGAATGGAACCCAGTTTTTCGCGGAGACGGCCGATGCGATGCTCCAGGTCCACCAGCGACTCTCCCCCCGGAGGGCTGAACAGATGAAAAGGCTGACCACTTTCCTCCAGGGCCTGAAAATAGTCGTCAAAACTTTTTCCCTCCAGGCTGCCGAAACTTCTTTCCTTCAAGTCCGAAACCGGTTGGATTCGAAGTCCGTGGAAACGTGCTATTTCCTCGGCGGTTTCATGGGCTCTTTTCAGGGTGCTCGACCAGATATGCGAGATTTTCTCCTTTTTCAGGCGTTCCCCCAGGAGTCGGGCCTGATGCCGTCCGGCGGGACTCAATTCGCCCGGAAACTGGCCCTGAATGATTTTTTCGATGTTGGCCAGGGTTTCCCCGTGGCGGACAATAATCAACTTCATATTTGAATCCTTCTGGGAGCAGGAATAAAAACGTCTTCATTTATGAAACATAAATACTATCGAATTGATTAAAAGACTGACAACAAGAAAACATTTAATTTTCCCGAATGTTCTTTTAAACTGTAAAATATCAAATTCAATCTGATTAAATTTACATAAGTGCAGACTATTCTAAAAGAATAGGACTTCTGCTGTAAAGAGTCAGGGTGTCGGGGTTGTACCGACAGAAAATGATTCTTGAACGAAAAAGTGAATCCTGCCAAGTCGGGGGGAGTGCCCGGCGGGGTTAAGGATTAGGGAGGTAAATAATGAAAGGATTATTGATTCGCTGGCTGATATTGGCCCTGGCGGTGATGCTGGCGTCGTACATGATCACCGGAATCAGGGTGGAAGGCTTTGTCTCGGCCCTGATTGCTGCGGCGCTGCTGGCTTTTCTCAATGCGTTTTTCCGTCCGATTCTGTTTATTCTGACGCTGCCGATCAACCTCCTTTCTCTGGGGTTGTTCACTTTTGCGATCAATGCGTTCATGCTGATGATGGTTTCCGGTGTGATTGACGGTTTCCATGTGGACAGCTTCGGAGCCGGGCTCTTGGGGTCCCTGATTATCAGCTTGGTGAGTTGGCTGCTTTCTTCCTTTATCAATGACCGGGGGCAGGTGGAGTATATTACCATGCAGAAAGGCCGGGGTGGCCGTTGGGAATAGGCAAAAGTCCGGATTCAATGCTTAAATTCTGGGAACTTATTTGCGTATGGAAAAAATCTGCTGGGCTCCGGCTAAGCTGAATCTCTGCCTCCATGTTGTCGGCAAAAGGGCTGATGGTTACCATGATTTGCGTATGGTGATGCAGCGCATCTCCCTTTGTGACCGTCTGCGTATTCGCTTGACCCGGGAAGAGGGTATCCAGGTGGTCAGTCGTGGCGCTGTTTTGCCGCAGGGGACAGGAAATCTGGCGGGCCGGGCTGCTGTTCAGCTCCTCAAGCTGGCCGGCGGGGGGCGGGGTGTCGCCATTGAGATCGACAAAAGAATTCCTGTGGCGGCCGGCCTGGGGGGCGGTTCTTCGGATGCGGCGAGCGTTCTGATGGCTCTCAACGACATGCTTGATCTGGACTTGAGTTCCCAGGCGCTTCGGGAGCGGGGGAAGGCTCTGGGAGCGGATGTCCCGTTTTTCATCTTCGGCAAAACGGCCCTGGCGGAAGGGGTCGGTGATATCCTCGCGGACTACCCGATCCGGCCCGAAGTTTATTATGTTCTCGTCAATCCCGGTTTTCCTGTTTCGACGGCCTGGGTATTCCAAAATTTGGTATTGACATCAAATGGGGATGAAGCTAATCTAGGCCGGTCTTTAAGCACCTATAACGACTTGCTCAACATACTCCGTAACGACTTGGAGGGTGTGACGGTCAAATACCACCCCATTCTCGAAAAAATCAAGCGAGAGTTGATGGGGTTTGGTGCGGACGGCGTTCTGATGTCGGGAAGTGGACCTACGGTTTTCGGTGTTTTTCGGACCCGGAGCGCGGCTCGCAGAGCGGCGAAAGAGATCGCAGCCAAATCTGCCTGGCAGATTTGGCAGGCGCAGCCTTATCAAGAAAATTTGTTGGTGAATTCTTTTTGAGGCAGGTGTTTGGGCAAATTTTTTTGATTTGCTTGAAAAGAAAAAAACAAATAAATTAAAAAAACGGGTTTCACTTAATCTCACCATCATTGTTTTGATGTTGGGGCGTAGCCAAGTGGTAAGGCACCGGATTTTGATTCCGGCATACCCAGGTTCGAACCCTGGCGCCCCAGCCACAGGTTTAAGAAAAGCCCTGTTTGTAAAGATGGTTACCTTGTAATGGCATGGGGTTTAGGTCACGGGCTTGTACCGTGACCTGCGTTTTTTTTAATCGGCAACCGAAAGCATCTGGTCATGAGCAACCTCCAGGTTTTTACCGGAAATTCCAATCCCCAACTGGTCCAGGAAATTTGCGATATTCTGGATATACCGCTGGGAAAGGCCAAGGTGAAAACTTTCTCCGATGGAGAAATCCAGGTTGAAATTCAGGAAAATGTTCGCGGCATGGATGTCCACATCATCCAGTCGACCTGTTATCCCTCTAACGACAACCTGATGGAACTCCTGATCATGATCGATGCGCTCAAAAGGGCTTCTGCGGCACGTATCGACGCCGTCATTCCCTATTTCGGCTATGCCCGCCAGGATCGCAAAGTGGCGCCCCGTACTCCAATCAGCAGCAAACTTGTGGCCGACCTGCTGTCGGTTGCCGGCGCCAACCGGATACTCACCGTTGATTTGCACGCCGGTCAGATTCAGGGGTTTTTCAATATTCCTGTGGATCATCTTTATGCAGCGCCCGTTATTCTTCAGGATGTCAAGCCCCGTTTTGGCGACGATCTGGTGGTCGTTTCCCCGGACGCTGGGGGGACGGAAAGAGCACGGGCTTATGCCAAGCGCCTGAAAGCGGGGCTGGCTGTACTGGACAAGCGTCGGAGTGAGGCCAATGTTTCCCAGGTCATGCATGTTATCGGGGAAGTTGAAGGAAAGGTCTGCGTTCTTATCGATGATATGATCGATACGGCCGGAACTATCTGTCAGGCCGCGGATGCACTGACGGAAAAAGGCGCGAAAGTGGTGTATGGTTGCACCACCCACGCGGTTCTGTCCGGTCCGGCTCTGGACAGAATTAATCGCAGTAGCCTCAAGGAACTGGTGGTTACCAATACCATCCCTCTCAATGGAAAAGAGAAGGAGTGTCCCAAACTCAGATGCCTTTCGGTTGCGCCACTTCTTGCGGAAGCGATTCGCAGAGTACACGATAATGAATCGGTCACTTCCCTGTTTGTTTAAGGGCTGCCGATTTCATTTGTGAATAACACGGAAAATGGAGGATAGTTCGAATAATGTCAGAATCAATGTTAAATGTATCCCTTCGGGAAGCTACAGGTAAAGGTGTTGCACGTCGCCTTCGCGTTGAGGGGCAGATTCCCGCGGCTTATTACGGAAAAGGTCTGGACCATTGCCCGCTGGCGGTTGATATCAAGGCCTTGAAAGCTGCTTTATCCACAGAGGCGGGGCTCAATACTCTTATCAGACTTAAGGGTGAAGGGCCTTTCAGTGACACGGTGGTGATCGTCAAGGATATCCAGATCGAGCCCTTGTCGAGAAAACCTCTGCATGTCGATTTTCAGGCTATAGACCTGACTAAGAAAACTCTGGTCATGGTGCCACTGAAAATCGTCGGCAAAGCGGAAGGGGAAACAACGGGAGGAGTGTTGCAGGTTATCCACAAGGACGTGGAAGTTCGCTGCCTGCCCATGGCCATACCGCCTTTCATCGAAGTGGATGTAACCGCACTGGAGATTGGAGATTCGATCCATATCGAAGACCTGGTCTTTCCCGCCGATGTTGAAACGACTTTCGAAGAGAACTTTGTCATCGTGAACGTCAGCGAAATCAGGGAAGAGATAGAGGAAGAAGAGGAAGTTGCTGAAGGCGAAGAAGAGGAAGCTGCCGAAGGCGAAGAAGCGGAAACTGCCGAAGAGCAGCCTGAAGAAGGTGAAGCCAAGGAATAACCGGAGGCATATTGAAGCTGATCGTCGGGCTGGGGAATCCGGGGGACAGGTATTCCGGAACACGCCATAACATCGGCTTTATGGTTGTTGAGCTTCTGGCCGAAAAAAACGGCATCCGGATCAAGAAGAAAGGCCATCAGGGCTACTATGGAGTCGGTCGTGTGGCTGGCCAGGAAGTGACCCTGCTCTTGCCCCGGACTTATATGAACCTCAGCGGGGCCAGCGTCGGCTCAGCGGTTAAGGCGCTTGGGCTTGACACGGAGGAGGATGTCGTCATTGTTCATGATGATGTCGACCTCCCCTTTGGAAAGTTGAGAATTCGTTGTGGGGGGGGGCATGGTGGCCACAACGGAATCCGGAATATCTGCCAGGTTTTGGGGAACAGTGAATTTACCCGCCTCAAGCTGGGGCTCGGGCGTCCTCATCCCGAGGAAGAAACCGCGGACTTTGTCTTAAGAAAATTTTCCTCTGCGGAGCGAGAAGACCTGCAGAAGGTCCTGACGTCTGCTGTTGCAGCTATTGAGATTCTGCTCTCGCAAGGGCCTAAGGCGGCAATGAATGAATTTAACAATTGCGATATATTAAATCTTGTAAATTAAAATAGAGAGGGGAAGGAATTACAATGGAAATCTTAGCCCTGATTTTAGGTTTGGTTGGTTTTGGTATCGCAATCCTACTGTACAACAAGGTAAAGACGGAGCCTGTTGGGAATGAGGTCATGGAGGATATTTCCACCGCCATCCATGACGGAGCTATGGCATTTCTGCACCGTGAATACAGGATGCTGGGTATTTTCATTGCTGTTGTGTTCCTTCTTATTCTGCTTGGCATGGATTACCAGACCGCCCTTGCTTTCCTTGGCGGCGCCGCCTGCTCCATGATCTGTGGGTTTATCGGTATGAAAGCCGCGACTCGTGCCAACGTCCGCACTTCTGAAGCCGCACGTACCGGCGGACAGGCCAAGGCCCTGATGGTTTCCTATAACGGCGGGGCGGTAATGGGACTGTGCGTGGCATCCCTGGGTCTGGTGGGTGTCGGGATTGCTTATTATTTCTATGGTGGCGATCCCATGACAGCCCGCTACATCAACGGATTTGCCATGGGTGCTTCCTCCATAGCCCTCTTTGCTCGTGTCGGTGGCGGGATTTACACTAAAGCTGCGGATGTCGGCGCGGACTTGGTCGGCAAGGTCGAAGCCGGGATCCCCGAAGATGACCCCCGTAATCCCGGTGTCATCGCCGATAACGTCGGAGATTGCGTTGGCGACACCGCGGGCATGGGCGCGGATATTTTCGAATCCTATGTCGGTTCGATCATTGCGACAATCGCTATTGCCGCAGCGGCCAGCCCGACTCTGCTGGCTAAACTCGGCGGCGGGGAGCACATTCAATCATCAGCCATGATGCTGCCGCTGGTCCTGGCCATGTTCGGCCTGCTCTTCTCCATTTGCGGTATTTTTTCCATGAAAATTCTGAAAGATAAAGATCCGGCGGAAGCCCTCCGCTATACGACCTTTATTGCGGCCGGCCTGTTTTTGGCGGCAGCTTTCTTGATCATTGTGGTCATGGGGATCAATTCCGGTGTTTTCCTGGCGATTGTTGCCGGGACCTTGGCGGGAGTTGTCATCGGCCTGATCACCGAATATTATACCGCGGGCGCACCGATCCGCCGTATCGCCGTGGCCAGCAAGACCGGTCCGGCAACGAACATTATTCATGGCCTGGCCGTCGGACTGGAAAGTACTGCCCTTCCGGTGCTGATTATCTGTCTCGCCATCTTGGTCGCCAATTACTGTGCCGGCCTTTACGGTATCGGCATTGCTGCTGTCGGCATGCTCGCCACCGTCGGTGTAACCATGACGGTTGATGCCTATGGACCGATAGCCGACAATGCCGGCGGTATTTCCGAAATGGCCGCCCTCGGTCCCGAAGTTCGGGAAATTACCGATGGTCTGGACGCTATCGGCAACACTACAGCAGCAATGGGCAAGGGGTTTGCGATCGGTTCCGCGGCCCTGACCGCCCTGGCACTGTTCTCGGCTTATGCGACGACAGTCGGCCTGGAAAGTATCAATCTGATCAACCCTCTGACCGTTGTCGGGTTGCTTATCGGCGGGGTTCTGCCCTTTTTTATCGGCGCTTTGACCATGACCAGTGTCGGTCGTGCCGCGGGCAAGATGGTAGAAGAAATCCGGCGCCAGTTCCGCGAAATCCCCGGCCTTCTTGATGGCAAAGAAGGGGTTAAGCCTGATTCTCAAAAATGCATCGATATCTCCGCCAAAGCGGCGCTTAAGGAAATGATTCTTCCGGGTATGGTCGCGGTTGTCAGCCCTGTTCTGGTGGGTTTCATCCTCGGCAAGGAAGCTCTCGGCGGCATGCTGGCAGGTGCCTTGCTGGCCGGTGTGCTCCTGGCTCTGATGATGTCGAACGGCGGGGGTGCCTGGGACAATGCCAAAAAGTTCATTGAAAAAGGCGAACTGGCGGGCGAGAAAAAAGGAACCGAAGCTCACCATGCGGCCGTTGTCGGTGATACCGTCGGCGATCCTTTCAAGGATACGTCCGGGCCGGCCATGAATATTCTCATCAAGCTGATGAGCGTTATTTCTCTGGTTATTGCGCCGCTGCTTTAAAGCTGGTCGCATATCATCTGCTTTTAAAGCGATAGCCGGATTACGTCCGGCTATCGCTTTTGTTTCAGGTGAAAAACGGTGTAACCGGAACTGATCCTTGAAAAGTTTTGAAAATTATGATAAACAGCGATGCTTTCGTTGGGAAAGTGATCTGCTGTCCATACTCCTTGCTCCGGGGAAGACCGGGGCTAAAATCCGAGAGGAGGTTACGTTAGATGCGAACCTATGAAACCATTTTTATTGTCAATCCGGAAATATCGGGTGACGCCTATCAGGATCTGCTGGGAAAGTACAAAGAAATTCTAAGCCAGCAGAATGCCGTTCTTCACAAAGTCGACGAATGGGGGACCAAGTCGCTGGCCTACTCTGTTCGAAAACAGACTAAGGGAACTTTTGCTCTGTTTATTTTTGATTCCGAACCTGCAGGTCTTTCCGAACTTGAAAGGCGTTTCAGGCTGGATGAATCCGTCATCAAGTTCCAAACCGTTCTCCTGGAAAAATTCGATCCCAGCACCCTCGAGCCTGCCAAGCCTTCCGTAGAAGAAGCTGTTGAGACTCCGGAAAAAACTGAATCCGAACCCGAGGCGGAAGCTGACAGCGAAGTTTCTGAAAAGGAAAAAGGGGATGAAGAAGCTCGTGATGAGAGCGAAGACTGAACACCAGGAAATCGGAGAGGAGATATATTATGGCTTTTGAAAGAAAACCTTATGTCAAGAGAAGTGGTGGAGCCGATAGCTCTCGCAGGCGCATGAGCCGGAGAAAAGGCTGCCGTTTTTGTGCTGACACAACCATCAAAATCGATTACAAGCAAGTTGACGGCCTTCGCCATTTCCTGACCGAGCGCGGGAAGATCATTCCCCGGCGCATTACCGGAAATTGCGCTACCCATCAGAGAAAGCTGTGCGGCGAAATTAAGAGAGCACGCAATATTGCGCTGCTTCCTTTTTCCGGGCGGCTTTACTAATTAATTGACGTCCAATTTTCTTCTGGAACGCTGAGTATGAATCAGCGGAGAGTTTTTTTAATAATCGGTGGGGCCGCCGCCACGTTGTTGCTGATCACAGCGGCGGAAAAACTTCCCTTGTTTTCTCTGTTGCTGAGTCTGCTTGCTCCCTTTCCTGCTGCCTATGTTCATATGGCCGGCGGATTATTTCCGGGTGCCGGAGTTATTGCTCTCTGTGCCACGGTATTGACTGCTTTGGGAGGTTTGGGGGAAGCGGGAAGTTATCTCTTTCAGTTTGGGATCGGCTCGTTTATTCTTCCCTTTCTGTTGAAAAAGAAATGGCCGTGGGATCGTGCCGTCGCCATGACCTTGGCGATTGTGGTTCTCACCTCATTTCTCACCCTTACGGGGTATGCTCTTTACAATAACGAGAATGTTGGCCACCTGGTCGGCAGTTATGTCCAGGAGCAACTGGAACAGGCCAGGCAACTGGCCCTCGAAACGGACTTTTCTTCAGAACAGAGAGAAGAGCTTAATTTTGTTCTGGAAAAAGCGGGAGGGTTCATCCAAAAAGCCTATCCTGCTCTGGCTCTGGTCACCAATGGTGGCGCCCTGCTGTTCGTATTGTTGCTTTTGAACCGGATTCCGGCCATGGCTCGGGAAATTCAAGGAGCAGCCTTCCGATCCTGGTCCGTTTCACCGTGGCTGATCTGGATACTGATTGCCGGTGGATTTGGCCTGTTTCTCGGTACCGGCCCGGTAGAAGTGGTAGCCCTGAATATCCTGGTTTTTCTTCTGCCGGTCTATTTTCTCCAGGGACTGGCCATTGTGGCTTTTTACTTCTGGAAGAAAAAGTTTTCCCCCTGGCTCCGAGCAATAGGATATGCGCTGGTTGTCACAATCAATCCGCTCCCCGTCCTGGTAGCCGGAATAGGGGTTTTCGATTTGTGGATTAATTTTAGAAAACCAAGAATAAAAAAAGAAAATTAGCCTTTTTAGGAGGAAGATAATGAAAGTCATCCTGAAAGAAAATGTTGATGGATTAGGACAGATCGGAGATCTGGTTACTGTCAAGCAGGGTTATGCCCGCAACTTCTTGATCCCCCGCTCACTTGCTCTTCTGGCCAACACCCGCAACATCAAAGAACTGGAACACCAGAAGCGCCAGCTTGAGAGAAAACTCCAGTTGGCGACCGAGCAGGCCCAGGGCGTTAAGGGAAAAATTGAGGCCGTACAGTGTGTTTTTGAACATCGTGTGGGTGAAGAGGGAAAACTTTTTGGCTCGGTGACTTCCGCAGATATCTGTGCCAAGTTGAGTGAAGCTGGCGTTGAAGTCGATCGTAAGAAAATTCAGCTTGCAGAGCCGATCAAGGTTCTCGGGGAATATGAAGTACCTCTCAAGCTTCAGGCCAATGTTACGGCTGCCATTAAAGTATCCGTTGTTGCATCCGAATAATCTTCCGTTTGTTCAATATGGCTGGGTGTGTGTTAGGCACACCCAGCTTTTTTCTTGATCAGGGCCTGCTGTGGTTGATTTTGCATTCGATAATCGGGTTCCCCCCCAAAATCTGGAAGCTGAAATGTCAGTTCTGGGTGGTGTGCTTCTTGAAAATCAGGCTCTCAACAGAGCGCTTGAGTTTCTTTTGCCCGAGGATTTTTACCGGGAGGGGCATGGCCGCATTTTCGAGGGCATGATCGAGTTGTCCAACAAGGGAGAGCCTGCAGACCTGATTACGCTTACAGCGGTCCTGGAAAAGAAAGGGACCCTGGAACTTGCCGGGGGGGCCGGCTACCTGGCAAGTCTGGTCGATTTTGTCCCTACCGCGGCCAACATTTCCTATTACAGCCGTCTGGTCAAGGAAAAGGCGCTGCAGAGGAATCTCATTACCGTCTCCACTGAAATAGCCCGGCGCGGTTTCAAGGGTGAAGACTTTGAAGACACCCTGGACTGGGCTGAAAAATCGATTTTTGAAATCACCAGCAAAAAAGGCCGGCCCTCCTTTTTTTCCACTAAGGAAATCGTCAAAACTACCATCAAAAAAATAGAAGAGCTGATTGTCCGCAAGGAACATGTCACGGGGGTAGCGACGGGGTTCAAGGATATGGATCAGATTACCGCCGGGTTTCAGGCCTCTGAACTGATCATTGTTGCCGGTCGTCCGTCTATGGGCAAAACCGCTCTGGTCACCAATATTGTCGAAAATGCCGCCATAGGCGGTAAACTTCCCGCGGTTGTATTTTCCCTGGAAATGAGCAAGGAACAGCTTGTTATGCGCATGCTTTGTTCCCTTGCACGGATCGACGCCAGTCGCTTGCGAACCGGCCATCTTGAAGGGAATGATATTGAGCAAATCAAAAATGCGGCGGGAAAATTGGATAGTGCGCCCATTTATATCGATGACACGCCCGCTATTTCCGTACTCGAGTTACGCGCCAAAGCTCGCAGGCTTAAGGCAGACAAGGGGATTGGCCTGGTCATTGTCGACTATCTCCAGCTCATGCAGGGGCGGAATACGGAAAACCGCCAGCAGGAAATCTCCGATATTTCCCGTTCTCTGAAGGCCTTGGCTAAGGAGTTGGAGGTCCCGGTGGTGGCTTTGTCGCAGCTTAACCGTTCCCTGGAAAACCGTACCGACAAACGACCTATTCTTGCCGATCTCCGTGAATCCGGGGCTATTGAGCAGGATGCTGACGTGATCATGTTCGTCTACCGGGAAGCAGTTTATTGCGATGATTGCCGCAGCAAAGACAGGATGTGTGACAAAAATCATGAGAAGGATGCGGAAATTATTATCGGCAAGCAGCGCAACGGCCCTATCGGAACCGTTCATCTCACCTTTTTGGGGCAGTACACCCGGTTTGAAAACCAGGCCCACCGTCCGGGATAATGATTTATCTATTTTGTAAACGACAAGCCCGGGTTTTTTGCTCCGGGCTTTTTTGTGCCGTTTTCCGTAATATTTGGAGTCTTCGAGAAAACAAACAAAAAGTTATCGGATAATGATTATTGAAATTTTTTGCAATTTATTTTGAGAATATGGTATTTTTTTAATATTCACACTACCTGATGATGTTGCTTTTTAATGTCTTTAAAAAATCCCAGTTGGACTCCCAAGTTTTTTTGAATTGATTAAAACAATGGGTGGCCAAATGGTTTTTCGCTTTTTTCAAAATAATCATTCCGCTTTATTTTTCGCTTAAACACGGGATTATTCCAGAGCGGGCAGATCCCTCTTTCAGCTAAAGCACATTTCTTTAATACACTCTTTAGGACAGGCACTTTCGTCAACCCTTTAACCTTGGAAAAGGAGAGACATATGAAAAGAAAAATTGTGACTGGTTTGTTGACTATTTTCGTCGCCATTGGATTTTTCAATGTTTCGGCTGTTTTTGCCGCCAAGCTTGAAAAGGTTGTGATCGGTCATCCGGCTGCCCTTTCGGGTAAGTATGCCAAGGCGGGCGAACAGGCCGTCGGAGGGATCCAGGCGGCGGTAGACTGGGTTAATTCCGTCCATGGCGGGATTGAGGTCAACGGCAAAAAGGTCCCTCTCGACTACAAGTATTACGACTGTGAATCGAGAAAAGAATCAGTCACCAGCCTTCTCGAACGGCTGATCACTTCCGACAAGGTACATTTTACCTTTGCCCCCTACAGTTCGGGCCTCACCTTGGCCGGAGCCCCCATCGCCGAAAAATACGGCATGATCTACATGGATCATGGTGGGGCCTCGGATAAAATTTTCCGTCAGGGGTTCGAGTATGTGGTTCAGACCATCGGTCCCGGTTCCCGTTACCATGCTGGCACTTTGGATATGATCAAAAAGGTCGATCCCAAGGCTAAAAAAATCGCCTTGGCTTACGAGGACAGCGAATTCGCCCGCTCCGTCATGGATGGCGCGGAAGAAAAGGCCAAGGAACTCGGTTTCGATGTCGTCTTTAAGCGTACCTATCCCAAAGGTGTCACCGACCTGACCCCGCTTCTCTCCGACATGAAGGCGTCCGCGCCCGATGTGGTCATCGGCGGCGGTCATTTTCAGGACGGTCAACTCCTCAACAAACAGATGGCTGATCTCAACATCAACACCCGCCTTCTCTCTCTGATCGCCGCGGCGACTCTGCCCGCTTTCGGCGAGGCCCTGGGAACTCTTGCAGAGGGCGTTATGGGACCCTCCCATTGGGAATACGGAGTGACCTTTTCCAAAGAAGGCGCCCGGAAAGGCGGACATACCTGGATTGGCCCAAGCCAGGATGAGTATGTGAAATTGTTCAAAAAAGCCATCGGCAAAGATACGCTTCCCGACTACCATGCCGCCGAAGCAAGCGCCGCTGTGCTTGCCCTTGTGTTGGTCGTGGAAAAAATCGACAGCCTCGATCCCGATGACGTCCGCAAGGCGCTGGGCGAACTGGAGTTCATGTCGTTCTATGGAACCTGGGATATCGATGAGACGGGGAAACAGGTTGGGCATGAAATGGTAGATGTGCAATGGCAGAAAGGGGAGAGAAAAATTGTTTGGCCCGAGTCTGCCAAGACCGCCGAAGTCATCTATCCGAAACCCGATTTCAAATAGTAGTTCAATAGTTTAGATTTCCCTCCGGGCTTGTTGAGCCGGTGGGGAACTGTTCAGCTCGTTTTAAACACTTATTTCGATAGCGAGGACCCTGAAGTGATTTTCGAGCAATTATCGGGCAATCTCCTGCAGGGGGTTGTTCTGGGCGGTGTTTACGGTATGGCCACAATGGGACTATCGCTGATTTTCGGCGTTCTCAAGGTGGTCAACGTCGGGCACGGGGCTTTCATTATGGTGGGGGCCTATACGGCACTGATCCTCTTCCAGACTTTGGGGATTGCTCCTCCGCTGGCTATTCCGGTGGCCCTGATCATCGGTATGGGCCTCGGCATGCTCTTTTACTACACATCCATTAAAAAACTACTCAAGGGACCCGAGTTGGCCTCGCTGCTGGCTACCTTCTCCTTCGGGGTCATTCTCGAAGAGGTCTGCAAACAGTTTTTTTCCTCAGAAGCCAGAGGCTATTACTGGGACCTGGGTAAACTCGATCTCGGGTTCACTGTTCTCCCCTACACCAAGCTCCTTGCTTTTGGTGGAAGTATCTTGATAGGTCTGCTCCTTTTCCTGTGGTTTCACAAGACCCGTGCCGGTATGGCTATGCGCAGTGTCGTGGAGGATGATGAAGGGGCCGCTGTCTGCGGTATCAACGTCGACTGGGAATATGCCCTCAGTTTTTCTATCGGTATCGGCCTCACCGTTGTCAGCGGTGTCCTTCTGACCATGTTCATCCCGGTCGGTATCAATCCCTATATGGGTGGTGGTTATACTCTCAAGGCTTTTGTCATTGCCGTCCTCGGCGGTCTTGCGTCTCCTTACGGGGCCTTTTTCGGCGGCCTGGTCTTTGGTCTTATTGAAAACGGCTCCTATACCCTGTTCGCCCAGATTCCGGGCCTTGAGCCGTTCGCCATGACCCGTTTCTTCTCCTTTGTCATGCTGCTGGTCATTCTGCTGATCCGGCCGACCGGACTTCTGAGGACCAAGTGATGAGACAGATACAAAAGTTTTCTCCCATTCTTCCCGTGCTTCTGGCCTATGGAGTTCTTCTGGGGATAGGTCTGGCTTATCCCGGAAAGTGGCAACTGATTGCTCAACTCGCTTTCTATTGCGCGCTTGGCCAGGCTTTCAATCTTTTCATGGGTATGACCGGATACGTCGATTTCGGTTATGTCGCCTTCCTTGGCGTCGGAACTTACGGAATGGCGGTATCCATCTACTTTCTTTACGATAAAGGGCTTGGCGTGGGTCTAATCTTTATCGGTCTTGCCCTCGCGGCGGTCTTCTCCACCGGCCTTTCTTTGGCGGTCGGTGCCGTAGCTCTCAGACTCCGGGGCGCCTATTTTGCCATTGCCACTATCGGAGTCAACGAGGGGTTCCGCTATTTTGTGGAAGGAGCGCGGATATGGAACGGTGCCGACGGTATGATTTTTTCCCGCCATCTGCGCAAAGCCGTTGGCAGGGAGACTGCCATGGCACTTTCCACCCAATGGGCCGATATCCTGGTTTTCGGCGTGGCCGTTCTTGCTGCGATTCTCACGCTGGTCTACATGCGCAACAAGGTGGGCTACGCTCTGACCGCCCTGCGTGAGGATGAGGATGCCGCCAAGGTAATGGGCATTAACGTCACCAAATACAAGCTTATCGCCTTCATCACCAGCGCGGTTCTGGCCGGTCTTCTGGGGGCAAGTGCCTGGGCGCTGAAGCTGACCTACGTCTATCCCGAGGACGTTTTCGAGATTCACTACACGGTGGAAGCGATCATCATCGTTCTTCTCGGCGGCGCGGGGACCCTTCTCGGCCCCATTGTCGGTGCCCTTATTTACGGGGTTTCAAAATATTTCCTGGCTATTGTCATTCCCGGTTTCCAGTTGCTCATTTTCGCACCCGTCATCATCGTCATTATCGTTCTCTTTCCGGAGGGGACGGTGGGAATTTTCAAGAAGAAAATTCGGGGTACAGCCCTGGAAAAATACATTATCTGAGGTGCCGAAATGCCCTTGTTGAAAGTCAAAAATGTTACCAAACGCTTTGGCGGCCTAGTGGCGGTCAACGATATTTCTTTTGAAATTCGCCACGGAGAGACTCTGGCTATCGTCGGTCCCAACGGGGCCGGGAAAACCACCATGTTCAATCTCATTAACGGCGTTTTTCCAACAGACGAAGGGCAGATGATCTTTGAGGACGTTGATGTCACCAACTTCCCCTCATATCGCCGGGCTCACCTCGGAATCGGCCGGACCTTCCAGATTCCTCGTCCCTTCGCTTCAGCCACGGTGCGCGAGAATATCGCCATCGGCGGCATGTTCGGTGCCGCCGGGAGTGAAATCAACGTAGATAAGGCCATGGAGATGGCTGACCATTATATCGAGCTCATGGATTTGACTGCTCATCGGGACAAGCCGGCCGGAGGGCTGACCCCCATCGAGAAGAAGATGGTGGAGATTGCCCGCGCCTTGGCCATGAAACCGAGGCTGCTCCTCATGGACGAGGCCATGGCCGGGATGAATCCCAAGGATATCGATAAGATGGTGGAGTTTCTCAAAGATATCCGGGAGACGGAGGGGATCGCCATCGTCGCCATGGTGGAGCATATCATGAGGGCTGTGGCCGGTCTGGCGGAAAGAGTTCTGGTTATGCACCAGGGAGCCAAACTGGTTGACGAACCGACCCAGGTGGCACTCAGCGACCCGAGGGTCATTGAAGTCTATCTGGGAAAGCCTGCGGAGGAAGGGAATGCTTAAGGTCGAAAAACTGGAATCGGGCTACGGCCCCATGCAGATTCTCTGGGGGCCGGACCTGGAGGTCAAAACCGGGTCGATCACTTCCCTCCTTGGCCCCAACGGTGCCGGGAAATCGACCCTGCTGAAGACGGTTCTTGGTTCCGTGCCGGTCATGGGTGGCACGGTTTTCTTCGAAGGAAACGATGTCACCCGATTTCCTACTCACAAAAAGGTCGATCTCGGCATCACCCTCGTTCCTGAGGGGAAGCATCTGTTCAAGGAGATGACTGTTTACGAGAATCTGATCATGGGGGCTTACCGCAAGGCAGCCATGGCCGATCGCGAGGAGACTCTTGAACTGGTCTATTCCCTTTTTCCTATCCTGGCCGAACGAAAAGATCAGAAATCAGGAACCCTGTCCGGCGGTCAGCAACAGATGGTAACCATCGGCCGGGCGCTCATGACCAAGCCGAAGCTGATCATGATGGATGAGCCGAGCCAGGGGCTGGCGCCCAAGATTGTCCTCGAAATTTTCGAAACGGTGGAAAAACTCAAAGAGGAGATCGGCCTGACCATACTTCTGGTGGAGCAGAACGCCGCCGCTCTGGATGGGGCAGATTATGTTTACATCATGCACGAAGGGGTTATTAAGGCCGAAGGTAGTCCTGATGAGATCAAAAACTCTGACGAGGTCCGGGAGGCCTACCTTGGAATATAGTTGAGCCGTTGGGGAAGCACAGGCTACAGGTCAAGAGTGAATGTTCAGACGCGGGTTACGGCCCGCGTTTTTTTTACTGCCGGATAGAGGTTTTCGCGGTCCATTTCAATCTGACTGTTGATGCTGTTCTGATAGTTTTCCAGGTGAGGATGGATGAGCGTTTTGAAATCCTCAAGATTGCGTAACTCCGACTCCAGGCCGAGCCCTTTTTTGCGAAGAAGGCGGATGGCCAGAATCGCATGAGCCCAGGCGTCTCTCTCCACTTGAATATATTCTCCCCAGGCCTCTACGAAGGTCCGGCTCATGAAAAAAAACTTTTTACCGCTGTGCGCTGTGAAAATGATGCTGCCGGCTTGTGGCGACAGGTTCCCGTTGATAACACTGTCCGTATCCAGTTCGATACCCTTTTCCGCAAGCTTTTCCTGGGCCAGACCTATAAAGTGGTGAAACCTTTCATCCGAGATGGCTTGCTGTTTGTGCGCCTCCATCCTGACCCCAAGATTGTGCAGGCGGCGGGAGAGATATGAAAAGAGGGTGCTGAAATCCTTTTTGGCCGACTTGCCCTGCAAGGCAAACTGCCAGGCATGGGCGATTTCATGAAAGAGAGACAGGAGCGAACCCTCGGCGGCCAGATTGCCGTAGGCCACCCTGCCTGCCTCACGGTTATAGTAGAAATCTCCCTCGCTCCCCACACCCCGGTAGGTTTTCAGGTTTACGGGGAAAAACTCCGACGTCATCCGACGGTTTTTGCGGTCGAAGTCAACTTTTACCTTAAGCAGCCGAGAGGGCGTGAATGCGCACCCTGGGGGAAGGAATTGGGCCAGGTCGAGGCGTTGCCTACTTTCCAGGTCAACAACTTCCAGCATGGAATAGGGGAGCGGCCTGGTCCCGGGCTCACGAAGGAAGTTTACCACTGACTCTTCAAGCATGCAGCGGCCCTTATCCCTTGTCAGACGATTATAAAAAAGTTGCCTTGTCCCGGTAGCAGTTGTCTCCTCGATGACATGCGAATGGAAATCCTTTCCGGGATCGGCAACAAGAAAATTGCCCAGTTTGCTGAAAATTTCCGTTTTCAACTTGTTGAGAGACGGAAGGGGCTCGTCCTCTGCTGCAGCAGGCAGGGGGTTAGCTCTAGAATTGGGTGATGGCTCAATCACCTCTCTGGTGATAGCGGCAGCGGATATAAGACTTTCCAGGTGTCTGTGATAAACGTTTGCCATATTTCAGAACTTCCTCTCTAAAGGTATGCTTTTTATAACTCTAACATGACTTTTTTGGTCAGGAATAGGCGTAAATTAATAAAGTGCGAAGAATGTGGAATTTGTTTGTCTTAAAAGGCAGATTAAGCGCGTGAAAGAGAGGCCAGCCTGATTTTCAGGATTGAACTATGTCCTACTTTTTGATTTTTCTCGAAATAGTGTGGAAAAACTTCTCGGGTCAAATCGGTTTTTTTTCACTTAACCTGGTGTTGGCAAAGTGAAAATCCTGCTCCTCTGGTCGCATCGAGCGGCTAGAGTTGGAGGCGGGTTTTTTCGGGCGAGAGGCGTGCTTCAAGTTTTCCGGCATAGATGCTCATGGAATAGCAGCAGATGAAATAGAGAATCGCCACGGTGGTGTAGATTTCGAAGGGATGAACCATCAGGCGGTTGTTGAGTCCCTGGGCCACAAAAGTCAACTCGAGGACGCCGATGACGTAGGCGAGGGATGTGTCCTTGAAGATGGCGATGAACTGCCCGACAATGGCAGGAATCATCTGTTTCAAAGCTTGTGGGAGGATGATGTGGCGCATAGCTTGGAAGTAGCCAAGCCCTGTGCTGACGGCTGCCTCCATCTGACCGGGAGGAATGTTCTGAATCCCGCCGCGGACGATTTCCGCCAGATAAGCCCCGGTGAATAAGGTTAGGGCAATGGTGGCGCTCCAGAAAACATTCAGATAGGTTTTGATGAAGATGGGGAGAAAGAAGTAGACCCAGAAGATGACCATGATCAGGGGCGTTCCGCGGATGATTTCGATATAGAGCGTGCAGGGTACTCGGAAAAATCTGTTTTTGGCCATACGTCCCAGGCCGACCACCAGGCCGATTCCGAAACTGATGGTGATAGCGATCAGGGACATCAGAATGGAGAAGCTCAGTCCGCCCAGGCCCCAGAGGAATTCGTTCGGGTTGTCGTTGCTGGGGAAGCGCCAGATCAGCAGGGTGGACAGATTCTCCCAGGCAACGGACCATTTGAGGTTTATGAGCCCCTGTCCCACTTCAAAGAGAACATATAGAATAAAGCCGACAAACGATGCCCGGATCAACAGGCCCATTGCTTTGCGAAGGACATGGAAGAGATGGCGAAAGGCGGCCTGGAATGGAGTGTATTGCAGGGCGAGGGAGCGGCTGAAAAGAGCCCAGTGGACCGGGTGGGCCAGAGCACCCCAGATCAGTTCAAAGGGATAGAAAAAAACGTCGCTTACCTTGTAGGCCAGCCCTCTGTGGCGTGGAGGGATAATTTGCAGGCGCAGGTTGACCATGTTGAGAATGGCCGAGATGGTCAGGGACAGGAAAAGATAAATAAGAGTGGCAGCGGTGGTTGCTTCAAAGCCTTTAAAGGTGAGCGATTCAATCTGCTGAGACTGCCAGCAGAGTTCCGCCACTCCAACGACCATGGCCAGTGAAGAGTTTTTCATGTTGTTGAGAAACTCGCTCCCAAGAGGAGGAATAATGGAGCGGAACGCCAGCGGCAAGATAATGGTGCGAAGGGCTTGGAAGTAAGTCAGCCCGGCGGAGTAGGCGGCTTCCAGAAGCCCTTTCTGAATCGATTGCAGGCCTGCCCGGATGACCTCGGCCATGAACGAGCCGGTGTAGATGGAAAGCCCGATCGTGGCAATCCAGAACTCGAAATTATGCTCAAAAAGAAGCTGTCTTATTTCCAGAGGAAGGCCCATGGGGAGGGCGAAGTACCAGAAAAAAAGTTGAATCAGCAGGGGGGTGTTGCGGAAAAATTCGACGTAGGATGTCGAAAGCCAGTAAAAAGGTTTGAAATGTGATAATCGTCCGAGTCCGAAAATAGTCCCTAGCACCAAGCCGATGGCGGAGCTGACCAGGGAGATTTCAACGGTGAGCTGGAGCCCATTGAGCAGGTTGAAACCAAGATTGACGCCGTAGGTTTCATTGACCTGATAAAGGACGGACCAGTCGAACTTATAACCGAACTCGAAAACCCAGCCCCAATAATAAACCATCAGAATGGCGATTATTATGAGGCTTGCATATTGAATTTTCGTGTTTTTAAAATATCTTCGCAGCATTTTTTGGGGAATCGCTTAAAAGAATTTTACGCAACAAAGCGAGCCCCGCAAAGGGCTCGCTTCAATAATATTTGACCTAGTGTCCTGTGTGGTAAATCCTATGCACCAATTCTGGCCCTTTTCGGCGTTGCCTGCGTTGGCGACGCTTTGACCGCAGCAAAAATATCCCAGAGTTAATTGGCAAGACAAATCACAAGGGACACCCTTGCATCAGGGCCACATTTCTATCTTCTCCGTCAGCGGGAAATAGTAGGGGGTGTCGGGACCATACCACTTGTTGTAAATTTTTTTGTAGGTCCCGTCCTTCCACATGTCCTGAATTGTGAAATTGATAAGATCCCTCCAACTGGAGTCATCTTGGGGAAGGCCGATGCCGTAGGGTTCGTCGCTGAAGAAATCGCCGACCAGTTCAAACTGTCCGGGCGCCTGAGCGGCATATCCCAGAAGGATCGTGCTGTCGGTGGACCAGCCGGCCACCCGGCCGATGCGTAGCGCCTGGAAACATTCCGATTCCTTCTGATAAGAGATGACGTTGGTTTCATACTTGGGATCACCAAGATTTTTCAGGAGGTTTTTGACGTTGATCTCGCTGGTGGTTCCCTGCATGGTGGCTACCTTTTTACCGACGAAATCTTCCCACTTGGTGTACTTTCCTTTCGGTGCGAGGATTTTCTGGCCGTCGAAGAAATAGGTAATGGAAAAGTCGATGGACTTGTCCCGCTCGCGCTTGTGAGTCATGTTGGCGATCGACATGTCAATGCGGCCCTGCTGAACAAAGGCGATTCTGGTTTTGTTCGTGACCGGAACCCGCTCGAGCTTGGCGCCAATCCTTTTGGCGATCTCTTCGGCGATATCCACGTCCATCCCGACCCAGTCCTTTTTCTCGTTGTAAAAGGCGCCGGGGATGGAATCGGTCATGATTCCGGCACGGACGATCTTGGCTTTCATGACCTTGTCGTAGGTCGGTCCGGCCATGGCCGCCTGAAGCCAAACGAGAATGAGCACTGCTGCGATAGCTTGAATTTTCCAAATACGCATGTTCCTACCTCCTGAAAAAAATTGAAGTTAATTCCGGGAAAACCATATTCCCGGAAAATGATCAATTTTAACTATACCAGGAGGTTGTCGAACGTGGGGAACGGTAGTGAAAATTTGCTAAAACAAACCATATTTCAGCAAATTTTCCCCTCCTGAATTAATGTGAAAGAATTTTACTCAGAAAAGCCTGGGTTCTCTCATTTCTCGGGTTGGTGAAAAACTGCTCGGGACTGTTCTCCTCGATCAGGCAACCCTCGTCCATAAAGATGACGCGGTCAGCAACTTCCCGGGCAAAACCCATCTCATGAGAGACGCAGACCATGGTCATTCCTTCGCGGGCCAGGTTTTTCATGACATCCAGTACTTCATTGATCATTTCAGGGTCCAGGGCCGAGGTCGGCTCGTCGAATAGCATGATTTTCGGCCGCATGGCCAGGCCGCGGGCAATGGCGACTCTTTGCTGCTGGCCTCCGGAAAGTTGGGCAGGATAGGAGTCGGCCTTATCGGGAATGTTGACTTTAACCAGCAGGTCGCGGGCCAGCTCGTCAGCATCGCTTGCATTCATTTTGCGAACGAGACAGGGGGCAAGAGTGATGTTTTCAAGCACGGTCATATGGGGATAGAGATTGAATTGTTGAAATACAAAACCGATTTCGGCCCTGAGCTGGGTCAGGTTGATTTTTGGATCGTCCAGGTCGATATCGTCCACAATCACCCGTCCTTTCTGAATCGGCTCAAGGCGATTGATGACGCGTATAAGGGTGCTTTTTCCGGAACCGCTCGGCCCGCATACGACAACCACTTCTCCTGATTTAATATGGAGATTTATGTTGTTCAGGACATGCAGATGGGAGAACCATTTGTCGACATTTTCAAAGCGGATCACAATATTCTCCTTGCGGGCCTTTTAACACTAAAGGAGAGTGCCTCCAGAGCCCCAAAAGAGGCAGGTTGGCCCTCAAGATTTATTAATCTCAATTTTGAGATTCTGAATTTTCTTGCGTAGCGTGTTGCGGTTGATACCCAGCACTTCTGCCGCACGAACCTGATTGTACCGGGTTTTTTCGAGAACGATGCGGATCAGGGGGCGTTCGAGTTGTTGCAGCACCATGTCGTACAGGTCGTCGATCTCTCCGATATCCATAGTTCCCAGAGAATTTTCCAGCTTTTTGGCGATTAATCCTTCAAGTGAATCCTGGTTGGGCCCCGAAGCTCCCTCCGGCTGCAGGGAGGGGAAGTCGGAGGGTGTGAGGATTGACCCGGAAGAGAGAAGCGATGCCCGCTGGATGGCGTTTTCAAGTTCCCGGACGTTCCCCGGCCAGTTGTAATTAAGCAGGAGGCGCATGGCTTCAGGGGTGCAGGCCTTGGTTGTTGTCCCCAGAGTTTCTCGTGCCTTTTCGAGAAAAAATTCGACCAGCAGGGGGATGTCTTTCGTGCGCTTGCGCAATGGGGGAAGAGAAATGGGGACGACATTGAGCCGGTAATAGAGGTCTTCCCGGAAGGTTTTTTCCCGGACTTTTTCCTGCAGATTCTGGTTGGTGGCGGCGACGATTCGGACGTCTACCGATATAGAGGCGTTACCCCCCGTACGCGTGATCTCTTTTTCCTGCAGAACCCGCAGCAGTTTGACCTGAAGTTCGATAGGCATGTCCCCGATTTCATCGAGAAAAAGAGTTCCGCCGCTGGCGAGTTCGAACTTCCCGATTTTCCTTTCAACCGCACCGGTAAAGGCGCCTTTTTCGAACCCGAAAAGTTCACTCTCCAGAAGTTCCCGGGGAATGGCGGCACAGTTCAGAGCAATGAAAGGTTTGCCGAGGCGCAGGCTGTTGAAATGGATGGCCCTGGCCACCAGTTCCTTGCCGGTGCCGCTTTCGCCGGTCAGGAGGATGGTGACCTCCGAAGGGGCGACCTTGCCCAGGGTTTTGTAAACCTCCTGCATGGGCTGGCTCTGGCCGATCAAGGTCCGCTCGAGCTGGTAATGCTCTTTCAACTCTTTTTTGAGGCGGTGGACCTCGCCGGTGACTTCGCCGGCCTTCTGGGCCTTGAGAACAGTTGCATCGAGGACGTCGAGATCAAAAGGCTTGGTGATGTAGTCGAAAGCGCCCCTCTTCATCGCCTCCACGGCGTTCTTCATGGTTGTTTCGGCGGTGATGATAATGACCAGGGTTTCGGGGCGCTCTTTGTGAATGTGACTGAGGAGATCAAGGCCCGAGATGTCAGGCATTTTGATGTCGAGCACCGCCAGCCCGTAGGAGTGCTTCTGAAGAAGCGCGAGAGCCTCCCCTCCCGAAGCCGCGAGGTCAACGGAAAAGCCTTTTTTGGCCAGAGCCTTGGAGAGGACCCAGCGAATGCTGTCTTCATCGTCTGCAACCAGTATGCGGTCGGATTTCATGCTGAAAGCCTTTCCTCATAAAAAATAATATCCTGAATATTTTCAAGACAGAGAGTCAAAGCCCTCTGCCTACGTATTTTTTTCATGGTTGCTTTTGAGCGATTTTTTGCTCATGCGCTGGAAAGGGAGCGATATGGAAAAAACCGTCCCTTTGCCCGGCTCGCTGGAAAATTTCAAAAGCGCGCCATGCTCATCGGCAATTTTCTGGCAGGTTGGAAGTCCAAGTCCGCTTCCTTTGGATTTGGTGGTGAAAAAAGGCGTAAATATCTGGTCCATTTCTTCTGCGGGAATGCCGGAGCCGTGGTCCTTTATCTCCACAACGATGACAGGAGAAGGGGCGTCTCCGGGTTTGCAGTAATTGTAGTCGTGGGAGACTTTTGAGATGATTTCTACCCGGCCCTTTGGGCCTACGGCTTCGGCCGCGTTTTTCACCAGGTTGACAAAAAGCTGGGTGAGATGGTTCCTGTCCCCATGGATCGGCGGGATGCTGGGGTCGAGCTGAAGGGCGAAGGTCACCTCCTTCTCCCGGTGGGCCTCTTTCTGAAAAAGAACTATGTCATTGAGGATTTGGGAAAGATCCACATCTTCCACCTGGGCCGCCCTGGGGCGGGTCAGATCCATGAGCTCTTCGATGATTCCGTTTACTCTCTCCACCTCACGTATCATCACCTGGGTGAATTCCTTGAGATTTTCCGAGCCCTCTAGTTCCAGGGCAAGAAGTTGTGCCGCCCCTTTGATTCCTCCCAACGGATTTTTGATCTCGTGAGCCAGCCCCGCGGCCAGAGAACCCAGCACTGATAGGCGATCAGCCTGGCGCATGGCTTTTTCCAACTCTTTTACCCGTGACATGTCGTGTATGATGAGAACCAGACCGTCCTGCGGGCCGTTATCCTGGAAGATGGGTGAAACGGAAATTCCGACTGGCAGGGGCGGGGCGTGGTTTCGCTGGAGATGGATGTCCTCATGATCGGAAATGGGGCGTCCGCTCCGGAGTCCGGCACGGATGAGATAAAGAATGGTATTCTGGTCCCTGAATACGTCCTCGATCGGTTTTCCGAGGGTCTGGCGTTCGGAGAGGCCGGTGAAGTTCTGGGCGGCGGGGTTGAAAAGATTAATCCGACCCTCCTGATCGATGGCAATGATCCCTTCCTCGATATTCTCCATCACCCGGGTGTAGAGTCTTTCCTGCTCCGGTCCGTGCTCCCGTTTCATTCTGACAACTCTCTTTGATCGCCGGCAGCGAAAAAATGATCGATGGCGTCCAGTATCCCTTCCGGGGTGATGATCCGATTAATCTTGTCACGGAAAGCTCCTGCGTCGCTCAACCCCCGCGAATACCAGGCGAGATGCTTGCGCATATGTCCGACGGTGCGGCGGGGTCCGTAGCAGTCGAGAAACATTTGATAATGCTCCCGGAGCGTGCGGTAGCGATCGAGATGCGTGGGAGAAGCCATGGGCGCGTTATTCTGCAGGTTTTGAATATTCCTGATGAGCCAGGGGTTGCCGAAGCTTCCCCGCCCGACCATGATCGCGTCGCAGCCGGTGTGGTTTATCATCTTAAGGCCGTCCTCAGGAGTGAAGATGTCGCCGCTGCCGATGACCGGAACGGGAACCGACTCTTTCAGCTGGCGGATCAGGTCCCAGTCAGCACACCCCCCGAAACCCTGACTGCGGGTACGGGGGTGCAGGGTGATTGCATCGACTCCTTCGGCCACGGCAAAAGCGGCAACCTCAATAAAATTGATCGCTTCGTTGTCCCATCCGGCCCTGATTTTAATTGTCAGAGGCAGGGGCGTGGCCTTGCGGACCGCAGCGATGATTCGGCCGATTTGCTCCGGATCGCGCATCAGGGCACTTCCCGCGCCGTTGCGGATAACCTTTTTCGCCGGGCAACCGAAATTCAGGTCGATAAGCTGGCCGTGTGGAGAGGCTTCCCTGGCCGCTTCCGCCAGGATCTCCGGCTCAGTCCCGAAGAGCTGGATTCCGAGGGGCTGTTCCTCCTGGGAAGAGAGCATGAGTTGCCTTGTTTTGTGCCCAGCCCGGATGAGACCATTGGCGCTGATCATTTCCGTATAAACCAAGGCGGCGCCGAAACGCTTCATGACGCGCCGGTAGGGAATATCGGTAATTCCAGCCATTGGGGCCAGGAAAACATTACTTTTGAGAGTGAGATTAGCTATGTTCATAGGACTTTTGCATAATTTTTAGGCATTTTAACACAGGGAAGAAAAAACAACAGAAAAATATCCGCTTGTCTTCGATTTTTTGTGACAGACCTCTTAAATATAATTTCCTAAATAATATCTTTGTATAAATGTTAATATTACAAAAATTGAACGATGTAAAAACCGTCGGATAGATATGTGCTTTGAGTGGTTTCCGCTTGTTTGATTTTGAGGTTTTCCTATGTCGAAAAAACCGACTTATGAAGAACTGGAACAAAAACTAGCTGCTTTAAAGAAGGAACTTGAAGGGTGCAAGTTGGAAAGAAAGGCGCTTAGAGAGGCAAAAAGCCACTATCAGGCAATTTTTGACCAAGGTGCCGTAGGTATCGTGATTCTGGATCCGGAAACCGCCCGTCCCGTCGATTTCAACAGGCAGGTCTGTCATCAGTTGGGTTATACGCCGGAGGAATTTTCCCGGCTGCAATTAAAAGACATTGACGCTCTTTTAACCGAGGAGGAAATCAGGAACAGCATTCAGAAAGTGATAGATTGTGGGTACGGTGAATTTGAAACGCTCCAGCGCACCAAGCAGGGTGAAATCAGGCATGTTCAAGTGTTAGCCCAAGTGGTGGATGTCGAGGGACAGAAGGTGTATCACTGCATCTGGAATGACATTACCCAAAAGAAGCTTGTCGAGCAGGAGCTGCGGGAAAGTCGCGAGGAACTGACAGAGATCTTTTCCATGTCCCTGGATATGATTTGTGTCGCCGATATTAATACGGCGACTTTTCTCAAGGTCAATGCTGCATTCACAAAAACCCTCGGCTACTCGGAACATGAATTTCTCAATCGCTCCTTCCTCGATTTAATTCATCCGGATGATGTCGAAAAAACCACCACTGTGGTAGACAAAAAACTTAAGTCCGGAGAAGAAGTTTTCAATTTCACAAATCGATATCGTTGCAAAGACGGGACCTATCGCTGGTTGGAGTGGGTATCCCACCCCATTCCCGAACGTGGAATCACCTTTGCCGTGGCCCATGATATTACCAATCGCAAGCGTGCAGAGGAAACCCTGAGGGAAAGCGAAGCCTTTGTCAAATCGGTCATGGACAGTCTACCGATCGGTATAGCTGTGAACTCTGTAGACCCAGCCGTGAAATATGTTTAAGAACAGTAAGTTAAGCAGTTACAAGGTTGAAAAAATTATTGAGTGCTTCTGTCTCGCCACGAAAAAGCTTTTGTGTCATAATCGCAAGACGGTTACTATGGTACATTTCTACATGAGTTTCAAACCGATGGGCCAATTTGTCGGTGTGGTTGAACTCGATGAAAGCTTCTTTGGTCCAACCCGCTCGTGCCGACTCGGTCGAGGGTCAACCAAGCAACCCGTCTTTGGCATTTACGAACGTGACGGGCGAATTTATACAGAACTGGTAAGTAACTGTTCTGCCAAGACATTACAAAAGATCGTTCCCGTCCCGAAAGCGTTGTCCTGACCGACGGTTGGCGAGGATATGATGGCCTGGTTGATGTCGGTTACGACAAACACTTGCGGATAAGAGCAAACATTTTGTCGCCAAAGGCGTCCACATCAATGGGATCGAGGCCTTCTGGAGTTTTACCAAACGACGGTTGCGAAGTTCAACTAAGAAAAACTTGTGCGACCTCAAAGAATGCGAGTGGCGTTACAATTCACCCCAGCGATTACGCTTGGAACTTGGGTCATAACCCGATGCTGATGGTCTAGTGCCTTTAAATATATGAACGACAACTTTCCGTTTACAGGGACAAGGGAGGCCCTTGCCGCATGCGTTTTGGGAGGTCGTTTACGAGGACCCGCAATTCAGAGAAGAGATCAAAAAGAGGGTTTTGGAGGATTGCGCTAGTGGCGACCCGGAGCTTATGCACTGGGAAAATGTGCCCATTACCCGTCAGGGCAAGGGCACATTTTTCATTACTTCGAGGAAGGTAGCGATCCCGGAAAAAAACTTGATGATATCACTGGTTTGGGACGTCACTGACCGCAAACGGACGGAAGAGGAAAAAGAGAAATTGGAGGCGCAGTTTCAACAGGTCCAGAAGCTCGAGTCAGTGGGACGCCTAGCCGGAGGCGTGGCTCACGACCTGAACAACCTTCTCTCACCGATCCTTGGTTTCAGCGAGATGCTTCTGGATGATTTTGCCCTTAGCGATCCACGCAGAGGTTCCGTAGAAGAGATCGTGCAGGCGAGCCTGCGGGCACGGGAAATTGTTCACCAACTTCTGGCTTTCAGCCGCAAACAGCCGATGGAGATCAAACTTGTCAACCTGGCTGATGTGGTAACCCGGTTTGAGAGCCTGCTGCGAAAAACGATCCGTGAAGATGTCGCCATTAAGGTCATTATCGAACCGTCCTTGCCGTTGATCAAAGGGGACATCGGCCAGCTGGAGCAGGTTATCATGAATCTGGCCATAAACGCCCAGGACGCCATGCCCGACGGCGGTTCATTGATCATTGAGGTTGCCGTGACCAACCTGGATGAGGATTACGCGTCGGTTCACGAGGGGGTTAAGCCGGGCGCCCATGTTATGTTGACTGTCAGCGATATTGGAAAGGGTATGGACCCTGATACTCGCAGACATATTTTTGAGCCGTTTTACACCACAAAAGGTAAGGACGGGGGGGCCGGTCTTGGGTTGGCCACGGTCTACGGCATCGTCAGGCAGCATGACGGCCACATCTGGGTCTACAGCGAAGCCGATGAAGGCACGACTTTTAAAATCTATCTTCCGGTGTCGGCGGAAACAACCCTCCCTGAAGAGACAGCATTAAAAACATTCCGGAATCTCCACGGTAGCGAGACAGTCCTGCTGGTGGAAGACAGTGAACAGGTGAGAAATCTTGCGCGCACCATTCTGAATCGACACGGGTATAAGGTTCTTGTTGCTGAAAACGGAAAGGACGCGCTCGCGAAATTGGAAAACCACGGCAGACCGGTGGATTTACTCCTGACCGATGTGGTTATGCCCGTGATGAATGGCAGAGATTTGTTTGACCGGATATCGGCGCGCTATCCGGACCTTAAAGTACTCTATATGTCAGGTTATACGGAAAATGTAATTGTTCACCACGGTGTGATGGATGAAGGCGTGAATTTTATCCAGAAACCTTTTTCAGTGAATGCTCTGGCGACTAAAATCAGGGAGATACTGGAAAATTAGCGCACCGGCTTGGCGGGATGGGAAGCAAAGATCATGATGCCCTGTTCCACGAAGCTTTCCACTTCACCGGCGAATACTTCCACCTGAAAAAAATCTTTGATGCGGGGTTCTGCAGTGAGAAAAAGTCCCTGCAGTTTGTCGATGTCCGATGTGCTCAGGCAGGCTTTCTCACACCACTTCCGGAAATCCCGTCGTTTCCCGAAGGTCTGGATAGAGTGAATGATGAAATCCGTTGCTTCGGCCGCTTTCGTCCATTCTTCACAGCTGTAAGCCCGGGTATAGGCAGGATCGCGAAGCTTGTGGAGGTTTTCTATAAAAACAGCAGCTTCAGGGTCTTTCGGACCGAGGCTATCGATAATGCACAGGCGCCCATTCCAGCGCAGAACCCGGAAAAACTCGGTGAGGGCGCGTTCAAGATCGGTGAAATGGTGGAAATTTCCCCGCCGGCAAATAAGAGAAAACGCCCCTGCCGGAAACGGAAGGTCCTCGACATCCGCTTCGCGGTAAGCCACATTGAGAAGTTCCTTCTGTTCGGAAATCACCACCTGAGCTTTTTTCAAAGCCTCCATATTTCCGTCTGCGGCAATCACGCTTTTGACATGAGGAGCGAAAAAAATTGTGGTCTCCCCGGTTCCGCAGGCCAGATCCAGCATAAGGTCGGAATCGTCCGGCTGGAGTAGCAGCATTGCTTCTTCTATATCCTCAAGATCGTTCAGGATTCTGTCGTATTTCATGCGTCTCAAACCACTTTCATCATGATCCGGTTAAGCGGCATCTGCCTGCTTGAAAGTTCAGAGGGGCGGGTTATTTGCTCAGCCACTTGTCGATAGAGAGATGTCCTGGGCCGGAAAATAAAAGCGTCGCCGACATGGCCAGAAGAGCGATATTGAACTCGATGCCATGCCCGATGTTTTCCGCGCAACTCCAGTTCATGAAAAACCCGTGAACATAATGTATCTTGTAGATAGCCACCCCCATGATGGCTCCCAGGCCCAGAGCTGCCACCCGGGTCAGGCATCCCAGCAGAACTGCCAGGCCACCAAAAAACTCTGTCACCATGGCCAGAATAGTCAGGGGCATGGGAATTCCCCAGGTGGTTTCAAAAAACTGGATAGTCCCCTCGAAGCCTGCGCCTCCTGCCCAGCCAAACAGCTTTTGGCCACCGTGGGCCATGAAAATGACCCCGAGAGCCAGTCTGATAAAAATCAATCCCCAGCAGTTAATGGTGTTGAACAGGCTGGATTGCTTCATGGCAACCTCCTTGATCGCTATTGACTGCAGCTGATTTAAAGCCGGAATTCTAACCTTTAAGTCAAAAAATGAACAGCAGAAATTTTTCTACTCCATTGCCCAGCAAATCGTAACTGGGAAATATCTCAAAATGTGGTGGATAAATTCAGGAAAGGAGACAGAGAGCGTGCGGTTTAAGCTGGTCTCTTTTTTTTTCTCTCCGGGCGATGCGGTCCGTGGGATCTGCCGAGCAGTTCTTCAGCGTCCTGCTCTCTCCCACAGATTTTGAGTGCTTTTAAAATATCGCCGCGCTTGTCTGGCAGATGATGGAGGAGGAGGGATTTCTGCAGTCGTTTTTCAAGGTCGGAGGTGGGGACGTGGATATCTTCTCCGCTGAAGGGGTCTTTCCCGGTGTAGTAGATACAGGTGGAGAGGGTGCCAGGGGTCGGGGTGAATTCCTGCACCTGTTCCACGTGCAGGTTGTGGCGCTTGAGAAACAGGGCGGTGTCGGCCATGTGGGCAAGCGTGCAGCCGGGATGAGCTGAAATCAGGTAGGGCACCACTGCCTGGCGGAGGTTCAGCTGACGGCTCCGGTCACGAAAATGCTTCAAAAAGCGGGCGAAACGATCCGGATCTGGTTTGCGCATGATCCGGGTGACCTCAAGGGCCAGGGATTCGGGCGCGACCTTGAGAAGGCCTCCCACATGATGGGCTAGCAGCTCTTCCAGGTATTCCGGCTGCTGTTCCAGCAGGTCGAAGCGCACACCTGAAGCGACGAAGACATGTTTGATGCCCGCAACCCGGCGGATTTTTTTAAGAAGGGCCGCCGCTTTTCGTCCGGAGGCTGTCAGTCGGGGACAGGGGCTCGGGAAAAGACAACTCGATTTTGCACAGACGACATCCTCCTTTTCCCCGCAGGAGAGGCCGAACATATTGGCCGTGGGGGCGCCCACGTCGGTAATGGTGCCCCTGAAATCCGGGTGACGGGTCAGTTTTTCAACCTCACGAAGGATGGATTGTTCGGAACGGGACTGGATGGTTTTTCCCTGGTGGCAGGCAATGGCGCAGAAAGCGCATCCGCCGAAACAGCCCCGGTGGGTGGTAATGGAAAAACGGATCTGCTCATAAGCCGGGATAGGCTCTTTGTAGGATGGGTGGGGGAGTTTTTGGAATGGCAGGTCGTAAAGGGCATCGAGCTCCTTTGCCGAGAGGGGCGCAGCTGGAGGATTGACGACCACCTGGCGTGGGCCGTGGGCCTGCACTAGGGTTTTGTGCCCGGCGGCGGCTTTGGTGCTGAGCCGGAATGCCCGGTTGTAGGCTTCCTTGTCAGTTTTGAGTTCTTCGAAAGCGGGGAGCATGGTCCCCGCCGCCGGCGGATTTTGCATGACCACGGCGGTTCCCGGTATCTCGTCGATTTCAGCCAGGAGTTCTCCCGACCGGGCGCGACCGGCGATTTCCAGTAGCGGGCGCTCGCCCATACCATAGATCAGAAGGTCGGCTTTGCTGTCCACGAGAATGGAGCGGCGCACCCGGTTGTCCCAGTAATCGTAGTGAGCGAGTTTTCTGAGGCTGGCTTCGATTCCGCCTATGACCACGAAAATTCCTGGGAACGCATTTTTGAGAGCCGCTGTGTAAGCAATCAGACCCCGGTTTGGTCTGGCTCCCGCTTGGCCCCCCGGTGTATAGGCGTCGTCGCGGCGGATTTTTTTTGCCGCCGTGTAATGATTGACCATGGAATCCATGGCGCCGGTGGAGACTGCGGCAAAAAGATTAGGGCGCCCCATGACCTTGAAGGCTTCCGGGTCCTGCCAGTCCGGCTGGGGAATAATTCCGACCCGGAATCCCTCCCGCTCCAGGAGTCTGGCAAGGAGCGGAACGCCGAAGGATGGGTGGTCGACGTAAGCGTCGCCGGAGATGAAAAGGATATCCAGTTCATCCCAGCCGCAGCTTTTCATTTCGACTTCCGAGGTAGGCAGAAATCCCGTGTTGGTTTTGTTCATATTTACCTGAGTTATGGGTTTGGCAAAATGATAGCATCTCCCACCAAGCGGAAGGGATAAATTCTTTTTTTGAGGCTGCCGAAAGAAACAAAATCGATGGAAAAGAAAGAAATTTACTTTGAAAAAGGCCCGATGCTAACATGAAAATCAGCATCCAAATAAATCGTTTTTTCCCGCAATAACCCAACTTGGAATCTATGAGCATTCTCAGCGCACACAATATCACTAAACACTACCTGGTCGGGACCCGCCAGATCACCGTTCTCGAAGACGTCTCCCTGGCCGTTGCGGAAGGTGAATTCGTCGTCGTCCAAGGAGAGAGCGGGAGCGGCAAAACGACGCTTCTTACCATCCTTTCCGGGCTTGACCGGCCGGCTCAGGGGAGGGTTGTCATCGCCGGGAAAGATATCACCGACCTGGGTGAAGATGACCTGGCGCCCCTCCGCAATAATACTTTCGGCTTCGTTTTTCAGTCCTTCCACCTGGTTCCTTCCCTGACCGCCCTGGAGAACGTTATGTTTCCCGCGGAGCTGGCCGATGATTCAGGGGCGCGGGAAAAAGCGGAAAGACTTCTGGCGCGGATGGGCCTTGCGGAGCGGGCCGAGAGTTTTCCCCATCAACTCTCCGGCGGGGAGAAACAGCGTTGCGCCATCTGTCGAGCCCTGATCAACGAGCCGAGGATCATTTTTGCCGATGAACCGACGGGAAATCTTGACTCGACCAATGGCCGGGCCGTTCTCGACCTGCTTCTCGAACTCCACAGGGAGCGGAACATGACCCTCCTCCTCGTGACTCACAACCCCGACGTGGCAGGGATGGCGGACCGGGTTGTCGATCTCCGCGACGGCAGGATTGTCTCGGATGGCGTTCATGCTTAATGTCCGTTTTATTTGTCGCCAGATTTCCGGATCGAAACACCAGTCGATCGTCTTCATTCTCTGCGTCGTCCTGTCCATGGTCACCCTGGTTTCCCTCGGCAGTTTCAGCCGCAGTGTCCACTCCTCCCTTCTGCGGGACGCCCGCATCTTGCACGCCGCCGATCTCATCATCCGCTCCCGTGCCCCTTTCCCAGCGGAATTTTCTGGCGCGATAACCTCTCTGGAAGACGAGAACGTTATCGAAACCGCCCGTGTTTACGAGTTTTACTCGGTAGTCCGGAAAACAGAAGAGGAGGATTCCCTGCTCGCCCAGCTGAAAGTGGTGGAGCCGGGCTACCCTTTTTACGGTAGTGTGCAGCTCGCATCGGGACGCCCCTTTCATGACGTCCTGATCCCAGGCACCATCGTGGTGGAACAGGTGGTTCTTGATCGTCTCCATCTCCGGGTGGGGGATCGCCTCAAGGTGGGTGAGGCCGTTCTGAGCATTGGTGATGTGGTGGTCGCTGAGCCGGACCGGCCGGTGAATTTCTTTGCCCTGGGACCGCGGATTTTTGTCTCAACTTCCGACCTGACTGCTCTCGACCTAGTCGGCAAGGGGAGCCGTGTCCGCTATCTGATCCTCGCCAAAGTCGCAGAACAGAGCCGTTTGGACGGGATTGCAAAGGAATTGCAAGGTTTCACCTCAGAAGAGCGTATCCGTGTTGAGACCTACCGGACGGCCAATTCAAGGGTTAAACGTTTTTTCGACAACCTCCTCTTCTTTCTCAATCTGATCGGCATCTTTACTCTTCTTCTTGCCGGGATCGGTATTCAGAGCACCTTGGCTGCGCTGCTCAAGGAGAAGGAAAAGACCATCGCCATCATGAAAACATTGGGCGCCCGCAGCCGCACTATCATCAGCCACTACTTTGGTGCTGCTCTTTTCTTGGGTCTGATCGGCACGCTCACCGGTCTGGCCGTCAGCTTCGCCCTTCAGAATTTTCTCCCCAGCCTGTTTCAGGGACTTCTGCCCGCAGGCATTGACCTGGGCATTTCCCCAAAAGCTATCGGGGAAGGGCTGTTCCTTGGCTTCATGGTGGTTATCCTTTTTACTACCCAACCGCTTTACGGACTCAAGGGCGTGAAGCCGAGGGCAATTTTCGGCAAAGAGGAACAGAGGGCTTCGCGGCATAGCTCGACTTGGATCGTCGGCGGGGCCTGTGCCCTCTTTTTCCTCCTCATGGTTCTGCTGCGGATTCGGGAGCTGAAAACCGGGCTCTATTTTGTGATGGGTACGGGGCTGCTCATCTTTGCGGCTTTTTTCTCCACCACCTGGATTCTAAAGCAACTACGGAAAAGAGAGGTGAATCATCTGGTTCTGCGCCAAGCCCTGAAAGGGCTCTTTCGTGCCCGCAATTCCACCCGGGCGATCATTGTCACTTTGGCCGCGGCGCTGAGCGTGGTCTTTTCCATTTCCCTGGTAGAGAAGAATCTCGATGCCTCTTTCATTCAGTCATTTCCGGCTGATGCGCCCAACCTGTTTTTCATCGACATCCAACCGGGCCAGAAGGATGATTTTGTCAAGGAGCTCGGTGTCCCGGCAATCTGTTATCCGGTTATCCGCGCACCTCTGGTGGCCGTGAACGGCGAGAAAATCGACCCGGAAAAGGAAAGAAGGAGCCGGGGGGATAGCCTGGCAAGGACCTTCAACCTGACCTATCGTGAGTTTCTTCTCGACGATGAACAGCTGGTCACCGGAAGAAGCCTTTTCCGGGCCGACTGGAGCGAAACTCAGGTCTCGGTTCTTGAGCGGGTTCTGGAAATGCGGGACATGAAGATCGGCGACCTCCTGACCTTCCGAGTTCAGGGCATTGAGATCAGCGCCCGGATTTCCAGTATTCGCAGGCGAACGGAAAAAGGGCTGAAACCCTATTTTTATTTCGTTTTTCCCAACGGGGTTCTGGAAGACGCCCCCCAGACCTTTTTTACCGCGCTGCGACTCGACAAGGAGCGTATCGCTCCCCTTCAGAACCGGATCGTGGCCCGGTTCCCGAATGTGAGCGTTATTGATTTGACCGAAGCGGTGACAGTTTTTTCCCGCATCATGGTCAAGCTATCGACCATCGTCCGCTTTTTCACCCTGTTCAGCATCGCCGCCGGTTTCCTGATCATCGTCAGTTCGGTTTTCGCTACCCGTTACACCCGCATCCAGGAGACGGTCTATTTTAAAATTCTTGGCGCACGGAAACGCTTTGTCCTGGCGGTTTTCACCATCGAAAGTCTTATCCTCGGCCTGATCAGCGGTGTTCTCGCCCTGGTTTTCTCCCAACTTGGAAGCTGGGTTATCTGCTGGAAAGCCTTTGATCTCTCTTACCGCCCGTTTTTTGGCACCAGCCTTTTGCTGGTTGTGGTGACGGCCCTGCTTGTACTCGCCGTAGGGGTTGGGGCCGCTCTACCGATTCTGCACCATAAACCGGCAGCTTTTTTGCGGGAGCAAAATGATGAGTGAGTCAAAATTATTTTCACAAAGGAGTATTCCCTCGTCCTTTCGCTTCACTCTCTCAAGACGCAAAGAGCGCAAAGAAAGGCACAAACAAAATTAACAGGGATGGATGGGATACAGGGGATAAGGTTTATTCGTTAATTCCCAAGGTCTTAAGATTATTATCCCTTTAATCCCCTGAATCACTGTAAGTCTGTTTTTGATAATAAAGGTTTATTTGGCGGCTTTGCGTCTTAGCGTGAAAAAAAGACGATTTTTCAAAAAGGATCAGGCTATGAACAAACTAACAATTCTCGGGGTAATATGGATATTGGCGCTTGGCTTTTCCCTGATGGCATGCAGTCGCTCGGATGCGCCGGAGGCATCTTCCGAAAAGCAGGAAATTATCTATAACGGCACTGTTGTCGCGGTGGGCGACAGTCTGACTGCCGGCCTGCGGGTGAACGAGGAAGAGGCCTATCCTGCCCGCCTCGAAAGCAAGCTGCGGGAGCAAGGGTATCCTTGGCGGGTGATCAATGCCGGGATCAGCGGCGAGACCAGCAGTGGAGTCCTGTCCCGTATCAACTGGGTGCTTAAGCTCGAACCGGACATTGTCATTCTCGAAACCGGAGCCAACGACGGCCTGCGGGGAACCTCACCCTCGCTGACACGAAAGAACCTGGAGAAGACGGTGCGTATTCTTCAGGAAAACGGCGTGACGGTCGTTCTGGCGGGTATGAAAATGGTCACCAATCTGGGGCGGCAATACCTCAAGGAATATTCCGCCGTTTATCCGGAGGTGGCGGAGAAGTATGATCTTATTTTCATTCCGTTTTTTCTGGAGAGGGTAGCTGGGAAATGGTCCCTCAACCAGCAGGATGGTATTCATCCCAACGGGGAGGGATACAGGGTGGTCGCAGAAACGGTTTATCCGTTTGTGGTGGAGGCGATAGAGAAGAGAGCGGAAGGATAGCCTCGGATTTGCCTTAAGGTGAATTTTGTTGAATAAATGCCCGGATGTGATTGGGGCCGGTTATTTATTTGTAGTAGTCACGACTTAAACTGACAGTCATTGTAAGATTTGGTCAAATTGTGAAAGAGCTTTGAGTTGGGATCCGTCTTGATTAACAGGATTTGTAGGACTCTGGTCACCACTCATCGTGAAGAAATCCTATCTGCAAGTGTCCCAACAGCAACTGCAAAGGCCTCGGATCGATTCCAAGCCAAAAGATCCCGAAAATTGTTATAAACTAAGTAGGCAGGTCCGTCAGAACCATCAGGGATAATCAAGGAGGCAGTGAAGCCCCTTCTTTTGGGAAGTCTTTTTCCATTGATGCGTCTTACTCCCAAAGCTTGCCAACGTGAAAGCGGAAGGCGGGTTTCCAGCCCGGCCAGGGAATAGTCGAAATTTTCCGACAATCTCACCGGGCGCCCCCAGGTTTGGTCATCCTTCCATCCTGCCTGAGCAAGGTAGTTGGCAGTTGATGCAAATACGTCAGGGATAGAATTCCAGATGTCGATGCGGCTGTCGCCGTCGGCATCGATCCCATACTGGCGAAAAGAGGAAGGCATAAACTGACATTGTCCCATGGCTCCCGCCCAGGAACCCTTCATTTCCTCTAAAGAAAGATGGCCATTGTCCAAGATATGCAGGGCGTTGAGCAGTTCTTTACGGAAATAATTTGAACGGCGTCCATCGTAGGCCAGCGTTACCATGGATTGAATGACCGGGAAACTGCCCGTGTGTTCACCGTAATGGCTCTCGATTCCCCATAATGCCACGATAAAGCGCCTTTGCACCCCATACTCACGTTCGACTCGTCCTAGCCAAGTAGGGTAGCGTTTCATCATTTTGCGCCCGGTTGCGATACGCTCATCGGTGACCCGGGCCGTGACATAATCCACCAGAGATTGGGTAAACTCAGGCTGACTTTGATCACGCTCTATCACTTCTGGCAGGGGTCTTTGGATATCTGCAAAAGCTGTTTCGAGAGTTTTTTGTGAGATTCCGGAAGAGCGGGCTTCCACCTGGATATTTTTCAACCAGTTAGAAAAATCCTTCTCAATATTTTTTGCTGTTGCATTCGTTATAAAGCACCAACAAACCATTATTGTTGTTAAAGCCAGAATGCTGGAAAGTTTCATTTTTCGACTCCTGAATCCAACGGGGATTTTAAAAAAGCCAAGACCGAATTGCTGACTCTTTTTTTATTTTACGGTATGTCTAGGGTTGGAGTCGAGATAGTGTTCCAGGTTTTTTTAGAAAGCAGGGGTTGTAATAATCCTGCCAGCACCTACCATTGCGACTTACCCAAACAATCTGAGACGACTTATTAAACATAAGCATTTTCCACCAATCCCGCACCACAAATCATCATTGACAGAGGGAAAAAGAGGGTTAAAGTGTAAAAAAAATTTAAGTTTTCATAGCCATATTGTTGGCAAAAATCCAGGTAATATCCTAACTATTTCCGAAAATCGAGATGAACCTTGCCGGCAACTCTTTGGCGTGATGCCGGATGGAATGTCCACTAATGCAGGTTTTCCAAACAACTTTAGAAAACCGAAATTCTCAAAAAAAACAAGGCTATGGGATTCAAAGAGAATTTGTTGAAAAAGATGGACATTGAAAGTCTGGCTGAAAAGGTTTCCACCACCGTCGAACCCAAGGTGGATGCTGCCAACTTCGACAAGGACTTGGCCCGGCGACTGATCGAGATGGGGGGATTTTCCCATCTGGAACTCAAGGCTCGGAAATTGGAGCTATACATCCTTGAAAACGATGGGGACAAGAAAAAAATCATCGTGTTGGACAACGCCCTGGACATTTACGACACGACGATCGACGATGTGGCCATGCGAAAAAGCCCCAAGCTCAAAGAGATTTTCAATCTCCGCAATGCCAGAAAAATTCTGAGCGACAATGATGTGCTGGTCAGCGAACGAACCGAATCGGTGCGTATACTCAAAAAGATGCTGATTGATGGGTTGGACTTAACTTATACTCAAGCCGACATCGATGAGATTGCCAATGAAGGAGGCGCTTCGTTGGAAAGCGGTGATATTGACGGCGTAATGGAAAGCCTCGACTTCTTCGGCGAGATGCTGGGATTCCGCAAACCCCCGGAGATGTTCCAGTTCCCCCATGGTGAGGTTCGGGGAAACCTGGAAAGGGGTTCCGTTGGGGAGATGCAATTTGGTCCTGCCGTCATCTACGACGATACGCACAATTGCCTCAAATTCGTCGCCTCAACCACCGACAGCCGGAAAAACGACGAGTTGGGTCGCTATCTGCAGATACTCAAGGGGGACATATCTGCAGATGCAAACGGTGTCGATGTGTTTTGGCGGCTCTCACAACTGGTTATGGAACGAAAACCGTTATTAAACGAAACCTCCTGATGAGTCGTTGAGGCTGTAGAGAACACCTGCGGTCCTACAAATCACTAGATAAACGACACAAAATTGGCTGCTCCGAATAAGGATCGGGCCTTTGGTCATTTTTGCGGGTTTTAATCGAGCCCACTTGGGTCAAATTTCCTATAAAGCAAGGCTTTTTAAAATCTGGTCTTTTGCCCTCATTTTAGTCTGCGCAAAAAATCTGCACTAGGCTTCTGGACAAGAATAATTTTGACTGGCTTTTTCTGACGGGGTAAATTGGAGGTATCTCAATTTGATAGATCTTTTCAAAGGGGCGGCAGGATGGGCCCAACTCGCAGACCCCTGAACCTTTTTTGGAACAGAATTACAACCACTGTTGTCGGCATGATTCCTACCAGTGGCGTTTCGTTTTTCGTTTTGTCCTGCAGGATGTTTAGATCCCGATCGCTAAACTTTAAATGGTTTAGTAGTTGCGGGAAGGCCAGATATGCCGAAGTCAGCTTTCATTGCAATTGAAAATAGCATATGTAATTTTCTTGGCGGCGCCAAAGTCGCGCTTGTAGAACTCGACAAAGGCGAGTCTAAACCGGCACCAGAGGGTTCGGGGGAATTTACAATTTCACTGGAGATCGACGAGATTGAATATTTGTTTCGAGCCCGCCGTGAGAAACTGGCTTTCACTGCCATGGAAAAAAATTTCATCAGCGAGCTACTCACCGCATACGTTGGACTGCTTTCAGGATTTTCAGCCAAGGGTTATGTGGCCCACTTTCGCACTGCATTACTGACATCGCTTACTGACATTGCTGTTGCCCGTTACATCAGCGGTGATCTCAAAGGCGGTTTTTGGCCAGCCCAGAGTCTGATTCAGCTACTCAAGAACCTCTCATATCAACGTTACGAAGGTTCACCGGCAACAACCGGTTTTCTTGTCTATCGTACTCAACTTAATGCCTTTTTAATGTCTTTGGAAAAAACTCGATACGACTGGCTCGATCTCGGTGACAACCGCCGACAGGTCACTTCCGAGTTCTTTCGCAATCCACTTTCGTACCGCTTCGTTGATGGCTATCGGGCACTTTTTGTCTGTGATATTTGCATGAGCGTCAAGGGAACGATCCGCACCAGTGCTCCTGGACCAAGTGACAATATTGATCAACTAGCAAAGCGTGAAACCGTTTCGCTCTTGTCCAAAGCTGGCGAAGGTGCTTTTGCCGTGTATGTCAACAAGTCATCTGAAGTCGAAATTATACTCGACAGCGGTAAAATTCTCCTCTGGCGCAGGGGCTACTGGGGTATCTTCGATCCGGATATAATTCGTGAGTTTCTGAACGGCAAACTTGAAAAACGTTCCATTGAGGACTTGATATGGTCAATCTACGCTCTTTCCAAAGCGCGCCATGGTACGGTTGTCCTCATTGCCGATAAACAGGCCGACCTAGCGTCTTTAGGTATAGGGTCCGTGGGAGCTCGAGATCCGCTCAGTCGTGCTCTGATAAAACATGTTTGTGGAACAAAGATCGGGACCCTGAAACGTTCCGGCGAACTTAGCCGCATTCTTTCATCGGACGGAATGACAGTGATCAATCGTAAGGGTGAACTACTTGACACCGGAGTGATCATCGATACCTCCAAAGCTCGCGATCTGGTAAGTGGTGGGGGCCGAACTACTGCTGCGACTGCCGCCTCACACTTTGGTCGCGTGATCAAGGTTTCCGAGGATGGTCCAGTGGAACTCTATTACGAAGGACGCAAAATCTACTGCTTTGGCTGAACCTCTTTTGACGTTTTTCCGCTTATCGTTCAACAAACAGACTTGGTAGTCTCATAACTTTATTGCCCCATATTGAGGGGCCGACAATGAAAAATTTCAGGTCATCCACAGGTACCCGCCGACATTTGAAGATCGATTATAATGATTCCTAAATTAAACCATCCATAAGACGCAGAAATGGCCAGCCTCAAAATTGGGGTTGGCCATTCTTATTGACCAGGGGTTGTAATAATCCCGCTGACCTGCCACATTTCAACCTACTAAAACAATCTAAAACAACTTTTTAGACGTTAAGATTGTTCGCCAAGCTAGTTTCAACAACCCCTCTTTTCCCAGATTTCCTTGCGGATCAGGAGCGCGTTAAACTGTGTGCTTTTTTGCGAATGAATTTTTGTCATTGTGGCGGAATTAGCTTTTCTTGATAGGCTTTAGCTATCTAGGGACTATTTAATTTCTGTTGGTAGCCGGTGCTGGGCTCCTCACAACCAGCGGAATGTACAGACACCCTTCGGGCACTCCCTATCCTCAGTGTTTTTCTAATTGGATTGTGAAGCGAGTGGTGGAATTGCCGTATGAATAACCACAAGTGATGCACGACGTTAAAATGGGTTGCATAGTTTGAGAGGAAATGCTTTTTTTTATGTCGATGAACGCATAACCTTTTTTCAAAAGTCACCTTTACAAATCGGTGTTAATATTTTTGCAAAGGACTTGCCGAGCTAAAAAAATGGACACTTTTTTTCTATTTTATATATAAGGAAACCCATTATGAGCAAGAAAGATAAAAAAATCATTTTAGTTGCACAGTGTTTAATTAATCCATACTGTCGTGTTCATGTGCTTGGACAGAATTTTCCCTTGTCACATGAATTAATGGATTATTTAATGAAATTACGGGTCGGTATTATCCAATACCCCTGTCCTGAAACAACCGCCATGGGATTACAGCGAAATCCCCAGGGCAGACAGCAATATGACAACACATTTTTTCGTAATCATTGCAAAAATCTTCTACAAACTCCATTTCTTATGGTTGAGGAATTCCTGAGGAATGGCTATCGTCTGGCAGCTTACATCGGTCTGTACAACAGCCCGACCTGCGGGATTCACTGGGGCAAGCACAAGGTGAACAGATATCATACAGAATCGCCCATGCCGGTGAATAATCCTGGGACTGATGATCCTGTACTAATGGGTATTATGGCCGAAATCCTATCTGAAAAATTTCATGCCTTGAATATGGATGTTCCCTTTCTTGAATTACCGATTCAACAACCACCGGAATCGGAACAGCGGACCAAGTTCTGGCTTGATCTAAAGCATTTGGTGGAACCACGCAATCCTGAATATATGACATCGACTCAAAATTGAAAAATGGACTGTTTCTCGAAACTGACCGTCTTTTTCATATGGAGAATAGAATGTAAGGGAGTTTGCCTTTCATACAGGGCATAAAGATGTACTTTTGATGGGCTTGAAATTGTCTATTCTTTACACCACTAAGGTGTCGGACCAAGCAAAACCACGCAAAACCTTGTAAATAATATCAAATTTCTTTCTTGACCCCTAAAAACTGCTCTTAGCGAGTTCATTTTAATATCAAAATGAGCTTTCTAAGGGAAATACGACCACACTTGAATTTTACGTTATAATTTTCAACCATCCAAAGGAAGCGGATAATACCGCTTATTTGGGGTGTTAGTTTTTTTATAAATTACTACATAAACGACACCAAAATGGCCCATTCGGAGACGGAGTGGGCCATTTGTCATTTTTGAGGTTTTAAATTGAATTCAGATCAATCGAAAGTCCTATAAACCAGGGTTTGTAATAATTCCGTGTTTTTGCGTATCTGGAGCCTTCAAAAGATTGCGAGAGGATAAATAGTAAAGGCACTAGACCATCAGCATCGGGTTATGACGGATCATTTGACGAAGTTCCGGGCGTAATTGCTGGGGTGACTTATTGTAACGCCACTCGCATTCTTTGAGGTGCAGCACGAAGTTTTTCTTAACCCCGTTGAACTTCGTCCACCGTCGTTTGGTAAAACTCCAGAAGGCCTCGATCCCATTGATGTGGACGCCTTTGGAGACAAAATGTTTGCTCTTATTGAGAGGTGGCCCCAGGAATTTGAACAAAGCTATAAGTGGATAAGCCTTCCAAACTCAGGCATATTAATGCCATGAAAGAGAGGAGCTTATCATGAGTAGACGACCCCGGCGGAATCATTCACCGGCATTCAAGTCCAAAGTGGCTCTGGCTTCCATCAAGGGAGAACAGACGGTTACCGAGCTGTCGCAGAAATTTGATGTTCACCCCAATCAGATCACGCAATGGAAGAACCAGTTGCAGGAACAAGCCGCATCGGTTTTTGAAGGAGGGGCATCCAAAGAACCCCCGGTTGACGTGAAGACCCTCCATGCCAAAATCGGTGAGTTGACCCTGGAGAATGATTTTTTAGAAGGCGCGCTCACCAAGGCGGGATTGTTGAGCGCAAAGAAATGATCGACCGTAACCACCCGCTGCCGATCAGCAAGCAGACCAAGGCAGTCGGGATCAGCCGTAGCAGCGTGTATTATCTGCCCCGGCCTGTTTCAGGGGTTGAGCTGGAACTGATGCGGCAGATTGATCGGCTGCATCTGGACTATCCATTTGCCGGATCGCGCATGCTCCGGGATCTGTTACGACAGGATGGCTTCAAGGTCGGTCGTAAGCATGTTGCGACCTTGATGAAGCGTATGGGGATTGAAGCCTTGTACCGCAAACCGCGCACCACGAAGCCGGGAGCAGGGCACAAGGTTTATCCCTACCTTTTGCGCAATCTGTCGATAGACCGCCCCAACCAGGTCTGGGCGATGGATATCAGTGTGCCGCAGCAAGCGGCGTAAGAGATGAGGGTTTGGCCCCTCGCAATCGGCTTGCAGGAGCGGGTTGCAAACCACCATAAGCGGCGTTGGTCAAAAGCCAGGGTCGTGAGCGTTATGGAAAAGGTGCCACAAGGCATCAGGTGTGGATCAAGGAAGGCGAACAACCGTGAACTGCCGTTCAAGTGTCGAAAGTGCTCAGATGACATCAAAACCGGGGAGTGATGTTGCCCCGCGATCAGTTTGGCCGTTACCTGCTTACGGGCCAAGTGGTGTCCGGCATAGAGGCAGCGCCAGCCTGATTCGGGCTCTTATGTTGAACTGCGGGAACCTTCGGTGGCGATGTGAAGCGAAAGGCACAAGCTCAGAAAGCGAGGCCGACAGTAGCGATGCACCACCAAGGGACGGAGCAGCTCGTAGTAGTGTTGAAGCCGCTGTAATGGCGGCTGAGCGAAGGGGCTGCATCATCCGGGCATGGGATAGTATCAACCGTGCAAGCGGGAGGAGTATTGTCCAATGACCAAGTCTTATGACATTCCCAAGAAGCTTGTTTGGGAAGCCTATTTGAGTGTTAAAGCAAACGGAGGATCAGCGGGAATCGACCGTGAATCACTGGAAAAGTTCGAGGGGAACCTGAGCAAAAACCTGTACAAGCTCTGGAACCGTATGTGTTCTGGAAGCTATTTTCCGCCGCCGGTTAAAGCCGTGCCTATCCCGAAGAAGTCTGGCGGGGTGCGCATGCTGGGTGTGCCGACGGTGGCTGACAGAGTGGCGCAGACAGTGGTGAAGCAATTGCTTGAGCCAGTCATTGATCCGATATTTCATGCCAATTCCTATGGCTATCGTCCCGGGCGGTCAGCGCACGATGCGATTGCGATGGTGAGGCGGCGGTGCTGGGAATATGACTGGGTGGTTGAGTTCGATATCAAGGGTCTGTTTGATAACATCGACCACGAATTACTTATGCGTGGGCTCAGGAAACACTGCCAGACGCCATGGGTCTTGCTGTATGTTGAGCGTTGGCTGACTGCGCCAATGCAAATGCCGGAGGGCAAGCTTGTGGAGAGGAAGCGCGGAACCCCCCAAGGGGGTGTAGTCAGTCCTCTGCTGGCCAATCTATTTCTACACTATGCGTTTGACAACTGGTTAGGTCGTCAGCTACGGAGCGTGCGCTTTTGCCGCTATGCGGACGATGGTGTTGTGCACTGCCGGAGTCTGGCGCAGGCCAGATTTGCCTTGGCCAAGGTTGGTGAGCGGTTTCGTCAGTGCGGACTTGAACTGCATCCCGAGAAAACCCGGATCGTGTACTGCAAGGACATCAATCGGCAGGAAGATTTCCCATGTGTGCAATTTACGTTTCTTGGCTACACGTTCCGCCCGCGCAAAGCCGTGGATAAGTATGGCCGATTCTACGAATCGGCGATGTCTGCCGTGTGGAAACACCTGAATGACTATCTGACGCGCTGGCTGATGCGCAAGAACAAACGTCTGGCTCGGCATAAAACACGAGCGCGGCATGCCCTCGGGCGACTTGCGTTGAAGTTTCAAGATGTCTTCTGGCATTGGAAATTGGGGTGCTTACCAAAGGCTGGATGATGGGAGCCGGATGAGTCGAGAGGCTCACGTCCGGTTCTGCGAGGGGCTGCAGGTGAAACTCCTGCGGTCTACTCACCCATACATCCCGATGGCCCGAGGCTTTGTCTATCTGGCTGCGGTCGTCGATTGGTACACCCGGCGGGTTTTGTCGTGGAAAGTCTCGATCACCATGGATACGCACTTCTGCCTGGAGGCCGTTGAAGACGCCCTGGCGCAATACGGGACACCAGAGATCATGAATACCGATCAGGGGAGCCAATTTACCTCGCAGGCGTTTACAGAACTGCTCAAAAAGAACGACATCCGTATCAGTATGGACGGCAAAGGATCTTGGCGGGACAATGTTTTTGTTGAACGGCTGTGGCGATCAGTCAAATATGAAGATATTTATCTCAGGGCTTATGAATCAGCAGCAGCAGTAAGAGCAGGTCTGAAGCGCTACTTCAACTTTTACAACAGGCGGAGACCGCATTCGAGTCTTGACGGTCGAACCCCGGATCAGATTTATTTTGACATGCTGCCGCAGATTAAGGCAGCTTAAACGAGGAAGGTGACGATCCACTTATAAAGTGGAATTCTCTGTTCAAACAAACGGAGCCACCTCTTTGATCCGCAAGTGTTTGTCGTAACCGACATCAACCAGGCCATCATATCCTCGCCAACCGTCGGTCAGGACAACGCTTTCGGGACTAACTCTGCCTCGAACGATCTTTTGTAATGTCTTGGCAGAACAGTTACTTACCAGTTCTGTATAAATTCGCCCGTCACGTTCGTAAATGCCAAAGACGGGTTGCTTGGTTGACCCTCGACCGCGTTTGCGTGGTCCAGGTCGGCCACGAACGCGGGTTGGACCGAAGAAGCTTTCATCGAGTTCAACCACACCGACAAATTGGCCCATTTCTCTGGTTTGAAACTCATGGATCAGATGTCGGAATGTACCATAGTAACGGTTGATCGTCTTGCGATAATGACACAAAAGCTGCGCCGTTTTCGTGACATCAATATCGAGACAGAAGCACTCAATAATTTTTTCAACCTTGTAACTGCTTAACTTACTGTTCTTAAACATATTTCCAGACTATCAGACATTTCCTGATGGTCTAGAGCCTAGTAAATCCTGAGAGTGGGATTCAACCCAGCGCCCCCTTGCTCCCGAAGTTGGCACAGGAAAGTAAACCTATCCCGGAGCCACCCTTGAAGGTCTTCAGGAAACACCCCTGCCACCACACAAACGTGCTGATATTCAAAAAACTGCTAAGCTTATGATAATGATCCTGTTTAACCTGAGGTATCTGTAAAAAAAGTTATAGGAGCCATATGATTATGCAACGAAGCCCGCTAATCATTTTCATCATGGTCATAATATTTTCAGGAGCACATAGCGCCATGGCTATTGAAGAAGCTTCATACGAAGTCGTTAAAGTCGAAGGTTCTTTTGAGGTTCGCGATTATGCTCCCCATATAATCGCTGAGACTTTGGTCGATGGAGACTTCGATGAAGCTGGGAGCAACGCATTCCGACGCTTGTTTCGTTACATCTCCGGGGATAATCGGTCGCAAACAAAAATAGCCATGACTGCGCCGGTTTCCCAGCAGCCAGGCGAGAAGATTGATATGACTGCCCCGGTTGGACAACAGAAGTCCGGAGATCAATGGTTGGTGAGCTTTATGATGCCCGCATCCTACGACATGGGAACCCTCCCTGCTCCTAACGATCCTCTGGTGACGCTACGGCAAGTTCCTGCCAGACGTATGGCTACAATTGGCTACTCTGGGTTCTGGAGCGAAAAGAACTACCAGAAAAACAAAATAAAATTGGACTCCTGGATTCAAAAAGAAGGCCTGACGGTTAACGGAGAAACAATCTGGGCACGTTACAACGCACCTTTTATTCCTTGGTTTATGCGTCGCAATGAAATACTTGTTCCGGTCTCTAAATGAAGAGGGTTGCAGACTTTATGACAAAGAGGCGTAAGGGTTGTGGCCACCAAGGTTCGATCCTTGGTGGCCATTTATTATAATGCAGGATTAAAGAGTAATTCTTTATTTCGATCCAATCAGTGTATCGATCCTATCGTGCTTCTATAAACTGTTATACTGCCCTAAAGGGTGCTGATTAACTCGATATCAGGGGAAAGGGCATGGGAACTGTAACAAATATTACCAGTGTGAGATTCTCCGTTGGCGAATTGGTTCGCCATCAGCTTTTCGACTATCGTGGGGTGATTTTAGATGTTGAACGAAATTTCCAAGGAACAGTGGAATAAAACTTATGCCCCACTTTTATTGCGAATCTACTATTCAGGCTCCTGCAACTCTGGTTTTTGACTGGCACCACGACCCAGCAGCCATAGAAAACCTCATTCCTCCATGGGAGCCTGTCAAGGTGGTGGGCACACCGGCTTGTATTGACGAAATCGGTTCTCGCACCACTTTAGAAATGTCCATTTTCGGTGTCATTCACTTCTATTGGGTGGCAGAACACCGAAATTACCAACCAGGAAAGTCTTTTCAGGATGTACAAATTAGTGGCCCTTTTGCACTGTGGTGCCATACCCATTCTGTAGAACCAACAGATCAGAACACCTGTCTGTATATTGATAGCATTGATTATAAATTGCCAATCGGTTGGTTGGGAGAGTTGTTTTGTGGGTGGTTTATACGCCAAAAACTCAAGAAAATGTTTGCCTACTGTCATCATTTGGTGAAAGAAGAATGCGAAGGATTGACCGCTGCCAAGAGCGATGCTTGGCAATTGACCCCAAAAAGCTAGATGTAGGGTCTAGTTATCAGAAGTCACCGGTTATAAAACACCAAAACGGCCTGCACATAAATCTGGGCAGGCCGTTCTTGCTTTGCAAGGTCTTTGGGATTACAGAAGTTCAGACCTAATGTGACAGACACACTTTTGCAAAACCGGTAACTTTCAGATCAAATCACAACTGCTATAAATTAAAAAAGTTGAAAAGCAATTTTTTCTACTTCTCAACCTCCTTTTTTTTAAACAGGTATCATCCTTAAAAACTTATATTGCAATTCTCCTTTTTACCGGAATTCCACAAAGTTGCTTGCAAATACTTTCATAAATATTCTGTCCGTTCAGAAAATTTTGAATTTGGATGCCCATACCAGCACCCTGAGTAACTCCGATTGCGTTCACTGGTCTTTTCTTAATCCATTGAACCATTCCTACTAGAACGATGCTTTGGCCTTCCCGAGTAAAAATCCGTATTTTTAAAAGCGTATCAGGGGGATAATATTTTCTGCTCCTCAAAAAGAAACCAAACACTGACAGATCATCGATTGAACCTGTCTGCGAAAAATTCTCGATTCCAAACTGGGCTTTCAATTGTGCATAAAACCGTTTTCCCCACCGTAGGTTTTCCATGCTTTTCTTGGTCCTTAAAATTTTTTAGAAAGCTTCTAAATATGATTGGCTTCCAATAAATTTAAAAAAAACGATGCTCAATGAGATGAATTAAATTATAACCTTACTTGTTAACATTTTAAATTTTGAAGGTCTTTTTGAAATCAAAGGTAGGGTGGATCCAACAAATTACGAATAATAGTACGTTAAAAGGGCCACCATGGAACTGGTGGGCCTTGCTTTTTCTGGGTGCTTGTCGGTGGGCAAATCACCCTTGAAAGAAGTGGATTTTCATAAGTCGTACTTTGATGAATTCCTGAATTATCTTGGGATTAATCAGACACTTTCTGTCAGATCAAATCTGAATTACTACAATTTATCGTTTCAGGCCTTTTAAACCCTGTCCTGTCGAGTTTCATGGTCAGGTCGAAAAAGGTTTTTGAGCACCTCGTGAGGTTGTAAATCGATGGATTCACGGTATAGATAAACTAAGGAACTAGAATGTCATCGAAACCAAAAGTGAAACCAGAGATTCTGCCTCGCTAAATTTTTGGGCTAACGTCCCAAAAAGAAAAAGGAGGAGGAACAGACCATGATAAAGAAATTGAGTGTATTGATATTGTCCGCTTTGTTTTTAGTACAAAAGGAAACCCCCCGGCTTTGCCGGGGGACCACAAAAGTTTGACAGTTCCGTAGGTAGCTGAAAGCCTCCAATCTGTGAACCGCTCAACGTTCTCAGAAGAGGAGGCTTTCGATGAACAACATACAAAGTTTATGTCATTCAGTTTGGGACTGCAAGTACCACGTGGTTTGGATACCGAAGTGTCGGAGGAAGGTACTTTACGGCCGAATACGCCGGCAACTTGGCGAAGTAATACGGGAATTGGCTCGACAACGCGAGAGCTTGGTTTTGGAAGGTCATCTGTGCCCAGACCATGTCCATGTGTATATAGCGATACCACCAAAGTTGGCAGTTGCTCGAGTCATAGGGTATATCAAGGGGAAAAGCGCTATTCATATTGCCCGTACATTTGGCGGTCGAAGCCGTAATTTTACCGGAGAGAATTTTTGGGCAAGGGGGTATTTCGCCTCGACCGTCGGACGTGATGAAGAAGTGATTCGAAATTACATACGGAGACAAGAAAAGGAAGATGGTAGAGTCGATCAATTAAAACTGCTCAGGTAGCCGCCTTCAGGCGGCCCCCGGTTTGACCGGGGGATATTTACTTTCCCTGTCGGGCTGCAGCAAGAAAGATCAGCCCGCCAAGTCGGACCATCCGAAAGCTGAAGAAACGAAAGCGGAGCAGCCGAAAGCAGACGAGTCAAAAGCGGAACACCCGAAAGCAGACGAGTCAAAAGCGGAACACCCGAAAGCCGAAGAGTCAAAAGCGGAACACCCGAAAGCCGAAGAGTCAAAAGCGGAACACCCGAAAGCCGAAGAGTCGAACCCGGAACATCCAAAGTAATGTCTGTCCCTTTAACCTCGGTATTGTGTCCGGAGAAAGGTCTACAATGAGCTGGCGAACGATAATTCCAGTTGCCGTGGCGGTTTGTATTCTGGTTTCTGGTTGTGAACGAAAAGAGCCACAGGTTGCATCTACACCTGTGCCAAACGTGGTAACAGCCGATATACAGGCAGGCATTGAGAAGTACATCGAAGAGCAGGTCCGCCTGGGAGGAGGACATTTCAAGCTTCCCTTCGGCGACCAAGAACTTCGTCTGAACCTGGTGCGCGTCCACACTGAATACCTGGCGAACTTGGGACCTCGCAGCCATTTCGCCTGCGTCGACCTTGTGGATGTCAGCGGCGATGTGTATGACGTTGATTTCTTCCTCAGCGGCGATCCTAGCGCGATGAAGGTTACCGAAACGACGGTGCACAAATTCAATGGCCAGCTCTATTATGCATGGGAGCAAAAAAAGGATGGCACCTGGCATCGCATCCCGGTGGAAAAAGCGTCACAAAGCCACCTTGGTGTCATCAAAGGTCAGGACCGGTTCGAGTTTCTTTATCGGGCCACCCCGCCGGAAATAACCGAATCCGCCCGCATGTGGCTTCCCCTGGCGACCACGGACCCATTCCAGACCGTGGCGGTGAAATCAATAGATGCCCCCGGGAAGCAAAGCGAACTGGTGGATCGTGCGCACGGCAACCGGGTCCTTCTCCTGGAGCTTGGTCCGAAGGACAGCGGTAAAAGTGTCGAGATCCGATATCAGGTGGAGCGTCTCGAGAAGCCCAGTTATGCAGCGCACGTGGCTGACCGTGACAAATACCTTAAACCTGAACGTCTTGTACCGTCCGGTGAAAATTTCAAAGCTATTGCGGAACAGGTCGTGGAGGGCAAAAAGGGTGATCTGGTGCGCGCACGGGCGCTTTATGACCACGTTATCGACCGCATGCGTTATATCAAGCATGGCAGCGGCTGGGGCAAGGGCGACGCGGTCTATGCCTGCGACGTGGGTACCGGCAACTGTACGGACTTTCACTCTTACTTCATTGCCCTGGCAAGGGAAGTCGACATCCCGGCGCGCTTCGCCATCGGAGCGTCAATCCCTTCGGAACGCAACGAGGGCGGAGTTGACGGTTATCACTGCTGGGCGGAGTTCTATGCCGACGGCAAGTGGTGGCCGGTGGACATCAGCGAGGGCGACAAATATTCGAGCCTGGCTACCTACTACTTTGGCCATCATCCGGCAAACCGCTTTGAACTCAGCCGCGGACGTGATCTCGTTGTTGAACCCGGACCGGCCTCGGGGCCGATAAATTTTCTGGCCTATCCCGTGCTGGAAATAGGCGGCAAGTCGGTAAAACCCAAGGTTGAGTTCTCCTTCAGTAGAAACGGTGGGGGACCGTCTGAACGCGGGTCCAAGGGTTGATGACCTGCTCTCTCCGTTTCGACAAAAATCTGCGAGAAACGCTGTACCCGTCTGTGGTGGAGCCGGTTGAGAGGAGAGGGCGAGGGTAGCCCCGATTTTCTTTGATGTAAATCTCAGCGGAAGAATACGTGGCCAAAAAAACGACCGGACATTTCAATCTTTAGCGACGGGATGTTATTTCTTGCTCTCTTCAAAATATAGTGAACTTTCAAGATCGATTAACTTATCTTGAATAAAAGATTGTGCATCATTGATTGCTTGATTGTATATTTCCGGCCCAAGTTCCTTTATAAAAAACTCGATCAGGAATCCGGCCTTTAACTCCCCAATTGATTCATCGAATTCGTTATTTATATAGGTTTGCACCTTTTCTGTTATTTCCTTTGTTCGTTCTTTGCTTAATTTAAATTCCACAATTCATTTTCCTTTCGCTACAAAAATTTGCAACAAACTCGAAATTTGTGGGGGTAGATATATGAGGTCAGTCCGCAATAGTGGGCACTGCCAATCTCACAAAAATGCACTGTTTAATGTATTAGAAAAACTTATAGGAGGCAAGCCGATAACTTTTCTTTTATTTCAATAAAAAAACGTTTTGCCATATTGGTAGCTGGGTTTCCTTCGGAGCCGATATGGCATAATATTGTCTGGCTGTTGTAGAATTGTCTGAAAATTCGGTTCAGAAAGGAGATGTGATGCTTCGTTATGTGGCGGTGATTCTGGCTCTGTTTTTGGCAGGGTGTGTCCCCTGCTCGGATAATCCCCTGACCGCTCCTCCTGGAGAAAGAGAGGGTACTACGGCTCTTGTGGGCACATGGTTCTGGTCCGAAAGTGGAGAAACCGGCTTTATCCATATCGGGAAAGACCGGGACTCGAACCTGATGCGATTGTTGATGATCGATATCAAAGAGAATGGAGCGATGGAACGCTTGGAGTTTTCAGGCCACCCCTCTTTTCTGCAGGGGAATCGCTACCTGAATCTCAAGCAGGCCGATCCGGAGGCCAGGTGTGGCGGGTATCTGTTTGTGAAGTATGGTCTGGAAAAGGATGCCCTCGTCCTTCATCTCATGGACTCGGTGGTGATAAAGAAAGCCATTGAAAGTGGTGTGCTGAAGGGAGAGGTGAAGGAGAGCAATTTTTCCTCCACGGTACGAATCACTGCGAGCTCAAAAGAGCTTGAGGCGTTTGTTCTTAGTCATGATCGGGAGCTGTTTCTTGAAGGGAAAGTTTTGTCACGATTGAAACTGCCGGTACAACCCACTAAACCTGAAAAGCCCTAACTTGAGAAAATAATAAATTAATAGCATGATATGTGGGTTTTTGGTCCCATCATTGACCCGCCGGGGCACAGTCAAAGACAAAGAGTACAGGAGCGGTAAAGGGTCCCAGTGGATTTTTTTTGTTCTTTCCAAAGAGGGTGGCAATTCAACGGGCAATGCTCCATCCGAAGTGAAAAGCATTGCGGCCCGCGGCCTGAGAAGCTTCTGTTACTGTCAGGCGGCTGTCGGAGAGAGCGGTGACGACAATACGGCCGGGAAGCGCCGATTTGAAGAACTTGCCGCGTTGCAGCAGATGGTCGCGGAAATCCCCTTCCTGGGTGACCCACAGCCTGCCATCCCCGCATTGAACGGTACGGCCACGCCGTTCGCCCTGAAAAACAAGACTCTCCCCTCTTTGCAGCAAAATTTCCATGGCTTCCTCCGTGTTTAACCCAGGTTATTGTTCCAGAGAAGTTTAACCCGGGAAATGATGCAAAAACAGATACAGTATCTTGCCTTTGTATCCATTACAGTTTATTTTTTTTAAAACTGTAACCACCTATATTTAAGTAAACTGTATCTGTTGACACTTGCATCAGCGAACTAAGATAGAACCATGCGCACTATGAACAACCGTAAATCCGCCGCCAGCCCCCTTTACGAGCAGGTAGCCGGGGAGGTCGCCGGTCTTGTGGAAAAGGGGACCTTCCGTCCGGGAGACCGGGTTCCGTCAATCCGCGGTCTTAGTCGTCAGTTGCAGGTCAGCCTCAACACGGTCAAGGAGGCCTATGCCTTTCTCGAGGACCGCCACATCATCGAAGCGCGACCCCAGTCGGGCTATTACGTCTGCGCCAGGCTTCCTGATGTACCGGACGAGCCGCTGGTCGACCCTCCGGCATTGAATCCGACCGAGGTCAGCATCGGAAGTATTTATCGTATGGTGATGCATGACTTTCTCGACCCCCGACTGGTTCAGCTCGGCATCGCCTTTCCCAATCCCGACCTGTTGCCGATTGACAAGTTGAACAGGATGCTAGCAACGGAAAGCCGCCGCTTCCGCATTCCGTCGATCTCTTACGACATTCCGCCGGGCTGCGAGCGCCTGCGCAAGCAGATCGCCCAGCGTCTGTTGCTCAGCGGATGTACCCTGAGGCCCGACCAGCTCGTCATCACATCCGGTTGCGTCGAGGCGGTGGTATTATCGCTGCGCGCTTTATGCCGGCCTGGGGACACCGTCGCCATCCAGAGTCCGGTTTATTTCAACTTTCTTCAGATGATCGAAGATCTGGAGTTGAAGACACTGGAAATACCTACCTCCCCCATAACCGGCATCAGCCTCGACGCCCTTGAGTACGCTCTCGACAACCATCGCGGTGAGGTCAAAGCATGCCTGGTTCTGACCAATTTCAACAATCCCTGTGGCGGGCTGATGAGCGATGCCGACAAGCGTCGTCTGGTCGAACTGGTTGATCGTCATGAAATTCCCCTGATTGAGGATGACATCTACGGGGACCTCTCCTTCAGCGATCAGCGCCCATCGGTGGCCAAGGCCTACGACCGCAATGGCAGCGTGCTCCTCTGCTCCTCTTTTTCCAAAACTCTGGCGCCCGGCTACCGGGTCGGCTGGATTGCCCCCGGCCGCTTCAAAGAACAAATCGAGCGGGGCAAGATGCTCACCAACGTGGCTACCGCATCGGCACCGCAGTTGGCGATTGCCGAATTCCTCGCAAACGGCGGTTATGATCATCACCTGCGCAGCATTCGCCGGGTTTATGCTCGTAAACTGGCCCAGATGGCGGATGTGATCGGTCGGCATTTTCCGGAAGGAACCAAAGTGACCCGTCCCAAGGGTGGGTTTGTATTGTGGCTGGAAATGCCGGAAAAGGTCGATTCGATCAAACTTTACGACCTGGCTCATCGGAAGGGAATCAGCATCGCGCCGGGGCCGTTGTTTTCGGCTACGGGAAAATACCGCAATTTTGTACGATTGAACGCCGGTTTTTATTCTGAAAAAATGGAGAAAACCGTAGAGACTCTCGGCCGTCTGGCCTGTGAACTGGAAATGAGCGGCAAGAAATGACTTGGGGGTGTTACTGTAAGACAGGGAATTTAATCTCCATGAAGAGAAAAGCTTAAAAAAAGACCTGACCTCCTTCCATAAAATACCTATGATCGGAAATTACATTGGTCAACGGTTTCCATTTATGGTTTTTTGTTTTTGACGAGCAGTGGGTTGATGAGTGATTGATTTTACTTGAAGGACTCTGCAATTACTGCAAACCGTTGTTGGACCTGTTCCCGATCTTCGATAGCGTGCTGGAATACCAGGGCAAGGGTCTTTCCGTTCTGGCTCATGGTGTAAACCTCTGTTTCATGCGCAAGAGGACCGAGTGAAAATGAAAGCTTGACCCCGGAACGGACTTGACCTCCAATAAAACGTGGGCATTTCGTGGTCGAATTTGCCGGAAAAGTTGCGCCAAAACTTGAGAATTCCTTGCGAAATCCTGCTATCAGGTCTTGTTCAACCTGTTTGGCAGAGGTGGATGAGGGGAATATCTGCACCATGAATAAAGAGGAATCCGTTGCTTCCAGAGTGATCTGCTTGAGTCCAAAGAAAGACTCCTGGCTTAGCTTCATTTCACTTGGGTAGCGGAATGAAATGCCATGCTCCTGGAATTTTTTGGTCTTTGTTGTCGCCACTGTAATGGAAACTTGTTGTCCACTTTTGGTGTCTACATTCTGCTCTATGCCCTCTGAAAATAAATGCGTCTTCCCATCAATAATCACCTCGAAATCGGCGGCGAAAACAGTGTTCACAACGAGGATCAGAAAAGCAGCGAAAAGTTTGGCCTTCATCGACATTCCTTTCAGCTAACAGACAATAATGTTCTGAGAAAAAGCAGGCGGACGCCCGGTTTTTCGGCGGCGCCTCGGGTGTGTCCTGTCGAGCACGATTATGATCGTTGCCACGAAAAAGCCAGGCGAATACCCAGTCCGATCAGGATGGAGCCAAGGATGCGGTCGAGCCAAGCGGATACCCTTCTGTTGTTGCGGAAGAATCTGGTCGTCTGTCCGGTAGCTAGGACAAAGAGTATTTCCACAACAGCCGCTACCAGAATAACAAGTACTCCCAGAACGGCAATCTGTGCTGATGTGTGGCCTAGGTCGGGGCGCACGAACTGTGGCAGAAAGGCCATGAAGAAAACCGCGACTTTGGGATTGAGGACATCCACCAGGATGCCTTGTTTGAAAGCCATCCAGGGTGTGACTTGTGGCGAATTAAGACTGGACAAATTAAAGTTCGAGCCGGTCGAACGAAAAGATTTCAGGCCCAGGTAGATCAGGTAGGCAGCACCGATATATTTCACGACGGAAAAAGCCATCGCGGACGTGGCAAGAATAGCCGACAGGCCGAGGGCCGCCGCGAAGACATGAACGAGGGCACCCGTACAGACACCGAGAGATGATGCTACGCCGATTTTTCGCCCTTGGGCAACCGTTCGGGAAAGTATGTAAATCAAATCCGGCCCCGGCGAAATATTCAGGGCGAACGCCGCCGAGAAAAACAGCAGCCAATAGGATAATGAATCCATAACAGTTCCTTTGTGTTGACACCCGGTATTTTTAACAGGTGGGTTCTCTGCTGAGTGTGTTTTTCAGGGTAAAGCAGTCCTTTAATTTTTCGTGTATGAATCTAGTGAAATTTTCAATCAAAAACAAGGTTTAACTCAAGTTGGATTAACAATTTGGGCTTTTGGGAGGGTCTGGAAGGGAACTTCAAAAGGGTCGAACGTTGAGGAGGGAAGGAGCTGGAAAAGGTGACGTCGCAAGCTGAACCCCTTCAAAGTTTATATCGGACAATCACTCTTTTTCTTCAATTTTGTACCTGACTTAAGTAATTCATTTACATTAAGTTCTCTGATTTTCAATATCCTGCCTTCCTGCTGCATTTCTTTTAGGGCAGCAGTGATCTTTGGAACCAGATCCTTATGTTTTTTGTGCAGATAATGATACAAATTGGATGTTGCTAAAGGTGGCTCCAGTGCTTTTACTCCGGGCAAATGCCGGCTTTTGATTTGCTGCAAACCACTTAAGACGAGATGTTACATAAACATCCTATCTGTCTTTTGAAGCCAGCATGAGTATTTTCTCGTTGGTGGGGAACTTTGCGACATTTAGACCTGTTGTCCCTTCTTCTATAAACTTTGTGCCTATACGGATTGCAATGGTGTATGGCTTCAGGCAATCCTATCCATTCACTGGGAAGTTATGGGAGCATAATTGTTACCAGAAAAATTAAAATTCTCATTCGTCTCTCCTTTGGAGGCCTTAATAAAAAAAACACACTTTTCTGGCAAGTAATTTTAGCATTTCATCAGGTTGTTACCGATGGCTTTTAAGCCATTTTTGAATTTTATCAAGCAATTTAGAATTTAGTTGGAGAGGTTTTCGAAGTGCCTGGAGCTGAATTTAGAAGTTTCAGCTTCCGGTCAGATTTTTCAACCCCGGAATTTTCAGTTGCCAAAGGTCGTTGCAGACAAGACAGGTTGTATTTTGGATAATTATTCGATACAGTTGTGCGAAAAAAAACAGCCTGGTTTATTTATGAGGCTCTATCAAGAAACCATTTTTATTAATAAAGAAAGGGGCTTGCAGAAATGGCTAAAAAAACTCACGTTCCCGCTCCACCAGGCACGGGGGCTTATATTTGTGAATATTGTGGGGTTGTTGCGCTCGACCCCAATAATATCTGCAAGGTTCAGGGCAAGGGCACAAAGGCGGACTGGTGCGGCATCAAAGGATCAAAACCTCCTGTATTTTGTCATAATAAAGTTAACAATGTCAGGTGGCAATGCGGTAAATGCGGGCAAACAGCTCTGAATCCACAGTTGCTTTGCGACCCTGAGAAGATAGCTCCACCCGAATAACTTTTTTATAATTGCTTACCTGAAATTTTTATCAGCACCTCATGTCAAAGCCGGACAAATCAGCATGTCCGGCTTTTTTGAAGAGCCCTTCTTTTAAATGATTTTGAGCCGGAATTTTTCCGCTTTCGCGGGGGAATAACTTCCTTGCAATCCAGAGTGGGGTGCCGTAAAATCCAACCGTTTTTTCCAACAGCGTTAAACCGTAGCAAGTGTCCTCTGTGTTTTCTGCAATTGAAGCTTTTATTGAATGAAAGAGAGGTGTGGGATGAAAAAAATTTTTAGTACGGCCGTGTTTTTTGCGGCAATGATGCTTCTGTTCGGGCTCTGTGGAACCGGTTTTGCCGAGAAACCGATCAAACTCACCTATAGTTTATTTTTCCCGCCGACTCACGGCCAGGCTGAAACCGCCATGGCGTGGGCCAAGGAAGTGGAAAAGAGGTCGAACGGCAGGGTGACAATCGATGTTTTCCCCGGTGGTGCCCTTACACCTGCGCCGGCTGTTTACGACGGCGTTGTTAACGGTATTTCCGACATCGGCATGTCCTGTTTCGCTTACACCCGTGGTCGCTTCCCGGTCATGGAAGCTCTGGACCTCCCCATGGGGTATCCTTCCGGAATGGTTGCTACCAAGGTGGCGAATGAATTTTACAGCACCATGAAACCGAAGGAACTGGACGATGTTAAAGTCCTTTATATTCACGCCCATGGTCCGGGATTACTGCATACCAAAGCCCCGGTACGGAAGATGGCCGACCTCAATGGGATGAAAATCCGCTCCACCGGCTTTAGCGCCAAGGTGACCAAAGCTCTGGGCGCCATCCCGGTGGCAATGCCGCAGGGTGATACCTATGAAGCGCTTCAGAAAGGGGTGGTGAGCGGTACGTTTACTCCCATCGAGACTCTCAAGGGCTGGCGACAGGCCGAGGTTGTCAAATACACCACAGACTGTCCCGAGGTTGGCTACACCACCGCCATGTTCGTGGTCATGAATATCGACAAATGGAATGCCCTTCCCGAAGACATAAAAAAGCTTTTCAACGACCTGGACAACGAGTGGATTGAAAAGCATGGGGCGGAATGGGACCGACTGGATGAAGAAGGAAAGGCCTATTCACTGAGCAAGGGCAATGAAATCATCAGCCTTTCCGCCGATGAAACCAAAAAATGGGTTTCTACGGTAGCACCGATTATTGATGACTACAGCCAGAAAGCCGACGCTAAAGGCCTTCCCGGCGAAAAAGCCGTTGCGGAAATCAAAAAGCTGATCAAGAAATAACATTAGCATTAGCAGTCAAATTTAGATGAATCTTACTTTGGAAAGCAGGGGCCGATTACCGTTCAGGCCCCTGTTTTCGCCACGGCAGTAGAAAATATGCACTGAATTTCCTTTATGCAAAGGAGTCCAGTGCCGATTTTCAGGATCGCAAAGAAAGATGCATTCAAGAAAAGCCGTCAAGGAAAGAAGCCGGGCATGCTCCGCGTAGAAAAATCCATCATTACCGCTGCCAAAAAGATCAACTGGGTGGCCGCTGTGGCGATTCTGGCCATGATGCTGCTGACGACCCTTGATGTCGCGTTGCGCATGTTCAAAAGCTCCATTCCCGGAACTTATGAAATTATCGGTTTGCTCGGAGCCCTCGTGACCTCTTTCGCCCTCGGCTATACTTCGGTGGAAAAAGGGCACATCGCGGTCGATTTCCTGATAACCCGCTTTTCCCCCGCGACCCAGGCCCTGATCGGTGCCATCAACGCTGTCTTCGCTACCGTTCTTTTTGCCCTCATTACCTGGCAATCGGTGATCCATGGCATGAAAATCATGGAGAGGGGGGAAGTTTCGCTGACTATCCAGATCCCTATTTATCCCTTCGTATTTGGTATTGCCGCCGGCTCGGGGCTCCTTTGTCTGGTGCTTGTGGTGGAATGCGCAAGGAGTATGCGCAGCTTCCTTGACAATCTGGAACCATGATCTGAATCCATATCCGGCTATGAAGTGATTTCTATGTCTCCAACAACCATCGGCCTAATCGGCATCATCGCACTTACGATCCTCATCTTTTCCCGGATGCCCATCGGCTTTATCATGGCCATCATCGGATTTGTCGGTTTCGGAACCATCGTTTCCTTTGATGCTGCTCTCAACCTCCTGGCCAAGGATTTTTATTCAACCTTCAGTTCCTACAGCCTGACCGTTATCCCACTATTTGTCCTTATGGGGCAACTGGCCTTTCACACGGGGTTGAGCTCGCGCCTTTTTGACGCGGCCTATAAATTCATCGGCCATCTTCCTGGCGGTCTGGCGATTGCCGCTGTCGGTGCCTGCGCCCTGTTTTCAGCCATTTGCGGTTCCACCAACGCTACTGCCGCAACGATGGCGGCAACCACTCTCCCCGAAATGAAGCGCTACAATTACCGACCGGAACTGGCAACCGGCGTCGTGGCATCCGGCGGCAGTCTCGGGATATTGATCCCCCCCAGCGTTATTTTCATTCTCTACGGCATCATGACCGAACAGTCCATCGGGGAACTTTTCATTTCCGGAATCATACCGGGCCTCATGCTAGCCACCCTGTTTACAGTAACCATCCTGATCTGGGCGACCTGGAAACCGGAGATCGGCCCTAAAGGTCCCCGCGCCAGCTGGTCGGAGAGATTCGCCTCCCTTGGCGGCATGGTGGAAATATTGCTGCTGTTTCTCTGTGTCATGGGAGGACTGTTCGCCGGTTTCTTCACCCCCACCGAAGCCGGGGCCATCGGCGCATTCGGCACCCTGCTGTTTGCGGTCTTGAGACGGTCGCTGTCCTGGCAGGGGTTTATGCAATCCCTTTTCGAAACAACCCGGATATCCTGTATGATCATGGTGATTGTGGCCGGCGCAACGGTCTTCGGGCATTTCCTCGCTATCTCCCGGATTCCCTACGATATCGCCAATTGGATTGCAGACAGCCATCTCCCAGGCTGGGGGATTATTCTGTTGATCATCCTTGTTTATCTGGTGGGAGGATTTTTCATCGATGCCCTGGCCCTGATTATGCTCACCGTGCCGATTTTCTACCCGGTGATCATGAAACTCGGGTTTGATCCGATCTGGTTCGGCGTTGTTATCGTTCTGGTTACTCAGATGGGGGTGATTACCCCTCCGGTAGGCGCCAACGTCTATGTTGTCAGCGGAGTAGCCCGAGATGTGCCGTTGGAGGTCATTTTCAAGGGATGCCTGCCTTTTCTGCTCGCCCTGATCATCGAAACGTTGTTCCTGATTCCCTTCCCGCAGCTCGCCCTGTGGCTGCCGGGCCTTTTGCACTAATTTCAAAAAATATTCTTGAATAGCCAGTCAGGCGCTATGGCCATGGCTCAGACGTACGGGTGTCCCGTGCGGCTCATTCTGTCTTTCTGAGAACCCATTCAGTATTTCATGTAATGGAAAGGTTCGATGGCGGCCAGAGCTTCTGCTGAAAGGGTGGAAAACTTTTCTTTTTTCAACAGCTCTTTGGCTTGGGCGGGCTCTTTCACTTCGAGAATAAATACCGCATTTTTATGACTCTCGACGACAAAGCCGTAGGCATTTTCAATGTTTATCTGTGCCTCCGCCAAAATCTGAACCAGCTTGTCAAGGCCGCCGGGCTGGTCGTTCATGAGGACCGCTACCACCTCTTTCCGTTCAGCATTGATCCCCGCTTTTTTCAGAACTTTCTCGGCACGCTCCACATCGTCCACTATCAGGTTGAAGAAGCCGTGATCGCCAAAGGATGAAAGAGTGGTCGCCCGGATATCGATTTTTTCACGCGCCAATGATGAAGTGACCTTGGCGAGAACGCCGGGCTTGTTTTCTGCTGGGATGGTCAGTTGATAGGCTTTCATACGAACAAATTCCTTCCTGATAGATTGGACCTGGTTAAAAAGTGTCGATTATTCCGTTGAAAAAAGCATAGAAAATGGAAATTTGCGCGTCAAGAAAAAGATGAGAACTTTTTCGAGGTTCACCGCCTTCTTTTGCAATAGTCGCGGCCGAATGGAAACAGGACCCTTGCCTTTCGGATTGTGTTTCCTTGGTGATAACGGCTTGTCGAGGATGGCTGAAAGCGGGGAAAACCAGCGACTGGCAAAAGATGGTAAAATTATATAGGTGCTGTTTAGTTATTTCTGGAAAATAAAATATTTTCTGCTGAAAGGTTGGACATTTTTTATCTGTTACCGTTTTAGCAGGGCCAACCACGTGGGTTTCTATGTCAGAGGATAAGACGAAACTGGAACTCAAGAAGCTCCAACTTGAAATAAATGAGCTGGACCGGCCGATTTGGGGCAGACCTGCCTTCCTGGGAGCTTTTGTGCCACTTATGCTGGCTTTCGTCGGTTTGGCTTCCACGGTTTTTACTGGTTTTTTCGATGAGAGGATGGCTGCTCTGCGCGATCAACGTAAGGAACTTGAAAAGGTGATTGAGAGCCAATTGGGCAAAATCGAGCAAAGGAACATCGAAATCGAGGACAAGAATGCGGAGATTGAAAGCAAGGAGGAGGAACTGGGTTCCCTGGAAGATTCGATAATTGATTATACTGACCAGGTAAAGATATCGGTAGAGGAGAGAGAGGTCGGAAGACTGCTCCACGGAATCAGATCTTTGTATTAGGAGTGTGAAGGGAGGCATCCCATGCAAAGGGGTGCCAGCGACATCGACCAGCTCCGCACGCGAAGAGATTTTTATGAATGCCTGATTTCCATGCTGGAGCAGGGGACGAAAGGTGGGGAAGGTGCGGCGAGGAGTCCTTAGGCCTTATCTGGAGTTCTGCGAATCAGGGTCGCCGATGATCTCATCCAAGGGTTTGCTTTATTAATGAACTGAATTTTAAAAGAGAAAAAAACACAACCTATCGCGCAGGGAGAATCCCCATGAAATTTTTGCACACCATGGTCAGAGTGTCCGATCTGGAAGAGTCGCTGGATTTTTACGTCGACAAACTGGGTCTTAAAGTCATCAGGCGCAATGAATACCCGCAATGGAAATGTACGCTGGTCTATCTGGCGGCGGTAGAAGGGGAAGCTGAGCTTGAGCTGACCTACAACTGGGAGCCGGAAGAATATGCGGGCGGGAGAAACTTCGGGCACCTGGCCTATGCGGTGGACAACATCTACGAAACCTGCCGAACATTGATGGACCGGGGTGTCCGGATTCTGCGTCCCCCGCGGGACGGGCATATGGCTTTTATCCGCTCGCCGGATAATATTTCCATTGAGCTTCTGCAGGAAGGGCAGGCCCTTGAAGCGCAAGAGCCCTGGAATTCCATGCCCAATCAAGGGGAGTGGTGATGTTGGCTGAAATTCGGGAATTGCAGGCAGTTCGCAGCCTTTTCGGCAGCTGACGGTTAGAGTGTCGGCACCCACCTATGCTGAGTTGGACAGGACACCCTTTTCCTGAATTCCCTGACGCTTTTTGTCCCGATACATTCCCTCATCGGTCTCTTCAAGGAGTTGGTCCAGGGGCTTGGGATCGTCGGGGTCAAACTCGACATAGCTGAAACTCATACCGTTAGGGTATTGGAGGCCGGGATTTCGGTTCAAACGTGCCAACGTTTCACGGATATCCCGGATGCGGTCTTTTACATGCTCCGCATCGCAATTGGCGAAAACGATCATGAATTCGTCGCCACCCATGCGGTAGATAATGTCATCGGAGCGGCTCGAAGAGCGGAGAAGGCCGACCATGTTGATAATATAGTTGTCCCCCTCCCGATGGCCGAAGGTATCGTTGACGAATTTAAGGTTGTTGATGTCGCAATAGCAAAGGGCCAGTGTTTTATTTTCGGCCCGACATTTCTCCATGTGAGCTTCTACCTCCGGGTCGAAATATTTTCGGAGGACGGTTCCGGTCAAGCCGTCGGTTCGGGCTTCACTTTCAATTTCCTCCTTTCTTTTTTCTCCCCGTCGGATTCGAACTTGCTGCACAACCACCAGGGCGAACAACGCCAGGAAAAGAAAAATGGCCAGATCCACCTGCCTCTTGTATTTGTCGTAAAATCCGGCCGGGGCGTTCAACAAGGTGCTATTGGGCGGAAGAACCGTCTGGGATATGTGAAAACGCTGAAGCGTATTGTAATCAAAGACGAAACGATGGGGATTCTCCTCAAAAATAGGTATGTTTGAAGCTGTTTCTCCGTCCAGGACCCGGCCTGCAAGGCGCCCCGCCATAAAACCCTGGTCATAGCCGTCGGTGATGCTTCCTCCGGCAAGGCCGTAATTCAAATACGTCCCATGGAACCCGAAAATTGGGCGATTGCATGCCTCGGTGATGAGCTTGACGCTCTTTGCAATGGTGAAGTGGACATTGTTGGCGTCGCGAAAGAAAACCGGGAGCAGGACCGCGGTTTTTTCGTCGAGATGGGCAACCTTTTTCAGGAGTTCCTCAATACTCATTTCAGAAGTGAATTCGAAGCGAAGTGAACTGTTGATCTTGGGAATGATTTCCGCAAAGTGTTTCTGGTTTTGAATGCCGGTGGAAGTTTGGTCGGTAATGACGAGAAATTTTTCCGTTTGAGGGAAGATATCCAGAACCGCGGCAATGGTGCCGCTGACATCGTAGGATTGCAGCACCCCGGTAATTTTTTCCCTGTTGATCGCTTTTGTGTCCGCCATGTAGTTCACTCCGCAGAACACGATGGGGGTGTTCCCGAACAGAAGACTCCTGAATTTGCGTGCGAAATCAAAAGCGTTGTCGTCCGAGACGATGACCAGGTCGATCTGCTTGTGGCTATATTTGCTCTTGTAAAGTTCGTAAAGCTGGTAGTAATAAGCCGGGCTCGAATAGCGTTTGCTATCCATGTACTCCACGAACACATCGCCCAGGTCGTTGCGCTGTTCCAAACCCTTTTTCAGTCCCTCCGCAATCCTGGATGTCCAGAAAAAATCGGCATGATAGGAGTGGAGTATCAAAACTTCCTTCCGATCTTTGCTTTTGAGGTTCAACAGCAGGGCTTTCGAGGGAAGTCGGGGAACATCCAGGCTGAATCGCGTTAATTGACGGTAATCGAACACAGGCTGCATCGGCCCCTCGACCACGGCCATTTTTGAGATATCCTCTCCCTCCAGAACTTTCAGGGCGACCCGCCCGGCCAGTGCACCATGGGGATACCCTTCGTTGATGATTCCCCCGGTCAAACCGTGGTTCATGTAAAATTCACTGAAACCGTAAACCGGTACGGAACTGGCCTGGGAAATTACGGGCATGACCGTTTCCGGGCTGTAGTAATTTCCTTCATAATCCCGGAAGTAATTCAACAGAAACACCACAGAATCGGAATCGAGCCGGGAGAGGTATTCTTCCAGTTGTGGTAAAGGCAGACCTTCCAGATATTCAAAACTCAAACGGTCGGCAAAAAGGGTATTTGAGGTTTTCACTTCCTGAAGACTTATCTGGCCGCTCGGAGTGACATCCGTGACCACCACCACCTTTTTGAGATTCGGATGCAGTTCCAGGAAGAGCCGCAAATTGTCTTCAATCCGGTGAATTTCGGTAATGCCAGTGACCTTATTCATGCCATGAACTTTTTCCGGTTTAAAATTATTCACCCCGCAAAAAACGACCGGGGTTTCCCCGAAAAGATCCAGGCGATACTTTTTCAAAAAGTTGAGGGCATTGTCATCCACTGCAACAATCAGATCGAACTGCTGCTTTTTGTATTTGTTTTGATAAAGGGCGAAAAGGTTTTCAAAGCTTTTTTCAGGGGGGACTCTCTTGGTATCCATGTATTCAACGGTGATCCTGGCGTCGGGAAGGGCTCTGAAAATAGTGCTTTCGATGCCGTTGACCTCACCGTCAGACCACAGATAACCGAGGTGGTAGGAGTTCAAAATCAGGATTTCAGGGGTGGATGTTGCCGCTGTTGCCATGCAGGAGGTGGAATGGAGAACAGCTGAAAAGCTCGTAATGAGGATCAGACACAACCAATTTTTCACCGATATGTCTCCAGGTATTGAAGCTCATATTCAACAGAATCGAGGAGCGTCTTGCCTTTCTCCTGTTGAAACCTTTTGGGCAAAGAACGAAGCCCGATTGGGGAAGGGAAAGTAGATATTAAGTTTTTTCAATTATTAAATGGCCGAATGTAACAATAGCAAAAGGCAATTTTAATGCAAAAAAAATGCGAAAAGAGAAAAAGCAGCGATCAAATTTCCACATTCAGATCGCAACAGAGAATTCTGTCACCTTTGTCTGTGGAAAACATTATGGAGAGGGTGACGCACATATGCACACTGGCAATGGAAAGGAAGGGGGGATACCTGTAATTGACCCGGATGGACGATGACTCGTTTCAGATAATAACGTCTGAGCCAGTCCGCATTTTTAGCCCCTTCAAGGGGCTTGGAGCGGCCATCGGTTTTATGGGGATGGGATTCGGAGGCAATTGTATGCCAGACATGAATCCCGTCCGGCATCAGCAGATAACATCGGATAGCGGCCTCATCAGCCAAAAGCTCCCGGCAGGCAATTTCCAGGGGTGTTCAGGGGATGACCAGTGCCAGAGAGCATTGTCCCAAGGTACAATCTCAGGTTTGAGGAATGAAATAACGGCGCTGAAACCAGAATGCCACGTTGACCAGGCCGATCATAACCGGAACCTCCACCAGGGGGCCGATGACCGCGGCGAAGGCCGCGCCGGAGTTCAGACCGAAGACTGCAACCGCAACCGCAATAGCCAGCTCGAAATTGTTGCTGGCGGCTGTGAAGGCCAGGGTGGTGGTCTTGCTGTAGTCCGCCCCCAGTTTCCTGCCCATCCAGAAAGAAACCAGAAACATGAGTACGAAGTAGATCAGCAGCGGAATGGCGATACGCACCACGTCCAAGGGGATGGAAACGATCAGGTTCCCTTTCAGGCTGAACATCACCATGATGGTGAAGAGCAGAGCGATAAGGGTGATGGGACTGATTTTCGGTACCACGGTGCGGTGGTAACGCTCCCGGCCAAGAAGCTTGACACCGACCAGGCGAGTCAGGGCACCGGCGATGAAGGGAAATCCCAGGTAAATAAAAACACTTTCGGCAATCTGGCCGATGGTGATCTGGATCTCCGCGCCCGTAAAACCCAGCAGCGGCGGAAGTACGGTGATGAAAAGCCAGGCATAAACGCTGAAGAACAATACCTGGAATACGCTGTTGAAAGCCACCAGTCCGGCGGCGTATTCGGTATCTCCATTGGCCAGTTCATTCCAGACGATGACCATGGCAATGCAGCGTGCCAATCCGATCATGATCAGCCCCGCCATATATTCCGGATAGCCATGGAGAAAAACAACGGCCAGAACAAACATGAGTGTCGGGCCGATGACCCAGTTCTGAATCAGCGAGAGCCCCAGCACTTTCTTGTTGCGGAAGACGTCGGGCATCTCCTCGTACCTGACCTTGGCGAAAGGAGGATACATCATCAGGATCAGGCCGACGGCGATGGGAATGTTGGTGGTTCCAACCGTGAACAGATCGATGAAATCCTTGACGCCGGGAATCGCCCAGCCGGCCATGACTCCCAAGGCCATGGCGGCGAAAATCCATAGCGTCAGATAGCGGTCAAGAAAAGAAAGCTTTTTTCCGACCCCGCTTTTGGAATGACTGATGGGGCATAATTTTTCGTTGCTCATTTTATTTCCTCCAAATCAGGCATCTTTACCGGGGGTTTCATCCGGTTTGACGGGCGTGACATAATTCTCCATAACACTCGAACTGAACTTTTTCATGGCGGCCATTGACCCTTTTTCCACTTTGTGGCCGATTTCCACCGCCTGACGGATATCGTTCGGATCAACCCCGATTTCCGTGGCTTTTTGAAGATGGTACTCAAGGCAAGGTTTACAATGAGAGCTGATGGAAGCGCCTATCGCTATCAATTCCTGAACCTTTTCATCCATAAGATTCTTCCTGGTTAGTTTTTCGGGTTAAGTAGAGCTGCCAGATCAAAATCCTCTTCCGAAAAATTTAACAGCTTTTCTTTGATCTGATTCCTGATGATCCTCACCTTTTCCAGTTTTTCCCTCTCGCTGCCGGTGACGACCGAAGGGTCCGGAAATGGCCAGTGCCACCGCCGGACGATGCCGGGAAAAATCGGGCATTTGTCTTCGTTTTCGCCACAGACGGTGATAACGTGGTCGAACAGCTTCCCCGCCGTGAAGAAATCAAGCACCCCCTGTGGCTTCTTTCCTGACAGGTCAATCCCTTCTTCCTTCATGACCGCAACCACCAGAGGATTGACTCCTTTGGCCGGTTCAAAACCGGCGCTTTCCACTTCAAATTTTTCCCCACCCAGTTTTTTCAGAAACGCTTCAGCGATCTGACTCCGAGCGCTGTTGTGCTGACAAATAAAAAGGACACGAATTTTTTCCTCCATGGTCACCTCCTTTTGGAAAATCGGCAGTTTTTAACGTCCCGTTCAATACTGCCAGTGAAATGTGAGGAAAGTATTGTTAAATAAGAATTCAGCAACAAAGTTCATTTACTGCATATATTTCGATTTAACGATATTTAAAGAATAAAAAAACGCTCTCACCTGCAGAGAGTTTCACGATGGATTTCCGACAACCGTTCAAACAGTTCAATTATCTCAGGATCATTTTCCAGCCAATGCTTGGTATTTCCGAGGAGAGTGGCGGCATAAGGATTTCTGGAACCGTCGGAAAGCCTGTAATTGACCCAGAGACCTTCCTTGAAATATGAAATCAGGCCGGCTTCCTCGAGAATTTTCAGATGCTTGCTGGTTGTCGATTGGGCTACCCCAAGGGCTTCCTGGATTTCACAGACGCACATGACCCGCTTTTGCAGCATCTTTATGATTTTGACCCGACCCGGATCGGACAGCGCCTTCATCACTTTAATAAAATCTCTCAAGATTTCCTCGAATTATTTTCATTAAAAGTATATCGATTAAAGTGAATTTATCAAGCCATAGCTCATAAATCAACTTTTTTCCTCCTTTTAAAATGAGAGTTTTGGCCTTTTGTACTAAATTTGAAGTAAATCCAGGCATATAGGAATTTACCTTGTGGAAAGAAAATATTTTTGTAAGATTTTAGGGCATGAAAATGTTGTATCAGGAAACAGGTCCCGGTAAAACCTGAGGCCAAGAAACTGCTATGAGCAGGGGGGAGAACCCAGGGCACTCACCTACAACGGCAAGCTATTATTTCTTAGAGCAAAAAAGTGTTCGCAGCAACGCATCCCAAAACCAGCGGATCGAACAGACCCCCTCCGGGTATTGTGGAAAAACCAATAGAAGTTTTTCAACCTGTACCTGCTGTTAGCCATCGAAGACTGGAGAATACTATCACGACCAAAAGAGATAAAGCTGGTTGGCGCGACAAAAGACCGTTTTGTTTGTGGTTTGTTCAACGTTGCATTGCCTTGGTCCTATGTTTTTTTCTGTGTATCGGTTGCGATGCAATTGTCGCACGAGATTCCATACAGACGACAGGTCAGGTAAAGGATCTTTCTGAGACGCTCTACCATGAGGGTGTCGAGCGAACCTATCACATTCATTTGCCACAGGGTTTCAGCAGGGACAAGCCGGCCCCTCTGGTGTTCGCCCTGCACGGCGGCGGCGGTGAAGGGCAAAGATTCGACCAATCCACCACGCAAGGCACGCTTACGACCGCAGCGGGCAAGCGGGGCGTTGTCCTGGTTTTTCCAGAGGGTATCAACAAGCAGTGGTGCGACGGCCGTACCGAGATTTTCAAGACGAAAAAGACCTGTGACGATGTCGGGTTCATCTCCGAAATAATCGACACCATGGTGAAGAACTACGGTATCGACCCCAAACGTGTTTACGCTACGGGCATCTCTAACGGCGGTTTCATGTCGGTGCGCCTGGCCATGGATCTGTCCGAAAAGATCGCAGCTGTGGCTCCTGTGGCGGCGCAGATTTCAAAGGCCCTCAAAGACAAGACACCGAAGCTGCCAATCTCTATCATGATCATCAACGGGACGAAGGATCCGCTGGTTCCTTTCGGTGGTGGGCACATACGTCTCTTCAGGTTTGGCCGCAGCCGCGGCGAAATTCTCTCGACCGCCTCGACCATTGAGCATTTTCGCCGTCACAATGGCTGTGACAAGACACCGGAGAGGAGCAAGCTCCCAGATAAGGACCCGGACGATGGGGCCAATGTGGAAATCGAGCAATATTCAGGTGGCAAGGATGGAACCGCGGTGGTTTTGGTGAAGGTCATCGGCGGTGGGCATACCTGGCCGGGTGGCAAGCAATATCTTAAACCACGGATCGTAGGTACGGTCTGTCGAGATATCGACGCCAGCGAAATGATCCTCGACTTCTTCCTTACCCATGCGCGGAAGGCTCGTTCCGTTCGATGAGGAGAAATATGGCGGCGATATCATTAATTCCAGGGGAAAAAGTTCTTGGCGCAAAGCACCCACAGCCGGCAGATTGAACAGACGTCCTTCGGCTCACCTCCTCCTCAACGTTTTGGGTAAGAGAAACGATTGGATGAAAAATGTTTGAGGACCTTGAAAAAATAAACACACGCCCTGAACCGTTTGAGTTCTACACGGCAAGCGATCTCTGGACGGATGAGTATACATCAGAGCAGATGCTCACTTACCATCTCAATGGGAAAATTGATGTTTCGTCACGGAATGCGGCATTTATCGACCAGTCGGTCGAATGGATAGCCTCCCGTTTCAACGTCGGTTCCGGGACGAAGATTGCCGACTTTGGCTGCGGACCGGGATTGTATACGACGCGACTTGCTCAAAAGGGGGCGGTTGTGACCGGGATAGACTTTTCGAAGAGGTCGATTCTGTACGCACAGGAAGTGGCAAGCAGGGAAAAGCTATCCATCCACTATATCAACAAGAACTACCTGGAATTTGAAACTGATGAGTGTTTTTATCTCGTTCTGATGATTATGTGTGACTTCTGCGCACTCAGTCCTGCTCAAAGAAAAACGCTGCTGCACAAGTTCCACACACTTTTGGAGGACGGCGGTTCAGTTCTTCTCGATGTGTATTCGTTGACGGCCTTTGAAAAGCGGAAAGAGAGAGCTTTTTACGAGGCCAATCAACTCAATGGCTTCTGGTCACCGAACAAGTATTATGGATTTTTGAATACCTTCAAGTACGAGAGAGAAAAGGTGGCTCTGGACAAATATACACTGATCGAGGCTGATAGAACATGGACCGTTTATAACTGGTTGCAATATTTTAGTTCCGAAGAGTTGCAGAGGGAATTTATGGAGTGCGGGTTTAAAGTTGAGGCACTTTATTCGGATGTTGCTGGCTCACCTTTCGACTTGGGAACTGAAGAGTTTGCGATTGTCGCCTGGAGATTATAGAAAGGACAAGGGGTCGAGTACCCGAGAAGTTTCGGTGTCGGTTTGGGTAGCCAAACCAACGCCCATAATGGTCTGAATAAAAAGGGGCAACTGAAAAGCTGCCCCTTTCGATGTTCTGTTGAGTACTTTTTCATTCCTCAGATAAAATACTTTCTCAGGCCTCCTCGCTGACCTTCTGCGTGCTTTCCACCTGATGCTGGGAAGCGCTGAAGCGGTCGACCGCCTTGGCCATCTTGTTCATGAAATGGCCCAGTTTCTTCAGCGTAAATTCCATGCCCTTGTTTTCGTGGAACATAACGCCCACCCCTTTCACTCCAAACATGACCGGACGATGATTTCCATCTCCGTCTTTGGCCCAGACGCGGAGGCGGTCGAAAAAGCTGTTGGCGTAATTGGAGGAGGCTTCTTCTTCGACATCCACCGGGGTGGTATCAGTCTCTTTGTCAGCAGTAACTTCGGTGTTTTTTTCGGCTTCCGATTCTGCAGCGACCTTCGCCGGTTTAGAGGTTTCAACCTGGGGGGAATCTTCGAGGGTGATCTCCTCGCCTGGTTTGCAGCAGTCGAGGGTAAAAGAGAAGCTGGTCTGGGTGATCTGAGAGGCGAAGCCGTTATATTGGATATTTAAAGGCTGACTCATGGCTTCGGCAAAATTGACGCTTAATGCTTTTTCTGCCAGAATCTGTCGGCTGAAATTCATCTCCAGGCTGAAGCCGACTTCCTTTCCGTCGGCCGTCAGGAAATTGCCGGTGGCGGAGAAACTGACGGTTTCAGTTTTGCGGTACTCTACAGCCAGAGTCAAGGCCTCTGGCAAGGTCTGTGTTTCAGCCTCTGCCGGCAGGATTCCGTTTGTAGTTGAATTTAAATCGGTATTGGGGATTTCCGCACTGGAAAGGATGGGAGCCGACTTGCCGGTGAAACGTTCGACAAGATTTCGAAGCAATGCCAGGCGACAGCATTCACGACCCTGATGACGTGTGATTCCAACTGCTGGAGGCATCTCTTCCTGCAGCCCCTTGGCCTCGTCTGAAATTGAAATCTGATCTGTCAGGACTGGTGTTTGGGAATTTTCGGGCTCATTCTCGGCATTGCCCAGGTACTGGGCCCCTTTTGTCAGGAGAATGCGCTCTTGCTGGTAAACTTCTTTGGCGTAGAGCATTTGATTTGTGGAATGGATATTCGGTCCGCTGACAGGCATGTTTATTACCCTCCATGGTGAAAACTGTTACTTCAACCTTCCCTGGCCAAAAACAAGCTTAACTATCCCATCGGATGGTTTTTAAAAATCTTTAGGGGAAATTTTCAAAAAACCTTGTTTTTTAATGAAAAAGTGTTGAGTTTGACCTGGAAACAGGATAGTTGGATAATTTCCTATGCTGTTCTATGGCCCTGGAGGGTTGTGATTCTCAATGTCTTTCTTGTGAAAAAAGAAAAGGCTGTGTTCTCTGTTCATGTGATAGCTTCCATCATGTTGCACAGCGTAAAGGAAAAGTTGTTCTCGCAGGGGCTTGAGTGCCTGAAAAATCGATATAAATAGAATCGAAACTTTCGTTCAGTTCAACAAATGCCTTGACGACATCGGGATCAAAATGTTTTCCACTGTCCTTCCTGATATACTGGACAACCGCACGGTGTGACAATCCCATCCGGTAACATCGATCGGTACGCAAAGCATCGTAAACATCGGCTACCGCCATAATCCGTGCGCACAGCGGAATTTCCTTTCCAGAGAGACCGTCCGGGTAACCGGTGCCATCCCATTTCTCGTGATGGGAGCGCGAAATTAAAACGCCCATGCAGATAAATTTATTTTTCGGGTACATCTGGTAAACTTTTTCCAGAGTCTGGGCGCCGAAAACCGTATGGTATTTTATCTCCTCGATCTCTTCCGGATTCAACCTTTTTGGTTTTAATAGTACGGCGTCCCTGATGGCGACCTTTCCAATATCGTGCAGCGGACTTGCGTGATAAATATTTTCAACAAAATCGTCATTGATTACATCCGGATGAAGACCATTTGCCCGTAGTTCTTGAGTAAGAAGCTGGCTGAACAACCGCACTCTCTCGATATGTTTACCGGTTTCTTCATCACGGGACTCCGCAAGTTTGGCCAGAGCGAAAATGGTTGACATCTGGGATTCTGTTAATTCTTTGACTTTTGCCTCCACCAGTTCACTCAAGCGGTCATTGTGCTGTTCCAGTTCCGTCTGGTAACGACGGAGTTTGAGGTGGGTTTCAACCCGGGCCAGCACTTCCTCAACCTGAAACGGTTTGCTGATATAGTCCACACCCCCCACCCGGAAAGCCTCCAACTTGTCAAAAGAGTCATTGAGCGCGCTGACGAAAATAACGGGGATGTCAGCAAGGTTTTCATTTGCCTTCAGTTTATTACACACCTCATAGCCGTTCATACCCGGCATGTTGATATCAAGAAGGATTAAGTCAGGCGGGTTCTGTTCCGCTGCCTTGAGGGCCAGGTTCCCATTGGGGAATACATAAATCCGGTACCCTTTCTCCTTCAGCATTGTGCCCAGAAGTCTCAGGTTTTCCGGCAGGTCATCTACGACCATGACCGTAAATTCATTATTCAACAGCATTGCATAATTCCCTGTTTTCCAAGAGGTTATAAAGTTCTACATATTCGTAGGCTTTAGCCAGCCTGTGTAAGTCATCGGCCAGAGACTTTTCCTGGATGGCCACCTGACCGATCAGTTCTTCCAGGCGCTCGAAATCTCCCGCTCGCACAGCTTCGAACAGCTCTGTCTTGAGTTTTTTAGGTAAACGCTTCACGGCCTCCGTATCCACGGTTTTGTCCCCCTGTGGATTGGCCTCTCTGTTCTCCGGGTCATCTTCATAGATGTATTTGATCGGCAGGTGACGGCCGATCTCCTGCAGGATTTCCTGCTCCCGATAAGGCTTGCGTATAAAGCCATCGGCCCCCGAGGCCAGCGCTTCAAGTCGATCCTCTTCCATGGCACTGGCCGAAACCATGATAATGGGCGTCTCTTTTCCTTCAGGCATGGATTTAATGCGCCTTGTTGCCTTGCGACCATCCAGCACCGGCATCATCATATCCATAAAGATCAGATCAGGACGCCAGCTGTGAAGGGCGTCTATCGCCCCCTGGCCGTCAGTGGCCTCGTGGATGATAAAGCCTACAGCGCTCAGCATCCGAACCAGCACATCCCTGTTCATCTCGCGATCGTCCACCACCAGCACTCTCGGCGCATTCTCATCGGAGTCCAGCCTCAACACTTGGCGCTGGAATTCCGGGTTTTCCATCTGGTATTCCTGGGCCATTTCCGCAATTAATTTAAAACGGAAGAGGCTCCCTGTGCCGACCCTGCTCGTAGCCGTCAGATCACCGCTCATCATGCGGGCATATTCACGGCTGATCGGTAGGCCCAGGCCGGTTCCGGTGTTTAATCCGTTCTGCCCGTCCCCCTGTCGGAACGGCTCGAATATCCGATCAATATCTTCCGATTTGATGCCGCAGCCCGTGTCATCCACCTCAACCAGGAGAATGTTCTGCGAATCCTCGTTATTTTCCGCTTGATCCCCATCCGGCAGAAAGCTTTTGACCGTGATGGTGATTCCACCGGATTCGGTGAACTTGGTGGCATTGCTAAGCAAGTTGATGAGAACCTGGCGCACCTTGCCTTCGTCCACAAACAGGTAGCGGGGAACGTCGTCGTGTCGCTTCAACTCGAACTCCAGCCCTTTGGCATCTGTGCGGATTTTGAACATGGCCTCCACGTCGCAAAGAAGAGCATGGAAATCGCAAACTTTTGGCGTCAGGTCTGAGGCTCCGGCTTCGATCTTGGACATCTCCAGGATATCGTTGATCAGGTCCAGCAGGTGCTCCCCACTGTTGTTAATCCTTTTCAGGTAGTCCTTTTGATCGGAGGTAAGTGTTTTGTCGCGTCGCATGAGCTGCGCATATCCCAGGATCGCATTCATCGGTGTGCGGATTTCGTGCGACATGTTGGCTAGGAACGAACTCTTCGTTCGGTTGGCGGCCTGGGCCGCTTCGATACTGTCTCTCAGGGAGCGGTCCATGAGAACACGTTCGTAGGCATTGGAGATGATGGCGCAAACCGCCTTCAGCAAATTCAGTTCGGACTCGGACCAGGGGCGAAAACGGGTACATTCATCAAAACCGACGAAACCGAAAAACTTGCCGGAAACATAAATGGGGAAGCCGACCAGGGACTGGATACCCTGCGGTTCCAGGATACCTTTCAGATCATCGGGCAGGCTGGCAATATTCTCCGCGTAAACAAGACCGTTTTCAAAGAACAACTTTTTCCAGGAAGGGATGACCTGGTATGGGAGACTCTGGAGTTGTTCCTGCTGAGGGGTGATACCCTTATTACACCATTCGTAGATGTTGCTGGTAGTTTCGCCTCCTTCATCGTCCTCGAACACATAGACGCGGCTCACATCGGTGTGGTTACCGATGAACTCCATAACTTTTTTCATCTTGGTGTCAAAGTCGGCCAGTGAGACAAAGGTCATGGCTATTTCGCCAAGAATTTCTTCCTGTCGGGCATGGTTCGCCAGCGCCTCTTCAGTTCTCTTGCGTTCGCTGATATCGCGGGCGAAAGAGCAGCGATAGTCAACGCCGTCGATGTTGATATGATGACTGTTGATTTCAACGGGGTAGGTTGTGCCGTCAGTTCGGCGGTGGGTTGATTCAGCTTGCCATGCCCCCTTTTCGACCATCATTTCCCAGAAGAAGTTCCACTCGTCCGGCGAGCGGTCCGGGTCGAAATCAAAAACAGTTTTTTCGGAAAGATCCTCTTCAGAGATGCAGAGGTTCTCTCTGGCCACATTGTTCGCATAGGCCAGGCGCCCGTCCCTGTCGAAAAAATAAATTTCGTCGCTGGCGTTTTCGACCGCGAACTGAGTACGATGGAGAATCTGGCGCTGCCGATACTCATCGGATACATCGCGGAAGTTGAGCACTGCTCCCCGTATCCGGCCGTTCTGTTTGCGGATGGGTATGGCGCTGGTGGCGACCTGGTATTCTTTGCCATCCCTGGAAATCAGTATCGTATTGTTGGATAGCTGTTGGCTTTCACCTGTCTCCAGCACCCTGTCGACTGGATTTTTTGCAGTCGCTTTGGTGTTTTTATGGACAACCTGGAAAACTTTGGAAAGGGTGCGGCCTATGGCTTCTTCGGCCGCCCAGCCGGTGAGTTGGGCGGCAACAGGGTTCATGCGGGTGACGAGGCAGCGCGCATCGGTTGCAATAATGCCGTCGCCGATGGACTCCAGCGTGGCCCGCAGGTCCTCTTCTCTTTCCCTGAGCTGATTTTCCATCGTTTTTCCCCTGATGATACCTGGATAGGCATTGTTTATGAACACCGGCTCGCTTTTCGGTTTGGATTGTAATTATACCTTAACGAAAAGATGCCTGACTTTTCAACACTTTTAGACAGTACCGATAGACACAGGATCGCATTCTTTTACCGTTTGCAAGGGCTATCTTATGGCGTTGGATATTAATAATAAAAAGTAATGAAATCAGCAATCTTTGCGCCAAAAACCCTGCATTTTTAACAGATTATCCTTTCCATGGAAGAATGTTGAAGAAAGGCAAACTTGGCATCCATACGGTTATGGAAGTTTTTTTGTGTTTACATGTGCCCGTATTTATACATGTTTTTTTTAATTCTAGTTCTTTGTTAAAAGAAAACGTCAGGTTTTTAGCTGCCTGATGTCTGGAGCTTTGAACTTTCAAGTTTGTGCGTCCAACACCATTTTGAATCCTTTCAAGATAATCTTTTGTATATTTTATCTATTAATGAGGCAGAAAGCTATTCACCGTTCAGAGTCAACAGGCCTCTTGGCCCAGGTAGTGTTAAGCTGTTGGACATTTTCTCATGCTCTGGGGAGTGCTGTGATCGGCTGAGAAAATAAAAGGAGGTGTAACCTTGAGCCCGGATTAATTCATATCCAAATTGCCAAGGGGAAAAATGCCTGTTGGCTAGAAAACCCTTGACAAAAAATTCTAATGAGCATTTAAAATGTAAAAAACAAATGGTCATTTGAATTAAGGATTTGAATATGTTTGAAAATAACTCATCTAACCAAACACCGCACAAACTTTTAGAAAGCGCCTGCTTGATATTCGCGGAAAAAGGCTTTTATAAAGCAACTATCGCTGAAATCTGCCGGGAGGCGGATGCCAACGTGGCTTCCGTCAACTATTATTTCGGTAGTAAAAGGAAACTTTATGATAAGGCCTGGCGCCATGCTTTTTCCATTGCTTCGGAAACGTTCCCTCTTAATCGGGGGGTGACGGAAAAATCGACGCATGAGGAGCGGCTGCGAGCTTTTATCTCATCGTTTCTCCATCGTCTCCTGGACGAGGGTTCGTCTTCTTATTTCGCGCGGATGATGAGCCGTGAGATGGTCGAACCTTCCCCATCCTTTCCTGCTATTCACGAAGAAGCGCTGATGCCGACCCGCCAGTACCTTTTCGGGGTTGTCCGGGCTTTGCTGGGAGCGGAAGGATCGGAGGAGGACGCTTTCCGTTGTACCTATAGTATTATCAGCCAGTGTCTGTTTCTGCTCCACCATGCTCCGATGCGCGAAAAAGTTCTGAAAGGGGATGGCGAAGATTGTGAGACAATCGATGTCATGAGCGCATATCTGATCCGGTTTTGTCTGGGCGGGATCATGGCGGTCAGGGAGAATTGAGATGAGTCGGAAATTAGTGCAGACCGGGAGGTTCTACCCCCTTTTGTTTATCCTGCTTTTGATGGCCTCCTGTGCTCCCTTTCGCCCCCAGGCGAGAGTCGCGCCGGAGGGGATGATGGCTGAGAGTTTCTCGCTTTTTGGTGAAGAGGAAAAGGTTTCCGACCGTTGGTGGGAAGACCTGGCCGCGCCGGACCTGAATGTCCTGGTGGAAGAGGCCCTTGGTGAAAACCTTGAATTGCGTGAGGCCTGGTCGCGTCTTAAGCAGGCGAGAGCTGCTGCTGCTCAGGTCGGTTCTTCTCTCTATCCGGAGCTGTCGCTAACGGCGGACGGCTCCTACCGGAGACAGGAGACGGAACAGGGGACCTCCAACGTGGAAAATTATCTGCTCGGTCTGGCCGGCAGCTACGAACTTGATCTGTGGGGCAGAATCCGCTCGGAGCAGGAGGCTGCTCTTCTCGAAGAAAACGCCAGCAGGGAGGATTTCAATACCGTGGCCATGACTCTGGCGGCGGAAGTTGCTACCCGCTATGTGGAGATTATTTCCCAGCAGCGCCAGAAGCAGTTGCTGGAGGACCAGCTCAAAGCCAACCGGACCTATCTTGAACTGGTGGAACTCCGGTTTTTCAAGTCAATGGTTTCCGCTCTGGATGTCTATCAGCAGAAGCAGATAGTGGAAAGAGTGGCGGCTGAAATACCTCTGGTGGAACAGGAGGAACAACTCCTGCGGCATGAACTGGCAGTGCTGTTGGGTAAGCTCCCGCAGATGCCTGTGGCCATCGAAACCATGGGCTTTCCAGATTTAGGTGAACTCCCCGCCTTTGGAATTCCCGCCGATCTTCTCGCCAACCGCCCGGATGTCCGGGCCGCGGGTCTGAGGCTGCAGGGCGCAGACTGGCAGGTGGCGGCCGCGCGCGCCGACCGTCTTCCCGCCATTCGCCTTTCGGCTGAAGGGAGTTTTACCTCCACGGCCGTCAGTACCCTTTTCGACAACTGGTTTCTGCAGCTTGCCGGGAGTTTAAGCGGGCCGATTTTTGATGGCCGGAGGCGGGTTGCGGAAGTGGAGCGGACGAGGGCGGTAGCTGAGGAACGACTCGCCGCTTACCGGAGGACGGTATTGTCTGCGATCAAGGACGTAGAGGACGCCCTGGTTCGGGAGCAGAAGCAGAAGGAAAACATGACACTGGTTCGGACACGAATCGAAACCGCCCGCAAGGCTCTGAGGCAGGCCACGGACCGTTACCGCAAAGGGATCAACGATTACCTGCCGGTGCTGACTCAGCTGATATCGGTACAGGATCTCGAGCGGGACCTGATTCAGAAGGAAGCTACTTTGCTGACGGCCAGAATTGATCTTTACCGGGCTTTGGGCGGCTCTTGGATGAAGGAACTGCAACCGGCGGATGATGTCGGGGTGAATTAATTCAACCGGACTGAGAAGAGGCAGCAGCCGAAAATATTTTGAACAGACCGGGTGTTTGCTTCAATCTAACCTAAAAGACGGATATTTATGATGGAAAACGAATCCAACGGCAAAAAAACAGAGAATTCCGGAAAAGAAAAACCGGGGACGAAAAAACGTTCCAAGGCTTATTTTTTCATTCCTTTTATCATCATTGCCATTGGCGCGACAGCGGCCTTCCTGATTATCAAAACCGCACCCCAGCCGCGTAAAACAACCCCTCAAAAAGCTGTGCCCCAGGTTCGCGTTGAGACTGTTCGGTTGGGAAAAGAAGAGGTGACTCTGTCAGCTATGGGTACGGTGGTCCCGGCCCGTCGCCTGGAATTGAAAACGCGGGTTGGCGGAGAGGTGGTGGAGGTACACCCCGAATTTGTGGAAGGCGGGTTGCTCCGGAAAGGGGAGGTGATTCTCACCATCGACCCGGCCGACTACGAACTGGCGGTAGCTCAGAAAAAGAGTCGGGTGGCGGAAGCGCGTTATGCGCTCAAACTGGAGTTGGGTCATCAGGAAGTGGCAAAACGGGAGTGGGAACTTCTCGGCGACGGCAAATCGGCTTCAGAACTCGATCTTGAGTTGGCTTTGCGCAAGCCTCATCTGGATAAGGCCCGGGCCGAAGTCGCGGCGGCCGAGGCGGAGTTGAAACAGGCCCGCCTCGATCTGGCGCGCACCCGGATCACAGCGCCTTTCAACGGTATTGTACTGGTAAAAAATGTCGAGAAAGGGACCCAGGTCGGGACCCAGGAAACCCTCGCGGAACTGGCGGGAACGGATGACTACTGGGTCCAGGTTTCTCTTCCCGTGGATCGCCTCGGCTGGTTCAGCGTTCCCCGCAGCAACGGTGAAGAAGGGGCCTCAGCTCAGATTTTCCCGGATGGAAGTCAGGAATTTCAGGGCCGGGTCATTAAACTCCTGGGTGATCTGGAATCAGAAGGGCGTATGGCTCGGGTCCTGGTTTCGGTCCCCGATCCTTTGGGCCGTTTGAGCAAGGATGAGAACCGGCGGCCCCTTTTGATCGGTCAGTACGTCCGGGCCAGGATCGCCGGAAAGGAAATTGGAAACGCGGCTCGTATCCCCCGTTCGGCTTTGCGCGAGGGAAAACAGGTCTGGCTGGTCGATCATGACGGAAAATTGCAGGCCCGTGAGGTGGTAGTGGCCTGGCGGGAAGAGGAAAGCCTCCTGATTCGCGAGGGTTTGAATGACGGTGACCGCCTGGTGGTAACGGAAATGGCGGCGCCGGAAGAAGGCATGCTCGTGCAGGTGGTTTCCGAGCCTGCAGCCCGCATATCTTCGGGAGAAACTCGCAACGGAGATCGTTATGGCAGTTGAAAAACCGCACGGTAAACGAACCACACCCCGATTTCGTGGTCCTATTCCCTGGATGGCGGGGAATTCCGTGGCCGCCAATCTGGTAATGCTGGTTTTCCTGGTTGGGGGACTCCTCTGGGGGACCCAGATCAAGCAGGAAGTCTTTCCTGAATTCGATCTTGATTTTGTCAACGTGAGCGTGGCTTATCCGGGGGCGAGCCCCGAGGAGGTGGAACAGGGCATTATCCTGGCGGTTGAGGAGGCAGTTCAGGGTCTCGACGGGGTTGAGGAGGTGACCGCCACTGCCAAAGAAGGAAGTGGTACCGTCATGATCGAGATGATCGCCGGCGGGGATTTGCAGCGCCTGGCCCAGGACGTTCAAAGCGAAGTGGATCGCATCACATCCTTTCCCGAGGAGGCGGAGCAACCCAGAGTGGAGATTGCAACCCGCCAGCGGGAGGTTCTTTCCGTAGTGGTTTACGGGGCTGCCTCGGAAAAGGTCCTGCGCGATAGGGCGGAAACGTTGCGCGACGGGCTGCTGCAGATGGAGGATATCACCCAGGTTGAGCTCAGCGGGGTGCGTGACCTTGAGATCGGCATCGAGGTGTCGCAGGCGAAGCTACGCTCCTACAACCTCACTCTCAGGGATATCGCCGACAAGGTCAAGGCCCTGGCTGTGGAACTCCCCGGGGGCGGGATCAAGACCAGCGGTGGTGAAATTCTGGTGCGCATGAAGGAGCGGCGTGATTACGGAAAAGAGTTCGCCCGCATCCCCATCATTGCCTCCAATGATGGAACCCAGGTCTTTCTGGAAGATATCGCGACCATCAGCGATGGTTTTGTCGATACCGACACCTATGCCACCTATAACGGTCTGCCGGCGGCCATGATAAACGTTTACCGGGTCGGAGAGCAGACCCCCAAGTCGGTTTCTGCAGCAGTTAAGGATTATCTTGAAAAAAATAGCACAAGTCTTCCGGCGGGACTGAAAACCGCCATCCATCACGATCGCTCCGATATTTATAGCCAGCGTCTGGATCTGATGGTCAGGAACGGTTTCTTAGGACTGCTGTTGGTGTTTTTTCTGCTCGGCATGTTTCTCGAAGCCCGACTGGCGTTCTGGGTGGCCATGGGAATTCCCATCTCTTTTCTTGGTTCCCTCCTGTTTCTCCCGGCCATGGGCATCAGCATCAACATGATTTCCATGTTCGCCTTCATTATTGCTCTCGGCATTGTCGTGGACGATGCCATTGTCGTGGGAGAAAATATCTATCAATACCGCCAGGCCGGGGTGCCGGCCCTGGAAGCGGCGATTTCCGGTGCCCGCGAGGTGGCCATGCCGGTCACCTTCAGCATCCTCACCAATATTGCCGCTTTTCTACCTCTCTATTTTGTGCCCGGAATCATGGGCAAGGTTTTCCGAACCATCCCGGTGGTAGTCATCACGGTATTTATTATCTCGTTGATTGAAAGCCTTTTCGTGTTGCCCGCCCACCTTGGACATCGGCAGGAAAAAACCAGAAAAGGACCGCACATCTGGCTGCACCACAAGCAGCAGGTTTTCAGTGCCTGGTTCATGCGTCTGGTAAAAGAACGTTATGGCCCGTTTCTGCACAGCTGTCTGCGCAACCGCTACGTGGTTTTGGCGGTCGGCCTGACGCTTCTTCTGGTGGTCGTGGCCTATGTCAAAAGCGGACGCATGGGGATGACCATGTTCCCGCGGGTGGAAGCGGATTATGCTTTTGCCGAGGCGACTCTCCCTTATGGCGTTGCGGTGAAAAAGACCGAGGCGGTGGAAAGGCGCCTGGTTGAGGCGGCCCACCGGATTGCCGAGGAAAACGGTGGGGAAGAACTCGTGGAGGGAATCTTTGCCCTTATCAACGGCAATGTCAGCGAGGTGCGGGTGATGCTCACACCTCCCCGGCAACGCCCCCTCTCCACAGCCGAGTTCACCCGTCTTTGGCGGCAGGAGATCGGTGCTATCCCCGGCGTTGAAGCTTTAAATTTCAAATCCGATCGGGGCGGCCCGGGTTCGGGAGCGGCTCTTTCCATTGAGTTAACCCATCGCGACCTGGATGTTCTGGAAGCGGCGGCCGCAAAGCTGGCAGTCGATCTCCAGGGCTTTCCCAACGTCAAGGACATCGATGACGGTTTTTCCTGGGGTAAGGAGCAGGTCGATTTCAAAATCCGTCCCGAGGGGAGGGCTTTGGGCCTGACATCCCGGGACATCGCCAACCAGATTCGTAACTCTTTCTACGGGGCTGAGGCCTTGCGTCAACAGCGGGGACGGAACGAGGTCAAGGTCATGGTCCGCCTTCTCGAGGATGAGCGGCTCTCGGAATTCAACCTGGAAGAGTTGATTCTCCGCTCGCCCGGCGGGGTGGAGGTACCTTTGCGCGAGGCGGTGACGGTGAAACGTGGACGCGCTTACACACAGATCGGTCGCCGTGCCGGCCGTCGGGTCATCACCGTAACGGCCGATGTCGAACCACAGCACCAAGCGGGTATGATCCAAGCGGCCATCCAAAAAGAGGCCCTTCCGTCCTTGATAAAAAAATATCCCGGCCTTAACTACAGTTTTGAAGGAAAACAGGCGGATATTTCCGAAAGCATGGATAACCTGGTGCGCGGCCTGCTTCTCGCCATGATTGTGATTTATGCTTTGCTGGCCGTCCCTTTTAGAAGCTACACTCAGCCGGCCCTCGTCATGCTCGCCATCCCTTTCGGCATTGTCGGTGCGGTCATCGGTCATCTTCTCATGGGTTATAGCTTGAGCGTGATGAGTATGCTCGGCGTGGTGGCGCTCTCCGGCGTGGTCGTGAACGACTCTCTGGTTCTCATCGATTATGCCAACCGCATGCGCAAAAAAGGGAAAACCGTCGGACAGGCTATCCACATGGCCGGCATCAGCCGTTTTCGACCGGTTATGCTGACCACCCTGACGACTTTCGGCGGGTTGGCGCCGATAATTTTCGAGACCTCGCGCCAAGCGCGCTTTCTGATCCCCATGGCACTGTCTTTGGGGTTCGGGGTGCTTTTTGCGACTCTTATCACTTTGATTATTGTGCCGACGGGTTACCTGGCCCTGGAAGATGTTCTGGGTTTGCTGTGGAGAGGAAAAAAATTACAGCCTGATAATGGCTTGCCTAAAGCAGTCGGCCGAGGGTAACAATGAGGGATTCAGTTGCAACTCGAAAAGCGGTCCTGTTGGTGGTGACCCTGACCGCTTTCATGATGCCCTTCATGATGTCGGCTTTGAACCTGGCCCTTCCTGCCATCCAGAGAGAATTTGCTATCGATGCAGTACTTCTCAACTGGGTGGTCAGTGTTTATGTTCTCTCCGCAGCTGTGTCTCTGGTTCCCTCAGGAAAACTGGCGGATATTTATGGTCGGAAAAAGGTTTTTGTTCTTGGCGTTCTCCTTTTTTTCCTATCTGCGCTGTGCCTGGTTTTGGCTAAAGCGATTTGGTGGCTGATTCTTTGGCGTATAATTCAGGGGCTGGGTGGGGGGATGGTCATGTCCACAGGAATGGCGATGATCACCTCGGCTTTCCCGCTGAGCGAACGGGGGAAAGCTATCGGTTTCAATGTAGCGGCAGTATATACTGGTTTATCGGTGGGCCCGATCATCGGGGGGGGGCTGACTGAGACCTTTGGTTGGCGCAGTATTTTCCTGTTTACGGTTCCTCTGGGAATGCTGGTTTTTATCCTCAGTATCAAAATGATCAAGGAAGATTGGGCTGAAGCTAGAGGGGAAAAATTTGATTTTAAAGGCAGTGTCCTTCTGGGAGCGGCTTTTATCTTCTTTATGTATGGTTTGTCCCTTATGCCGACCTGGTCGGGGGCGATAATTGTTGCTTTTGGAATTTTGCTCCTTTTTCTCTTCGTCTTCCAGGAACTTCGCACTCCGTTTCCGGTCTTTGAAGTCCGGTTGTTCCGGAATAACCGTGTTTTTGCTTTTTCGGGGGTGGCAGCCCTGATCAATTATGGCGCCACAGCCGCCGTTTCTTTTCTCCTCAGTCTCTATCTTCAGTACATAATGGGACTCGGGCCCCGGAGCGCTGGATTGGTTCTCCTATGGCAACCGTTGGTCATGGCTCTTCTCTCTCCCCTTGCGGGGCGGCTTTCGGACAGGATCGAGCCAAGAATTATCGCTTCTCTAGGCATGGGCCTGACGGCCTTGGGTTTGCTGCAACTGGTTTTTCTTCAGCAGGACACTGGAAAGGGCTACGTTATTCTGGCTCTGATCTGTCTGGGACTTGGCTTCGCCCTGTTTTCCTCCCCCAATATGAATGCTATCATGAGCAGTGTTGATAAACGCTATTATGGTGTGGCTTCCGGAGCTGTGGGGACCATGCGCTTAACCGGGAACATGGTCAGCATGGCTGTTGCCATGGTTGTTTTTGCTCTAATCCTTGGCTCTCAGGGAATTTCTCCAGACCATTACCCGGACCTTTTACAAGCCATAAAAACCTGTTTTGGAATTTTTGCCGGGTTGTGCGCGGCAGGCATTTTTTTTTCTTTTTCCAGAGGAAATTTAAGGATGAAGGGGATCACCTGATCTTTTTGCTCTATGAATAATCATTTTCTCCACAAATGACATGGTTGCTTGTTCCAGTCAGCAAACAATGTCATAAGGAAAGATATCCTTTCCTTAATTAAATACTGTACTGCCAGTTAGGTTTAAGGTTTCTAAAGAGTGCTTCGCTCACGCTTTTTTTGTCACAACACCGGCGCTTTTTGTCCACGATGGGGCCTTGATAGCCTCAGTGTTCAACTCTCTGATTAATAAATGGAGTTTTTTCAAGAAGACTCTTCCGTTCCCAACGCCTCGTTTATTTTTGTGCCCTTCCTTAACATATTGATTTCAAAGTGATTTCTTTCCTGTCACGCAATAATGGAAAGCTTTTTTCTTTTGAAAAATTAGAAAATAATTTTTGTGGCGTATTTTTTGCCTTTTCACCGGATGGGGTAATTAAAGAAAGGGAGGGAATATGCTTTTGAAAAAATGGATGATTTTACTGGCGAGTGTTCTTTTATTTGCTGTACCCGCTTCTGCGGATGAGATGGTATCTCTCAAAGCTGGATACCTGGTATTAAGTCCCGATGGATATTTTGCGGTTAATACCGGCATTACTCAAGGAACCGAGGTCGACCTGAATGATGATCTTGGGTTTGAGGACAGTAAGGAGTTTCAAGGTGAAGCGGCCTTAAGTTTTGGCCCTTTTCGGCTTTCAGGAAGCTATCTCCCACTTCGATTTTCAGGAAAAGGCATTCTAACTGAAGAGATCGTCTTTAACGGCGAAACTTATACTATAGGTGCTGAAGTTGAAAGTGATATCGATCTGGATCTTTACGATATTGCCTTGACCTGGCATGTGATCAATCTGGACGATCTTCCGGTACGGTTTCAAATCGGTCCAGAGCTTTCAGTCAAAGTTGTTGATGCCGGTCTATCCATGGAGGAAACAAGCTCCAATATCAAAGAAGACGAGTCGATACTTGTCCCGATCCCGACTGTTGGTATCCGATCCCGAGTGGCTTTCGCTGATTATCTTGGAGTGGTTGGCCGGGTTGGTTATATGGAATACGACGAGAACAGTCTTTTGGATATTGATGCCCAGATCGAGTTTTCACCGCTACCTTTTGTAGGGGTATTTGCCGGGTATCGTTATCTTGATTTTGATGTGGATGAATCGGACATATTCATTGATGCAACCATGGATGGGTTTTATGGTGGGGTGATGGTTAGATTTTAATCTGACTTTAAACGATTTTTTCAGGGGGCCTATGGCCCCCTTTTATCCATAGCCCTTACCAGAAAAATAACTGGCATAGTATTATAATTTTTTGTTAAATAAAAACTTGCTTTTTATTTTTGCAGCGTGATATGTTACAAAAAATTAAAAAAAGTTTGTGTAAATCTTTTATCGCTGGACAGAATATTGCTGGATAAATATTAAAAAATCGCCCACCGCACAGACCATATCGGACTGTGTGGTGTTTTCGTTCAGGCAACCCTTTGATTTACGCAACCAACCCCCACCCAAAGGGAAAAAAGAAGGAGTAAAAGGAATGGCAGAAGGTACAGTAAAATGGTTTAATGATGCAAAAGGTTTTGGTTTTATCGCGCAGGATGATGGTCCGGATGTATTTGTCCATTTCTCCGCGATTTCTGGAGATGGCTTTAAATCTTTAGCTGAGGGAGATCGTGTCAAATTCGATGTAGTGGAAGGGCAAAAAGGTCCTCAATCAGCCAACGTGGAAAAAATATAAGTAACGTTTGATTTAAAATTTAACTGATAAGAGCTCTCCGGAATCCGGCAGAGCTCTTTTTTTTGGTAAATTGAACTATGTGACGGACAGGGGTTTTGACGGTCAGTCAGGCCGCTTGATCATGGAAGAGAGAACCCGGTCTTTTAAAACCTGTTCTCTGTAGGCCCGCAACAGATCGTCTTTAATCAGAACGCCCACCACCGACCGCTGATCGGCAGCCTTTGTTACCGGAATTGTTGTGAAGCGATACTCCTCGAAAAGGTACAGTGCTTTTTCAAGCGTATCGTCCTGGGTCAGAAACACAACGTCCCGGCTCATCAGGTCTGCTGCCACGAGAACACCTTTCAACTCTTCCAAATACGAAAAAGTCCCTTTCAGATCCCGCAGAGAGAGTACCCCGGCCAACTCATCTTTTTCATTTACCACTATGAAATGTGGAAAAACGGTTTCCTCCATTCGTATCGCAATCGATGTCAGTGGAGTGTCTGCCCGGATCGTTTCGAATTCCTCGGTCATGAAATCAGAAACGTGGAGATGGCGCAGTACGCCGACATCATGTCCCCGTACGATATTGATGCCCTGCTGAATCAGCTTCATTTCATAGACGGAGAAGCCGTAGAGCCTGCGTACAACGACAACACTGGCAATGCAGGCCACCATCAACGGCAGAATGGTCTCATAGTTGTTGGTGAGTTCAAAAACCGTCAGGATTGCAGTGATCGGGGCCAGCGTGGTTCCGGCAACCACGGCACCCATTCCTACCAGGGCATAATTGGCCGGGTTGATGGCTAGCCCAGGTAAAAATTGTTCTGCGCCGATGCCCACTGCCAGACCCAGAGCTGCTCCCCAGAACAGCGATGGGGCAAAGATGCCGCCACTCATACCTGAACCGATACAAAGTGCCGTGGCCAGCATTTTGGCGGCCAGCAGCATCAGCGCCAACTTCAACCCCAGGGAATTAGTCAGGGCTTCGTTGACTGTTTCATATCCGACCCCCAGAACATGAGGATACTGGAGGGCCAGAATTCCCAGAAGCAATCCACCCAGGCCGGGTTTGATCCATTCGGGTGCTTTTAAAAGCCCGAAGAGGTGGGTGGTTCCAGAGAGCAGACGCATGAAAGCTATGCCTGCGGCCCCGGCGAGAATTCCAAGCATAAGGAATATAAGCAGTTCCCCGTAATGATTTATTTGGAACGTGTGAAGTTCAAACGCCGGGAAGTTCCCCCAGAAAAACCGGGATAGAACCGAGGCAATGACAGACGCGACAATGATGTGGCTGATGTAGGCGACCTCGATATCCATGAGGATGATTTCCAACGCGAACAGCGTACCGGTGATGGGAGCGTTGAAGGTTGCGGCAATCCCGGCGGCGGCACCGGAAGCGAGACAGACCCGTCGCAGATCGGGATCGAGCCGGAAAAGCTGGGCTATGGAGGAGCCCGCTGAGGCGCCGATCTGGACAATTGGACCTTCCCGGCCTACCGAAGCGCCACTCCCGATCAGGAGGCTCGTAACCAAAGCTTTCAGGAAAGTAACCCTGTGGCGGATGATGCTCTGGCGGTTGGCCACCGCAGCGATTACTTCCGGAACGCCGGGGCCTTTAGCTTCCGGGACCCAGCGATAAATAAAGATTCCGGCGACAAGACCGCCGAGGGTTGGAACGAGAATTTTCAACCAGGGAGGAGCAGCCAGGACCTGATCAAGGAAGGTTACACCGGCGGGCCAGAATCCTCCCTGAAAAAGATCGATAAGGGTGCGGAAAATCAGCGCTCCGGCTGCTGAAATAACGCCGATAACTACGGAAAAGAGTAGCAAGTAGAGGGTTCCGGGTCGTTTCTTTAACGGTGTCAGTATTAAATCGGACATTCACAAAATTTCGATAGGGTTGAATAGCTATGGCATTGAACATCCAGTCAAAATGAGATCACGGGTTAACAGGCTTACGCAGGAAGCTGGCCTTGTTTGCCGAGTTCAACATAATTCTAAACGGCTTCCGCAATTTGTACAGGAAAGCGGAAACAGTTGTCTAAAAACGCTAAGGTCGATAGCTGGAAATTGAATAATTGGATTGGGAAGAATGGGCGAGCCCTGCTCTATAATACGGGGAGGCAACAAAACCGGAGTTGTTGAGATGGGTAACTTTCAGCACAGTTTCACAGGTGCTGGTGAGTTTCTAGCCCAAGTTAAATCAGATGGTCGAAAGAAATTTCCTGGAGGTGATTCTCCAGAATAGCTTGGAGTTTTTTAATCTCATTGTGGATTGTGCAGAATTTTTCCCGGGGACAGTTCTCTTGAGAATCTAAGCAAGTGTTAAGAAGAACTCCCCTGGCGTCGGTTTGTTTAAGGATTTCCAGAAGAGTGATTTCCTGTGGTTCTCTGGTAAGAGTCAACCCCCCGCTTCTGCCGCGCCGGCTTTTCAGAAAACCGGCTGCGACAAGCTTGGTTGTGATTTTTCTCAAAAAACGATAGGGTATAGACATATTTTCTGATAGTTCAGTGGCTGAAACGGGTTTGCCCTGATTTTCCGGTTTGGCGAGATAAAGAATGGTTCGAACACAGTAGTCTGCTTCTCTGGTAATCATGAATTCCTCCTGGATAAAACAACACCAATCCAGTATCATAAAAAAAGACGAGTGGTCAACCCCTTTTTTCTTAAGAAGAATATGTTCCTCGTCAAAATCAAGTAAGAATATTTGTGGTGATTTTGGGGAATAAAAGTATTTTTTCAAACTTGTCGCTGCCAACAGTTGAGCTGTGTCGGAGACCAGCCGAGCCGGGAATAAAACCTCAATGCCGGTGTGTTTTCCTTGTCCGCCAGAAGCTGTAGACGGCGAATGCCGCGTTTTGCGGCCCATTGATCAAGGGCTACCAACAACTTTTTTCCGATCCCCTTGCCGCGGAAATCTGCATGGACGACAACATCCTCTACCAGGGCGGCTTCGCCCCCTTCAGCAGTTGAAACAAGAACCTGCACAGTGCACATGCCGACTACTTTCCCTCCGGATTCCGCAACCCAGACCATGCGATCCGGACTTTTCGCCAGCATGAGCTCTAACCCCTTTTTCTGGCGTTTATGATTGAACTCAAAATCCGCCTCCAGGGAAAAAAGTTCATGCAGAAGTTCGATCAGTTCATCCACATCCTCCATCTCACCGAAACGGATGAGAATTGGCGTCTGTCTTTTTGTCATTAGTTTTTTCCTCCCTTTCCCGCTTTTAATGCAGCAAAAGAAATGCCGGGGCATGGCTGTTGCTTTATCTAGCTACAGATTGTCGTGAGGTAAAGGGTAAGAAACAGCATAACCCATTGCTTTTATTTATGTTTATCCTTTTGGCCTGTACTTCCGGGTTGTTGGTGGTTTGATTTGCAACGTGTTTGTGATTATCCGGTGGGCAGTTGTCTGCTTAAATAAAGATCACTTAATTGTATATAAAAGTCAGGCAAATAATTAAAAGTAATATGGAAAGAGTGATTATATGCCTCTTCTGAATAAGGTTTCCGAATCAATGAATATTCACATCCAGCATCTTGAAACCTTGCGTCAGGTGGGAGAAGTCCTCTCCCGGGATGCAGCGCAGGAAAATGTGCTGAGCAACGTTTTGGAGGTGCTGGAAAAAGCTATGGGTTTTCAGCGCTGCACCATCATGCTTCTCAGCCCCGACGGAAGGGAACTCTGGGTTGAAGCGGTCGGCGTGGAGTCCGACCTGCGCCGTAAAGAGGTCAAGTATCGACGGGGCGAAGGAGTCACCGGGCAGGTTCTTAAATCGGGAAAGCCAGCCATCGTCTCACGCATCAGCGAGGCTTCTCATTTCAAGGGTCTCATTCATCGACGGGGCAAGGGGGAAAGTCACGATTGCAGTTTTATCTGTGTCCCTGTTTGCGCTGGTGATGAGGTGGTCGGAACGCTTTCGGCGGATGTTTCTTTTTGTCCGATGGATCAGCTGCGGATGCACCAGGAATTTTTGCTTGTTGTGGCTGCCTTGGTGGCAAGCCACGTGAGTGCCAGACGCCAGGCGGAAAAAGAGAAGCAGATTCTGGAAGAAGAAAACCGTAATCTGCGCAGGGAACTGGAGGGGGTGTACCGGCCGGAAAATATCATCGGTAATTCCCATGCCATACGTTCTGTATATTTGAAGATCAGCCAGGTGGCGCCTAGTACCACGACGGTGCTGGTTCGCGGTGAATCAGGGACCGGCAAGGAACTGGTGGCTTCAGCCATTCACTACAGCAGTCCCCGCAAAAGCAAACCTTTCGTGCGCGTGAATTGTGCTGCTTTGAATGAACAGCTTTTTGAGAGCGAACTTTTCGGTCACGAAAAAGGTGCCTTTACCGGTGCAGTCCAGAGCCGGGTCGGACGCATTGAGCAGGCCGAGGGTGGGACCCTTTTTCTCGATGAAATCGGGGATTTTTCTCCGGGTGTTCAGGTCAAGCTGCTGCGGGTGATGCAGGAGCGGGAATACGAGCGGGTAGGAAGCAACCAGACTCGAAGGGCCGATGTGAGGATTATTGCCGCCACCAACCGTGACCTGGAAAAGGAAGTTGAAGCGGGATGTTTCCGTCACGATCTCTTTTACCGGATCAATGTTTTTGCAATCTTTCTTCCTGCTCTTCGGGAACGTCGTGAAGATATTCTCCTGTTGAGTGAGTTTTTCACCGCCCGCTATTCCGAGCGCATGGGGAAAAAAGTCCATCGTATCAGTACCACGGCCATCAATATGATGATGGCTTATCACTGGCCGGGAAATGTCCGCGAACTGGAAAACTGTATTGAACACGCCGTGCTTCTCTGCCGGGATGGGGTCATTCAGGGTTCTTCTTTGCCGACAACCTTGCAAATGCCCGAGTCTGTCGCAGGCCGTGAACCCGGTCCTCTTCGTCTGCAGGTCGACGGCCTTGAGCGTGACCTGATTGTCGACGCCCTCAAGTTCCATGAGGGGAGTGTTGCCTCTGCCGCCAGTGATCTGGGCATTACCGAGCGCATGGTGCGTTATAAAATGAAACACCTCGGAATTGACAATAAACGTTTCTCTTCCTGACCTCAGAGTTTAACCTGACCGTCGCGCTTTTCTCGCATTCGTCGGAGTTCAAATCTGAGCAAAATCAATTCTTGTAAAAATTCTTCCCTGATTCCACCCATTTTTTCTTTCCGCCCGTCCTGACTGACCTTGCTCTCATTCTGATGTTTTCATCGGCAGGATGAGGGTGGAAAACTTTTTGCACCTCATGTCGCCCCCAGCGGGAAGCGAATCGAATACAAGAATAATTTACTATTAAATTCAGCGAGGTCAGCTTGGGAAACAAACTTTTTTTAAAACGATTGGAAAAAGAACTCCCTTTTTGGATGGAAAAGGGCTGGGTCAACTCCGGGGCGGATCAGGCTATCCTGGAGCATGTGGGCAGCCAGGTCGGAGGCAAATCCTATCTCAGCTATGTTTTTGGCATCCTTGGCGTGCTCCTTCTCGGCTCGGGAGTGATTACCTTCTTTGCCGCCAATTGGGCTGTCATACCCAAAATAGTGAAACTGGGCCTGCTTTTCGGCGGTATGTGGCTGGTTTTCGCTATTGCCGGTTATCTGCTGCGAAACGACAGGGCTCCTCATCTAGGTCAGGCCGTTACCTTGCTCGGTGTCATCCTGTTCGGTGCCAACATCATGCTGATCGCTCAGATTTACCATATCGACAGCCACTATCCCAACGGGGTGCTGCTGTGGTCATTGGGCGGGCTTGTCACTGCGTGGCTGCTCTATTCCCAGCCGGCCCTGATTGCCGCCATTGCTCTGGCCGTGCTCTGGACCGGCATGGAGTCTTTCGGTTTTCAACGGGGGATGCACGGCTGGTTTATTCCGTTGTGGCTTGCATTTCTGCCGTTGATTTATCGCATGCGATGGAAGCCTGCCCTGCATGTCTCTCTTATCGGTCTTCTGCTTTGGAGCTTCTTCTCTCTTGAAAACCTGCGCCATCCCCTGTTCGTCGTCCAGGTTTATTTCCTGGCCTACCTAGCCCTGTTCCTTGTTGGATTGGTAATGGCGACCTATGAACGTCTGTCGGACTTCGCCGTACCGGTCCAGCGTTATGCTCTCTTGGCGACTCTGGTAAGCTTTTATGCGCTAACGTTTCCGTGTTTGCAGCTTGGCCATCTCTATCCCCACGGCAAAATCATGCGCCCCGAAATTGCGGGCGGATGGCTGGCCACAACGCTGATTTTGCTCGGCCTGGTGACTGTTCTGGCGTTGTGGCACCGGCAGCGTTATGGCCCACACAAGCGTCCCCTGTGGCTGTTGTGGGGGCAGGCGCTGGTGATTGCCGGTATCGCCATGATCATGGCCAACCTCTTTATCGGGCCATCCAACGGTAACCTTATGGCCGTCGGTTTCAACCTCCTCATGTTTGCAGGACTGGTGTGGCTCATTCTGGCGGGCAGCCATCTGGGAGACCGTTTTTTCATCAATATTGCCTGTGTTTTTTTCGGCCTCACGCTCATGAGTCGCTATTTCGATACCTTCTGGACGCTCCTTAACCGCTCATATTTCTTCATGGCCGGGGGGATTCTCCTCATTGTCGGGGGTTTCCTGCTGGAAAGGCAGCGTCGCAAATTTATGGGGCAGATCAAGTTCCGCAGTGCAGAAGGAGGTGACTTATGAAAATCTCCATTCGAATTGTCATCACCTGCATCCTTCTGACCTTGCCTTTGCTCGGCATGATCGGTCGCAAACAGTGGACCCTGGAAACGGGAGTCCCGGTTCTTTTGGAAACCCAGCCGATCGATCCGCGTTCCCTGTTTCGCGGGGATTATGTGCGTTTGAATTATACCGTCAGCGATCTCGATCTCAATGTTCTTTCCGGTGACGATGAATTTCTACAACACGATGACGTGTATGTGGTGCTGGAGAAGGCTGAACGCTACTGGGAGGCGACGGCCGTTTATCACCAGCGGCCCGAATCAGCCTCGCAGGAGGTCGTCCTCCTGGGAAAGATCAAGTATGTCCAGACCTCCCGCTGGAATCAGGAGAAGAAAAAATCCGAGCCCGCAAAAAGAATCAATGTCCGTTATGGCATCGAGAACTATTTTGTCCCCGAAGGAGAGGGGCTTGAACTGGAGCGTCCGCCCTGCTGGCAGCAAGGTGGAGATGGTCATTGCCGTGGATCGTTTCGGACAGGCGGGTATCAAGGCGGTGCTGGTCAGCGGCGAGGAACGTTACCGGGAAAAACTGCTGTAATGTGTAGTAAGTGCAATTTACTTTGACAGCCTCTGTAAGATTCGGTCACGTTGCAAAAGAGGGGTTTAGTCTGTAAAAACTACTTAATACCTGGTTGGACGAATGATGATTCCGTCATCAGGAAGAGATTTTTAAAGCTCAGTGGGAAAAAGTAAATTATCTGCAATTGGGAATCTGAGCGCTGAAAGTGATACTGTAAGGTTCTATAAAAAGAGTTGCAGGGTACAGGTTAATATAAGCAGCAAGAAGAATACGAATTCAACACCTTCTAACGTTATGGCAAAACATTTTGCTCGAGTTGTAGCAGCCAAAATCGACTAAGGGGTTTGAGCTGATGAATGGGCGTCTGAGCATTTTTAAAGTTTTACTAATATTTGTTTTGGGGATTCTTCTAAGCCCAGCCGCTTCGAGTGCTGATGAGTTTAATGTTGAACCGACCAATCAAGAAATTATCGATGAAGTTGCGAAAAAAACCGGGCTTTATACGGATACTGTTAAATCGCTTTATGAGGATAGCCCCAAGCTTTTTGATAAAGTGACGGATACCATGACCGCAGTGAAGGTTGTGGATCTGTTATTTAGTGCCAAAGATTCCGAAGCTCTTGCTGAGGTGTACAATTGGCAAGTCGGCAAGTTGGTGGATAAATTTATTGAGAAAACCTATCCCCCAAGTTTTGTCTTTTTTGTATCTTCGGTAAAACTCTATCAAAGCTCACTTGAAGCCATACGTGATTATATCTTCATCCCATCAATGGAAGCTACCATTTATGAACGTTACAAGTCTCATCGTGGTGGCAGATATGATTATAGTATCAGTACGCCAGATGACGCATACACTTTGGCGACTCTGAGTAAATACTACCCGGCCAAAAAGAAGATGTATGGAGAGCTGGTTAAGGCCAGAGGTTATAACCCGGATGTCATAGGTAAGAAGTTGGAAAGCAGTCTCTGGAAAGAGATTGATGATTTCTGGATCAAACGGCTTGAATCAACTTATCAAAAGGAACTGCTTACTCGGGACAGAGAGAAAATCATTGAAGATGCCTGGGCTAAAGTCGCTTCCGATCTAAAGGTAATCAAAGCCGCTGCTGGCAAAAGCAAGGATATTGAATCATTTTTCGTAAAAGTTCCAAACCAATTACCAGAAGGCTGGTGGCATGTCACGGCCTCACATAAGTCGAACCATATACCCAAGCAAATTGACCCCAAGAAAAAGAGGTGGATGCAAAGCTTTAGAATTAGCAGAGATCAGGGCTATGAGAAAATAAAGAATTTATGGAAAAACCCTAAAGACCTAAAACGACGACTCACGTATTCTTCACTTATTACCCGGGTAAATCCGTCTGATGAAGCCACCAGTCGCAAGACAATGGATAAATTCGTAAAGGATTCTGGATTCAAGTACATGGCCGATAGCAAGTTGGCGATTATCAAAACCGAAAAAAATGAACGAAGCCATAAGGTAGAGGTGATGTTCTACAGGCTTGGGTTTAAAGTCACTATGAGCTTACAAGGTTTAAGCGACAAAAATTCTTCGCCAAGCGAAGCAACGATAAAATACTTTGCACGAGCTATGGCCGGGAATATGGATGGGTCGAAAAAGTGATCCTCCCCCAAACAAACTACAATCAAAGTTACGTTGCTGTTTAGGAAATATCCAACGATCAAAATGCACCGGATTTCACTGGTGATTTTGGATGCTGAAGTTGTCGAAAAACTCAATTTTCAGAAATCACCTTTGATCAGACACTAAATGGCCTTCCTAAACTTTAGGAAGGTTTCAAGGTGGGAAACGGACATATGGACGGTACAAAGCGTGAACAGATACACCCTGGATTACAGGTATCCATCGTGTTAAAGAAAGATCAGCGATCTGGAAAACTCACGGAAGGGATTGTGAAAGATATTCTGACGAAATCCCCGGTTCACCCTCATGGAATTAAAGTCCGCCTGGAAAGTGGTGAAATCGGGCGGGTCAAAGACATCATGCAAGAATAAACCGAACATCTTCTGTCAGATCAATTCTGAAAACTACACGTAATGGATGGGAAAGCTTGCCGGAAACTGCTTTCTTTACTTTTTCTCATCTTTCAGTAAGGATTCAAGCCCCGCAAATGCCTTGAAAGTGGTTGTCGGTTTCCGATCCTCCCCAGGTGGCGTTACTTCGTACCAGTCCTGGTCGAGGGAGCGGGAATGTTCGTCATCATGGCAGTAAATGCAAAGCAGTTCCCAGTTGCTGCCGTCCGGCGGATTATTGTCGTGGTCGTGGTCTTTGTGATGAACAGTGAGCTGGGCCAGCTTTTTGCCGGAAAACTCCCGAGTGCAGCGGGCACATACCCACGGGAAAAGTTTCAGTGCCCGCTCCCGGTAGCCCCGCATCCGCTCCTGTTGTTCACGCCGGGCTTCAGCCATGAACTCTGCCGCCTTGTTTTGGCCTGATGTAGGTTTTTTAGGTTTCATTTATTTCTTCCTCGGTTTTTTTGAATAAATCTTTTTCGACAATCTGTTAACGGTCTGTTGTTGCCAGCTTCAGCGCCAGCATGACAAAAACCAGCCCTGCCGCCCGGTTCATGACCTGCTGGATCCTTGGAGAACGGTTGAGCCATTGTCCCAGAGTTCCGGCCAGAAGCGCCACTCCGCCGAAAACCAGAATGGTGGCCAAGATGAACACTGCTCCAAGTAATACGATCTGCAGAGTCAACGGGCCGCGCTGGGGGTCGGCGAACTGGGGCAGGAAGGCCAGAAAGAAGATCGATACTTTAGGGTTGGTGACGTTCATAATTATGCCGCGTCGGTATAGCCGGCCAGTGCTCAGTCCGTTGTTGCGTTCGGCTTGTATGGTCGCAACCGAGGCTCGAAAAGCCTGCCAGGCAAGGTAGACAAGGTAAGCGGCACCGAAGAGTTTCAACCCCGTGAAAGCGATAGCGGAGGCCTGAAAGATAATGGCCACGCCAAAAGCCACGGCCGTGGTATGGACGATAAGCCCGGTGCAGAGCCCCAGGGTTACGACCAGACCGGCTCTTTTGCCGTAAACAGCCGATTGGGTCAACACGAAGATATTGTCCGGACCCGGCGCCAGGGCCAGAAGCAGGGATGCCGCGAAAAATGCTGCCAATGTTTCGATGGGGATCATGAAGACAACCGGTTTTTAGTAGTTTTAAGGAAAAGTGACAACTTTGTTAGACTCGGAAATTGGTTTGGCCCGGGTTAGTCCAAATCCACCGGTTCTATTTGCCGCCGACGCGTTTCTGTAGCGGTACCACGGTGCGGGCTGTCGGGCCGTCGTAGACCTGACGCGGGCGACCGATTTTGTTGTTTGGTTCTTCGATCATCTCTTTCCATTGGGATATCCAGCCGACGGTTCGCGCCACGGCGAAAAGTACGGTAAACATCTCGGTCGGAAACCCCATCGCCTTCAGGATGATACCGGAATAAAAGTCGACATTCGGGAAAAGTTTGCGCTCTATGAAATAGTCGTCCTTCAGGGCGATCTGCTCCAGCTCACGGGCCAGTTCGAGCATCGGGTCGTCCACCCCCCGTTCGTCCAGCACAGCATCGCAGGAGCTTTTGAGAACGTCGGCACGGGGATCGTAATTTTTATAAACGCGATGCCCGAACCCCATCAGGCGGAAAGGGTCGTCCTTGTCTTTGGCCTTTTTCAGGAACTCAGGGATGTTGTTCTTGTGGCCGATTTTTTTCAGCATCTCCAGCACTGCCTGGTTGGCGCCTCCATGGGCAGGCCCCCAGAGAGAGGCAATACCGGAAGCGACGCAGGCAAACGGATTGGCTTGGGATGAGCCGGCCAGGCGCACTGTGGATGTGGACGCGTTCTGCTCGTGGTCCGCGTGCAGGATGAGGATTTTGTCCATGGCTTTAACCAGGGCAGGGCTCGGGTGGTAGTGCTCGGCCGGCACAGAGAAGCACATGTGGAGAAAATTTTCCGCATAACTCAGATCGTTGCGTGGATAGACAAAAGGCTGCCCCTTGGTGTACTTGAAGCTCATGGCGGCCAGGGTCGGGATCTTGGCGATCAGACGGTGAGCGGAAATCTCTCTCTGGCGTGGGTCCCAGATATCCAGGGAGTCATGATAAAAGGCCGAAAGCGCCCCCACCACACCGCACATGATCGCCATGGGGTGGGCATCCCGGCGGAATCCACCGAAAAAATAATGAATCTGCTCATGGACCATTGTGTGGTATATGATGTTGTTTTCGAACTTCCGTTTCTCTTCACTGTTCGGCAGGTCGCCGTAGAGCAGGGCGTGAGCCACTTCCAGAAAGCTGGTGTTTTCCGCCAGATCCTTAATGTCATAACCCCGATGCTGTAAAATTCCCTTATCGCCATCAATGTAAGTGAGAGCTGACCTGCAGCTTGCAGTGGAAGTAAAGCCCGGATCCAGCGTGAAATGGCCGGTTTCCGCGTAAAGCTTGCGGATGTCTATGGTGTTGGGGCCTTGTGTCCCCTCCACAACCGGAAAGGTCCAGCTTTCACCGGTTTGTATTGTTGGTCAGGGTGAATGTTTTTTCGCTCATGTCTGGGTCCTCATATTAAGGTTAAAAACGCCATGTACATAGACTCCGGCAGTATTCCGGGTTGCCAAGGGTTTGAAAAAAATGTCACGGGAAAACCGGCCACGGTTACGTCTGAAGTTTTCCGAAGCGATTTTTTCCAATAAATTTTAATTATATTGAAATTTATCCGAAGGGCAATCGTGTGGCAACCTAAAATCTCTCAACCCCGGAGAACTCACGGCCGGTTCGTCCTTATTCCGTGGAATATGGATGAAAGCCGGTCGTCCGGTTGAGAATCAGACCCCTCAAACGCCTTCCACCGCACCACTCACTTTCCAAATTTATTTTCCATGCATCTGGCCGCGGATTTACAAATATTTCCGGCATGGAAGTCTTGTTCGGAAATATTTGTAAATTTCGAAAAAACTAGCAAAAAAACTGTATAAAAATCATGATTTGCGTTGATTTCTGGCGAATTCTTCTGGTTTTCTTTTATCTTCTTCGGTTTTAAATTATTCCACAGCCTTATCATTTGTAACTATCTGAAAATAAACAGGAAAAATGGAGCAAAAACGCCTTGGCATATCCGTTGCCTTATAGGGTAGGCAATGGATGGAAATTAAAAGCCTCGGGCTTTGAAAAGTTCAACAACTGAAAAAGGAGGTAGGGCAATGGCAGAAGCCGCAAAAAAATTAAGAAAAGTCGCCATTTATGGAAAAGGCGGTATTGGTAAAAGCACGACCACCCAGAACACGGTAGCCGCTCTGGCGGAGGCGGGGAAGAAAGTCATGGTCGTGGGCTGCGACCCCAAAGCCGATTCCACCCGTCTGCTGCTGGGAGGGCTGGCTCAGCAGACAGTCCTCGATACCCTGCGCGAGGAAGGAGAGGACGTTGAGCTCGAGGATATCCGCAAGCCGGGATATGGTTCAACCCTGTGCGTGGAGTCGGGTGGCCCCGAGCCGGGGGTTGGCTGTGCCGGGCGCGGCATCATCACCTCCATCAACATGCTGGAGCAGCTTGGTGCCTATGAGGAGAGCGAAGGACTCGATTACGCTTTCTACGATGTTCTCGGGGACGTTGTCTGCGGCGGGTTCGCCATGCCGATCCGTGACGGTAAGGCTGAGGAGATCTACATTGTCTGTTCCGGCGAAATGATGGCCATGTATGCCGCCAACAACATCTGCAAGGGTATCGTCAAGTACGCCGAATCGGGCGGGGTGCGCCTTGGCGGCCTGATCTGCAACAGCCGCAATGTCGACAACGAAAAGGAAATGATCGAGGAGCTTGCCAAACGGATCGGCACCCAGATGATCCATTTCGTTCCCCGCGACAACGATGTGCAGCGGGCGGAAATCAACCGGAAAACTGTCATCGAGTGGAACGACACCTGCCCCCAGGCCGATGAATACCGCACCCTGGCCAAGAATATGGATAACAACGACATGTTTGTGATACCGAAGCCGATCGAAATTCCGGAACTGGAAAAACTGCTGATCGACTATGGACTTCTCGGTTAAGGGCTGCGATCTATAAAGATTTTTTAAGGAGATAAATTATGTTGATGGTCAGATCTATTGTGCGTCCGGAAAAAATTGATGAAGTCCTGGCAGGCCTGATGTACGCCGGGTTCCCCTCGGTAACCAAGATGGATGTCTACGGACGGGGAAAGCAGCGCGGCATGAAGGCCGGTGAAGTCACCTACGACGAGCTTCCCAAGGAGATGATCATGATGGTCATCGAAGACCAGGACAAGGAATTTGTCGTCGAGACAATCATCAAGGCGGCAAAGACAGGAGGCAGCGGGAACTTTGGCGACGGTAAGATTTTCATCTCGCCGGTGGAGGAGGCTTACACGGTCTCCAGTGGAACCAAAGGCCTTTAATCCGAAGAATAAGCCGGATTTAAACTCGGGAGAATATCATGAAGGAAGTCATCGCTATTATTCGTATGAACAAGATGAATGAAACCAAACGGGCCCTGGCCGATGCCGGAATCGTCAGTTTTGCTGCCCGTAAGGTGATGGGGCGGGGGAAAGGAAAGGTTGATTACGCCCTCCTGAAAGGGGCGGAAGAAGGGATTGACGAAGCTATCGCCCAGTTGGGACCGGGATCGAAGCTGATTCCCAAGCGGATGCTGACGATAGTATTGCCAGACACCCTGGTGCCCGCGGCCATCGATACCATCATATCCAAGAATGGCACCGGCAGTCCCGGCGACGGCAAAATATTTATCTGCCCGATTAACGATGCTATCCGGGTTCGCACTGGTGAAAGCGGCGAACTCGCTCTGGATGAGATACCGGCAACCTAGAAATGAGGTGAAACCATGAGTGAAAATAAGCCCCCCGGTTCAGAAGAAGCCAGAGCTGAACTGTTGGAAAATTATCCGACCAAAGTGGCGAGAAAACGGGCCGCTCAGATTGTTATCAATAAAGTGGAACCTGATGAAGTCGTACCGGAAATCAAGGCCAATACCCGTACCGTTCCCGGCATCATTTCCCAGCGTGGCTGCTGTTACGCAGGTTGTAAAGGTGTGGTTCTCGGACCGACGCGGGACATTGTCAATCTGGTTCACGGTCCCATCGGCTGCAGTTTCTACGCCTGGCTGACGCGGCGCAACCAGACCCGCCCGGCGACGGACCAGGACGATAACTTCATGACCTACTGCTTCAGTACCGACATGAAGGAAGAGCATATCGTTTTCGGCGGGGAAAAGTTGTTGGCCTCCGCCATTCAGGAAGCCTACGACCAGTTTCATCCCAAGGCGATCGGAGTTTTTGCGACCTGTCCCGTCGGTCTGATCGGTGACGATATCCACCAAGTGTGTGCGGACAAGAAAAAGGAACTCGGCATCAACATCTTTGCTTTCAGCTGCGAAGGCTACAAGGGTGTTAGCCAGTCCGCCGGCCATCACATCGCCAATAACCAGCTTTTCAAACACGTTATCGGTCGAAACGATACGGCTCCGGAAGGGGAGTTCAAGATCACTCTTCTAGGAGAATACAACATCGGTGGGGATGCGTTCGTCATCGAGGAACTTCTGGAAAAATGTGGAATTACCCTGGTCGCCACCTTTAGCGGCAATAGCACCATCGAGGGTTTTGAGCGATCTCATACCGCGGATCTCAATTGTGTCATGTGCCATCGATCCATCAACTACGTGGCCGACATGATTGAGAAAAAATACGGTGTGCCGTGGATAAAAATTAATTTTATCGGTTTGGAAGCCACGGCGAAAAGTCTGCGCAAGATTGCTCAGTATTTTGAAAGCGATGAGCTTATGGAACGGGTGGAAAAGGTCATTGCTGAAGAAGTGAAAAAGATCGAGCCCGTTCGCAAAGAGGTTTTCGAGCGCTGCAACGGCAAAACAGCCATGCTCTTTGTCGGCGGTAGCCGCGCTCATCACTATCAGGAACTATTCGGCGAGATCGGTATGAAAACCCTGGCCGCCGGTTACGAATTCGGCCATCGCGACGATTACGAAGGACGCAAAGTCCTGCCCGGGGTCAAGGTTGACGCCGACAGTCGCAACATCGAGGAACTGGAGGTTACACCTGATCCGGAGCGCTTCCAGCCCCGCAGGCCGGATGCAAAGCTCCTGGAACTGGAGAAGCAGGGGGTCGATTTCAAGGAGTACGAAGGCATGATGCCGACCATGGAAGAAGGGACCCTGATTATCGACGATATCAGCGAATACGAAACAGCGAAGCTGATTGAATTGTACAAGCCGGATATCTTCTGTGCCGGGATCAAGGAAAAATACGGTATCCAGAAAAAGGGAATGCCGAGCAAGCAGCTCCACAGCTACGACTACGGCGGCCCCTATGCCGCTTTTGCCGGAGCCGCCAATTTTTGGCGGGATATCGATCGCAGTGTCAACACGCGCATCTGGTCGTATATCCAGGCGCCCTGGGAGAGGAATTCCGCGGAACCGATGCTTGAAGCCAAGGTCATCCACATCTGACCGCTAAACTGCGACTTTGGCCCTCATACGGTGTTGCGCTGGTTTAGCAAATGCTCACATAGGGTTGTCTATGCTCCGCTTTTCAAAACCAGCGCGCCTTGTCTGAGACCCAAATTCTTGTTTTAAAAACGATATTAAGCAATTGTTTCAGGAGGAAAAAATGCTTTTGCGTCATACAACATCCGAAGTCGTCGAGCGCAAGTCGCTGACCGTCAACCCGGCTAAAACCTGTCAGCCGGTCGGGGCGATGTACGCGGCCCTTGGTCTGCATCGCTGTCTGCCGCACAGTCACGGCAGCCAGGGATGCTGCTCTTATCACAGGAGCGCGCTCACCCGCCATTATAAAGAACCGATCATGGCCGCCACCAGCAGCTTTACCGAAGGGGCCAGTGTATTTGGGGGGCAGTCCAACCTGGTAACGGCCATCGACACCATCTTTAACGTTTACAACCCTGACATCATCGCCGTTCATACCACCTGTCTTTCCGAAACCATCGGCGATGACATGACCCAGATTATCTCCAAGGCCCGCGAAAAAGGAAACATCCCCGCGGACAAGCATGTCATCTTTGCCAATACACCCAGCTACAACGGTTCTCATGTGACCGGTTTTGCCAACATGAACGCTGCAATGGTGAAATCCTTCGCCAAATCAAGCGGCGCCAAAAAAAAGCAGCTCAATATCCTTCCGGGCTGGGTCGAGCCGGCGGATATGCGGGAAATCAAGCGCCTGGTGAGTGAGATGGGGATCGATTTCGTGATGTATCCCGATACTTCCGGTGTCCTCGACATGCCGCAGACAGGGAAACACGAGTTTTACGGACGCGGTGGGAGTACGGTCGAGAGCATCGAATCCTCCGGCGACAGCAAAGCTACCATCGCTTTGGGTTCTGCGGCTTCCGAAAGTGCGGCCAAGCTTCTTGAGATAGCGTGTGGTGTCCCTTTCAAGACTCTCGATCTTCCCATAGGCCTGAAAGCTACGGACCGTTTTATCGATACCTTGCGCAAAAAAGCGGGGGTTGACGTTCCTGCCAGCCTGACCGAAGAACGGGGCCGGCTGCTGGACCTCATTACCGACATGCATCAGTACCTTTACGGCAAGCGGGTGGCCCTGTGGGGAGATCCCGATCAGATCGTCAGCATCGCCGAATTCCTGACCGACCTGGACATGAGGCCTGTCTACGCCGTCACCGGAACTCCCGGGAAGGCCTTTGAAAAACGCATGGAAAAAGCCTTGTTCGGACGCGTACCCGAAGCCAAGGTGCGCCAGGGCTCTTGCGCCGACATGCTGCTGCTGCATCAGTGGATCAAACAGCAAGGGGTCGACCTTCTCATCGGCAACAGCTACGGGAAATACATCAGCCGCGATGAAGACACACCGTTTATCCGCCACGGTTTCCCGATTTTTGACCGCGTCGGACACCAGTTCTTCCCTACGGTCGGCTACACCGGAGCGATCCGGCTGCTGGAATCGATTCTCAATGCCTTCCTGGATCGTCAGGACCGGGAATCTCCGGAGGAAAGTTTTGAACTGGTCATGTAAGAGGATGGTCTGAAGCCTCCAACAATATAGGCTTAACTGTTCAGCACAATGGACTTGTAGCGCCCATGGATGGGTTCATGTGGCCCTTGGAATGGGCGGTGCGAGGCCATCCACCCGCGTGGCGATAGTTACCAAAAGGATGAAAAAAATGGAAACCGCCCCCGACATCAACATACTGGAACAGCGCAAAGCCCAGATCTATCAGAAAGGCAGCCAGCCTTTCAAGATGACCTGCGACAAGGCCAGCCTGGCCGGTTCGGTCAGCCAGCGGGCCTGTGTTTTCTGCGGCAGCCGGGTAGTCCTCTACCCGATTGCGGACGCCGTTCACCTGATCCACGGGCCGATCGGCTGTGCTTCCTATACCTGGGACATCCGTGGAGCGCTTTCCAGCGGCCCGGAACTTCACCGCATCAGTTTTTCCACTGATCTGCGGGAGAAGAACGTGATTTATGGCGGGGAAAAGAAGCTCTATCAGGCGCTTGTGGAGTTGATCGATGCTTACAAGCCCAAAGCCGCCTTTGTCTACTCCACGTGTATCGTCGGCCTGATTGGTGATGACGTGGACGCGGTTTGCAAGCGGGTCGAAAAAGAAAAAGGGATCACGGTGCTACCGGTCGACTCGGAAGGCTTCAAGGGGACCAAGAAAAATGGTTACCAGGCTGCCTGTGCCGCTTTGAACAAGCTGGTCGGCACTGGCCCAACCGATCATATCGGCCCCAAAAGCATCAATATCATGGGGGAATTCAACCTCGCTGGAGAAGCCTGGATCATGCGTCGCTACTATGAGCAGATGGGGGTCCAGGTGGCGGCCACGGTCACCGGCGACGGGCGGGTGGATGACATCCGCAGCTGCCACGGCGCGGCCCTTAACGTGGTCCAGTGCAGCGGCTCGATGATCTATCTGGCCAAACTGATGAAAGAGCGTTTCGGAATCCCCTATATCCGTGTCTCCTATTTTGGTGTCGAAGACTGTTCCGGGGCGCTTTACGACGTGGCCGATTTCTTTAACGATGCTCAGATGATGGAGCGCACCAGGGCACTGGTCAGCTCCGAAGTCTCCAAACTGCTGCCGGAAATTCGGCGTTATCGCAAGCTACTGGAAGGAAAAAGGGCCGCCATCTATACCGGCGGCGCCTTTAAGGTTTTTTCCCTGGTCCGCTCTCTGCGGACCTTGGGCATCAAGACCGTTATCGGTGGCTCCCAGACCGGGAACGAAGAGGATTATACCCTGCTGCGGGAGCTGTGCGACGAAGGGACCATCCTTATCGATGATACCAATCCCCTGGAACTGAGCAAGTTCGTTCAGGAGACCGGGGCCGATCTCCTTATCGGCGGTGTCAAGGAGAGACCGATTGCCTATAAACTCGGCATGGCGTTCTGCGACCACAATCATGAGCGCAAGCTGCCCCTGGCCGGATACGAAGGGATGCTCAACTTTGCGAAAGAGGTTTACAGTTCCGTCTGCAGCCCGGTCTGGCGTTTTTCACCCTACCGACAGAACCGGGAACGGAGGTCAGGCCATGAGTAACATTGCCAAGATAAAACGAGATCCAACGCCATTTACCACGACGCGCAATGCCTGCACGGCATGTACGCCTCTGGGAGCTGTCATGGCTTTTGCCGGAGTTGAAAACTCCATTTGCCTGCTCCACGGGTCCCAAGGCTGCAGTACCTACATCCGCCGCTACCTGATTGGCCATTTTCGCGAACCGATGGATATCGCCAGCAGTAATTTTCACGAGGCTTCAGCTGTTTTCGGTGGCAAAAGCAACCTGTTTGTGGCCCTGGATAACGTGATCAATCAGTATCAGCCGAGCATGATCGGAATAGCCACGACATGCCTGGCGGAAACCATAGGGGAGGATGTCAAGCATCTGCTTCTGGAATACCGGAAGGAACGTCCTGGAATGTCATTGCCGACTCTCGTCGCCGTATCCACACCCAGCTATCAGGGAACACATTCCGAAGGGTTCGCCTCGGCAGTGCGGGCAATGACCGAGTGTCTGGCAGAGGGCGGGACTGTGGGGGACAGCCTCGCTCTTCTGCCCGGCATGGTTTCTCCTGCGGATCTCCGTTATCTGAAAGAAGTGTTGAGAGACTTCGGTATTGCCGGCACCCTTCTGGCCGATTATGCCGATACCATGGATGGTTCGTCCTGGGATCAATATCACCGCCTCCCTCCTGGAGGCACCCCTCTTGATGAGGTGCGGCGCATCGGTTCAGCCGGAACTGCCATTGAATTTTCTTCCGTGCTCGATCCTTCCAGGACCGCGGGCGGTTATCTCAAATCAGCATTTGGCTGTGGGCAGCATATGCTGGGACGTCCCATCGGCATCGAAGCAAGCGACCGTTTCTTTAAAATCCTGGAAGAATTCAGCGGAGTGGAGATGCCGGCAAATCACGAAGCCGAGCGTTCCCGCCTTGTGGACAGTTATATTGACGGCCATAAATTCTGCTTCGGCAAGCGCGCCGCGATTTATGGGGATGAGGATATGGTCGTGGCCCTGGCCGGTTTTTTCGCTGAAATCGGTGTTCAGCCGGTCCTCTGTGTCTCCGGAGGAAGAACCAAACGCCTGGAAGAATGCGTCCGGGCCGTGGTCGGAGAGCAGGACGAAGAGCCTCTGGTACTTGCCGATGCGGATTTTACGGAAATGTCCGAGGCCGCCCGGGAGCTGAACATCGATCTGATGGTTGGCAGTTGCAACGGCTATGGACTTTCCCGCGAACTGAATGTGCCCTTAGTGCGCGTCGGATTGCCTGTTCATGACCGGATCGGTGCCGCGCGGATTCAATCTCTCGGCTATCGGGGCACGCAACAGCTTTATGACCGGATTAGCAACGCACTTCTCAAGGAAGCACAAGATGGGTCACCGGTGGGGTATACCCACCTTTGACCGGAGATTGAAGAACTGTTTTCATCCTCCACGGAAAAAGACTGGAGTAAGTTATGAGCAACCTCGATTTCAGCAAGCACCCTTGTTTCAATAATGACACCCGGCATCTTTTCGGGCGCGTGCACCTGCCCGTGGCCCCGAAGTGCAATGTGCAATGTAATTTCTGCAACCGCAAGTTCGACTGTATCAACGAGTCCCGGCCCGGTGTGACCAGCAGTGTTCTGACTCCCGGTCAGGCCATGGGTTACCTGGATGAAGTCATGGCCAGGGATTCCCGAATCGCCGTCGTCGGCATAGCCGGACCGGGCGATCCCTTTGCGGAGCCGGAAAGAACCCTGGAGAGTCTTCGCCGCGTTCGGGCGTCTTGGCCGGAAATGCTTCTCTGTGTTGCCAGCAACGGTCTCAACGTCGCTCCTTATGCCGCAGACCTGGCTGCTGTCGGTACCAGTCATGTGACCATCACAGTCAACGCGGTTGATCCTGCCATCGCCGCCAAAATTTATGCCTGGGTGCGTTTCAAAAAAAAGGTTTATCGAGGTCTGGATGCCGGAAAGATCATGCTGGAGCAGCAGCTGGCGGCCATTCGCGAACTGAAAAAATACGATCTGACCCTGAAGATCAATACCATTGTTATCCCCGGAATCAATGAAGACCATGTCCTCGAAGTGGCCCGCGCCATGAAAGCCGAGGGTGCGGATATTCTCAACCTCATGGGACTCTGTAATGTGCCGGGGACACCCTTTGAAAACCTCGGCGAAGTTCCTGAAGATAAAATGGCGCAACTCCGGGAACAGGCCGCCGCATATCTGCCGCAGATGACTCATTGCCAGCGTTGTCGCGCCGATGCGGTCGGGCTCATCCATGAAGAGGTGCCTGAGGATCTGATGTGCTGCCTGCAAAAGGCCGCTGCCGGACCGATTGAGCCGACCCAGGAACGACCCTATGTTGCTGTGGCGAGTATGGAGGGGCTGCTTGTCAACCAGCACCTCGGCGAAGCCAGGGATATGTGGATTTTTGGCGAGGACGCGGGGAAGTCGTTTACCCAGGTAGAAACAAGGTCCTGCCCCAAGCCCGGAGGGGGAGAGGTTCGCTGGAAAAATCTTGCTTCAAGCCTTTCCGATTGCCGCGTGCTTCTTTGCAGCGGGGCCGGGGAATCACCGCAGCAGGTATTGAATGAAACGGGCCTGCAGGTGATTGTCATGGAAGGCATGGTCGAGGATGCCTTGAGAAGTGTCTACTGTGGAGAACCTGTACGGGCTCCGCTCCGTCGCCACAGTTGCGGCGCCGGGTGTGGAGGGGATGGGAGCGGGTGTGGGTAAAAATATTAATCATTTTGTTTGATTTTGAATTAATAAAAGACCTGACCCAATATAAAGAATCATCAGCTTAATAGGGGGTTTTTTGAAATTTTCTGCAGTGGATTTGGTAGTTACCCCATGTGACGCAGCCGGAGTGGAGAGGACGTTTTGAGAAAAAGACGGGCAGACTGTTTGAGCGCCAGCGAGTTTCTGACCATCCTCAAAGCGGCCACGTAGTGCAGGAAACCCGAAGGGCAAGTCGCGGGGCGTCCTTTTCTTTGCTTCTTTCATTTTGACGTAAAAAGAAAGAAGGCGTCGGCTGGGGACGCAACCCCAGTGTTTTTAAATTTGAGTGGCAGGCCTCGTTGTAGCCACAAAACTTTTTTAAGTTAGCCAACAATATCTTGAAGGTTTTCATACTGCAAAGTTTTTAAAAAGGAGAAAACATGAAAAAGCCGACCTATCATATTCTCGTATGCAACAGTTTTCGAGTCAGTGGTGAACCCCAGGGTGTTTGCAATAAGCAGGGTGCTCTGGAGTTTTTGCCGCTTCTGGAGGAAGGAATTATCGATCGGGGTCTCGATGCCATGGTGAGCACCACCGGCTGTCTCAAGGTCTGCGACCGCGGCCCGGCCCTGGTTGTGTATCCCAACAACTGGTGGTACGGAAATATGGACGAGGACAAGATCGAGGAAATTCTCGATGCCCTGGAAGATGGAGAAGCTGTCGAGGATTATCTCATCGCATGAGGACACCATGACTCTCTCCGTTGCAAAAAACAGGCACATTTATCTGATCGATACCACCATGCGGGACGGGGAGCAGGCGCCTGGTGTGGTTTTTTCCCCTTTTCAGCGCCTCCGTCTCGCCTATCTTCTTTCTGAGGCGGGAGTGCGGGAACTGGAGATTGGCAATCCCGCCATGGGCTTGGAAGAATGCCGGGTTATGGGCGAGATAGCCAAACTGGACCTCCCCCTGAGATTGACCGCCTGGTGCCGCGCCCGGCGAGAGGATATCGACCTGGCCTGCAAAACCGGAGTCAAAAGCGTTCACCTCTCATTTCCCGTTTCGTCCCTGCATATTCGTCTGATGAAAAGCTCCACGCCGAAAATTCTCGAACTCGCGGCCGATCTCATCCCTTATGCTGCCGAACGTTTCGAATTTGTGTCGGTCGGCGCCCAGGATGCCTCAAGGGCGGAACGTCGTTTTCTTCACAGGTTTGCCCGGGTTGTCCATGGCGCCGGGGCTGACCGCCTGCGGCTTGCCGACACTGTAGGTGTCTGGGACCCGATTCAGACAAAAAATGTTTTTGCCGGATTAAAGAAAAAAGAACCCGGCCTGGAACTGGGATTCCATGCCCACAATGATCTGGGAATGGCCACGGCCAATTCGCTGGCCGCGGTCCTGGGTGGAGCGGATTCTGTCGATGTTACGGTCAACGGCCTTGGGGAGAGAGCAGGAAATGCACCACTCGAGCAGGTCGCCATGGCTCTTAAAACGTCGCTGGGTCTGGACATATCCTTCAACCATCAAAAACTAAACAATCTCTGCCGTGAAGTGGCCCAGATATCAGGACGCCCGATTGCCGCCGACCGCCCGCTGGTCGGAAGCGCGGTTTTCAGCCATGAAAGCGGCGTGCATGTCCGGGGGATCCTTCTTGATCCTTCCAGTTACGAACCCTTTTCCCCGCAATCAGTGGGGCGGGAGAAACGGGAACTGGTTGTTGGAAAACATTCAGGGCGAGCCGCACTGCGACATACCCTCAGGCGTTACGGGTTGAGTCTGGATGAAGCGGCTCTGACCCGCCTGAATCACGAAGTGCGATTCAAATCCGACAGGCTGGCGCGATCGCTCTCCGAAGAGGAGCTGCTGGTGCTGGCGCAGAAAGTCAGCGTTGACCGGAGTGGAGACAGGAGGCCTTTATGAAAAGGATGGAATTGATCCTTTCAGGTTACCGCCGAAAAGCCATTTTTTTGGTGCTTGCCCTTTTCTGGCTGCTGGGAGGATTTTCTCAAGCCTCTGAGGCCCTGGACGGGGAGGTTCTGTATGTTTTTGCCGCAGCCAGTACCTCCGAAGCGCTGAATGAAATCGCCCGTTGTTTTGAGCTGAAGACAGGGGGTGAGGTTCGTCTCAATCTGGCTTCGAGCGGTGCTCTGGCACGCCAGATCGAAAATGGGGCTCCCGTTGATCTTTTTATTTCCGCAAACATTCGCTGGATGGACTATCTGGAGAAAAAGGGTGAGATTCTGTCGCAGACGCGCAGGGATATCATCGCCAACCAGCTTATTCTCATTGCTCCCAAAGGGGAAAATTTCAGCGTGGCCATGGAACCGGGTTTCGGGTTCTCCACAGCATTTTCAGGTTGGCTGGCCCTGGGTGACCCGGATTATGTCCCGGTCGGCATGTATGCTCGCGAGGCCCTGAAATCGCTGGGCTGGTGGAGTGCCGTCAAAGATCGGATATTCCCGTGCAAGGACGCTCCCGCCACGGTCACCATGGCGGTTCGGGGAGAGGCGGGCGCAGCGGTGGTCTATGCAACGGATGTGCATCACGTTGAAAAGTTCGAAACAATCGCGGTTTTTCCCGCTGAAACCCATGCGCCAATTATTTATCCGGCAGCTTTATGTAAAGGATGCGGGAAAAACGCCGGGGAATTTTTGAACTATCTGAGAGGAGAAAAAGCCCGGGACGTTTTTCGCTCATACGGGTTTTTGCCGCTTTGAAGTTGGAGCAAAAAGAAAAGGGAATTATTAATCTTGATGCTGGAGGGGTTTGCGGTGCCCATGGAAAGGGTATCTGGCGCCTGGATGGCGACAGTTAAGCCTCACGGATGGGTTCATGCGGCCCTTGTAATGGGCAGGGCGAACTCGTCGCGCTGAACAGTTAGAAGGAGAAAGCAACACAATGACAAGCCCTTTTTCAGCATCGCTTCTGCCGGTGATCTGGCTGTCTCTGAAGGTGGCCCTGGCCGCTACCTTTCTGCTCCTTGTGCCCGGCATTTTCCTCGGTTGGCTTTTGGCCCGCAAGGATTTCCCCGGATGCGGACTGCTTTCGGCTCTGGTCCATGTTCCGCTGGTCATCCCTCCGGTCGCAACCGGCTATCTGCTACTCGTTGTTCTGGGACCTCGAAGTTTCGTCGGAGAGGGGCTGCAAAACATTTTCGGGGTGAGGCTGGCTTTTTCCTGGCTGGGAGCGGCTCTGGCAGCCGCCATTGTCGCTCTTCCGCTTATGGTCCGCTCTATCCGCATTGCCGTGGAAAAGGTCGACCCCAAACTGGAACAGGCGGCACGAACCCTGGGCGCCGGTTGCCTCGACACATTTTTCAACGTGACTCTTCCAATGGCGGCTCCGGGTATTGTGGCCGGATCGGTGCTGGCTTTTGCCCGAAGCATGGGGGAGTTCGGCGCGACCATTATCTTTGCCGGGAATATCGCCGGGCAGACACGAACTTTGCCGCTGGCAATCTTTTCGACGCTTCAGATCCCCGGAAAAGACCGGGAGGTCCTTATGCTGGCACTGGTCTCCATTGTCGTTTCCCTGGTGGCTATTTTACTGTCCGAGTGGTTCAGCCGCCGTTGCAGTTGGGGATAAATTATGGAATTGGGAATGGACTTCAAAATCAACTACCCGGGCTTCAACGTGTCGATTAATCAGAGCGTCAAGGCTCCGGTGACCGGCATCTTCGGCCCCAGCGGATCGGGAAAGACGTCGATCCTCAATGCCCTGGCCGGATTGTTGCGGCCCCACCAAGGGATGATTACATTCGGGGGCCGGACCTATTTCGACTCGGAAAACAGGGTCGATCTGGCGCCTGACAAGCGCAATATCGGCTATGTTTTTCAGGAAGACCGGCTTTTTCCTCACCTCGATGTGGCCGGCAACCTTCGTTTTGCCTCCAAACGGGCCAAAAGCAACGGCGGTAGTGGTCATTCCCTAGATGAATTGGCCGAAACCCTTGGCATCGCCCATCTTTTAAAGCGTTCCTTCGGAGATCTCTCGGGTGGAGAAAAACGCCGGGTGGCCGTTGTTCGTTCCATCCTTTCCGGGGCTAAACTGCTTCTTCTTGATGAGCCCACCAACGGACTCGACAGCCAACGGGTTGGCGACATCATTGATCTGCTCACGCGCTTGCGTGAGAACGGGGTGGAAATGCTGCTGGTCACCCACGACCTTGATGTTCTGCTGGCTCTCACGGATCAGATTCTCCTCATGGAGGGAGGGCAGTGCGTGGCCGGCGGGAATTATTGGAAAGTGCTGGAATATCCCGCAGCGCGCAGAATTCTGTACGAGTCCGGGATGGTCAACGTGATCCCCTGCCGCAACCGGGGGCAATGCGAGCGAAGCGGCCTCCAACTGTGGCAGCCAAAGAACTCAACGTCCTCGCCGTTTTCAGAAGTGCCGCCCTTTCTGCATGCCGCACCGCTCGCCGGAAGGTCCACCAACGCCACCCTGGTTCTTCGTCCCCAGGATGTGGCCCTCTCCCTCAACCCCTTGCGGGACACCTCGATCCAGAATCAGCTCCACGGAAAGGTGATAAAATGCTATGCCAACGGCAACAAGACCCATCTGGTCATCAATGTCGGTTTCCCCCTGCTGGCCCGCGTCACCCCCCAGGCCGCACGGAATCTGGAGCTTGAAGAAGGGAAGCCGATCTGGTGCCTGATAAAAAGCGGAGCGATTCGTTTTATATCAAAAGACAGTAGTGTCAACCAAACGGAGAATTAAATATAACGTGATTTTTTATAGGGTTGCTGCCAGTGTCCTTTAGAATTTGTTGCATGGGACGCTCATATTACAGGAGCTGGCTTTCTCCTCTCCAGCTCCTGGTTTTTTCATGAAAGAAGAATTATTCGCCGGGAGGATTCTGCGGATAATAAGCACAGGAAGTTATTCACATAAAAACCGAAAAGAAGGTGATGCATGAAAAAGCTTACGTTCTATGAAAAGCCCGGCTGCAAGGGGAACGCGCGACAGAAGGGGATGCTGCAGGAAAAGGGATTCGGTTTGGAGGTTAAGTCGACGCTCGAAGAAATATGGAGCAAGGAGTCGCTCAGACCATTCTTAGATAAGCGGAGCGTACCCGAGTGGTTCAACATGACTGCACCCGCCATAAAGCAGGGTGATATTAACCCGGACGCGCTCGACGAAGAGAGTGCGCTTGAAGCGATGATAAAAGACCCGCTTCTTATCCGCCGACCGCTCATTGCGTATAATGGAAGAAAATCCTGTGGGTTTGATGACTTCGTGCTCAACGAGATTTTGGGTGTTGAAGAAGCCGCAAGCGACCTCGAACAATGCCAAAGCGAAACTTCAAACGAGCGCTGCGATTAAAACGTGCTGATCACGGAGTTCTTTGAACGGTATATTTATCTCAAGAGATAAAATGGCCCACCCTGAATGATTGGTGGGCCATTTTTGTTTCGGAGGGATTTTTGAATTTATACGTCTATTCTGAAAATTTGCTGTCAGCAATAAAGTTTATGAAACCAACACCCCTTATTTGTAAGGGGCCGGTCCATCAAAATCATATCCACAAGCGGGGCATTTAATACGTTGTGTTTCTCCCGTCCCGGTTGTGGCGCAAGCTGCAAGGCTGGCTGCCAAAATGACCATAAGCAACAAGCTTGTCATTTTTTTCATCCGGATCACCTCCTTTCACTTTTAATTAAATTCCTACGCTCCATCATCCCCACCATAGCCTTTGGAAAGCCCAGCCCTTGATTTGGCCGGATCAGATAAAAATTGGTTGCTGGCGGGTCAGTTTTCAATTCCCAAAGATCAGAAAGTGGGTCATTTTCAAGGTTCCCCTGAACCATGGAATTTGTTTATTAGTCGTTCTTCACCCAAATACCTTACAGTCAATATGACTCATAACTTGCTATGGAACTGCTGAAGAAAGGCTATGGAGCGGGGAATGTGACAATCTATCCAAAATTTCCTTTATTTTCTCTTGTTGAAAAGATAGGTTAAAGGCTGATTAGTTTACTATGATCCATCGTAGGTAATTGATATGACGACAAAAAACCAGCGGCAAGCCGCCGGGCGCATCGATCCTGACAGGTGGGTGGATCTTTACGGCGATCAGCTGTTCCGATACGCTCTTGTGAGAGTTCAGAATCGGATGGTTGCCGAGGACTTGGTTCAGGAAACCTTTCTTTCCGCTTTGGCCAGCGCTCATGGATTTGAAGGTCGTTCATCGGAGAAAACCTGGCTTACCGCAGTCCTTAAGCACAAGATCATTGATTACTTTCGGAAATTGGGTAGACAACCGATGAATCAGTCTCAAGACTACGAAAAAGATCTCGACCATTTTTTCCATGAGAAAGGCAGCTGGAAGGATAAACCTGAAAAATGGAACATCAACCCCGAACAGACTCTCCAGCAGAAAGAATTCCAGGCTGTATTCACGCGCTGTCTTTCGGGACTCTCGGAGAGGCTGAGGATAGCCTTTAACCTCCGTGAAATGGAAGGTCTTGGAAGCGATGAGATATGTAAGATTTTGGGTGTTTTGTCGTCTAACTACTGGGTCATGCTTTATCGGGCTCGCATGTTGCTGAGGCGGTGCCTCGGAGTAAACTGGTTCGGAGAAAAAGATGGTTAAATGGATTTTCAACTGTAGGGAAGTGAGCAGGCTGGTTTCCGAGTCACTTGACCGAAAATTGCCCCTTGGGGAAAGGATCGTAATAAAAATCCATTTTTTGATGTGTAAACTCTGCCCCGAGGTGAAAAGGCAGATGTACTTCATCAGCGAAGTCATGAGTCGGTTCACGCTTGAAAGCATTGCCTTGGAATCTGAAGAATCACTTTCCCAGGAAACCAAAGAGAAAATAAAACTCGCCCTGAAGCAAAGATAAGATAATCCCCCAAGAATATACCCGCCTGAACGACCACTTTCTGACGCACAAACAAGGCTTTTCTCGTGTTAGAAAGCCTTTTGGACAGCATATCCCAGGTTTCACCTGCCTCCCAATCCGCCCGGCAAAACGAGCTTGCCAAACAGCTGAAAACAATCAGCCCTGAAATATCCCTTTTTAGCGAGGGAGAGCCAGCAAACCCGCACAATATTCGACGAATGCACGGGTCGAGGGTCGACCACCGAGATCCTGTTTCGCCTGTCCCGGGTCCAGCCATAGCCGGGCGGTCGGCGTCGCGGAAAGCAACGCCTTGCGTCGGAACTGGGCGTCGTAAGCGCGGACAGAGTCCGGGCCCTCTTTGAGCTTGCTGATCCTGTCGAGCGCGACGCCAATGTCGGGAAAGGTTTCCCGTCCGCCGCTCCAGCGGTAGGCCGCCCGTTCGCTTGCCGGGAGTTCAGCGATGTCATATGTCACTGTTCCGTCCCGTTTGCCGAAAATTGGCCTGCTCGAGCCGACCTCGTAAAGCCGGGCCCATGTGGTGGGAGTGATCCGGCTGGCGTCAAGCCAGGCAGCAGCCTTTTCTGCCCCTTTGCGATACTGCTCGTTGCCGGTGCTGAGGTAGAGATCAATCAGGGCGTTTATGGCGTAGGCGGTTTCGAGAGAGGAATAGCCGGCGGGCTCGAACTTGCGTGCAGACGCTGGTTTCAAGAGAAAGGAGTATTGCTGGGCGAAGGCCGGCTCATCGCCGAGGTCCTGGGCTTTCAACAGGAAATCACCGCCGCGCTTGGCTGCTTCGAGATATTCCGGCCTGTCCAACCTGTCGTAGCCGACGAGGAGGACACGGATCAGGCCCGTCATCGCGTCATCGTTGAGCGTGGCGAGGCTATTATATCCTTGGGCTTTGTATTGCTGCGACCAGCTTCCCTCCGCCGACTGTGTCTTTACGATGAATGAAAGACCGTTGCCGAGCATGTCTTCAAGCCAGTCAGGTGTGCTAAGGCCGTTATCGGCGACCAGGTCTGAAAGATCGAAGACAAAATAGAGGATCGAGACCATCGTTCCGTCGTCGAAGGTCGCATGCTTGTCCGGGGGGCGGACGAAGCGGCGCTTGCCGCAGTTGTCGGCCGCGACGGCTTTGTTCGCCCATCCTCCACCCTCCGTCTGGGTACAGTAAAGAGCACGCCCTACATCGAGAGCATGGATGAGAAGCGACTTGCTGCCGGTAACCCGCGCAGTCGCGGCCAAACAAGCGCCTAGTTCCTGCGCGGAACCGGGCGGCCGTGCCACGATCGAATTCGGTGGCAGCGGTTCTTTGGAAGTAGGCCGGGCAAAGCGTTTGAAGCTGTTGCCATCCACCCGGAAAACACCGCCGATGCCGCCATCCAGAAGCACAGGAGTCCTATAAAGCAGGTCCGCCTCTATGGCAGACCGGGCCGTTTTCGGAAGAAAGAGGTGGATACCCTTCGCCCCATGATGGTCGAAACCGGTCTTGACTTCCTCCCTCAGGCTGGAGATCCGATCAAGAAAGGACCGGTCATAGGGAAAGCGAGTGAGCAGGACCGGCGTGTCGGGATGGGCAACCATCTGGGCGAGAATCTCCTCTTCTGTCAGCCAGCCTGCTTTCATCCTCTTCGCTGACCACACAGCGAGCTTGGGCGGAACGGGCAGATGAGCGTGATACGCTAGAATCGGCCTGTCGGTGATGAGCATGTCGGCTCCTTGCGTGAGAATGGCCGCATCGAGACGGTCCGTTTGCTTGAACAGGTCGGGGTTGTCCCTGAGATAGGAGCGGACATGTCGCATATCCTTGGTGACCGGACGGGAGAGCGCCACAAACCCCGCCACAAGGAGTACGACCGCAAAAAAGACGATGCGTCGGTCGACGTTCTGCACCATCCGGCGCCCCAGCTTCAAAGATTCGCAGCTGCGAAACAGGTTATTGAAGCCGACTCCGCCGAGCCAGCACAGCGGCAGGACGAGAATGAGAGTCTGATGGTCCCAGAGCGGATGGTGGGTCGACAGTAGGATGATGCCGGAGGTAAGCCACACAGCCGGAATGATAAGGCAGCTTGCGGGACGCTTTAAAAATGCAACGAGGCCAAAAATGATCGTGAAATAGAAGGCAAAACGCGCATTCTTGGCAATGACTCTGTAGAGCATGTAAAGACCGCCCCGGTCAGCGTAATCCGCAACGTTCCTGGCGGCAAGATGCGGCGAAAGCAACTGGTCGAGGGGAATATCCCAAACCCTCGCCAGAATGATACCGCCGATGATCACTATACCGCCGAAAAACCAGGCCGCACGAAAAGCCGATGCGCGCGGGAGGATCTGGTTTTCCCGCTTCTCTGTGAACCAGAACGCCGCCATGACGGCGGGCAGGATGATCATGACAAATAGTTTCGTCAGCAGGGCGGCACCAAACAGCATGCCGGCCAACAACGGGAGAACACGGTTTTTTCCTTTTTTGAGGGTGGCGAGATCGATTGCCAGCATGGCAAGTGCAATGGCCGGTAGTCCAACCATTACCGAGACACTCAGCTCCAGGTACATTCTACTTAAGATCAGGAGGAGGACAGATGACCAGGCGGCGAACGAGCCTTCGAACCGCAGGACCACCCTGAAAAGGCTGGTTGCCAGCAGTAGCGAGAAGATCAGGATCGTCGTGCGTGCTGCCGCTATCGAAAAAGGGAAGCCATGATGCACAAGAGTCAGTGTATAGGTGAGTAGTGGCGGCTGGTCGCTCCAGATTTCGTGATAAAGGTGGTGTCCCTTGGCCACGAGAACTGCCTTTATCAGATTAAACCCCTCGTCCACCTGCAGTTCGTAAGCATTCCACCAGTCGCCCAGAAGACAGAGCAATCCGACAATACTGAGTATGAGGACGAGTTGCTGGAAGAGGCTGTGTCTGAAAAAACGAAACATGGAATTTTTAGATACCTTGATGTCTTTTGGACGGAAGAAATATTTATTACCGCTTGCGCTAAGGTCGCACCATCTTAGGTATCGGAAGCTTGAACCAGACTGCGGCGCTTTTCTCGAGCAATCAACCAGAGGTTGCGGGAATAAACCAACAAACCTGCCGCCTGCCCGAGAATAAAGACCGGGTCCCGGCGATGAATGGCGTAAGCTAACAGCATGCCCCCACCCACCACACTGAAAATCCAAAAGGCGACGGGGATGACACTACGGCCGGCACGCTCACTGGCAATCCACTGCACCAAAAAGCGCGAAGAAAAGCACAACTGGGCGCCAAAACCGATGGCTAACCACAAATCCATTGTTGAGGTCTCCCACCTCTATAAGAACTTTTCAGATTGATTTTTTGGCAACGCGGTAATGAAAATGGCGCTTGCGAAACCACAAAACTCCAAAAAGGTCCGCCAAACCAACCCAAAGACGATTGTTGATAGTATATTTGGTCTGACCGGAAAGACGGGGCCGATGATTGACCGGAACCTCGGCCAAAGAATACCCCTTTAAGGATACCAGGCTGGGAAGAAAGCGGTGCATCCCCCTGAAGGTGGGCAGATCCTCAACGCATTTGCGGCGGAAAACCCTTGTCGAGCACCCCACGTCCCGCACCGTGCGGCCGGTCATGACATTGCGAGCAGAGTTGGCGATACGCGATGCCACAAGCCGGAGAAGGGAATCCTGACGCTTTTGGCGGTAGCCGTTGACCATATCGGCCCGGCCTTCTTCAATCATCGCAAACATTTCAAGCAAATCGGCGGGGTCGTTTTGTCCGTCACCGTCCAAAGTCGCAATTATCAATCCCTGCGCATGCCCGAACCCGGCATGCAGAGCAGCGGACTGGCCCACATTGACTTCAAGGGAAATATATCGGTGTTGCGGCCTCTCGGCATTAAGTCGGTTAAGCTCCTCCAGACTCCCATCGGAAGAACCATCATCCACCCACATGACCTCCCAGGCCCAAGAAGTCCCTTCCATGGCCAAATCGATTTCATCCGCTAGAACCGGGATCTGTCTGCACTCGTCTTTGACCGGAATAACGATGGAAATATTCACTATACTAATTTCCCTTGCGCCGCCCAATGAGAAAGCTACTGACAGTTTAAGACTTGGCGGCGGATATAAAATTACCATTAGCTCAAGACTTATCGCAAGCTCCCAACAAGCTTGACGTTTCACCTGAACCAAAAAAAAACCAGTCTTTTCCAGGACCAAGAGTTTACCGCGTGGACTAAGCTAGTCAACCCCTGCATCCTAATAATCGGGAGTAAATTCCGGAAAAGTTTCAGGAACAAGGGGGAACCGAAAAATTCGCAGTTTCTGGGGGGGGGGATAAGCGATATCAACATAACCAGCGCCATTCGGGAAATCCGGGGACACAACACCTGTTTTCCATAAACCACAGGTTATAAGACGCCAGCTTCACCATTTCGGAGAAAACAATAATTTGAGATTTTTTTAAAGGCCATCTTGATCACAGGACCAGATGGCCTTTTATTATAAAGCAGGTTTTGTGGTCTGAATTTTTCTTGAAACTGCATCTACCTTCCCTCCATTGCACGGGCGCACTCAATGCAGACATTGGCGGCGGGATCGACCCGCAGACGCCCCTCGGTGATCTCCTCCTCGCATTTAACGCAGTAGCCATAATCACCCGCTTCCAGGTGCCTGAGCGCCATCTGGATTCGCTGCTCTTCCAGTTCATTGCGCCGGGCGGTCGCTTGGGCCATGGCCTGCTGCTGCATGGCATCCATGCGCGAAAGGCGGCCAACCTTGGTCTGGTCAAGCTCGACCGGGGTCCCAGCCGTTTGCTCTGTCTCGCGTCCCGATCGGATGGCAGAAAGGCGTTCCTCCAGACTTTTTCTGAAAAAATTCAGATCGAGGTCGTCACGCATTTTTCATCACCTCCGTTTTTTTTCAAAGTTTCGCTGATTTACCTGGGTGTCAGCAGGCCCACCCCATTGATGAATATTAGTATTTTGGGGACACAATAACTATTTCTCATAAACTACCGGTTATTAGACACCATTTTCACTTTTTCGAACAGGGGGCAGATTCAATTTCTTCATGGCTGAACACCCGGTGCTTATTCTTTCCAGCTAATATGATAACTGGGAAAATTTGTAGCCAGTTTAGATGAAAAATGGCGAGCAACTTTTCTGGATTTTTCAAAAACGGGAGGACAGTCAGGTACTTGGGAGGCAAGAGGGTAAATGTGGGAGAGCGACTTGGATATAGCTTTTCGGCGGTCAGTTCTGCGACCCCAAAAAGGCGCCAGGCTGTTGCGTGAGGAAAGGGGGCTGGCGGAAATGTTGAACCAATTGAAGAAACTGTAAATTTTAAGTATGTTCCTGTGGCGACAGCGGATCATGCCCCCCTTTTTCCACGGATCAAAACCACCCTTTTGCGCAAATAGTCGAGTCCAAAGATAAGAGGAATCCCCAGCCAGGCCAGCAAGTATGTTTTTGGAGAAACCGGCCCCGTGGCCAGGACTTTCTGCACCGGTGGGAAATAGAGGAGTGCCCACGAAAAGACGATCTGGATGATGATTCCGAGAACCAGCAGCCGGTTTTTAAATATTCCTCTGTCCAGGCCGGAGCGTGTGCGAAAGCGTCTTCCCAGCAGGTTTCCGATCTGCATGAGGAGAATGGTGGCGAGGGCGATCCCCGTCGCTGAACGGTATAGCGGATCAGCCGTTCCGAGATCCTGGCCGTAATGCCAGCCGCCCTGAACAAGGACCATGAAGAACAGCGACATGGCCCACAGGGCTTCCAGCAGGCCGAGAAACAGGTAGCTGTGGCTGATGAGAGGGAGGGTCAGAAGGCCTTCGTTCTGGTCGCGGGGCGGGCGGTTCATCTCTTCCCGGGCGGGCGGTTCCTGACCGAGGGCCATGGACGGAATGATGTCGGTGCCCAGGTCGATGGAAAGGATTTGGATAACTGTCAGGGCCAACGGCACGGGAAGGAGGATATAAAGTAGATAGGGCAGGATTTCAGGTCCGTTGCTCACCAGAACGTAATTGGTGAATTTTTTGATATTGCTGAAAACCGTACGTCCTTCCTCAATGCCGGCCACGATGGAAGCGAAATTGTCGTCGAGGAGAATAATCTGAGCCGAGGCGCGCGCCACATCGGTGCCGCTTTTCCCCATGGCGATGCCGACATCGGCGGCTCGCAGGGCCGGTGCGTCGTTGACGCCGTCGCCGGTCATGGCGACCACCCGGTCCATGGTTTTGAGGGCGCCGACAATCTTCATTTTCTGGGCGGGGGTGGAGCGGGCAAAGATCCGGGCACCGACCTCGAGGCGGCGGACCAGCTCCTTTTGCCCCATTCGTTCAAGCTTATCGCCGTTCACGACCGCTTCTTTTCCGACATTTCCCGCCATCAAGCCGCATTTCGCGGCCACAGCCAGGGCTGTATCCGGATGATCTCCCGTAATCATGATGACGTCGATCCCGGCAGCATGGCATTTCTCAAGTGCGGCAGGAACTTCGGGTCGCACCGGGTCCTCGATGGCCAGAAATCCGGCCAGGACGAGTTCCTTCTCTAATTCTTCCTGTTTGGTTTTGGCGTAATCGCTCTTCGGCAACATCCGGTAGGCCAGGGCAATGACCCGCAGTCCCGAGGCAGCCATTTCGCCCATAACCTTCTCTGCTGTTTCGAGGACTGTTCCATCGGCAGGCAGTGGTTCTTCGCCATCCACCCTAATATGAGAGATCATGGGCCGCAGTGCCTCCCAAGCCCCTTTTGCGGCGAACACTTGCCGGGAGTTCACTATACCAATCCCTGCTGCACGGCGTTTGTCGGCATCAAAGGCGAAGTGCCTAAGCCTGTTTCTTCCCAAAGCAGTGATGTCCCCATTCCCCTTGGTATACAGCTCAGCAATGGCGACATCAAGCGGGTCGCCGGAAAAGCTTTCCTCCATTTTGCGAACTTCGCTGGCGCAGAGCGCCAGTTCGAGAAGGAAGGTCTTTTCTGTCGCGCTGTCCAGTGGTCGGTTCTCGAGCGGTGCGTCCAGGCGGGTGACGGCCAGGCGGTTGTGGGTCAGGGTGCCGGTTTTGTCCGTACAGATGACGTGAACCGCACCCATTGCTTCCACGGCATTCAGGCCTTTGACAAGAACGTTTTTGCGTGCCATGCGCAGGCTTCCCATGGCGAGCGACAGGGTGAAGGTCGGGAGGAGACCTTCGGGAACGTTGGCAACAATAATGCCCATCATGAATACGAGATTGACCCACAATGAGCGGCCGCTGAACACTCCGTAGAGAAAAAATGAAAAACCCATGGTAACGGCGATAATTGTCAGAATCCGCACCATGTTGGCGGTCTCCCGTTCAAGGGGGGAAGGAGTGCGGTGAATGGCCTGGGAAAGATGAGCGATCTTGCCGAACTCGGTGCGCAGGCCGGTAGCGAAAACTACGGCCAGGCCGTTGCCCTTGAGGATCGAGCAGCCCGCGAACAGAACGTTGCGGCTTTCGACCAGCCGTTTGGCGGACGCTGAAGCGTCGAGTTTGAGGGGTTTCGATTCTCCCGTCAGCGGTGCGTTATTGACCACGAGATCGTCGCACTCGACGAGACGCGCATCGGCCGGGATGCTATCCCCTTCGGTCACGAGAAGGACGTCCCCGGGAACCAGCTCTTCGGCCAGGATGGAAATCGTGTTGCTTGCGCGGACGACTTCGACCTTGGGCGGCAGGAATTTTTTAAGGGCTTCCATGGCTCGCTCCGCCCGGTATTCCTGGACGAAACTGAAAAAGGCGTTGAGGAGTGAGACGCCGAGCAAAGCCCAGCCGAGGACGTTCATGCTTTCGCCAGGCTGCAGCTTGTCGGCGACAAAACAGATAGATGCGGAGAGAATCAGGAGAATGGTGAAGAAATTGGTGAACTGTCTAACCAGAGACCTGACCCATCCCCAGGGGTCACGTATTTCGACCGTATTTTTGCCGATTTCCCGGAGGCGTTCAGCGATTTCTGTAGGAATCAACCCCTCCGGCCGGCTACCGAGAAAACGGTAAACCGCGTCAGGCTCAAGATTCTGTATCTGGTGTGTTCTATTCATATTCCCCGGTAAATTCCCACATCACAGGGTGAATCCCGAAGCAGTCTTTCGAAGGGGTTACTTTGCATAACTCTCCGGGCCAGGGTTCGTTCCGATGCTCCCAAAAGAATCATCTGAACCTTCAGCGTGCTAGCGTGAACCAGAATCTCGCGGACCCAGTCATTGTTTACCGCGACACGCAGATCCAGGAAAAAGTCTGAGGAACCTTTTTTCTCCAGGATCTCTTCCCGGACCATGCTCAGGTACTTAAACCCGGTTTCATGAAGGGACCTTTTTTTCTGCAGGGAAAGGTGCCGACTGTGGAAGGCGCTAATCTTGATACAGCGCAGCAGATAGACCGCACTCACCTGCGGCAGGAAAAAGCGGAAAACCGGCCAGCCCGATGCGAACCCGCGCGGATGGCCGGCCAGGGGGATCAGGAAGTCGTGGGGATTGCCGAGAAGCCCTGGCTGTACCACTCGCACGGCCATGACATTGAATTTGTGCTGTTTCAGAAGTTGTTCCGAAACGGTGCCGGCTAGAAAGGACTGCCGCTTGGAACGGACCCGAGTGCCACATACGACGCAGTTTTTGCTTCCCTGAGGAATAGCCTTCAGCAGAGAGTGAAAAACGCTTTTTTCGAGGGGGAGAAGCTCCCATCTCAGATTGATTCCGCTGGAGCGGCATTCCTGTTCAATATCCAGGATCTTTTTTTTGACGAGGCCCCTGGAAAGGTCTGTGTCTTCGATATGAATCAGGTGAAGTTTTTTCTCCGGGGTCTGGGATGCCAGCCTGAATGCATAATGGGAAATCCAGTCCCCGTTAAGCGTGCCGTCATAAGCCAGAAAAATCATCGAATCCTCTTTCTTAAGCAGGGGAATCACTAAAACTATACTTCAATTGAACGTTTTGTCATTGGGCTCGAATTATTCATAAAGGCCTTTGCTGGAATTACAAAAAAAGCCCGCCTCGACAGGTGATGTCGGGGCGGGCTTTTTTCTTGAGGTCTGCGGGAGCTCAGGTGCCGAACAGAAGCCGCTTGAAATTCTCTTTTGTGCAGCGACGATCCAGGTTCTCTTTGAGGATTTTCAGGTGTTCCTGTGATTTAAGAGTAACATCCAGATGGATGTCGTCAATAGTGATGGCCCCTCTCTTGCGGCTGATTTCATCCACCAGGACATCCATGACCCGGTCCAGGAAGGAGTGTAGATTTTCCACCAGGAGGTGGATATCCGGAACGCTTTCGCCGGTATGGACAATGAGTTTTCGTGCCTGGTATATCCTTTGAATCTGCCAGGCCACCTTTTTTCGATGTGAGTTGATCGCGTTGAGTGTTGCATCTGCGGTGGAAAAAGACTGCATCAAACTTTGGATGCGATGTTTCAGAAGAACATGATTCCCCAGGGCAAAGAGAAGTTTTTTTCGTTTTTCCCCATTGTCCTCGGTGGTCAGGAGGAGAAGACATCTTTCGATGGGATTATGTCCATATTCGACGGAATCGAGAATATTCATCGCTTCATTGGAATTGGATATTCGGATTGACTTGACCAGATCAGCCGCCTGTTTGGCGGCATACCCTTTGGTGGCATAGGGCGAGAGGGCCTCTGTTATGCGGGAAATTTTTCCCGGGCCTGTGGGATTCGTTGAAAAAAGGACTTCGACGGCAGACCAGAGTTCCAGAAGCTGGCTCTCGGGAACGGAAGAGTTTGCCGCCATGTTATGGCGCTGGAAAGCCCGGAACAGGCGCTGGCGGGAATCCCTTTCCAGGCTGTCATTGAATACGCCGCCGGCGGTTTCCGCCATAAATTTAAAGAGGGACCCGGGTCCCTGATCCGGTCTTTTCAGGACGCCTGGGACCGGCTTGCCGTATACGCCGCCGACAGAATTCTCTGCGTCGTGGATGAACGCCGCACTGCTCCATTCGAAATGTTTGCGATGTACGTGATAGCGGGCAAAGCTGTCTATTATCCACAGATATCTTTCAGCTAGATGACGGGCGCTGAAGGGATCGAAAGCATCAATATTTTCAAATACCAGATAGTTTGGGAATTTGACGTTTTTGCTCAAAAAAAGATCAACATTTTCAGATTTCTCGGCAAGGTCGATGAGGGGCTTTTCCGATCTGATCGACATGTTGACATCGGGGGAAAAATTCCTGATTCGTTTCAGGTCCCTGCCGATGCGGAAAACCGCGGTCCAGTTTTTTTTGCGGGGAGAAAAAAGTTTGAGAAAATCGTCCAGAACCTCGATGCCGTCAATGACCTTTGGGCTTTTTCCTTCAAAAAAGTAATTTTTGGCTTCAAAAAAAATAAATTCCGGTGAAAACCCTGTGTCGATCAGTTCTGCCAGCAAATTCCGGGTGAGCAGGGCAATTTTTCCCTTGTCGTTGAAGACGATATTTTCTTTCAGCAGCTGCCTGGTTTTATCAAGGTAGTTCCCTTTTAAAATATTGTTGAGGAATGTCACCTTGGCTTTTACGTCGTGGATGGAGGCGCTCGCCTCCAGGCTGCCGATAAACTCTGACTTTGTGCCCGGCAACAGGTCGCCGGCGGTGGGGTCGTTGTAAATGCTGGCGATTAATTCCTCAATAACGGGCTTGTAATCCCCTTCACTCAGCTTCCCGGATTCAATCCTGGCGATGATCTGCAACGCCTCCTCACACAGAATCCGGGTGTTCAGCGTCTGCAGCTTATATTCGTCCGGAGAGAAATTAAACAGCAACTCCTCAACCATCTGGGCGAAAAAGAGGATGTTTTCGGTGACCTTGTTTATTTTCCACTTGGTCAGGACTGGGGGCAGCATAAATCCTTCTTAAGCGTTTTTTGTTGTTATCATTCGCAGATGCAATTAGCCGTCAATATCAAGCTAAACCGAACTTTCATCACCGAACAACAGGCAGTTGAAATTATCCCGGCTGCAGAGTTCGCCTTGCCTTTTTTCCAGAATTTCAAAATGCCTTCTGGATTGCATCCGGATTTCTTCATGGATTTTTTCAATCGTGGTCTGATCTTTTTTGCGGCTGATTTCATCCATTAATACATTCATCGCCCGGTCGGTGATGGAATGGAAGCTTTCAACCAGCTTATTGACCACTGAAACATTCTGACCGGTTTGTCCGAGAAGTTTGATCGCCCGGAAAACCCTTTGAATCTGCCACGCGATTTCCCTGGAATATGCCACCAGGGTCGCGTGGATGGAATCGGCCGAAGAGAATATTCGCGACAGATAATCGATGCGCTGGATGAGGAGGTGATGATTCCCCAGGCAACGGCGGAGTTTGTCTCGGTTCTCGCTGTTTTCTTCGGTAAACACCAGAAGAAGGCATTTTTCGATCAGGTTGTGGCCGTGTTCAATGGAATAAAGGATGTCCAGAGCCTCTTTGGAACCGGAATTTCGTATCGATTTGATCAGGTCCGCGGCCAGCTTGGCCGGAAAGCCGATGGTGAGGTAGGGTACCAGTCGGGCGGTCAAGCGGGATATTTTTTCTTTTTCATCAGCGGTCGAGGTGAACAGCAGCTCCAAAACGGACCACAGCTCTCGAAGCTGATTTTCCGGTGCCGGTACTCGGATAGCGATGTCATGGGTTTGCAGCGCTCTGAACAGCCTGAGGGATGAGTCTTCATCCAGATGTTCGTTGAAAATCGCGGCCGCCGTGTCGCTGATGAAATTGGAAAACTGTCTGGGGCTCTGGTCCGGCCTTTTCAGGATGGCCGGGGCCGGCTTTCCAAAAACCCCCACGGTTGTTTTGTCCGCATCAAAGACCAGAGCGGCCCGACTCCATTCGAGTTCCGCCCGGTGGATGTGGTATTTGGCAAGGCAGTCCAGAAGAAGAAGTTTTGCTTCCATGGCATAGCGGGCGCTGAAACCATCAAAAGCGGCCACGTCCTGAAACGTCAGGTAGTTGGGGAGTATGAATTTCCTGTCAAGGAAAATGCCGATATTTTCCGGCTTCTGGGGAAAGCGCATGTCCGGTTTTTCCGTGGTGGCGGATACATTCAGGTGTGACGGAAATTTGTGGAGATGTTTGAAGTCTTTTCCGGTCCGGAAAACGACGGTCCATTTTTTTGTTTCCAGGGGAAAGAGGCCTAGAAAACTGTCAAAGGCCGACAGGTCTTCAATCCTTTTTGGAATGGAGCCCTCGAAAAAATGATTTTTGTTTTCAAAGAATATGTTCTCGGGCGAATATCCCCGGTAAATCAATTCGGTCAGGAAATTTTTGGCCAGCGCTATGATCTTCCCTTTGTCCCCATGAACCATCTGTTCGCGCAAAAGGGCGATCGTGGTCTCCAGGTAGGCGTCTTTCAAAAGGGTGTTGAGGGATTGGACGCTGTTGATTAAATTTTCCGGCGCGGCATCAGCCTCAAGTTCATGGATGACAGCCGCTTTTTTGTTTTTCAGGAGGGCTTCCAGGGCCGGATCGCAATCTATTTTCACCTTCAACTCGTCGATGATGGGGGGGAGGCTGTCGTCTGCCAATCGCCCGGACTCGATTTGTTCAATCACTCGCAGCATTTCCTCGGAAAGCGTATGAGTGTTGAGGGGCGGAACCTTGAAATGCTCCAGAGAAAAATTGAACAGCATTTCTTCAATAAGCTGTGCAAAGAACAGGATGTTCTCAGTCTTTTTATTGACGGTCCATTTATTTAAATTCGGGGGCAACATACAAAGCCTCTCGGGTTTCCCCTGGCCGGGTTGTTCTTCCCGACCACAGAGCTTTCAAAATGTGCAATTGTAGCCGATATTCGCGGCTTTGAACAGCTTCCGGGGTAATATTTCTTTTTTCAGGCTTATCCCTGTCTTGATTCTTGGTGGGTCGAAGGGGCCTGAGTTGGCGGGCAATTGGCGGTTGCAGCAAAAGTTTTCATGTATAATTCGGGCTAGTTGTCCGGGAAAAGCAAAAAGGGGGCATGTGCCCCCTTTTTGTAGGATGTTTTACAACAGGTCGCGAAATACCCACTAACCTTACGTGAAGAGAGCGGCCAGTTTTTGTCCAAACTCCATGCATTCCAAGGTTTTTTCTTCATCCGGTTTCCATGGAACCTTGAGTGGCTCTGTTTCCACTTCAAATCCCGACTCCTGAAGTTCCTTGCTGACGATCCCCGCCGATTCTCCACTCCAGCCGAAACACCCGAAGGCGGCCGCTTTTTTGCCGCGGAATTTCATCCCCTTTATTTCCTCGAGAATGGAGGCCACGGAAGTCAGAACACCGTTGTTGACGGTTGGCGAGCCCATGACCACGGCTTTGGATTTGAAAATTTCCGTGATTACATCGTTCTTATCTCTTTTGGCCAGGTTGTAGAGCTTGACATTGACCTTGTCATCAGCGGCCCGGATCCCTTCGGCGATCTTTTCGGCCACGATCCGGGTGCCGTTCCACATGGTATCGTAAATTATGGAAATCTGGTTTTCCCGGTACTTGTCCGCCCATTTCAGATACTGCTCGACGATCTGGACGGGATTGTCCCGCCAGATAATGCCGTGGCCCGGGCAGATCATGTCCAGGGGAAGATTAAGGGCGAGAACTTCCTGAATCTTTTTCGTTACCAGGGGGCTGAAGGGGGTCAGGATGTTGGCGTAGTATTTCAACCCTTCGGCCATCAGTTCGCATTGGTCAACGAGATCGTTGTACATGAGTTCGGAAGCGTAGTGCTGACCGAAGGCATCGTTGCTGAAAAGGATATCGTCGCCCGTCAGGTAGCAGAACATGCTGTCCGGCCAGTGGAGCATCGGGGCTTCGACAAAGACCAGTTCCTTGCCGCCGAGGTCGAGGCGGTCGCCGGTTTTGACGACCTGGAAATTCCAATCCTGATGATACTGGCCTTTCAGGGATTTCACGGCGTTGGCGGTGCAGTAGATCGGTGTTTCGGGAATGCAGTGCATCAACAGGGGGAGGGCACCGCTGTGGTCAACTTCGCCATGGTTGGCAATGACATAATCAATCTTTTTAAGATCAATTTTCTTGCTCAGGTTGTGGAGGAAATCTTTGGCAAAAGGTGCCCATACGGTATCGATGAGTGCCACCTTTTCCTCTTCAATCAGATAGGAGTTGTAGCTGCTTCCACGATGCGTTGATAGTTCATCGCCGTGAAAACTGCGCAATTCCCAGTCGATTTTTCCTACCCAGGACACGTTATTTTTTATCTGAAACGTCATCTCTTTCTCCTTGAATAGTTTTCTCCTGCCGATCTGTCCAAGCTTGTGAGGTTAAAGTATAGCAATATACTCTGGGGAATTTCCACAGCTAAAAGATTCGTGATCTGAGAAAGGAGTCCGGCTGGAAAAAGCAGGCAGGAGGCTGCAGGTGTCCGTCTGTAAGATAATGTCAAGGAGGCAGGGTGATGATCATGATTATCGATCATGTCATCGATGCTGTCATCGGGATGTTCGGCGTGCACTTCTCAGGGCCTGAAGCATGTTTTGCATACGGCGAAGGTCAGGTTTCTTCGGCAGCAAAAAGAGGCCTGGTTTGCTCCGCAGGATTCGGGACCACCTGATTTCGCCCCTGTTTTTTGGCTTCGTAGAGTCGCCTGTCCGCCGCATTGATGTAATTGGAGAGGTTCCTGTCTCCGGGAGTGTGGGTTGTTACCCCGAAACTCATGGTGATCGGGATCTCTGTGTCATTAATAGAAAGAGGGCTCTGCTCAATCTTGCGACGCAGTTTTTCCGCCACCTCACCGGCCTTTTCCAGCTCTGTCTCGGGCAGGAGGAAGAGAAATTCCTCCCCTCCCCAGCGGCAGATGACATCCTCGCTCCGCAGATTTTTTCGCAGAATCCGGGCGATGTGCTGAAGCATCTTGTCACCGCAATCGTGACCGTGCTGATCATTAACCCATTTAAAATGGTCAACATCACCCATAATGATCGAGAAAGGTCTCCTGGAGCGTGATGAGCGGTTGACCTCGCGTTGTAAAAATTCCTTGAGAAAGCCGCGATTCATTAGTTTTGTCAACGGATCGAACATGGCGAGTTCTTCTATTCTGTTGAGGAGGAGCATGGTGGAGTAGATGACGCTAAAGGCGAGGATCAAGAGGATAATGCTTTCAAAAATACTTTCCGTATAATTGATCGGAGTGGCTTCACTCCCGAAAAACTGGTGTGGGATATCGAGCAGCTCATTGAGCCATAATAAAAAGAGCATAATCCCGAAGCCGAGATATTCGTAAACCAGGATCCTCCTGAACAATTTTCCGCTGGGCATGCTTCCCTTCCCCTTTCGAAAAAGGTGGATGACTAAATCAGGGGTTAGTGCCCCGTGCGGTTAAGCCTGTCTTCAAATTCCGGCTCTTTTTGGATCTGCCTGCGTTGACGACGCCTTGCCAAAACCAAAAATCCCCTCGGAAATTTTTGACACGGCCGGCCAAACGGGGCATCAGGCTTCTTCTTTTTGATTATACCTGATGATTTTGCGAATTTTATGGAATAGGAGTGCTATGCAAATTTGCCGCCTAAAAATCTGTTTGATTCGGGGCGTCGAGGACAGCTTTGCCTAAACCCGAGGCTGAAGGTGAACCTGTTTATCAAAAATTTGCGTAATTTTGGATCGATCTATTGGTTTCGCAGAAGATTTACTCCTGGTCCCGGCTGAAAAGGTCGACAATCTGTTTTGGAAGCAGGGGCCGGCCTTGTTCGTTCATAGCTGTAGCGATGGTTCTGCCGTTGAGGATCAGGCGGTGGTCGGGATATTTGTAAATGTTCTGGGCAAAGGCGAACCTGATGCGCGAAATCCGTTCCATTTTCAGCCCCACCCAGAAGGCGTCGCCGCTGCGGAGGGGATATTTGTAGTCAAGTTCGACCCGGATGGCGATGAGGTTAATGTTTTCTTTTGCCAGCTCAGCGAAATCGATTCCGATGGAACTCAAATATTCGTGGCGGGTGTGCTCGAGATAATTCTGGTAAACGGAATTGTTGACGATTCCCTGTATGTCGCACTCGTAATCTCTGACTTTAAAGTCGAGTTTGAAAAGATAGTCCGGCATGAATCAATCCTGTTTTCATGGTTTACCATATAATCCGTTTTGCTATGTCCCAGGCTTCCAATCGGTTTCGATTTTCCAGAGTGTTAATTGATACCCCTTAATCGCCTATCAGTCAACAAAACCCCTCACTTTTCATGTTGAATAATCTTTGCCGGTAAAAGCTATTGCTACCGGCTTTTGCCTTCGGAGTTTAATTTCCTTTGCAGCCAGGGTAAAAGATGGACTTTCCAACCTTTGATACGTTGGACGTCGGACCTTGTAACATGGAAAGAAGCCCGGAAAACTTAATTTTGTTGGGGAAGGGTGTTGCTCTTGGCCGTGTCGCAGGAAATCTGAACTGGTTTTTGTGGCTTTCCCCGGGGAGATGAAGATTGATCAAAAAATGCTGACAGGGCCGAAGGCTTGAGGAATCCGACCTCCGCTTCTTCCGGATAGAGTTGGGATGACATGATAGCGGAGGTCTGATTAGGTAACACTCAGGGTTGACCGAGTTCGGAGGTACAGCTCGGACAATGAGTCGCGTTGATCGCGATGCTGCTGAAGCAGAAGGGGCAATCCTTGGTCGTCGGTTCTTCCTCAGGCTCTTCCTTTTGTCGGTGGAGGCTGTTGAGCCCTTTGATAAGCATGAAAATTGCGATAGAAACAATCAGAAAGCTGATCACGGTATTCAAAAAAGTGCCATAGTTTACGGTGACGGCGCCCGTGGCCTGGGCATTGGCCAGAGATGCGTAAGGACTGGCCATTGTCCCTTCCTTGATGACAACGAACAGGTTGGAAAAATCTACCCCTCTCAGCAGGAGGCCGATAGGGCGCATAATCACATCCGATACCAGGCTTTTAATAATAGTCCCGAACGCCGCGCCCATGATTATACCGACCGCCATGTCTACTGCATTTCCGCACATCAAAAATTCTTTAAATTCTTTAAACATTTTTTCCCCTTTAACTTTTTAATTTAAACTTCGATTTCTGCCGGCCACCTCGTGTCCCTCTCTTAAACGAGTGGCTTTCAAGCTGACCCTTCAAAGTAAACTATTCATATGCATGTCCTTGATAAGTAGAAGTTCCTTTATTGATTAAGAGACCTCTCTTTTGGGGTTCGTCAATCGGGTCAATGCTGATGCTGTCCGTGCTTTCACGCGACAATCCATTACAATTGTAATTAGAGTCCTCAGGAGTGAAAAACATTGCTCGAATAATGGAACTTTCAACATGATAATTTCCCGAATGAAGATAGTATTTCTAATTCTGTCTGTTCTTTGCTTGTTTATTCTGCTCTGCTGCTCACCCATGCGCTGCTACGAAGCGGCGCTGGTGCTGGTCGATATTGCGGCCGGGGAGAAGCCGAGTCGCTTGAAAAAGGTTACGCCCGAACCTCGGCGGACAACAGTTGCCTTTAAAATGAAAGGGCGGCAGTATTCCGGAGATATTTACCGGTCGCCTGAGGGTTCCCTGGCGGCCATTCTGCTGATTCCGGGCGCAGCTGAACTGGGGCGCGACGACCCCCGCCTGGTTGCTTTCGCCCGTACTCTGGCGCGAGCCCGATTTACAGTAATGGTGCCGGACATCCCGAGTCTTTGCAGGCTCCAGGTCAACCCGGGCAATATCCGCGAGGTGGGGGATGCTTTTTCCTGGCTGGCTACCCGTCCCCAACTGGCTCCTGATGGGAGAGCGGGAATGGCGGCTTTCAGCTACGCGGCCGGGCCTGCGATCCTCGCTGCATTGGAACCCGGGATTCAGAACCGTGTGCGGTTTATTCTGGCTGTGGGGGGATATTACGATCTGGAACAGGTGCTGACTTTTTTTACCACCGGCCATTTCCGGCAAAACGGAAAATGGGGCTACCTGGAGCCGAATACATACGGCAAATGGGTTTTCGTCCTCCATAACTTGGAGCTTCTCTCAGACTCTGATGATCGGAACCTTCTCCAAACGATTGCCCGTCGCAGAATGGCCGATACTACCGCTGATGTAGACGACCTGGCGGCCCGGCTCGGTTCGGAAGGACGAAATATCCACGCCTTCATCACAAACCGAAATCCCGAAAAAGGACTGGAACTCCTTCGTAATCTTCCGGAGAAAATTCGCGCCGACATTGCCGCACTCACTCTGGCAGACAAAGACCTCTCGAGGCTCAAGGCCCGCTTGATTCTGATTCATGGCTACGACGACAACATTATTCCATATACGGAAAGTATCGCTCTGGCCGGGGCGGTATCTGAAGGACAGGCGCGGATGTATCTTGGCAACGGCTTGATACATGTCGATATCGAACCGGGTCTAAGCAGTACCTGGCGGCTCTGGCGAGCGGTCGACGCCTTGCTGGCGGAGCGGGACAAATAAGGCGAGCGGGAAAATCGCCGCTTATGCGACATTATTTTTGCGGATTTTCCAGCTTTTTTCCCCGTTTTTAATTTTTTCCTATAATTGTTTTTTGATTATCGGTAAAATTTTAATCTTTAGATTCCAGCATTCTTTAAATGAAAAGGGGTTTTGTTTGGTTTTGCATAGAAACTTTTTTGTTGGGTTCTTTGGTTTGCTGTTGGTCATGGTTAGCGGCTGTGGCATGGGAAACCTGTCGCGGAATCTGTCCACGGCCATCATGAACCAGAATGACCCGGAAACCGTTCGGACCGGTGCCCCGGCGTATCTACTCCTCATAGACAGTTTCATCGAGGGGGATCCTGACAACGAAAATATGCTGCGGGCCGGAGCAGGTCTTTACGGGGTTTATGCCGCTGTTTTTGTCGAAGATCCTGAGCGGGCCGGACGTCTGGCACAGCGTGCCCGCAACTACGGGGAACGGGCTTTGTGCGAGCGGAAGCGTTCACTTTGCGGGCTGGCAGAGCGCCCGTACGAGGAGTTTGTCGCCTCTTTGGAATCCCTGGGACGGCGGGATGTCCCGGTCTTTTACGCTTTTACAGTGAGCTGGCTGATATCGATCAAAGCCAACAGTTCCGACTGGGCGGCGCTGGCGGATCTGCCCAAGGTCGAGGCGGCCCTGGAGCGTATTGTCGAACTTGACGAAACCTATGAGCGGGGGACTGCTCACCTCTATCTCGGCATTCTCCAGACACTCCGGCCACCGGCCCTCGGCGGTCATCCTGAGGAAGGGCGACGCCATTTTGAGCGGGCCCTTGCCCTGTCGGGAGGAAAAGATCTCGGCGTCAAGGTCGAGTACGCCCGCGGTTATGCCCGCCTCCTTTATGATCGTGAACTCCATGACCGTCTTCTCCGGGAGGTTCTGGCTGCCGAGGTGGAAGCACCGGGCCTGACCCTTCTCAATGTGCTTGCCAGAGAGCAGGCCGGAGAGCTTCTGCGGTCCGGTGAAGACTACTTTTAATTGAATTAGAGATAACTCCGGAGTTTTCTGATGTTGAAAAAATTTTTAATTGTCGCAGTGCTCGCAACATTTTTTATGATTCCCGACCAGGCAGCCCGGGCGGTAACTCTGAAACTCGCCACCATCGCCCCTGAAGGTTCCACCTGGATGAAGGAAATGCGCAAAGGCGCGAAAGAGATCAAGGAGCGTACCGACGGCCGGGTGGCCATTAAATTTTTCGGCGGCGGGGTTATGGGAAATGAAAAAAGCGTTCTGCGCAAAATCCGCATCGGTCAGCTCCATGGCGGCGCTTTTACCGCCGGTGGACTCTCCGGCACCTATCCCGACCTTCGCCTCTACGGGCTTCCTATGGTCTTTCATTCGTTCGAGGAGGTTGACTACGTTCGTTCGCGTATGGACCAGGTATTGATGGATGGCCTCGAAAAAGCCGGTTTTGTCAGTTTCGGCTTTGGGGAAGGGGGCTTTGCCCTTTTGATGTCCAACATTCCGATACGCTCTCTGAAAGATCTGAAGGGGAAGAAAGTCTGGATTCCCAGGGATGACATGGTCAGCGAGGTGGGGATGAAGTTTCTCGGGCTATCCCCCATCACGCTGCCGATTACCGATGTTCTGACCGGTTTGCAGACCGGGCTCCTCGACATTGTCGCGACTTCCCCCATTGGCGCCATTGCCTTCCAGTGGCATGTGAAGGTCAAATACCTCACCGAAACGCCGCTGGCTTATCTTTACGCCATGCTGGCGGTGGACAAGCGGGCTTTCAGCAGACTCAGCCCCGCCGACCAGGCCGTGATGCATGATGTCATGGTTGAAATTTACGACAATTTCAACCAGCAGAGCCGCAAAGACAACCAGGCGGCCTTCGAAGCCCTGGTCAAGCATGGGCTTGCCCCTGTGAACCCCTCTCCAGAGGAAGTGGCCCTATGGCGGGAGCAGGCGGATGCGGTAAACCTGAAACTGAAAGCGGATAAGGCTTTCAATGCCGATCTTTATCAAGAGATGAAGGGACATCTTGTCGATTTCCGCAGCCGGAACAGCGGCAGGGTTGCAGGTCAATGAACTATCCGGAAGAACTCATGGCCCGGATGCGCAAAATCGGGACCATGGCCGAGGACATTCTGCTTATCATCCTGCTGGCGGTAATGATCCTGCTGGCGACGACCCAGATCTTTTTGCGCAATGTTCTTGATATGGGGTTGATCTGGGCGGATGAGCTGGTCCAGATTCTGGTTCTGTGGCTGGGTCTGCTTGGGGCCATGGCCGCCAGTCGCGACGACAACCATATCAATATCGATCTGTTCACTCGTTTTCTGTCTCCTCGTTTGAAACTGTTCTCCCGGCTTTTGTGTGCCGCTTTCACCGCTCTTGTCTGCGGCGTCATTGCCTGGCACGGTTTCCGGTTTGTCCGCATGGAACAGGAGTTCGCGGCAACGATCCTGGGGAAATATCCGGCCTGGGTTTTTGAGTCCATCATTCCTCTCGGTTTCGGTCTCATCAGCTACCGTTACACCTTGAATTTCTTTATCCATCTGCGCAGCATCCTGACCGGGAAGGTGCCCGGATGATTCTGATCGGATGTGCTCTGGTGCTTTTGGCGCTTTTCGGTGCGCCTCTGTTTGCCGTGATCGCGGCCAGTGCCCTGTGCGGATTTTATGTGGCCGGGGTCGATCTGGCCGTGATAGCCATTGAAATCTATCGGATTGCCGAAACGCCGGTGCTGCTGGCCATCCCGCTTTTTACCTTTGCCGGTTACCTGCTCAGCGAAAGCCAGGCTCCGCATCGGCTGGTGCGTATGACCCATGCCTTGATCGGCTGGATTCCAGGCGGGCTGGCCATCGTCTCCCTGGCGGTGTGCGCGATTTTTACAGCCTTTACCGGGGCTTCGGGGGTGACGATCATCGCCTTGGGTGCGCTCCTCTTTCCGGCCCTCAAAGAAGCCGGTTATCCCGACAAATTCAATCTCGGGCTGGTGACCACATCGGGAAGTCTCGGCCTGTTGTTCGCTCCTTCCCTCCCCCTGATTCTCTACGGCATTGTCGCTCAACAGATGAACGTCGGGTCGGCTGTATCGATTGAAGACCTCTTTCTGGCGGGGATTTTCCCGGGATTGCTGATGGTCCTGCTGCTTTCGGGCTGGAGTATCTGGTCCAATCGCGGCAACCGTATTCCCATGCGCAAATTCACCCTGAGAGAGGTGAAAGGTTCACTGCGCGAGGCGATTTGGGAAATACCATTGCCGATCTTCGTTCTGGGAGGCATTTACAGCGGCTACTTTGCGGTTTCCGAGGCTGCGGCGGTTACCGCTCTCTATGTACTGGTGGTCGAAGTGTTTATCCAACGGGAAATTTCTTTGCGCCATCTTCCTGTAGTGATGCGCAAATCGATGGTGCTGGTCGGGGGCATCCTGATTATCCTCGCGGTGTCCCTGGCCTCGGCCAATTACATGATTGACGCCGGGATTCCCAACAAGCTGTTCCAGTTTGTGAACGCCCACGTTAGCAGCCGTCTGACCTTTCTCATCCTGCTCAATATTTTCCTTCTCGTTCTGGGCGCCATCCTCGACATTTTTTCGGCCCTCGTGCTGGTGGTCCCCCTGATTCTGCCGGTGGCGGTGGGGTACGGTATCCATCCCGTTCATCTCGGAATCATCTTCCTGGCCAACATGCAGATCGGCTACCTGACCCCGCCCGTAGGCCTGAATCTTTTCATTGCCAGCTACCGGTTTAAAAAGCCCATAAGTGAGGTCTATTTGTCGACCCTGCCGTTTTTTTTGATTCTTCTGGCAGCCGTGCTGATTATTACTTACTGGCCCGCCCTGTCGTTGAGTCTGCTCGGCTGAGTGATTTTCGGGTGAAGAGGTGGCATGGAAGTTTGGGTTGGCTGCTGCGGATATTGCTCTGGCGTAGGAACCGAATAGAGAAAAACATATTTGATTGAAACTTCATTCAATCAAAAACAATCTGACTATCCCACGGCTGGAGAGAATGATAACGGTGAAGATATTGTCTTCAGCAGGGAAGAATATTTTATCGGTAGCCCCGTCCAAATTACCCTTTCATTTCGTAAAAGTATGCCGGCAATATACTGGCAATACGCTAAAATGAAGCTTGGTTTCGGCCTCACGGAGAAGCAGAAAAGCAATCGCAAACGTTTTGCCGACGCCATGAAAAAAGCAGGGTTTTTCCCATTGAGCTATGAATGGTGGCACTTCAACGGAATGCCCAAGGCCGAGGCGCGCAGCCAATTTCGGGTAATCGAATAACCTCAAACCAATAACCCGGCGAACCGTGACATGGAATACGTCGTTTTGATCCTTTTCTGGGTGGCTTGGTGTGCTGTCCACAGCAGCATGATTTCCCTGACCTTTACCGGTTTTGTGAAAAAACGCCTGGGCGCCCGTTATCATTTTTATCGTCTCTTTTTCAACCTGGTGGCGGCTCTAACCCTCATCCCTCCCGTTTGGTATACCTCGCAGCTTAGGAAACAACTGCTGTGGCAACTGGAAGGTTTTCCCAACTTGGTTCGTTGGAGTCTGCTGGTCGTTGTCTTGGTTTTGTCCGTCGCTGGGGCCATGAAATACGACCTCGGCCAGTTTCTCGGCGTCCGTCAGATCATGTCCGGCCGATCCCCCAATGCCCTGACCAAGTCCGGTGAGTTGGACACGTCTGGAATTCTGAGTGTCACTCGCCATCCCTGGTATCTGGCCGCGCTGATCTTCGTGTGGACCGGCAATTTTGAGATTTATTGTTCAACGCTGATCGTCAAGGTTATTTTGACGGCCTACCTGATAATCGGGACCATTCTTGAGGAGCGAAAACTGGTTGTGGAGTACGGAGACGTTTATCTGCATTACCAGCAGAGGGTGTCGATGCTGTTTCCTTGGAAATGGGTGGTTTGCCGGTGGTTCGGGAACCAATCTACATGAAGGCATTAATTTGTAGTAGTCATGAATTGATCTGATATTCATTGTAAAGTTCAATTGTCTCGAATTGGTTTTGGCGTGGAACCCGCTCCATTTGTAAGGATTTCTAGGAATTTCCTAACCCACCTAGCTGAAGCTTTTCACACAATCCGAGACAACTTCCGGAACAATGAATCATTTGTTTGTCGTGATATAGGGTTATCAGTAATATTCCAATTCGATGGACTCTCTGGGGGGGGGCGGAAAAATGAATGCAACTCACAGAACAAAAATCACCATTTGAAAATAAAAATTTAATGCTGTTGTTAGCCTGGTGCTGAGCATCGGTTTCTACTTTTTAACGTATTGAGAAGTCTGGAAGCCGTTTAGAGGACACCGGTTTTCAAGTCGTCTAAAATATTCCTGATGCTATCTAAACGTGTTTATCCCTTTGGATAAAGTATCGATCTGTTCTTTGTATACTGAATAGATTTCCGGGGAAAAACCGGGGGTTCTGTTGGCATCAAACAGGTAAATTCGGTTGTTTACAATTGTGTAATCTAGTCTTCCATAGTCCATTTTAAAGTTTTTGCAAAATGTTATCAGTTCATCCGGTCCCGGTCCCGGCAGGATCTGCCTGTCGATGATCCGGCTTTTTGCAACAGGTTTTTCAGATTTTGTGACGACACAAAAGGATCTGTCGCCCAAAAAATACATGTATCGGCATATGAATTTGCCGTCATCGTCCAGTTCCGGCATAAACTTTTCTACAACCAGATGTTTATTTCCCCAAACAGTACCGGGTAGCTGATTTACACAATCAAAGATCGGATAATTATCATTATTCAGCGTTTTGACATGTTTCCAGTAACCGGGGGTTTTAATGTCATGGTCATTAGATTCTTTCAGGTCTGAAAACGGTAATATGCTGCAGTTCCGGTTCATTCGGTTTAAAAAGCCGTTTTTAATTTTTGATATGATGGAGGATGCTCTTTTATCTTTTTCCCCGCCGCAGTTGTTATTTGTCTTAATAATTACCGGGCCAGTATAGTTTTCTCCCGGTTTCAAAATGCAGCTGCTGATAATTGATTTTGAAATGTCTGTTACCCCACTGTTTATTTTTTGGCTGTATGACCTGAAATAGCGAATATATTCTTTTGGGGTAACTGTTAGGTCAACATGATTGATAACAATATCTGCATGTATTTTCTTACGGGTGCCGTATGCGAATCGAACAGTAAACCCTTGTTCTTGCCACTGGTTCATTAAATACCTGATAACATAACGGGAGTCCTGCAGGGGCCTTCCATTTTTATGGGAAACGATCAAAATGGTTTTATTCATGGTCGGATGTCTTTGAATAGCAGTATTTTTAGCTGTGTGGAAAAATTTGTTACGGCACTGGAACTGTTTGAGGAGTACTGTCAGGATGCCTTTAAATTGTTTATAAAAGATGATTTTTCCATATGGGCGGTTCTGATTTCATTGTCGATGATGTCCTCGTAATAGTGTTTTTCTTTTGTCAGGCCTTTGAAACGGCAAAGCCACCTTGATAGACTGTGTTTCCACGGTTTTAAAGGATATTTCCATAAATAACCTTTTTTAAAAGTGGTTCCTAAACGTGATTTAAATATCTGAATGGATTCCTGCTTGGACCCTTTGACCGGATGGACCCTGCCGCCAACGAAATTATAGGTCCTCAGTCCTCTTTTTTTCATGGTCAGCATGGCGGTCCAGTGCAGCAGGCTGGCCGCACCGTGATGCGGTTCAATGCAGCTGCCGCCGTAAATATAGTAGGCGGTTTTTTTGTCATGTATCAGAACGGCGCAGGCTTGATTTGAACGCTTGTGCGTTGCCAGGTAAAAGGATATGTGTTGCGGCAGGTTTTCCTGATAGGTTTTCAGCTGTTCAAATTTGAGGCCCGGTCGGCCCTGCCTTGACAGTGTCCCTTGAATGAGTTGATAACAGCTATTGATGTGTTCGGGTCCGCAAAGGATGCGGACATCGTCTCTCTTTGCTTTCCGGATAACACGGCGGCGGCTTGTGTGAAACCGGAAGAAGAGTTCGTCTTCATTTTTGAGAAGATCTGCCTGGTAGCATCCCCACGGAATATGAATTGCGCCATCGGGATAGGTGTTGAAAAGCGCCGTTGTTTTCGGTTGGCTGATGAAATCAATATCCATCGTACGGCACTGGGCGACCACGCCGGACAGGAACGATTTTTCCTGTTTTATGGTAGCTTTCGGATTTCTTTTAACCGGACCTGAAGTAAATATCATGTGTCTGGCGAAGGTCCGGTTTAACGTAAAAAAAGGCAAGATAAACTCGGGACTGGTAAACCAGCCGTAGGTATTTGAGGCGGACTTCAAATATCCGTCCGACGCGCAGATGGGCAGGTCTGTTTCAATCAAAAGGGGGTCTTTTACGATCTCTACCAAATTATTTTCCGTTTTTGATCTGTCTGCCTAAATATTATTAAAAATTCAGCATTATCTGTTGTGATAAGCCGTATCATAACTTTTACCGGATAATAGAATGATTTAGGATGCCGGATTGAATGCAATACTGCTGTAAATATAATTGGTGAGGGTGACGATATCAAACACCGGTAACCCGGTGGCCGTTTTTATATCTTTTGAATAAACGTGCAAAATGGTGCACTCGAGGACAATGGCCCCCAGGTCCGGGTTTTCTGCAACCATCAATTCGGCAATTCCGATTACGTCTTTTCGGAATCTTTCCACATCAAGAAGTTCTGGTTTCAGACTTTTACAGGTGTTCATGTATGCTGCAGTTTCCTCTATCCCATATACACAGACAGATGTCTGGTCAGGAACACCGGCTTTTTTCAGGTGCTCGGGGGTAAGGTGGTTTTTATCGGCTGTAATGATACCGATTTTTTGGAGACTGTTCAGCATATTAGCAATTAGGGGGATCAGGATTAATGCGGAAGCAAACACCGGGATATTTACGGCCTCCGAAAGTTCGGATTGAAATATGGCGTTAAATCCGCAGCTGGTTGTTATTGCTTTGACCCCGGATTTTTCCATTGTCCTGGCAGTGCTAATCATGTTTTCGAGAACATGCCTGTCCGGGTGCGCGATGACGGTTTCAAAACAGGCCCCGGTGACAGGCTTGAACAGGACGGGGAATGAAAAGGTGCCCGGGGTAGCGAGGCTGCCGTGTATTTTAACATTGTTTAGGTCTTCCCATCCGAGAATGCCGATGACAGGGATGTAGGAAGCGGGTGATTGATTCGACATTAATTTCCTGATGTCTATTGGTTATGAAATTTGTCGTCAGAAAAAACTGTAGAGCTTTCCAATGGGATTTCCAGTTAACCCGGTTTTTTTTATGATGGTTTGTCGCGAAACCGTCAAGAGTACGTCAGATCAAGCCAAGCACAGCGATTTGCTCTGCAGGCGTACTGGCAGTACGTTGAGGAGCAAAGAGCGAGCACGGCTTGAGATGGCGGGTAATTAACGGCTGCAGTAAAAGTTTTCGTGAATAATCCGGGCTAGAAATCGTTGCCGCAGGCCAATGAAGCTTTCGGCGTATCATCCCAAAAAACAGAAACCTGCGCATCCCGACTTTTCTTTTGCACTATGATATTTTGCTGCATACCCGGGTCGGTGCGCGGGTAGTCCACACGGTAAAAGTTGCCCCGGCTTTCTTTTCTTAGCAGGGAGGCATTGACCATGGTTAAGAGCGTTTCTGCCAGACCATATTCGATATGCTGTGCCAAATCATTCTTGATGATCCCTGACATGAGCTTTTCCAGCTTTTTTCCGGCCAGGTGCAGGTCGGCCTCTGATCTTTCAATAAAGAGGGATGCGTCTGCAATCCTTCTTATTCCTTCAGTCACATTTGAGAACATACCGAAACGTGTTGATGATGGATAGAAACCGTCTGGATCAACGGGGTGAAAATCGTTTCTGTCCGCATAGTCAGCGGCATTGATGCCGGTCTGTTTTCCGGACACATATCCCTCCAGAAGGGCCATGCCCGGCAGCCGGCCGGCACCGTTCAGTCCTCCGGCTGATTCACCGACAGCATACAGACCATTAATTGCGGTCTTAAAATCTGTGTTTACGTCAATGCCGCCGATTAAGCTGTGGGCAACAACCGTAAGGTTGATTCTTTGCAGGTTACCGCGGATGTTTGTGTGGATATGGATACCGTTGTGTCGCTGTACTTCACGGGCAATTTTGAAGATGTTGTCATGGGGGTTTTGACAAGCGGTTCTTGTAGCAATCAGGTCTTCAATAAAAGGAACCCGACTGTTTGTCTTATTGCTGTAAATTTTTGTATTTATTCCAATGCTAAAAAAAGTGAAGACCGGAGTTGTGCCGTCCTGGGTACGGCAGCCGACCGCGCCAAAAGGGTGATAACTGATAAATTCCAAATCTTTCAGCCGAGCGCCTGCATTTAAGGCCAACGATGCTCCGGGGGGACAGCAGGCTGTGGCGTTGTTGCTGGTCTGGTACATATTACCGATGCCGCCGCCGGCTGCAATAACGATGCTTTTTGTTCTGAGGGTGATCAGACACGTTAAATGATAAATTTGAAGAGCAGATATCGTCCGGGCGGTCGTACCGATTTTGACCACAATTCCGTTAATAAAGGTGATGTTTTTTAAATGACACAAATGTTCCAGGTCCGCCAAAACACCAGGACCTCCCCGCGTATGCTTTTTGCCGATGGGCTTTGCACCGGCCAGCGGAAAAATACGTTCCAGATCGGTTTGACCGAAATCCCGGAAATACTGAAAAAAAGCGGACAGCAGTTCAGGGTCGGCCAATCCACAGCCGTGTTCACCGACCATGGTTTCTAATTCGTCAATGTCTTCCGGAAAGCGAAAGACCCCTTCATAGGCCAGATTTGATGAGCATAAAGTATTGTAGTAAACAACTGCGACCGATGCGCCCCGGCCGGCGGCATTCAAAGCTGCGGTTAAACCGGCGATGCCTCTGCCGATGACCACTACATCATAGTTCGTTTGAAGAGGGTCTTCCATATTGAATTTCCTGACTCTAATCCCACTCGGGATGCACTGCCAAGCCTGTTTCAAACTGTAACTAAAAATAACATTTTAACAAAATAATGCAACGGCTATTATAGGGTGAAACCAGGGGGACGGATATGCGTTTACGGGAACTATCTGTTACCTAATCGCTCATGAAAAAGAGTTGCACACAGGTTCGTCTCGCCGCTGGTTATCAATACCGCTGGGGCTGTAGAAAAACCAGAATTTCATAAATGACGATAAATAAAACGCAGTAAAGGCCCGCCTCCTATTAGGTGGGCCTTGCTTTTTCCTGTGCTTGTTCTTCGATAATCATCCGCTTCGCGAGGTGGATTCTTATAAGTTATCTTACAATTGATTTCTGTATCTTCTCGGGATAATAAGACACTATCCGTCAGATAAAACCTGAATCACTACACATATTACCTGTCTGGAGTCCGGCCTAGAGTTTCGGCAGAACCGCGTCAATGAAGAAGTCGCAGAAGGACGCGCGCAGTCCTTTGATCCGTTCAACGATATTATCCTGTTCGTCGGGATGGGGGGTGTCGCTGACAAATTTGAAAAGATGGCAGGGGATGTTGAATTTCGCGGCGGTCTGGATGACGGCAGAGCCTTCCATGTCGCAAAGGTCGGCGTGAAGCGCAGTTTCCCGTCGTTCTTCGAAAGTTTTGATCGTGCGGTCCTGGGTTGCCAGGATCGCTGTTTTGAATTCCGGCAGGGTCTGGGAATGGTGGACTTGGGGAAGACCGTTTTTCAGACTTGGGCGGTCTGGCTCTATCACTTTGTTGATCTGGTAGATACTGCCCAGTGGCAGGGACTCTTTCGTTGCACCAGCCGCTCCGAGGTTGCAGATCAGGCCCGGGCGGAGTTTGAGGCAGGCATAGGTTGTCGCCAGGGCGGCGTTCGCTTTGCCGATTCCGGAAATGCCGAGAAAAAGGTTTTCTCGGCGATAAACAGGGCAGGGCTCATCAGCCTGCTTCTCAAGCGCCAGCGCTTCGATGAACGGCTCCGCTTCAAGCAGGGTGGCCATGATGATGGCGATTAAAGGATGTTCCGGCATCGCGCCATTTCCTCCAGCGTTTCCACAGCTTTTTTCCCTTTCGGCCCGAGCGAGAGGCTGAAATCATTCACATAAAGATTGATATGCGAATCGATCACATCGTCGTCCATCTCCTGGGCGTGGGATTTGATGAATGGCCTGGATTCCTCCCGGTTGGCGAAAGCAAACTCGATCGATTGGCGCAAAACTCCCTCGATTTTTCTATTCAGAGCAACAGTGTCCGAATCCCGGCGTGCCGCAATACAGCCTAGGGGGATGGGCATGCCGGTTTCCGTTTCCCACCACTCCCCCAGATCAATTACTTTGGCGCAGTTGTAAGCCGGGTAGATGAATCGTCCTTCATGGATGATCACCCCGGCGTCCAAATCTCCCGCCTCGATACCCGGAAGAATATTGTCGAAGCGGGTCTCAACCACCTCGGATATGGCCGGGTGCCAAAGTTTGAGGAGAAGATGGGCGGTTGTGTAGCGGCCGGGGATGGCGACGCGGGCGTTGGCTAGGTCCACGTCCGCCGATTTCGCGACCAGGAGCGGTCCGCAGCCAAAGCCGAGTGCAGCGCCGGCATCAAGAAGCTTGTAGCGATCCTTGAGGGCCAGATAAGCGAAAAACGAGAGCTTGGTGAACTGGAAAGTTTTCTTTTCCGCTTCCCGATTTAGGGTTTCCACATCATGGATATGCGGAGTGAACACCAGGCCTTCGGTGTCGATGCAGTTGTGAAGCATTGCATGAAACATGAAGGTGTCGTTGGGGCAAGGGCTGAAGGCGAGATCGATGTTTGTCATGGGATACGGTTCCGGCATAATTATTAAGTAGTTCAGCATACTACTGGTATTGCGATTAGTTTGCCCTCTTCCCACAGTTTGAAACCCCGGGGTTGCGTCCCCTGACGACGCCTTCTTTCTTTTTACGTCAAAAAGAAAGAAGCAAAGAAAAGGACGCCCCGGCACCCTGCCCTGCGGGTTCCCTGCACTCCAGAAACGTTTTGAGGGCGGTCAGGATTCGCAAAAACCGCTCAGGCTGACCGTCTTTTTCTCAAAACGCCCCCTCCGCTCCGGCTGTGGTGCAAGGTGGAAAACTGGATAAAACCATTCACCAGCGGACCGAAAGGTTGTTTATCCCCTTCTGACGAGTCGAAGTGCCGCTGCAGACGAGGGGAAAAGAGCGGCAGACTGTTTGAGCGAAGCGAGTTTCTGTCGTTCCCCGAGTTTGTAGCGGCACTTCGAGTACCCGTAAGGGCGAGTCGGTGGGGTGCCTTTTTTCTGCTTACTCTTTTTGGGCATGCAAAAAGAGTAAGGCGCCGTTCGGGGGCGCAACCCCGCAACAGGCACAAAAGTTCAGTGACAGTATAACCACCTTGGAAATGGCCTTGTCCCGCGCATTCCGAGGGCCGCATGAACCCATCCTTGGGCGCTTAGCTGCCGTCATCCAGGCGGCAGATGCCCTCTCCATGGACGACACAAGTCCATTTGTGCTGAAAAAAGTCTTCCTTAAAAACTGCGAACCACTTTGTAATCCGAATCCCTCTGTACCGGAACCTTCCCGGCATTGCGGATTAGATCGATCAACTCATCCCTATTTGTGCTGGTTTCAATACCCGTGGCCTTGACCACCTGCTCCTCCATGAGCACCCCTCCCATGTCGTTGGCGCCCATGGCGAGGGCGACCTGGGCCAGCTTGAGCCCTTCGGTCAGCCAACCGGCTTGGATATGTGTGACATTATCCAGGAAGATGCGGGAGATGGCCACGATTTTCAGATAATCGAGCCCCGTGGCCGGGGGAATCTCCGCCATTTCAGTCATAGCCGGGGAGAAGGACCAGGGGATAAATGCGCGAATTATCCCGGTCCGGTCCTGCACGTCACGAATGACTCCCAGGTGGTCGACGCGCTCCTCCAGGGTTTCCCCCATGCCATAGGTCATGGTGGCCGAAGATTTCAGGCCGTGGCGATGGAGCGCTTCCATCACTGCACACCATTCGGCGGTCGTCAGCTTTTGCGGGCTGGCAACGGAGCGGATGCGCTTGACCAGCAGGTCGGAGGCGCCGGGCATGGAGTCGAGCCCCGCCTCTTTCAGGGCGGCGATGACCTGGTCAATGTCGAGGTCACTTTTGTGGGACATGTGAACAGCCTCCGCCGGGGAAAAAGAATGCAGATAGATCTGTGGGAATCGTTGTTTTACACTTTTGATCAGTGCCAGATAAGTTTCAAGGTCGTAATCAGGATGGAGGCCGCCCTGAAGCATTACCTGGGTGCCCCCGGTTTCGACGAGATTTTCCACCTTTAGGCAGATTTCTTCCTCGGCAAGCTCAAAGGCTTCCATCCGTCCCGGACGTGCGTGGAAGGCGCAGAAGCGGCATTCCGCCTCGCACCGGTTGGTGTAGTTGATGATGCGGTCGAGGATGAAGCCGACTTGGTTGCCCGGGCAGGCCTGCTCCCGGCGCAGGTCCGCCAGACGGCCCAGGTCAAGGATATCCAAGTCGAAAAGGCGGCGGGCCTCGGCGGAATTGATCCGCTCGCCGGCCAGGATTCTTGATTCAAGTTTTTGGTTAATTGTGGGAATTTTCATAATTATTGAAAAAGATATATTTCCCCCATGCAGCGTAGCCGAAGTGGAGAGACTTTTTTGAGAAAAAGACGGGCAGCTGAGCGGTTTCTGCGAATTTGACGGTCCTCAAAAAAGCCTTGGAGCGCAGGAAACCCGAAGAACAAGCTGGCTGGGCGTCCTTTTCTTTGTTTCTTTCTTTTTGACGTAAAAAGAAAGAAGGTGTCGTTCGGGGGCGCAACCCCGAATCCCTTCAAGGGAATACCGTTTCAATATTGCCATTTATCCAAATCCAAGATAGCGAACGCTTTCAATTCTCTGCAATAAACCAAGTTCCGCCGCGGTTCGGAGATAAAACTCTAGAGCTTCTTTCAACTCTTCGGAAAAGTTAAAACGGAGAAGGTCATAATAGCCGCCGATATCATAGATAATGTCAGGATAACGTTCACGGGCACCGGCGATGACCTCTTCTCCGTGGCTGGCCAAGTATTGCAGCGAGGTGCGATAGGAACGGACCACGGCCCGGATCTTTTCCATTTTTCGAGTAATAGCTTCCTCACGCACGGCGAAGACGGCGAACACCACGGGAAAACCCGTTTTTCGCAGCCAGAGCTCGCCAAGGTCGTAAGAATAGGAAACCGGCTGGCGGCTCGCGGTCATGGCTTCGTTGCCGATCAGGAGGGCGGCGTCGAGGCCGTTGGGTTCGGGACTTGGCGTAGTTTCCCGGTAGACCGGCCTGATCCGGTAATAGCGTTCCATGAGAATACGCAAGAGTACGGCCGAGGTGTGAGAAGCGCTGGTGACGCCGAGCTTTTTTCCGTCCAGCTCTTCAATAGGGACTTTGCTGCGCAGGACAACTGAGCCGACGTAGCCTATGGAGCTAAGGCAGAAATCGGGGAGAAGGCGGATCTTTCCGTCCAGCCCGGCGCAGGTCGCCGAGGAGATGGGGCTGAGGTCCAGTTCTCCGGATATCATCATGCGGTTGAGATCGCTCGGGTAGCCGGGAACGATTTCCACATCCTCCAGTTTTTTCTTTTCAAACTGGTGATAGTAAAAGGGGTAACAATTGAGATAGTCGATATAGCCGAGTTTCATGGTCAATTTTTCTATTCATCTTCTTGGCCAATGGCCTCACGCCGTCAGTTCCAAGGGTCGCATGAACCCATCCGTGGGGTGAGCCCGGATTATTTATGAAGCCTTTTGCTGCAACCGGCAACTGCACGCCACCTCAAGCCGTGCTCGCTCCTTGCTCTTCGGCGTACCGCAAGTACGCCTGTAGAGCGCGTCCCTGTGCTTGGCTTGATTTGACGCACACTTGCCGGTTTCGCGACAAAGCCTTATGAATAAACCAGGCTGGTCTGTCGCCGCCCGGGCGCCAGGCACCCTTTCCATAGGCGCCGTGAGTCCATTGGCTGAACAGTTACAAACATTCATAACCGGCATTGGTCCGTCGTGGTACGAGCCCCGCATTCTCGATAATCCGTTTGAGGTGAGCTTCGTTACCGAAGTCGGGTGTCCGAGCGCCGGCGGCATGAACGATCTTTTCGTTGTGGTAGGTGCCGCTGATATCGTCCACTCCGAATCTCAGCAGTACCTGGGCCATCTTTTCTCCCACATACATCCACAATGCTTTGAGGTGTGGGATGTTGTGGAGGATGATGCGGCTGGCGGCGTAAATGCGGATATCGTCGAAACCCGTGGTGAATTTTCTTTTCGCCTGAACCGTTGTATTTCCCCCATGAAAAGGGAGGGGGACAAAGGTTTTGAAACCGCCGGTTTCATCCTGCAGGTCGCGGAGTCGGAAGAGGTGGTCGACCAGGTCGTCCACGCTTTCCAGGTGGTTGTAAAGCATGGTGGCGTTGGTTTTGAGCCCAAGATTGTGAGCGAGGCGCATGATTTCAAGCCAGCGTAGTGCGGATATCTTTTTTGGCGCGATGACTTCTCTTACCTGCTCAGAAAATATTTCAGCACCCCCGCCGGGAAGGGCGTTGACACCGGCCTCAATCAGGCGGCGGAAGACCTCTTCCAGAGGAATGCCGCTGACTTTGGCGAAGTGATCATACTCCACTGCGGTAAAGGCCACAATGAATAGTTCCGGCTTGACCTTGCGGATGCGGCCTAGCATTTCTTCGTAATAGCCGAGAGTCAGTTCCGGATGGAGACCCCCAACGATATGGACTTCGTCGATGCCGTCAGCGACCGCTCCTCGCACCCGTCTCTCGAATTCTTCCGGAGAAAGAACGAAAGCCTCCGGGTCCCCGCTGTCGCGGGAGAAAGCGCAGAGCGGGCAGCGCAGTTCGCAGATATTGGTGTAGTTGAGGTTCATGTTGACACCGTAGCAGGTGGCGTCGCCATGGAGACGGTCTCGCAGGTCATGGGCAATGCTTCCGAGGTCGAGGATGTCGGGGGGTGGTGAGGAGGAGGTGGGCGTCGGAGCGATCAACCGGGATGTTCTGGGTTGCTTTTTCGGCGATGCGGCGTAGCTCGGGGTTTTTAATTTTTTCTGGTAGCGAATCTATGCTGGTGTTCACGTTTTTTTAGTCCTGCTGCGTTATTTTTTAAAGTGGGAACCGGGGTTGCGCCCCCGGACGGCACCTTCTTTCTTTTTACGTCAAAAAGAAAGAAGCAAAGAAAAGGACGTCCCGCGATTCGGCCTTCGGCTCCCCTGCGCTCCGGAAACGTTTTGAAGCCGGCCAGGATTCGCAAAAACCGCTCAGCTGTCCGTCTGATATCAAAACGTTTCCTCCACTTCGGCTTCATCGCAAGGGGTTGAAATTCATAATCAACCTTAAGCTTAATCAGCCCATTTTGTGGCCTCGCCACAAAATGGCTCACAGATGGTTTTAAGGTTTTGGTTTAGGGTTTTGCTTTTGGGTTTTTCCCCCTCCCCTCAACGGGAACCCGAAGGGCAAGATGCCGGGGTGCCTTTTTCTTCTTACTCTTTTTTGGGCAAGCAAAAAGAGTAAGGCGTCGTTCGGGGACGCAACCCCGAGCCTTTAACCTCAAGTTTCACCAAAACTTCAACATTCTTCATCTGCCTCTTCCCCCCAGCTCTTGAAAAGGGTGTGCTCCAGGCCGAGAAGGGTAAGGATCTTCCCTACGGTAAAGTTAACCACGTCCTGGATCGTCTTGGGCCGCGTGTAAAAGCCGGGCATTGGTGGAGCGATGCTGGCTCCTGCAAGGGTCGCCTTGCGCATATTTTCAATATGGATGAGGTTCAGAGGGGTTTCCCTGGGGACCAGGATGCACTGGCGTTTCTCTTTCAGGGCCACGTCGCAGGCACGGGTAATGAGATTGTCAACGTAACCGTTGGCTATCGCGGAGAGGGTTTTCATGGAGGTCGGGATCACCACCGCAGCTTTGAAATGATAGGATCCGCTGGCCACGGGCGCGAACATATTTTTGTCGTCGAATTCGCAATAGGCGTCCAGACTCTTCGTCATCCCCCGCTCCAGCAAAAGTTCCCGCAGCGGTTCCTGTCCCGACGGTTTGAACGAAAGTTCGTGCGCCATGACCGACCAGGCTCTGTTCGAGACGATTCCGGTAACCTCTTCACCCAAGTTAAGGAGTTCTTCCACCAGCCTGATGCCGAGGATCGAGCCGCTGGCACCGGTAATGCCGACAACAATCATGAGTTTGCCTCCTGGTTCGACCTATTTGGAGTTGCGCCAATTATCTCAAAAAAACCGCAAAGGCGGTACCGCAAAGAAGAATCGGCGATATCAGTATGTTGGCTTGAAATATTTTTCCTACTGCAGGATTTATCTGGATACGGCGGGCCAGAATCTGCTGATAGAGAAAAATAAGGCCGACAGCCACAACCGCCAGCCAATAAGGGGAAGTCATCCTTTCCAGGCTTCCGGCCAGAATTAGAGAGCCCGTGGCGAGTCCGTAGCATAGCGTAGAAATGAACAGTGCCCGCTCCCGTCCGAGTCGGGCCGGTACCGAGTGGAGGTTTTCCTCCCGGTCAAAATCCATATCCTGCAGCGCATAGACGATGTCGAGTCCGGCGATCCAGGTCATGATCACAGCGCCGAGTACCAGCGGGGTGAGGGCAAACTCGCCGGTGACGGCCAGATATCCCCCCACGGGAGCGGCGGCCTCCACAAATCCGAGATAGAAATGGGAAGAGGAGGAAAAACGCTTCAGGTAGGAATAGGTGAAGAGCAGAAACACCGCCGGGAAAGAGAGATAAAAACAGAGCGGATTGAGCATGGCGGCAGAACCGATCAGAGCTAGCGAAGAAACGATGGCAAAAAACCAGACGGCTTCGGGGCAAACCTTTCCCCGGGGCAGAAGGCGGTCTCTGGTACGCGGGTTCCTGGCGTCGATTTTTGCGTCAATGACCCGGTTGAAGAGCATTCCGGCGGTTCGTGCGGCTACCAGGGCTATGGTTGCCCAAATCCAGACACTCAGTGTTCCCCCGCCTGCGAAAAGAATCCCCAGCCAGGCAAAGGGGAGGGCGAAGAGGGTCTGCTCGGCCATGATCAGTTGAGAAAACTTTTTAAAATCCATACTCTTTCCAGCGCCGGGTGACCTGCTCTTTAATCTCCTCGGACATAATTATCTCTTCCGGCCAGTCCCGCCCCATTCCTTCTTCGCGGGTTTTGCGGGTGGCGTCGATCCCCAGCTTGCCGCCGAAATTGGGGAATGGCGCCGAATGGTCAAGGGCGTCGAGGGGACCTTCGGAGAGGAGAAAATCCCGTTTCGGATCGACATTGTTCAGCAGTTTCCAGATCACGGTGCGGGAATCCCGAAGGTCGATGTCGTTGTCGAATACGGCAATATATTTGGTCGAGGCCATCTGTCCCAGACCCCAGAGGGCGTGGATGACTTTCTTGGCCTGTCCGGGATATTTCTTATCGATGGAAATCAGGGCGCAGTTGTGGAAAACGCCTTCCATGGGGAGTTCCATGTCGACGATTTCCGGGACCAACATGCGCAGGAGGGGGAGGAATATCCGTTCCGTGGCCTTGGCCATGTAGCAGTCCTCCATGGGCGGTTTGCCCACGATGGTGGCCGGATAGATCGCATCCCGGCGCGAAGTGATGCAGGTCACGTGAAAGACGGGGTAGCTGTCCGCCGCTGAATAGAAGCCGGTGTGGTCGCCGAAAGGGCCTTCCACCTTCTCCTCGTCGGGATCGACATAGCCTTCGATGACGAAATCAGATTCCGCCGGAATCCAGAGGTCGACGGTTTTTCCCTTCACCACTTCCACGGCGCGGGAATTGAGAAAACCGGCGAAAATCAGCTCATCCACATCCGGCGGGAGAGGGGCGGTCGAGGCATAGGTCACTGCTGGAGAGCCGCCCAGGGCCACGGCCACCTCCATGCGTTCCCCTCGGGCTTTGTACTTTTCGAAATGGCGGGTGCCATCCTTGTTGTATTGCCAGTGCATGCCGGTGCTGGCACGGTCGTACTTCTGCAGACGGTACATGCCGAGATTCTGAATGCCGCTCTCCGGATCTTTGGTGACCACCAGGGGGAGCGTGATGTAAGGCCCGCCGTCCTGGGGCCAGCAGGTCAGGATCGGAAGAAGGTCAAGGAGTTCGCTTTTGTCATCGAATATCTGTTCCTGGCAGGGTGCTTTGCGAACCTTTTTCGGGATCATGTTCGCCATCTCTTTAAGGGAAAAGAGCATGCGAATTTTCTCGAACAGGGTTCCCGGGGGTTGGATTTTAATCAGAGATTCGATCTTCGCCCCGATTTCATCGAAGGAGCCGCAATTGAGGGCCGTCTGCATGCGATTGAAGCTGCCGAAGGCGTTGATCAGGAGCGGAAAAGGGGAACCCTTGACCTGCTCGAACAGAAGTGCCGGTCCATGGTTTTTGCTGACACGGTCGGCGATTTCCGTGATTTCCAGATAAGAGTCGACTTGAGCGGTTATCCTGTGCAGTTCGCCTCGGGTTTCCAGCGCCCGTATGAACTCCTGCTGATTTTTAAATGACATGGGACTATCCTCGGGGAAACGTCAATGGTTATACAGGCAGTATACGGTCCCGCGCTAAGAAAGGGAAGGGTTTGCGGCTTTATGAACGAGCTTGCGGGATTCCAAAAAAAGAAACCGAAAGCACTGAAGCCTTCGGTTTCTTTACAGAGATGGTTTTTAAAAAGGAAAAAACTGTTTTTTTAAAATTCTGTGCAGGATTTAAGGGACCTTATCGACATTGACACCGATAGTCATGGTGCCGACGTGGCGTTTGCCCATGACGACCGGGACGGAAACCTGGCTGATATTCATGCCATCCTCTTGCTCAACATCAGCAACGAGAACGCCTTTTTTATAAACTTCCTTGAATTTTGCTTCATCCCCCTGCCAGTAATCACCGGTCATGCCGGTTTGACAGGCGTTTCCGCCTTGGTTGTCAGTGACAAAGATTTCGGTGATAAAGGCATGTTCAGCCATCATTTCGTTGAGGCGCTTCGCGCATTTGTTGCCCATGAGTTCATCCATGAGGGGTATTTTTTGACCGGCTTTTTTGGCTGCCTTCCACTCGGTGTCAATGGCTTCAATCTGTTTCATCGTCTTGGCGTCGGCATTTGCATCTCTAACCGCTCTTACAACGATTTTGTCTTTTCCCAGGTCGGCAAGGGCACCCTTGGCCAGATCGACAACCTTCTGAGGGGCGGGTCCCGCCATTGCCGAACCAACAAAGGCTAAAATGAGTGCTGCTGCAAAAATGGCAAATTTCTTCATGGCTTTCTCCTCAATAAATAAAATTGTTACATTGTTAGAAAACATATTCAGAAAACATTTTTACTGAAAAAACACTCTCCTTTCCTTTTAACCATCTCCTGGTTAATGCCGATTTATTATAAAGGAAATTTAATCACTTTTCTTCATAAAAGCAATCCGGAAATGGCTTTTAAAACCATTTTTTCTGGTTGATAAAGCCATCAGTTTTGCTGATTTCTCAAATATATCCATTGAGGTAAGAAGGGGAAAGGTTAAATCGCTCCGTAAAATGTCGATAGCGTCCAAAAAAAGGGCGCCGCAGGCATTAAAGCCTGCGGCGCCTTTTCAGAGATGATTGTTGGAAAGAAGAAATCCTAAGCAACCAAAAACAGGCCAGGAATCAAGGGACCTTATCCACATCAACACCAATGGTCATAGTCCCGATGTGAAGTGCCTTCTGTTTCACAGGGACGGAAACCTGGACAATGTTTTTCCCATCTTCAACTTCTACCTCACTGACATAAACACCTTTTTTGAAAACTTCCTTGAATTTTGCTTCGTCGCCCTGCCAGAAGTCGCCGGTCATACCGGTTTGGCAGACATTGCCGCCAGCCCGGCCGGTGACAAAGATTTCGGTGATAAAGGCATGTTCAGCCATAATTTCGTTGAGACGTTTTGCGCAATCGTTGCTCATGAGTTCATCCATGAGGGGTATTTTTTGGCCGGCTTTTTTGGCGGCCTGCCATTCCTCGTCTATTACTTTGATCTCTGCTAAGGTCCTTGCTTCAGTATTGACGGCGCGGACTTCTTTTACAACGATTTTGTCTGAACCCAGGTCGGCAAGGGCGCCATTGGCCAGATCTACGACCTTCTGAGGGGCAGGGCCCGCCATAGCCGAACCGACAAAAGCGAAAATGAGCGCTGCTGCAAAAATGGCAAATTTCTTCATGGTGGTCTCCTCAAAATAAAAAATTCCAAAGTGTTAGATATCGAAATCAGCAATACATTTTTACTGGAAAACACTCTCCTTTCTTTTAAACCATCTCCAGTTTGATATCCATTATCGTAAAATGTATTTAACCACTTATTTTTCCAAAAGCAATCAAGAAATTAACTCCTTTTTAAAAAAAAATTTGTGGGAAAATAATTATTTTTTATGAGCCCATGTAAATCTTGTATCATACTGAAAAGATAGATAAAAAATAATTACATCAAAAGTTTTAGGCGGCCTCTTTTTTTAAGAAAAAGAGACTTTTTTTGCGGCTGTCAGAGGAAGGGTTCTCAGGCACGCGATATGTAGGTTTTTGGGAGTCTTAATTATTTGGAATCAACATATCCGGGGTTCACAATATTCCGGCAGTTTCCAGTGGAAAAAAACTCTATCAGATTGTCTGCGGCGCAATCGAAAAGGTCGTCCCAGACCTTGATGCTGCGGCTGGCCGTGTGGGGTGTGCAGAGGAATTTGTCGTCCGAAAGTGAAAAGAGCCCGCAGGGGTCTTCTTCCGGCGTTTTTGGATAGGGTTTGCTGATGTGATAGCCGTCGTAGGCGGCGGCCCGGATGCGGTCGTTAGCCAGAACATCGTAAAGAGCCTCGCCGTCCACGAGGCCGGGGCGGGCGATGTTGATGAGGATGGCGCCCTTCTTCATTTTTGCCAGTTCCTCGCGGCCGATCATGCCACTTGTTTCGGCTGTTTCCGGTAGCGTCAGAAAGAGTGCGTCGCTTTCAGCCAGAACCCTGTCTAAATCGACAAATCGGGCTCCGAGAGAGGTTTCTACCTCCGGTTTTCGGGAACGGCTGTAATAGAGGATCGAAGCTTGAAACCCTTGATGGAGGATTTCGCTGATCCGCCGGCCGATATAACCCATGCCGATGATGCCGGCGGTTGTACCCCTGATTTCCGAGGTCATGGCCCTGAAAGGATTTCCCGCTTTCAGATCGTTATTCTCCCGGACGATGTTTTTATGAAACGCGAGGAGAAAGCCCACCGCGAATTCCCCCACGGTGTTTGCGTTGACCCCGGGGGTGTTCATAACGGCGATTCCATGCTTGGTGGCGGCTTCTTCATTGACATAGGTCTCGACACCCACGCCGCAAAAGGAGATCGCTTCCAGTTGATCCGCCTGTTCCAGGATTTCCGGGGTGAAGCGGAACCGGGCGCCTATGAACATACCGTGCACCCCTTTAATCGATTCAGCCAGCGCATCCTTGTCAGGCACGAAAGAGAGCTCGAATCCGGCTTCCTCCAATTTATTTTTGAATGTATCGCCGATATCACAGGCTATAAGAATTTTTTTTGTCATCATCTATCCCGTAATTTGTTCAAGGCTTGTGTACGCCAGTTTTTCCACATCGGCCAGACGCTTTCCGGCGCGATTCAGAAAAGCTGCGTCAAACAAGGTAGGGTCAGCCCAGTATCGGCCCATGAGATTACATCGCTCGGCAAGTCTGTCCAGCTTGAGATCTTCAATTCGAAAAGAGAGTTCCGTCCAGAGGAGTGAAAGTTCCCTCTCTTTTTTCAATGACTTTCCACCACCCTCACGCAGACGGCGCAGGTAAAGGGTCGTTTCGCGGACAGCTTTAATCACGGCCCTTAAGGCTTCTTTTGATTCCTTTTTGCGGTTCTCTTTGGCCCGCAGCAGGTTCCCGACCCATTTTTTGATGTGGGTAATGATCGACAGCCATTCACCGGCGCTTAGTTCAATAATAGGCATGTTTTATTCTTTGGTGGGGCACACAATCGAGCTGGATGGTGCCGTGATACAGCATGTCGGGATAATAGGTTCGGAAATTGCGAACAATGGGAAAAGATAACCTCAAATTACCAACGTGCAATCTTATATGTCTGACCCTCTAACTTCTTCGTGATCACCATTTGTTCAGAACAAACTCCGTGTATGCCAATTCCTTTAAAAGGCTTTCCTCCGAGCCAAACAAAGAGAAGGCATTCACGTTCTCAGTTGGATGACATCCCCGATTGTGCACTTTTATAGAAGCTGGATAGCTTCCCCTTTTTATCCTTCAGGTAAAGTAGTTTCAAAAGTATACAGGGAAGTCTGAAGGATTGAAAAGTTTAAGGCATCCTGCGGATACGGACTTCAACACCCGCAATATCTTTTAGAAGTGCAACGATTTTTGACGTGTCCGTCTCGCCATAATGATAGGGGTAGAGCACCTTCGGTTTGAAAGATTGTACTGCGTCGGCGACCATCTCCGGGGTCATGGTGTAAGGGAGATTCATGGGTAGAAAGGCATAGTCGATATCCTTCAATGCTTTCATTTCCGGCGTGTTCTCCGTGTCTCCGGCAATGTAGACATTTTTATCCACAAAGGTCAGGACATACCCGTTCCCCTCGCCTCTGATATGAAACGACTGGCCGTTTTCCCTGCGGTGGACGAGATTATAGGCGGGGATGGCCCGGACCCCGATTCCTTCAACCGTCCTGGTATCCCCATTTTTCATGATTATCCCGTTTTCGACTTTTTCCGCACACTTTTCAGTCAGGACTACGACTGTATTTTCGGTGCGTATCTGCTGCAGGGCTTTCAGGTCCAGATGATCACCGTGATGATGGGTAAGGAAGATGATGTCGGCATCAGGCAGTTTCGAATAATCAGCTAAACGGCTGAAGGGGTCGATATGGACTGTCTGTCCGCCGTATTCCAGCATGAGAGTGCCGTGGCCGATAAATGTAACGATCAAATCACCACCCGTGGTTTTTATCACATCCTTTTCAAAGGAATCTTCGGCTATGACAGGGGCTGCACAAAATAAAATTAAGAGAATGGCTGTAAATATGATTTTTTTCATAACCATAACCTTTATCTCCTAAACAGAGTTTTTTAAAAACGTTGAAAATTAAAATTTTCTGCATCAACTCGCCTCACCCCTTGTTGCTCAGCCACTCAAGAGCCTTTTCTTTGTCACTGTAGTCGAAGTGCCTGACCTCGGCTTTGACGAAGTGGTTTGTAATCCGGGGCAGAATGGACAGAAAACCGCTGTCGCTTACCGCGGCAATCTTCTCGATATCCTTGTGGTGGTTCTTAACGAATTTCAGATGGGAAACCATGCCTCCAAAATCCTGCCAGCCAGGGAAAGATTCGGCCTGAATCAGCAGGCCATGAAGCTTGCCTGTCTTTTCGATGTAGGGATCGACTTCGCTTGCCAGCCGTTCGAAATCCGTCGATTCGAGGGGTGCTTCGGGTGTGACGATTAGAATGCCTTCGTCAGGATTTAATTCATAACGTATCATTCGTTTATCTCCCCTCGGTGGAATTAAAACTGGAAACGAAATAAACATTACCAAAGTGCCGGGGGAAGGCAAGAGGGGGCCACCTGTGAGGGACGTGGCAGGGAGGATTTACGCTTGCACCCAAGCTTTGGCCTGTTCCTTCTCTTCCCATGTGAAGTGTTTTACCTCCATGCTGGGGATTAATTGCCCGCCCCAGTCGGCCAGCTTCGCGACCCAGGTTTTGTCGGATACGACCGCTTTTTTTTCAAATTGCTTGAGGTGGGAAAAGCCGAGCTTGATATCCTTGATGAAAGCCTCAAAGGAAATGCCGCCGAATGACTCCAGTTCCACATAGATTCTCAGTTTCTCGTAAGTCTGGAGTCTCTCATCGATCAGCCTGGTTATTTTTTCCATGTCGGCCTTCTCGATTTTACCATCAATTCGGATGCCCACCACGTTCTCGGATTCAATGGGGATCAACTCGATCATAGACAAACCTCCTTAAGGAATATGTTTGCTCATAGTACCTGACGGATTGACAGCTTTTTAAATATTCGGCGAATCTTTACGGTCCTCCCGGCTTTTTCCCGATTTTCAAGGTCAGGGGCCAGATTATTTCTCTTATATAGGATCCCTCTCCCCAAGCTTTGTTCAAATCATCACGGATTAAGTCCAATGGGTCCGAATTGTTAAAGGTCTGGAATCTCTGCGCAGCCGACCACGATTTCAGATAGCCTCGAAAGTGTTCCAGGTCCCATGGGGTACTCATTTTGAATTCAAGAGGCTGTAGAGGCTCAAGAGGAACCTTTATCTCTGTGTACCTGTTTTCGACCAGGGCACGTTCGGGTGGCCAGTATGCCCCAACCACTTGTGAGTGAAATTTTTTGATGACAGCATCCACCTCCGGGGAGACCTTCATGAGAGCATAGGTCCAGACCGCCAGAATACCGCTCGGTTTCAAAACCCTCTCCGCTTCCCGAAAAAAAAGATCGAGATCGAACCAGTGCAGGGCTTGGGCAACGGTGATCAGATCGACGGAACCTCTTTCCAATCCGGAAAATTCGGCTTTCGCCAACCGGTATTCAACATTCTCAGCTTCTCTGGCATGATCAATCTGTTGACGGCTGGCATCAGTGGCAATGACTTTTTCGAAGTATCGGGAAAGTCCCACGGCGGCCTGGCCGGAGCCGGTTGCGCAGTCCCACGCCAGTCGCTTTCGGGGCGAAAGCGAAGCTAGGTATTTAAAGAGGTCATGGGGATATTCGGGTCGGAATCTGGCGTAGTATTCCGATTGCCGCGAAAAATGATTTTTGTAATTCATACCTTAAATGTATACCGAAAATAATAAAAGACAGTTCACTTTCCTTTGTGATTTTATAAAAGTCATTCTGTCCCAAGCGAAAGCAGCAGTCTTTGCCATCAAAGAACAGAAGCAAAGATATTACGAGTTGAAACAAAAAAGAGGGACGGGCTTCGCGCCGTCCCTCTTTTTTGTTTCAAGTTTAGAAATTTATCGTTTACATGAGACTGGCATTCATGAAGAGATGACACAAAATACTGGCCACATAACCGAGGATAATGGCCGGCACCCATTTCAGATGGACACCGAACGTATATTTGCCCCGGGCCGTCCCCATCAGCGCAACTCCGGCCGCTGAACCGACGGAGAGGAGATTGCCTCCAATACCTACCGTCAGGGTCAAGAGCAGCCACTGACCGTGGGACATGACGGGATCCATGGCCAGCACTGCAAAAAGAATCGGGATGTTACCGAGAACCGCGCCGATTGCACCGACCAGAACGTTGGCGGTGGTGGCGCCAAGGTCGTGGTACATGAGTTTGGAAACGGTTGCCAGGTATCCGAACTGGGCCAGGCCGCCAACGCAGAGGATGACTCCGTAGAAGAACATCAGCGTGTCCCACTCGGCGCGGGCAACTTTCTGCATGATATCGAAATGATGGGCCTGTTTTCTGCGCTCGGTAAAATCCTGAAGGATTTCAACTGCGCCGATCACAGCACCGTTCCGGTCCTTTATCGGTGCGGCGGAAAGAGAAAGCCAACGTCCCTCATCACCCAGGTGGGGATAAAAGCCACTGGCATCGTAGGCATCTTCCACGTAGGGATTTTTGCGCCGCATGCCTGACTCGTAATGGGTCGCGATGGCATCTTCCGGAAGGTAGCTGAGAGACAGGTCCGCCAGGGAAGGACGTTCTTCTTTATAAAATGGATACCAGTGCCGGTTAGTGCCGATGACATCTTTGGCCTTGATCCCGCTGAGCTTCTCCATGGGTTTGTTCCAGTGGGTAACCACATGATTGGTGTCGATGGCAAAGATCGCTTCACCGAATGATTCGATTATATCCTCCAGAGGTTTTTTGCTCATGGCGATAGCCCGCAGGGGCGTAAAAGATTCCTCACTGCGGGTGCCGAGAATATAGTCGAAGCGTTTCAGGTTCCCTTCGTGGAGTTTGATGTGGTAGGAGAAGAGCCCAAGGTAGCCGAGCCCGAGCATCATGCCTGCGCCCGGGGGAAGGTTCAGGAAGTTGTGGAAACAGACCGCCGTGGCGATGGTCGCCAGGAAAAGGAACATGATGCCGAACGAACCATATTTAAGCTTTACCACTTCCTCATGCTCCTCGGGAGGCTCCTTGCCGACCGCTATGCTCATGAGAAACGCCGGCACCAGCCAGTGGACCAGAGAGGGTATAAAGAGATAGAAAAATTCATGGAAGGCGGCTTTACCCTTTGTCCAGACCATCAGAGTGGTAATATCTCCAAAAGGAGAAAACGCGCCGCCGGCATTGGCCGCCACCACGATGTTGATACAGGCCAAGGCTACGAACTTGGTGTTTTTTCCTCCCACCGCCATGGCTACGGCGCCCATGATCAAAGCGGTAGTGAGGTTGTCCGCTATTGGTGAAAGGCAAAAAGCCAGCAGTCCGGTGATCCAGAAAATTGTCCGCAGGGAAAATCCCCGGGAAACCAGAAATGCGCGCAACGCCTGAAACACGTTGCGCTCTTCCAGGGCATTGATGTAGGTCATGGCTACGAGCAGGAACAGGAATATTTCAGCATACTCGAGCAGGTTTTTTTTGATCGCCTCGTGGGCCGTGTGGGTATCGCCGATGCTGAGATAGGCAAGGCCCAGAAGGAGCCAGATGATCCCCGCTGCAAACATGAGGGGCTTGCTTTTACGCAGATGAATCTTGTTTTCCAACGGCACCAGAATATAAGCCGCTACAAAAACCACGACTCCCAGGTAGCCGTAGATAGTACCGGCTAAATTCACATCTGCCCCGGCAGGCTCACCACTTGCGAACGCCATTGCGGGAAGTCCAATTAGACTCAGAACGGTCAGCAAGTATTTCATCATTTTTCCTATTGAAATCGATTTATTGAAAATTTTAATAATCTATTCAAGGACAACTTAAAGGTCAAGAAATAATCTTCCAGGAGTCTGTCAGGCTTGGGGGCTCGGCATGAGAAAATGGAAAACCGAGGACAGATTTTCGCAAATTTGAGATCGAATAGCAGGGCTATTTGTCAAGAATTTGCGGGAATGTGGTCCGCTTTGCCGATTTCGCAATAGATTCATTCCTAAGCCTGATAGGCTCCTGGTATCAGAGCATTTAAAAGGATACTTATAATGCAAAAAGGAAACCTTGTGGTGAAAGCGAAGTAAAAAGGTGTCCGAGTCGCTATTTTACTTAGGGTGGCGGTGCTTTGAATAGTTTTTAGGACCAGCCGTTTGGAAGACAAAAAAGGGGCAACTCCAGTTTTCTTGCTGAAAAATTGGGCGTTGCCCCTTTGATTTGGGCATTCAAATGTTTGACTTACGACAGGGCATTATTCCTCAAACTTTTTAACTTCGTAGAGGATGTCATCCCATGGATGCCTGTAAAGTCCTTTCTTGAGTCGGTACTGATCCATAATGTGGCCGATCATGCCGATGGCTCTGGCAACAACGAAGAAACCGTTCAGGTAGCCGAGCTTGACGATTTCTCTGGCCTCACTTTCCGAGAAAATACCCGTGGAGGCAAGGAGGTCGAGGAAAACCACGGCGATGCAGCCGTCCACGTTGAGGATGAGGTTGTTTCTCTTCTCGGTCGTGAGTTTTTCCACTTCACGGGCAAAATTAAGGTACTCGGTACTGGGGAAATTCTTTTTGGCATAGTCGGACAGGATCTCCACCCTTTTGTCCGGGTTCTGAACCGACTTGACACGGTGGCCGATGCCGGGAATGTTGAGCCCCTTGTCTTTCATCTCAATGATGAATTCCTTGGCGGAAAGACCCCGATCCACAGCCTCCTTGAAATAGACGGCCGCATCGTTGATGGCGCCCCCGAATCTAGGTCCGATAGTCAAAAGCCCTGAGGCCAGCGCACTGACCATGTCTTTTCCAGCTCTGGCGGTTACCGTGGCGTTATGCGCGCCGGATACGGCCGGACCATGATCCGCCGAAACGACGATGACCAGTTCAAAGAATTTAGTGGCAAAGGCAGGAAGTCTTCGTTTGAACCAGAGAAGACTCATAACATCGCCGATACCCATACCCAACTCAAGAACTTCGGAAATGGTATAACCGGCATACACAGGCTCGTCCCCCCGGTCATCTGAGATGGTACAGGTGAAGTTGGTCGGTTTTCGCACCATACCGGAGGAGAGGGCTTCCTTGAGGGGCACGGGGAACTTGGGTACGGATGGGAGCTTCTCTTCCTGGATGGCTCCTTCCTGCTTGAGCCGGTCATAGGTTTCCTTGACTTTTTCGCCGAAGTCGTCAAAGGAGTTGGGTACGATCACGCCGGCTTCCTTGAGAGCTTTGTTCTTGGCCTGGGCGGATTCTTCGTCGGCTCCGCTGGCAGCCCCGGCATGGCCGAACTGCACCCCGCTGGAGAACATTTTGGCACAGGTCCCGGAGACCCACATGATCAGTGGTTTGGTGATCTTTTTCGTCTTGATGGCATCAATGATTTCATACTCGTCACGGCCGCCGATTTCACCCAGCGCAACCATGAACTTGATGTCCGGGTTCTTTTCGTATCTGAGGAGATGATCCAGGTAGTCGGAACCGGGCCAGCGGTCGCCGCCAATGGCCACGCCTTCATTGATACCGTCGGCATTCAAGGCTACGATATTGTATATCTCGTTGGAGAGACCGCCGGATTTGGATGCGACACCTACGGATCCGGGACGGAAGAGTTTCGAGGCAATAATATTGTCGATATTGCCGGCTGTATTACCGATCTTGAAACATCCGGCCTTGATTCCCCCGACCGTTGCCGGCCCAACAATCGTTTTCCCTTTTTTCTTGGCCAGGGCAATGAGCTTGCGGGTGTCCCTCTCGGGAATCCCCTCGGCAATAATCACGACGACTTTGATGCTGTCCGTTTCCAGGGCCTCTTTGGAGGTGACATAGGCTGAACGAAAGGAGGAGAAATTGATCAGAACATGCGCTTCCGGGTGTTCTGAGGCCGCTTTGCCCAATGACTTGTATTCAGGGACCATGATCTCGTGCTGGCTGAAGAAAACCTTGACCAGACTTTCCCTGCTGGGGTTCACGATAGCGGCTACGCTCGGTGTTGCCCTGCCACAAAGATAGTCAAAATCGAGCATTCTTTGTACAGCATTGACCTGGGAGCCATATATGATTGCTTGTGAGTTCTTGTCATAAAGGTTGTAATCGTTCATCTCACCCTCCCAACGCCAAGCTGATAATGCGGGTCATATGTGTTTCCGGCCCGTAAACATGTACCGGTACTCCAAGGGTTTTGCCGGTATCTTCCATTTTCTCAAGTCCTTCTTTGAAATTTGGACCGCCTCTTCGAACATAGATGCTGACCTTATTTTCAATCAGCTTTTCGCGGTAGTCTTTCAGGGCCATGATGATGCCGGTAAAGGTTTTGGCCACATCGGTGAAGTTGGCAATTCCGCCGCCGACCAAAAGGACCTTGGGTTTGCCGGGGTTGCGGGTCATGAGATCCAGAACAGTTTTCGCGTACTCATAAGTCAGTTCCTGGTTGGGGTCCCCGCTGTACTCTCCGTAATTGGCCATTTCCTCGCCATGACCTAGGTCAACGATGGTGTCAGCATAGACCACGCTGGCACCGCCGCCGGCAACCATGGTCCAGATTCTTCCTTCCGGATTGAGAACTTTCAGCTTGAGAGAAGCACCGGTTTTCGAATCGAGCTCATTGATATAGCGCTCCTCCGGAGTCAGGCTTGAGCCAAAGGCAGATGGGAAAACGACGCCCCCCCATTTGTCCCGGCTGCGGAAATTGGCGGTGTCATCCAGTTTGGCAACGAGGTCAAGCATATGGATTTTATTGTCGACCACGGCGATGGGGTTGATTTCGAGGTAGACAAAATCCAGGTCTGCGAAAACCTTGTGAAGGGCTGCCGCGAACTTTGCAATCAGCGGATGGTCGAGGACTTTGAGGACCTGCTTTTCGGTGAGCAGGCTGTCCACAGGAACCTTGATCTCCTTGACATGCTCCCAGTTCTCTTCCACATCCACGCCGCCGCGGTCGGAGATGTAGACAACGTCATAGTCTCTTTTCGCCTCGAAGGCGACATAATATTCCTGGTCATGCTTTACAAACGGCTCCACCAGGAAATGGGTCAGTTCGCCTTTAGCCGGACCGATTCGGACCGGGCCTGACCTTTTTTTCTGTATCCACTCAACGCACTCATCAAAGGTTTTGTTGAGAAGGACCAGGTTGTGTTTCCCTCTCTTCCCTACGAGCATGTCGGGCTTCGCTACCAATTTTCCCGAAAGAAAAGGAAATTCCTTGGGAAGAGCCGAGATGTCGGCATGTGGTCGAATCAGGACCATGTCATGTGTCAGCGGAAAATCGATATGATCGACAATCAGCTGCTTAGCTTCAGCCTCTCTTATCCCACGTTGTGCCATATCTACACCTTTTTTTAGAGTTATTTTCGCAAGGCTGCCGTTACGGCAGCCTTTTCAACGATCAGGTTTAAAACTGTTAATCCTTGCATATTCTTATGTGTTTCCTTTTGCAATTGTATTGAGCGCTGATCCAGCCTTGAACCAGTCAATCTGGTTTTCATTATAGGTATGGTTAAGCATGATTTTTTCTTCTGTCCCGTCCTTGTGGGACAGGGTCAGGGTCAACTGTTTACCGGGTGCGATGTCGGCGGTATTGATGCTGATCCTGTCGGTTTCCTGCACCTTGTCGTAATCCGCGGGGTCGGCAAAGGTCAGCGCCAGAACGCCCTGTTTTTTAAGGTTGGTCTCATGGATGCGGGCAAAGCTCTTGACGATAACGGCTTTGGCGCCCAGGAAGCGGGGTTCCATGGCCGCGTGCTCGCGAGAAGACCCCTCGCCGTAATTTTCCTCTCCCACGACAACCCATCCGAGGCCTCTGCGCAAGTAATCTCTGGCGACCTTGTGCGGTTCATCATAGTCACCGGTGAAGGCGTTGGCGACTTCGCCCGGTTTGTCGTTAAACGCGTTGATGGCACCGATGAGCATGTTGTTGCTGATATTGTCGATATGGCCGCGGTACTTGAGCCAGGGGCCGGCCATGGAGATGTGGTCGGTGGTGCACTTCCCTTTGGCTTTAAGGAGAAGCGCGAGGTCTTCGAAGTTCCGGCCGTCCCAAGGTTGGAAAGGCTTAAGCTCCTGAATCCTCTCGCTGCCTTCATCAATTTTGACCTTAATCATGTTGTTCGGTTTGCCCTGAATCAGGCCGCCTTTATCGGGTTCATAGCCGGCCGGGGGAAGTTCCTCGCCATGAGGCGGTTCGAGCTTGACTTTTTCACCCTTGTCGTTGACGAGTTCGTCCGTGGCCGGGTTGAAGGTCAGTTTGCCGGCAATGGCCATAAGGGTGACCGTTTCGGGTCCGCAGACAAAAGCCAGAGTTTCGGGGTTGCCGTCATTGCGTTTGGCGAAGTTGCGGTTGTAGGAAGTGACAATCGAGTTCTTGACGCCTTTCTCGATATCCTTGCGGTTCCACATGCCGATGCAGGGACCACAGGCATTGGTGAAAACCGTACCGCCGAGCTCTTTCAGAACTTGGAGTTGACCGTCTCTCTCGATGGTATCTTTAATGCGCATGGAGCCTGGGTTGATGAGGAGAGGGCTCTTCGCTTTCAAGCCTTTGGCTAGAGCCTGTTTGGCAATGGAGACGCAGCGATCGATGTCTTCATAGCTGGCGTTGGTGCAGCTGCCCACTAGGGCGGCGCTGACTTCTTCAGGAAAATCATTGGCCGGAACAGCTTCTTTCATCTGGGATATCGTCCAGGCCTTGTCAGGAGTGAAAGGTCCGTTCAGATGAGGTTCCAGCTCATCGAGGTTGATTTCCACAACCTTGTCATAATATTTTTCGGGGTTGGCGTAGACTTCGGGATCGGCCCGCAGTGCGTCTTTATGTTTCTCCGCCTGGTCGGCGACATCGGCGCGGCCGGTGCATTTCAGGAAGTCATTCATTTTCTGGTCATAAGGGAAGATCGAACAGGTGGCGCCGATTTCCGCCCCCATGTTGGTGATGGTGGCTTTGCCGGTGCAGGAAATGGTCTCGGCTCCGGGACCGAAGTACTCGACAATAGCGCCCGTGCCGCCTTTAACCGTCATGATGCCGCAGAGCTTGAGGATGACATCCTTCGCGGATGCCCAGCCCTTGATGCTGCCGGTCAGCTTGACGCCGTAAACCTTGGGCCATTTCAGTTCCCATGGCATCCCGCTCATAACGTCCACCGCATCGGCGCCGCCGACACCAACCGCGACCATGCCGAGGCCGCCGGCCTGGGGGGTGTGGGAGTCGGTTCCGATCATCATGCCGCCGGGGAAGGCATACTGTTCCAGCACAACCTGATGGATGATCCCAGCTCCGGGTCTCCAGTAATCCATGCCGTAACGACGCCCGGCGCTTTCCAGAAACGCGTAAACCTCTTTATTCTCGTTCAGGGCGTTCTGCAGGTCGGAGATGGCATCCTTTTCAGCACGGATAAGGTGGTCACAATGGATGCTGGTCGGAACGGCCGTGGTTTCCTTGCCGGAATTCATGAACTGGAGAATGGCCATTTGAGCCGTTGCATCCTGCATGGCGACCCGGTCCGGCCTCAGTTCGCCATAAGCGTTGCCCCGCTCAAGCTCCTTGATCTCATCTCCGAACATATGACCGTAGAGGACTTTCTCCGTAAAAGTGAGGGGCCTGCCCAACACTTCCCTAGCCTTTTCCTGATTTGCCGTGAAAACAGAATAGAACTTATCCATGTTCGTACCCCCTTACGTTAAACTGCCTATATTATCAGTCAGGATATTTAAAAAACTAAAAATCGAAAAAAATATAACACCGTTCTATTTTTATGTCAATTTTTTTTATGAATAAATTTACGGTGCTTCAGGTTTTTTTTGAAAGGGGTTTAAGTGGCTCAATTTTATAACAAATATGAATAGAAAAACTTTTTTTAAAGAATGAAAATTGATGGCGGAAAATGGCTTTAAAATTAAACTTGGGAAGAATTTTAATATAACAATGTTCTGTTTCTTGCGGAATATTCCGAAAATACTTGCCTGGATTCGAAGGATTTCGGGCGGTCTTGTCGTTTTTCCTAAAACATTGTCATTCCCTGAACATGCGAGGGCTTCCCATACTTTGGAAAATAGATCCCTCTATCCGGATTTGGAAAGACCTGTATTCACTTTCCTTTTACCCGTCTCATAAATAAGCATAGCAAATTAAAAAAGCCGAAAGTCTTTTTTGTAAAAAATAAAAATTTTAATGTTTTGTTATATATGAATGAGAGCGATTGAAACGGAAGGTAAATATAGCACGAAGCCATTGCAGATGAGGTCTGCTGCTTGCGAACACCTATCGAAGTGGAGCCTGTCGGACTCAGGAGCGAATCTACTGCAAAACCGGTAAATCGGGTCATATCCCCACAAATTTTCGACAAATAGTCCCGCTAGTCGCTTTCAACTTTGTGAAAATCTGTCCTCGATTTTCCAGTTTTTCGTTACAATCCCCTAAGTCCAATAAACTCCATGGCTATTTCCTGTTAAAATTTTTATAAAGCACGATATGGTCCTTGGGCTGGGTAACATCACAAAAACCAGGGAAATTCATTTTCTCTACCTGACTTTACCCTGATGCCGACCTGGCTCGTGAACGCTCTGTACCCTCATCGCCGCTTCACTCTGGAAGCCGGAGAAAGAAAGAAGCAGACGCCTGGAGAGAAAATTTATCGTCTGGAAAAAGGAGGCTCCAAAAAAGAAAGGAGATAAGGGGTCTGACAATTAACGTACCACTGAATTAAACAGGAGGAAATTCTATTGGAAAACATTGGGAAATCTGAAAAAGCAACAGCTGCAGCAAAAGACGGGGAAGTCCCTGCATTTAATCAGGCTGAAACCGCCCGTCTCTGGGAGTGGCTTCTTCATGAGGGCAACTTGTACGGTAATCGTCTGAACTTTTACATCGCCAGCCAGTCCCTCTTTTTTGTGGCGTTTGCAAGTATCGAAAATTCAATCGTATTTCAGGTGGCCTGTTCCATTGCCGGGATTGTCCTGTCCGGAATCTGGCTGACCATGTCACGGAGTCAGGTCAGGGAAATCATCCGGCCTATTCGGGATATCCTGAAAAGACAACACCGGGAATATAACTTCATAGCCGGCAGGAGGACACCCGGCATGAGGACCCACAATATTCTCGGCCATATTCTTCCCTGGCTGATGATTGTGCTCTGGCTGGCCGTGACTTCATATGAATTATTCTGTCCGGTCGCACACTGAAAAGCCCAGAACCTGCTTCAGGTGTTCTCCCAAAGAAGAGGGTTGCTCCAGATGGATGGTATGGAATCCGAGGTCCTCCGCGGCCCGGATATTTCCCGATTCATCGTCGATGAAAAGGGCGTTTGCCGCTGCAACGTTCATGCGTCGTAAAGCCAGTTCATAAATTTTCGGATCAGGCTTCATCAGCCCTTCGAGGTGAGAGTATATTTTACAGTCGAAAAAGCTGAAAACATCATAACGGGATTCCAGATAAGTGCAGTGGGTTTCGTTGGTGTTCGATATAATGCCCAGCTGGAATTGTCTGGAAAGGTTTTTCACACAGTCCATGTTGTTTTTGAGCGGTCTGAAAATACTGCACCACAATGTTTCCATTTCCTTTAAAGAGCCCTGAAAACCGAGCATTTTTTTTGCGGCGGTGAAAAATTTTTCTGAATGGATCCGGCCGAGACGATAGCGGATAATCAATTCATCTTCGTCGGCCAGCCTGTCGATAGCCTGGGAGTTGATTCCGGGGTCAACCTTGAGGGCGGCGATCAGTTGATCGTAGCGAACCTCGACCAGAATATTTCCCACATCGAAAAATATGACCTCAAATTTCATGACACCCCTGCTACAAGTCTAACCCGCTGGCGGTGAACTTCCTTTGGTAAAATGCAGCCTCACTAATTATAACATTAAAAATAATTATACCTTGTCCGGTCACTGAAAAGAAAATGGAATGGCGCTGTTATAACGAAAAACGCCGGAGAAAATCACCGGCGTTTTTAATTTTTTGGAATGTTGACTTGAATTTTCTGCTGCGCCTCAGGGCGGACATTCGGCGCACACCGAGCGGAACAGATTGGTGGAGAGATAGCGGTCTCCCCGGTCGGGGAGGAGGACGACCAGGTTATCGTCCGGCGAAAGGTCTTCAGCCGCCAGGGTTGCTGCATAAACCGCCGCGCCGCTGCTCATGCCGGCAAAGATGCCTTCCTCGAGAGCCAGGCGGTTTGCCATGGAGAATGCCGAGCGGTCATCTACCTCGATAATCTGGTCCAGACGATCAGGTTCATAAATTTCCGGGACAATCGCTTCATTCATGTTTTTCAAACCCTGGATCGCATGCCCCTCATGAGGTTCGGCGCCGATAATTTGAATTTCCGGATTGAATTCCTTGAGACACCTTCCCACTCCCATCAGGGTTCCCGTAGTTCCCATGCCGGCCACAAAAGCGGAAATATGCCCCCCGGTCTGCTCGATGATTTCCGGGCCCGTCGACTCATAATGGCTGAGCCAGTTGCCCGGATTGGAAAACTGGTTGGGCATGTAATAGCGTTCCGGGTTGTCAGCCAGAAGGCGATGAGCCTCCCGGATCGCCCCGTCAGTGCGTTCATGGGCGGGGGTCAGGATCAGCTCCGCGCCGTAAGCAAGCAGGACCTGGCGGCGTTCAACGCTGACGCACTCGGGCAGGGTCAGCTTGATGCGATACCCTTTACAGGCGGCAACCATCGCCAGACCGATGCCGGTATTTCCGGAGGTCGGTTCCAGAAGGGTTTTGCTGTGATCAAGAAGTCCCTTTTCCTCGGCGACCTTGACCATCCACAAGGCGGGTCGGTCCTTGACCGATCCTCCCGGATTGTGTCCTTCGAGCTTGGCGAATATTCTGGCCCCTTTATGTGGCCGTACCTTTGTAAGTTCAACAAGAGGGGTGTTGCCGATGGAACACAGCAGGGATGGAACCTGTAGGCTCTCGGGTTTGGAGGCTTTCAGTTCATGAACCTTTTTTTTCACTCTAGTTCTCCAGATGTTTAATTGCTGTGCATGGTTGTGGAAAACGACAATATCCGTAGTTGCGTGCTGAATATTTCCAGTTTCTAAAAAATTCTAACTCAATCGGTTATGAATGCCAAGGTTTAATTTGCCACGTTTTGCGACCACTTGAGTTGAGGCCAGTGCTCTTTTGAGCGGGATGACAAAGGCACAAAGATTTGCTCCCCCAGATACTGAGGCTTGGCCCGGTTGGCTGATGGGTGACCGGAAAGAGAGCGGCATCTTCCCCTCTGCTCTTTTTTGCGGGTTTGGCAACGGCCCATTTTTTCATACATCTGGTGGCTCCGGTTTTTTATGACAATTTTTAAGTATAAAGGCATTTTGAAGTTTCCTCCGTTTATGGGTTCAGGAGTAAATAGTCGCAGGATTGTTTTATGGATAAATGGCATGACAGGGATACGGATGAGTATGATGATGAGCATGGGGTTTTTCCCTTGAGCAGAAAGACTCGTTGATCCGCTTCCTGCATCGCATCATCAAACAGGCGGTCAGGTTTCCTGCCATTCTGATGGTTTTCGTGATCCTGTGGGGAATCGGGGATGTTATTTATGTACTTTACCAGCGTTTTACGGAACCTCCTTTTTTGCTTCTCAATATCGGCGATATTCTGACCACCTTTGGATCCTTCCTGGCGGTTCTCATCGCCATCGAAATTTTTATCAACATCACCCTTTATCTGCGGGATGATGTCATCCACGTCAAGCTGGTTATTGCCACAGCCCTGATGGCCATTGCGCGGAAAGTAATCGTGTTTGACTACCGCGACCTGGAATACAAGTATGTCTGGTCCACCGCGGCTCTGCTGCTGGCGCTGGGTATCACTTATTGGTTGATCACGAAAAGACCGAAAAAACTTTGATTTTTATTAAGTTTTTTAACAGCAGGATGAGGCTTCCCACCCCAGGATGGCTTTTTTTCTGGCGGTCCCCCAACGATAACGGTGTATGGCTCCGGACTTGGTTATCACCCGATGACAGGGGATCAGGTAGCCGATGGGGTTGACCGCAATCGCATTGGCTACCGCACGTACTGATTGGGGCTTTCCGATATATGCGGCTACATCCTGATAGCTGAAGACTTTTCCCTGGGGAAGGGTCAGAAGGGCTTGCCAGACCTGCGTTTGGAAATTGGTCCCTTTGAGAAAAAGGTGAAATGGATGCCCGCTGTTCCGGGGTTCCACGGCAAAGATGTTTTGCGCAATGGTTCGGGTGCTTTCCTGGTTTGCCAGAAAATTGGCCCGAGGCCAGTGATGTCGCAGCAGCTCTAATGCTGTTTCTCTGTCTTCGCTGATGAAGCCGAGGTGGCAGACTCCTCTGGTTGTGACGGCCACAAGGCATTCGCCAAAGGGAGTGGGATAAAAGCCGAACTCGATGCGAATCCCTTCCCCCATTTTCTTGTATTCTCCCGGCGTCATGGCCTCGAAGGTGACGAACAGATCATGAAGGCGGCCAGGTCCTGAAAGACCCGAATCAAGGGACGTGTCGAGGAGGCTCCGAGACTCGGCCAGCTTTTGCTTGGTATAGTCCAGGGTCAGGTAGTGAAGAAACTGGGTAGGGCTGATACCGGCCCAGCGCTTAAAAAGCCTCTGAAAATGGTATTTGCTCAAGTGAATACCGGCGGCGATTTCATCCAGGTTGGGCTGGTCCCGGAAATTGGATTCCAGGTGCTGGATGGCCTTTTCTATGCGTCGAAAATCTTCCGTTTTTTGAAAAAAATCTGTTTTGTCCATGATTCTAATTTAACTGTAAAAATGTTTTCGAGCCACCCGAATCTTGCGGAGTTTAAAAAAGCAAGATTCGGGTTGGCAAACCCCTGCCGGGTATTTTATCTTCCATCCTGTAAAACCAAATACAAATCTGTCTGATTAAAGAATTCAGAGGAGAAAGTAATGACCAGCCCGGTCAACAGAACCATGGGGCCAAGGGAATGGTTTCTGATCATATGTTTGTCATTTCTGTGGGGCGGGTGGGGCTGGCGGCCGCTGTCCTGCTGATTTTTATTTATGCCACGGGACGTCGGATGCCGGGTTCGTGGCGGATATGGGGTGCGTTCCTCGTCATGGGCTTTGTGAATAACCTGATCCCCTTCAGCCTGATTGTCTGGGGGCAGACACATATCGACAGCAGCCTGGCGGCGATTCTGAATGCCACAACCCCTATTTTCAGCGTCATTCTGGCCCATTTTCTGACCCGCGAGGAGTGCCTGACGCGCAACCGGATGATCGGCATTCTGCTGGGTTGGGTCGGCGTAACGGTCCTTATCGGTGTCGAGCCATTCAAGAGTTTCGGTGTAAACGTCATGGGACAGCTGGCTATTCTTGTCGCTTCAGCTTCTTATGCCTGTGCCGCTATTTACGGACGCCGATTCAAAGGGTTTTCTCCGATCGTTGTGGCCGCGGGCATGTTGTGCGGCACCACCCTCATGATGACTCCGCTGGCTTTGATCATCGAGCAGCCCTGGAAGCTGACCCCCGGTGCTGTAACCGTTGCCGCCCTGTTGTGCCTGGCGATTTTGAATACCTCTCTTGCATATATTATCTATTTCCGCGTGCTGGCCTCCGCCGGACCCACCAATCTTTTGCTGGTCACATTTCTGATCCCGCTGAGCGCAATCCTGCTGGGGGTGTTGATCCTCGGAGAGCAGCCGGGATGGAATGCATTTGGCGGCATGACGCTGATCTTTGCCGGTTTGATTGCCATTGACGGGAGACTGCTATCCCGATGGGCGGGCAAGCGGGATTATGGTGAAGGCGGGGAGTGAAAGAAGAGCTCCTCCGGTGAATGCAGGATAATTTTAAGTAATGCAGATTTAATCGGCCAGAAAGTGTCCGATTAATCCCAAAAAAATGCGGGATTGATTGTAGGACGATTTATAAGAATTCACCGCATTGAAAGGTCAATTTTCGACCGGCAAGCAACGAAAAAGAAAGGCCCACCAGTTTCATAGTAGGCCTTTTTCTGTTTTATTTATCGTGAGTTATAAGATTTTGATTATTCAACATCCTCAATACGTGCATGACCTGCGTGGCGTCATTGGCGCGGTGATTGCGCAAGCGAAGCGACAGCAATCACCGTGACAAGAGCCACGACTGGTTTATGCGTTTGTTGTGCCGCAAGGCATGCACGTAGAGATAGCGATGCGTGCAGCGGTCGATGCCCCGGACTAGGTGTTGCCAGCATAAATCACAGCCAGTTTCTCCAGCGATGGCCGGCAACCTCTTTCGCGCCCAAAGCCAGATGAGCGGGTTACGTCATATCAATGCATGTCTACAGAACTTCGTAGACGAAGTACTGTACCTTGATTTTCCTGCCATACTCAGGGTGATTGGGAAGGTATGGCATAGGTTCCGTTCCAAAGAGCCGTTTCCAGAGCCCCATCTCTTCAATCTCGCGGAGTTGCTCCTCGTAGTCGCGTTCGCGCATGATGTCATCGCGTTGCGAGAAGACGACTTGCCCCTTCGGTCTTACGATACGGCACAATTCCTTTAATATGTCATTGGTCTCAAAGTAGGTAAGCGCGCCAATGAAATTGACAGCATCGTAGGTGTTGTCGTCGATTGGCAGGGGTATCACCTGCATATCTACACTGCGGAGCGAGGAGTAGGCGCCTGTCTTCTCCGCAAGCTTGAGCAGACTACGGGAAATGTCCATCCCATGGATGTCTGTATACCCAAGATTCCTAAGGGCGGTTCCTGTGAGGCCTGAACCGCATGCGGCATCCATGATGGTGCTCGACAGCGGCACGTAGTTGCGCGCTATGGCTGCTGCCGTCTCAGGTCCTACATAATCCCACTCGGCAAAGGTCTCGTCGTAGTTGCCGGTCTCTGCGAACTTGTCATAGTCCCGCTCGACCGTCTCACTCTTGGTGGAAAACTTTTCGCCCCAGATCTCCGGCGTCTCGTTGATGATTTCCTGTCCCATGGTGATCCTCCTTTATTGATGTGTATAATAAATCCTAACAATCGCTTTTTTTTTGTAAAGAAAGCCACTTCAGGAATTATGAGCGACTAATAAACAAAAAGATATTTTTTACCAAACCTTCGCTATCTATTCGTATAAAAAAAACAAAAAAGCCCCTCTTTTTCCAGAGAGACTTTTTAATAGTTTTGTTGTTGTGATCTTCGGCGGGCGTCAAGGTAGTTGTCGCCTCAGTCTCTTTACGCAGCTTCGGAACAAAGGTCCTTTTCTGTGGCCTTTTTCCGTTCAGGGTTGAGTCGAACGGTTTCGACCGGCTCCCAGTTGCGTGTTTGCCGGGTCCAGCGACAGGGGTTCTTCTGTCGTGCCTGTTCGTAAACCTCTTTTCGCTGGTTCAATTTAACCGCTTCCCGCCCATAATGCCGATCATCCGGCGTCACGAAGCGGATCTAGCTGTGCTGGTGCTCCGTGTTGTACCAGTGGGCAAATGCATCGACCCACCGTTGGGCTTCAAATTTTGAGGCAAATGGACGGGCCGGATATTCCGGCCGATACTTCAACGTGCGGAACAATGACTCCGAGAACGGGTTGTTATTGCTGACGCCAGGGCGACTGAACGAGGGAACCACACCGAGGCGCTGCAAGGTGACCAGCATGGTGGAACCCTTCATTGGCCCACCATTGTCGGCGTGCAGGACCAAGTCCTTTGGATCAACCTTGTGACGGTGGAAAGCGTCTACGAACAGCAGCGCACTGTTTTGACCACACTCCTTGGAGAAGACGGTAGCGGCCATGATCTTGCGGCTCCACACATCCAGAGTCAGGTAAAGGTAAAAAACGCCCGGCAACCGTGGTCTTCAAATAGGTGATGTCCCATGACCATACCTGGCAGGGGCCGGTGGCCACATGTTTACGCCGGCGTCAGCTTGTTGGCCGGTGAGGTCAAGGGACCACGACGACCATCGCCGCCATCCCCCTGTTGGGACCACCGCTGAATGGTGCGGGCTGTCAGTCCCAGTACCTGGGCCGCCGGTTTCAGCCTGGCCCCCCGGCAAATAGCTTCATCGACCAGTTAGAGAGCCTGCTGCCGCGCTAGCTGGTCTTGTCGTCGTCCTCGTCCCCCCAAATTTCCTGTGCTTTTTTTTAAGAACCAGCAAGGCGGCGGTTTCCGCCAACGCCTTCTCCTTGCGTCGGAGTTCCTTCTCCAGCGCCTGGATCCGTTTGGTCTCGGCACGCTTCGCCGTTTTCGGTTCCAAGCTAACGAGCATCTGATCACGCCACTGCTGCAGTTGGGCTTCATGCAAACCCCGACTGCGTAAAAAAGCACCAAGCTCTTCTTCGGAGAGTGATGCGGCTTCCAATACGGCAGCCAGTTTCTCTTCGGCACTCCAGTCTTGTGGTCGTTTCATATTGGACAGCCTTTGCATAGATTCAGTGAATGAGGGCGGCTCAGAGTTGACAGCCATATCCAGCGTATCAGCTTCACTCACCCAGCGGTAGAGGGAAGCACGGGAGACGCCGATCTCATCGGCCAGGGGCTGTGCGGCGGGACGCTGAGGATCCGTCATCTTCTGGATCATCAAGGCTTTGAATGCTTTGGAATACATCTGCCTCCTCACTGCCCCCAATTCTTGTTGATATTTTGAGTTCAGTTAGAGGCGACAACTATCCTGACACAGGGGGTCTTTGTATCTGAAAAGAAGTCATTTCTGAGGCGACTTTTTATTAACTCAAGAGTGTCTAGTTAAGTACTCTCACCCTGAGCTTTTAAGTATTGAGAAGTTTGTCCTTAGCCTTTTGAAACTCGTCGTTTGAGAGTGCCCCGGATTCGTGTAGCTTACTCAGTTTGGCAATCTCATCTGCGACAAAAGCCGTTTTCGGGAGAGACTTCGCCGAAATATCCTCTGACGGCTTCACCGGTTCAGAAATCTCAACAAACGCCTTGCCTCTCCAGCGCGCTAGAGCCCAAGAGCCTCCAGCATTAACGAAGGCGAGGCCTAGCAGAAATGCAATGTCACTACTTTCGAATCCGCCACGGATACCTGTCAACCACCAGCATAACGGCTGCATCAGAAAGTTGATCGGATAAAGTATCAGAACTACCGTAGCGGTCCAAGATGGTTTAATCGGCAAGATGGCCGAGATAACAAGTGTTACAATCGGTAAAAGAAAGAAATTTGTGCCACCCCAGTCCCGGTGGATAAGTACTGGGGATAACAATAACCACACCGATAGAATGGAGATCAGGATTATCCAAACCAACTTATTTTTTGGAGGGTTTGCGTAAACAGGTAGGGATTTGGTACGCTGTATAGTCCGTGCAGGTGGTGATTTGCCGATGAGAGCAACAAGGATAGAGGCTGCAGCACTAATCAATGCCGCAACGATAGACGCTATTGCTGGATCAAGCACTTTGTTTTTCTCCGCATAATTCGGTGGATGGTAAACCCCTTAAGGGCATCTGCACAATTCGCTAATTGTGAGGCACTTCACGCCGAATAAACAGTGGATATATCTCATGCGCCGAGTTGTTGCTGGGCGGGAAGTGACCGGCAACAACAAATAACTATATTGGTCCCAGATACCGCCTTTTAAATAATTTTATCAAGATAATTTAATACCTCCACAATAAGAAAAAGGAGCGGTTGTTTAAACTGGATTTACTGTCTTAGAAGTTGTACTGGATCATTTTGGTAAGTTGAAATGCGGTAGGATGTTGGGGTTATTGAAAACCCTCACTTATTGGAAAAGGCCATCCGATCCGGCGATCAAAATGGCCCTTAAAAAACTTCGAAATTTCGTTTTCACCGAAATGGTGAACTTGGCGTCTGAAAAAGGGTGATATTTAGGAATGAGTTTGTTTCATCAGCGTTTAAACTTTTTCCTGAAACCCACCAGCCCAGCTAAACCAACTCCAAGCAGAAACATGGTGGAAGGTTCAGGAACGGGGGCAACTAATGGGTCCCATAACTCAGTACCTGTGAGGTGGACTCCACTATACTTAGTATCATCCAAAAGAACAAAAGAAACATGATTATTTTCACTTGAAACAAAATCATCCCAACTCAGACCGACAACATAAGTAGTATGAGATCCTACCTCTTCATCTTCAAGTAATAAAAAGTCATCATAATATCCATCTCCATTGCTGTCATAAGGGTTTGTTCTGTTGGGATTAAGAAGGATAGCTTCGGCACACCATGACGAGGTGAAATGCAAGTTTGCGTAATTGTATGTACCGCCATTTAAATAGCCATCAACATCAATTATACCATAGTAATCATCATTAAAAGTAATGGCCCCATCCCACGTTGCACCAGACTCAAACGCTAGGTGGACGTTTTCAATAAAGCTAGCAGAAGCTGTAGCACTCAAAAAAACACATATCACCATTGTAAAAAACCATTTTTTCATGATGATTTCCTCCATTTTTTAAAAAATGAGTAGCCCCAAAAGAACAAAAAACCGGTTAGACTAAAAAGCAAAATTTATTCCCATGGAAAAAGTTATATAATAACAAGAGGTTAAATGAAGAACAAAATCAAAATTCTAATAATGTCAAATATCTCGACAAAAAAAAGAGCTCACGAAATTAAGGAATTTTTGTGAATTCAGTCAGTTAAGCCATTCTAAAAAATAGCCACGGTTTTTTTAATGGGATATTGTAAAAAATCCCGACACCAAATAATTTCATATGGAATTTAAAATTCATAAAATCTGAAAAATTTCAGTTGGCTATAAGCTGTAAAAATTTTCGACCGATCGTATTAATAAATACAAAAAAGCCCCTAAAGTTATCCCCTTGTCGATTAGTCTTTCAGAAAGGCCCAAGCAGCCGCCGCAGAACGATACCTAATGAGACCTAAAAGATTTTTTCAAGCCAAAGTTTTTTTGGGGATCTTTTTCTTGAAAGTTGCATTGATTCCTTTTGGCAGATTGAATTGGGTAAAGATGAAATTTTTCTCTTAATCTCTAGCTTATGAGAAAAGTAAGGGATCTTATCAGAATTAGTGCAAAAGGCCCTCGGTTTTGCCAGGGTAAGGTCATTTGCACTAAATCTGTTCAGAGGCCGCTATCGGATTTAGGTTTGTTTTGAATTGGCTTTGTTTGCCATGGCCAACGACCCTCGACTTCTAGATGGATTGTAAATACTAGCAAGGTTCGGATCAGAACGACGAGCCCCAAGCTAGCAACTCCCGAGATCGAATGGGCAACAGTGACGGTTCGAATAATATCTCCCGCAACCAGAAAATCGAGACCAAGCAACATCGTTTGCCCAATATCATGTCGAAATTCGCGTAAAAGCTCTTCTCTGTTTTTTTTGGATTGGTAGCGGATAGCAGAGAAGGTTGTATATAAAAAACCAATAACAATAATGATTACACCGGTCGCCTCAATCGTGTACCCAATGATACTGCCAGCTTCAGATAAAATACTAAACATGCTCCCCCCTTTATTCTTTTAGATAATCTACCCCAAAAACTTTAAAATTGAAAATTGACATCCTGTTTTTCTTGGCTTCTCTCACATGAGAAAAAAAGAACTATAGGTAAATTTAAATGACTTCTCCAACCACATCAGTTTTTCTACCCCCAAGCAAAAAGGAGGAAGTCATGGGTATGAAAATTGGTTACGTACGAGTGAGTTCTGCGGGACAAAAACTGGATGTGCAAATGGACCGTTTGGCTGACTGTGATCGGATTTTCCATGAAAAGGCATCCACTGGTTTTACGAAATGCCGACCTGAGCTTTTAAAAGCCCTGGATTATGTTCGGGATGAAGATGTTTTTGTGGTCACCAAACTAGACCGACTGGCAAGGTCTGTCGTTGATCTGGCGGGGATTGTTCAAAAGCTTGAGAGCAAAAAAGTAGATCTGGTCGTTTTGGACCAAGGAATCGACACCACGACCATGTATGGCCGATTACCGTTCAACATCCTAGCAGCTATTGGGGAGTTCGAGAGAGAGCTTATCCGGGAGAGATCTTAAGAAGGCTGCTTAAAAGCCATTTCTCGTGGTGTGAAGTTCGGTGCCAGACCCAAACTAACAAAAAAGGATATTCGGGCTTTGATTAACGATTTTGAAACCCCAAGTTGCAGCAAAGTTGAAATCGCCGAGCATTACGGCATCAGCCGGTCTTCTGTTTATCGTCTTTATGCAGAGAACCGTCAGCAGGGTGTCTGAAATATAGCGTTCAATAAGAAAACGCGCCCCCGACTTTTATATCGGGAGCCCCCAAAAATGTAGAATGGCCCAATCCGTTTCAGGAAGGGCCATTTTGGTGTCTGATGGATAGTGACTTATGAGAACTGGATTTTCTATAGCCTCAACGTTTTGCATCACCAGCGCGCTCTGAGCTAACAGAAAAACAAACGAGCCTCTTCGCGTCTGGTGGATGCATTGGTTGGGTGTTTCACGGGATTTAATGCACTACTTCAACTTTTCGATTTCCTCTTCAACTTCCTCAGCTCCTTCCGCATAAAATTTCTCTTCGTCTGGATCTAGTTCGTGGAGAAGTCGGAGGAACTCTCCCGCATGAACACGTTCTTCGTCAGCGATGTCCTTGAGTACTTCAATGGCTAGCTTGTTGTCCGTTGACTCGGCAAGCTGCATGTATAATTGGATTGCCTCATACTCGGCAGAAACCATGAACCGAATTGCACGAATGAGCTCTTCATTCGTGAGCTTCCTGTCTTTTGCTAACCCTGAAAAAGGTGATCCAAATTCTGGCATGACTGTTCTCCTTTATTCGTGTTTGTTTTTATTTAGCACCCAACGTCTAAAATCAGCGGCGGCTTTAGCCGTATGCTGCATTTATGTTCCTCATTATATCCGCTGGATTAGAAATTACTATAGTTTTTTGAGTCTATAGGTCGATGGAACGTACCAGAAGTTGTTCCACATTAAAAATAGCCTGATGAACAAGGGGAGGCTATTGGTTCTGATAACTACTGGTCAATAAGAACGGCCTGCCCAAGTTTTTGAGCAGGCCATTTCGATATCTGATAACCGTTGTAATCTCAGAACGACAAAAGCATCTTACCAGTGTCAGTGCTCATCACCATCCACGAAATCGAGGCCAGTACGCCATTTGGTCTTCAGCATTTGCAGGTAAAACTTCGTAGCCATCGAACTGTGTTGCCGTTGCACACGCATGATTTGGCAGAATACGTAATCGCGTGCCGACTGGAAGCAAAGGTAATTTGGCCAAACTGCCAGGACGAAGAGCAATAACTCCATGTTCCTGGTTCGTTGTTGTAACGATGAGATCTTGAAGTGCTCGGCCATCTACATCGCAAACGATGCCGTAACCCTGGTCGATGGACTGGTTCTTTGTACCTCTATCGCTGGACAAGGCCATCCACCCGGCATCGACAATGATCCAACCACGCTCGTTCTGGTGTCCAATAACCGTCGTAAGAACGGAGAGAGCAATATCATCGAGCGTGCACACTCCAATGCCAGCCATCACCAGGTCGAAAAACACATAGACGCCAGCACGGATTTCGGTCACCCCTAAAAGGTCGCGCGCAAAATGAGCTGTGGGTGTCGAGCCTACGCTGACGACAGGGCATGGCAATGCCGCCCCCCGCAAAATCTTTGCGGCAGTGACCGCCGCAGCTCTTTCACGTTCGGCGAAAGCAGCCAATTCCTCCGTCCCTTTTGCGTGATAGCTTTCGCCGGCATGCGTCAGCACTCCTCGCAACTCTGCTCGACCTTCATGAAGTATGCGGCCGATGACAGCAATTTCTGGATCGTCCTTTTTTAGACCGGAACGATGTCCGTCGCTATCAATTTCAACCAAACCAGGAATGGGAACTCCGGAACGCTGAGAGGTTTCAGCAATTGCTTGAGCCTGAGTTCTAGAATCCAACAAAACACTCAGATCACACCCCCTGACGCGAAGCTCCAACACACGGTTCAATTTGTCAGGGGAAATCCCAACCGCATAAATTATGTCTTTAACACCTGCCTCTGCAAAAACCTCCGCTTCTTTCAAAGTGGAAACAGTGGCGGGACCATTGTTATCTGTCAACAGACGCTTCGCGATTTCAAGACACTTCGCCGTTTTTAGGTGGGGGCGAAGCGAAACACCCAGCTTACTTGCATGTGACCTTAACCTGATAATGTTTCGCATCATTTTTTTCTCGTCGAGGATCAGGCATGGTGTCGTCAAATTATTAAGAGTCTGCGATTTACTCATAGCTTCTCATCTTTTGAAAAGAGATTTTCCGTTTTCCCTGCCTTTTAAGAACTTAACTCGTTAAACTATTTCAAGCTTTACGATCGACAGGCTCGAGGCACTTTTCCCCCTCATTGGTTGGTTTATTGACATAGGTGGAGACGGGTTTCAAGGTCAATTGACCGTCCTCTGCAGGATGGAGAAGAGGCCGGAGCTTATCAGGTTGATGCTCTTCAGAGTCGAGCCAAAGAGGGAAATCGGCAGGCTCAAGTATGACAGGCATCCGCTCATGAAGCCGGGAAACTTCTTGGTTTGCTTGGGTGGTGAGGATGGTGCAGGATTCAATCACGGTTTTCTCTTTCGGATTCTCCCAATGTTCCCACAGTCCGGCAAAGGCCATGGGGTGGCCATCTCTTTTTCGGCTATAGAATGGTTGCTTAATTTTGCCCTCTTTTTTCCATTCGAAAAATCCACTTGCGGGGATCAGACAGCGGCGATGACGGAAGGCAGCCCGAAAAGAAGGGGCTTTATGGGCTGTCTCTGACCTGGCATTGATAGTTCGGTACGCAATCTTAGGATCATCGGCCCAATGGGGAATCAAGCCCCAGCGAAGTAAAACCAAGCAGCGATTTCCCTCTTCTTCACGGACAGCAAGAATCTCTTGGGAGGGGGCGATATTATAACGGGGCTCGAAAGATTGAGCCTCATCGAGGTGGAAGATGTCCAAAAGGTCGTTGAAGGCCAGATTGAGGGAAAAACGGCCACACATAGAAATAGTTTAGCATGGACCCTTGAAAGTTTTGTGCCCCAAAAGGCGAAAACCCTCCAGCCTGGCAAACTGGAGGGTTTTCTTGAAGAAAAAAACAATTATGAGCTTGATTACATATTCAAACTTCGGGCCAGAGTATTTGTTATCCTGCCCTATAGCATTGTCTGTGACAAAATCCAAAGAAACTATCTTTCAACAGGGGGTTCTCTGGTTTGTCCCGAATGCCCTGGGTTATTGGAATTCTGACCCAGGAAGGTTCGATTCAAAAACACCAAAAATAGCAAATGGCCCAATCCGTTTTTGGTTAGGCCATTTTGTTGTCGTTTATGTAGTGACTTTTGAGACTATTCTTTCTTCGGCTTAACGTTGCTTTTTGCGCTCCGCTGTAAAAGCCTTGTTAGCCATTACCATACACGGTAAAGCTTCTCTAACATTTTATCTAATTTATCAGGAACAGAATAGGCATGTTGGCTTCCGCACGCCTTCCACGGTTCATTACGTGGTACCATGCATCTGGATATTCTATTCGCAATGGTCGTGACATGATGCCTATTTAATTTCAAATTATATAGAAATAGTCAAAAGTCGACTTGATCCCTTTTTTAAATAGGATAAAATATTTAAGTATAATCCCCACATAAACTAATTTTTGGCGCACAACATAATAAGCTCACGATAGATAGCGAAACCCCTTTTTTAGACAAGCTTGTCTAATTTCTATAACGCTGGAAAAGACTATCAGTATTCAGTTCGTTAACCTATTATTGGAAATTTTTAATAACAAAATTTTCACGATATCATGACAATTTATCTTCAATTGTGTAATCAATTTCACAATTGAACCATCTATTTAAATCATTGAATTTATAACTTATTGTGTTTATGTTTATTAAAAAAATAGAACACTTCTGCATGATTTTTGAATACAAAATTGATAATATTAATAGCCATTATTTTATAGGAGAGTATTATGAAAAATAAATATTCTTTTTTAATCATATCTATTATTTTTATCTTTTGCCTATTCAGTACAACAGCAATTGCAATTACCATGACAGATGGGTTCTTTTACTATGCCGATACAGGATCAATTGCACCTGGAAAAGCAGGCGCATCGGAAGGATCGAGCATCTCTTCATCCAACTTTACCAATAATGATATCGGAATATATGGAGTTAAGCTTGATTTTGTATTTGAAACTGGTGAAACCATGGACGACATATTTCTGGCAGATTTTCAGCTTCGAACTGGGAATACGAATGATGTTGGAACGTGGATTACATTAAATCCATCCGGACTTACACTAAGTAAAGTTTCCGATGAAGCTATTCTTTGGTGGAGCACGCCATTGGTTAAAAACGAATGGTTGGAACTCGAATATTTGTCGAGCCAATATCTATATTTCGGTAATTTGGTAGGTGATTCGAATTTGGATGGTAACGTAACGCCTTTCGATGAGCTTTTAGTAATTAATCATATCAATAGTAGCAGCTCAGATTACATATACGATTATGATATAAATGGTGATGGTATTAATTCATCATTTGACGCTATTATGATACAAAATCTGTTAGATCCAGACAATCCACCATCAATTGCGGATGGACCATTTGTAAATACACCAGTCCCAGAACCTTCAACCATTCTCCTCCTTGGCGGTGGCTTATTAGGTCTTGGTTGGTACGGACGGAAGCGTAAAAAGTCGTAGCACTGTAAAAGATACCGACATAAACAACACGAAGCGGGGTCTGCAATGGCTCCGCTTTTTAGTTTCATAAGTCAGGATTTTATTTTCGATAGAAATATTTGGATTAGTTCACTTGTTGTTCAAAAGTAGTAAATTTTGACAGAGGAATGCGTCTTGGATTTTGTGTCACATTGTTTCTAAAGCCTAAATTCTGAGTTAATCTAACATTACTGAATACCCTGCAAAGCAAGAATGGCCCATTCGTTTTCCGGAGTGGGCCATTTCAATGCCTGAAAAAGGGTGATATTTACTTCATCGCTATCTGTGTTCCCTTCGTTTTCTACTCTTCTCTCTCTTTGCTCTGAATTACTGATCCTTCCACGTTTATTTGCTGCTCTTCCTTAGATTTTTTTCTTCGATAACCCGGTTTAGCCAGAATTTCCAAATAAAAGGATTCGAGCTGTTGTGATTCGGCCTGTGAAATGAACTTATTAATGGCGGAAATATGAATAACTTCACTACTTGCTTCATCAACACCGAACCGGCAGTCAAAATCCCAAAAATCTACGTTGGGGGGTAGAGACTTTCTACGTTCTCTTTTTATATATTTTTTAACTTCATATTTGATTGCTTCAACAAGCCTTGGAACTTTGATCTTTGGGTGGGTCATTTTAAAGGTTTTTTTCATAGTGATTCCAAAAGGTGTGATTAGTTTTATTAAAAACAGACTTCAATTAATGACTTGATGTCATCATGGGGCGGTTTTCCAAATCGTTTCATACACAGCTGATCTAATTATCTGTTCGCTCTCAGTTCTTTTCCAGGTTGCCGTAGAGGTCGGCTCGCCTGGCATCAAAGACGGGTAGTTTGGTCCGGACTTTGTGAATTCTTTCAGGTTGGATGTCTCCCACCAGGAGTTCCTCGCTTGCAGAAGAGGCTTCGGCCACCACTTCCCCGAGAGGATCGACGATGCGGCTGCGGCCGCAAAAGCGGAAACCATTGTCGCTGCCGACCCGGTTGACGCCGATGAAATAGGCCTGGTTTTCGATGGCCCGTGTTCTTGTCAATATGTCCCAGTGCTTTTCCCGGACCAGAGGCCAAGCCGTGACGTTGACCAGAACTTGAGCCCCTTGAAGGGCGAGAAGGCGGTAAAGCTCCGGAAAGCGGAGGTCGTAGCAGATTGAAAAACCCCATGTCAGATCTGATATTTCGAAACTGGTGATATCTGTGCCGGGTGTGAAAATCCGTTCTTCATGAACGGGATCAGGAGTGAAAAGGTGGGTTTTGCGGTAGCGGCCGAGAAGTTTACCGGCCGGGGAAATGATTGCTAACGAGTTGAAGAGGTGAGCGCCCTCCCGTTCGGAAATTCCGCAAACGATGTGGATTGTGAATTTCGATGCACAGCGTTGTGCCGTTTGAAAAGGGAGGCCGTCCCATGAAGAGCCCTTTTCAGTTATGACCTCGGGGACATAGCCGGTATCCATCATTTCCGGAAAGACGACAACGTCGCACTTTCGCTCCGATGCCTGCCGGGAAAATTTCTCCATTTTGGCGCAGTTTTCCTCGATACCACCTACGGAACACTCAATCTGTGCGAGGCCAACCTTCACGTTTCGTCAATCCTTTAATACTTCAAGTCCCTCCGCAACCAGGCTTGGAGTAAATTGGGTGATTTCGTAATCTGCAATTCCGGCCTGGATAAATGGGTCCGCCTCCAGAATTTTGAGCAGTTCCTTCCTTGATTTTCCCCGCGCCAGAATAACACCGCCGGTTCGCGGAACCTTGCGGCCGGAGGCGACAAATATCCCTTTGGAATATTGTTGTCTGAGAAAGTCCAGGTGCTCCGGAAGGTGCTTGTCTACCGTATCAAGCGGTTTGATATAACTTAAATTTACGATGAACATTTTTTCTCCGCGACGGATTTCGTTTTTTCAAGTTCAAAATTACTAATTTACACCTTTTTTCAAAATCATAAAGAGGAAATATAGTGTGGGATTTTTTTTTATTCTTTTGATCTCAGTAGCAACAGCGACTGAAGTGCCATTTTGTCATTCCAGTGTCCCGGGATGGTACTTGGAAGGCAATGAAAAAATGATCGCGATCATTGAATCAATAGCACACGCTTGTTGTTCGGAAGGGACTTTTCGCCGTCTCCTGAAAAAAGACAAGATAAAAGTTTTCAGTTCTGTTTATTGTCACCACTCTCCTCATTAATTGATGGCTCCACCCCCTCTTTCGCAGATTACGTTAGCTGGCTTTCTCATCTGGAAATTTTATAGCTCGACTCGGAGCGAACGTTCAGTCCTTAATTGACATTGGTTAAACATGAGTATAGACTCCCTTTTTGACTTAATTAGACCTAAGTATCTATAATCAAGGCCTTCTGTGCAGTTTTTGAAAACACGAAAATTGTGTTTTCAGCTTCCCATGAGGGCATATGTTTTGCTTTAAGCGCAATAGGAGTGAATGATCACTCCGTTTTCTGGAGGTGTTTTCGTGACCCAACAGACAGACAAGCGTTCCGCCATTCTTCAGGCCACGCTGGAATTAATTGCCGGGTTTGGTTTCCACGGCACTCCCACTTCAATGATTGCTGAGCGGGCCGGTGTCGGCGTAGGAACTATCTATCGTTATTTCAGAGATAAGGACGAACTGATTCATGCTTTGTATGAAGAACTGGAAGGCAAACATAAAACGTATGTTTTGGAAGGATACTCGGAGGAAATGCCCTTTCGGGAACGTTTTGTTCACCTGTGCCGTAATATCTACCGGTATCTCATGGAAAATTGTTTGGAGTTCTGTTTTCTCGAACAATATTTTGACTCCCCTTACGGGGTAACTAAGATGAAACAAAAGTTGGAAAGCGCCAGCGAACCCTTTCACGCTTTGCTGGAATCGGGTAAGGATCAGCAAGTAATCAAGGATCTTCCCCTGATAATGTTGTTCAGTCTGATCTTCGGTCCCATAACCAGCTCTATCAAAGATCACAATTCCGGACTTTTGGAACTGAATGACGCTCTCATTGATCAGCTTATCGGGGCCATGTGGGATGCGATCAAAAGGTGAGTTCAGGGCTCTCGCAAGAAAACATATGACGTGATCCGAAAACTCTATCATTTTTTTTAAACATTTCCGGTGGAGTTGTTTTTACTCTGTCTATTTAGCGCGTTGGAAGGATTTTTAGATGCAAACGTATAAATCATTGAAATGTAGTATGGCCCTGCTGGCTCTCTGTCTGACCCTGGCACTGACCGGCTGCGAAAATAAACCTAAAACCCAAAGTCAGAAAAGCGCGCCCCCTGTCGAGGTAGGAGTAGTAACCGTCAAACCGCAAACCGTCACTTTGACCTCCGAGCTTGCCGGACGCACCAATCCATATCTCATTGCCGAGGTTCGTCCCCAGGTAGGTGGCATCATCCAGAAACGCCTGTTTCGCGAAGGGGGTGAAATTAAAACCGGGCAACTTTTGTATCAGATTGATCCGGCCATGTATCAGGCGGCTTATGACAGCGCCAAAGCAACCCTTGCCAGGGACGAGGCGGTTCTGACGGCAGCGCAACTGAAGTTTAAACGCTATAAGGAACTGGTGGCCATCAAGGCCGTGAGCCGGGAGGCGTATGATGATGCGGAAGCGGCGCTGAAACAAAGCCGTGCCGCAGTGGCGATGAGCCAGGCAGCGTTGAAGATGGCGCGCATCAATCTCGCCTACACCAAAGTCATATCACCGATTGACGGGCGCATCGGCCGCTCCGCCGTCACCCAGGGTGCGCTGGTAACAGCCGATCAGGCTCAGGCCCTTGCTACCGTGCGGCAACTCGACCCTATCTACGTGGATGTGACCCAGTCGAGCGCCCAATTGCTTCAGCTCAAACGTCAGCTGCAAAGCGGACAGCTGGAACGTCCGGCTGAAATTGAAGCAAAAGTCGGCCTGATCCTGGAGGACGGCTCCACTTATCCTCACGATGGACGCCTGCAGTTTTCGGAGGCTACCGTTGACGAACAGACCGGAACGGTAACCCTGCGCGCAGTCTTTCCGAATCCCGAAAGTGATCTTTTGCCTGGCATGTATGTACGGGCCGTTGTTCAGCAAGGTGTCAGGAACGAAGCTATTCTGGTCCCTCAACAGGGAGTGAGTCGCGATTCTCAGGGCAAGGCAAGCGCGCTGGTCCTCAACCCCGAAGGGAAAGTCGAGCAGCGTAAACTCCAGCTAGATTGCGCCCTGGGTGACAAGTGGCTCGTAAATGATGGCCTTCAGGCGGGAGATATACTCATTGTCGAAGGTCTGCAGAAAGTAAGGCCGGGCTCTTCCGCACGCGGTGTTTCTCTGGATAAAGAGCAGGAAAAAGGTATTTTCGCACAAAAAAAATTAGCAAAGGACGAGGTGTAAAATGGCCAGATTCTTCATCGACCGACCCATTTTTGCCTGGGTCCTTGCTATTGTGGTCATGCTGGCGGGGACGCTTTCCATTTTGTCTTTGCCCATTTCCCAGTATCCGAGCATTGCTCCTCCTCAGATAAGCATTGCCGCCAGGTATCCCGGTTCCTCGGCCAAGGCGCTGGAAGACTCGGTCACCCAGGTGATTGAGCAGCAGATGAAGGGGTTGGACGGGCTGCGCTATATGTCCTCAACCAGTGATTCCACCGGTTCGGCGACCATTACCCTGACTTTTAACAACAATGTCGACCCGGACACCGCCCAGGTCCAGGTGCAGAACAAACTGCAGCTGGCCAATCCCCTCCTGCCCACGGAAGTGCAGCAGCAGGGCATTCAAGTCGCCAAGTCCGTCAGAAACTTTCTGATGGTCGTTGCCCTGGTCTCCATGGATGGGAGTATGGATGCTACCGACCTGGGTGACTACATGTCCAGCAGGCTTCAGGACCCGATCAGTCGCGTCGAGGGTGTCGGCGAGGTAACCCTGTTTTCTTCCCAATATGCAATGCGTATCTGGCTCGACCCGAACAAGCTCAACCAGTACCAGCTCACCCCCAGTGATGTCACGGCGGCTGTTCAGGCCCAAAATGCCCAGGTATCCGCAGGCCAGCTCGGCGCTCTTCCTTCCGTTTCAGGGCAGGGGCTCAATGCGACGATAAATGTGCAGAGCCGCCTGAGTAATCCCGAGGAATTTGCCGACATTCTGCTGAAAACAAAAACCGACGGTGCGGCGGTGCGGCTGCGGGACGTGGCCCGTGTGGAACTGGGAAGCGAAACTTACGAAAAAATTGCCCGCTACAACGGTCAGCCCGCTGCTGCCATGGCCATCAAGCTCGCATCGGGCGCCAACGCCCTGGAAACCTATAATGCGGTAAACACCAAGCTTGGTGAACTGGCGCAGTTTTTCCCGCCCGGAGTGGAGTCGGCTTTTCCCTATGACACGACCCCTTTTGTCCGGATTTCCATTGAAGAAGTGGTCAAAACCCTTGGCGAAGCCGTCCTGCTGGTTTTCCTGGTCATGTTCCTGTTCCTGCAGAACTTCCGCGCTACCCTCATTCCAACCATTGCCGTTCCTGTTGTCCTGCTGGGTACCTTCGGAGTATTGGCAGTCTTTGGTTACTCCATCAATACCCTGACCATGTTTGCCATGGTACTGGCCATCGGTCTGCTGGTCGACGACGCCATTGTCGTAGTTGAAAACGTCGAGCGTGTCATGCACGACGAAAAGCTGGGACCCCGGGAGGCGACTCGCAAGGCCATGGGTCAGCTTACCGGGGCGCTGGTGGGTATCGCCGTGGTCCTTTCGGCGGTGTTTATCCCCATGGCTTTCATGGGCGGTTCGACCGGTGTTATTTACCGCCAGTTTTCAGTCACAATTGTCTCGGCCATGACTTTGTCTGTCCTGGTGGCCTTGATCCTGACCCCCGCCCTGTGCGCCACCATGTTGAAACCGCTGGGCGAAGGTGCCTCAACGGAAAAACGTGGCTTTTTCGGATGGTTCAACCGGGTTTTCAACCGCGGGACCAATGCCTACCGAAACGGGGTCCAGGCAATCCTCGGCCGCAGCCTGCGGGTCCTGGTCGTTTATGCTCTTCTGGTTGTCGGAACCGGCATGTTGTTCATGCGTATGCCGACCGCTTTTCTGCCGGATGAAGATCAGGGAATTCTCATGACTCAGATCATGCTGCCTTCAGGAGCGACTCAGGATCGCACCTTGAAGGTGATTGAACAGGTTGAAAAACATTTCCTGGAAGATGAAAAGGAAACCGTGGCTTCCATGATCTCCATCGCCGGGTTCAGTTTCGCCGGTAGCGGGCAGAACATGGGCCTCGCTTTTATCCGCCTCAAAGATTGGGATGAAAGGGACCGGGCGGATCTGCGCGTCGGCGCCATTGCCGGACGTGCCATGAGAGCATTCTCACAAATTCGTGATGCTCTGGTTTATGCCTTCCCGCCTCCGGCAGTCCTGGAATTGGGCACGGCTACGGGATTTGACTTGAAGCTTCAGGATCGCGCCGGCCTCGGCCATGATGCCCTGATGGCGGCCCGCAACCAATTTCTCGGCATGGCTGCCCAGAACCCGAAGCTTGTGGCTGTGCGCCCCAACGGACTGGAAAACACGACACAGTTCCAGATTGACATAGACCAGGCCAAAGCGGGATCGCTGGGGCTTTCCACCGCAGACATAAACAACGCATTGTCCAGCTCTTTGGGAAGCTCCTATGTGGATGATTTTCTCGATCAGGGACGGGTGAAAAAGGTCTATATGCAGGCAGACGCCCCTTACCGTATGCTTCCCGAGGATTTGGACAGCTTGTATGTGCGCAACCGGAACGGCCGGATGGTCCCTTTTTCAGCTTTTGCGAGTACCCGCTGGACCCACGGTTCTCCCCGTCTGGAGCGCTACAACGGTCTCTCCTCCATGGAAATCCTCGGACAGCCGGCTGCGGGGATCAGTTCCGGTGACGCCATGGCGGCCGTCGAGGAAATCGCGGCGCAACTGCCGGAAGGAATCGGTTACCAATGGACCGGGTTGTCTTATGACGAACGTGCCGCCGGCAGCCAGGCTCCGGCCCTTTACGCTCTTTCGGCACTGATAGTATTTCTCGCCCTGGCAGCTCTTTACGAAAGCTGGGCGATTCCCTTTTCCGTCCTCCTGGTTGTTCCCCTGGGCGTTCTCGGTGCCGCTCTAGCCGCAACTCTGCGGGGCCTGCCAAGCGATATCTATTTCCAGGTGGGCCTCCTCACCACGGTCGGACTTTCGGCCAAGAATTCCATTCTCATCGTTGAATTCGCCAGAGACCTGCGGCAACAGGGCAAAGGCCTCATTGAGGCGACACTTGAAGCCGTGCACTTGCGCTTGCGGCCGATCCTCATGACCTCTCTCGCCTTCGGTTTCGGGGTCCTCCCCCTGGCTTTGAGTTCAGGAGCCGGATCGGGAAGCCAGAACGCCATCGGCACCGGTGTCCTCGGCGGGGTTATTGCCGCCACGGCACTCGGGATATTTTTTACGCCCCTCTTTTTTGTCGTCATCCTGAAAATGTTCAAACGCTGGGAGCAAACGAAATCTGCCGATGAAACGGCCGACCTGCCCGGAAAGGAGGTGGAGGCATGATCCGCCACTTGATTGCATTAGTAACAGCTCTGACGATGTTGAGCGGCTGTGTGAGTATGGCGCCCGATTACAAGCGACCGGATGCTCCCATTTCCGATAACTGGCCACAGGTTGCTGCCAATGGTGACATGCAGGACCAGCCTATAACTCTTGCCGGTGACATCGGCTGGCGGGACTTCTTTGAGGACAAACAGCTTCAGAAGTTGATTGAGCTGGCCCTTGCCAATAATCGTGACCTGCGCATTGCCGCTCTGAACATCCAGAAAGCCAAGGCCCAGTACCGCATCCAGCGTTCTGAACTGTTTCCCGCTGTCAATGCTGCGGCCTCTGAAACCGCACAGCGTCTTCCCCATGATCTTTCCAGTACAGGAGCGGCGACGACCAACCATCAATATGATGCGGTGCTCGGTTTGACCGCCTATGAAATCGACTTTTTCGGGCGGATACGAAGCCTGAAGGATCAGGCCCTGGAACAGTTTCTCGCCACCGGGGAAGCGCGCCGAAACGCCCAGATCAGTCTTGTGGCCGAGGTTGCAAATGCCTATCTGACCCTGGCCGCCGATCGGGGCCATCTGCGTCTTGCCCGGGAAACCGTGGAAAGCCAGCAGCATTCATTCGACCTGACAAAGCGAAGCTTTGAGCTGGGAGTGGCGTCGGAGCTTGATTTGCGTCAGGCTCAGACCAGCGTTGACGCGGCGCGGGTGGACGTCGCCCGCTATACCGCCCAGGTTGCCGTCGATGAAAGCACCTTGGTTCTGCTTGTCGGCACACCTTTATGCGAAGAATTATTGGCGACCGACTGGTCGGAAACGGCTTTCAGTTTTCCTCACCTCCCCGCAGGCCTTTCCTCGGAGGTGCTCCTGAAACGGCCTGACGTTCTTGAAGCAGAACACAGGCTGCAGGCCACTAATGCCAACATCGGTGCTGCCCGTGCCGCCTTTTTTCCGAGCATTACCCTGACCGCCAATGCGGGCATGGCAAGTGGCTCTCTTTCCAACCTGTTCGGGTCCGGTTCCGGTACCTGGCTTTTTGCGCCGCAGGTCAGTTTGCCTATATTCAACGCCGGCAGAAACCGGTCAAATCTGCGTGTAGCCAAGGCCGACCGTGATATTGCCGTTGCACAATACGAAAAGGCCATCCAAAAATCTTTCAAAGAAGTGGCTGATGCACTCCTCCAGCGCAGCACGCTCGATGATCAGATTGAAGCCCAACAATCTCTCACCGACGCGACAAAAACCAGCTACCGTCTGGCGGATGCCCGTTTCCGTAGCGGGGTCGACAGCTATCTCGTTGTGCTCGATTCGCAACGCTCCTCCTACAGTGCACAGCAGAACTTGATTTCAGTGCAGCTGGCGCGGATCAACAATCTGGTGACTCTGTACAAGGTGTTGGGCGGTGGCTGGTATGAAAAGTCCAAAGACTTGGTAAGTATGGATGCATCATCCCAATCGATCCCCGCAGACAAGTGATTGGGGACAGGACTGGAAAATCTGACTATTAACCTATGGTGGAAAATTACCAGGTGGATACAATCTGATGAATATTGAGGAAAGCCAAACAAAACATGAATTGGATTATGGAGAACTGACACGAGCTCTTCATAAAGTTTGCCAGAACAACAGTTCCCTCTCGGGGATGAGTCTTCAAATTCTGAAAGAGATTTTATCCGAGCCGGAATTCGACGTAATCCCCAAATACCTTTCCAGGGAAGTAGTTCCCGCCGGCTCTTTTCTTTGGCGTGAAGGCGACACCGACAATTCTTTAAGTTTGATTGTTTCAGGCCAGGTAAGCCTGATGAAGGAAACTGAGTTTAAGGATAAGCGAATTGTCGTCGGTATTTACAACCCCATCACCCTCGTAGGCGAGATCAGCTTTATCGACGGGCAGACCCGAGCCCTGACAGCCAAGGCCATGGATGACACCGAAATGTTTCTTCTGTCCCGGGAAAATTTTGTAAAAATGGCAGAGGCATATCCCCATTTAGGGAAAAAGGTTATCCGGGGTCTTCTTTATCTTTTTTCCATGCGCCAGAGGACATTATTGGAAAGAATGGTCGCTATTCTTTGACGAAGGGAGCTTCAGGGGAAGAAAACTGGTCAATATTATCAAGCGCGAAATTCTGAGAGGGAATAAATAAAAAAAGGTATCTTGATCTGCTTCAAGCGCCTGTTTTTCAGTTGTCGGAGACAATATTTTGAACGATTTTTCTATTCAGAAAAAAGATTTTGGGTTAGGTATGCTGCTCGGATATCCTCCGGAGTTCTGTGGTTATGTGCTTTTTGAGTCATTGTAAAAGTCAAAATCCGGGTAGAGTTCTTTTGCGCAGTCAGGGCATATACTGTGACTGAATTCAGCTTCTGAATGAGCTCTTATATAAGATTCAATTTGATTCCAAAAACCTTGGTCGTCCCTGATTTTTTTGCATGAAGCGCAAATAGGTAAAAAGCCTTTTAACGTTTTGTTTTCATTTACCAGGTTGTATAAAAAATTGTGTGCCAAAATAGCAACTAGTGAGAATATGCATAATGCCAATATATTAATTAATAAATCCTTTGTTTCCCAAGGAATAGTAGAAAGTAATAAGAAATGTTGAACAACAATACTAACTATTATTAGCGCATACTGATGAGGTTTTATTCCAGAAAATAGTATTGTGACGATCATGATCTGCAACAAACCAGCATAATAAGGAGATGCAAAGCCATCTCCGGTAATGAAACACATTAATGAAATGGAAAATGAGATTAAGAACATACTTGAAAAGATGACAGGAACATAATATTTATCGCTGATTCGGTTAATGAAAAAGAGTACGAATGTTAAATATATAGCTATGCAGAACCTAACCATTAACAAGGAATATTTGAAGTCGGGATAAACAAAGTAATCCAGCAAGAAAAAAGCAGGGAATAATGCTGCTCCCAGTTTTAAAGCGAAAACATAAGTGCGAATTTGTGCGTTCATATATTTATCCAAATGAGGAAGAAAAAATGTTGAATTAATCTTTCCAACTTTTCCAGAGAGCCAACCAAAACTCAAGTGCCTGTTTTTTTCTTGATTGAACGTGGTCGGGGGCTATTTACCCATGAAAAAAGGAGGGAGTTCATACCCCAGGTTACTCAGGAACTGGTAATACTCGGAAACGGTACACAATAATTCACCCCTTTTGCAGCGCTCAAAGATATCGACGACAACCCGGCAGTCCCGAGCTCTCCTTGAGACATCGATGGACCGGCAACCCTGATGAATTTGTTGGAAAGCGTAGTAGATGTTCGGATTAATCTGCTCCGGATTGCGGTCATGATCTTTTTTGAAAATGCTGGAATAAATAAAGATAAAAATGAACACAACTGCCAAAATTCTGGACATCGTTTTAATAAGGTTTATGATTTTCATCTTCTTTGACTTCGTGCAAGCAAAAACATATCAGCTTTTTTGCACAGGACAGGGTTGATGGTTTTGACAGCAGGGCACTGGGAAAACCGCCTGGGTAAAAGGCCCACCCTGACTGCAGCGATACCTCTCACGCCATGCCCGGGAAACGGGGGGCCTGAACCAGGCTTCTGCCCGACCGGGTGACATCCTGTATGTCTTTCAAGGAGTATTCCTTTGAGGGGATTAATGTTTCGCTGGAGAATAGCGGGCGAGATCCTCTCAGCCCTCAAAGCCGCCAAGTTTGCAGATATGCCTGAAATGAGCTTCCTCCACAGGCTGTATCGACAGCCGGGAGCCGCGGCGGGCGACCATGATCCCCGCGAGGATGGGGTCCTCTTTGATCTGTGCAAGTGGCACCACTTCGGGAAAGCGGGTGATAAATCCCACATCGACCATAAACCAGAGCGGCTTTTCAGGTGTGCTTCGCTTGTCAAAATATTTACTTTCGGGATTCCAGGCAAAATGGTCGGGGTATGACTCCCGAACGACTCGTCCGACGCCCACCACGCCGGGCGGGCCGGCATTGGAATGATAGAACAGGACCAGATCGCCGATCCTCATCTCATCGCGCATGAAATTGCGGGCCTGGTAATTTCGAACGCCTTCCCACTGCGTGACCCCGTCCTTCTCCAGATTGTCAATAGAGTATGCGGAAGGTTCGCTTTTCATCAGCCAGTAAGCCATTTCGGGTTTCCTTCCATAGCGTGAATTTAATGCAGGGCTGCGGTGCTTTTCCCCTCCAGTTTAAACGAAATCAACATTGGCTTGTTCAAAGTTTTCAAGCTTGTGGGCTTGACCCAATCCTTTGCCCGGTTAAAATACCAATAAATTCAAAAGAGGTACAAACGAAATGAAAATAAGCTGTGACAACATCGAGGTTTCCGCCGCTACCGGTCCCGACATTGTGAACATTACCTCGCAATTGGCTTCCATCCTTAAAAAAGCGGGGATCGTCAACGGCAGCTTGCACGCAACGGTCATCGGTTCAACCGGGTCTCTCACAACGATCGAGTTTGAGCCGGGTGTTGTGGTGGACCTGAAAAGAGCCATTGGCAGACTGGCTCCTCAAGGCGAGCCCTATGAGCATGAAAAGGCCTGGCACGACGGTAACGGGCACAGCCATGTTCAAGCGGCTCTGTTGGGGCCCTCTATTGTCATACCCATAAGGAACGGTGCTCCGGCCCTTGGAGTCTGGCAGCAGGTCGTCGTTATAAATCATGACAACAAACCGCGAAAAAGGCGCATCGAAATCACGATCATGGGTGAATCATAGAAACTCCTCTCAGGGTCTTGAAGTCATATCTGGAAGACCGGAAAGGAGGCTGTTAATTTGGTGACCAGCCTCACGTTTTGACCGGGGGAGAAAAAGTATTCCAATGATCAGATATATTTCAATCGCCGTGTTTTCCCAATACGAAAGGAAAAAACATGATTAACAGAGCAGCTGTAATCCTCAAATACAAGTCCCCGGTCGTCCAATGGATCAATGAAGCCGACCCCTGTGATGACGATCCTGACATTTCCCTGGAATCAGCCAATGAAGATAGAATCGTATACCTGATTTTGGACCAGGATGCGGATACTCCGGATGCTCTCGACTCATGGATAAACCTGAATTTCAAAGCACTTTTTGAAAACGAGCTAACAGGTTGGTATACCGATGAAAGCCTGTGGCCTGTAAAGCGTGATCTGGCCCTTTTTAACAAGTGGTTCGAGATCGAATGTCACAGCATTGTCGAGGACACGGCCGATCTGCCGATAGAGGATGAATAGAATTCCTGGCTGTGAAATGGGGAAGCCAGGAACTATATAATATCTCAAACCATATTCCAATATTATTGTGATCGGTAAATTTTACTGTAACATATAGTCACTTGGTTACTTTTTGTCGTTTTAAGAACACCCTATAAATTTCTGGAGGTGAAAAGTGAAAAGCGTAAAACATATTGGTTTTGTCTTTTTGCTGTTGGCAATAGCCTGTATTTCCAGTGGAGCCTGGGCGCAGCAATCCCGCTTGGATGATATTGTCAGCCGTGGTCATATCCTGGTCGGCACTACTGGTGATTACAAACCTTTCAGTTTTTTTAACGAAGAAACCAAACAGTTTGAAGGGCATGACATCGATGCGGCAAAAATGCTTGCCGAAGCCCTCGGAGTTGAAGCCCGTTTTGTCCAGACCACATGGAAAACCCTTGTCCAGGGGATACTGGATGGGAAATACGATGTGGCGATGTGCGGCATAACCCGGAATTTATCCCGGCAAAAACAGGTTGGCTTGACTGCCCCGTATATCAACGTCGGAAAATCACCATTGATTCGCGAAGCTGATAAGAATCGTTTCAAAACCTTGAAGGATATCGATCAGAAAGGTGTGAAAATAGGGGCCAATCCGGGGGGGACGAATGAAAAATTTGTCCTTGCCAACATCAAGAATGCCGAAATCGTCGTGATCGAAAAAAATCTGGATATTCCCGGTAAAGTGGCTGCAGGCGAGGTGGATGTCATGATTACAGATAACGTCGAAGCCATGCTGGTCGCCGGCAAAAACCAGAAATTGCATGCTGTTTCCCCCGGCGAAACGTTTACAAAGGACGATTTCGGGTACATGCTGCCCCGCGATGATTTTGCTTTTTTGAATTGGATGAATTTATGGGTGCATCAGATGCATCAGAAAGGCGAGTTCAACAAATTGAAAATGAAATGGATTACTGAATAAGCAATTGTCTGAAAATATTCATTTTAATAGAGACAGAAGGGGGTGGCGCCTGACAGGTTCCACCCCCTTTTATTGATAATTTAGGCACTAGACCATCAAAGGCCATTACATTCAGTTTAGCTGGAATCCTTCCGTTTACGGCCGACGACTTGACTCTGATCCCATCGCTCGCTCAATTCAGCCAGATTGTCCGCATAGGTGAGGATAATGATTTCATCGTCTTTTTTGAATCTGGTCTTTTCATCAATGAGAAAAAATTTATTCTCACGATAATAATAAATGAATTCCGCCCCTTCGGGAAGTTCCAGATCCGAAGCATCGACAGCCTCGTCCTTGCCGGCGACGAAGCTGAAAAACCTGGCCTCTCCCTTTAACAGTGTTGACCATTCAATATTCTCCAGACCCCTGACCATATCTACGATATGACGGCTGATCGACCTTGCTGGTATGACAATGTCTTCCAGCCCGATCTCGCGGCACATGTTTTCCAAATCGGGATCCTCAATGCTGGTCACTACCCTTTTAAATCCAAGGGAACGTCCCAACAGTGACGTGATGATGTTGGCCTCATCCTTGCCGGTGAGACAGAACAGGAAGTCGCAGTTTTTCGGGTCGACTTCCCTGAGTATGCTGGGCTTTCCCGAGTCGCCATGAAGGAAGCTGCAATCCATGTCTTCCGCCAACTCATCGATTTTTTTCTTATCGACATCGATGATAATGACCTCGCAACCCTTCTCTATCAATGAACGGGCTGCCATTATCGTTGACGATCCGGCTCCTGAAAAAACGATTCTCATATCACTCCTCCCATCTTCTTCCTATCCAGGTTCTGGGGGTCAGCAGAACCAGCCAGACCAGAATTTCAAGTCGTCCAAAGAGCATATCAGCGCATAATACACTTTTCAGAAACGGATGCAGATCCGGTCCGGTAATGCCTGCGGAAAGCCCTACCGTTCCGATGGCCGATACCACTTCAAAAAGTGCATTCAGGGGATTATGCCCCATGGCTACGAAGGGCAGCCAGGACAGCCCTGTAAAAATGATGAAAAGCAGAATAACCGTCAAAGAGTTCTGGATCTCATCGCTTTCAAGGCGACGGCCCTCAAGTCGGATATCAGCCACCGCATGTCGCGGCAAACCGGTTCTCAGAATCACCAGATAAAGTAGTCGGAAAAGAATCAGCAGCCGCATTATCTTGATGCCGCCGGCGGTGGACCCGACGCAGCCGCCGAATAACATGGAAAATATTAGAACCAGCTTGGATCCGGCATCAATACCGGAAAGGTCCATGGAGGAGAAACCGGCGGTCGATTGGGCTGAAAAAGCATTCAGAATTCCATGACGCAGGGCGTCCGGCCAGAGCAGGCCGTTTTGAAACCTGAGAAAAAACACCATTAGACTCGCCGTGAGAAAAGCGGCAAGCAGAAACATCTGTGTCTGCCGGTCTCGAAACATCACCCGCCAGCTTTCACGAAACTGGCGACGGTAAAAAATAAAGGAAATACCGCCGGCCACGGAAAGCAGAGTAACCACCACTTGTGCCGGCAGGCCATTCAGAGCTATCAGGCTGCCGTCGTAAGGTGAAAAACCGCCGGTGGAAACAGCGGCGAAGGTATATAGCATGCCATTCCACCAGCCGATACCCAATGCCGTGAGGGCCATAATTCCGACGCAGGTCAGAATACCGTAGACAAAAAGAATATGCCGAACATGGGATCGGGTGGCGCCGATGAGATCATCTTCATATTCTCCCATATCCCCAAGACGTCTTGCAGCCAAGCCGGGCTGAATCATGACGGCAAGAGCCAGCACAACGATACCCAGGCCGCCGTACCATTGCATCCAGGCACGGGCAAAGAGGAAGGTTTCGGGTTTTCCAGCCATTGTCGCTGTAGTGCTCAAACCGGTTGTTGTAACTGCTGAAATGGCCTCAAAGAGGGCATCTAAAAAGGGCAACCCGGAACCCATCATAGGGTAAGTCATAAGAAGCGGGGCCAAAAGAAAGGCAAAAGCCGTGACGCTCATGGCCTCGTTGGTCTGGATCTGCCTGGTTCCCGGCAATCGGGAAAGCCCGAGGCCCAAAACAAAAAGGCACGCCGCTACAAAAGCATATCGCAGGCTGATCGTATAATCGCCGAATAGTATAGATACACCGATGGGAGCCAGCACCAGCACGGAAAGCACTATATTCAGCTGCCCGAAATATTTCAGGACCACTTTGAAGCGAACCGGGTACCGGAGGGCGGATGCATATTGTGATGTGGACAAGGGCAATCTCCCGTCGGCTTTGGAGGGTTAATTAATCCACTATCAGGCCAGAGCGCTTTCCTCCCCGCTGTCCTGGGTAAAGAGGCAGGACGAACCCGTGGCGTCCCGAATGCTCCACAAATAATCGGCGTTCAGTTTTTCGGGCAGGGGAAAGATGTTTAGGTCGGCTTTTGGTGCACTGCTGGCATAGCGGCCGTAATCGCCGTCGGCCACATGGACCTCGGTGTTTGCTGGCAGGCGGGCTGCCTCCAACAGGCGCTTGAGGAATTTGTCCGCCTTGTCCTTATTGGCCACGTCCTCAACCGCGGCAATAACGGTGAGCTTTGCGTCCCAGCTGTCCATCATACGATAAGCCATCAGCACGGCCAGATCCAGGTTGGCGAACTCCATTTCCATTTTCCATTCCGGACCGAGATCGGGTATCCAGAGGTTCACATGCTTTCTGCGGCCCAGGCCGGCGGTTTCGTGTTGTACCAGGAATGCCGCACCCATCCGCTGCCGCCGGGCTTCCTCCATGACCCGCTGGAGAGATGCGTGGGTCTCCTTATCCTTGGGGAGTTCCAGCAGGAGGAGGTTCGGGCGGAAAAAAGATCCTGCCATGGCCTGCATGCCAACGCGTACGTCATCGGGAAATCTGTCCGATTCCACGACTGTGGAAGAGGTGAATATCCCCTGGTCGGTCAGAGCCTGCTGGGAGTCGAGGAGTTTTTCCTGAAGTTCATCCACCTTGCCTTCGGGTGCGATGCCCAGCAATTTGACCGAACCCATGGGATAGGCCAGTTGGCGGATAAATTCGAATGCCCCCAGAAGATGGAAGTGATCCCGCATGGGTATCAGGAGATTGGGCTTCCAGGCCCGTTCGGCCGTACCTTGGGAGAGTGTGACTTTCTTTGCGGCCCATTCCGCTACTGCATTGAACAAGCCGCTCCGTACATCCCCGAATGGTGAAGTCAGGCGGCGCTGCAGAAGCACCAGATAAATGCTTATTACCAAAACGATGGCTACAAGGCTGAATACGGGATTGATGACAAACATGGCCAGCAGACAGCCGGCCAGTCCCACCAGGGGTACCGGCTTTGGAACCGAAAGTAATGGACGGAAGCTTACCAGCCGTAAACTCTGCTCTATCAGGACCACCAGATTGATCGTGGCATACGTCAAAAGAAAAATCATGGTGATCAACGGGGCGATGGCGTTGAGTTCCCGAAGCATAATGGCACACAACACGATAACCGCCGTCAGGAAAGAGGCGTTTCGCGGTTCACCGCTTTTGGTCCGCCTGGCGAAAATATGGCATTGGGGAACAATGCTGTGGCTGGCCAAAGCCTGGAGGATGCGCGGGGCCCCGACGAATGAAGCCAGGGCCGAGGAAAAGGTTGCCGCGAGGAGGCCGGCCAGCACAGCCGGCCCCCAGAATGCGCGATCTATCATAATGGTATAGTTTCCGAGCAATTCTTCAACGGTTGCCGCTCTCATCAACCAGTAAGCCAGAGCCAAATAGACGGCCAGGCTCAGTCCTATTGCCGCCATTGTCCCGACAGGTATGGATTTACGTGGATTTTTGAGATCGCCGGACATGTTGACGCCGGCCATGATGCCGGTCGAGGCGGGAAAAAACACGGCGAAAACCATCCAGAAGGTGGTACCTGAAAAGTTAGTTTCCGGGGAACCCGCAAAGTCGCCCCACCAGACAATGGGATTGTCCATGGGGCCTTGAACGGCCGCAATAGCTATGGAAACAAGGGCAACCACGATAATGACCAAGATGGCATACTGCACCCGAAACGCGAGGGCCGTGCTGATCATGGTAATACAAAAAATCAGGGCAAAAATGATGAGGTCAATCAGCAAGGGGTCGAGAACAGGCAAATTCCAGACATCCATTGCCCAAATATATCCCTCACGAAAACCGAAGATGTACATGACCACGGCCAGGGCCTGAGAAATGTACAAAGGAACACCGATGGCTCCACCCGCTTCCAAACCCAGAGACTGGGAAATCATGGAAAAGGCCCCGCCTGGCCCTATGCGGATGTTAGTGACGAAGGTGGACATGGACAGACCTGTCGCGGCGGTAATGCCGAAAGAGAGGAGGATGATCAAAAACGCTCCGCCCAGCCCGGCGTTTCCCACCACCCAGCCTTCCCGAAGAAACATGATGACGCCGAGAATGGTCAACAGGGTGGGTGTGAACACCCCCGAGAATGTTCCGAATTTCCGGGCCTGTTCGTCCTCATGTCTTTCAGCCTGGTGCTGAATGTCCTCAACCTCATCCGCTTCCGAATCCGCGGAAGTTTCAAAGGTTTTTGTGGCATCATCTCCGGGACCGGGTTCACCCGTCGGCTGTTCGGAATGCTGTCCGTTTTGTGATTCTTTCATGACATGAACTAACTAGCTGTTTTTTAAAAAGGATTTAAAATCCCACTGAAACGGCAACGACCCTTAGCTTATCGGCTACGCTCCAGTATGTGCATATCAACCTCTGGCCGTCCCCAGACCATGCTGATTCATATTTGTTGGGGACGTGGTCCTGCAATCAGCCATATAATCAGACCCAGAATTGGGAGAATGATGATCAGAACCACCCAAAATACCTTTGCCCCGGTAGAAGCTGTGCTCCCCAGGGTCTTAACGACAGCCCATACATCCGCGATCAAAATAATCAGCCCTATCAGGCCGCCAACTTCTATTCCCATAATTCACCTGCACTTTCAATTTTTATATCATTTATCTTTTACGCAAGCCTGTCTTAGCGAGTATGAAAAGTCAGCTGAATCCATCAGTGAATTTTGCCGTAGCTTTTTAGACTCTGCCCCGAACTCAGTGACGACAAGGAGATAAACAGAAAAATGACTATTTTTTCGCCTTGAACTCATCCTCGGCCTTTTCCAAAGAATCTTCCACGGCGGTGTGAGCCTCCGAAAAACCTTTTTTGATCTCTTCCCAGGCCGCGGTGGAGCTGTGCTTCATACCGCCGTACCATTCGGAAAGATCATTGCGTTGTTTTTGGAGGGTTTTTATGGAGACTCTCCATTTTGAAAAAAATCTTTTGAAAACTTCAAACGGTTTCGCCCACGTTTATATGCTTCCGAGGGAACTGGTCCGAATGGAGCAAAAAAATCTATTTGAATTTGTCCATTGCTGACTTTATGGCGTCTCCCAGGCTCTGCCAGGAATTTTCAATTCCGGCCTTGAGGTCTTCCCATGCGTCTTCACTCGCTTCTTTGAGTTCAGCCAGCTTTGCCTGGGCCGCCTCCTGTTTCTCTTTCAATTCCTCTATCTTTTTGTGGTACTCGATTTGGGCATCGGCATCGGCTTTTTGCGCCTTGGCTTTCAACTTGTCAACTTCTGCATTCCATTCATCCAACTGGGCCTTAAGTTTCTTTTCATAGGCGTCTTTCATACTCATTATTTTTCTCCTTTTTTTGAAGTTCTTTTTCACTCCTTTATCGCACAATCAAGTTGTTTTCGACTTTTTTGACACCCGCAATTCCCTCTGTGATCTTTTCGGCCCGACCGGCCGTCTCGCTGTCCTTCACGAAACCGCTGAGCTGAACGACCCCATTGTAGGTTTCGACCTCGACCTGTATCGCTTGGGTCAGAGAGTCCGCCGCCAATTCGGCCTTGACTTTGGTGGTAATGGTTTTGTCGTCGATATAAGTGCCGGTGCTCCGTGAGGTCTCGGTTCCCGCACATCCCGCCACGGCGAGTATGGCAGCCATAAGGAAGAACAAAATGGATTTTTGGATCATCTTCATAGCACAACTCCTTGTTTTTAAATGTTAAATCAATTTCCAGGTTCGAAGGGTTTCCCCGAAATGGAGAAAATTATGGTTCGAGGTATGGGCGGCCGTCACCTCGTCAGGCCCAGAACTCCCGCAAAAATGAGGTAGACGGCCACAATATAATTGAGAAATTTCGGTACGATCATGGATAAGAATTCCGGCAAGGATCGAAATGATCGGTTCAAAATGAAAATGCACAGCGCAACCTCCATTTTCGGATTGTTACCAGGGTGTTTCATCCACTTGGCTGAAAAGCCGTTCCCCGACTTTCGGCGGGAATCAGACCCTCGCCCGCCGAAAAAATCCGGCGATAAGGAGAACCAGGAATATAAGCAAAAAGATGAAGAAAAGGATTCTGGCGATTACTGCGGCCGCGACAGCTATATCGGTAAAGCCGAAAAGGGCCGCGACCAAAGCGACGATGAAAAATATTACTGCCAATCGAAGCATGATGTCTCACCCCCTTTGGCATGAACTGTTTTCAGTCATAATGGCGATCAACCTGATTCCGTTATGAATGGGGGACGCCAGTCCTATGCAGGTGAATCCTTCCATTTCACACTGTGAAACTGATCCAAATTTTAAAACCGGCATCCCAATAAAGGGAAATACAAATCAGCGAAGGAGTTTCTTCAATAAGAAACTCAATATTTTTTTGTAATATCCCATGTTTGACTTGTATAGCACATTCCCGGGGAACCACAAGAGGTGGTCAAACACAGAGGTGTTGGCGGATGTTGGTGATGAACATGGGAATAAAGCTATTTTTCTGACTTGAATTTTTCCTCGGCCTTTTCCAATGAGCTTTCCACAGAGATGTAGGCCTTCGAAAAACCCTTTTTGATTTCTTCCCAGGCTGCGGTGGAGCTGTGCTTCATACCGCCGTACCATTCGGAAAGATCATTGCGTTGTTTTTGGAGGGTTTTTATGGATACTCTCCATTTTTCCCGTGCGGACTGGCTCATCTGATCCCAGTTGGCATCCAATTGACTTTCCCACTGGTCAATTTTGGCATCAAGCTTATTCATGTACTTTTCCGCTTTAGCAAGAGCTTCGTCCCGTTGCTCAACTGAATACATTTTGATCGCTTCAGCGGCTTCCGTGATTTCCCGTTTAACCTCTTCGCCGCTGGTCGCATCAGTGGCCTGTTTTGGGTGTTCACTGGCATGTGCTTGCGAAGTACTGTATATTGCAATGCCTGAGAAAATAGCAAAGGTGACGAAAGTCAATAGCGTGTTTTTTATAAAAGATTTTTTCATCTGTATTTTCTCCATTTTGAATAAAAATCTGCTGAAAAATTCAAACGGTTTCGCCAACGTTTATACGCTTCCGAGGAAGCCGGTCCGAATGGAGCAAAAGAATCTATTTGAATTTGTCCATTGCTGACTTTATGGCATCTCCCAGGCTCTGCCAGGCGTTTTCAATTCCGGCCTTGAGATCTTCCCAGGCATCCTCACCCGCCTCTTTCAGTGTCGGCCAGCTTTGCCTTGGCGGCTTCTCGTTTGTCTTTAATTTCCTCAAGTTTTTTATGATATTCGATTTGAGCATCGGCATTGGCTTTATGCGCCTTGGCTTTGAGCTTTTCGATCTCTGCATTCCATTCATCCAATTGGGCCTGAAGTTTCTTTTCATAGGCGTTTTTCAAACTCATGTTGTTCCTCCTTTTTTTTTTACATTGCCGGATCGAGCCTCCTGTTTATTTCGGCAACTAGTTTCCCTTGGAAATGGGCGATGGTCAGTTTGTTTTCCAAGGACGTTCTCGACCCGTCAGTATCTGCCAGGGCAGAAGCCTCGCATGAGGACGACGCTGAACTGATCATGTTCAACATACTATGACGGGTTGACCTCTCCTCTCAAACCGGCTTGACCTTATCCTGGCATCTTATTCCCAATATTTAGGACGGCCGTAAAAATCGTAGAGTGCTCCCTCGTATTCGCGATTGACAGGCTGGGTTGGATCGTATTCCGGACTCTTTTGAACCTGATCGGTGGTCAGGTCAATATGTACTTTCTTCTCCTCCCATATGATCTGCTTTACCCAGGCAGGAGAAACCAGGACCTTTTTGCCGGGGAGCCAGTTTCTGGTATCGACAACCAAATAGCGCAGGTCCCAGACTTCATCATCGGCAATAAAGTCCTCTACGTGACCGATCTCATCATCGGTTGCGGCTATGCGGTAGCCAACCACCTCTCGGGTGCTGCGCAGATGGGGATCGAATTCCCCTTTCATCCGGGCCTCCATTTCCAGTTCAGTTTTGGATTTTTTCGAGGGAATGGGAGGGGGAATTATCTCCGGATGCCATTCTGGAACACTCAGGCCTGCCCAGTAATAAGGCCATTGGTAATAGTCGTGAAGCTCAATCTCTTTCTGGCGGGAAACAGGCCGGTCCGTTTCAATGCCGGGACTGTTCCTGATTTTATCCCGAGTCAATGTGACAGGAATTTTCTGGCTGACGAAATCTGGCTGACCGACTACCTGAGGTGAGATCAATACTTTTCGTCCCGGCAGCCATGAACCTGTGTCGACGACGAGATAAATCACCGCCCAGATATGGTCATTAAAGAAAAATCCGTGAATTTTACCGATGTCACCATCCTGTGCTTCAATTTTGTATCCGCGAAGTTCTTCCAGGCTTCTTAACATCTTACTTCCCCTTTCTTTTTCTAATTATAACAGATTTTATTTTTATGGTATTTTACATATATAAAATCGAAATATATTAAAAAATATATATAATAATATTTAGAATTTATAATTTTGTTATTTGGAAAATTTATTTTATGATCATGCTAACAAAATTTTTTAAAATTTCAAATTTATGTAATTGTGAAAATTGAAAAAATTTTTAATCATATAAATTTGACATGATTTAAAATTTTGGTAATTTTTATACAAATAAATTCTTAAAAAGAAAGGAGATTATTTATGTCAGAAGAAAAACTCAATTTTAAAAGAAATGCACAAACTGAATTTTCTGAAATGGAAGAACACATCACCAAGCTCCAAGGTTTAATTGAAGAAAATCGAGAAAAATCAATAAACTAATGAGTTCTAAAGATGAGGATTACAGTGAACATGAGGGTGTTTGGAGCAACGCTGTTCAAGACTGGCGCGCCATGTTGAGATTTTTCTCGAAAAGCTGATTGTTTTTGTCTTTAAATTTTTTTATTTTGATTAAAAGGAGTAATTTATGCTTTCCAGAGAAGAATATGAAGATAATTTCAAATCTGAATTGGATGAGATAAAGCAGCAGATTCAAAAACTGGGGCCTAGTAACAGAAACAGCGACCGTTTTATTGACTTGGAAGAGAAGGAGCAAAAAGCCCGTTTGAAGCTGCGGGAACTCAGATCATCCACAGAGGATAAATGGGAACACCTTAAAACCGACATGGAAAAGCTTTATGATGATTTGAATAAAGCTATTTCCAGCTTTCATTAATTTTGAAAGAAACGGGAATAACATCCATTTTCTTTAGGTATTGAATAACCATTAAAAGAAAAATGGGCAGCCTGCATGGCTGCCCATTTTTTTATCAGGGACTTTCGTGAGGTCGTGCCATTTCTCTTAATTATTGGCACAAAGCTTCAGATTTTCAGGGTTGCCAGCAAGGGTAGATGATCGGAAGCAATTAGTGATTTGAATGATCTGATGGTTTGAATTTTGTTTAGGGTTTGATTTGGAGAAACAAAAATCCGATCCAGTGGGAATATCGGGAAAATCGCAGGAAAGGTGCGCAGCAGTGGCGTACGGCCAAAATAAGTGTGGAAAAAACGGATGGACTCACCCATTGGCAGCCATTCGTTTATATCTCCCATCAGAATGACCGGTTTTACTTCCGACTCCAAAATCACCTGCTTTAACCGATCTGCCTGGAAACGACGTTCGGCAGCTTTTAGGCCGAGATGTGTGGCTATAACCCGGAGCTTGTCCTCTCCGAGGGAGAGGTCAACGTCCAGTGCACCGCGTGGTTCTTCTCCGGGATAACTGATATCATGGCGCCGGACTTCCAGAATCGGCAGCCGACTCAAAATAGCATTTCCATAATCTCCGTCGCCTTTGACGAGGGTGGGGCCCGGTACGGCCTTCAAACCTGTCTGAGCGGCCAGAAAGGACAGTTGCTCCGATTCAGCAAAGCCGCCCGGAATATTTTCCACTTCCTGGAGGGCAACAATGTCGGGATCTATTTCACTGATAACCGAAGCGACCTTGTTGATGTTTTTGCGGCGGCTGATACCTATGCTTCGATGAATGTTATATGACAAGATCCTCAACAACCGGTCTTTTTGACTATCGGATGAATTACTGGACATCATTCCCGGTTTCTTTTGGTGGATTTTTTTCCTCCTTCCGCTTTAAAAAGTGGCGAATGGAAAGAATTGCCGCGATAGCGGCAGCAAAGAGAAGTATCGCGGGAATAAGATTCCCGGGTTTCTTGGAAAAAAGGATCCCCCCAAGTCCTTCCCCGGCCGCGGCCAGGGCGAGAATGCCAGGAAACATGCCGAGTAGGGTTCCCCAGAAATAATCACGGAATTTTATGTGGCTGGCACCGGCAACGATGTTTATGACGGTAAAGGGGGCAACTGGTACGATGCGGACAGTAATCATGGTCAGCATGCCTTTCCGGGCCAGGCGACGACTCAATTTGTTCAGACGCTTTCCGACCATCTTCCGAACGGTTTTCCGGCCCAGAGTTCTGCCCAGAATGTAAGTTGCCAGGGCACTGGCCAGGCTTCCGGATAGGGCGTAGAGGAAACCTGGAATCGGGCCGAAGGCCAGGACCGATGCAATAATCAGAACCGTTATCGGAAAAAGCACCAGTCCAGCAATAATATATCCGGGTATGACGATCAGTGGGGTGAAAGGGGCCTCTCTGGCAATACTTCCCAAATCCGCCAGGGCCTCGGCACTTAACCATTCCCCGAGCGGAGTCCATCTCCAGGCCGTATAAAAACCAAGAACCAGCAGGCTGATAGCGATAACTTTGATGGTATTAAAGGAAAGCGACAGCTTCCCTGATTTTTCTATTTCATTTTCTTCCAAAATGCCCGGGGCAAACTGGTTGACGAGTTTTTCCAAACTGATGGGTCTTTCGGGATCGATAAATTCCACGTCGGGTACGATTCCGTCAACCAGGTCGTCGACCTCGGGCTCCAGAATTTCCAGATAGCGAACGTTGTCCCTAAAGGATTCGATGGTTGCTGCTGTCGAATTGTGCGCGGCCAGGCCATTTTGTATCTCAGCAACGGATGTGCCGCAATGTTCGGCAAGCAGCCGATTACGAAAGCGGGAAATCTCTTTTTTAACTCTTTCTTTTGTTTCAGCCTCAATAACTAGGTCGCATTCAGCGTCGAGTCCCATGGAGCGGTTGTTCAGGTTGGCCGATCCTGCCTGCATAAAAAAATCATCGATAATCATCACTTTGGCGTGCACATTGATATATTCACCGGCGAAATCCCGTCTGGATGGGTAGTAGATTCGAAGACGGTTCCAGCGGTCAGAATCCCGAATCTGACCAGCAGGCGTGCCCTGAGGACGCCCATAGTCCCTTCCTCAAGCCAACCGGAACATTTCCGGGGCAGAATGAGGATGACCTCGGGGCCGTTTTTCTTTTTCAGGCGGGCGGCAAGAGCTTCGCCGATTTTGTTGGCTGTAAAATACTGGTTTTCTATGTAAATAAGCTCTTGGGCGGCATGAATGGCATCCTGGTAAAGGTTTTCAATTTCCTGAACTCCCTTCTTTCCATCATGGGGCGGTTCAGTCCTGGCGATTCCAACTTCCACGTTTTCCAGGTCGGGCTCGAAAGAATGCGGCCAGGGTGGTTGGAATGACCCTGATGGGGAGGGAAGTTCTTTCCCCGTGGCTTTCAGCCAGCGTCGCCTGGCCAAATCCCCGAGAACTTGGGCAACTTCGCCCTCCACCATCATCTGGACATCGTGGAATGGATTGTATTTATTTCCATTATCGACACGGCGAGGATCATCCGGACGATGCTCCTGGGTGTCCCAGCGACAGGCTGTCAGGTCCAACCCTCCGACAAAGGCCAGCTGATCATCGACAACGACCATTTTCTGATGTTGTGAAGCACCGACGGGATGGCTGCTGTCCATTTCGAAATGGACGCGCCGGTGACTTTGCATTCCGATCCTGAATATGGGTAGGGGCTCCCGCTCAAGGGCATAAAGCATGGGAAGTCCCAGTCCAGTATGTGAATATGGAGATCCGAGCAGTTTTGGACCAGTGAGTTCAGGAACGTGCCAAATTCAATTTCCGAAAGAGGGTGGCCCTTTTCCCTGACAAGATGAATGCGACTGTCAAAATCCCAGCCAAGGATATAAACGGCGTGTTTAGCGTTTTCCAACGTTTCGGCAAGGGCTTTGAAGTAAGCCTCGCCGTCGATAAAAAAGGCAGCCCGGCGGCAGGAAGCGATTCGGTGACAGTTCCGGCCTTCCTCAAGAATTTTAATGGCATGAGTCATGAGCTTCTCCGATGGGTTTCTAAATCACTATAGCAAACCTGCAAGGAAACGCCATCTGTCCAATTTAATCATGGGGTTTTGTCGCCAAACGGGCAGGCATGGTTCAAATCGAGCCGGGAGAAGGGAAGCGTGATGCAGGCATATCTTTCAGCTCGCCGAAGAGCAATGAGAAAGCATGCTTGAGATCTTGTGCAATTAATGGTTGAAAAAGAAGTTTATGAGGATCAACCGGCTTGGAGAAAAAGCGGGAATACCTGGAAGTTCCGGAAGGAAATTCGTTGTCAACGCAGAGAGTTGCTGAAACTGGATGACCGCATGCTAAAAGACATAGGCATCAGCAGGGTTGATGCTGAACGGGAGGCAAACCGTCCACTTTGGGATGTGGCTGGATCAGAGGATGCCACACTGCGGAAAAGAAATTCTCAGGAAGTTTT